>NZ_CP199935.1:4800000-6298853 GCF_052814245.1 Nocardia sp. IBHARD005
CAGACCACACCGGAGTGGCTGCAATTGCCAATACACCGCTTAGGTAGTTCTTGGCCCGGAGCCCGACGATCTGCCCACGAACCGATGCGAGATCCGCATCGGGGAGTGCTGATGCTGAGGTCACGACTCGATCTTATGGATGACGACGGTGAATGTGGCGTCCGGATCGCCTTCGAGCAGATCGATCAGTTGCTTCTCGAGTACGGAGAATCCACCTCGCCCCCGAATGGTGATAGTGCGCGACGCCGCCGCCGTGTCGGTCGACTGGGATTTGTCCGACGCCGACCCTGGATCAGCCGGTGTCGGTGTAGGTGTCGGCGACGGCTGACTGACACCCGATTCCAGCCATGCGTCGCGGGCTTCCTCGGCCACTCGCAGCGCCTCGACAAGCGGTCGGGCCAGTTCGTGCTCGGCGAATGCGGTGGCGAGGGCGGACAATGCCGACTTCGCCTGCCTGCCGCGGTCGTCGTTGATCTCGGCTGCTTTGCGCAGGATGTCGAAGCGTGACAGGTTGAATCGGCTCACGGCATCGGCTACTGCGGCTGCGCTCCTCAGGCTTCTTCCGGCCTCATGGTCGGTACCCGTGAGTGCGGTCGCGGCGATCGCATCGACCACCGCAACGCTGTCGAGATGATTCAGCCGCGCATCGAGCATGTTGTTCAGTTCGGTGGCGAGGCCGAGCCGTTCGCCGGATTCGATCCCGAGATGGTTGTATGCGCGACTGAGCACATCGATTAGCCGTGATCGGTCCGCTCGGCCGACCGCCGCATCGTCACGCACGTGCTCCACGAAGGAGGCCACATTCGTGGCGGTGAGGTAGTCGTTCACATGATGCCCTGTCAGGGTCTTCCATCGGGTGCACCCCTGTGTCCACACCTGCCGGTCTGGCAGCGGTTCGAGTCGGAGTGTGACACCCCGACGAAACTCACCGATATCCGGTTCATCGATCGGCGAGGAGTGCAGGAACCAGGACCGTTTACCCTGCGCGGCCCAGGCACCGGCGACGAGGTCGACCATGTCGTCGGTCAGCCCTCGTTTAGGTCCGCTCGCGACGATCGCGCTGCGAAGTTCCTCGATGGGTACGTCTTTGGCTTCGTCGATTCCGGCGCGGGACAGCTCCTGGGTTATCCGATTGCGCCACGTCGCGAAATGTTCCGGCCCCGCCAGCAGGTGTGTGTCGTTGGTACGGGCGATACCGAGCGATTCGACGATCCGCCGGACGTTCTCGCGTTCGCTGCGCTCGAGCGGGATACGTCCGTCGACGACGGCCTGGGCTTCCCTCAGCCGTGCGAGCACGGTGTTCAGCTGACGTCGGGTGATGAGCTGTTCGGCCGGGGTGAACTCTGGATGATCCGGGTACAGCGCGGCGAAGGCCGCGTCGATCAACCGGTTCGCAGCTTCGCCGAGATCGTGTCCGATCGGGGGCTGGACAGCAAATCCGGCGTGCAGCGAACGCAGCGGAGGCTGGCCTTCGGGGAAGTTCGCACCGGCCGCGACCCCGTAGGCCACCTGGATGGCGTTGCCCAACTGGGAGCGCACTTGCGTCTGCTGCTGTTGCAGGATCGACCGAGCCGCGGCGCGGTCGGCGTCGGACAGTTCGTTCGCATACGAGGCCCACCGGTCACCCGCGAGCACGTAGTTGAGAATGACCAGCCGTCCCAGCTGGCGGGTTTGCTTGTCGCTGAGGAATTTCGGCAGCCAGACGACAGTGAACCGGTTCTGCCCGGTACGTAGCAGCTCGTCGACGCGGTCGTGGTCCTCACCCGTGGTGTGGCCTGGATCGTCGAATGGCAGATCGACGATCAAGCGGAGCGCACCATCGCCCGACGGCCGGAACGCGTCGTCGGGCAGGTATCCGTGGTCACGGACGTTGCCGAACACCACTTCCACCTGGCGCGGTGTGCCTCGCCAGATCCGCTGTCGCAGCAAAGCGTTATCGACAGTGTGATCGGCCCCAATCACACCGAGCCGTTCAGCGAGCAGTTCACGTATCAGTTCACGCCTGCGGCCATCGGTGTCCTCGGTCTGAGCACGGCGCACAATCCGTTCGTAGTCCACCGATTCCAACGTCACCGAAATGATCGGATTGGCGTCGGCGGTAACCGCTAGTTCCGGGATCTCTGCCGCCCACTGCTTGACCTTGCCGGTGATCTGACCGATCTGGTCGCCGGGGACCAAGCTGATAACGCTCCCATGATTGAGCGACGCCAAACGCGAAGCGTCGATCTGCTTGAGCGCGGGCACGTTTGGAGCTACTGCAGACATGAGCAGGGTCTTTGCGATGCGGATATCAGCCCGCAGACCCGGCGGAACATCCTTGTCAAGAGTGGTCTCGTCGATGCCCGCGTTGCGGAACAGCAGGGGGCGCAGTTTATCCGTCCACAGTGTGCGTGCAGTCCTGAACGTATGCACTGCGGCATCGTTGATGGGTGTCGCGTTGGCGCTGTCGATGATGTAGTCGAAAGCTTCGCCGACCGGAATGACATTGTCGATGGTCAGCCGGTCGGCGTTGTCCTCAAGCATTTGCTGCATCACCTTGAGCGCGGTGCGTTCACGCTGCATCTGCCCAGACAGTTCACGCAATGTCGCGATCAGCGCCGGGGAGAACGGGTAGGTGAGCTTGAACGCGTCGGAGTCTGCACCTCGGTGCCGACCGTCGGTGTTCACACCGTCGAGCAGCACATCCCACACCTGTGGACTGCGGTCTAAGCGTGCGAACGCTGTTTCAAGAGCCATCTCCGCATCGGCGTCGCGTCGTTTCAGCAGTCGTTTGTGCGCGATGTACGGCAGGTTCTCGTCGCCCAGCTTCACCAGCCCAAAACGGCCCTCCTGGTGGGCGAAAGCGCGTTCAACCGCCTGCTGAATCGCGCCGGCATCGGGTCCGCTTGCCACCCATTCGGCGAGGTTGTGCTGGCGTGCGACGAAGGAGACCACCGGCACCGCAAGGCGACCGCGGCTGGTCTCGACCAGCTTGGTGATCTTCTGGACCTCGGCATTGAAGCGTTCGCGTTCGGTAATGAGGAATGTCAGCCACAACACGAGTTCGTCGAGCATCAGCACGACGCCGTCGTACTTGAGCGACTTCGCGTGGTCTGCGATCACCGCCAAACCATCCTCAAGGGACAGCCAGTCGGTATTGCGTGAGTAGCTAGTGAAGTACGTGGAGACAAGCGCCTGTTGAAGGCGGGACCGCTCGGCGGGTGCAGCATCGGGGGCGGTCGCGGCAGCATAGGTGCCCGGGGTCCACGCCGTCCTCTTTTGGCCGAGTACCGACCAGTCGACGGTGGTACTCGCCCCCGGGGTTCCGGCGGCATTGAGTGCGCCGAAGAACTTCTCGTCACCCACCTCACGTCGACGGTTGTCGGCGTCACCGAACAACCCACCCGCAGAGTGCAATACGGGCGGCAACGTGTCCGGGTGCAGCGTGACGATCTGACGAAGATACTGGTCGAACAATGCCGATTCGACGGTGGTGGCATCGAGGAAGTGGAACGTCAAGCGAAGCAGACTCGCCTTGCCGACTACCTCGTGCTCAGCAACGACCGGCTGCAGCTCCGCCACCGACAGTGCCTTCGGCGAGCGCCCGAGAATACCGTGGAGGATCGCCATGAAATGCGACTTACCGGAACCGAAAGACCCGTGCAGGAAGGCTGCCGTGTTCTCACCGGTGCGCAGAGCTTCCTCGACAACATTGAGCGCCGAATCGAACGCGTCCTTCAGCGCGGGTGTGACCACATACGAGTCGACAGTCGCCGAAAGATGTTCCGCCCCGACTGAATCGGACAGCTTCAGCACGTAGTCGTTCGTGCCGCGCGACTCATGGATGTTGAACGTTTCCCGCAGGGTGCGCGCGGAACCGGATTCGCCGGGGAACACTATTGGCCTACCTTTCGAGCAACTGTCGTCCGAGCACGTGCCTTCTTCTCCGGCCGCCACGCGGCGAGATCCTGCACCGGCACGCCAACCACTGCGGATTTCTCGGCAAGCTGGCTACTCAGGTACTCGGCGAGATCGACACCGAGATTTGGGTCAACGCCGGAATGCCACTGCTTGACCCACGGCAGCACTTCGGCGATCCCTGCCAGGATGGGCACTAGCGATGGCAGTGGCATGCCCTCGGACTCCCGCGCGGCGTAGATCGTCGCTAACGCCAAACCCTGCTGGGCATGGTCCCAACCAGCCCAACCGAGCAGGGGTGTCGGGTCGGTATCGCGACCCGCATCCGGGTAGACGATGAACCGCTCCTTGGGCACATCGAGTTTCCCTCGGTGGGACCAGTACGACTGCTTGAGGAAGTCAGCACTGTTGTACTTCGGGGGCACGGGGATATCGGTAGCCTGGATCAGGCTGGCATCCTCGTCACGCTGCATATCCCACACGCGCTCCCACTCGGCACGCTTGCGCAGGCCGGGGTCTTTATATCGGAGTGCGGCTAGGTACGGGACAGCTTGATCGGCGAGCAGCTTGACCAATGTGGCAGTGACCGGTGCATCTTTCTGCCCCGCCCACAGATCGAGCGCTTCGATGAACTCGGGGTCCTTGCCTACGTACCCAGCAAGTTCACCGACAGACCTCGGTTGAGGTGTGCCTTGCGGTGTGAACCACAGGTTTGGGTCCTCAAGCTTATCTAGTAGCGAATACTTCAGTGCACGCTGAAGTTTGGTTTCCCACGAATCCCCAGCCCAGCGACGTTTATACTCAGGGCGCTCCAGGAGGCGAACGAATGGGTTCGACTCGATTGCAGCGAGCCGCTTTTCGACAAGTGCATGGTATTCTGCCGTCCAGCGCGTAGGGATCTCCTCGATAGCTGCGAACTTGTGATTGTGATGATCGAACCAGCTGGTTTCGATACTGCCTGATGCAACCTCTCGGGCAAGCTTAATCGCGAAGGCGCGTTCCCCTGGTTCGATACCCGGGGCCTGACCGACGGGAAGTGTGAGGTCTTCATCAATGATCCCATAATGCCGATATACCTCCCAGTCAAGTTCTTCTTGTTCAGCCACCATTTGCGCACGAATCCGAAAATAGCCCGCGCGTGCCGCATCAAAACTTTCTCGGGTGATACTGCCTTGTTGAATCGACGCCGCCGGATCCTTTACGACGAGCTCCTGGGCAAGCGAATCGAGGCGCCGGGCACGCTCGACCGGCGCTTGTCTCGGCAGGGGATAATCCTGAAGGGTCGTGCTGGTGAACTCGTATGTGTGCGACCAGGGCTGATCGGCAGCGCCACCGCCATGACCGCCACCGCCCTTCTTTTGACTGTTCTGCTTGAGCCAGAAGCATGTGATCGAGCTGTTCAGGGTGCCTAGCAGCCGCAGATGGTCGTCCTCACTTGCTCCCTCCGGCAACTTTATCACCGGGGTGGAACGATTGAATACCTTGCCGCCGCGATCGAGTACGAAATGGTTGTGGCTCGCCATGAAGGCGAAGGCGATACCGAGCGGCAGGCGGTAACGCTTCGGAAAGAACATAGAGTGGTCGTACCATCGCAGGCCGCGTTCGGCGAGCGTCTTCTTAAAATCAATTCGTCGACTTAGAGCTGTCCGATTGAGCCACAAGGTGCGAAAAGCTGATTCCGTGAGAGTTTTTGGCGTCCCTTTACGGTCGTAAGGCAAGATGGTCACGAATCGAGGGGAAATTTCGAATTCTCGAATATCTTCACCCAGTGTGATTGGGGCTACATCGCCGACGTATCCGCGCGTCTGCGCAGCCCACGGTGTTACATAGAACGCATCATCAAGGCCGGTATGCGTAGTCCGCCCGATGGCATCGCAATAGTCGGCAATACGTTTATTGCCCGCCGCTTCGATCGCCAGGAGCAATTCGGCTGCGCCGCCACCACTTAAACTCCATGGATGCTTGCGCAGATTCATTCGCGAAAAATCCGTAACCGATATCCACTGATCTTCGTATCCAGGCTGATCAATATTCGCTACTATCGAGGTCCAGACCAGCCCCTTTGCTGGGTTCTCTGGCGATCCCGGACCACCTTGAATCCCCAGCACAGTACGAACTGTATCGTGAACGTTCTCTTGATTCCGCCCAATTATAATGACCGTCGGAGTAGCATGGCCGGGAATATAGGCTCCGGAGGTGTCCACAATAAGACGCAGGTCCTTCCGGGCGAGAAAGTTCTCAATCAGTGGGGCGCCAAACTCGCGCTTCATGAATGAGTTCGAGGTGATCTGCCCAACCCAACCAGGTCGATCGCCGGACTTCGCCAGGTCAAAAAACTTCCACATGAAAGGAACAGTGAGAGCGTACGTACCCTTGCAATAGATACAGTAATCTCTATAGCGGGCGTTCAGCGCTTTATCACTGACCGCTATGTACGGAGGGTTTCCCACCACTGCATCGTACTGATTCGGCTCAAGCACTCGACGCAATTCGTAAGCATTCTCGGTCTGATATGAAAAACCTGAAACGGCAATGTCTTTGTCTATTTTGGAGTCCCCATAATCGAATGCACTCTTGCCATCGATTTCCGGGCCGAATAGCAATGAGTCACCGGCCGTCACATTCAGCGTGAATTTTGGAGCATGCACTAGCGATACCTCGCCACACGCCTTCATGGCGGCAACTATAAGACGGAACTTTGCGATAGCTGTTGCGAAGGGATTCAAATCCACGCCGTATATCGACGCCAATGCATTGTCGACACGGGTGCGTAGTTCCATCCCTGGGGAATGACGATGCCACCGCTCGACCAGCCGATCGAATGCTCCGAGCAGAAAATGCCCGGATCCACACGTGGGATCGATGAGCTTGAAGCCCTCAAGCGGACGATCTTTCAATGCCGGTTCGAGCGTCTTATCTAGGATGAACTCCTCGACGAACTCGGGAGTCTGCAGCAGCGCGTATTTGTCCTTAGCGAAGTCTGACAGATCCTGATACAAGTCGCCGAGAAACCGTGTGGAAAGTGACTCATCGCAGAACGACCACACCAACTCGCCGGAATCGTCTATCTGCCGCCAGAATTCGAGCAACTTCTGCACGGCGTACGATGATGGCGAAATCAGGTTCAATGCGGCATGGTCGTCTACTAAAGCCTGCGTCGCCTGATTTCGACGCAGCGCATCGAACGACTGCTCAAGCCATTCGCGATACGAGCAGTCCTGATGCTCGCGGTAGAACGCGTTCTCTGCATCCACAGCCCGCTGACGCAGAAGAGGCGTCGGTCCTGCAACCCACACAGCGGTTTCACCGAGCAGTTGATTGTCCTCGCAGAATCGCACGAACACCGAAGTGAGTAACCAGCCGACAGCCGCCTGGGTGAGCTGGTCCTCCGACCACTCGGTCCATGAGGTCGGCGCCGTTCGCTTCTCCCTCACCGCCTCGCTGTGAGTCGCCTCCCACCTGCTCAGCTCGCCCGCGTCAGCGTCAAGCAGCTCGCGCATATCATCGACCAGCCGTTTCAGCTGCGGCCTCAGTGCAGCCGTCAGCTGGGCTCCTGCGATCGTGGCCAACGCCATCAGGCGGGCTCCTTCACTGTCGAATCGTCGCGATGCGCGACGGTGAGCAGCACCGTCACCTCTGTATCGTCAATCTGCACGAACTGCTCCGGGCTGTTGATCGGCAACCTCCGTCCGTCCACCTTCGAGCCCGGTCGCCCACCGGCCTCCTCCCGTTGCGGTATCAATACCCAGATGGCGTGCGGGGGCGGGGTTGTCAAGTCGGTCCAGCGGCCGAGAATGTCGAGCTGCCCATACGCGGTCAGGGTGGACAGATCGGTGAGCACGACCGGTCCCGGCGCGGTATCGACTGCTTCGATCAGCGCCGGAATAGCTTGTGCGACAAAACCTTTAAGCCCTTCGCGGTCGGCCACCGCGCCCGCGTCGGCGGCGAGGATCATGCTCCAGTCGATCCCAACCTCGGCGGCTTTCGACCGCAGTGTGCTGAGCAACAAATCTGTCACATCGATGTGAGTGGCACCGAATGCGCTGGCCAGAGCCTTCGCCACTGCGTCGGAGGTGCCCATCGGAATGCCGAGCGCACGGAATGTGTGTTCCTGCCTACTCGCGGTGAGGAGGTACTCGGCATCTGAGGTCCCGTGCTCCCGACGCACCGTGGCCGCCGCTGGGCGACTAACGCGAGTCGGCACATACGAGGCCGCCGCGTGCTCACGCGCGAATTCGTATCTATTCATCGTGTCGTTCCACTGCATCTCCGGAACCAGCGCCTGCACCAGCTCATCGAGGTCCGCACGCTTCGGCAGAGCCGACTTCAGTGCTGGGAAGCGCGCCTTGAGCCTGGATTCGAGCTCGGGTCGCCCAAAAACATCCGTCGACGAGAGACCACGCAGCAGCAGGCGCAGCGCCTCAAGAATCGGCATCGATCGCGCGTGCAGCTCATCGCGCGAGCTCAGTGCCGCCTCGGTCGACGCCGCCGCCGCAATCCGCAGCAGGGTGTGCGCGGGTATCTCCATGTCGTCCACTGCTAGATCCAGCAGGGTCGCCGCGACCGCACGGAGTTCCGGTTCGGATTCCTCGGCCGGCACCAGTTGTGATCCCTGCGCCTGTGAATCGGCTACGAGCTGTTCGGCGCGCGCCGCGAGCAACGCTGGCAGTCTGCGCATAAGTGACGAGGTCGAGATCATCGCAACCGTCCCCGCACCCTGCCTGCGCACGGTGTGCACCGCGAGTGGTCGCGTGTCCACGTCGCCGTCGGGCTGTGGTGGCGACGATAGGACCAGGCGCAGCACGCCGAGTGCAGTGCGCTGTGGATCGTCCACCCCATCAGTGTGGAGAGCGCCAGCCAGCTCGCGGGCCAGTAGTTCTGGAGTCGAAGCGCCGCCCGAGGTTTGGAGCAGTCTCAGCAACCGTCCGCGCAGATCGGCGACGGTGGCCTCAAGCTGAGGATTCCTCGCCCACAATGTGGTGAACTCACCAAATACCTGAGCGATCCGGGCGGAGGTTACTCCAGCTCGAGCTGCAAGCGCCTGGTAGGTGACGAATGGATCGTCGGGGCTTTGAGCATGCGATCCCAGGATCAGCTCGACGACCTGCCTGCGTATCGCCGACGGCCTCGTCGCCGCAGCGTGAGCGAACATTTCGGCCAGCGCCGAGAGCGAGGTGTACGTCGCGGACGGCTTAGGAACGGATACCGGAGCCGGGGCGGGCTTCTTCACCGTCAGTTCCGGCTCTATCGGCTGAGCAGTGAACACTGCGGCCCACGCGTCGCGCATCGCGGCGGCAGTGTCGAACCGCTGCTTAACGTTGCGCGCCAGCGCTTTCCGGAAGAAAGTAGCCAGCGCTTCAGCGCGCGCTCCGCTCATTCCGGCCGACGTGAAGTCCTCGGTAGCGACTGCAACATCGTCGTCGAGGACTTCCGGATTGCTCAAGCCGTCCCCGTAGACGGGAGTCCCAGCGGTGGCCATCTCGTACAGGACCACAGCAGCCGAATACCGCTCTGCAGCCGAGTCATAGGTGGTGCGAGTACCGGTGCCCAGGAAGGGATCCCGGTAGGGAGGCGTGCCAGCCTCGGTCTGCTCAACCGGTGCACGCGAAAGCGAGAAGTCGAACAGCGCAAGCCGCACCTTCGCCTTTGTTCGTCCCTCCGGCTTCGCCAGGCCGAGGTTGGAAGGCTTCAGATCTCGATGTGTGATACCCACCGCATCGAGCGCCACTACCACGTCGAGCAATTCCCTACCCCAGGTGCGCAGCTGCGTCTCCCCGAGGGGGGTGTATCGCACGACGTCCGCCAGCGTCTGTTCACCACAATTGCTCAGCACCAGGGCAGTACGAATGCCCAGCTCGATCGGCCCCTCGATCAGCTCGACCACACCTGGAATCGGCGGTGTCCGCTTGGCGAGTTCGGCGAGCACCTGAGCCTCGTCGTGAAGGCGTGAGGTGGATGCCGCGTCCAATCCGACCTTGAGCACCCGCAGGCGATCGTCATGTTCGCGATCGGTGACCAGCACACCGCGGGCGGTCGAACCTGCTCCAAGTACCCGGACCACATCGAACCTGCCACAGAGGAGCGCTCCCGGCGCGGGGTTCAGAGGATCAACCTCAGGAGCCGCAAAGGTTGCGAGTTGAGTGTGTCGATAGTCGGCGAGTGCTGCTACGAACTGTTTCGCATCGAATCGCGGTAGGCCCGATTTGCTGTCGGTTTTCATCCGCTTCGACACCGACGGGTTCGTTGCCTGCAGCACCAATGCGCGCAGAGTTCCATCGATGTACTCACTGCCCGACGCGGCGAGATCCATACCGTGCTCGTTCCGCAGACGCTCACGCAATTCCGCACGGTCCCGCGCTGGCGCTTGACCCCCGGACAACAGGTAGTAGGCGAGTGCACCGAGAGAGAACACGTCGAGCGCGAGCCGATTCGCATCGGGTGCCCACCGGTCCTCTGGCGCCTGATATACCTCGTCAGCCGGGGCACTTCCAGGCTCCGGTGGTGTGCCGATCGAGGTCGTCGAGCGCGTATCCGTGCCGTAGACTCGACCGGCCCACGACCAGTCGGCCACGCGCACACGCAATTCCCCGCGGTCCAGCTCGTCGATGTGGATGAGGACGGTACTGGGCCCCAAGCCTCGGTGCGCGACGTGGTTTCGATGTGCGTACGCGACGGCCTCGGCGATCTGGGTAAGGATATCGAGCTGCTGGTCGGCGGTCAGCTCGCGCGTGGCCAACGCCAGATCTAGCGGTTCGAAGCCACGCATTTCCGGGTAGACGATGACGGTGTTCCCATCGTCGTCTTGCACAAGGTCACTCGGCGCGACGATTGCATCGTGCCTAAGGGAAGAAAGCAACGCGAACTCACGCTGCATTCGTCGGTGCGCGGCAGCTCGGGCCTGATCCGGTGTGCCACGCCGAAATGAGACGACACGCGCGCGGCCGCCCTTACCGGTGCCCTTGTGGGTGGCCGCCCACTCCTGCCAGTCGTCACCGCTGGCGAGCGGCGTACCCGTGGTGATACTCCACGACCCAGCGTCGCGCTCCGTTCGACGCGCGATCCCTAGATTCTTCAGAGCCAACGCAATGATGACTGACAGATCCTCATCCACCCGTTGGTTGTCGGAAGGCGGTTCGAGAATGCGTGTAGAAATGGCAGGAAGGCCCACCTCCTGCTCGAAGCCGTCCGGTGCGAAAAGACTCGACTTCGCCAGATCGGGCATGTCGACCTCAAACGGCGAGCCGTGTAGGAACACGGATTCCTGCACGTACGGCAGTCCGCGCTGCACCTTCCCCACATCGAGTCCGTGCTCCTGCGCGACCTTGCGCGCCTCCTCGCCAATGCGAGTCGCCAGCCGCTGGGCTTTGCGGCGGGTCAGCAGCAGCGGGGAACGCTGAGTGCGCCTTTTTCCGCCCGGTGTGGTTCGGACCCAGTTCATTTCGGTACCACGCAACTCGCCAACAAAGTGCTTCGCCTCGATGAGATGCAGGCGGCGCCGACCCAGCACTAGCGCATCGACCTCATGCCACTGGCCATGGTTATCCATGAACTCGAAGTTAGTCCATGCGCGGTACGGAGCAGCGTCGGGAATGACGTACCGAAGCATCGCCAAACCGGCTGCTTCATGCGGATATGCCGATTTGGAGACCTCGACCCACCGGTCATCACCAAGTGCCACGTCGCCACCTACCGCTCGTCCCCCCGCGGCCGAACGCGGGTCGCGTGCTTGGATCGCCAACACTACCAATCGGGCTTCGGGCTTCGGGCTTCGGGCGGCGCAGTGCCTATCATTGGCTGCGCATCCGCGATCTTGGTGCCGGCCTCACCGCGGAGAACGACAACCTGCGCCTCGCGCCCCTCGACTGAACGGTCGACGGCCGCCAACAGCATCGCCAGCTCGTCAACCCGGTCTACCAGCGGCGCTGGAGCCCTTGTCCCCGGCACGAAGTCCCCTCCCGACGCTCCTTGCACACCACACGTGGTTCCAGTCAAGAATCATAGAAGCTCGTCGGTCCCATCATTGGGAGATGCTGGAGTAGTACAGGATTGGACCCGCGAGCGACCGCTCGGACGTGTGTCGAGAACGTGGCGGGGAAGCTGATCTCCCGAAGGAAGCTGAACCGGATGAGCGAGCTTGACGATTGGGGCAGAACACCACTCCACTAGGCCGCCAGCGACGGCGACCTCGATGCCACCGACCGATTGCTCGTCACCGAGTGGGTCAACACGGCGGATCACCACGGCTGGACACCGCTGCACTTCGCGGCGCGCGATGCCCACCCGGCGGCGCTCGAGCGACTCCTCAACGCCGGTGCCGACGTTGATGCCTTGACCGACAAGGGCATGCCTACCATCTACTGGGCCGCGACATCCGCTGGCGGTGACCCGGTGGCTGCTATTCGGGTCCTGCGCGCGCCCACGGTGCCGATCCCAGACGCGAGACGATCCAAACCTATTTCGGACTGCGGAGTCCCCTGCATTTCATCAACGAAAGGGCAAACCGGGGCACCATCAAGGCTGAGTTCGCGGACCTGCAGTAGGCGTAGGCGCCGGTTACGATGCGTCGATCGGCTGGCAGACCGCGGGACGGCGCAACGGTCGTCGATAATTTCGCCACGAACCGAAAAGCAATTACGATTGCTAACAGGAATTCCCGAACGCAAACGAAGGACGCAGATCAATGGCGCGCAAGGTAGTTGTCACCCTCGTCGACGACTTCGACGGCACCTCGATCGCCGAGGACACGGTCAGCTTCGAAATCGACGGCGCAGCATACGAAATCGACCTCTCCGAGACCAACGCCACCAAGCTCCGCGAAACCTTCGACCAGTGGTTGCCTTACGCGCGCCGCGTCGGACGCATCAAGTCCGGCGGCCGCCGCCAGGCTGCGACAGCCGGCGCGGTTACTTCCTCTCGTCGGAACGACCTCGCGGCAATCCGGGCTTGGGCGGGCGAAAACGGCCACACCGTGTCCAGCCGCGGCAGGATCTCCACCGAAGTCGTTGCGGCATACGACGCAGCGATGGCGTAGAGCCTCTCGAACTGCTCGCGGACGTCACACCTCCCCGCCTGCACCTGTCCGGGCACGGGCCGGTGCAGGCGCGCGGGTGAGCATGGACGTCAAGCGCGGACCGCGGATGCACCAGAAAAGTACGGCCAGGCACGGCGCGACAGGCAGAGCCAGCTCCCACATCAGCGTCGCACCGCGTCTGGGATCCGCACCTCGTACCGAGTCACTGTCCCGCCGCTGGAAACGCTCTCGCGGCGGACTCCGATGCCCGAGTCGCAGATCCGCCGCAGCAACGTGTCGAAGGGCGCGTCGCCGTGATCGTGAGCCTCGGCTACCTCGACCACGAGTAGGTGAGATCTCGCAGGTCGTATCAACCGAATTATCAACCACTCATCCAGCATGTCGATATTGCCGCTCCACCGCTGCTCGGCCGGACCGACGATCGCCACCATCAGGTCGTCGATCGTGCCCGTCAGGGCCGCGAGTCCGGCTCGAGCCAGGAACTCCTCGCAGTTGACGCGTGCCATCCGCAGCGCAGCACAGAACGGGCTGACACGGAATTCGCCGAGTAGTCGGGTCGGTGAATCGGCAAGATCAGGCCGACGCTCGTACGTCTGACGAGCGTTCCCGGTCACTGGGTCTGTCCATACGACCCGAGCGTTCAGATTCGCCGAAAAATGTTGCATGATCTGGGTTTCGGTCACTTCGAGATCCGCGAGGTGGTGCAGCGACGGGATCAACACGATCCCGTCACCGGCCGCTTCGAGCGCTGCGATCAGCTGCCACAGCGCCGGAGCGGGAGTCGGATAGCTGTGCATCCGGTCGTACTCGTAGCCGTGAGCTCGTGCGAGGTCGCGCACGTGTTCGGCAATCTTCGCGTCGACCCTCTGATCCAGGAACTCGCCCAGCGACCACAACAGGCGAATCGGCGACTCGAACTCCACGAATATCCGGCCAGCCAGGTCGTCGCAGCCGTAGAACGACGCTACCTCGGCGATCCGGGCTTCAACAGACCAGATTCGGTCGTGGGCCAGTGGGCGCCGGTAGTAGGCGAACACGGGCTCGGTCATCGGATGGCTCCGAGGACCGTCAACATCGGGAGCAGGGCCCCGCTGTTTGACTGCGATTCCCGGCGCTGGGGCAGCGGGGCGGTCTTGTACGGCACTAGACCGCGGGTGGGTCGTCATGAGATCTCCGAGGTGCGATATACGTCGGACGCATAGTCATTGGGTGGCGGGTGACCTACGGTCGGGCTCGCGCTCAGGTCGGGCGCATCGAGAGAGTGGGGTAGGTCATGGCTGTGGCCAGCGTTGAGCGGCACAAACTGATCGGTGACGTGCACTTGCTGCTCACCGATGAGCAGGGCCGAGTTCTGTTCGGTCGGCGCGCCGACACGGGGTACGCCGATGGCGCCTACCACCCGCCGTCGGGCCACCTCGAGGCCGACGAGTCCGTGGTCGACGCGCTGGTCCGCGAAGCCGCCGAGGAGATCGGTGTCGAGATCGCGCCGAGCGACGTCGAGTTCGTGCACGTCATGCACAACTCCGCGTCCGGCGGGCGGATCGCCTTCTTCTTCCAGGTCGATCGATGGCAGGGTGTGCCGGAGAACCGTGAGCCGGACAAGTGCGACGCGCTGGAATGGTTCGCGATGGACTCGTTGCCGGCCGAGATGATCCCCTACTGCCGAGAAGCATTGGGTCGCATCGCTTCCGGGGCGACCATCTCGATGTACGGCTGGTAGTGGTCACGGTGGGGGCGCCGCCTCTCACGGCTCTCTCGACGACCCCACCGTTCCCCAGCCTCGCTCAGATGAGGTCCCATTGCCCGAGCAAGACGATCAACTCCTCGAGCCGCTGCGGCGACATACGCTTCTTCGCAGCGTCTTCGAGGGATTCCTGGTTCGCGCCGTACTGCCACCACGACCGGTCGGTCTTCGCGTCCATCACGAGGAAGCGGTCGTTGATCGCGGGCCCGCGCAGCACTAGCGACACTGTGCCGGGTTCAGCGACGACGGCGTGGATGGCGCTGTGGTGCAGGGCATAGCTGGCGCCGACCTGTTCGTGGCGGACATGAATGGCGCGCAACGTCGAGACATCGACGCCGGTGTCGAGTTTCGCTTCGCCGTAGATCCGGTGGCGGTATTCGCCGCGCAGAATGTTGCTGGCATAGGTCCAGCGGTGGTTGTGAGGTCGGTCGTGGTAGCCGGGTCCGAAGATGTGCAGCCGCAACCGGATTCCGGATTCCGGATCGTCGTGCAGCACGATCTTGTCGAGGATGTCGTAGTGCTCGCACAGCGGCGTGAGGTCGGGGTTGCGGGGCAGGCCGTTGAGGGCCCGGCGCAGCAGGTATTTGCTTGCGGCCAAGAGGTCGAAGGCTTTTCGGGCGGCAGAGTCGACGGCCTCGACGTCGTTCCAGTCCAGCGCGCGCAGCGGCTCGATGATCGTTTCCATGGTATGCACGGGTGTCTCCTATTCGGGTTTGGCGCTGGACTTCCACAGCCGGCAGACGGGCACGATGTCGGGGTAGGCCGAGCACGACGACTCGCCCATGACGACTTCTTCAGCGGGGCACCCGCCCTGGCATGCGGTGGCTTTGCATCCGCCGCAGGCACTGTTGGTCAGCGGCAGGGTGAACAGGTCGAATTCGTTTCCGGACGTGTCGCGGTTGATGAGCACCCGACCGTCCTGCATCTTCGCGAAGTACATATCGGTGTCGAACAGGTAGGAGCAGATGTAGGCACGGCCGTCGGGGAACACCGAGATCCGGTCCAATGTCCGGCCGATGCAGCCCTGATATCCCTCGTCTGCGTATCGGCCCATCTGGTCGACGCGCGCGTAGGTGGGCTGGAACCACACACGCGACTTATGTTCTGGCGCAACATATTCGAGCCGTTCGCAGAACTCGATCCATTCGGGCGGTGTCATCGCCATGTCGGCGTTTCCGTGTCCGGTGCCGATGGTGGAGAAGACGTGGAACTTCACCAGGCTGGCGCCTATGTCGTCGGCGATCTCGAGCAGCCGGAGAACATCGCCTTCGTTGGCTTTGTTGACGGTGCAGATGATGCGGGTGTCGAACCCGCGTTCACACAGCTCGGCGCTGGTTTCCATGGCCTGGTCGAAAGTTCCCGCACCGCGGACCTCGTCGTGGGTCTGGCCGCTGCCGCCATCCAGGCTGACCTGGACGTAGGCGAAGTCGTCGGGGGTGAGCTTGGCGAATTTCTTCTGGGCGATCTTTTGTGCGTTGGTAGTGGTGATGACGTGCTGGTAGCCGATCGTGCGGGCGGCCTTGATCGCGTCGACGTACCACGGATGCAGGGTGGGTTCGCCGCCCAGGATCGTGAGTTTGTCGCTGCCGAGTTGTCGCCAGGTCGTCAGCGTGTCCACGATCTGCTGGGGAGTCATCTTCAAAGCCCGCTCGAGGCGCTCGCCCATGTAGCAGTGGTCGCAGCGCAGCTGGCAGGCCTCGGTGATGTAGAGGTACAGGTTGCGGAAACGGCCGTAGTCGACTTTGTCGACGCGATGAGGTTCGGGCTGTGTGGTGTTGCGCGGCATCCTGGCGTGACCGTAGGTGTCTTGACCATAGGTTTCGGGCCGGAATGGTCGTACCGCCGGGAACGGCAACGGTGTTGTACTGGAGGTGGTCACGCGGTATTGCTCCTAGCGATCAGCATGGGCTCGACGAGGCTGGCCACCGCGGATGCAGGAACGATGGCGTTGAGTACGTTGGTGGCGATTCCGGCGCTGTCGAACGCGGCGCGGACGTCGTCGACGGTGTCCTGGTGGCGGCGACTTCGTGCGGCGAACAACGATGGTGCGTCACCACGGCGGGTGTGCAGCAACGACTTGCAGTTCGCGCAGATCCATCCACCGACCCGGGACGGCCTCGCTGGCATCCGCGGATCCGCTGCCGGGTCATGCTCGCAGCGGTGGCAGACGCGACGACTCTGCGCCCTCTTGCGGCGAACTTTCGGGTCGAGCACAAGTTCGACCGGTTCGACCACGCACCGGGGTGCGACAGCTTCGACAACGTCGAGCAGTGCACGAACCTGGTCGGCGGTACCGGGGTAGTTGTCCATGAGCACGGTCTGGATCAGCGGGTCCCCGACCACCGACTCCAGGTAGGCGCGAACAGCCTGTTCGACAACGGATTCGTCGATCCAGCCGAGGTTTCGTGGGCCGCTGCTGACGGTGGCCATGACGACCCCTGGTGGTACGTGCTCGCGGAGCCGGAACACGTGGCGGTCGGGATCCTTGCCGAGCGCGAGGGTCAGTGTGGTCTTGCCAGATGCCGGTGGTCCGAGGATCGGCACCAGCAGGGATAGCGCCATGTCGCCCCTTTCGCAGATTTCGTAACGGACACCACGACAATCGCCTCGAAGGCACCAAAGAGCTATACGCGCAACGGATATCGAATTGGGTCGCTGATATACGGCGGCTGTATACGAGCTGGGTATTACGGGTGGTACCGTCCGACAAATCGTTTGGGGACGGCGAGATCGCTGGAGCGGGGCGAATGACGCGAACGAGCGAGAACAACAGGCACTGCATGACGTGCGGGAACCGACTGAGTCGATACAACACCGGCACCTCGTGCAGCGGCTGCGCACGAACTCCACTCGGCGTCGGGCCACCGATGATGCCGGCCGAGTTCTGGGCCAGCGACCACATGCGGGATGCACTGGCGTCCTGGCACATGGGCCGGGTCATCTACGCGTTCCGTACACATCCGACGCACAAGAGCCCGATCACGCAGCTCGATGTCGCGAACTGGCTCGACATCACCCAAGCCACATTGAGCCGAATCGAAACCGGTGACGCGCCAGAGATCATGTCAAAGCTGATCAGGTGGGCGACCATTCTGCGCGTCCCGCAGGAACTGTTGTGGTTCCGGCTTCCACAAAGGGATACCGTGGATGAGGTGGACCGCCAAGGATTTCTGCGTGTGGCCGCCGCGACCGCCGCGACCGCTGTGGCCTCGCCGGGCAGCATGTTGCGTTTGCTGGACGACACCAGGGCTGCTCCCGTTCCGTCGCGGGTCGGGTCGGTCGAGATCGCGCAAATCCGGGATGCCGCGCAACTATTCGCCAAGTGGGATGCCACCTACGGCGGCGCTCTGGTGCGCGACGTCGTCGCAGCCCAGCTACGAATCGCCCAGGGCTACCTGAACGCCGACTGCGCGCCCGCCAACCGGGCCGATCTGTATCTGGCCGTCGGTTCGTTGGCCCACACCGCCGCGTTCATGGCTTTCGACGCCTGCGCGCACAACGACGCCGAGCAGATGTTCGGTCTGGCGCGCGACTGCGCCAAGGAGGTCGATGCCGTGCACTTGCACGCGAAGGTCCTCTCCTCGATGACGCGTCACTCCATCTGGATCGGCAAGAACACCGACGGCTTGGGGCATGTCCAGGAGGCGCTCGCGTTGGCGCCACGGCTGACTGCGACCGAGCAGGCGATGCTGCACACCGCCGAGGCTCGGGTGCGGGCAAAGCTCGGTGACGTACAGGCGGTACTCACAGCCGTCGGCCGCGCGGACGAACAGTTCGCCAACTCCTCGCCGGCGAACGATCCCGTCTGGATGCGCTACTACGACCCTGCTCAGCACGCCGGTGATACTGGGCACGCGTTGTTCGACATCGCGGTGAAGGGCAGCTTCACCGGTGAGGCCCGAGACCGCCTAGCCACCGCCGTGCAGCAACACACCGACCTGGCGGCCCGCTCACGCACGATGTCGTCGATCAAGCTCGCTTCGCTGGTGATGGCCACCGGTGACCCTGCCGAGGCGCACTCGATCGGATCGGCCGCGCTCACGCGCGCCAACGCGCTGCACTCACGTCGCGCGGCGCAGGACGTCCAAGAGCTGCGCCGATACGCCCGTAGAGCCGGAGTCAACCTGACAGCGACACCCGCGTGACGGACCCAGATATCGAGCTGATTGCGCGGAATGCCTGCGTAACAGCAGGATTCGGAAACCCCAACTTGGTGCCGATCAAGGTCGCCGAGAACGGAATCTACAAGGTGGCCGACGTGCCGGTTGTAGTGCGGGTCGCCCGCGCAGGACAGACCGAGGCCGCATCCCGCGAACTCGACGTCGCCCGATGGCTGCAGTCCAACTGTGTCGCGGCCGTCGAACCAGCAGGCAGCCGCGCTGATTTCGTCGTTGTCGACGGTCGTCCGGTCACGTTCTGGCGCGAGGTGGCAGCCCACCGGCCAGGGACCGAGCAGGAGATCGCTACGGCCCTGCGAGCCCTCCACCAGCTGCCCGCGCCAGACTTCCTCAGGGAGGTCGACCCTTTCGTCCGGCTCGACGAACGAATCGACGCCGCAACCACTCTCGCACCAGAAGATCGGCAGTGGCTGCGCGACCGCTTGGCTTCGCTGCGCGCGGAGTGGGGAGAGCAGGCGCCGGGACAGGGCTGGGGGCCGATCCATGGTGATGCGTGGGCAGGCAACGTGGTGACCACAACCTCGGGGGTGACCACCTTCCTCGACCTGGAGCGCGCTTCGATCGGGCCGCCCGAGTGGGACCTGACCTCGACCGCTATCAAGCACACTTCGTTCGGGTGGATCACGGAGCGACAATACGAGTCATTTTGGCGTGCATACGGTTACGACGTGACAACGTGGTCAGGTTTCACTCTGGTGCGCGATATCCGAGAATTCCGAATGACCAGCATAGCCGTCCAGGCTGCCGGGTCGAAGCCAGAGCATGCTGCTCAAGCTCAGCACCGGGTCAATTGCCTGCGCGGACGGTTCGGTCCCCGGCCGTGGACCGGCTGGGAACCAATCCCCTGATGACGCACGTCTCCATCGCCACTCCGACGAACTCAGCGGCGTGACCGACAGACCTCGGCGGCATGCGCGAACTGCCGCCGAATCTCTTCGCGATGGCCCTTACCTGGCTGATTGATCGACAGAGGGCCCGGGTGCGGGATGAAGACAATCTCGGTGTCACGCAGTCGGCGCGGCAGACGACCACCGATCGCCGCATGCCAGGCCGGCCAGGCAACCGACTTGCCCATGACGAGGATGACCGCCGGATCAGCGGGCAGGTTCTCGAGGAAATCAACCAGGAACGGGCGCGCCCGCTTCGCTTCGCCCATCATCGAACGCTTGGCCTTCGCGGGATTGTTGACCCACCACGGAACCACATTCCACGGCGGGACTGCCCCGGGTTTGGTTGACTCCTACCCTGAGGAGTCCAGCGAGTCTCCTCCGTGAGAGGATGAACCACCGTGCCCAAGGCTTACCCCGACGAATTCCGTCGTGACGTCATCGCTGTGGCCCGCAAGGGCCAAGCACCGCTGAAGCAAATCGCGAAGGATTTCGGCATCTCGGAAAGCTGCCTCGCGGGCTGGCTCAAGAAGGCCGACGTCGCCGACGGCAACCGGCCAGGATTGACCACAGCCGAGACCGAAGAGCTCCGTGAACTGCGTAAACGAACCAAACTGCTCGAACAAGAAAACGAGATCCTGCGACGAGCGGCCGCGTTCTTCGCCAGGGAGCTGCCCCCAAAATGACCTATCCGCTGGTCCTTGATCTAGCCGCTGACCGCATCCCGGTCGCGGTGACCTGCCGGGTATTGGGATTCTCGAAACAAGCTTTCTACAAATGGGTGAAAGACCCGGTGTCCCAACGCGATTGGGATGACACCCATTTGATCAACGCCGCGCTCGATATCCACGCCGATGATCCCGAGTTCGGATACCGGTTCATCGCCGACGAGCTCGCTGACCTCGGTTTCGAAGCCGGCGAAAACCGTGTCCAACGCCTGTGCTCGCTGCAAGGGATCTACAGCGCTTTCGCCCGTCGACGCGCCATGGTCACCCGGCCGGGTCCGCCGGTCCACGACGACCTGGTCCAGCGGGATTTCACCGCCTCTGGCCCCAACCAGCTATGGCTAACCGACATCTCCGAACACCGCACCGACCAGGGCAAGCTCTACATTTGTGCAGTCAAGGACGTGTGGTCCAACCGCATCGTCGGCTACAGCATCGACGACCGAATGACCGCCGAACTCGCGTGTTCAGCGCTGCGCAACGCGATCGGGCTACGGTCACCGACCGCCACGATCGCACATTCGGACAGAGGCAGCCAATTTCGTTCCAGAAAGTTCGTGCATCTGTTGTCACACAACGGATTACGCGGCTCGATGGGCAGGGTAGCCGCATGCGCGGACAACTCGGCGATGGAATCATGGTTCGCGCTGCTACAACACAATGTGTTAGACCGAAAACGTTGGGCGACAAAGGAAGAACTCCGCCTGGCGATGGTGTCGTGGATCGAGCGGACCTACCATCGGCGGCGCCGTCAGCGTGGCCTGTCACGACTGACTCCGGTCGAGTATGAGATTCTGAACCAGGCCCCACTCGCGGCCTGAACCACTACAACCCGCGAGTCAACTCATTCCGGGGCAGTCCCAATCAACTAACCCGAACATTTGTGACGACCATCACAGCCGGAGCGCGCCAATGGCTCGAACCGAAACCCACTTGCATCAAGCGGCGAGCAGCACGGACACGGAGAGCTCTTCGGGCATCGCAGCAGCGAGCGCACTGATCTCCCTGGGGAGCAGAATCGTGGTGTCGTGCGCAGGTTGGACAGCGGTGGCGCCTGCGATTCGGCATGGATTCCGGTCGATGTGACCGTCATCGATCGCGACGTTGAGCACCATCCGAAGCACTTCATAGGCGCGTGCGCGTGTAGTAGGCACAGAGGCGTCGGCGCCGGCGGACTTTTGCTCCTCGGGCACGAACGCGCGCGACATCGCTGTACCAGTCGCGAACCATCTCGGGAGTGATTCGAGTGACAGGCGTTTCCTCGAACGTCGGGTTTATGTGCTCGCGCAGCAGGTAGTTGTAGGAGTCGGCGGTTCGTCTCGCGAGTGGTCTTCCTCGTCGGGAAACACGCGTCGCGACGACTCGCTCGGCGTACAGCCCGAACAGGACGGCAGGTGGTTCGGGTCCGGTGACGTCGCGAGTAGCTGGGGGAGTCCATGTTTCGTGCGCACACAGGTCAAGCAGCGCGGGTGGGTTGATCATGCGAATTGCCTGGCGCTCGAGCGGAAGTTCAGGTTTCATGGAGGCGGAGGAGTCACTGACAGGCGATAGGAGCCTGTCGTGTCGTATTCCGGTCAATCCGCTTCGCCGAATCCGGCTAACCGCCCGGACGAGGGCGAGGATGGTGCCGACTCCGACGCGGTCCGCGTCGTCGGCCCTCTAGACCCACCCGTTCTCAATCCCGCTGCAGCGGCTGCACTTTTGCGTCTCCTGCAGCGGATCCCGCGCCCAGATCCAGACAACGACAGTTCGGAGGGGTCATGACCCAAATCAGATTCGCGTTTGCCGGACGAGTCTCGACAGAGGATCAACAAGATCCAGAAGCTTCCCGCAACTGGCAGCTGGGGCGTGCCAACGCGTTGATCGAACGCCACGGCCAAGTCGTCACCGACTTCTTCGATGTCGGGCAGTCTCGCTCTATCCCGTGGAAGCGGCGGCCTGAGGCCAACCGTCTTCTCGAGCTCCTCAAAGACCCCGATCGCGGGTTCGACGCGGTCGTGATCGGGGAACCCCAACGGGCCTTCTACGGCAACCAGTTCGGATTGACCTTCCCGGTCTTCGTCCACTACGGCGTCCAACTCTGGGTACCAGAGGTCGGCGGTCCGATCGACCCGGACTCCGAAGCCCACGACATGATCATGTCCGTCTTCGGCGGCATGTCCAAGGGCGAACGCAACCGGATCAAAATCCGCGTCCGCGCCGCCATGTCAGCACAGGCACAGGTCGAGGGTCGCTACCTCGGCGGTCGACCGCCATACGGCTACCAACTCGCCGACGCGGGCCCACACCCGCACCCCGGTAAGGCTGCCGACGGCAAGCGGTTGCATCGACTCGAACCCGATCCGATTGCCGCACCGGTGGTGCAACGAATCTTCCGCGAATATCTGGCTGGCGTAGGAGTATTCGCGCTCGCCCAACTGCTCACGACGGCCGGAATCGCCTGTCCCTCAGCGCACGACCGTGCTCGCAACAGTCACCGGGAAGGGGCCGCATGGTCGAAAAGCGCTATCCGCGCGATTCTCACCAACCCGCGCTACACGGGGCACGCCGTCTGGAACAGACAACGCAAGCAGGAATCTCTCATCGACGTCGAGGACGTGGCTCTGGGCCACGAGACGCGGCTTGCATGGAATCCTAAGTCGCAGTGGGTATTTTCCGATCAGCTCGCGCATGAACCGCTGGTCGATCGGTCCGTGTTCGACCAAGTGCAGCTCCGACTGGCCTCACGCGGACCACAATCCACGGGTCGGGCGACCCAGCGTCGCAAGCACCCCTACGCCTACAAGGGTCTGATATCGCACGAAACCTGCGGTCGCCTGATGCAGGGCACGTGGAACCACGACAAGGCGCACTATCGCTGCCGGTACCCATCTGAGTACGCCATCGCCAACCAGATCGACCACAAACCATCGGTCTACCTCCGCGAGGACCAGCTGACCGAACAGCTCGACCGCTGGCTGGCTCAGATCTTCCGGCCAGCGCAGATCGAGGAGTCACTGGCAGCTCTCGAAAGCACCCAACCTGACCGGCTGCCCGAACTCGAGACGACGCGACGACTGATCAGCGACTTCGATCGAAAGCTGGCCCGATACCGGGACGCACTCGACGCGGGCGCTGATCCCATCACTGTCGCCGGCTGGACCCGACAGACGCAAGCCGAGCGTCAGGTCGCCGCGAGCCGACTCGCGACCTTGGAACAAGCGGTCGGCCAGAAATTGCGGATGACCCGCCAAGATATTCGGGAGCTGATTGAAACCCTCGGCGACCTGGTCGTAGCCCTAGGTCGCGCTGACACGGAGGACAAGAATGCTGTCTACCGCCAGATCGGGCTCAAACTCACCTATAAAGACAAAACACGGGTGGTGATCGCCGAAGCGAACCCACCCGTGGGCGTACTGGTTGTGTCCGGAGGGGGACTTGAACCCCCACGCCCTAATACGGGCACTAGCACCTCAAGCTAGCGCGTCTGCCATTCCGCCACCCGGACTTGCTGGTGTGCCAAAAGATTATCCGACGCGCTGTCGGAAACCAAATCGCCTAGATGACCTGCGGTTTTGTGCGCGGTCGGCGTGCAGTCAGTCGGTACGTAGACGCGCGTGCAAAGGCATGTCGTGACGGCCGTCGACGTGCCGTCCGGCGCCGCGCAGGGTGCCCTCGAGGGCGTACCCGCATGTGCCGGCGTGGCCGGCCTGGGCCGCTGTCGCGAGAGCGTCGCCGCACCGATGAATTTCGCTGACCAGCGGAGTCATATCCGTGGTGAACACAACCCCTCAGCTGGAACCACAGACCGCGGCCGGCAAGGTGCTCTGGCACTTCACGATGTCGCTCGATGGCTTCGTCGCGGGGCCGAACCATGAGATGGACTGGATGGCTGGGTTCTCCGGCAAGCCGGGGCTGGAACAGGAGTACACCGCGACCACGGGCGCGGTGCTGGGTGGCCGGGACGGCTGGGACGCGTTTCCCGGAGCTCGCCCGTACGGTGGGGGTGATGCCTGGCAGGGCTCGGTCTTCGTCCTCACCCACCACCCCGAGGACGCTACGCCGGACGCGGATGTCACGTTCCTCAGTTGCGACGTCGCCGAGGCCGTGCGGATCGCTGTGGAAGCTGCGGGCGGTAAGAACGTCGAGATCCATTCGGCTTCGATCGGAGCACAGCTGATCGAGCGCGGCCTGATCGACGAGCTCGACCTGCACATCGTGCCGATCCTGCTCGGCGACGGCATCCGGTTGTTCGACAAGCCGGGCTGCGCACCCGTACGACTCGATCGGGTGCACGATGGTGCACCCAACGAGGAGCTCAGCGTTCGCTTCCGGCCGGCGGACCGGCGCAGTGGCAGACCACAGGAGGGCGGCGCCGCATGCTGAAGCAGGTCGCGGAGGGTGTGCTGGTCCACCAGAGCGAGATACTCCGCAACAACACCGTTGTCGTGCAGGGCACGGGTGGTGTGTTACTCATCGACCCCGGGATAACAAGCGCTGAAATGGTTTGCCTGGCGAAGGACCTTCGGGAGTTGGGCCAGCCCGTAGTAGCAGGGTTCTCGACGCATCCTGATTGGGATCACGTGCTCTGGCATACCGAACTCGGCGTTCACGCCCGGCGTGACGCCCGCGTTCCCATCGACCCGCGGGTTGGTCAATCGGCTGAGCCCGGTTGGGAGTGGGTGAACGACATCCACGAAGGGCAATTCCAGCGCCTCGCCCGAACACGAGGTGTGCGCGAGGAGACGCCCGGCTAGAGCAGGGATACCGAGCTGCGGTCAGCCGCAGCCCTCGAGCGTCGCCCGGCCCAGTTCGGTGACCACATCGGCGATCTCACCTCGTGCGCGCAATGCCTGGACCTGTCGCCGCGCGCCGTTGCCGCGCGCGTACAGGGCGGCGATCGCCGTGGTGACGAAGGCGTGGTCACCGCACTCACGTAGGGCGGGCTCGACGTGCTCGACGAGGCGCCCCATCAGCTCGCGGTGCGGCACGACAATCCCGTCGACGAGATCGAGACCGTTGCCGTCAAGGCCGGAATGGGCGGCATTCCAGTACGCGGCGCGCAGGAGCTCCCCCGACACCGCGGGCGCGGCTTCGTGCCGCGCCATAGACCGCAGACCCGTCCCGACGATTCCTCGGATCAGAGCGGCCAACAGCGCCGATTCCTCGGCGGTGGCGGGAATGTCGCTGACCCGGATCTCGACCGTCGGGAACGACTCCGACGGGCGGACATCCCAATACACCATCTTGTTGTCGAGAATGCTGCCGCTGGCCCGCATCATGGCCACGATCGAATCGTAGTCGCCGAGCGAGGCGAAAAACGGTGGCGGTCCCGCGCTGGGCCAGCGACGCCACATGATGCTGCGCCAACTCGCGTACCCGGTCTCACTGCCGCGGTAGATCGCCGAGTTCGCGGTCATGGCCAGCAGGACCGGCAGCCAGGGCCGCACATGGTTGCTCACCAACACCGCGGTCTCGCGATCGGGGATGCCGACATGCACGTGGCAGCCGCATAGCCCCTGCTCGTGGGCGAGCATTCCGAAGGTGTGCGCGATCCGCTGGTAGCGCGGGGTATCGGTGACCGGATAGCCCTCTGGCACCGTCGGCGGGACGGCCACCGCGAGCAGGCGCGCATCGTGGTCGACCGCGCATGCCGCGACCCGGCGGCGGGAAGTGCGCAGCTCGGTCAGCAGTTCGCCGATGTCGCAGTGCACACTGCTGCTGGTCTCTACCTGACAGCTCGTGAGCTCCAATTGCAGGTCGATGCCGACCTGTCGAGCCGCCGCGGCGACCTGGGTGTTCTTCGGTGCCGGTGCGCCGGTACCGGGATCGGTCAACAGGAATTCCTCTTCGACACCGACCGTGAGTACGTGTTCGTGCCTGCCCACCGCCTCCTCCTTCACGCGAGGTTCGACGCGTGCCGGGGTAATACCCCGGCACGCACCATGCAATCGACTCGACGGCCCGCTGATTACCGAAACCGAGTGCGGGCATTCGCCTGGCAGGAAGAATCGCTCGAAAGGATCTGGCGATAACCGTCCTTTTCCACGCGACGGGCTGAGAACCCGCTCGAGACGGATCGGGGCTGTGGTTTCAGGCGATCGCGTTCTGTCGACATTGCGAGGATAATCGTCACCGGGGATGACAGGTTCGCCCGAATCACCCACCTGGAGCCAGCGATGATCCACAGCCACCGGATGTTCTCCCACTTGGTTCGCACGACCGGTGAGGAGTCGTTCTACGACGACCAGCTACGGCACGCGGCCTGGGACGCGCGGTGCGTGGGCCGAGGACCCACCGCTCCCCTGCACATCGGAGACCTCACCGCGCTCGCCGATCGGCTCGAGCTCACATCCTTGCCCGCCGGATCGCTGGTGTTCTCGGCGGGCGAGCCGCCGGACGGTGTGTGGATCGTGCGGCACGGGCAGATCGAACTGTCCACCGGTTCGGGCAGCCGACACGCGGTCGTCGACGTGCTCGGCCCCGGCGATATCGATGGCGACATCGCACTGCTGCTCGACATGCCGCTGGCCTACACCGCGCGCACGCTCACCGAGTCCGAATGCCTGTTCCTGCCCGCCGCCGGCTTCGACGCGGTGCTCGCCGGCCATCCCGCCATCGCACGTCGCTGGCTGAGCAGTGTGGCGCAACGCATTTCGGCAGTTCAGGCGCAGCTGATCAACATTCTCGGCCGCCCGCTGCCCATCCAGGTGTCGCAGTTGCTGCTCGACGAAGCCGTCGACGGGTCGGTCCCACTCCCCCAGCGCACCCTCGCCGCCATGCTCGGTGTGCAATCCCCGTCGCTGAACAAGATCGTCAAAGAATTCGAACGACACGGCCTGATCAACATCGGCGACGAGACGATCGACATCATCGATGCCGAAGGGCTGCGCCACCTCCACCTTCCTGCTGAAACGCGCTGACCGCGCTGCTCGGTAGCCCGGCGCGTAGAATTGCGACCAGATGGCCGCCGTCGGTCAGGTGATCCGACGTGGTCACAGGAGCGGCAGATGAGCGCACGAGACGACTCCGCTTCGGGACGAGTTCCCCGGAGACTGCGACTGATGCTGACGGCCGCCACGGTGCTCTTCGTGTTACTCCTGACCGTGCCGCGTGTGATCGGCGCATACATCAATTGGTTGTGGTTCGGCGAGGTCGGCTACCGCGGTGTCTGGTTGACCGTGCTCCTCACCAAGCTGTCGCTGTTCGCCGTGATCGCGGTGTGTCTCGGTGGCGCCGTGTTCGTCGCCATGTGGTTGGCGTACCGCGCTCGTCCCGTCTTCTTTCCCACCGCGCGCACCGGCGACCCGCTCAGCGAATACCGCCGCGTGGTCGGCCGATGGCCGCTGCGGTTCGGGTTGGGGATCGCCGTCGGATTCGGGCTGATCTGTGGTCTCATCGGGCAATCGAGGTGGCAGACGGTGCAGTTGTTCTTGCACGGCGGGTCGTTCGGCGAGCGCGACCCCGAATTCGGGATCGATATCGGCTTCTTCGTCTTCGACCTACCGTTCTATCGACTCATCCTGAGCTGGTTGTTCGTCGCCGTGCTCTTCGCGTTTCTGGCGTGTCTGGCAACGCATTACCTGTTCGGCGGACTCCGTCCGGGCGCCAAATCGATCGGCCTCAGTCATGGGGCCCGCAGACAGCTCGCGGTGCTCGTGGGGCTGTTCTTCGTGTTCAAGGCCGGCGCGTATTGGCTCGACCGGTATGCGCTGTTGTCGAGCCATCGGCGGGAACCGACATTCGCCGGCGCCGGCTACACCGATATCAATGCCGTGCTGCCTGCCCGGTTCATTCTCCTCGCGATCGCCCTGATCTGCGCTGCCGCGGTCTTCTCAGCGGTCGTGATCCGCGATCTCCGGGTCCCGGCGATGGCCGCTGTCCTGCTGTTGCTGTCGTCGATCGTGGCGGGGGGCATCTGGCCGCTGGCGGTGGAACAGTTCTCGGTGCGGCCCAACGCCGCCGACCGGGAGAGCTCCTATATCGAACGCAATATCGCAGCGACGAGGCAGGCGTACGGGATCGGCGGCGACATGGTCGACTACCAGCCCTATCCTGGTGTCGGTTCCAGACCGCCACCCGAGGTCGCCGCCGACGCGACCACGATCGCCAATCTCCGGCTGCTCGACCCGCATGTTCTCTCCCGCACATTCACCCAGCAGCAGCAGCTCAAGAACTTCTACAGCTTCCCGGACAACCTTGACCTCGACCGCTACCGGATCGACGGGCAATTGCGCGACTATGTCGTCGCGGCGAGGGAGTTGACCCCGAGCGCGCTCAGCGGCAATCAGTCGCATTGGGTCAATCGGCACACGGTATACACCCACGGTGACGGGTTCGTCGCCGCGCCGGCGAACCGGGTCAACGCGGCTGTCCGGGAAGCGTCGGGCGATAGTTCGGCCAGTAACAGTGGGTATCCGATCTACGCGGTCAGCGACATCGCCTCCCAACGCGCAGGCGACCAGGTGATCCCGGTCGAACAGCCACGCATCTACTTCGGTGAGGTGATCGCGCGGGCCGATCCCGACTACGCCATCGTCGGCGGCGGCACCGAGGCGCGCGAGTACGACACCGACACGACCAAGTACACCTACACGGGTGCGGGCGGTGTGCCGATCGGGAACTGGTTCAACCGGCTCGCCTTCGCCGCGACCTACGCTGAGCGAAACATTCTCTTCGCCACGGCGATCGGGCCTGATTCGAAGATCATCTTCCACCGTGACCCGAGCGAGCGTGTCGAATTGGTCGCGCCGTGGCTCACCGTCGACAACAACCCGTACCCGGCGGTCGTCGACGGCCGGATCGTCTGGATCGTGGACGCCTACACCGCGATCGACGGCTACCCCTATGCCGCGCGGAGTTCGCTGGACGCGCTCGCCCGCGACGACGGCAGATCGCTGCGCGATCCGGCCGAGATCTCCTACGTGCGGAACTCGGTCAAGGCCACCGTCGACGCCTACGACGGCACCGTGACGCTGTACCAGGTCGACACCGACGACCCGGTGCTGTCCGCGTGGATGCGAGTGTTCCCCGGCACCGTCGAACCCGCGGAGAAGATCAGCGACGACCTGCGCGCACATCTGCGATACCCGGAGGATCTGTTCGTCATCCAGCGCGACATGCTCGCCCGCTACCACGTGGACGAACCACGAGAGTTCTTCACCAACAACGCCTTCTGGTCGGTTCCCAGCGATCCGACCGTCGACGCCAATCCCCAGCAGCCGCCCTACTACGTGCTGCTCGGTGACCCGGACAGCGCCGCGCCGTCGTTCCGGTTGACCAGTGCGATGGTCGGGTTCAAACGAGAGTTCTTGTCCGCGTACATCTCCGTGCACTCCGACCCGGAGAACTACGGCAGGTTCAGCATTCTGCAGTTGCCCACCGATACGCTCACCCAAGGACCACAACAGATTCAGAACTCGATGATCTCCGACACGCGAGTGGCTTCCGAGCGAACCCTGCTGGAGCGCTCCAACCGCATCCAGTACGGCAACCTGCTCACCCTGCCGATCGCCGACGGCGGCGTGCTCTACGTCGAGCCGCTGTTCACCGAACGGATATCGACGGCCCCGAACGGCTCGACTTTCCCGCAGCTGGCTCGCGTATTGGCCAGCTACCGGGAACCGGGCACCGGTGGAGTCAGAGTCGGCTACGCCCCGACCCTCGCCGAGGCGCTCGATCAGGTATTCGGGCCCGCCACCGGCAATCTCGCGACCCCGCCCGGCGGCAGCGCGGCCGCACCGCCACCACCGGGCCGGGCGACGGTGCCACCGGGTGAACCACAGCCCTCAACTTCCCCACCGCTGATGGACGAGGCTACGATCGCCCGGCTGGAGGCTGAGCTCGAGGCGGCCCGTGCGGCGCTCGACCGCCTCGAGCAGCAACTCGACGACATTCTTCGCCCGAACAAGTGAGGACATCAGCGTCCACGTTCGACCTGCGGCCGGGCCTGGATCGGGGCAGGCGTCATCGCACTCGGCGGCTACGGATTCGTCGCGACATGGCAGCCCGACGCGAACGTCGGGCGCATTCGCCGATAGACCGCGCCCACCGCTTCCTCCCTTATACCGAGGCGGCCCAAGGGGGTACGCATCCGTTGTCAGCGCTCGAACTGGGCGCGTTTGTGGTCGCCGTAGGGTTCGTCGCGTTCCCGAACTGCCTCACGGAACCCGACGGTGGCGGCGCGAGTCTGGAACGCATAGCCCTCCTGCGTGTGTCGCGAAACGCCGTCGAACACGGTGCTGATCATGGCCGAGTTGGCCACCCCTTGAGCATTGAGCGCCGAATTGAGAGCCAACTTGGCCATCATGAGCTGATTGACCGGCATCCGGGCAATCCGTTCGACCAGCGCCTCGGTCCGCTCGTCGAGCTCATCGGCGGGCCACGATTCGACCGCGAGGCCCCACTCGGCGGCCTGCTTACCGCTGATGCAGTCGCCGGTGAACAGCAGACGTTTGGCACGTTGATCGCCCAGGCGATGCGCCCACATTCCCGCCGCCGGTATCCCCCAGACGCGGGTGGGCGGGTAGCCGATCTTGGTGTCGTCGGCACAGATGATCTGGTCGGCGTAGAGCGCGATGTCGGTGCCACCGGCGACCGCGAAGCCGTGCACCTTGGCGACGGTCGGCTTGTTGGCGTGCAGCAGGCTGGCGAATCCCCTGTTGAACCGGCTCATCGACGCGTAGTCGATCATCGGGTCCCAGACCCCGCGCGGGTTGTGGTTGACGGCGTTGACGACCGGGTCGAGGACGGTGCCGGTCACTTCGTCCGGTCCGTCGGCACCGGCGAAGCTCTGCTCGGCGAACAGGTCGAGGTCGTAGCCGCCACAGAAGCCCTTGCCCCGCCCGGAGACCAGGATGACGTGAACTCGAGGGTCGAGATCGGCGCGTTCGACCGCGTGCGCGAGATCGAGCGGGGTATGCGCAGTGATCGCGTTGCCCTTCTCTGGGCGGTTGAAGGTGATGCGGGCGATCCGGCCGTCACGTTCGTAGGTGAGCGTGCGGTACTCACGCTCGAAATCAGGTTCCGGACGATGCTGCCACGGCGAATCGGGGACTTCGGTCCAGTTCTCGTACCAGGCCGCGGGCCGGTCACCGGAATTGCTGCTGGGATGGGACACAGTGGGTTCCTTCGGCTCAGGCGATTTTCGGCGTAGATCGTTCGATGATTGTGGCTGTGTCGACCCCGAGCGGGAGGGTGCCGAAGACGTCGCCGCGGTCACCGGCGAGTCGGGTCCGCAGGAACGCGGCTGCGACGGCGGTGTTTCCGTAGCGGACGAGCAGCGAGCCCTGCAGCACCTGGGACATCTGCCCGACAACCCGGCGCGCCCGGTATTGCAGCGTCTCCAAGTCGGAGAATTCCGCCTCGAGGCGGCCGACGGCGGCGTCGAGTTCGGTCGAGGCACCGGCCGCCGTCTTCACCTCGTCCAAGAACACACCGAGGGTTTCGGGCTGTTTTGCCATGGCGCGCAAGGTGTCCAGCGCCGCGACATTGCCGGAGCCTTCCCACACCGACATCAACGGTGCCTCCCGATACAGGCGTGGCATTCGCGACTCCTCGACATATCCGTTGCCGCCGAGGCATTCCAATGCTTCGGCGGCGTGGATCGGACCGCGCTTGCAGACGTGATACTTCGTCACCGCCAAGGCGATCCGGCGCAGCGTCGCTGCCCGCTCGTCACCGGCCACGGCGTAGTCGGTGAGCTCGGCCAACCACAGACCCGCCAGAGTCGCGGCTTCGGCTTCCACAGCCAGATCGGTGAGCACATTGCGCATCAACGGCTGGTCGATCAGCGTCGCGCCGAACGCACTGCGATGCGCGGCATGGTGGGCAGCATTGCTGACCCCGACCCGCATCCCGGCCGCGCTGCCCAGAATGCAATCGAGACGCGTGAGGTTCACCATCTCGACGATCGTCGGCACGCCACGACCTTCGGCACCGACCAGCCAGCCGGCAGTGTTGTCGTACTCGACCTCACTACTGGCATTGGAGTGGTTGCCCAGCTTGTCTTTCAACCGCTGCAGGTGGAACGGATTACGGGTGCCGTCCGGCAGCACTCGCGGCACGAAGAAGCAGGACAGCCCGGCGGGCGCCTGCGCCAGCACCAGGAACAAGTCCGACATCGGCGCCGAGGTGAACCACTTGTGTCCGGTGATCAGGTAGGAGCCGTCGGGCTGTGGCACCGCGGTCGTGGTGTTCGCCCGGACGTCGGAGCCGCCCTGCTTCTCGGTCATCGACATACCCGCCGTGAGCCCGAGCTTGGCGGCGGGCACGCGCAGTTCGGGATCGTAGACCGAACTGCTGAGCAGCGGCTCGTAGACCGCGGCGAGTTCGGGATTCGCCCGCAGCGCGGGCACCACCGCGTAGGTCATCGATATCGGACACCCGTGCCCGGCGTCCACCTGGGCCCAGATGCTCAATTTGGCCGCGCGCACCAGATGTGGGGCGGGGCGGTTGTCGGCCCAGGGCGCGCCGTGCAAGCCGAAGCTGACGGCATGGCTCATCAGCTGGTGGTAGCTGGGGTCGTAGACGACCTCGTCGACGCGGTGCCCGTAGCGATCATGGGTCTTCAGGGTAGGTGGGTGAGCTTCGGCGAGATCGCCCAGCTGCAACGCTTGCGTGCTGCCTGCCAGTCGGCCGACCTCGTGCACCTCATCGATCGCGTGGACCGCGCCGGCGCGCTGCAGCGCTTCCAGCATCACCGGGTAGTCGGCCGCGTCGTAGCCGGCCAACGGCGGAGCCTGATTCGTCACCTCATGGGTTGCCATGACGGTCCTTCCAACAGTCCATGTCCGGTCGGCCGGACCCGAATCATATTGCAAGTTTGAATCGCATGATGAGAATATGCAATGCCTGCGTTCGGCAACTGCCGATCCTTCCGGGTCCACGGACCGAGGGCTGGATACCATCGAACGATGGTTCAGAACTCGCTGCCGTTCCGCCGCCTGACGGCTCGATCGGCGATTTTGAGCGTGTTGCTGGGCGCACATCCGGCCCAGGCGCCCGCGGCGGCGATCGTGCACCTGGCGACCGAACTCGGGCTGCAGGAATCGACGGTGCGGGCGGCGCTGACCCGCATGGTGTCGGCCGGAGACCTCGAGCGCGATGACGCGACCTATCGGCTCACCCCGCGATTGCTCGGCCGGCAAAAACTGCAGGACCTCGCCATCGACCCGATGCTACGGCCCTACGACGGCCACTGGCGACTGGCGATCGTCACCACCGGTGCCGACGCGGCAGCCGACCGAACACTGCTACGAGAATCACTGCAGGCCAACAAATTCGGTGAGGTTCGCGAGGGGGTATGGGGGCGCCCGGACAACCTGATGACCCCGCGGATCACGGCAGGCCACCGACTGACCTACGTCACCGGCAGGCCCGACGACCCCGACGAACTCGCCGCACGGCTGTTCCGCCCCGCCGCGTGGGCGGACATCGCGACGAGATTGCTGGCCGCCCTCGACGGCGCCGACAGAATGCGCGACCGCCTCGAGGTGGCGGCTGGCGTCGTGCGCCACATCATGCGCGACCCGATCCTGCCCGCGGAATTTCTGCCGCAACCGTGGCCTGGTGCCGACCTCCGGAGCGCCTACCGCGATTTTCGCGCGGAGTTCACCGCTTTCGCCAGTACCTACGTCTGGTGACATCGCGAGCAATCTCTGCCGCGAGCTCAGCGCCGCCGCCATAGGCTGGGGTCGATCTCGTCGACGACGCACCGCACGACCCGGGCCGCCGGCTCCATGTAGCGTCTCGGTGCCGACGGCTCGACGTCGGTCGCGGTCGACACTATCGACGGCCGGGGGGCAATCCTGGTCATCGGCGATATCGCCTACTTCACGGCGGGCAACAGTGCCGCCTCCGCCCTCGCGGACCGCGCCGACGGCTCGATTCGCGCACTGCACCTCGATACGGGTGCCGTGACGACGGTGGCAACGGGGTTGACGATGCCGAACGGGTTGGCGCAGTTGCCGAACGGCGACTTCGTCGTCAGCAGCGACATGCGCGGGCACGCTGACCCGTGCGACACCTCGGCTCTGAACAGTGCGCTGTCGACGATTAATCGGCTCGTGATCGTGCCCGAAATCGTTGACACCGCAGGCAGGCAGTCGGCCAACGGCTGACCTGCCATCGTCACGATCGGGGCCGAAAGGACGCTATGTTTGCGCTCCATCGTGCGTTCTCAGTACCTCGCCTTCCAGCGGCGTTTCGCACCCGAAAGAGATTTTCGTTGTGCAACATGCACCAGCGGGCGCCTTCCTAGCCATGGTAGCCGTACACCGAAAAGCGGAACGAGCAGAAGCGCGGCTCCCGCGTAGGCATGCGCCTCACGTTCTTCACTCAGCTCCAACTGCGTCACGTCGAGGATCGAAAGTAGGGGTATTTTGGCTGCACAAAGGCCTCGGGAGACGGAAGAGGAGGCGGATTCGGCCGACGGCTACGAGGTAGTCAACCCCGCGATCGGCGCTCGGCATGCACCTGGCACTCGGTTCGGAATTCGAGTGAACGACTGTGTACTATTTTGGCGTGAACAGCTCGGGCGCGCCGCCGCTACAGGGTTCGGCAAGCTACGCTACTCGGCCAGGTTTCATCCGATGAACACAGTCGTGATCGTTGTGCTCGCGATCGTCGCCGCCGGTGAAGCCGTCGGCTTGATCACCCTGTCGATCCTGCTGGCCCGCAGTCGGCGTAAACGGCTGGCACAGCGTCGGGCCACGACGACGCAGAGGTTGATGGTCGGCGGTCGAGAGGCGGTGCGAACGGCCTGGCAGGCCGCGGACCTGGTGCGTGCCAAAGGTTTTCGTGCCGCCGTGCTGACCTCCATCGAAGACCTCGCGGGCTGGGCCCGGGTCGAGCGTCCCGACCTGGCCAGGCTGGCACCGGACGGCAACGTCGTGATCATGTTCTCCGACATCGAGCAATCGACCGCTCTCAACGAACAGCTGGGTGACCGTGCGTGGGTCAAACTGCTCGACCGCCATCACCGGCTCGTCGCGCGCTGCGTGCAGGACCGCGGTGGCCATGTGGTCAAGAACCAGGGCGACGGCTACATGATCGCCTTCGCCGCGCCCGAACAAGCGGTCGGATGCGGCCTCGCCATCCAGGCGGCGCTGCACAAGGACGCCGAATCATCGCGGGCCGAGACCGATTTCAGGGTGCGGATCGGTATCCACATGGGGACGTCCGTCCGCCGGGGCGATGATCTGTTCGGGCGCAACGTCGCCATGGCCGCGCGGGTCACCGCGCAGGCCGAGGGTGGGGAAGTCCTCATCAGCGAGCCGGTGCTGGCGGCGATCGGTAGCAGTACGAATCTCAGCATCGGGACCGGCCGGGACGCGACCCTCAAGGGTCTGCGAGGCACTCACCGCCTCACCCCGGTCTGTGCCGTGAGGTAAAAACCGCTCACGGGGGCTGAGGTGTGCTCTGCCGCCAGTCCAGCGCGACCAGAGTGCACCGCCTGATCAGGCAACCTTCGATCTGAGTCCATTGCTGGCGAGTTGTCCGGCGGACGGTCGCGGGCCTGCTCGCAGCGACCTGCGTGCCGGGCGCGCCCGGGACGCATCCGGCACGATGATGATCATGGACCTCCGCATCTTCACCGAGCCCCAGCAGGGCGCCGGCTACGACACGTTGCTGGCGGTGGCGCGCGCCACCGAGGAGCTCGACTTCGACGCGTTCTTCCGTTCCGACCACTATCTCGCCATGGGCGAGGCCTCGGGCCTGCCCGGCCCGACCGATGCCTGGATCACCCTGGCCGGGCTGGCCAGGGACACCTCCCGGATCCGGCTCGGCACCCTGGTCACCGCCGCGACCTTCCGGCTGCCGGGACCGCTGGCCATCCAGATCGCCCAGGTGGATCAGATGTCGGGCGGGCGGGTCGAACTCGGTCTCGGCAGCGGCTGGTTCGCCGCCGAACACGCAGCCTACGGAATCCCGTTCCCGGACAACCGGTTCGGCCTACTGGAGGAGCAATTGGCGGTCATCACCGGCCTGTGGGAGACCAAGCCGGGAGCGACGTTCAGCTTCGACGGCACCCACTATCAACTCACCGACTCCCCCGCCCTGCCCAAGCCGGTGCAGGATCCGGTGCCCGTGATCATCGGCGGCAACGGCAAGGTCCGCACCCCTCGCCTGGCGGCCCGCTATGCCACTGAGTTCAACATGCCGTTCGCCTCGATCGCCGACAGCGCCGCCCAGTTCGATCGAGTGCGCGCCGCGGTGCGCACCGCCGGGCGCACCGACGAACTGGTGTACTCCAATGCCCTGGTCGCCTGCGTCGGGCGCACCGACGCCGAGGTGGCACGCCGGGCCGCCGCGATCGGCCGGGAGGTCGACGAGCTGAAGACCAACGGCCTGGCCGGTTCGCCCGCCGAGGTCGTCGACAAGATCGCCCGCTACCGCGCAATCGGCGCCGGCCGGATCTACCTGCAGATCCTCGATCTCGCCGACCTCGATCACCTCGAACTCATCGCCGCCGAGGTGCAATCGCAGACGTCGGCCTGGAAGTAGTGAAGGTGTCCGCCCTCACCCCCGGCGGTGTCTGCCCGTTGGCCAACACCTGATCGTCGGTCACCTGCGCAGCGGTGCAGGTCAGATCCCGGGTCGGCGTGAGCCGATCATGGAGGAACCGATCGGGTGGCTGAGCCGGGTTCGCGCAGGATCAGGGCGGCGGTGGCCGAATCGGTGGCGGTGATGGCCGTGCGCCGACTCTTCACAGGTGGCGGGCAATCGTCTTGTCACTGAGGAACAGAGCGGTCGCGATCTCGTGGTTGGTCTTGCTGACGGCGACCAGGCGCAGCACCTCGACTTCCCTGGCACTCAGTCCGCCGGGGGCCCGCGTCGGACAAATCACCCATTTGCCTCAACGGTGCGTGGGGAGCCTGTCGTACCCCTGATCATCTGGGCGGCGCGGCATCGGCTTCGCCCTCAGGCTTCGTCTCGGCAGTGCCGATTCTGCGCGGCATCACCCTCGGCCGAGCACGCCGGGGCGAACCCGCCGCACCGGCACGTTTCCGGCGTGACGCGCCGAGGTCTATGACATTGCGTTCATGCTCGGCGTCCCCGTCGGCCTGCGCCGCCGTATGCATCAGCCACGCACCCGTTTCACCCTGCAATTCCGCTCGAGTCACCGGGCGGGTAGGAGCCGGATCGTCGGCCTCCGCCGACATCCAAGGCTGATGCCGAGCGTCGGCGACCTCCTCGCGACCTCGCCGCGGCAGCCTCGGCAGCCGTACAACGTTCGACGCCCCGCTCTCAGCCGCACCGGAACCACCCTCGACGGCCTGTATCGCTTCCCACTTCCGACGCAGCCGTTCCACCGCATCGTAGTGACCTCCATCAGGCCCCATCCCGGCTTCCTGATCCGACATCGAACTAACCGCGGACAGGGGTCGCGACACGCATCAGTCCCACAGCAGCCAACACCCCAAACTTCATCTCAGGCCTATCCTTCACCTTCACATTCTGCATCAAGCCCGCATCAGCCGTCGTCGACCCATCCCAAAGGTCTCGACAGTGCCCGCCCAGATCTCGAGGAACGTCGATTTCTCGAGCGATTACAAGGATGGGTTCTTCTCCGTGCCGGCTTTCGAGCTCGAGCTGTCGCGGCGCGCTACCGGATCAGTGAGGAGCGCGCGGGTCCAGGCGTCGACGATCCAGTCCCGGAAACGCTCTGCCGTCCAACTGCGTTCGCCGACAAGCAGTACCCAGTATTCGGTCGCGTTCATACTCCACAGGATGTCGGCGACCTCGTCGTCGGACAGGTCCTCGCGCACCTGTCCAGTACTGCGCAGGTCGGCCGCGAACTCACGCATGTTGTTCGCGCGCCGATCGCCGATCTCAGCCCAGATGCGGGCGCACGAGGCGTCGGTCAGCGCGGCATCGCGCAGGGCCAGGAAGATCGGCGCGAGCCGTTGCTGGATCGCGGCCAGCGCGTCGCCGTAGATCGCGATCTTGTCCTCGGCCCGCCTCGCCGCGCCGATCGCGCGCACGTACTCCCGCTGCTGGGCAGGGATCGCTTGGTCGGTGCCGGAGAGCGCGGTCTCGACGAGTTCCCGGAGCAGCACCGGCTTGCGACCGATGGACGCGTAGACGGTGTCAACGGAAACGCCCGCGCCCGTGGCGATCTCGCTCACGGTGGTGGCGACGTAGCCGTTCTGAACGAACAGCCGACGCGCGGCGTCGAGGATCGCGTGACGTGTATCCGCCGCCTGCGCGGCGCGCCGTGGGGCGTTGTATCGACGCTTGCCGACCTTGACGTTCTCGTTCATCACGCCTACCCTACCGAATATTGATCCGAATATGCCTCGGATCAATTCAGAAGGGATCCGGCCATGGTCTACGCCTATGTTCAAGATGTCCCTATCGGCGAGGAGCTCTACCAGCGGATCATCGAAGAGCTCGGCCCAGAGCCGCTCGATGGTTCGCTACTGCATCTGTGCGTACGCCGCGCCGACGGCGGGCTGCGCTACATCGATGTCTGGGAATCGGAGGCCCACTGCGCTCGCGCCTTCGAAGAACGCATCCACCCGGCCGTCGACACCGCGTTCGCCGGTCAACGCCCGGGCGAGCCAGTGGTGGAGCACCTGGATGTCGTGCACGCGACCGGCACACTCATCGCCGGACAGGGCACCTGATGCGCCGTTCCGGCAAGGCGTTGCGATGGTTCGCCGCATGTTCGACACTCGGCATGTCGGCCGCGTGCGGAAGTTCGCCGGGGACCTCTGCTGAAGTACCGGCATCATCCGCAGCGACTGCCCAGCCGACCAGCGCCGCGTGCGGCGAGGTCGACCTGATCAAGAACGCCCTTTCCGAATTCGACGTCACCCGAGTCTCGATAACCGGCCAATGCACTACCGTGAACATCGAGACGAACCTGGCCGACGATTCATCCAGCGCTGAGACCGCCCACCGAATCTGTACTGCGGCAGCAACTGTCGCCTACAGCAATGATGTCAACAGCGTCGTCGTTGTTTCCACCGACGGGGCCGAACTCACGGTCGGTATCAAAGGAGCACGCTGCATCGGAGATTGATCACCGCGAAGCTCCCACCTCGGACTGAACCGCATCACTGTCTATACCTTTTGGTAGGTTCGACTGTACGGCCGAGTATGGCGGGATGCCGAGAGGAGACGGCCATGACCGAAGAGCCCGGGAACGTCCGGCCGACGGCCCCGGTGTCCAAACGCAAAGCGGCGGCCGCGCGGGGTGGAGCGCGCAGGCTCGGCGTCCAGGACTGGACCGACGCGGCGCTGGCGGTGCTGCTGCGCGACGGCGTCGCCGCCATCACCATCGCCAAGGTCTGCGATGAGCTCGGCGTCACCAAAGGCAGCTTCTACTGGCATTTCGACGGTATCGATCAGCTGCTCGAGACCACCGCGCAGTTCTGGTGCGCCGATCACAACGACGCGGCGCGCGGGTTCGAGGACCTCGACGACCTGCCGGTGCAGGAGCGCTTGGCCAGGATGGGCGCCTTGCTCACCGGGGAGCGGGTCTGGCAGGTCGAGCTCGCGGTCCGCGACTGGGCGCGCACGAATGCCAAGGTGGCCGCGGCGGTGAAGGCGCTGGATCAGCGGATCTTCCACACCCTGTCCAAGACTCTGATCGATCGGGGATTCTCCGTCGAGCAGGCGGAGATGCGCGCCGGTCTGATGTGCTTCGCCGGGATCGGCTTCGTCCACGGGAACCAGAACCTGCCCGTGCCGACCGAGGATCAGCGCCGCGAGTTCTTCCGGTTCATCACCAGCACCGAGCCGCCGGCGTGACGTGCAGTCAGGTCAGCGCGACCAGTTCGTGCAGCGTGGTCCCGCTCCGCCGCTCGGTAGCGCCGTCGGTGTGCACGGTCAGGTCGAAAGCCGACTCGAACCGGAAGTAGCCCGGGTGCCCGACCAGCCGGTGCACCAGGGGCTTGACCAGGCGGGAACGCACGACCGGTAGATCGTCGAGCAGGTCGTGGGCGTGGATGACCCGCTCGACGTCCAGGCGCAGTTCGAGTTTGGCCGGCACCTGCAGTTCGACCCATTCGGGGTAGGTCCGGCCCGCGGTGGTGTCGAAGCGCGCGGGTCCCTCGGTGAGGACGGTCTCGCCGGTGGACAGCACGATGTCGGCGTGGTGGGCGAGCATGAGCGGGCTGATCTCGTGTCCGCCCCGGCGCTGCTGGGTCAGTACCGAAGCGAACAGCAGCGAGTAGTCCTCGACGTACAGCCTGCCCCAGTGCCAGCGCTCGATGATCTTCTTCATGTCGCCGACGCCCCAGTTGTGGTCGTGATATCCACGTCCGGTGACTTCGTGTCGCACGCCGTCGAGCTCGATCGCACCGGTCACCCCGGCACGTGGCGCGGCGACCATCCAGCCGAAGGAATCCGTACTGCCGAAACGGGTTTCGCCCTTGCCTGGCATCCAGCTGGGGACCTCGTTGTGGAACCGCAGGTCGAAGACGAGGCCGTCCTCGGCCATCCGCAGGTGATGGACCGGCAGACCGTCGTCGCCGAACTCGGTGCGCGCGGTGTTGTCACCGACGCGCACGTCGCAGGCATCGGAGGAGAACGAGGTCGCCGAGTGCGGATAGCGCCGCGATACCTGGCGGCGGGTGCCGTCGGGGGCGTAGACCATCATCTCCACCCAGGGCCGGGCGAAGGGCAGGTCCTCGGGTCGGCGTTTGGTCAGGAAGCCGATCACCACGTGGCCGGTGTCGAGGTGCGCGTCGAAATACCAGTGTTCGAAGGCGAGTTTGCTCGGTGAAGGATGTAATCCGTTGTGGTGCGGCATAACCGGTGTCAGTTCGCCGTCGCGGCGTCCCGGCCCGTTCCACACTTCGACGATGTCTGCGGTAGTCATGGCTGCTTTCGGTGGGTTCATCGGCGCAGGGCACCGCTGGCGTCGAAGGCCGCTTCGCGACCTTGCATCTGGGCGCGATACCAGTTGTCTCGATGCACGAGCATCAGCTTCTCGTGCGCCCTCGCGAACGGCGGGCAGATCCGGCGCACGATCTCCATCGCGGTGATCAGCGGAAAGCGCAGGACCGGGATGAGGATCCACGGGAACGCGGGCGGCATGGTGTAGCGACGGCGGGTGCCGGGGGCCATGTACATCGCGGAGTACACGGAATTGATCCGGTAGTTGTACTTCTCGCGCCAGCGGGCCAGGCCACGGTGGCCGTCGCGCGGGGCGAAGGCCGCCGGATAGGACTCGATGAGTTCCGTCCCGTGCTGTCCGGCGTCGTAGGACCGTGAGGCGATGGTCATCGCCAGTACCCGCAGCCCGTCGAGGACCGTCTCCGGATACCAGCGCAGCCGCACGCCGAGCAGGTGGCCCATGTACTTCTGGAAGTGCAGCAGCGCACGGATTTCCGACGGCGTCGTCTGATAGCCCAGCGCCCACAGGCCGAGGCCGGGCGTCACACTGCCTGCCAGCAGGGTCAGCATCTGGTAGGTCTGGCTGATCGGCAGCCCCCAGCGTTCGTTGTCCCATTCGGGGTGGCCCGCGACCTTCGCGCGCACCGAGACATGCATGACCCGCACCTTCAGCGCGGTGGCCCGGCCCGCCGAACCGGGGGTGAGCAGCGCGTCAGGGGCGGAGACGTCGATCCAGAAGCGGGTGGTCTCCAGGAACCGGCGCAGGGCGCTGTCGCCCGCGTAGCCGCCCGCCAGCGACAGCGGCGTCGCGACCGCGGCCTCGGTGTACATCTCGAGCGTTTCGGCGCCGGCGAAACTGAACAGCATGGTGCCCCAGCGCCGCCAGATCGCGGCGCCCTGCTCGACCAGTTCGGGCACCACCCAGGCCGGCACCCTCGAACTCGGCGAACAATGCGCGCATGGATTCGGGGGCGTCGGGCACCGCGTGGATGCCCTCGGCCAGTGCCGTGTCCAGCATCCGGCGCCCAGCTTTCGCCCCGATCTCGCCGCGCATCACCTCGGCGACGAACCGTTCGGCTACCGGGTCACCGCTGAACAGGTCCTCGCACAGCGCGCTCGCCTGCTCGTCGCTGGGAAACAACCGCTGCCTGGTCACGGTCGTGAAGACGCGTTCGAGCCTGCGCACCAGCGGGGTGTCGCGCGCTTCCCAGTAGCGAAAGGCTGTGGGGCACTTCACCGGTGGCCCGGAGCGGAGGTGCTCGAGCTGATCTTCGACGGCATCGACCACTGCCGGCCTCCTGATATGACATCCATTCGCTGACTGCGATCGGATTCGACCATACTAAGCCGAACAGTTGTCCATACCTGAAAGTACGGAACCGTCACGGCACGAGGCGGTATTTCAGCATCATGTCGTGGTCCTCATGGTCGAGCAGGTGACAGTGCCACACGTATCCGCACAGGTCGTCGCGCTGATGACCGGCATGGTCGGACACGCGGTGACCGGTATGGGTGTTCGCGCCCGCGCGTTCGGCCGCGACCCGGCGCGGGAACGGTGCGTCCGGGTCGAAGCCCCGTTCCGCCGCGGTCGGGAACCGCACGATGATGCCGGTGACGGTGCCGGTACCACGACCACGCCATGGGCATCACCCTTGTGAACGCCTACGCCGGCCTGGCCGGAATGCTTTTGCTCCGCGACGATTTCGACCGCGGGGAATGGAACAGCAGCGGTCTGCGCACCCCCGGTGGGGCCGCCGCGGCCTGCGTCTCCCACAGCACCGCGCCGAGCAGACCCGCTCCGGCCGCACACAGGAACCGACGGCGTTCGACCGGATGTTCCATGTTCGAGCCCTTCCCGGGCTGCAACGTCGCAGGCACCGCGGCAGCGACCATACCACTGAGTACAGTGCCCAGTACTTCTATGGATGGCACTGGGTGCAACCTTGCGGGACATGCCGATATCGACTGCGCGCGAAGAGAACCCCGCGAACCCTTTTCCGGGGGATTCCGCGGGTCGGTGCCCGGCGTACGATCAGCGGACAACATGAGGCGGGGGCTTCCAGCGCGAGGTGATGTCGCATGTTCGATACCGATGTTCTGATCGTCGGCGCAGGTCCGGTGGGTTCGGCCGCCGCCGTGGAAGTGGTCCGGCGCGGCGTGCGATGCCGGATCATCGACGCGCTGTCCGATCCGCCGCAGTACGCGAAAGCGGTCGGCATCCAGCCCCGCACGCTGGAACTGTTCGAGGCGATGGGCATCCTGCGGCAGGTCCTCGACGCCGCGATCCTGCTGCGCGGTCAGATCATGTACATCAACGGCGCCGAGGCGGGCCGAATGGATCTGACGCTGCCACCCGAGATTCCGTTCGGGTTCCTCGGGCTCCCCCAGTACGAGACCGAGCGGATCCTGCGCGGGCACCTGGAGTCGCTGGGCACGCGGATCGAGCGCGGAGTCCGGCTCGTCGGGTTCACCCAGGACGAGGACGGGGTCGATGCCGTGCTTGCCGGACCCGAGGGCGAACACACGGTGCGGGCACGGTATCTGGTGGGCTGCGACGGCGCGCACAGCACCGTCCGCAAGACGCTGGGCCTGACCCCCATCGTCACCGAATCCCCCACCGGCGCACCATCTCCCACCGCGGGCAGCCGCGCTCCCGACGCGATCGGGCTGACCAGGGACGGCGTGCGATCCCCATTCCGCCTGTTCCCCCTCCTCGCGGGCCCAGGCCACACGCTGCTCCGGTACGTCGACAACACCTGCGACACAGCCACTCTCACCGACCTGGAACGCCATGTCGGCCTACTCCGGCAGCTGACCGACGACCACCTCGACACCTACCTCGTCGCAGGCCCGGGAGCCACCGTGGACCCCACGATCCTCCCGGTCATCCGCGACAGCGACGGCGACTTCGCCCGGCGATACCACTGCGCCGCCGGCGCGGCCTACGTCGTCCGCCCCGACGGCTACCTCGGCTACGCCGCCTCACCCGCCTCCCCCGACGATCTCCTCCGTCATTTCGAGTCGACCTTCGCCCCACGGAGCCGAGCGGCGACTGTGATCACGGAGTGACGACGGGGAAACTCCGGTCGGGATCGTCCAGCAGGCCGAACAGACGCGCCAGGACGCCGGGGTCACCGCTGTGGTCGAGCCCGTCGAGGCCCTTGCCTGCCAGGACACCCAGCAGCTGGAGTTTGGTGAGGTTGACGGTCAGATCGATGTCGCCCTTCGAGCGCGGGTCGACGGTGCGGACCAGCACACCGTTGGACAGGGCCAGTCGCATGACCGTGTCCAGGTCGGTGAAGTGCCATTCGATGACGAAGGAATCCTTCGCCGCGCGCGGGCCGTTCACCCGGATGGCGATGGTGTCGAAGAGTTGCTCGATGGTCAGCGCGGCAGCCATGCCGCCACCCAAGTTCAGTGGGGTGGACTGGATGCCGTGGCGTAGTTCGTTGGCGCCGGTCAGATAGAAGCAGCGCCAGGTGGCGTTCTCCGCGCCGAACCCGAGCTTCTGGTAGGTCTGCGCCAGCGCCTGCTTGGCCTGCGCATTGTCCGGTTCGGCAAACACAGCGTGTTTGAGCAGTTCAGCGGCGAAACGCAGATCGCCCTTCTCCGCGTACTCCTTGCCTTTGGCTACCACCGTGTCGACGCCACCGATGGTCTCCACGTAGCGCAGCGCCTGTTCCACCGGCGGAAGCTGCCACAACGAACTCGGGTTTCCGTCGAACCAGCCGAGGTAGCGCTGGTAGATCGCCTTGACGTTGTGACTGACCGAGCCGTAGTAGCCGCGAGTACTCCACGCGTCGTCCAGGCCCGGCGGCAGCTCGATCGCCTCGGCGATCTCGACCCCGGTCATACCGTTGTTCAGCATCCGCAGCGTCTGATCGTGCAGGTACATGTACAGGTCGCGCTGCACCGACAGGAACGACCTGACATTGTCGGTGCCCCAGGTCGGCCAGTGGTGGGAGGCGAAGGCGACATCGGAATCGGCGACGAACATCTCGAGCGCCTCGTTGATGTAGTTCGACCAGACTCTCGGGTCGCGGACCAGCGCACCGCGCAGCGTGAGCAGGTTGTGCAGATTGTGGGTGGCGTTCTCCGCCAGGCAGAGTGCGCGGTGACGCGGGAAGTAGAAGTTCATCTCCGCAGGCGCCTCGGTACCCGGCGTCATCTGGAACACGATCGGCACGCCGTCGACGGTCTCCTGCTGGCCGGTGTGGGTGATGTCCACGGTCGGCGGGATCAGCCCGAAGGTGCCCTGCGAAGTCTGAATGCCCAGTCCGGTGCTGCACTGCCCGTCCGGGTTCGGTGTCAGCCCGACGCCGTACATGTAGGTGGCGCGCCGGGTCATCGCCACGCCCGCGTAGACGTTTTCCGAGACTGCCTCGGCCAGAAAACCCTGCGGTGCGAAAATCGGCACCTCACCCCGCCCATCGGGCAGCACTCCCCCGACCCCGCCGAAATGATCCCCGTGGGAATGGGTGTAGATCACGCCGGTGACCGGTCGGTCGCCACGATGCTCGCGATACAGTTTCAGCCCCGCCGCGGCGCATTCGGCCGAGATGAGCGGGTCGATAATGATGACGCCCTTGTCGCCCTCGACGATCGTCATGTTGGAGATGTCGAAGCCGCGGATCTGGTAGATGCCGTCGACCACCTTGTACAGCCCGTTCTTCACCACCAGCTGGGCTTGCCGGAACAAGCTGGGGTTCACCGTGTCGGGGCGGGGGCCGTCGAGGAAGCTGTAGCCGGTGGTGTCGAAGACGACCGTGCCGTCGGCCTTGGTGATCCGCATCGGCGTCAAGGTGGCGATGAACCCATGGTCGGCGTTCTCGAAATCGGTGCGGTCGTCGTAATCCAGCGCCATCGGATCCACTCCTCAGCTCGGCTCGGCTAGTCCCCCGATCCTCGGTTCCGTAGCCTGGCGGTGCATCACCCACTACGGGTGAATTGCGGTCATGTCAGGTTGGCGATGCCACGGATCGTGAACAGCGCGCCGAAGGCGAACAGCACACCGATCGACATCGCTCGGTTGTTGCGCAGCATCCACTGTTTGGCTCCTCCCAGCCCCGCCTCGGCACGCTCCCCCAGGACCAGGTAGATAGCGATCGGCACGACGAAGTCGACGGTCGCGGCGATCAGCAGCGCCGCTGCCCCGACCTGGGTATAGACGAGCAAGAAGGCCCCACCGAAGGCGAGCGCGTTGGCGATGGGGCGCCGCGATTGCAGCAGCAGCACGCATCCGGCGATCGCGGCAGGTGTGACGACGAGCCCGATCATCTCGGGCAGCAGCAGCGCTAGCAGTTCACCCATCGGTGCTCCTCGATGTGCGTGACTGCGGGGGTAACTCGGCGGCCGCGGCGGCGACCGTCGGGTAGATCCCGATCGGGGTCTCGCCCGCCTCGGCCGAACCGAGGGCTTCACCGAACTGGGCTACCGAGCGGGCGATGCGAAAATCGATCTGCTTGTGGGCCAAGGTATTTCGCAGGTCCAGCAACATCGCCGCGGCGGTGACGTCGAGCGCGGGCGAGGTCTCGGCGTCGAGCACCACCAAGCGGGTCGAGTCCGTGCACAGCTGCTCGATCCGGGACTTCACGTAGTCGGCGTTGGCGAAGAACAAGCCGGCTTCGACGCGAACCACCAGCAGGTCCGGGCGCGAGGTCAATTCGGGGTGGCGGGCCGTATCCACCCACAGGGCGCCCTGTTTCGCGAGCGCGGCCACATGCGGTTCGGAGCTGCGGTAGACCAGCAGCAGTATCGAGACGCCGATGCCGATCAGCAGACCGGGCAGGGTATCGAACAGCAGCACACCGAACATCGCGGCCATCGCGGCGAGGAAGTCGGCGCGGGCAGCGTGGCCGTAGATGCTGCCGAGCAGCTGATTCCACACCCGATACAGACGGCGCAGAGCTGCGATGTCGACGAGTTCGATGACCGCGGCGATCACCACCGCGGCCAGCGTCGCCTCGGGCAGCTTCTCGAACAGCCCCGTCAGCAACAGCAGGGTGAGCACGGTCAGCACGGCGACGACGAGACCACTGACCTGGGTCTTCGCGCCCGCACCGCCGTTGACCGCGGTCTTGGACAGGCTGCCGTTGACCACCATGCCCGAGCCGAGGCCCGCACCGAGGTTGGCCGCGCCGAGCCCGAACAGCTCCCGGTTGGGATCGATGGTGTAACCCGCCTTGGCCGCATAGGTTTTCGCCGCCCCGAGCCCTTCCGCGAAGCCGATCAGCAACACACCGACCGCAGGGCCGAGCAAGTCGAGGTAGTCGTCGAACCCCACACCGGACGGCAGACCGACCGAGGGCAGACCCGCATCGATGTGGCCGACGATATCGACGCCCTTGTCGTCGAGCCCGAACAGCTGTACCGCGACGATGCCCAGGAGCACGGCCAGCAGCGAGCCGGGCACGAGCGGCAGCCAGCGCTTGAGGCCGAGGACGACCGCGAGACCGAGCAGACCGATCAGCAGTGTGCGCCACTGGGAGTCACCGAGCTCGCGGATCACACCCCAGGCTTGTTCGAAGAAGTTGCCGTCGTGTTTGTGCACCCCGAACAGCTTGGGCACCTGGCCGATGATGATCGTCAGGGCGAGTCCGACGATGAAGCCCTTCAAGACCGGTTCGGAGATGAACGAGGCGATGAAACCCAGCCGGATCAGCCCAGCCAGCAGGCCGACGATGCCGGTCGCGATGGCCAGCGCTGTCGACATGGCCAGGTAGCGGCCGCCGTCGGCGCCTGCCATCGGGGTGACGATCGCGGCCGAGAGCGCGGCGGTCGCCGACATCGGGCCGACGATGAGGTGGCGCGAACTACCCGCCAGCGCGTAGAGGACCAGCGCGGGTACCGCCGCGTACAACCCGACGACCGGCGGCACACCGGCGATCGAGGCATAGGCCAGCGCTTCGGGCACCAGGACCGCCCACACGGTGAGCCCCGCGATCACATCGGGGCGCAGCCACGCGCGCTGATAGCCGTGCAGCGATTCGAAGACCGGAAATGTTCTCACGACGAGCCCCTTCTGTCAGAGTCCGCCGATGCCCTTGCCGACCACGACCGCGCCCATCACGAGCAGCACGATCGCCATCACCGCGTGGTTGTTCGCTTGCAGCCACTGTCTGGCGCTGTCGAGGGTGGATCGCAGTTTGTCGGCGGCCAGCGCGTATCCGAGCACCACGGCGAGCACGGTGACCGAGGCGATCAGCGTGAACACCACGATCGCGACAATGTCACCGAGCGCGCTGAGCGCACCGGAACCGATCGCCACGCCCGCGGACACACACAGCAACAGGTTCTTCGGATTCACCCCGGACAACAACGCGCCAAGACCCGCCGCCTTGACCACCGTGAGCGTGTCGATGGCCTGCATCCAGGCGGGCACCGACGTGTCCGACCGCGACTGCCACTGCTTGATCGCCAGCAGCACCAGCCCAGCGCCCAACACGATCTTGATCCAGGACACCACCGCCGACGGCTCCTTCGCCGCCGAGTCGCCCAGCGATCCGGCGAGCAGCGTCACCACGGCGGTCACGACCAGGATCCCGGCGACCCAGCCCGCCGCGAACCCCTTCGCCGCCCCGCCCGCGTTCTTCGACAAGATCATGAGGATGGCCGCGACGATGGGGATCGGCGAGATCGCCACACCCACCGCCAGCGGAAGCAGATCACCGATGACTGAGCCCATGCGCTCACGCTAAGGAGGGCGAACAGCACCGCGCGTCACACATTGTGGGTGAAATCGCTCGCACCACCACGCGGGCATACCGCACCACCGACACCAGCGCCTGGGGAGTTCACCCGCAACGGGCGATGTACGCGTACGCGGCGCGGTGGATCGTCGAGACGACGACCGTCTGACCACGGCAGGAGCGCCCGCCCATGTGCCAGAAGCCGAAGCAGGTCAGCGACGCGACAACCGAGATCAATCGCGCCGCCACCCAGCCGATCATCGCGCCGGGACTGCAGTTCGACAAGTACGCATCGGCGAGAACGTGGTCGCCGGAAATGCGATGGCACGCCGCAGTTTCTACGCGTTCGGATCGATGCTGCCGCCCGGCCCACAGGGTTTCGTCACGTGCGGTATCGGTATCGCCGCGACACAGGGACCGCAGGTGTCCTACATCTCGCCGACCAACCTCATCACCGAGACCGGTACCCGTCGGGAAATCGCCGGTATCGAATTCGAGTTCCTCTACGCCCCCGACACCGAGGCGCCCGAGGAGATGCACATCTGGATCCCGCAACTCAAGGCTCTGACCTGTGCGGAGAACGCCAATCACAGCCTGCACAACATCCAGACCCTGCGCGGCGCCCGCACCCGCCACGCCCGCAACTTCGCCCGCTACCCCGATGAGACCCTGGAACGCTGGGGCGACGACTGCCGGGACGGTCGGCGGTATCAGGGGCGAACGACGTGAGGCCGACCTTGCGATACCGGTCGACCAGTCGTTCGTATTTGCGCCGGTTGCGGGCCATCGGGGAATCGGTGAGCGTGGCGGGGAGCCGGTTGTGGGCCAGACGCAGGGCGGCTGTGAGGACCCGGAATTGGCGGTCCTGGCGGGCGGTCCAGGTGATCGGCATGTTGGCGCGCACGTCGGGGTGCATGATGCCGCATCCGAGGATCATCGCGATATGGCCGAGGGCGGGTGCGCTCAGCCGCCAGAGCGGGGCGATGACGGCGGGCACGAAGTCCGGGCTCGGGGACTTCCGGACGGAGCTGGTGGCTGCCTCCAGGGCCGAGGTCGCGCGTAGTTCGGCGATCATGCTGTTGTAGTGGGCGGTCAGGTCCGGGTAGTTCGCGATCGGCCGCGAGGTGCCGGGCAGGTGCAGGCCGCGCGTCTTGGTGCGGTAGTGGTCCCAGATCGCCTGGTCCGTTGCCGCCGACGGAGTGTCGCCGGTCAACGCCAGATAGGCGCCGCGCTGAACGAAGAAGGTGGAGTAGAGGATCCAGTTCCATGCCTGTGGGTTGAGCGCCGAATATCGCTCGCCATCCGGGCCGACGCCTTTGACGTCGCGGTGCAGCAGCATGAGACGCTGCGACTCGGCATCCCGATCGGCGTCTTCGCCGTGGTAGATCAGCTGGTCCGCCGCCGCGGTGCGCACCGCCCGCGCCCACGGCTGGTACCGCGAACGTCCGGTGGCCTCGAGTGCGGCCGACACCGGGGGCAGCATCGGCTGGTCGAACAAACCGACACCGAACAAACCGAACAGGATCGATCCGCCGACACGTTCGAATCGTGCGACGGCGCTGAGCGATTCGCCCGAGGACGCCGGGGTGGCGCCGACCGAACGGGGTTCTGGATGTGGCACAGGACAGGTCATCGGTGAACTCCTTTGTTCCGCCACCAGTTCTGGTGCAGGTTGGCACCACAAACTAGTCTGGTGCCAGAGTGCACCAGAACTGGTGGATGGTCAAGAGTGCCGGTGGACTACGCTGACGCCCGAGGTAGGGAAAGGCGGCCATGCACAACGACTCCGATGGCGCGACGCCGTCGCGCGTCTACGGTGGCGTGGCCGCGGAGGAACGCCGATCCCGCCGCCGGGGCGCGCTGTTGGATGCCGCGCTCGACCTGCTCGCCGAGGGTGGGGCGCCCGCCGTCACCAAACGGGCCGTCTGCGTCAAGGCCCGGCTCAACGATCGCTACTTCTACGAGCAATTCACCGACCGCGATGCCCTGCTCAGCGCGCTGGTCGAGGAGCACACCGCCCTCGGCATCGCCGCGGTGGTCACCGCCACCCACGACGCCGCCCCTGACATCGATAGCCAGGTGCGCGCGGCAGCGGACGCATCGCTCGGATTCCTGCTCGCCGACCCCCGCCGACCTGCTCTGCTGCTCAACGCGCACAGCACCGAGGCACTCCAGGACGCACGTCTGGCCACCCAGCACGCGATCGCCCGCGCCATGTCGGCAGTGGGCCGCGAACTCCTCGCTGAACCCGCCGATCCACTCGACGCCGATATGACCGCCTACAGCGTGGTCAGCGGCACCCTGGAGCTGGTCGCCGCCTGGATGCGTGGCGAATTCGACACCACCCGGGAACATCTCACCGACCTCATCGCGAGCCTGCTGCTGAGCATCGACAACCGCGGCGCGCTACCTGTCACCGGCGCGAAGCCCGGGACCGCCTGACGGCCGGGCACGCGCTGACCGGTGCCGGCGATCACGGGCCGATGTTGGTGTAGAAGAACGAGTCGATATTGGCCTGCTCGGCTTCGGTCTCGCTGCCCCACAGCAGATCCGCGCGCCGCGCCAGGTGTCCGCGATCGAGCCGATTGCGGAGGTAGAGTTCGTTTCCCACCTGCACACGGGCCGGGATGCGCGGGTCTTTCACGAATTCGATGCCGGTGCGGGACAGGTTCCGCATCGCGGCACCGTCGATATTCCACGCCACCCAGAACGCGAACCGCCGCGACGTGCTCAACGCCAACGAGAAGTGGGTGTAGCTGATGACGTCGGAGCCGTCGAGGCGAACCGCGTCACCGCGGATCGCGGCATCCAGTTCCGGAACCTCGACTCGGGGCCCGAGAAAGTCCAGGTCGTATCCGGTCCGCAGCACGGCGCTCTCGATGCGGGTTGCCGACGGAGTATCCACGTGGGCGGTCATCGGATGCCCCTTCCAGAAGGCAGACGGTGCGTGTCGGTAGTTCGCCCGTGATGGGCGTGCACACGATCGTCGTCGCCACCGGGGACGCCCTCACGAGTAGTCGACTACCCGTTGTTCCACATCCGCCCAGCTTCGGCTGGAGACCGCACCCGCTACCTCGGGCCCGGTGTCCCGCCGCCGCCCACGACTCGGCGACCAGACCGCCGGTGCGATCGACGTCTCGGTGTCGAGCTGGGCCCACGCGAACATCGTCGGTGCCGTCCGGGGCGGCCGTCGGTCACCGCCCGACCAGGGATGACGCCGCCGGATTCGAGTGACGATCAGCCGTCGCCGACGACGATCTAGGCGACGCGCGCCGGCTCTTCGACCACCGTCGGCGCCGCCACGGTCCGCGCCTGCTGACGTCCGGTGACCAGGAACAGCACAACGAGCACAACAGCCAGCCATACATAGGTGTCGCCGATGATGTGCTGATCCCACGTCCACGAGGTCTCGCGGTGCTCGCCGTCGGGCAGGAAACTGTGCGGTGCGATCACGAAGACGGCGGCGACCACGACGGCCGTGGCATACCAGCCTCGGGCACTGCTGGCGGGCAGGGTCCGGGCGTGACAGACCATCGCGAGCAACGCGGGCGCGATCCAGACCCAGTGGTGCGACCACGAGATCGGCGAGAGCAGCAGTGTGAAGACCGCGTTGAGGGACAGGGCGATCGCGGGGGCGTCGGCGGCCTTGCGCATCGCGGCGACGACGAGGACCAGCAGCAGGGCACCCAGCACGAGCCACAGGGCATCGAAGGGCAGGCCGGTGATGTGGAGGCGGGCCATGACGGCCTGGATCGACTGATTGGTATGGAATGCCGAGCCGCTCAGGCCCGAGACATTGCCGAGGCCACCGAACCAGTAGCGGGTGGATTCGGTGGGCAGGAACGCGAAGGAGGCGATGGTGGCGATCGCACCGGTGCCCGCGGCGGTCGCGGCGGCCTTGTAGTCCTTGCGAACCAAGAAGTAGAGAACGAAGGCGGCGGGCGTGAGCTTGATGGCGGCGGCCAGGCCGATCAGCATGCCGCGGGGGTAGCGGGTTTTCGGGAGCAGGCAGTCGGTAGCGACCAGCACCATCAGCAGGAGATTGACCTGACCGAAGTCGATGGTCGAGCGGACCGGCTCCACCAGCATCGCCAGCGGGAGCGCGCAGGCGGTCACCAGCAGGGCGACCTGCTTGCGGTCTGGATGGTAGCGGCGGGCGACCAGGTACAGCGTCCAGGCGACGGCGGCGATCGACACCACGACGTAGAGGATCTTCGCCGCGCCCCACGGCAGCAGCGCGAACGGCGCGAGCGCGATGGCCGCGAACGGCGGGTAGATGAAGGGCAAACCGATGCCGATCGTGGTCTTGGGCAGCTGACCGTACATATCGGCGCCGTCGCGCATCGCCTCGATGCCGAGGCGGTAGACCTGGAGATCGATGAACCCGTCGGAATAGCGCTCGAAGGGCCACAGCGGCGTCCTGACACAGACGACCGAAACAATGGTGAGCAACACCGGCACCAGCCACCATGCTCGATTGATCGGGCGTGGGGAATTCTCTTGCACGGGGTGGGTGGTGTCACTACTCATCCGCGGCGACTATACCGACTCGCGCGCGTTGCCGGGGCACCGCCCATCGGCGGGAGTGACGCGCGCAATAGCCAGGCGGATGCCCACCGGGAGACCGCCCGCGCGCAATGCCGGGTTGGTCAGTCGCCGCGGTTGTACCGGGTCAGGTAACCGGCCATGGCCGCGACATCCTCGTCGGCCCAGTCGGCGAAACGCGCCTGGAAGGCCTCGCGGCGGCGGCGTTCGGCCTCGCGGACGACCGTTCGGCCCACCAGGGTGGCGCGCAGGACGTGATTGCGTCGATTGCCGGGATCGACGGCACGGTCGAGGTAGCCGAGCTGCTCGAGCGCAGCGACCTGCCTGCTGACGGTCGACTTGTCGAGCAGGAACTGTTCGGCCAGGTCGGTGGCCAGGCAACCGTCGCGCTCGAGGACCAGGTCGAGAATGCTGTCGGCGACTGAAGCGCTGGACCACGCTGGCCCTGATCACCCTGTTCGTGATGCTGAACTTCACCACCTCCGGCGGCGTCTACGGGCCCGAACTCCAGCACGGCTTCCTCGGTGCGCTGCACTCGTTCTGGAACGGCGCCGACTTCGTCGAAGGCCTGCGCGACCTGCTCTACTTCGACGGTGGCGCCGGGTTCGGTTCCCGCCTGATCGGCCTGTTCGCCTGGCTGACGGTCGGCGTGGTGCTCGTCGTGGTGGCGGGTCGGCACGAGGCACGCCACGCGCCGAAGCCGATCGCGCCTGCCGCGGCCGAGGAGGAGATCGGCGAGTCGGTCGCCGTCTGACACCACGCCCGATCAGTCGGGTTACGCCCCGGCGAATCCCGTTGCCCGACATCCGGACACACAGTTGCGGACCCGGTCGGCAGAGGTCGCCGGGGCACTGTTGCGATCAGCGGCGATGTAGCCGAGAATCAGCCACGGCTGCGCGTAGAGGCGAGTACGGTGTACCGCGCAACCGCGGACCGTCTGGCGCCGCGAGGGGGTTCGACAGCGGAAAGTGTGGGTGCCACCGATGAATGATCCCGGCGCGCAACGCCCTGGCGAACCGGTACCGCTCGATCAGCGCTACCACGGCGCCGATCCGATCGAATGGTGTGGCGCGGCGGTCTATCCGATGTACACCGAGGCGCTGCCCGCCGGGACGACCGCGGTACATCTGCGCGCACTGTCGGTGATGGCGCCCGAGGACGTGACGGGCCTGGGTCTCGGGCTCTCCGTCCATGACGGGCACGTGAATCTGAACGGGAAATCGCTGGCGGGCGTCGACATCTGGTACGACGCCCTCGCCGAAGGCATCGACATCTCGGTGACAGCGGACGCACCCGACGCGCTGTTCACGCTCACACCCGTGTGGGTGGCCGAGTCGGGCACCCACCAGTCCTGGACGGGCAACTACGGGATGGTCGTGGACCTGCTCCCCGACGGGGCGTCCACGCTGTGGTGCAGCACCGGTCCCGGTACCCCCGATTTCAACGAACTCGTCGTCGAGCTCAGCACGGGCCCAGCCGAACCGGCTCCCCCGGTGGTTTCCACCGGACCCGAAGCCCCGACCGCGAATTCCGATCCCCCGCCGGACGTCGCCAGCGCACCCGCCGACCCACCGACTCCCCCGCGACCCCCCAGCCAAGGTGTCGGCGGCGCCCTGCACGATCTCGGAACCGCCATGCACGAACGCGGCGAACACGATTCGGCCCGCGCCCTGTGGACCCAGGCCGCACAGGCAGGCCACAGCGGGGCCGCCTTCGACCTGGGCACCCTGCTCCTGCAACAAGGCGAGCGCGCCGCCGCCGAACAATGGTGGAAGGCCGCCGCCCACGACGATCCGCGGGCGGCGGCCTCCCTGTCCGCATTGTCCGAACAGCCCTAGGGCACCTGATCCGCCAGTACGGCAGCAGTTTCCGATGCGACGTCACGCAGTGGGGTGAAGTCGCGGGCGGCGATGTGTTGCGGGCGGCGATGAGGTGCCGCGAAGGGCTCGGTCAGCGTGTTTTCCACGCTGTTGAACACCAGGAAGATGTTCGAGCGCGGGAACGGGGTGATGTTGTTCGACGAGCCGTGCATCATGTTGGAGTCGAACAACAGCGCCGAACCGGCCCGCCCGGTGAACTGGGTGATGCCGTAGCGGGCGGCGAGGAACGTGATGTCGTCGGCGGTCGGAATCCCGATTCGCTGCTCGCGCAACGACTCCCGATAATGACTGCTCGGCGTTTCGCCCAGGCACGGCACGAAGGTGCGGTGTGAACCGGGCATCAACATCAGGCTGCCGTTGAACGGGTAGTTGTCGGTCAGCGCGATCGACAGACTCACCGCGCGCGGGGTCGGCATGCCGTCCTCGGCGTGCCAGGTCTCGAAATCGGAATGCCAGCCGAACCCGCTACCACCGAAACCGGGCATGTAGTTCACCCGGGTCTGATGCAGGTACACCGGCGAACCGAGGATCTGCTCGGCGAGCCCGGCGATCCGCGACTCGGCGACCAGGTCCGCGATCGGCTTGCTGAGCTGATGCACCTGGAACACCGAACGCACCTGCCCCGCAACGGGTTCCACGATCACCCGGTCGTCCCCGTAGAGCACCGGGTCGGCCGCGAGGTGGCCGACCTCGGCGCCGAACGCGGCCACCTCGTCGGGGCTGAGCAGGTCGGGAATCGTCGCGAAGCCGTTCGCGCCGAATCCCGCCAGCTCCGGTGAGGTGACCGGGCCGGAGACAGGACTATCCGTCGACTGGCCGGGCATTCTTCCCCAGGTCGTCGGATCGGTGCGTTCGATGTGCGGGGCAGGTTCGGACAACCGGGTCGGGTAGCGGTCGAGCTGGTCAGACACTGGCGGCATCCTCCTCGATAATCAGCGGATACACCCCGTTCTCGTCGTGTACCTCGCGGCCGGTAACCGGCGGATTGAAAACACAGAGCATCCGCAGCTGAGTGCGGGCGGTCACCTGATGACGTTCGTGGCCGTCGAGCAGGTACATCGAGCCAGGGCCCAGCTCATACGCGGTCTCCGTGTCGAGATCGAGCAAACTGCCCTCACCCTCGACCAACCACACCGCCTCCACGTGATTCTGGTAGTGGAACTTGTGGACGGTGCCGGCCTCGATTGTCGTCTCGTGGAAGGAGAAACCGACCTTGTCGCCGCCGAGCACGATGCGCTTGCTACGCCAACCCGGCCCTGCCACATCGCGTTCGGTGCCGGTGATCTCTGCCGTGGTGCGCACGATCATGCGGCACCACCACAAACGGTGTCGATCGAGGAGACCAGCACCGACAGGCCCTGATCGAGTTCGTCGCTGCCCAGCGTCAACGGCGGCAGCAGTTTCACGACCTCGTCCATCGAACCCGAGGTCTCCACCAGCAGACCCTGTTCGAACGCGGTGCGGCACACCTTGCCCGCCTGCGACGGGTCGTCGAAGACGATGCCGTGCACCATGCCGCGGCCACGGGTGGACACCCCGGTGTGCCGCTGCGCGACCGCGCTCAGCGTGCGGCCCACGTAGGCGCCGTTCTCGGCGGTGCGCTGGGCGAGCTTGTCGTCGGACCAGTACTCGCGCAGGGCAGCGGTCGCGGTGACGAAGGCGGGGTTGTTGCCGCGGAAGGTGCCGTTGTGCTCACCGGGCGCCCACTGGTCGTGCTCGGGCTTGAGCAGCACCAGTGCCATCGGCAGGCCGTAGCCGCCGATCGACTTGGACAGCGTCACGATGTCGGGGGTGATACCGGCGATCTCGAAGGAGAAGAACGGACCGGTGCGACCGCAACCCATCTGCACATCGTCGACGATGAGCAGGATGTCGCGCGCGGCACACAGTCCGGCCAGGTGGCGCAGCCACTCGGCGCGGGCCAGGTTGACCCCGCCCTCACCCTGCACGGTCTCCACGATCACCGCGGCCGGGCGATCGAAACCCGAGGAGCTGTCGTCGAGGACGCGCTGCATCCAGCCGAAGTCCTCGATGGTGTTGTCGAAGTAGCCGTCGTAGGGCATCGGGGTGGAGTGCTCGAGCGGTACACCGGCACCGGCCCGCTTGGCGGCGTTGCCGGTGACCGACAGCGCGCCCAGGGTCATGCCGTGGAAGGCGTTGGTGAAGCTCAGGATGGTCTTGCGCCCAGTGACCTTGCGGGCCAGCTTGAGCGCGGCTTCGACAGCGTTCGCGCCGGTCGGGCCAGGGAACTGCACCTTGTAGTCGAGCCCACGCGGCGACAGCAGATTGTCGCGGATGGTTTCGAGCAGTTCGCGTTTGGCCACGGTCGACATATCGAGACCGTGGGTGATGCCATTGCTGCCGATGTATTCCAGCAGCGCCTTTTTCAGAATCGGGTTGTTGTGTCCATAGTTCAACGCGCCGGCGCCTGCGAAGAAGTCGAGGTATTCGCGGCCCTGCTCGTCGCGCAACCAGGCGCCTTCGGCGGTGCTGAAGATGGCCGGCCAGTCACGGCAGTATCCGCGCACATTCGATTCCATAGCCTCGAAAATGCTGGTGTCGGTGGTCGTGATCATCGTCGTTCCTCCTGGCGCTGAGCCGGTGAAATCACATACAGCAGCTCTGCCTCGTGTGAATCGGGGAAATCGTTTTCTTCGAACAGGTCCTCGGTGCGCAAATCGGCACCGCGTTCCCGGGCCACCGCGGAGAACAGCGCATGCGATGCGGTGTTTCCGGGTGAGATCGTGGTTTCCAAGGTGGTGATGCCCGCTTGTGCTACCGAATCGAGCAATGCGTGCAGAATGGCGCCGGCCAGGCCGCGGCCACGGCAGTGCGCGTCGACGGCGATCTGCCAGACGAACAGCGTGTCCGGAGCGTCCGGACGCACATATCCGATGACGAACCCGACGGGCTGACCGTCACTTTCGGCGACCAGCGAGGTCGCACTGAAATCGCGACACCACAGCAGGTACGCGTAGCTGGAATTGACGTCGAGTACCTGCGAATCGCGAGCGATCCGCCACAGCTGAGCACCGTCGCCCAGCCGTGGATGACGCAATCTCGTTTCCGAACCAGGGCCCGCCGCACTGGCGGCCGGCTCGATGGGCATGGTGGACGTTGTCATATATCTAACGTGCCCAGCCGACTTTGCGGTCTTTGTGTCGAGCTCTTTGCGGTTGTATGACGAATCGTTTACTGCGACTGCACGTCGAGGCGATACCCGAGACCACGCACGGTAACCACGATGCGCGGGTCGGACGGGTCGCGTTCGATCTTGGTACGCAGGCGCCGCACGTGAACGTCGACAATGCGCTCGTCACCGAAAAAGCCCTGATCCCACACTCTTTCGAGCAGCACGGATCGACTCAGCACCCGCCCCGGGGTTTCCGCCAATTCACACAGCAAACGGAATTCGGTGACCGTGAGGTGGATCTCCTCGGCACCGCGGCGCACTGCGCCCGCGTCGGCCGCGAGCACCAGCGGAGCGTGCGGATCGGCGTCGAGCACGGCCTCGGGGGTCGTGTCGCGGTCGGCGGTGATGCGGGCGCGACGGCGGAGCGCGCGCATCCGGGCGGTGATCTCCTTGATTTCGAACGGCTTGCTCACGAAGTCGTCGGCCCCCGCCTCCAGGGCCGCGACCACGTCGTGGGTGTCGTAACGGGTGCTGATCACGATGATCGGCACGTCGTGGTCACGACGGATCTCCCTGATGCAGTCGAAGCCGTCGGCCTCGCCGCGCATCAGGTCGACGATCATCAGATCGGGTGGCCCGTCGTTTCGCAGCCGATCGAGGGCGTCGGAGGGTACGCCCGCCTCGGCTACGGCATACCCTTCGTCTTCCATCGCGCGACGCAGGTCGCCGCGCATCTGGACATCGTCGTCCACGATCATCAGGTTCGCACTCATGCCAGCACCTCGCTGACGCTGGGCGCCGACATCGCCGCGATGGCGGCTGCGTTCGCCCGCTCACTTGGCTCGCTCATTGTGCACATCCTTTGCTGACACGCCGGGCGTGTGCCGGTGCACTGGGGGGTTTCGCGTCCCCAGACCGACACGTCTACCCGCCTTCGAGCTTGTTACTGATCTGTTATGTACCCAGGGCGCCCCCGGCGTAAACCCGTCGTAACAATTCACCCGGTCAAGAGGCGGTTCGGCGGCGTCGTCGCAGTGGCATAGTCGGGGGCGTGACCCCGACTTTCGCTGACATCGAAGCCGCCGCGGCGCGCATCGACGGACTGGTTCGCCCGATCACCGTCGCACCTGCCGGACCAGGGCCGGACCCGCTGTGGTTCGCACTGGAGTTCTTGCAGTTCACCGGTACTTTCAAGGCGCGTGGTGCGCAGAATTTCGTGCGCGCACACGCCGCTGCCGAGACGTTGCCGGCAGCGGGTGTGACGATCGCCTCGGGTGGCAATGCGGGGTTGGCGTGCGCGTGGGCTGCCCGCGACGCGGGGGTGCCCGCGACGGTATTTCTGCCCGAGACCGCTCCACCGGTCAAAATCAGTCGACTTCGTGACTACGGCGCGCAGGTGCGACTGATCGGTCCGGAGTACAAACAGGCACTGGCCGCGTGCCGGGAATTCGCCGAGACCAGCGGTGCGCTCGCCGCCCATGCCTACGACCATCCGCTCATCGCGGCGGGCGCGGGCACGCTGATGCGCGAGATCCAGGCGCGGATTCCTGATCTGGATACCGTGCTCGTCGCCGTCGGTGGCGGTGGGTTGTTCACGGGAACTGCTGTCGCCGCACAGCATTTCGGGATTCGCACGGTGGCCGTCGAACCGCGGGGCTGTCGATCGCTCAATGCCGCGCTCGAAGCCGGCCACCCGGTGGATGTCACCGTCGACTCGATCGCCTCGGACTCCCTCGGCGCGCCGAACGTGTCGGCGATGGCCTCGGCCGCGGCCCAGCATCCGAGTGTGCGATCGCTGCTGGTGCCCGACGAGGCGATCCGCGCGGCCAGGCAGCAGTTGTGGGACTCGCACCGCATCGTCGTCGAGAACGGCGCGGCCACCGCGATGGCGGCGCTGCTCGACACCGGGTCGGGCCCGGCCTATCGGCCCGAACCCGGCGAACGGGTGTGCGTGATCCTTTGCGGGGCAAATACCGACCCCAGCGACCTCGTTCAGCGGACCAGGGCGTTCTTGTCGACGTAGTTGATCATCGCGGAGTTCAGGCCCCGCATGGCCAAGGTATAGCCGTACTCGATTCTGGAGCAGGGTGACCGGCGGCTCGACGGCAGCGCTCAGAGTCTCCAGACGACCGGTGAGGCCGCTGCACGGCTGTATGGAATCTCCGCCCGAACACCCGAGAACAGTCGTTCTATTGGCAACACCGTGACAGCGGGGCGAATTCGATTGGCACGAGTTACCTCGACCCGAATACAGAACCACGGCAGCAATATGAAGCGAGAGCCGATCTCGTGACAATTCTCAGGGCAGCACCACGCTGGTCGTTCCTCAGCGCGTGAGGTCGGTCAGTGGGATGTCGAGGGTGACCGGGACGGTGATGGTCAGCCGGTCGCGGTGCACTCCCGTGGCCACATAGAAGCCGGTTGTGTCATCGAGTTCGTAGGTGTGCACGACCGGCAGCCCCGATTCGTCCTCGATGCGCCAGAAGTGCCGTAGACCTGCTTCGGCGTAGAGGCGCGGCTTGTAGCGTCGATCCCGGTCTTCGGACTCTGCCGAGACGATCTCGACCACCAGTTCGACTTCCTCGGGCAGGAAGCGTGTGCGGTCTGGGGAGTAGGGGACGCGCGCGGCGATGATGTCGGGCTCCGGCCTGCTCCGGTTGTTCAGTTTGATGGTCATCTGCGCTTCGACGGTCCGCTCCGCGGGCACAACCAGCTCCAACGCGGCAGTGAGCCTGCGGATTACCCGGTCGTGCCAACTCCGCTGAGGGGACATGTTGAAGATCAGCGCTCCATCGAGCAGCTCGGTGTGGCGGGGGGCATCGGGCGGCAGCAGATCGAGGTCATCAGCTTCCCAGCCGCTGTCGCGCGGCGGGTACATCCACTGCGGAATCGCGGTGCTCAATGGAACGCTCCTTCCGCTCGAGCCGACCTACAAATCGGCGTCGGCCGGTCTCGGCAAGTCTAGATGAGACCCACCATCACCGAGCGGCACACCGCGATCCCGGAACCCGAGTGATCTCGTCTAGCGGACCAGTGCGTTCTTTTCGGCGTAGTTGGTCATCGCGGAGTTCAGGCCGCGCATGGCCAGGGTGTAGCCGTAGGGGAAGTAGCGCTGGCCCCAGTGGGCGAACTGGATGTCGCGGGAGGTGTACACCCAGTAGCGATTGCGCTCGACACCCTTGATCACCGCCGTGGCGGCCTGGTCGGGGGTGACGGCGTGGCGCATGAACAGGCGGATCGCCTTCTGCAGTGCGGCATTGTCACGGTCGACGCCCGCGATGTCGATGCTGTCGGCCATCGGGGTGGCCATCGCGCCGGGGCACACCAGGCTGACGCCGATCTTGTGGCGGCGCAGGTCGAAACGCAGCACCTCGGAGACACCGCGCAGGCCGAACTTGGTGGCGCTGTAGGGGGCGTGCCACGGTAGGCCGAAGATCCCGGCCGCCGAGGACACGTTCACCAGGTGACCGCCGCGACCCGCGGTGATCATCGGGCGCACGAACTCCTCGATGATATGGATCGGGCCCATCAGGTTGATGTCGACAGTGCGGCGCCACTGCTGGGGGGTGAGCTTGTCGACGGTGCCCCACGTGGCGATGCCTGCCACGTTCATGACGATGTCGACGTGACTGACGGCCTCGAAGGTGTGGGCCGCGAGGCCGACGACCGCGGAGTGGTCGCTGACGTCGGCGGCGTGCGCGAGACGCACCGTCGCGCCGGTCGCGCGCAGTTCCTCGGCGGTGGTGGCGAGCGCGTCGGCGGTGATGTCGGTCAGGACGAGAGACGCCCCTTTGGCGGCGGCCGCGAACGCCGTGGCGCGGCCGAGGCCACTGGCGGCACCGGTGATCAGGCAGGTCTTCCCGTCGAACTTCGTCATGGCCCCGACCCTACGTTTGGTGAACAGCTGCGTCTACGGTTCCGCGGTGATCGCGATGGTGGTCCAGCCGCCGACGTGGATCCGGCTGCCCTCGCCCACGGCGACCGCCTGCTGCGGAGTGATCGGTGTTTCGGCGCCGTCCAGGCTGGTCCCGTTGGTGGAACCGAGGTCGGTGATGGTGAGCGCGCCGCCCCGATCGACCTGGATCATCGCATGCGCCCGGGAGACGCCGATATCCGCGGGGGCGATGCCGAGGTCGATCTCGGGCACGATTCCTTGCGAGGCCGATCGTTTTCCGATCAGGAACTGGTTGCCACGCAAGATGATTCGGCGTTCCGGGGAGAAGTCCGGGAATTCGACACGTTCGGCATCGGGCCCCTTGCGGGCTTGGACGCGCGCGTAGAACTCGCGGTCGGCGAAGATCCGGGCGACCCACACCCTGGACCGGCCACTGTCCGGCGCCGCGCCGGTCGCGATCAGTGTGGAGTCGAAACCACTCTGATGATCGGGTTGCGCACTCGCCCATGACGGGTCGGGCGACTCGGGCCGCACACTCTCCCGTGTCGGGTCAGCCGATGCCGGTCGGTCACCGGCCCGCGCGATGGCGGCCGGTGGCGGCAGGGCGGAGTCGTGGCCGCATCCTTCGCAGAAGCGGCCGCTGGCCGGCGCGTGGCAGTGGGGGCACAGGCGCAGGTCCGCCGGCTCGGGCGCGGGCGCACCGCCGAGTGCCGATCCGCACACATCGCAGTAGTCGGTCGACCGCGACTGGTGTCCGTCCGCGCACATCGGCATGTCAGCCGCCCTCCGGCCGCACCCGGGCGGTCTTGGTGGAGCGGATGTCGAGGGCGAGTTCGTCGGCCGCGGCGACCTGGCCGCGCAGCTTCACGGTGCCGTCGTGCTCGACTTCGACCACACCGCGCAGCAGTTTGGCGGTGGATTCGTGCCCGGAGGCGGCGGCCAGTTCCACCGCGCGCCGCAGTTTCGCGGTCGCGGTCGTGACGTCGCCGTTGCGGCGCGCCGCCAGGCCTTCCTGGACGGCCTTGGCCAGTTCCACCTGGCCGGTGTAGTGGGCGACGCGGGTGCTGATGCGGGTCGACAGGGTCGAATCGGTGGTCCAGACGGCACGCACGAGGCCCTGGCCGAGGACCTCGTCACCGGCCAGCACGCTCAACCGCGCGGCCAGCTTCTCCCGGCCCGGCGCGGCGGGTTCCAGTTCGATCTGCACGTGGTACTCGCGTTCCTCGGCAGCCCACGATGACAGTGGGTACTGCCCCACCTGCGCGCCCACGTCGGTCCGGCGCCCGGTCAGATCCTCTAGCACCGGCGAGACCTGTTTGACCATCCGCACCCGCGCACCGGCGGGGGTCCAGACCTTCAGGGTCAGTTCCGGGATCACGCGGGCGGCCGACGAGCGCATCATCGCGGCGAAGTCCGCGGCCAGGTCCTTCGGATCGGCGACGATATTCGCGTCACCGGACAGTTTCGAGGCGATCTTGCGCAGTTCCTCGGCGACCCAGTCATCGCCCACACCGCGGCAGTCGCAGACGAAAAGCCCTTCGGCACGGTCGAGTTCGGTCGCGAGCGCCTGCGGGGTCTCGTGTTCGTTCTTGCCGTCGGTGAGCAGAATCGCGTGGGCCTGCGCGCCGGGGTGCGCGGCGGCGACCTGGCGGGCCAGCGCCAGCCACGATCCCATCGCGGTGCCGCCGTCGGGCCGTAACCGATCCAGGGCGCGACGGGCCGAACCGCGGTGCGCGCGGTCGGCGGGTGCGGACAGGCTGTTGTCGGTCGGGTAGATCATCCGGGCCGATTCGGTGCCCTCGATGATGGCGAACGCGGTGCCGTCGGGGATCTCGTCCAGGGCCGTGCGGGTGGCGTTGCGCGCGTTCTCGAATTTGCGCTGGTTACCCATCGAGCCGGAACAGTCGATGATCAGGATCTCGAGCCGCGGCGGCGGTGCCGCGACGGCGGCGAGTTCGGGGCCGGTGGTCACGGTCAGCACCGCGTCCACCACGCTCGCGCCTTCGGCGAGGAATTCGTTCTGGTCGACGGCGATCGAGATACCGGCTGTCTCAGGGGAACTCATGACACTCCTGGTTCGTGCGATCCGGCGACGGGCACCGGAGCCAGTGCGACCGTGATGTTGTCGCTGCCCCCGCTGTTGAGGGCGAAGTCGGCGAGTGCGCGAGCGGCGGCCTGCGGCGAGGTCTCCACGGTGAAACCGGCGAGCGCGACCGCTTCCGGCAGGTAGTTCCACAGGCCGTCGCTGCACAGCAGCAGCGTGCCCGGTTCGGTGGCGAGCATGCGTTGCAGGCAGTTCGCCGACCACGGTGCCTCGCCACCGTCGGCGCCGAGCCAGCGCAGCAGGGTGTGGGCGCGCGGGTCGTTCATGGCGGCGGTCTCGTCGAGGGCGCCCGCGTCGACGAGGGCCTGGGCCCACGAATCGTCGATGCTGAGCCGGCGCGAGGCGGTGGGATCGCCCGCGGCGAGCCAGAAGGCCCTGCTGTCACCGACATTGGCGACGGTGATGTCGGTGCCGAGGTTCGTCTCGCGCACGATCGCGGAGACGTAGGTGCACGACGGCGCGTACTCAGGGGTGCGTGACATCCCGCGCACCGCCGCGGTCGCGGCCGCCAGACCGGCCATCGCGGCGTCGGAGTCGGCTCGGCCCTCGGCCAGGGCGGCCAGGGCGGCGTCGACGCCGGTACGGGCGGCATTGCCGGAGGCCGCTTGCGGATCCTGGGAGGTGGACACGCCGTCGCTGACCACGATCACCCGGATGCCGTCGCCCTCGCGCACCGCGGCCGCGACCGCGTCTTCGTTGCGGGAGTGGCTGATTCCGCGGTCGGTGAGGACATACACCGCGCCGAGATCTTCCTCGAAGCGGTCCGGGATGGGCTTGGGGCTGCCGCATTTGACGCAGTAGCCACCCTCGTAGCGGCGTTCACCGCAGGTCGAGCATTGCGGCACCTCGACCGGATCATGAACGGGCAGTGCGACTTTGCGCACGCCGAGTTCACGGCCACAGCCTTCGCAGAAGCGGTATCCCGCCCGTGCCGAGCCCGCGCAATCGGCACAACCCGGCGCCGTCACAGGGTGGTCCTCGGGCGCACCGAGTTCGCCTGGTCCACCAGGACGAATCGGGTCCACATGTCGTCGGCCTCGCGCGCCAGTATCCGCAAGCATCGTTCCAATCCCGTCCGCACGCCCTGTTCGGTGAATTCCACGTCCAACAGCTTGCCTGGTGTGCTCGGCCGCTGTCCCGACCGGATCCAGTTCAGTGCCGCCTGGAGGACGAACATGCGCACCTGCGCGGTGCGCTTGCGCGAGTCGAGGCGCAGTTGGTCGACGCGCTCGCCGGTCCGGCGGAGCAGGTCTTCGTCGAGGTCGGCCGGATCACGGTGCGTCAGTAGCGTTTCGACGGCGCAGACCCTGGCCTGGGTGAACATCGAGGAGGTGCGGTCGACTTGGTCGAGGACCGCTACCGCGCCCGTGCGGTCACCACTGGTGCGGCGCAGCCGCGCGGCACCGAAGGCGGCGGACAGGAAGGTGTGGTCGGTGCGCCAGACCACTTCGTAGAGCGCCAGTGCGCGGCTGAGCTCGAAGGCCCCGGTGTCCGGGTTCTCGCCGCGGGCGGCCTCGGCGGCGGCCAGCTCCAGGGTGGCCGCCATGGCGAGTTTCGGGGCGGGTTCACCGGGCAGCGCGTCGTAGACGGACTCGAAATCCGCTGCGGCAGCGGAATAGTCGCTGGTCAGCAGGGCGGCCTTGGCTCGATACCAGACGCGGCGCCAGTCGAATTCGAGCTCGGCGTCCAAGGCGGCAAGACGAGTCAGAGCCGCTGCCGCGTTACCCGCTTCGAGCTCGGCGCGGACCAGTCGCAGCGGGATCTCGACCGACTCGCCGGATCCGGTGACCACCGCGCGCAGTCCGGCGGTGAGTGCCTGCTCGAGTTCGGCCGGGGTCGCGGCGTCGGTGGTCGCGAGCAGGGCGGCACCGCTGTCGCCCGGGTCTACCAGTGGAGCGGGCAGGCCGGTGATGAGGGCGGCGGGTTCGGGTGTGACGCGGTCGATGCCGAAGACAGCACGGGCGGGCCCGAACTGACTCGACATACCGGGGCGAGGGATGCCGTCGCCGGTCGCCAGCACTTCGCGCAGGACACCGGTGAGCTGGTCGGCCATTTCGCTCATCGAGGCGAAACGAGCCAGTGGGTCGGGGTCGGTGGACCGCTGCAGGAACCGGTGCAGCGAATCGTGTTCGGCCAGCAGCGGTTCGGTGTCGGGGCCGGGGATCGGGCCGAGCTTGCCGTCGACGGAGGGCACTCGCATCATCAGCACGGCCAGTGTGCGGCCCGCGGTATAGATCTCGGTGGCGACCGTCGGCCCGGTTTCGGCGATCTCGGGCGCCTGGTAGCCGAGGGTGCCGTAGATGGGGCTGGTGCGGTCGTCCATCGCGATGACCGCGCCGAGGTCGATCAGTTCGAGACGTTCCTCGGTCTGCATCACATTGTCGGGCTTGAAATCGCAGTAGGCCCAGCCACGAGCGTGCAGATAGCCGAGGGCGGGCAACATCTCCAGCACGTAGGCGATCGCCTGCGCGGGCGGCAGATAGCGCTGGGTTTCGGCGCGGTGGGCGCGCAGGATCTGCTTGAGCGAGGTGCCGCCGACGTAGGCCATGACGATGTAGCCGACGGGCTCGCCGTCGGCGTCGGCGTGCTCGGTGAAGTTGTGGATCTTGACGATGTTGGGGTGGTCGACCTCGGCCAGGAAGCGGCGCTCGGCCAGCGCGGCGGCCAGCGCGTCGGCGTCGCCGGTGTCGATGAGGCCTTTGAGGACCACCCAGCGCTTGTTGACGGCGCGGTCGGTAGCCAGATAGATCCAGCCGAGCCCGCCATGGGCGAGAGCGCCCGCCACCTCGTACTGGCCGCCGACAAGATCGCCTGCGCGCAACCGTGGCACGAACGAGTAGCGGGTGCCACAGTGCGGGCAGAACCCGGAAGTGCGGCCGGGGACACGGGCCTGTCCACGGCCGACGGGCTTGTCGCACTTGCCGCAGAAGCGGTCGGATTCGGGCACCTGGGGGTCGGTGAGCACGGCCGTGGCCGGGTCGACGCGCGGGACCGGCGGGACTTCGACGAGCCCGGCGCCGAGCCTGCCGCGCGCGGCCGAACGCGCCGAGCCCGAACGGGTCCGGACCGAACGACTCGAGGTGCGACCACTCGCGCTGACCGTCGACGCCGACAGGCTGTGCATCGGGCCCGTCACCGTGGCAGGCGCGGTACCGCAGGTGCCGCAGTAACCGTCGACGATCGTGCCGTCACACCCGGGTTCGCCACAGGCGTCGGGAACAGGCACGGGTATCGGTGGCGGCTGCGGGTTCGCGCTGCGCGGCTGCGCTGTCGTGCGTCCCGATCGGCCGTTGCCCACGGGGCGGGCCTGCGGTACCGGTGGCGCGCTCGCGACGGGCGCGGTACCGCACAGTGCGCAGTAGCCGTCCTCGATCGTGCCGCCGCACCCCGGTTCACTACATGTCATGCTGTCCGCCCCGCTTTCTCCCCGATGATCGAACGATAGTCCGCGACGGCCCGGGTGACCGCGGCCAGATCGCACGGTGTGCGGGTGAGCAGACCGGCCGCGATCCGGTCGGCGGCCATCACATCCCGGTCTTCACTCACCCCGAGCCGCGAGGCCTTGGCGCGGTAGGCGGTGAGTCTGCCGCGCAGTTCGGCGCGCCGATCGAGCAGACCACGGGCCAATTCGTCTCGCCGTGTGGCCTTTTCGGCAGCGTCGCCGGCACGCACACGCAGCGCGAGCAGATGTTCCACGGTGGGCCGATCGGGCGTACCGCCGAGAGCGTCGAGTTCGGCGCGCAGTCGCGGTGCCGGTTCGCCGCCATCGGGTAGCTCTCCGGTCGCGACCTTGTGCTGAGCCTGGGTGACGGTGTCGTCGGCGCGATCTTGCCGTTCGCCGAGATCGGCCAGCTGTGCGCGCAGGGCGGCAACCGCGCCAGGCAGGTCTGCGGCAACGGCGAGATGTTCACTGTGGCGGGCGGATTCGGTGTCGATCAGCGCGGTGAGCGAGGCGAGCGCGGTGTCGATCTCGCCGGGTCCGAAGCCGAGCGGGTCGGTGCCTGCGCGACGCAAGAGGGTGGCCAGTGGTTCGGAGGCCGCGTCCAGCGCGCCGCGGGCTTGCTCGACGCGCTGTTGCAGCGGGGCGAGCGCCCCGAGTACCCGCCCGTCGACCGCCGCGATCTCGTCGGCGAACGCGGCGACGAAGGCGAACGCGGCGCGCATCCGACCCAGGCAATCGGCGATACCCACCGTCACGATCGTTTCGCTGGGACCGGTGAGTCCACGCTGCGCCAACGGAATCGGGATCCTCGCCACCTCGTGGGGGCGGCCACGCAGCAGCTCCGTGAGCCGCCCGCGTGCGCGGTCGTCGACCTTGCCGCGCCCGCCACGCGTTGTCTCGGCTTCGCCGAGGATGGCGCGCACCCGCCCCAGGTCCTCCCAGAGTTCGCCCACTGCCTGCTCCACCGGCGCCCAGCGGCGTGCGGTCTCCCCCGTCGGCGGGTAGCGGCGGACCAGTGCCAGGCCGGGGTGGCGGTCCAGTTCCAGCAGTGTCGTGGTCACCTTCGCCAATTCCGCTGTGCGCCCGGCTAGTTCACGATCGATCTCGAGCACGCCGAGCATCGGCCAGGTCATCCGACGTACCGGGGCACCGGCGGGCCTTGCGAGGTGCCGAGGGTCGACAGATGCTGGGCGTGGATCCGCTGCCAGGTGCCGTCGTTGCGGGTGCGGTCGAGCACGCCGTTGACGAAGCGCACCAGCTCGTCACTGCCGCGCGGTACGCCGACCGCGTACGCGCCCGCGCCGATGGGGTCGCCCACGATCTCGAGATTGCGGTCCTGGGCGACCAGACCCGCCAGGATCGGCTCGTCACCGCTGATCGCGTCGACGGTGCCCTGCTGCAGGGCGACCAGACAGTCGGTCCAGTTGGTCACGCCGAGCACGATCGGTGGCGTCGGCAAGGTGAACAGCGGTGCGGCCGCGGTGGTGCCCTTCGCCACGCACACCCGCTTGCCCGCGAGCCCGGCCCCGTTGCTGATGCCCGCGCCGCGGGGAGCCGCGATGCGTTGCGCCGCACGGTAATACACGCTGGAGAAGTCGACCTCACGGCGGCGTTCGCAGGTCGCCGAGAAGGTACGCACGATCATGTCGACCTTCTTCTCCTGCAGCAGCGGGATCCGGTCGGCCGCGGTGACGGAACGCAGTTCGATCTTGTCCGGGTCACCGAACAGGTCGCGCGCGATCTCCCTGGCGAGGTCGATATCGAAACCTTCGAGCTTGCCGGTCGAGGGATTGCGGAACCCGAACAGGTAGGTGTTCTGATCGACGCCCACCCGCAGCCTACCGTTGGCGACGATCGCGGCCATCGCCGATCCCACCGGCATCGCACCGGGTCGCGGCTGGGTCGTCGGCGCCAGCGTCGCTTCGGTATCGCAGGTTCCGGTGCCTTCGGCGGTCGGCGCCGAGGTGATCGTCTCGGCGCCGGGCAGCGGTGGGGCGACGGCGGTGGCGGCGATGATCGACGGTTCGGGCGCGTCACCGCAGCCCGCGACCAGCGTGACGGCCGCAGCGAGCGCGACCAGCAGCGGACGCCTCACAAAAACTCCTTGAGTCGTGGCCACAGTCCGGTGATCACCGCGCCGGCCGCGGCCAGGAGCAGGAGCAGGGTGCCGAAGGGGCTGAGGGTCAACGATGTCGCGGCGGCGGCGACGCCGTCGCGCAGGTCGTCACGGGCCTGGGCGAGGTCGTCGCGCAGTTCCTGGTCGAGGCGGGCGAAGCTGGTGGCCGAGCTGTCGGGGCCGGTGCCGATCGCCTGGGTGACCGCGCCGGGATAATCGGCCTTCTCGTAGGCGGTGCGCTGGGCGTTGTGGCCCGCGCTCCAGTTCGTCAGCGCGCGTTCGGCATCGGAGTCGCCGCCACCTGCCGCGGTGAGGCGTCCTCGCAGGTCGTCGCTGTGGGTTTGGAAGGCCTTCTCCGTGGCGGTGATGTCGCCGCGGGTGATCAGGGCCAGGGTTTCGTCGGTGCGGGCCTGCTGGGCCAGGATGCGGGCCCCGGCCAGGTTCTCCACGCGCGCACCGGCTCCGGAACTGCCGCTGTCGAGCAGTTGCGCGGCCGTCCACGTGGCGCCCGCGGTCCACAGCAGCGCCACCAGGGCGGCCAGCGCCGTCATCGCCATACCGGTGTTCACCCAGCGGTTGGTCCGGCGCAGCAACACGATCGACCCGACCGCGCACACCGCGAGGACGAGCAGCAGGAGCACGATGCTCGTCCACGGCAGCGTGCCGATGCGCTGTTGGTCGTCACGCACGGCGGCGAAGCGGGCTTGGCTGAGTTGTTCGGCGTTGGGCAGCAGCGAGGTCTGCATCAGATCCGAGGCCTGGCGCAGATACGCCGACCCCACCGGGAAGCCCTGACGGTTGTTGGCGCGGGCGGTCTCGACCAAGCCCGTGTAGGTCGGCAGGTCGGCGGCGATCCGGGCCACGATCGCCCTGGTCTGCGCGTCGGTGGCACCGGCGGTCGCTTCCGCGAGTGCGGCGGCGGCTTCGGCGAGCGCCTGCTCGTAAGTGTCTCGTACCTGCGGTGATTCGATGCCACCGGACAGGAAGGCCGTCGCCGCGCCCGCGTCTGCCGCCGAAAGCGACACATACAGACTCTGCGCGGCGAAGGCCAGCGGCTCGGTCCGATCCAGCACCTGTTCGGTGCGCACGATCTTGGCGTCGAGCTGTTGGCCCACAGTCGATCCGGCGACCAGACAGGCCACCGTGGTCACGACGAGGACCACCCCGATCGCACCTGGTGTCGTCGTGGCGAATCGCCGCAGCCACGTCCCCGCGTCACGGATGGTCGCCGGTAGGCGAGATCCCACACCGTCCTCCTTCATCTCCCCGGGCGGTGTCTTCGATCGCGATCGTACGGGAACCGCTGAAAGTTCGCCCGGGTGAAGGAAATCGGTCGATCCCGGCCAGCAAAAGGCCCGTCACAGTTCGCTGTGACGGGCCTTGTCGGGTGCGATGTCTACGCGCCGGCTACCTTCTCGCCGGGCTTGACGGCGGTGCCGGTCTTGCTGAACTGCAGCACGCCGTCTTCGATCGGCGCCTTGTGCATCATCGCGCGGTCCCGGTAGTAGTTGTTGACCACCTTCCAGGCACCGCGGGCACCCTGGCGAGGCATAACGTCGTTGCCACGCTGGATGTAGCCCGACGTGAGGGCGCCACCCATGAGCGACTCGGCGGCGATGTCCTCGGGTTCGGCGTGCACCTCGAACGTGGTGTAGCCGCGGTCACGCATGATGTTGAGCACGCGGCACAGGTAGGCGGCGGCGAGGTCGGCCTTCAGCGTCCAGGAGGCGTTGGTGTAGCCGACAATCATCAGAAAGTTGGGGATATCGGAGAACAGGACGCTCTTGTAGGCGACCGTCTCGTTGAACTTCACCGGAGTGCCGTCGATGGACATGGCGGCCCCGCCGAGCATCTGCACGTTCAGGCCGGTGGCGGTGACGATGATGTCGGCCTCGAGCTCCTGACCCGACTCGGTCAGGATGCCCTTCTCGGTGAACTTCGCAATACGGTCGGTGACGATGTCAGCCTTGCCGCTCTTGAGCACCTTGAACAGGTCGCCGTTGGGGACCACGCACAGCCGCTGATCCCACGGGTCGTAGCTGGGGGTGAAGTGGCGCAGGTCGACGTTCTTGCCGAGCTGCAGCCGGATCTGCGCCAGGAACAGCTTCTTGGCCAGCTCGGGGTTGGTGCGCGAGAGCTGGAAGCTGGCGCGCTGAAGGGCGATATTGCGGGCGCGGCCGATCTTGAAGGCGATGGAGTCGGGCACGCGCGACTTCTTGAAGCCGATCGCGATCGGGTCGTCCGAGGGCAGTGCCTGGATCCAGGTGGGCGAGCGCTGCAGCATGGTGACGTGCGCGGCGGTGTCGGCCATCGACGGGATCAGGGTGATCGCGGTGGCGCCGGAACCGATGACGACGACCTTCTTGCCTGCGTAGTCCAAGTCCTCGGGCCAGTGCTGCGGGTGCACGATCTGGCCCTTGAAGTCGTCCTGACCGGGGAACTCGGGCGTGAAGCCCTTGTCGTAGTTGTAGTAGCCGCTGGCGGCGACGACGACGTTGGCGGTCCAGGTCTCGGTCTCGCCGGTGGCCTCGATCACAGCCTGCACGGTCCACAGCGCGGCGGCACGGTCGAAATCGGCGGTGACGACCTTGCGGCCGAAGGTGATGTGGTCGGTGACGCCGTATTCCTTGGCGGTGTCCTCGACGTAGTTACGGATGCTGGCGCCGTCGGCGAGCACCTTGGTGCCGATCCAGGGGCGGAATCCGAAACCGAAGGTCAGCATGTCCGAGTCCGAGCGGATGCCGGGGTACTTGAACAGGTCCCAGGTGCCTCCGATGTTCTCGCGGCGCTCGAGGATCGCGTAGGTGCGTCCGGTCTGCTCGCGAGTGAGGTGACAGGCCGTGCCGATTCCGGACAGGCCAGCGCCGATGATCAGTACGTCGACATGCCGCGTCATTGAGGAAACTCGTTTCGTAGGGTCGCCACCCGAGCACCGTCGCCCGAGCCTGCTTCGAGGTTACGTGTTTCGCATAGTTACGTCTAGTTCGGCGTGGTAACGCCGTGCGTGTCGCGGGTTGGGCGCACGGTGATCGGAATCCGTGACGAGGGCGGGCGCACCGGTCAGCATCGATGGGCCCCTCACTGCGACGAAAAAGGGACCAGCCCCACCCTGGCCGCCCAGATGGCGGCGACCTTCCAGCGCCATTCCGCCGGGCGGCTGCTGCTCAATGTCGTCACCGGCGGCGAGCAGCGCGAGCAGCAGGCCTACGGCGACTTCCTGGACAAGACCCAGCGCTACGCCCGCACCGGTGAGTTCCTGCACATCGTGGGAGAGCTGTGGTCGCGGACCGAACCGTTCAGCTTCACCGGTGAGCATCTGCGGGTGCAGGACGCGATCCTCAGCGCCCGTCCCGACCCGATGCCGCCGGTGTTCTTCGGCGGCTCGTCGGGTCCGGCCGGACCCATCGCCGCCCGCTACGCCGACACCTACCTCACCTGGGGCGAACCGGTGGACGCCGTCGCGAAGAAGCTGGACTGGGTCCGCGGGCTGGCCGCGATCGAGGGCCGCACCGTCGGCTTCGGCTTGCGCATCCACGTGATCAGCCGCGATACCGCCGCCGAGGCGTGGGCCGAGGCCGACCGGCTCCTCGACGGCATCGCACCGGGTGAGATCGAACGGGTGCAGGCGAACCTGGCCACGAGCGACTCCGAGGGGCAGCGCCGAATGGCGCGACTGCACAACGGGCGGACCGACGGGCTCGAGATCGCCCCGAATCTGTGGGCGGGCGTTGGCCTGGTGCGCGGCGGTGCGGGTACGGCGCTGGTCGGGTCGCACGCCGAGGTGGCCGATCGCCTCCTCGAATACGCCGCGATCGGGATCGACAGCTTCATCCTGTCCGGGTACCCGCACCCGGAGGAGGCGTACTGGTTCGGCGAGGGCGTGCTGCCGATTCTGGCGCGCGAGGGTGTGTGGACCCATCCATCGCGGCCGGTGCCGGTGCCCACGATCGCGCCGTTCACCGCCGCTGCCAGTAGCTGACTCCGCGGGGCGCGGTCTGGATCAGGGTCGCGCCCGCGGCGAGGTCGACGTGCCGAATGGCAGTCACTGCACTGTTGCGCTGCCTGCCGTTCGCTGGGTAGCGCGGTGGCCCACCATCTTTCGATGCGGTCGTGACCTACCACTATTCCGCATACCGACCGGCAGGACCGAAATGCGATGACGCACAACATGCTTCGCCGCCCTGCACTCCCCCCACCGTTTTCGGCATCGTGTGCAGCCGGGGTTCCACGTGAATCACCGCAGTTCGGGGCAGGTTCGGGCCGCGATCGCCGCCTTGGCCGCCGTGCGCGCCGGCGGTGGGCGGACGCTGGTCGTCACCGGAAAATTCGAGCCGCACGCGCGACTGCACGTCGATCACCTCGGCTGGCAGATCGATCGTCTCGCCGGCGACCTGTGGTCGACCGGAAAGGCCGATGTGGTGTGCGAGGAATCGGCCCACGTCTTCGTCGGCGATCACGCGGGTGACATGCGCGGCGCCAAGGCCGCCGGTGTCGTGGCCGTCGGCGTCACGACCGGGCCCTATGACGCTGACGGGTTGTGGACCGCGGGCGCCGATGTGGTGCTCGACGACCTCACCCAGTTCGCCGCGTGGTCGGCCGATCACGTATCGGGGCGGTAGTCCACGAAACAGCCTGTGACGCAACCCAGTTCCGGAACCCATCCGAGACCCGGCACGTTGACCGGTCATGCCGACCGACCCCTATTGGAATCACAACACGCACTACCACCCCTGGGTACTCGATCAGGTGCCCGACACTGCCCGCACGGCATTGGATATCGGCTGCGGTGACGGATTACTCGCCCGCAAATTAGCGACCCGGTGCGACGCGGTCCTCGGGGTCGACATCGATGACCGGGTCATCGCCAACGCTCCCGCCGCACCCAACGTCCACCTCGAACACGCCGACTTCCGCGACCTCGACCAAACCTTCGACGTGGTCACCGCCGTCGCTACGCTGCACCATGTCCCCGTGCGGGCCGGCATCACCGCCCTGCGCCACCTCGTCGCCCCCGGCGGCACCCTCGCGGTGGTCGGCCTCTGGAAGATGCACCCGGTCAGCGACTTCCACTACCTCCCCCTCCTCCCGGCGATCTGGGGACTCGATCGCTGGCGACACCGATCGCTCGGCGGCCCCGATGTCACGCTGGCCGATCCACGCGAAACCCTCGCCGAAATCCGTTCCGCCGCCACCGAACACCTCCCCGGCGCCGAGATCCGTCGCCGCCTGATGTGGCGCTATACCTTGCGGTGGCAGCGGCCGCGCTGAACGAGTCCGTCACTGCGGGTAGGCGGCCGACGCAGGAATGGACCCGCCCGCCACGCGCCGATCACCCACGACGTAGCGACCTCCGCGAATCCGTATTGTCCGAATCGATGCGGTGTGTCCGCCTCCCTGGGTGATACAGTCCGGCAGGATTTTTCGATGGGGAGGGTCAGTCATCAACGCATCACGGACAGTTGTGTGGCGCACCGGGTTCGGGGGGTCGAGTCGATGAATCGCACCCGGTGGATCATCGCGAGCCTGGTCGCTGTGGTTGCGGTCGTCGTGGCGGTGGTCGTCGTTGTGGTTGTCACGCGCGACGAGGATCCGCGTGAATTCGTCGCGGAGAAGTACCGGCGCGCGCAACAGCTCGATCAGGCGAACAACGGTCTGGCATTCCTCGCCACCACCGCACCCGCCGCGGTGGCCGCCGCGATCGCGAAAGCCACCGATCCGCGCGACAAGCGCAATACCGGTGACAACCACTATCTGCGATTCGACCGGGATCTCATCGCGGTGTCACCGCATGCCGGTGGCTCGCTCGTACTGGTCGACAGCTGGTCCAACGGCACTCGCCGCCACCACGGCCACATCAGCGGCTACGGCTGGACCAGCGGTTCGGCGGCGGGCGACTACCGCGGCGGCGGCAGCGACAGCGGCGGCAAGTAATTCACTCGGGCGTTTCACCGCGCCCGCACAGCACAGGAGGACACTCATGCTCGCCGACCTGGCGGCGGACGCGGGCGCCGCGCTCGCCTATTCCGCGGTGGGAATCGTGTTGATGGCCGTCGGTTTCGGCGTCGTCGACCTGCTCACCCCTGGCGACCTGCGCGCCCAGATCTGGATCGAACGCAACCGCAATGCCGCGATCCTGCTCGCCTCGAACCTGTTCGGGGTCGGGATCATCGTGGCCGTTGCCATCTGGACCTCCGAGGGCAAGATCGCCGAGGCTCTGCTGTCGAGCGCGATCTACGGGGTGATCGGACTGGCCGCGATGGCGGTGGCGTTCGTACTGCTCGACGCCCTCACACCCGGTGACTTCCGGGCCGTCGTCGCCGACGAGGAACCGCACCCGGCGGTGTGGGTCACGGCGTCGGCGCATGTCGCGGTCGCGCTGGTGGTGGCCGCGGGCTTGACCTGATGCCCCGGCACCGCCTGGCCAGGGCGGCGCTGCTGGCGACCGTATTCGTGTGTGCGGCATGCGGTTTGGTGTACGAGCTGTCGCTGGTCACCCTCGGGAGCTATCTGATCGGTGACACCGCCGCCCAGGCGTCGATCACCTTGAGCGTGATGGTGTGTTCGATGGGTGTCGGCGCGCTGGTGGCCAAACCGTTGCGGTCGCGTGCCGCTGCCGCTTTCGTGGCGGTGGAGTTGGCCTTGGCCGTGGTCGGTGGGCTGTCGGTAGCTGCCCTGTACGCCAGTTACGCGTGGCTCAATATCTATACGGGCACGCTGGTGCTGGCGGCGGCGGTGATCGGCATGCTCGTGGGTGCGGAGATTCCGTTGCTGATGGAGTTGCTGCAGGACATCCGCGAGCAGGAGGCCAGCAGCGCGGTCGCCGATCTGTTCGCGGCCGACTATGTGGGTGCGCTACTGGGCGGATTGGCGTTTCCGTTCCTGCTGCTGCCGGTGTTCGGCCAGATCCGCGGGAGCCTGGTGGTCGGGGTCGTGAACGCCGTCGCCGGACTCGCGTTGGCGTTCTTCTTCTTTCGCGACAAGATGACGCGCGCCGCCCGCCACACCCTGATCGCCGCCACCGTCGCGGTCGCCTGCGGCCTCACCGGCAGCTACCTCTACGCCGACCGTTTCGAGGCGACCGCGCAGCAGGCCCTGTTCGCCCACCCGATCGTGTGGCAGACGCGCACGCCCTATCAGCAGATCGTGCTCACCGAATCGTTCTCCCCGTTCGCCACCACCGATACCCGGCTCTATCTCAACGGCGGACTCCAGTTCTCCTCGGTAGACGAGTACCGCTATCACGAGGCGCTGGTGCACCCGGTGCTGTCCGGCCCGCACCGTTCGGTGCTGGTACTCGGTGGCGGCGACGGCCTCGCGCTGCGCGAGATCCTGCGCTATCCCGACATCGCCCAGGTGACACTGGTCGAGCTCGATCCGGCGATGATCGACCTCGCCCGCACCGACGACCGCCTGACCGGCCTCAACCGCCATGCGTTCGACGACCCACGAGTCGAGGTGGTCAACGCCGACGCGTTCAGCTGGTTACGCAGCGCCCCAGGTCTTTTCGACGCGGTGATCGTCGACCTGCCCGACCCCGACCAGACCTCGGTGGCCAAGCTGTACTCGCAGGAGTTCTACGCGATGACCGCCAACGTATTGGCGCCCGGCGCCCGGATGGTCGTCCAATCGGGCTCACCCTTCTTCGCCCCGCGCTCCTTCTGGACCATCGACGCCACCCTGCGTTCCGCGGGTCTGCACACCACGCCGTACCACGTCGACGTCCCGAGCTTCGGTGACTGGGGCTTCGTGCTGGCCTCGGCCACCGCGGCCCCGACCCCGACCCTGCGCAGCCCCGGCCCGCTGCGCTCCCTGGACAACGCCACCCTTGCCGCGGCCACCGTCTTCCCACCGGATCGCCGCCCGGTCGACCCCGAGGTCTCGACCTTGATGCACCCGGTGATTCTGGATCTGCAACGCCAAGAATGGCGTTGACCTCAGACCAGACCGGAACAGGCGAGGTACGTGCCGCCGACGGCGAGTCCGAGGACGGCGACGGCCACCGACAGCGCCGCGATCGGTTCGCGAACCAGTCGGGTCGCACCGCGACGCATCGCGTCGCCGACCCGCTCTAGCTGGATTCCGAGTCTCGAACGTCCGGTGGCCTCATCGCCCGCCCGTCCGCGCAGCTTCCGGCGGACGACGCCGAGGAGAGTGAGCAAGAGTGCGGTGATCAACACCGTCTGCCCTTCCCGCTCAACGTGTTCCGGCAGCGGCACGCGATGGCTTCGCGGGCCGGTCGGGGGCGGTGACGATGCCGAAGGCGATCAGGCTGTCGGCGGTGTCGCGGATGGTGTCCTCGATCGGGCGCATTGTCCAGCCCAGTTCGCGCCTGGCCTTGTCGGCGGTGACGTGTTCGGTGCGGCCGAGCACCGGCACGGTCAAGCGGACACCTTTGTCGAAGACCGCGACGAGGCGGATCACCCAGTTCGGCAGGACCCGGGTGGGGACCCGGAAGCCCTCGGCGGCGTAGTCGCGGGCCAGCAGGCGGGCCAGCTCCCCCATCCACAGTGGGTCGGTCGCACAGATGTATCGATTGCCCGCCGCCTCGGGAACTTCCATCGCCAGCCGATGTGCGACAGCGAGGTCGCGCACGTCGACGGGGGTCCAGCCGGTGTTCACCGAACCAGGGACGTCGCGGGCCAGCAGGCGGCGGACCGGTTCGTGGGAGGTACTGGTCCTGGCTTCGAGCAGCGGGCCGAGGATCATGCCGGGGTTGACCACCACCAGTTCGAGATCGGCGGTGGTGGGCAGGGATTCGACGAATTCCCAGGCCGCTCGTTCGGCAAGGGTCTTGCTCTTCTGATAGGCGGGGATGCGGTCGACCACCGACCAGTCGTCCTCGGTGCGCACCGCGTCCACGTCATGGCCGTAGGCGACGGCGGCGACCGAGGACGTGAGCACGACGCGGCGGACACCGGCGGTGGCGGCGGCGCGCAGCACGCGCAGGGTGCCCTTGACCGCGGGTTCGATGAGGTCTCGCTCGTCGTCGGGTGGGGTGGCGGGGAACGGTGACGCGACGTGCAGCACGGTGTCGCACCCCGCGACCGCCGCGGCCCAGCCCGCGTCGTCGTCGAGGGAGGCCGCGACGAATTCCAGGTCACCACCGGTGCGGCGGGCGAGTTCGGTGAGATGGGCGCGTCTGGTGTGCGCGGCCAGATCGCGCACGGTGGCGCGGACGGCGTAGCCGTGCGCGAGGAGTTCGGCGATGCAGTGGCCGGCGACGAAACCTGTCGCGCCGGTGACGAGTACCCGAGTGGTCATGGTGGTCATCCATTCCGTCGATTCGGTGGAGCACACATCTAAGCGATGCTCAATTCATCTAAACACTGCATAGATTTGCTGTCCAGTGCCAATTCCGGCCGGGATCTCGCCTACGCTCTTGATGGTGAAGCGCACCAGTTACCACCACGGCGATCTGCGCGCCACGCTGATGGCCGCCTGCCTGCGCCTGATCGAGAGCGAGGGCCTGGCCGCGGTGAGCCTGCGCCGCGTCGCCAGAGAGGCCGGGGTCAGCAGTGGCGCGCCCTATCACCATTTCGCCGACCGCGCCGCGCTGCTCTCGGCACTGTCGATCGACGGCTTCCAGCAGCTGGCCGCCTACCTGGTCACCGCGCGGGCGGCCACGGTCGACCCACTGGCAGCACTCACCGAACTCGGCGATGCCTACGTGCGGTTCTCCCGTGATCACCCCGCCCAGTTCCGGCTCATGTTCCGGCCCGAGCTGTCCCAGCCGGAAAAACACCCCGACGCCCACGTCGCCGGTGACGCCGCCTTCAACGTCCTGGTCGACACCGTCGCCGAGTGCGTCGCCGTCGGCGCCCTGCCCGCCGACCGCGCCGAAACCCTCGCCGTCGCCTGGTGGGCGCTGGCCCACGGGCTGGCGTCGCTGTGGCTCGACGGGCATCTCGAAAAGCGCAGCGAACAGATGGGCACCCACGCGCCCGAACTCGTCGACACGATCATGCGCACATTCACCGCGCTGATCACGCCGGGATCGTCGACCGCCTGACGCGCCACCGATATTCCGCCGACCCGGCGTGTGCACTCACCTACAGTGGGTACCACCGTGTTTGTCGTCTGCGTAGCCGTTTCGAGCAGGAGGCCCGATGTCTGGCACCGCGAAACTCGATCCCGTGGTCGAGGCGTTCGTCGACGCGCTCAACGCGCAGGACACCGACCAGTTCTACGGTGTGCTCACCGCCGACGCGACGATGTCCGATGATGGTGTCGAACGCAATCTCGCACAATGGACAGAGGCCGAGATCTTCAGCAGCAACGGCCATCTCGTCGTGGACACGGTCGACTCCGACGACGGCCTCGCGCTCACCGCCGACTACACCAACAGCCGGTGGGGTTCGATGCGAACCACCTGGCAGTTCGTTCTGCGCGACGGGCTGATCAGCCGATTCGAAACAGGGCAGGCGTGAGCGACGATCTCCTGCTGACACCGCGTTACGGCACAGCCGCACTCTCCGATCTGCTCCCATCGGTACTGACCTGCCTCGGCGTGCCCGGCGACACCGACCGGCTCGGCCTCGATCTCGATGTCGACCGGGTCTGCGTGCTGCTCGTCGACGGACTCGGCGCGCAAGCCCTGGCCGCCGAATCCGCTGCCGCGCCGTTCCTGACGAGCCTGCCCGACGCGACCCTCGATGCCGGCTTCCCGAGCACCACGGCGACGAGCCTGACCACCCTCGGCACCGGACTGCCGTCGGGCCAGCACGGCATCGTCGGCTACACCATGCGGCTGCCCGGCGAAGAACGCCTGTTCAATTCGCTCCGGTGGCAACTCACCGGCGCGGGCACCGAGGTGGACGCGCTCACCGCCTTCCCGCCCGACCGGATTCAGCCGCACCGCACCATCTTCGAGCGCGCCACCGACGCGGGCATCGCCGCCGTGCAGGTGGCGCCGAGCTATCAGGACGGTTCCGGCCTGACCCTGGCCGGGTGGCGCGGCGGCGGATTCCGCACCGCCTATTCAGTCGGCGATCTCGTCGACGGCGTGCTGAACGCCCTCACCTCCGCACCGAAAACCCTTGTCTACACCTATCATTCAGAACTCGATACCACCGGGCACGCTCGCGGGCCCGCCAGCAGGGCGTGGCGGTTCGAGCTGGCCAATGTCGACCGGATCGCCGCCGAGATCGCGGCGCGTCTGCCCGCTCGCTCGGCGCTCATCGTCACCGCCGATCACGGCATGGTCGAACTCGCCGAGCGCATCGACTTCGACACCCACCCGCACCTGCCCGACAACGTCCTGGCACTGGGCGGTGAACCGCGCGCCCGCCACGTCTACACCGACGAGAGCGCCTCGGTCGCCGACACCTGGCGAGGCGTGCTCGGGAGCGGGTTCCTGATCCGCACCCGCGAAGAGGCGATCGACGCGGGCTGGTTCGGCCCGACCCTCGCCCGCGAGGCCGCCGCACGCATCGGCGATCTCGTCGTGATCGCGGGTGGCCACGGCGGTGTCGTGCGGTCCGGCGCCGAACCGCTGCAATCGCTGATGGTCGGCCACCACGGGTCGCTCACCCCCGCCGAGCTGCGGGTTCCCCTGCGGATCCACCGCGCCTGAGCACCACCGCCTAAGCTGTCACCGACGCGCAGGTGCGCGCAGCGAACCATTCCAGGAGGAATCATGCATGCCAACACCCGTATCGGCGCCGTCGCGGTGGGCGTCGCGGTGCTGGCGGCACTGGCCACCGGCTGCACCGAGGTCGAGCGAGCGCTCAACCAGGGTGGCGACACGAGCTGTCGCGACTACGTCAACCAGGACGCCAACACCAAGCGGATCACCGTCACCAAGGCGATCAAGCAGCAAACCGGCAACGACAACGAACCGGCGGGCACCGTGGTCGACTCGATGATCGTGCAGGTCGACCTGTTGTGCGCGACCCAGCGCAATGTCGACACCCCGATCAAGAACGCCGATATCGCCGGGATCTTCCTCAACAAGTAGCCGACGTCAAGGCAACGCGACAGGCCGGCGACCGGTGACCTCGTCGTCCTCGGCACAAACGTTCCCATGGTGGTGGCACAGCTGATAGACAGTAAGCGCCACACCGGTTCTCGTCGCGGACACGGTGCGTCACCGACGAGCAGGGAGTGAACGTGGCCGAGGACGCAGGAAGGCCCCAACACCACCCGATCGCCGCACCGCACAGGCCAGAACGGCTCTTGGACTACCGAGTCGAGCTCGAGAAGCAGTGGAACCGGCTGGCGGCGCCCTCGCGCCCCCTGACCCTGCCCCGCGACACCGGCGCCGTGCGCAACGATGTCGCCAAATCCTGGCAGCGCTCCCTGCACACTGTCGACCCCGCCACCGAAGTCGCTCCCGGATTCAACGACATCAGCGACCGCTGGTCGGAATCCCCGCTGCGCAGGCCCGTCACCGAACTCGCGGGCCAGCTGCGCGGAATGGCCGAGGAATCGGGCTATCTCGCTGTCGTCAGTGACGAATCGGGCACCATCTTGTGGACCGCGGGTGATCGCGCGCTGCGCCGCCAGGGAGAAGCGGTGAACTTCGCGCCGGGCGGGGTGTGGGACGAAAGCCATATGGGCACCAACGGCTTGTCTCTGGCCCTGCACGACGACAGGGCTGTCACTGTCTTCTCCGCCGAGCATCTCGTCGCCGCGCTGCACGGCTGGGTCTGCTATTCCGCACCCATCCACGGCCCCGACGGCCGAACAGTCGGTGTGCTCGACCTGTCCTCGACCTGGGAACGCTCGCATCCGATGGTGATGACCTCGGTGCGCGCGCTGGTCACTGCCGTGGAGACGATGCTGCGCGCCGAAGCACCCACGCCCGCGCCCGGTGTGCGACTCGAATGTCTCGGCGCGGCAAGGCTTTTGCGCGACGGACGACCGGTACCGCTGCCGCCACGACAACTCGAGATCCTGGCCCTGCTCGCGCTCGAGCCCGACGGCTACACCCCCGAACAGCTGCACGCCGCGGTCTACGGTGAGCGATCGGTGTCGCTGAACACGCTCAAAGCCGATGTGTCGCACCTGCGCCGCGCCACTCGCGGCGAGATCACGAACCGGCGCTACATGCTCACCGGCGAGGTGTCCTGCGACGCGGTGGATCTGCTGGCCGCCATCGAGGGCGGCGACCTCACCTCGGCGCTGTGGCTGTATCGCGGTCCGCTGCTGCCCGGTTCGGATCTGCCCGGCGTGGAACAGTGGCGCGCCCATCTCGACGTCGGCATCCGCAATGCGGTGCTCGGCAGCGACCGCCCCGAACACGCGGTCGCGTTCGGGCAGCGGTGCCCCGGCGATGTCGCCGTGCACGAGCACGCCCTGCGGCTACTGCCTCGCGACGATGTCCGGCGCGCCGTCGTTACGGCCCGACTCTTCACGGCACGCCAGTCCTGACCTGCACAAACGCCGTCACCAACCTCGTACCAACCTTCTCCGGCAATAGTGTGGGACACCACGGGAGAGGTCGCGAGGAGCGAGACGCATGATCTACGGCAAACCCGGATCGGATACCGGCATAGTCAGCTATGCCGCCCGATACGACAACTTCATCGGAGGTGACTGGGCTCCCCCTGTCGAAGGCCGCTATTTCGATAACACCTCACCGGTCGACGGTGAGACATTCTGCGCGGTGGCCCGTTCCACCGCCGCCGATATCGATCTGGCACTCGAAGCCGCGCACCGCGCCACCGAGCGCTGGGCCGCGACCTCGGCCACCGAGCGGTCCGACATCCTGCTCAAGATCGCCGACCGGATCGAGAACAGTCTCGAACCGCTGGCGGTCGCCGAGACCTGGGACAACGGCAAACCGGTCCGCGAAACCCTGGCGGCCGACCTCCCCCTGGCCATCGATCACTTCCGCTACTTCGCGGGTGTGCTTCGCGCCCAGGAAGGATCGCTGTCCCAGATCGACGCCGATACCGTCGCCTATCACTTCCACGAACCGCTCGGGGTGGTCGGGCAGATCATTCCGTGGAACTTCCCGATCCTGATGGCCGCCTGGAAACTCGCGCCCGCGCTGGCGGCGGGCAATTGCGTGATCATCAAACCGGCCGAGCAGACACCGGCGTCACTGCTGCTCGTCGTCGAACTCATCGCGGATCTGCTGCCCGACGGAGTTCTCAACGTGGTCAACGGTTTCGGCGTCGAAGCGGGTAAACCTCTCGCGCAGAGCCCGCGCGTGGCCAAGATCGCCTTCACCGGGGAAACCACCACCGGGCGGCTGATCATGCAGTACGCGAGCGAGAACATCATTGCGGTCACCCTCGAACTCGGCGGCAAGAGCCCCAACATCTTCCTGCCCGATGTGCTGGCCGCCGACGACGACTACCTCGACAAGGCCGTCGAGGGGTTCGTCATGTTCGCCCTGAACCAGGGCGAGGTGTGCACGTGCCCGTCGCGGGCGCTGATCCATTCGTCGATCTACGACGAGTTCCTCGCCCGAGCCATCGCCCGCACCGAGGCCATCGTGTCCGGTCATCCACTCGACACCGAGACGATGATCGGCGCGCAGGCCGGCAACGACCAGTACGAGAAGATTCTGTCCTATTTCGACATCGGCAGAGCCGAAGGCGCCCGCGTGCTCACTGGAGGGGAAGCACGCAAGGTCGACGGCCTGCCGGGTGGGTACTACATCGAACCCACCGTCTTCGAGGGTGACAACACGATGCGGATCTTCCAGGAGGAGATCTTCGGCCCGGTCGTCGCGGTGACCCGCTTCGATACCGTCGACGAAGCGATCCGCATCGCCAACGACACTCTCTACGGTCTCGGTGCGGGCGTGTGGACCCGCGATCTGAACACCGCCCATCGACTCGGCCGCGGCCTCGAGGCAGGCCGGGTCTGGACCAACTGCTATCACGCCTACCCCGCCCACGCCGCGTTCGGCGGCTACAAGAAGTCGGGATTCGGCCGGGAGAACCACGCGATGATGCTCGGGCACTACCAGCAGACCAAGAATCTGCTGGTCAGCTATTCGACAACGAAACTCGGGATGTTCTGATGCAGAATCGAATCCACCGTGTGGAGATCACCGAGCGCGCCCAGAGTCTGCTCCGCCGGCTCATCGAGGACAACGGCCCCGTCCTGTTCCGTCAGGCGGGCGATTGCTGCGACGACGCCAGCGCACCGATGTGCCTGTCGGCCAAGCAGTTCCCGATCGACAAGGCCGACATCCTGCTCGGCCGACTCAGCTGGCATACCGAATTCTGGATCAGCGCCAAGCAATTCGAATGCTGGAAAGATACTCACCTCACCGTCGATGTGGCGCGCGGTGAGGCCGTCGAGGACTCGCTGGAGGCCGGTCAGGGCATGCGCTTCGTGTTGCGCGCCAGGCTGCTGACCGCGGCGGAGAACGCGGCACTGGCGGCCGCGCCGCCACCACGAACGGGCGCCGACCGCACGCTGTAGCGGCGCCGTCGAAAACCTGACCTGGCAGCATCTTTCCCGGCGCCGGCAGGTCACGGCGAGCCCCCGCCGACTGGGCCATCGCGGCTCAGCCGGCGGGGTGAGCTCGCCGTTTTTCGTGTGTGCCCCCATATAGCAAATGCGTTCCCGCACAAACCAAATCGCGTCTCGCTCACCGAGACACGCACGACAACACTGCAACGATTCCGTTACGTTATAGCGATGTTCTTGGCGAGACTCGGTGTGCGCACCCGGATTCTGGCGATTGCCCTCATACCCAGTTTGACTCTGGTGGTGGTCGGCGTCGGTACGGCGGGCTACCTGGTCGAGCAGAGCAACAAGGCCAAATCATGGGCTGGGCAGTTGCAGGATGCCGCCGTGCCCGCCCGCGAGCTGATCGAAGCGGTCCAGTCCGAGCGGCACCTCACCCTGGCACACCTGGCCGGCGACGAGGCCGCGGCACTCGGGCTCCCCGCCGCGCGCACGCGCATGGACGGGGCGTTTCGCGGGCTGATCGCCGCAGGCGACAACCTGCGCGCGATCGATGACTCCGATATCGGCGACGACAAGGCCGGTTTCGCCACTCTCGGCACGCATCTGGACGGCGTGCGCAAGGGCGCCGACGCCCGGATGCTGCCGATTTCGGACGCCTACCTGTTCTACAACTCATTGCTCAACGTGATCATCCAGGGCACCAAGGTCGCCGAGCGCGCGGCGCCCGACGCGATCGTCGCCTCCGGTGTGGCCGAGGGATTGCGCTTGCTCGGTGCGGCCGAGGCGATGTCACGCAGTAACGCGGTCGCCACCGCGATGGTGGCTTCGGACGGAACCTCGACCATCCCGCTCGACGAGTTCACCAACCAGACCGGCCTCTACCATGGCGAAATCGCCAACCTGGCAGCCGGACTCGACGAACCGGAGCGCAGCGCCGTCGTGGCCTTGACGGCCACCGGACACTGGCAGCAGCTCACTGCCATGGAAACCGCTCTCGTGCAGCGTTTCGCGGTGTCGGCGGCCACCCAAACAGGCACCCCGACCAGCAAAACCGTCACGCTCCCCGCGCTGCCGCTGGCGACACCGGAATGGCAGACCGCCGCGGCCGAGGTCAACCGGAGCCTGCTCGACTCCTATGCCGCCTACAACGACCACGTCCAGAAGCTCGCCGAGAACTCCGCTCGCAAAGCCGAGACGAACGCCGCGCTGGCCGGCGGCAGCGTGCTCGCGCTCAGCGTGCTCGTGTTCGTCGTCGCGGTGATCCTGGCCAATCGGATCATCCGCCGCCTGCGCCGCCTGCGCACTGCCACACTGCAACTCGCCGACGAGAAGCTGCCCGCCACCATGCGCACCCTGCGCGACGGTGGCGAGGTCGACCAGGCCGAGACCTCCCCCACGCTCGACTTCGGGCACGACGAGATCGGTCAGGTCGCCAAGGCCTTCGAACACGCCGCCGCGGCGGCGATCGGTGCCGCGGTCGAGGAGGCCCGCACGCGGGAGGGTGTGCGCGCGGTATTCCTCAACATCGCCCATCGCAGCCAGATCGTGATGCACCGCCAGCTCGAGATTCTCGACGAAGCCGAACGCCGCCAAGAGGATCCGGCGCTGCTCGAGACGCTGTTCCGGCTCGACCACCTGGCCACCCGCGAACGCCGCAACGCCGAGAACCTGATCATCCTCGGCGGCGGTCGACCGGGACGCCAGTGGCGTCAGCCGGTGCCCGTGATGGACGTGGTGCGCAGCGCCATCGGCGAAACGCTCGACTACGCGCGCGTGCGGGTGACCAAACTGCCCGAGGTCAGAGTCGTGGGCACCGTCGTGGCCGACCTCGTGCACTTGCTCGCCGAGCTCGTCGACAACGCCACCGCGTTCTCCCCGCCGCAGTCGCGGGTCGAGGCGGGCGGCAATATCGTCGGCAAGGGTATGGTCGTCGAGATCACCGACCAGGGCATGGGCATGAGCGCCGACGACCTGGTCCGCTACAACAACATGCTGGCCGATCCGCCGGACTTCGGTGTCGGCACGCTGTCGGTGGACTCGCGCCTCGGCCTGTTCGTTGTCGCGCGCCTCGCCCTCGCGCACGGTGTGTCGGTGCGGCTGAGCGAATCCGATTACGGCGGCATCCGTGCCATCGTGCTGATCCCCCAGCTGTTGCTGGCGGGCGAGGCCGACCTGGCGGGTATGCCGCCCACGGTGACCGGCCCGCTGCGCCGTGGTCTGCCCGCGCCGCAGGATTCGGGACCGCTCGCCGCCCTCGAATCGGCTCCGGCGCCCGTCGCGACACTGGTCGCCGACCCGCCGACCCCACCTCCGATGGCGCCTGCCCCGGAGGCGCCCGCAGTGCGGACCCCGCGCTACGACACCGGCTCCGACGAACGCCCCGCACTGCCGCGTCGCAGCAGGCAGACGAATCTGGCGCCCGAGCCCGCCGCCGAGGCGCCATCGGTGCCCGAGCGCCCCCGCTCCGCAGAACAGGCGCGCGACATCATGTCCGCGATCGAGAACGGCACCCGTCAGGGTCGCAAACAACAGACCACATCGAACCAGGACGAACAGGAAGGCTGAGGTGAACTCTTCCCCCGGTGATCTCAACTGGCTACTCGACGATCTCGTCGACCGGCTGGCAGGGGTCCGCTACGCGGTTGTACTGTCCACCGACGGACTGCTGCTCGGACGCTCCTCGCAGATGAAGCGTGAAGACGCCGAACACTTCGCCGCCATGTCCTCGACCCTCTACGGTCTCGCGCGCAGCGCGGGGAGCCGGTTCGACGGCGGTGGCGTACGCCAAGCGGTGATCGAGCTCGATCGGGCGGTGCTCTTCGTCACCGCGGCAGGTGAGAACGCTTGTCTGGCACTGCAAGCCAACGAGTCCGCCAATCTCGGCATGGTCGCCTACGAAATGAATCTCACCGTGCAGCGGGTCGGCAGCTATCTGTCGACGGAGCCGCGGCACGGGCATGCACAGCTATAGAAGGTTTCGACAATGACTCGACTCGGCGATCCGTGGTTCGACGACGCGGCCGGACCCCTGGTCCGGCCGTACGCGGTGACCCGCGGCCGCACCATGGGCGCGGCGCACGACCTGGACATGCTCACGGTGGTGGTAGCAGTACATCCCGCCCCCACCCTGCGCAAACCAGAACCCGAGTACACGACGATCGCACGGTTGTGCAAGCGTCCGCAGTCGGTGGCCGAGGTCTCGGCCGTGCTGAAACTGCCTCTGGCGGTGACCAAGATCCTCGTCGGTGATCTCATCGCCGAGGGCCACCTCATCTTCCGGGCTCCGGTAGCGGCCGAGGCCGGTACCGGTGACCTCAACATATTGCGAGCGGTTCTGGATGGCATCCGAAAACTTTGACCCGATGTCCGCAGGCGACCAGCACATGGCCGCCTCGGTCAAAATCCTCATCGCCGGCGGCTTCGGCGTCGGCAAGACCACCATGGTCGGCGCGATCAGCGAGATCGCGCCGCTGCGGACCGAAGAGCTGATCACCGAGGTCAGCACCGGTGTCGACGATCTGTCGGGCGTGGAGCAGAAGCACACGACCACCGTCGCGCTCGACTTCGGTCGCATCACGATCGACCGGGACCTGGTGCTGTACCTGTTCGGCACGCCCGGACAGGACCGCTTCTGGTTCCTGTGGGACGAGCTGTGCCGTGGCGCGCTGGGTGCGATCGTGCTGGCCGACACGCGGCGGCTGAGCAATTCGTTCGCGGCGGTCGACTTCTTCGAGCGGCGCGGCTTGCCGTTCCTGATCGCGGTGAACTGCTTCGACGGCGCCCCGCGCTACACCGTCGACGAGGTGCGTGACGCGCTGGACCTGGATCCGAACACGCCGGTGATCCTGTGCGACGCGCGCGATCGGCCCTCGGCCAAGGCGGTGCTGACCCACCTGGTCGAGTACCTGATCGATCGCGCCGCACGGACTCCGGTCACCACCTGAGCTCCTCCGTGTGACGATCAGGCCGAGCCCGGCGCGGCTACTGCCCGCTCCGCGGCTCGGCTGGTCTGCTCCCAGGCCGACCAGGTGGCCATCTTGGCGCGCGCGAGGTCGAAGGCCAAGTCGTACACCATGTTTCCGAGCAGCAGGCGCAGCGGCGGTTCCTCGGCACCGACGAGCGTGAGCAGCGCCTGGGCCGCAAGGGCAGGTTCGCTGTCGACCGAACCCTCGGCCCATTGCGCCTCGAGCTGGGCCCGCAGCGGGGCGTAGGCCTCGATCGGTGTGGTGTTCGCCATCGCCGAATACAGGTCGGTCCAGTACCCACCCGGTTGCAGAATGCTCACCCGCACACCGAATTCCGCGGCTTCCATGGCCAGGGCCTCACTCATTGCCTCCAGTGCGAATTTGCTCGCGGCGTACATGCCCGACAGCGGGAACCCGGCGAGTCCGCCGATGCTGGAGACCTGCACGATGTGCCCGCCGCGCTGGGCGCGCAGGTGCGGGAGCACGGCCTGGCTCACCCACAGCGCACCGAAGAAGTTGACCTCCATTTGCGCGCGGGCCTCGGTTTCGGTGAATTCCTCGATCATCCCCATCGACAGGGTGCCCGCGTTGTTGACCACGATGTCGAGGCGGCCGAAATGGGCGAGGGCGGCATCGACGGCCGTGTGCACCGCACCGCGATCGGTGACGTCGAGGATCAGCGGCAGGACCTGCCCTGGATAGGCGGCGGCGAGTTCGTCGAGTGCGGATCCGGTGCGAGCGGCAGCGGCGACCCGGTCCCCCACCGCCAGTGCGGCTTCGGCGAAGGCACGGCCGAGACCGCGGCTCGCTCCGGTGATGAACCAGACACGGGATGCGGTGGTACCGGCGGTGGTCATGGCAATCCTCCTTTGCCTAGACAAGACGTTGCGTCTCGTCTGATGTTTCGAGGATGCCACCGGATCGCCGCCCTGTCAAGACGCAACGTCTCGTCTCTTTCGTTGCTACGATGGCGACATGAGTCAGCAGGTGAACCCCGCGCCCCGGCCCTCGGCCGACGCGACCCGGCGCAACGAGGGATCCCGCCGCGCGATCCTGTCCGCCGCCTTCGAGCTGGCGGGCGAGATCGGCTTCGACAAGCTGACCATCGAGGCGATCGCCGCCAGGGCCGGGGTCGGCAAGCAGACGATCTACCGGTGGTGGCCGTCCAAAGGCGCCGTCCTGCTCGACGCCTTCCTGATGCTCAGCGAGACCGGCGACGACGCGACACCGGGCCTGCCCGACACCGGCGACCTGGAAGCCGACCTCAAACTCGTCCTGCGTGCCACCGTCGCCGAACTCGCCGACCCCCGCTTCGACCTCCCCCTGCGCGGCCTGACCAGCGCCATCATGCACGACACCGCCTTGGCCGCCACCTACGTCGAACGCCTCCAGGGCCCCGTCGACAACCTCAAACGCCGCAGACTGGCCGCCGCGCAGACCGCGGGCCAGATCGCCGCCGACATCGACCTCGACGTGGCCATCGCGATGATCTGGGGCCCGCTGATGGACCGATGGCTACTGCGCACGGGCACACTGACCACCGAATTCGCCGATCTGGTGGTCGAGACCGCCCTGCGCGGCCTGCGCGGCTGATTCACGGAAAGTATTTCGCGCCAAGAGCTTCCGGATTTCCTTCCGAAATCACTCGCAGTGCGACCAGCTCGAAATCCGACCGGTTCAACACCCCAGCCCCTGCCTCATGATCAACACGACAACGCGCTCAGTGGCGATGTTGTGTCGACTTCACTGCCGTAGCGAGGCGGGCAACGGGGAACGTTCACCCGCGCCGGGGCCGTCCACCGGCCGCAGGTCGCGGCCGTGCACTCGCTCGCCGCAGTGCGAGCATGTCGGCTCGATCGTGGCGACGTGGCCGCAGCTGCGATGCAGCGCCTCGACCGGGGCGCCGTTCGGTGCTGCCCATTCGTCGCCCCACTGGCGCATCGCGGTCACCACTTGCCAGAGGGAGCGACCCTTGGCGGTCAGCCGGTAGTCGTAGCGAACGGGGTTGTGCTGGTAGGGCTCTCGGGTCATGATCTCGTGCTCGACCAGGCCGTCGAGGCGCTGGGTCAGCACGTTGCGGGCGATGCCGAGGCGGTCACGGAAGTCGTCGAAGCGGGTGACGCCGAACAGCGCGTCGCGCACGATCAGCAGCGTCCACCACTCCCCGACCACCTCGAGGCACTGGGCCAGGGAGCAGTTCATGTCCTCGAAGCTGGTGCGTCGCATGAGTCGAGTCTAGTCGGTTGCATGAAAGAACTCACCCACCTATCGTGAGTTGCATGATGAAACTCACTGGGCGTCTCGGCGCACAATTCGCCCTCGCCGCTGGGGAATCCGGGCAGTGGCATGCCGTTGTCGACGATTCGTGGCGCGGCTGGACCGGCCCACACGGCGGCGCGCTCGCCGGGCTCCTGATCGAGGTCGCCCAGCGGGCGAGCTCGCGCGAGTACCCCGTGCGCGCCGCCGATGTCCGGTTCCTCGGCAGACCAGCGACCGGCGCGTTCACCCTGCGCGCCACCGAACACACCGTCGGCCGCAGCACGACGATTCTGGACGTGGTCGCCGAACAGGACGGTGCGCCGGTCGCCGCGGCCACCGTCACGCTCGGCGCGCCCGGCGCGACGGCGATCCCCGCCCACAGCGCCCGGCCCGCGCCCCTCGTCGCGGCTCCACAGGACTGCGCGCTGTTCCAGCTGCCCCCCGAGATCGTTCCCGTCGGCGCGCATTTCGTCATCCGACCCGCCGCAGGCCCCTTGCCCCTCAGTGGCGCGGACGAGGCGATGATGTGCGCCTGGATCGCGCTCGACCCCGCGCTGCCCATCGACGCCCCGAGTCTCGCCGTCCTCGCCGACGCCCTCCCACCCGGGCTGTTCCCGCTGCTCACCGCGCCGGTTGCCGTCCCGACCGTCACCCTGTCGCTGCAGCTGCACGCCGACCTCACCGACCTCGGCGACGCACCCGTGCTGGTCCGCGCCGCGAACGTCAGTTCCGGTGGCGGCTGGTCCGTCGATGACACCGATATCTGGGACGGTGCGGGCGCTCTGCTCGCCACCGCCCGTCAAACCCGCCGCGTCCTCGGCTGAACGGGAGCCTTTTTCATGAAATCCGTTGCCCCGTCATGGGATACGAATCCGCGGTTGGTGCTGTCCATCGTCTCCATCGGCGTGCTGTTGTCGAGCCTCGACCTGTTCATCGTCAATGTCGCCATGCCCGCCATGGCAGGCGACTTCGGCGCCGGTCTGACCGAGCTGTCCTGGGTGCTCAACCTCTACGCCATCGTCTTCGCCGCGCTACTCGTTCCGGCCGGTCGGCTCGGCGACCGCAGCGGTAACCGCGGCACCTTCCTCACCGGTCTGGCGATCTTCGTGATCGGGTCGGCGCTGTGCTCGGCGGCCTGGAATGTGGAGTCGCTCATCGCTTTCCGTGTTGTCCAGGCCGTGGGATGCGCACTCCTCACGCCGTCCTCGCTCGCACTGCTGCTCGCCGCGACACCGCCGGAGCGACGCGCCGGCGCGGTGCGCCTGTGGGTCGCCTTCGGCGGTCTCGGCGCGGCACTGGGTCCGGTGCTCGGCGGGTTGCTGATCGAAATCGATTGGCGCTGGGTATTTCTCGTGAATGTGCCGATCGGATTGGCCGCGTTCGTGATCGGTATGCGAAAGCTGCCGTGCCCGCCCGCCGCGGGTGGTCCGCTGCCCGATCTGCTGGGTGCGGGCGCGCTGATCGGCGCGGTCGGGTCGTTGATCCTGGCCCTCGTCCAAGGTCCCGAGTGGGGCTGGACCTCCACCGGGGTGCTCGCCGCGTTCGCGGTCGCGGTCGCGCTCGGTGTGGTCTTCGCGGTGAGCTCGGCTCGCCATCACAGCCCGATCGTCGACCCAGCCCTGCTTCGGGTTCCGAATTTCGTTCTCGCGGGTGCGAATTCGCTGGTGTTCCAGATCGCGTTCGCGGCCATGCTGCTCTCGGTCACGCTCTGGGCGCAGAACGTGTGGGGCTGGTCGGCCTTGCGGACCGGACTGGCGATCGCGCCCGGCCCACTGGTCGTGCCGTTCGTCGCCCTCGCCGCGGGCAAGCTCATCGCCCGAATCGGCGCGGGCCCGGTGATCGCGGCAGGCGGGCTCGCCTTCGGCGGTGGCCTCCTGTGGTGGGCGCGCGCGGCCGAACTGGCACCGGATTATGTGGGCGGCCTACTCGGCGGGATGCTGCTGACCGGTCTCGGCGTCGGGCTGACCCTGCCGACCGCGTTCGCCGTCGGCGCGGGAACCCTTCCCCCGCAACGCTTCGCGACCGGATCGGCCGTCCTGAGCATGGCCCGCCAACTCGGCCTCGCCGTCGGCGTCGCGGTCCTGGTAGCCATGCTCGGCACCCCGGATACCCCGGCCGCCACGCTCGACGCCTTCCAGCGCGCCTGGTATGTGACCGCCGGGGTCGCGGTCCTCGCCGGACTCATCGGCTTTGCCGTGCGGTCCGGATCGCAGACCGGTCCACCGATCGAGTCCGGCGCCGACGGCCCCACTACCGCGCCCGAAAGATCCGGGGGCGCAGCAGTTTCCGCGTGACCCGAACGGTCGGCGACCATGCTGTCGCCGACCGCCCGGTCCACTCAGCCCCAGGGTCGCTCGGTCGGGGAATAGTTCTCCATGCCGGTGCCATCGTCGTAGCAGACGATGTCGAGGTGCCCAACGGGCTCCAGTACACGTCGGCGCCGGGGCGTGGCGGCTCGAGCGGGGTACCGAACAGGTGGTTGCACGGGGTGATGACGGGGTCGTCAGGCGGCGCGGAAATCCGACCGTAGACGGATCTGCCGGGCCCTGCGGTCGCGCTACCGTGGGGTGAGCGCATTCAGCGGAGGGTGGGAAAAGCTGTGGACAGCACGACAATTGCACGGCAGTGCACATTGTGCGAGGCACACTGTGGAATTCTGGTCACGGTCGAGGATTCGCGGGTAACCCGCATCGAAGGAAATCCGGACGACGTGCTGTCCAAGGGCTACATCTGCCCGAAGGCGACGGCCATGGGCGGTCTGCACCACGACCCGGACCGGCTGCGGACGCCGATGCGCCGCGTCGGCGACACCTTCCAACCGGTCGGCTGGGACGAGGCATTGCGCGAGATCGGGCAACGTTTGCGCGCGGTGCGGTCGGCGCACGGTCCCAGCGCCATCGGGATGTACATCGGCAACCCGGCCGCGCACAGCTCCTCGGTGATGTACGGAGCGCTTCTCCGGGCCGTCCTGCTGACCCGCAACTTCTTCTCCGCGTCCTCGATCGATCAGTTCCCACAGGAATTCGTCGCGTGGCGGATGTTCGGTTCGAACGTGCTCATGCCGATCACCGATATCGACCGCACCGACCGGCTGGTGGTACTCGGCGCCAATCCCGCGGTGTCCAACGGATCGATCACCACCATGCCCGGCGCGAAATCGCGCATCAAGGCAGTTCGCGCCCGGGGCGGCACCGTCGTCGTGATCGACCCCCGCCGCACCGAAACAGCCCGGCTGGCAGACGAACACGTGCCGGTCCGCCCCGGCGGCGACGTCTACCTGCTGCTCGCGATGCTGCATGTGCTGGTCACCGAGGAACTGTGCGACGAACGGGCGGTGCGCGCGCGCTGCACCGGCTGGGACGAGCTCACCGAACTGGTCGCCGGCACCACCGCGGAACGGATGGCACCACTGGCGGGCGTCGACGCCGACACCATCAGGCGGCTGGCCCGTGACCACGCGGCGGCACCGTCGGCGGTGGTGTACGCGCGGATCGGGGTGTGTCAGCAGGTAACGGGCACGCTCACCCACTGGCTGGTCAATACGATCAGCGCGGTGACCGGCAATCTCGATCGCGCGGGCGGTCAGATGTTCGCGACCCCCGTCGTCGACGCCGCCCGGTACGCGAAGTACCTGCCGATGGGACACGGCGCGTGGACCGACCGCTCCGGCGCGCACAAGGCGTTCCGCAGCGAACTGCCCGTCGCGGTGCTCGCCGAGGAGATCCTCACCGCCGGACCGGGCCAGATCAAGGCGATGATCACCTACGCGGGCAATCCGGTGCTCTCGACACCGCAGGCGGACAAGCTCGATGCCGCGCTGGAATCACTGGATTTCTACGTAGCTGTCGACATGTACGTCACCGAGACGACCCGGCACGCCGATTTCATCCTGCCGCCCGTCTCGGCGCTGGAACGCGAGGAACTGAGCCTGCTGTTCCCGATGTTCAGCGTTCGCAACAACGCCCGCTACGACGCCAAGGTATTCGATCCACCGGCCGATGGACTGGAGGACTGGCAGATCCTGGCCCGACTGGTAACCGAACTGGTACCGCTGCCGGTACGAAAGCTCACCGGGCGCGCGCTCAACGCCGCGTTCGAACAGGTCAGTCCCCTGCGATTGACGGCAGCGGCCGTCGCGACAGGCCCCTACGGCGTCCTGCGCCGCGGACGAAAAGGATTGACACTCACAAGGATTCGTGACGCGGCGGGCGGTGTCGACCTCGGCCCGTTGCAGCCACGGCTGCCCGAACTGATCGGCACCAGCGACCGCAAGACACACCTGGCGCCCCCGGATTTCCTGGCGGCGATCCACACAGTCCTCGACGAGACGACCGCAGCGGCCCAGTCCGGCTTCGACCTCCAGCTCATCGGACGACGTCACCTGCGCAGCAACAACTCCTGGCTGCACAACATCCCGTCGTTGGTGAAGGGCCGCGACCGCTGCACCGTGCTCATCCACCCCGACGACGCCGCCGCCCGTGGTCTTGCCGACGGTGATCCGGCCACGATCGAATCCACGGTCGGTGCGATCGTGGCTCCGGTGGAGATCAGCGACGATATTCGCGCCGGCGTGGTCGCGATCCCGCACGGCTGGGGGCATCGCGAACCCGGGGTGGGCTGGACCGTCGCGGCCGCGCTGCCGGGCGTCAATGTCAACCTGCTGCACGACCCGGCACGCACCGACCCGCTCTCGGGCGCGTCGGCGGTCAACAGCACGTGGGTGCGGGTGCGGCCGGTCGCGGCCGAAACCCCGGACGCCACACCGCGATCCGAGGTCGCCGCCGCGCCGCGGTGAACCCGACTACGAGTTCGGGTCCACCGCGCCGGGTTCAGCGGAAGCGCAGGTTCGCGGTGGCGAGGCCGAAGATCTTGCGGCCGCCGGACTTGGCGACGATCGCGATCACGGCGGAGCGAGTCTGCGGGTCGAGGGACTTCACGCGGCCGGTGTACTCGACCTGGCCGCCCTCCCGGCCGACGATCGTGGGGGTCGACAGGCGAACGCCATAGCGAGTGACGGCGCCGGGGTCGCCGGACCAGGTGGAGACGAAGCCCGCGCCCAGACCCATGGTGAGCATGCCGTGGGCGATGATGTCGGGCAGGCCCGCCATCTCGGCGATCTTCTCGTCCCAGTGGATCGGGTTGCCGTCGCCGGAAACGCCGGCGTAGTTGACGAGGTCACCGCGCGAGACGCGGGCGTCGCGGAGTGGGAGTTCGTCGCCCACGGTGAGCTCGTCGAACGACATCGCCGTGTTCGGGACACGGGCGGCACCCTCGACGGACAGCGCAACCTCGCCCTCGGGACGCAGAGTGGTCTCCACGGCGGCGCTCTTGTCGGCGCTGAAGATGCTCACACCGTGGAGCATGATGCTCTCCACCGCGGCGGTGATCGCCGGATCGACACCGTCTTCACCGGTGATGCCGACGACCGTGGTGTGCATGATGTGCACGGTCTCGCCGAGTTCGTCGACGAAGGTGTTGGTGACGGTGATCAGATCCTTGCCCGCGATAGTGCGCACCGAGGACAGCTCGACGTCGACGACGAGACGGTCACCGGCCACGATCGGCTTGTGCTGTTCGAAGACCTGCTCGGTCTGCACGAACATGTCGTAGCCGACGACCACCGATTCGAACAACAATTTGTTCGCCGCCATAGCCGGGATGGAGACGAACGTCAGCGGTGCGACCAGACCCGGGTAGCCGAGCGCTGCGGCGGCCTCGTCCTCCCAGTGGGCAGGATGGAAGTCCTGAACCGCGCGAGCGTATTCGCGGATCTTCTCGCGACCGACCTCGTAGACGCCTTCGACCCGGTAGTAGTGCCCTACCTTCGACGCGGTGTCAGGGGCATCGACGGGCGCGGCATCGACTACGGAAGTCACTATGAATCACCTTCGTTCGGGGAACGGACACCCGGCAGGCTAGTCGACGCGCAGGCGGACCGGGCATTCCTTGGCACAGTTCACAGTTGTGTGGCCTGACACCGCGGTCAGAAGGAGGGTACGTCGCTGGTGCTGGCGTTGCCACCGATCGAGGGCTGCAGCGTGATCTCCCAGTCGGAGTCACCGTCGAACGCGTCGTCGAACTTCTGGAATTCGCGCTCGCGGGTGAAGCCGAGCGCCGCCTGGTCCCAATCCTTGCCGGTCTTCAGATAGACGTAGTAGGTGCCGTCGATACCGTTGAGCGTGGCGCTGGAATTGCCCTGCACGTAAATCGTGGCCTGCGGCTTCTTGGGATCGCCGTTGGTCACCACGACCGCGAAGTCGTCGCTGTTGCCGTTGACGATGTCGAGCTTGCCCGCACCGACCAACCCGTCCTGCTGGACCACCGCACCGTTCTCGCCGCGCCGATTCAGCACCGGCGGCGCGGGAGTGGTGGTGCGCACCGTCGTGGTCGCCTTCGCAGAACCGCTCGTCGGCGCGGCGCCGACGGACTCCCCCGAACTCCCACAACCTGCTACCAGAACGGCCACCGCGATCGCGGACGCGGCATACCATTGGCGATTCGACATCGTTCCCACCCCGGACTCATGGACCGGTCTCCCCGACCGGCCTTCTCGCCAAGTATCGCGCGAAACGCACAAAATGTCAGCCCGGAAACCTTGCCCCGCTATCTGGAATGAGTCACAATCTGGAATGTGTCCACAATATTGGACTTCGAACAGATGCTGCGCGCAGCCTCGCTGCGCGTCACCGCGCCACGCCTGGCGGTGCTCACCACAGTGCACCAGCATCCGCATGCCGACACGGACACCATTCTGAGCCGAGTCAAAGACACCCTCGGTGCCGTCAGCCAGCAGGCCGTCTACGACGTACTGCGGGCACTCACCAGCGCCGGGCTACTCCGGCGGATCCAGCCGATGGGCACTGTCGCGCGCTACGAGACCCGCGTCGGTGACAACCATCATCACCTGGTGTGCCGATCATGTGGGGTGATCGTCGATGTCGAGTGCGCTGACGGCGACGCGCCCTGTCTGACTCCCTTCGATGACCACGGTTTCGTTGTCGACGAGGCCGAGGTCATCTACTGGGGCCGGTGCCCCGACTGCACGACATCACCATCACTCTCCTGAAAGGATTCACCGTGCCCGAGGAACACCCACCTATCGCGGAAGCCCAAACGGAACCCGGTGACAGTGGTTGCCCCGTCATGCATCGCCCGTACGCGTCCACCGACGCGCGTGGCAGCAACCGTGACTGGTGGCCGAACCAGCTCAATCTCACTCTCCTGCAGAAGAATCCGGCCGTCGCGAGTCCGATGGGCGAAGACTTCGACTACGCGGCAGAGTTCGCCACCCTCGACCTGGCCGAAGTGAAGGCCGATATCGAGCAGGTCATGACGACCTCGCAGCCCTGGTGGCCCGCCGACTTCGGCCACTACGGCCCGTTCTTCATCCGGATGGCCTGGCACTCCGCGGGCACCTACCGGGTCGGTGACGGCCGCGGCGGCGCAGGCTCGGGCATGCAGCGCTTCGCCCCGCTCAACAGCTGGCCCGACAACGCCAGCCTGGACAAGGCACGCCGCCTGCTGTGGCCGGTGAAGAAGAAGTACGGCCGCAAGCTGTCGTGGGCCGACCTCATCGTCTACACCGGCAATGTCGCGCTCGAGTCGATGGGCTTGCCGACCTTCGGTTTCGGTGGCGGCCGCGTGGACGCGTGGGAGCCCGAAGAAGACGTGTTCTGGGGCCCGGAGCGCACCTGGCTCGGCGACGAACGCTACACCGGTGAACGCAACCTCGAGCGCCCGCTCGCCGCGGTCCAGATGGGCCTGATCTACGTCAATCCCGAAGGCCCCAACGGCAATCCGGATCCCCTCGCCGCCGCCATCGACATCCGCGAGACCTTCGCCCGGATGGCGATGAACGACGAGGAGACCGCCGCGCTGATCGCCGGCGGCCACACCTTCGGCAAGACCCACGGTGCCGGCGACGCCGAGCTGGTCGGTGTCGAACCGGAAGCCGCGCCGCTGGAACTGCAAGGGCTGGGCTGGCAGAGCAGCTTCGGCACCGGCGTCGGCGAGGACGCCATTACCAGTGGCCTGGAAGGCATCTGGAACAGCACCCCCATCACCTGGGACAACAACTTCCTCGAGACCCTGTACGGGTACGAGTGGGAGCAGACGCTGAGCCCGGCGGGCGCGCACCAGTGGATCCCGAAGGACGGCGCGGGCGCCGATACCGTGCCCGACCCGTTCATCCCGGGGAAGAAGCGCGCACCGGTCATGCTGACCACCGACCTGTCGCTGCGGCTCGACCCCATCTACGGGCCGATCACCCGCCGCTGGCTGGACAACCCTGCGGAGTTCGCCGACGCGTTCGCCCGCGCCTGGTACAAGCTGACCCACCGCGATATGGGCCCGGTCGTGCGCTACCTCGGCCCGCTGGTCCCGTCCGAAGAGCTGCTCTGGCAGGACCCGGTTCCCGCCCAGAACGGCCCGCTCATCGGCGACTCCGAGATCGCCACCCTCAAGGGCCAGATCCAGTCGGCGGGACTGTCCATCGCCCAGCTGGTGACGACGACGTGGGCGGCGGTCTCGTCGTTCCGCGGCAGCGACAAGCGTGGCGGTGCCAACGGTGGCCGGATCCGGCTGCAGCCGCAGGCGGGCTGGGCGGTCAACCAGCCCGATGAGCTCGCCCAGGTGGTGCGGGTCTACGAAGGCATCAAGGACACGTTCAACGCCACCGGCGGTGCGCAGGTGTCCTTCGCCGATCTGGTCGTCCTCGGCGGTGCGGTCGGTGTCGAACAGGCCGCTCAGGCCGCCGGTTTCCCGGTGACGGTGCCGTTCACGCCCGGCCGCACCGATGCGACCCAGGCCCAGACCGACGTCGAGTCGTTCGACGCGCTCGAGACCCAGGCCGACGGGTTCCGCAACTACGTGTCCAAGGACGCGCAGATCCCCGCGGAGTTCCTGCTCATCGACAAGGCGAACCTGCTCACGCTCAGCGCGCCGGAGATGACCGTGTTGATCGGTGGTCTGCGCGTGCTCGGCGCGAACTACCAGTCCTCGCCGCTCGGCGTGTTCACCCAGACCCCGGGTGCGCTGACGAACGACTTCTTCGTCAACCTGCTCGACATGGGTACCGAGTGGACACCGTCGGCCGCCGACGACAACGTCTACGAAGGTCGCGACCGCGCCTCCAGCGCTGTCACCTGGACCGGTAGCCGGGTCGACCTGGTGTTCGGCTCCAACTCCCAGCTGCGGGCCGTGGCCGAGGTCTACGCGACCGACGACGCGAAGGAGAAGTTCGTCCACGACTTCGTCGCCGCGTGGACCAAGGTGAGCAACCTGGACCGGTTCGACATCACCGCCTGATCCGGACAGCGAAACATCCTGCGGCGCACTGTGCGTCGCAGGATGTTTCGCTGTTCGTCAGGACTCGGCGAGCTCGGCCAGCCGGTCCACGGACGCCTGGATGGTCATCTCGCTGGGTAGCTCCCCTGCCCCAACGATCCAGGTGCGCCCCGCATTCCAGCGCTGTCCACGGCATATGCGCCGAAGTCGTGACGTACTCTAACGTTGCGGGGTGCTAGGACATTCACATGCGACGAGTGGGGCGCTGGCCTGGGCTGGTACTGCCGCCGCGCTACCACTCACGGTCGCCGCTTTCCCCCTGTTCGACAGCGACACAACGCGATTCGGCATCGCCGAACTCATCATGGGCACGCTGCTCACCGCGGGCGCCGCGCTGCTGCCGGACGCGGATCATCCCAACGGCACCATCTCTCACGTGCTCGGCCCGGTGTCACATCACCTGTGCCGGTTGATCTCCTGGGTGTCGGGTGGACATCGACACGGGACACATTCGCTGCTGTTCGTCGTCGTCGCGGTCGCGGCGACCTGGGCGGGCGAGCACTATCTCGGCCGGCCGTTCACGCTGGGCCTGGTGTTCTTCCTACTCGCGCTGGCGGTGCGGTCGCTGCACCTGTGCCCGCCGGGGAAGAGTGTGCGGACCTACGGGACGGTGATCGTGCTGGCGACGGCGGGGACGTTCGCTGTCGACCACTGGATCGTCGACCAGCCCGTGTGGCTCCCGATCTGCGTGGGGCTGGGCTGCCTGGCCCACCTGCTCGGCGACTGCCTGACTGATCGGGGCTGCCGATTGCTGTGGCCGTTTCCGTTGCGCACCCGGGTGCCGCTGATCGAGCGGACCGGGAATCGGGTCGAGACCTGGGTTATCTCTCCCCTGTTCGTGCTCGGCACGATGGGCGCGCTCTGGTACGCGATCATGCACCGGCCGTGACCACCCGGGACGGCGGGAGCCCCCGCCGTCCCGAGCCCGCCGGCGCAGCCGGTTTTTCCTTAGTCATACTGTCTCAGCCACATCGTTAGATGCGCATATCGCAGTATCACGATGTTATTTGTGGTCTGCCCCAAACCTGACGGCCGGGCATCGTCGCAGGTCTCGAAGCTGCCCCGAACCCAACACCTTTCAGTGCACAGTTGTACTCTCAGGCCTGTGACGGAGCAGCTCCCCCAATCCCAGGCCGAAGTACAGGCGCTGACACGGCTCGCCGGTGACGAGTTCGCCGGCGCGGTCGACGGGATCGCGGCCATCCACCGCGCCATCTCCGATCGGGTGTTCGCGGCGGTGCGATCAGGCGTCGGGCCCGCGGCGGCTCCGGTGAAGATCGTGCACGACGCCATCACCGAGAGCGTGTACGCGGCCGTCAGCGGCACCGGCTTCGTCGTCGGCGAGGTCGCGAGCGCGGTCAAGCTGCCCGGCCTCACCGCACCGTCGCGCACCGTGTGGGGTGCCGGCGTGCTGGCCGCGATCCAGGGGCTGATCGGTGACACACTGGAAGACGAGACGCCGATCCTGGCCTCCCCCATGACCTTTCGCATCGATGGTGTCCCCGTCCAGCCCGAACAGTTCGCCGCCCATATCCCGGTGCCCACGACCCGGCTCGTCGTGCTCCTACACGGACTCGTGGAGACCGAACACGCCTGGCGCCTCGGTAACCGCCCCACCTACGGCGAGCGCCTGGAAAACGATCTCGGCTACACCCCGGTCTACGCCCGCTTCAATTCCGGCCTGCACATCTCCGAGAACGCCGCCCAGCTCAGCGACCTGCTGACCCGCCTGGTCGACAGCTGGCCGATGCCGGTGCACGAGATCTGCCTGATCGGGCACTCGATGGGCGGACTGGTCATGCGCAGCGCGTGCCATCAGGCCGAGGAGACGGGCCAGGCGTGGGTGCGATCGGTGCGACAGGTGGTGTGCCTCGGTTCACCACACCACGGTGCGCCACTCGAACAGTTCGTGCACTTCGCCTCGGCCGCACTCGAACTGCTGCCCGAGACCCGGCCGCTGAGCACACTGCTGCGCAGGCGCAGCGCAGGCATCCGGGACCTGCGGCAGGGGTCGCTGGTCGACGAGGACTGGCGCGACCTCGACGTGGACACCCTGCGCGCGCGAGCGGTCAAGGAAGTGCCGCTGCTGGCCGGTGTCGATCACTACTTCGTCACCACGACCATCACCCACAGCCCGAAGCATCCACTCGGCGTGATCATCGGCGACGGCATGGTTCTCAGCGGAAGCGGGTCGGGGCGCGGGCGGACCAGGCGACTCGATTTCGACGCGGTCAACGGCCTGCACATCCCCGCGGCGAACCACTTCAGCCTGCTCAATCACGACGCTGTCTACGAGGCGCTGCACAGCTGGTTGACGAGCATGCCCCGCCGCCCGCGTCAGGTGGATACGCTGTGGCCATGACTCTCGACCACGGCGACCCGGGCGACGCACCTGCCATTGCGCTGCCGACCGCTCCCCTGGCCAACGAGGCCCGCCCCTCGCCGGCCGAAGAAGCCAGAACGATCGCGGCGGGCACCAATACCGGCACGCTCGCCAGCCTCACCGCCGACGGCGCACCGTGGGCGTCGTTCATCACCTACGGATTGCTCGACGGCGCTCCGGTGCTGAGTGTGTCGCGCCTGGCCGAACACGGCCGCAACCTGGCCGCCGATCCGCGCGCCAGCATCGCGATCGTCACGCCAGATATCCCGGCAGATCCCCTGGCAGGCACCCGGATCACCCTCGCGGGTTTCGTGGAACGGCCGACCGGCGCCGAAGCCGAAGCGGCCCGCGAGGCCCACCTGGCGGCGATCCCGGCGGCCAAGTACTACATCGACTACAGCGACTTCACACTATGGGTACTGCGGATCGAACGGGTCCGCTGGGTCGGCGGCTACGGCCGGATGGATTCGGCTTCGGCCGCCGATTACCTTGCCGCACAGCCGGACCCGATCGTCGCGCACGCCGCGCCCGGCATCGCGCACCTCAACGCCGACCACGCCGAAGCACTGCTGGCGATGGCCCAGCAGCTGGGCGGGTTCCCCGACGCCATCGCCGCCACGTGCGAACGCGCCGACCGCTACGGCCTCGACCTGCGCGTGGAATCCCCACGCGGAGTGGCTCGTACCAGGGTCGGCTACGCCGCGCCGCTGTCGGAGATCAGCCAATTGCGTGCGGCGACGGTCGAATTGGCGCGACGGGCCCGCGCGACGGACTGATCAGGCCTCGTACAGCTCGAGCGGCAGGTCGTCCGGATCGAAGAAGAAGGCCATCTGCTTGCCGGTGTGTTCATCGGTGCGCAGTTCCTCGGTCCGGACACCCCGCGCCCGCAGCTCGCGCAGGGCGGCGGGCACACTCGCGACCGCCAGCGCCAGGTGCCGCAAGCCCGCCGCTTCGGGCCTGCTCGGGCGTGCGGGCGGGTCGGGGAACGAGAACAGTTCGATGCGAACCCCGCCGGGCAGCTCGATGTCGAGCTTCCACGACTCGCGATCGGCCCGGTAGTTCTGCGCGAGGACGGTGCCGCCGAGGGTTTCGGTATAGAAACATTTCGAGCGGGCGTAGTCGGTGGCGATGATCGCGATGTGGTGGATGCCGAGAAATTGCACGGCGGTCAGGTCCACAGGACGGCGACCAGCACGTTCACGATCGCGAGGCCACCGGCGGCGTCGGTCATCCAGTCGATCTGCTTGCCCCGCTTCGCATCACCCCTGCCCATTTCCGCGAACGCGGCCACCGCGACCGAGACAACCAGCTTCACCGCCAGCTTCGTCGTATCCGGGTCCTTGTCGAGCGAGTCGATGCCCGAAGCCATCCCGGCCAGGATCACCCCGGTGATCAACTGCGCCCGAGCACCCCACACCATCAGCTCCGACACCACCGGACGCGCCGCGACATAGCCACCGACCACCGCGGCCATGCCGAGCAGATGGCTGACAACCACCAGGTTGTAGACGAATTCCATGGGTACGAAGCGTAGTTCAGGCGAAAGCGGCCGGTGCGCGAAGGCACCGGCCGGTTCAGACGAACTTTTCCGTGGAGAGGTCAGCCCACCTGCTGGTCCAGCAGGTGCGCGTCCTTCTTGACGCCGAAGGCGGTGATGACTTCCATGACACCGATGATGATCAGGAAGATGCCGACGACCCAGACCAGGGTGGCGAGGGAGGTGATCGGCCAGACGATCAGGATGACCCCGGCCAGCGCGCTGACGATGCCGTAGAAGATCTGCACGCCGCGGCCGGGCACGCCCGGCTCCGAGATCGCGGCGAACAGCACGGCGACGCCGCGGAACAGCCAGCTGATACCGATCCACAGCCCCAGCAGCACAATCGAGGCGAGGTCGTCGCGGAAGCAGAACACACCGATGATCAGCGACAGCACACCACTGATGAAGGACAACACGCGAAAGCTCGTGCTCGGCAGATGGGTGAAGGCGGCGATCAGCTGGAAGATGCCGCTGACAACCATGTAGATACCGAACAGGATGCCCGCCACGAGCAGCGACGGACCGGGCCACACCAGCACGATGATCCCGAGGATCACCGCGAGGAGGCCGGTGACCAGAATTGTTTGCCAGGTCTTCTTGGCAAGAGCCGTGAACGGGCTCCCCAGCACGGTATTTGTCGTCATAACGAGATGTTATGCCTGCTCGCTCCGGTTTTCCGGAAAATAGCTGGGGCTGTCACCGTGTCGCGATCGGGTACGGCCCGGTGCGTGAGCTCCGACGCACGCCGCCACATCGTTGCCCTCGCGAAAGTTTGATCGGCGACAGTCCCGGGTAGATGAAGAATGTGTCGGTTGTACTCGTGCTGCAAGCTCGGGGCCTCGGTGAGCTTCTCGCCGCGGTCCCGGCTCTGCGTGCCCTGCGCCGGGCCGAACCACAGAGCCGGATCGTCCTGGCGGCGCCACAACGGCTGGAGCAGATCGTCGACCTGATCTCCTCGGTCGACGAACTCGTCGCCACCGCTGATCCGGCCGCCTTGATCTGGGATGGTCCCGCGCCCGCATTGGCGGTGAACCTGCACGGCCCCGACGGCGCCGGCGCACGAGCACTGGCTGATACCGGGGCCGCGCGAATCATCGGTCATCGCACGCCCGCCCTGCCCAAGCTCGCCGGTCCGCGCTGGGATCCCGAAGCGCACGTGGTCGACCGGTGGTGCCGGCTGCTCGAGGGCGAGGGCATCGATGCGGATCGGCGCAACCTCGGGCTGGTGCCGCCGGTGGCCTCCATCAGCCGTCGCGATTGCATCGTCGTCCACATCGGTGCGGGCGCGCCCGCGCGCCGGTGGCCGCCGGAGCGGTTCGCCGCGGTGGTGCGTCACCTGCTGGTCCTCGGCCGCGACGTGGTGCTCACCGGCGACCCGTTCGAGCACGATATCGCTCGGCAGGTGGCCGCGCAGGCAGGCTTGCCCGACGACCGGGTCCTCGCGGGTAGGCAGAACCTGACCGATCTCGCGGCGACGGTGGCCGAGGCGGCCCTCGTGATCAGCGGCGATACCGGTGTCGCGCATCTGGCAACGGCGTTCGGCACCCGCACGGTCCTGCTGTTCGGTCCGACGCCGCCGCGCCGGGGCGGCCCGCCCGCACACCTGCTCGGCAGGCATGCGGTGCTGTGGGCCGGACAGGTCGGCGATCCGGACGGCCTGTCGCCCGACCCCGGCTTGCTGCGGATCGGGGTGCCCGAGGTGATCTCGGCGGTCGATATGCAGCTCGACAAGCAGGCATGGGCCGAATCCGGCAGATCGCGCTACCGCCGGGTGGGCTGAGCCGGGTCGGCATCGGCCGCATCCCGCAGCGCGGCGGCATGGGCTGCCAGGGCGCTGGGCCAGTACTTGTCGAGGTAGTCGCGGGCGTCGTTGAGGCCGCGGGGGTCAAGGGAGTAGAGGTGCCTGTTCCCGTCACGGCGCATGCGGACGAGGTGGGCCTCCCGCAGGACGCGCAGGTGCTGAGACGCGGCTGAGCTGGTGATTCCGGTGGCGGCGGCGAGGTCGGCCACCGAGCGGGGACCCTGCGGCAACGATTCGAAGATCGCGCGCCGGGTGGGATCGGATAAAGCCGTAATGGCACGGACTCCGTTAGCGGCCACTGAATCAGTCTCCCCGGGATGCGGAGTTTCGGCAACGATCTTGACCAGGCAAATTTCACCCGGTGAGTCCAAGGATGTCCGCTATTCGTTAGAGTATTGTTATAGATCAACTGGGGTTATAGCGCTTCGTGATCGCGGCCACAGGATTGGCCGCGAAGGTTACGGTTTAGCTACGTTCATAACCATGTTCGTGACCAACCCGTTATCTGCTCGAGTCTCCGACGCCTTCGCAGGTCGTTGGGGAGGCGTGGTCGCGGGTGCGGTGGCTTTGTCCGCACTCGTGGGTACCTCCGTCGCCACTTTCAGTGAGCCCGAGAGCCCTGTCCCCACTACCACGATCGCCGCGGATGCCACCGAGGCCATCAACACCGGCCAGTCGCCGTACCGCTTCACCGCGTACACCCCCGCCGAGGCCAAGGGCGAGACCCCCGCGTCCGCCCCGATCGCGTGGGAGGAGCACCGCGAAGCGGTTGGCCTGGAACTGCCGCCGCTGCCGACGATCGCTCTCCCGCCGCCGCCGCGCCCGCAGACCGTTCGCCCGGTCAACGGCAGGCTCACCTCCTACTACGGCGCCCGCTGGGGCACCGCGCACAACGGCATCGACTTCGGTGACCCGATCGGCGCGCCCATCTTCGCCGTCACCGACGGTACCGTGATCGAGGCCGGTCCGGCGTCGGGCTTCGGCCTGTGGGTTCGCGTCCAGCAGGATGACGGCACCATCGGTGTGTTCGGCCACGTGAACGACATCCTGGTTGAGGTGGGTCAGCACGTCAGCGCCGGCGAGACCATCGCCACCGTCGGTAACCGTGGCAACTCCACCGGCCCCCACCTGCACTACGAGGTGCACGTGCCGGACGGCTCGCTCTACGGCGCCCCGGTCGATCCGCACCCGTGGCTCGCCGCGCGTGGTATCGACGCCGGTATCGCCCAGGACTGATACCTTGCTCATCCACTGATCGCCGCCCGGCGCGCGATCAGAAATTCCCGAAGCCGCGCGACCGCGAGCGTCGAGTCATGGTCTCCCGAGACCAGGCCGACCTCGCGGTCGCGTTCGCCATCGATGGGTATCACCGCCAGGTCGGGGTTCGCGACCTCGGCGGCGGGCAGCAGCGCGACACCCTGCCCGAGCGCGACCAGTGCGCGCAGGGTTTCGAACTCGGTGATCTCGAATACCACTCGCGGTGTGAAACCCACTGCGGCACACCAGGTGTCGAGTAGTGTGCGCAGCTGATAGCTGGGCGGGTTCGCGATGAACGCCTCGTCGGACAGTTCGGCGAGGTCGATACGGGTGCGCCGGGCCAGTGGATGCGCGCGCGAGACGTGCAGGTCGATGCGCTGACGTCCGAGGTCCACCGTCGGCAGGTCGGCCGGTGGCGGGATCATCACCGCGAGGTCGAGCCTGCCGTCGCGCACCTGCTCGGCCAACGCCTCGCCGTGGGCCTGGACCAGGTGCAGCCGGATCCGCGGCGCGCGGGTGTGGAACTGCGCGAGCAGCGAGGGAATGCTGACCGGGCCAAGGGTGAGCGGGAACCCGAAACGCACCAGCCCGCTGTCGGGGTCGGCGTCGGCACGCACCCGGTGCACCGCGTCGTCGAGTGCGCGCACCAGTCCACGCGTGCGTTCATAGAGGTCACGGCCCTGCGGGGTGAGCGCGACTCCGCGCCCCACCGGCTGGAACAAGCTCACTCCGACCAGCTGCTCCATTGTTTTGATGCGGCGACTGAGCGAGGACTGCGGCACGCCGAGTCGCTGGGCGGCCCGGGTGAAGTGACCTTCTTCGGCCGCCGCGTCGAACGCGGACAGCAGCGGAGCCAGCGCCTGCGCCCCCAACTCCGGTGAATCATCCATATCCGGATCATATATTCGGCGATTCCGTGTTGGACGGATCACTACTCCCGGCGTGACGATAGCGGTACACAGCTCACGGGAGGTTCGACAATGCACGACACCACACCCACTCGGCCCGAATCCGGCGGTGGCGAAGACATTCTCGACGCGGTGCTGATCGGCGGCGGCATCATGTCGGCCACGCTCGGGGCGCTGCTGAGCACTCTCGCGCCGGACTGGTCGATCGCGCTGTTCGAGCGACTCGGCGAACCGGCCGCCGAGAGCAGTCATCCGTGGAACAACGCGGGCACGGGGCACTCCGGTCTGTGCGAGCTCAACTACATGCCCGACCCGCGCGACGGCGCCAAGGCGGCGGGAATCGCCGACCAGTTCGCGCTCTCGCGCCGATTCTGGTCCGCACTGGCCCACCGCGGTGAGTTAGAGCCCGCTACCTTCCTCACCCCGACACCGCACGTCACGGCGGTGTTCGGCGAGCGCGATATCGCCTACCTGCGGCAGCGGTACGTGACGCTGCGCGAACAGCCCGCGTTCGCGCAGCTGGAGTACACCGAAGACCGTGCGGTGATCGCCGGCTGGGCACCGCTGCTGGTGCGTGGCCGCGCCGACGGCGAGGCGATGGCGGCCACCCGGCACATCGCGGGCACCGACATCGACTTCGGCGCGCTGACCAGGTCGTTGTTGTCGACGGTGCGCGCGGCGGGCAACGCGGTCCGGATGCATCGCGAAATCACCGGGCTCACGCGCGGCAAGGACGGGCTGTGGACCGTGCGCGGGCGCGACCTCGACAGTGGACGGCGGTTCCAGGTGCGGGCCCGGTTCGTGTTCGTCGGCGCGGGCGGATACGCGTTGCGGCTGTTGCAGCGGGCCGGTCTGCCCGAGGTCCGGGGGTACGGGGTGTTCCCGCTGGGTGCGCAGTTCCTGCGGACCGACAATCCCGAGGTCGTCGCCGAACATCACGCCAAGGTCTACAGCCAGGCCGCGCTGGGCGCACCGCCGATGTCGGTGCCGCATCTGGATCGTCGCGAGGTCGACGGAGCGGGCGCCTTGCTGTTCGGCCCCTACGCCACCTTCAGCACCCGCCTGCTGCGCCACGGCAGACTCACCGATCTGTTCACCACGCTGCGCCCGCACAATATCGTCCCGCTGGTCGCGGCCGGCCTGCGGAATGTCGATCTGGTCCGCTACCTCGTCACCGAACTACTGGCCTCACCCCAGCGCAAGTTCGCCCAGCTCCAACGCTTCTACCCGACCGCCGACCCCGCCGATTGGACCTTGGTCCAGGCCGGGCAGCGCGCCCAGCTGGTGAAACCCGATCGTCGGCACGGCGGAGTACTCGAATTCGGCACCGAACTGATCACGGGCGCCGACGGCAGCATCGCCGGCCTGCTCGGCGCCTCCCCCGGCGCCTCCATCGCACCGTCGATCATGCGCGACCTGCTCGAGCGCTGCTTCCCCGAACGTCGATACGAGTGGGCCCCCTTGCTCGCGGAACTGCTCCCGACTGCCGGATCGACCACCGAGTTCGCCTCGTAAACAACTGCTGGACAAGCGAATCCGCACCCCAGCCGAAGCCGGGGTGCGGACCGCGGTTCACCGTGAGGCTGTCAGGACGGCGCCGATCAGGCGGTGGCTGCGCGCGGTCATCTGGGCGGCCGTCTGATCGGGGTGGCGTAACCACCACAGGACCAGCGAGGTGACCGCGCCCATCCAGACGTCGGTCAGCGCGGACAGGTCGGTGGGATCGGTGAGGTCGACAGCACCGATGGCGTCGGCGACACCGCGGGCGGCTTGGGCGGCGATCCGGCGGCGCGCGGCGCGGACGGCCTCGGCGGCGGGTCCGTCGTCGGGGTGGGAGCGGTCGAAGAGCACGGTCCAGTCGTGCGGGCGCGGTTCCAGCGCGACGAAGATCGCGTCGAGGGTACGTTCGGCCTTGCTGAGACCGCCCGCTCCGGCGATGGCGGATTCGATCGCGCCGAACAGAACAGCCGCCGCCCGGTCCGCGCAGGCGATGTAGAGCCCGTCCTTGGACTGGAAGTAGGTGTACACCAGCGGCTTGGACACACCGGCGCGCTGCGCGACGTCAGCGAGGGAGAGTCCCGCGTAACCCACGCGGCCGATCTCGGCGACGGCGGCGTCGAGGATCTGCTGTTCGCGCTGGGGGCGCGGGACGCCCTTGGTACCGGCTGTGCTCACCCAGTCATCCAACCATTCGCGCCCTCGCCGGTTGACACTCAATTGGCCACTTTGTAATTTACTATTCAGTAAATTAACTGTTCGTCCCCGCCGCTCGACTCGACAGGAGACCCGGTGTTCGCCGAAGTCGCACAATCGATGCTGCTCAACCCGCCCGCACTCCCCGGCCTGCTCGCGCGATTGGTCCGCGCCGAGCGGCAGGAGATCGCGGGGAAGACCGTGGTGCTGACCGGAGCCTCGTCGGGCGTCGGTAAAGCCGCGGCGCATGCTCTCGGCCGGGAAGGCGCGCGGGTGGTTCTCGTCGCCAGGAGTGCCGAGCCGCTGGCCTTGGTGCGCGACGCGGTCCGTGCCGAAGGCGGCGATGCCGAGATGATCACCTGCGACCTCGCCGACGCCGAGCAGAACGACGCGCTGGCCAAAGCCCTGCTAGCACAGTTCGGGACCGTCGACGTGCTGGTGAACAACGCGGGCCGTTCGATCCGCCGCGGCGCCGCCGACACCACCGACCGGTTCCACGATTACGAGCGCACCATGGCGCTGAACTACTTCGGGGCGACGCGGCTCACGATGGGGCTACTGCCGTCGATGCTCGACGCGGGCGCCGGGCACATCGTCAATGTCGCGACGTGGGGTGTCGCCGCCGGGTCGATGCCACTGTTCACCGCCTATCACGCGTCGAAGGCGGCGCTCGGCGCGTTCGGACGCAGTCTCGGCGCGGAGACCAGGCGCCGCGGCGTGCACGTCACCACGATCGGCTATCCGCTGGTGCGTACGGAGATGATCGCGCCCACCGGCAAATACGCCCACGCGGCGGCACTGTCGGCCGAGGAGGCCGCCGACTGGATCACCACCGCGATCCGGACCCGCCCGGTCGAGCTGTACCCGACCTACACCCGCGTTCTGCAGGCACTCGCGCTCGTCTCACCCCGGGCGGTCGATGCCGCCATCTGGCGCATGGGAATCTGAGACAACCCCTAGAACTCGGGTAGGCCGCACCCGTACCCGGGTATCGGAGCCGAACCGTTCCGCAGCGGGACGTGGTGTGGCGCACCGGATTTCTACCTTCGGTTCATGGCGACGATCGACCTCACCCACACGCTGTCCCGCATCCGTTTCCACACCGCGCGCGATGGCACCGACCGCGCGCGATGGCACGGCCCGCTGCTGGTGAACTCCGCGCTCATGGCCGCGCTGGTCGCGGTGTCGATTATCGGGATGGCGGTGAACGACCGGCTACTGCTCGGCGAGTCGGTGTGGCTCGAGCCGGCCAAGTTCGGCCTCGCCTTCGCCCTTTACGGCGTGACCCTGGCGTGGATTCTGCGGCTGCCGCATCGCGGGCGCCGTGCCACCTGGTGGCTGGGCACGGTCTTCGCGATCACCGGGGTTGTCGATGTGGGGTTCATCGCGGTGCAAGCGGCACGCGGGACGTTCAGCCATTTCAACGACTCCACCGACCCGGTCAACGAGATCGGGCAGCAGGTGTTCGCCTCCGGTGTGCCCGGGTTGTTCCTCGCCAATCTTGTCCTGGCGGTGATCATTTCCTGGCAGAAACTGGCCGACCGGCCCACCCGGATCGCGTTGAAGGCGGGACTGTGGCTGGCAGTGACCGGGATGGCGCTCGGGTACCTGATGGGATTCACCGGGCCGCAGCTCGTCCGCCAGGCCGACGGCACCGTGGTGGGGCTGGTAGCAGGGCACACGGTACGGCCCGGCGATTCAGCACGTGACAGTGCCGCGGGCATGCCGATCACCCACTGGAGCACCATCGGCGGCGATTTGCGCATCCCACACTTCGTCGGCTTGCACGGCATCCAGGTCCTGCTGCTGCTGGCCGTCGCCTTGGTCGCCCTCGCGCCGCGTTACCCCTGGTTGCGCACCGAAACGACCCGCGCCGCCCTGCTCGTGGTCGCCGTCCTCGGCTATTTCGGTTTGCTCACGCTCGTGGCCTGGCAGGCCCTGCGCGGTCAGGCCCTCACCAGCCCCGACCTCGCGACCGCCGGTGCCGCCACGGCCCTTGTGCTCTTCGTCGCAGGGGGCGTCACGGCCGTGTACCTGCGTGCCCGAGAGGCGTTGTCGACCTAGCGCCGGTGTCGCCCACCCATGCCGAGACCCCGTGTGCCCACCGACTTACCGTGGGAAACACGGGGTTTCGCGTATTCAGCGAAGCCGTTCAGCTTCCTGAGCCAACTGCACCAGCGTCGCGCTCAACTCCGCCAACTCCGCCGGGGAGGCCCCCTCCCCCACCGCCGTCGCCACATCCTCGGCCGCACACCGCGCCGCGAACCACCGATCGGCGAGATCGGCGGCCTCCTGCGCCGTCAGCACCACCGCGTCTTCGGGGATCCCGGTCCCCTTGAGACTGCTGCGGTGCTCATAGGCACGTTGGCGACACGACTGGCGGCAATAACGGCGACGCCGACCCGACTCCGAATCCACGATCTCCCGCCCGCACCACAGGCAGGACAGCAGGCGACTGCGCGACATGATCGGAAACCCTATCGGCCCGCGACGCGATTCGCCGGTTCAGGTCTCGCTCAGCGGGCACCCACTCGATACCCGGGGGCACCACTGGTGCGAATTCGGGGGTCGCTCGGCCGATGTGGCCCTGCGACTACAATGGAACAGTTCAGACTTCCCGTGCGTTGAGGTAGTACTACGACCCGTTCTCGGCGCGCCTCCGCCGATGGACTGACCGAAGGGCGCGACGAAGGAGTGCCCGTAGGGAGGGAAGAGGTGGAGTTCAGCGCCGAGAACCGCGGCACCAGCCGCCAAAATTACAGGAGCACACATGGCAGATCGCGTACTCCGGGGCAGCCGGCTCGGAGCGGTGAGCTACGAGACCGATCGCGACCACGACCTGGCCCCCCGCCGGATCGCCCGCTACCGCACCGACAACGGTGAGGAGTTCGACGTCCCGTTCGCCGACGACGCGGAGATCCCGCCCACCTGGTTGTGCCGCAACGGCCAAGAAGGTCAGCTCATGGAGGGCACCTCCGTGGAGACCAAGAAGGTCAAGCCGCCGCGCACCCACTGGGACATGCTGCTGGAACGTCGCAGCAAGGAGGAGCTCGAGGAGCTGCTCAAGGAGCGCCTCGACCTCCTGAAGACCCGCCGCCGCGGGTAGAAGTTCGAACGCACGACGCCGAAGGCCGCCTACCCGATTCGGGAAGGCGGCCTTCGGCGTTCTCGGCGCGCCTCCGCCGATGGACTGACCGGAGGGTGCGACGAAGGAGTGCCCGTAGGGAGGGAAGAGGTGGAGTTCAGCGCCGAGAACCGCGGCGCCAGCCGCCAAAAATTCAGTGACTGGCGACCTTGCGGTACTGCAGTAGTGCCGCGGGCATCGCGATGGCGAGGATGACCAGCGAACAGATGATCGCGTAGAGGATGCAGTTCTCCGCGGCCCAGCCCGTCGCTGGGACGAAGCTCGGAGGTGAGTCGTTCTCGAAGAGCTTGCGGCCCGCCGCCGAGACCGCGGTGATCGGGTTCCATTCGGCGATGGCGCGCAGCGGTCCCGGCAGTGTTTCGGCGGAGATGAACGCCGAGGAGATGAACGTCAGCGGGAACAGCCAGATCAGGCCCGCGCTCTGTGCCACTTCCACCGTCGGGGAGACCAGACCGGTCAGGGCGCCGACCCATGACATGGCGAACGCGAACAGCAAGATGATGGAGAAGGCGGTCACCGCGTCGCCGACGCTGCCGTGGATGCGCCAACCGACGACGTACCCGCAGATCGACATCACGCCCAGGCTCACGATATTGACGACCAGGTCCGACAGGGTGCGACCCATCAGGACCGCCAGCCGCGACATCGGCAGCGTCCGCATCCGGTCGATGATGCCCTTCTGCAGGTCACCGGCCAGCCCGACGGTGGTGAACGCGGCATTGAACGCCACGGTCTGGGTGAAGATGCCCGCCAGCAGGAATTCCCGGTACTGGTCGCCACCGAGCGAGGCACCGAAGATGTAGGCGAACAGGAACACGAACATCAGCGGCTGGATGGTGGCGGTGACCAGCAGCGTCGGCACCCGCAGGATGGTGAGCAGGTTGCGATAGGCGACGATCGCGCTGTCACGCACGAACCGGGCCCGTGGTTCGGTCTCCTCGGAGCCGGATAGGCGGGCAGTGCTCGGCTGGATCGGCAGATCGCGGGTTTCGTAGTCGTCCACCGTGACGTCGGGGGCACTCACGACAGGACCTCCTCTTGCACGTCGTCGGTTTCGGGTTCGGGGATCGGCTCGGCCGGGGTGCCGGTGAGGGAAAGGAATACATCGTCGAGAGTCGGGCGCACGACGTTCGCGTCGAGGACGCAGACCCCGGCGTCGTCGAGGCGGCGCAGCGCTTCGACCATCGTGCGAGACCCGTTGCCGACCACCACCGACACCTCGTCGCTGCCGGGTTCGTGGATCGGTTCGCCGACGCCGACCTGCTGCAGGACGGTGACCGCGGGCCACGGGCTCTGCCCGGCGGCGAGGGTGACGGTGAGCCGGTCACCGCCGATGGAGGTCTTGAGTTCGTCGGCGGAACCGCGGGCGATGACCGTGCCCTTGTCGATGACGGTGATCCGGTCGGCGAGCAGGTCGGCCTCTTCGAGGTACTGGGTGGTGAGCAGGACGGTGGTTCCGTCGTCGACCAGATCACCGATCACCTGCCACATGTCAAGGCGACCGCGCGGGTCGAGGCCCGTGGTCGGTTCGTCGAGCACCACCACCGGCGGCCGCGCCACCAGCGCACCCGCCAGGTCGAGGCGACGCGCCATGCCACCGGAGTAGGTGCCTGCCCGCCTGCCCGCCGCGTGGTCGAGCCCGAACGCGGTGAGCAGTTCCTCCACGCGGGCGACGGACTGCTTGCGTCCCATGCCGTACAGACGCGCCACCATGCGTAGGTTCTCGTAGCCGGTCAGGTTCGCGTCGACCGCCGCGTACTGGCCGGACAACCCGATCCTGGTGCGCGCGGTGGCCGGGTCGGCCAGCACATCGATGCCGGCGACCCGCACCGAACCGGCGTCGGGTCGCAACAGCGTGGTGACGATCCGCACGGTGGTGGTCTTACCCGCACCGTTGGGTCCGAGCAGACCCAGCACGGTGCCCGCCGGGATCTCCAGGTCGATCTCTTTGAGAACGCGCACCTTGCCGTAACTCTTGGCAAGGCCGCGCACTTCTACCGCGAAACTCACGGACGCATCTCCTTCTGGCCGCTGCCGCACACGGTGATCTCCGGGATGGCATCGAGGTGGCGATGCAGCACAGGGCCGATCGCCGCCAGCGATTCCGGTGTGGTCATCGCCGCGTGCCTGCAGGGCAGGTCGTGGTTGTGGATGTTGCCGGTGACGAAGGGCTGCCACGCTTGTGCGCGCCGACTCGGATCGGCGGCGTTGATCTCGTCCGCCGCGGCGGTGAAGAACACGAGGTCGCCGTCGAAGGTGCGCGGCCGGAATCGGTTGGCCATGACGGTGCCGTCGGCGTACCCGGTGTAGAGGCGTTGCAGGTGCTCCACCGAGAGCGCGGCGAACGGGCCCTCCTGTGCCCGCAGCAGATCCGCCGCTTCGTGCAGGTCGAGGTCGGCGAGCAACGGTGCGCCGTCGACCAGATCGGCGCCGAACTCGCCGAGGATATCGGCGACGCTGGGCATCGAGGTGTCGAGCCAGCGGTCGCCGAGCTGGTAGCTGTCCATCATCGCCAGCAGCGCGACGTCTTCGCCCGCGTCCTGCAGCTGCACGGCGATCTCCTGCGCGATCAGGCCGCCGAGCGACCAGCCGAGCAGGTGGTAGGGACCGTGTGGCTGGATCGACTTGATATGGGCGACATAGTGTCCGGCGGCTTCGGGGATCGAGGTGAAGCCGTCGTCGCCGGACACGTGCGGGGCCTGCAGACCGTACACCGGGCGCTGCGGGGCCAGGTGCGCGAGCAGTCCCGCGTAGCACCAGGCCAGACCGATCGCCGGGTGCACGCAGAACAGCGGGGTGTCGTGTGGGCTGGTGGACGGGCGGATGGGCAGCACCGGGCTGGTGGCCGCCTCGATCACCGCGTCCGGGTCGACGTCGTCGAGCTTGGCCGCGATGGCCGACGGGGTGGCATCGCCGAACATCATCTGAACGGGCATCTCGTAGCCCTGCTCACGCAGTGCCGCAACGACTTTGGTGGCCAGCAAGGAGTTGCCGCCGAGTTCGAAGAACCCGTCGTCCACGCCGACCCGCTCGACCCCGAGCACCTCGGTGAACACCGCGCACAGCGCCATCTCGGCGGCGGTCACCGGCGCGCGGTAACCACCGGACGCGGTGAACACCGGCTCGGGCAGCCGGGCACGATCGAGCTTGCCGACCGGACTGAGGGGCACCTCGTCGAGCAGCATGATCGCCTGCGGGACCATGTAGTTCGGCACGTGCGCGGCGACGTGCTCGAGCAGTTCGGGCACGCTCGGCGCGGTCCCGTTGCGCGCCTTCACGTACGAGACCAGTGCGGTCACGCCGGCCTGCGTGGTGTGCCCGATGGTGAGCGCGAGCTCGACATGTGCGTGCCGGGAGAACGCGACGTCGATCTCGCCGAGTTCGATCCGGAAACCGCGGACCTTCACCTGATGGTCGGTGCGGCCGACGTACTCCACGTCCAACGCCGACTTCGCGCTGTTGCGCCAGCGCACCAGATCGCCCGTGCGGTACATCCGCGTCCCCGGTGCGCCGTAGGGATCGGCGACGAACCGCTGGGCGGTCAGCCCCGGCCGGTTGAGGTAGCCGCGGGCCAGCGCCGAGCCGGCCAACTGCAGTTCACCGGTGACACCGATGGGCGTCGGATGCAGCCGCCGGTCCAGCACGGTCGCCGCGACACCGCGGATCGGCCCACCGATGGTGATCGGGCTCTGCGGGCCCATCGGCTGCGGCATCAACGTGACGATGGTCGTCTCGGTGGGGCCGTACACGTTGTAGAAGTTGCGCCCCGGCGCCCAGCGGGCGAGCAGGTCCGGCGGTAGCGCCTCACCACCTGTGAGCACGTGGGCGAGCGAGTGCACGCCCGTCGGATCGACGGTGCCGAGCGCGGCGGTGGTGATGAACGCGTGGGTGATCCGTTCCCGGATGAACACCTGCCGCAGGTCCTCGCCGCCGACCACCCCGGCCGGGGAGATCACCAGCGTCGCCGCACCACCGAGCGCGAACAGGATGTCGAGCATGGCGGCGTCGAAGCTCGGGGTGGCGAAGTGCAGCACCCGGCTGCCGGGACGCACATCGAAGCGGTCGGCGGTCTCGGCGGCGAAGTTCGACAGACCACCGTGGGTGACGACGACGCCCTTCGGCGTACCGGTCGAGCCCGAGGTGTAGATCACGTACGCCGGATTGTGCAGGCGCAGTGGGCGAATCCGATCGGCATCGGTGATCGGCGAGTCGTCGGTGCCCAGCACGGTGGCCCGGGTCTGCGGGTCGTCGAGGACCAGCCAGCGGGTGCCGGTAGGCAGCCGATCGCGGTGCTCGAGCAGGGTCAGACCCACGGTCGCGGCGGAATCGCTGAGCATGTGACTGATCCGCTGCGGCGGGTAGTTCGGGTCGACGGGCACGAACGCGGCGCCCGCCTTGGCGACCGCCAGCATGGTCGCCACCGATTCCACCGAGCGCGGAATACCCAGTGCCACCAGGGTTTCCGGACCCACACCGTGACCGATGAGGACGCGGGCGAGCCGGTTGGTCCACCGGTCGAGCGCGTCGTAGGTGACCACCGTGTCGCCGGCACACAGCGCGACACCGTCACGGGACCGCGCCACGGCGGCACCGAAAACCTCGGGCAGCGTCACCGGCTGCTCGGCGCGAGTGCCGTGCACCGGCGCCAGCGCGGTCCACTCGACCGCGTCGAGCAATGCCAGGTCGCCCACCGCGGTGTTCGGGTCGGCGGCCACCGCGGTGAGCAACCGGACCAGACGGTCGCCGAGCCTGCGCGCGGTGATCTCGTCGAACAGGTCGGCCGCGAAGTTCACCGACAGACTGATGCCGTCGCCCACCCGGTGGGCGGTCTGGGTTTCGGTGAAGGTGAACTGCAGGTCGAACTTGGCGATCCCGGCGTCGGCGTCGACCGCTTCGATCCGCAGGCCGGGCAGTTCCAGCATGCGCACGGGGGTGTTGCGCACCGACAGCATCACCTGGAACAACGGGTGATGTGCCTGTGAGCGAGCCGGATTGACCACTTCGACGAGCCGTTCGAAGGGCAGTTCGGCGTTGGCGAAGGCGTCGAGGTCCCCGTCGCGGACGGTGCGAAGCAGGTCGACGAACGGGCGCTCGTCGGCCACCTCGGTGCGCAGCACCAGGGTGTTGACGAACATGCCGATCATCGCGTCGAGCGCCGGATGCCCACGGCCCGCGCTGGCGGTGCCGACGGCGATGTCGGAGGTCCCGGTGACCCGGTGCAGCAGGACCGCCAGCGCCGCGTGCAGCACCATGAACATGCTGACGTTGTTCGCGGTGGCGATGCCGCGCAGCGCCCGGTGGGTCGCCGCGTCGACCGCGCAGTCGACGGTACCGCCCCGATAGGAGGGCACCGGTGGCCGCGACCGATCGGCGGGCACGGTGATCAGTTCGGGCAGGCCGTCGAGCACGCCGCGCCAGTGGTCGAGCTGCTTGCTGATCAGCGAGTCCGGATCGTCCTCGGTGCCGAGGAGTTCCTGCTGCCACAGGGTGTAGTCGGAGTACTGGATCTCCGGGATCTGGTCGCCGAACGGTTCACCGGTCTGGATACCACGGTAGGCGGCGGCCACTTCGGCGGCGAGCGGTTCCAGCGACCAGCCGTCCATCGCGATGTGGTGCACGACCAGCACCAGCACATGCTCGGTCGACCGCGCGACGGCGAACTTGGCCTTGGCCGGCGCCGACTGCCCGGTGTGGTCGACGCTGATCAGGGCCGCCCGCATCGGCACCGAGGCCGAGAGGTCGAATCCCGGGCTGACGAAACGGGTCACCGCGGCATCGACCTCGCTCGCGGTGGCCGTCGCGTGGAACAGCGTGACGGCGGCGATCGCGGGGTCGAGCACCAACTGCTCGGGCTCCCCTGAGCTCTCCGGGAACACCGTGCGCAGCGTCTCGTGCCGACGTTGCACCGTGTGCAATGCGGCGATGAGTGCATCGAGGTCGATCGTGCCGTGCAGGCGCAGCACGACCGGGATGTTGTAGGCGCCCGACGATTGACCCTCGCCATCGGCGCCCGCGTTGAAGCGGTTGAGGAACCACAGCCTGCGCTGCGCCGCGGACAGTGGGATCCGCTCCGGCCGCCGCTGGGGCACCAGGTCCGGCCGGTGTTCGTCGCCGGACGGTCCCGATTCGATGAGCGCGGCGAGTTCGGCGACAGTCGGCGCCGCGAACACGGCGCGCACTTCCAGGCGAACATTGCTGACCGCGGCGAGGCGGGCCACCAGCTGGGTGGCGAGCAGCGAGTTGCCGCCGATGTCGAAGAAGCTGTCGGTGGCGCGAACCTGGCTCGCCCCGACCAGGTCCTCGAACACCCGCGCGACCGTCCGCTCGGCGTCGGTCCGCGGTGCCCGGCCCGCGGCCGCGGTGAATTCCGGTTCCGGCAGCGCGGTGCGGTCCAGCTTGCCGACCGGCGTGAGCGGCACCCGGTCGATCAGGTTCAGCGACGCGGGCACCATGTGCCCGGCCAGCCGGACCATCGCGTGCCGCTTCACCCCGGCCAGTTCGGCCGGGTCGATGCCGTCGTTGAGCTGGATCCACGCGACGATCCGATCGTCGCCCGCGATCCGCCGAACCTCGGTGTGCGCGAAGCGGACCTCGGGATGGCTACCGAGGACGGCGCTGATCTCGCCGAGTTCGATCCGGAAACCGCGCACCTTGACCTGATGGTCGCTGCGACCGAGGTAGTCGATCTCACCGCCCGCGGTCCAGCGCACCACGTCGCCGGTGCGATACATCCGGCTGCCCGCCGGGCCGAACGGGTCGGCGATGAATCGTCCCGCGGTCAGGCCGTACCGCTCGTGATAACCCTGGGCGATGCCCGCGCCACCGATGTAGAGCTCACCCGGAACCCCGGTGACGACCGGCCGCAGCCGTTCGTCGAGGACGAGGGCGCGCGAACCGCGCACGGGCGTGCCGATGGCTACCGGGACACCGACCCGTAGCTCCGACATCGCGGCGATGACGGTGAACTCGGTGGGCCCGTAGGCGTTGACGAACCGCCGACCCGGTGCCCAGTTCGCCACCAGGTCCGGGGGCACCGCCTCGCCACCGGCCATCAGACCGCGCAGCATCGGCAGCGGCCAGCGGGTGGCATCGATCGAGGCCAGTACCGCGGGCGTCAGGAAGGTGTGGGTGATCTGCTCGTGTTCCAGCAGTGCCCCGAGTTCGTCACCGCCGTAGATGTCGATCGGGCCGATCACCATTTCGGCGCCCGCGTAGACGGCGAGAAGCATGTCGAGGACCGAGACGTCGAAACTGGGCGTGGAGAAGAAGAACGTCCTGGAGAACCGATCCAGACCCATGCGTTCGCGCAGGTCGAGCGCGAGGCTGGTGAGACCGCTGTGGGTGACGGTCACACCCTTGGGCAGGCCGGTAGAGCCGGAGGTGTAGATCTGGTAGGCCAGGTCGGCGGTGCGCACCGGACGGATCCGCTCGGCGTCGCTGATCCGCACGTCGTCGTAGCCGGCCAGCTCGGTGTTCAGCTCATCGTCGTCCATCAGCACCCACTGGGTGTCGATCGGCCCCGCGGCCTCGCGCAGTGCGTCCGCGTCGGCGCGAGCGGTGATGACCGCGCGGGCACCGGAGTCGGTGAGCATGTGCCGCACCCGGTCGGCCGGGTAGCGCGGGTCGACGGGGACGAACGCCGCACCGCTGGCCGCGACGCCGAAGATGGCGAGGGCGCAGTCCAGTGAACGTGTCAGACCGACCGCCACACGGTCGCCGGTGCCGATGCCACGCGCGATCAGTGCGCGGCCCAGCCGGTGTGCCCGCCTCGCGACTTCGGCGTAGTCGAGCTCGCCCACTTCCCCGGCGACGCTGCCGTCGGCGAACCAGCGCAGCGCGGGCCGGTCCGGATACTTCGTCGCGGCACCCTCGAGGATGTCGGCCAGCACGACCGGCGTGACCGCGGCGGGTCCCTGCGCGGGCACGTGGTCACGGTGCTCGAGCACGGTGAGCGGGTCCAGATCGCACACCAGTTGCCGTGGGTCGGCGGTCACCTGGGTCAGGATCTGCACGAACCGGTAGGCGAGGGAGTCGATGGTGGCGGCGTCGAAAAGTTCCGTGGCGTAGACGAACTCGAACCGCAGGCCGTCGTCGTCGGCGGGGACGACCCGCAGTTCCAGGTCGAACTTGGCCAGGGCGATGTCGAGCTCTTGCGCGGCCAGCCGCAGTCCGGGCAGTTCCAGCGACGGTGTGCGGTTGTCCTGCATGCTCAGCGCGACCTGGAACAGCGGGTGCCGGTTGCTCGCCCTGCTCTCCCGGCCGAGCGCGTCGACGACGCGTTCGAACGGCACATCGGCGTGGGCCAGGGCCGCCAGCTCGGCGTCGCGGTCGGCGTGCAGCAGCTCGGTGAAGCTGCGGCCCGGGTCGACATCGGAGCGCAGGACCAGGGTGTTGACGAACATGCCGACAAGGTCGTCGAGCTGGATGTCGGTGCGCCCGGCGACCGGGGTACCGATGGGGATGTCGCGTCCGCCGGTGACGCTGCGCAGCAGGACCGACAGTGCCGAGCGCACCACCATGAACAGGCTCACACCGGTCTCGCTCGCCAGCTCGTCCAGTGCATGTTGCAGCGGTGCCGAGACCTGGCAGGTCACGGTGCCCGCCGTCCCCGTCGGTTCGACGGGGCGGGGGCGGTCGAACGGCAGCGGCAACTCGTCGGGCAGTTCGGACAGGGTCTCGCGCCAGAACGCGAGCTGGGTGGCGGTGATGCTGTCCGGATCGTCCTCGGTACCGAGTACCGACCGCTGCCACAGGCTGAAGTCGGCGTACTGCACGGGCAGCGGCGCTGGCTCGGACGCGATGCCGCCGGTCCTGGCCACGTAGGCCAGGGCGAGGTCACGCGTCAGCGGGCCGAGCGACCAGCCGTCGGCGGCGATGTGGTGCACGACGACGCCGAGCAGGTGCTCGTCGGAGGCGGTGCGCTGCAACGACACTCGCAACGGGGTCTGCCGGGTGAGGTCGAAACCTCGGCGGGCCAGCGCGGTCAGCGCCGCCTGCGCCCGATCCGGTGCGGTGTCGACGACCGCGATCTCCGGCATGGCCTGCGCGAGCGGCAGAATCACCTGCTGAGCGCCGGAGAGATCTTCGGGAAACACCGTGCGCAGTACTTCGTGGCGCTCCACCAGGTCGGTGAGGGCGCCCCGCAGCGCCTCGACGTCCAGATCTCCGCCGATTCGCAAGACGAATGCGATGTTGTAGGCGCTCGATTCGGGGGACAATCGGTTCAGGAACCACAGCCGTTGCTGCGGCAACGACAGTGGTATGCGTCCCGGGCGCGGGGTGTGTACCGCCAGCGCCACCCGCTGCGTCCGGGGCGCTTCCGTGATCAGCCTGGCGATGCCAGCCACGGTCGGCGCCTCGAAGATCTGCCGGACGGGCAGGTCCACCTCGAAGTCGGCGTGCAGCGCGGCCGCGAGCCGGGTGGCCAGCAGCGAGTTACCGCCGATGTCGAAGAAGCTGTCCTCGGCACCAGGGATCGGGCGGCCGAGAACCTCGGTGAACACCGCGGCTACCCGCATCTCGAGGTGGGTGCGCGGCGCGCGCGACCCACCGCTGACCACGAATTCCGGTGCGGGCAGCGCCTTTCGGTCCAGTTTGCCCGCCGGGGTGACCGGCATCGCGTCGAGCACCGCCAGCGCGGCGGGCACCATGTAGCCGGGCAGCCTGCCACGAGCGGTGTCGAGCAGGGCGGCCGGGTCGATCGGGCCGTCGGCGGTGACGTAGGACGCGAGCCGCTGCTGCCCCTGCTCGTCGACGTGGACGACGGTCAGCGCGGACCGCACGCCGGGATGTTCGCGCAGCACATGGTCGATTTCGCGCAGCTCGATGCGGAAGCCACGGATCTTGATCTGGTCGTCGGCGCGGCCGAGGAAACGCAGGCGGCCGGTCATGTCAGCCACCACGAGATCGCCTGTGCGATACATCCTTTCGCCGACTCGCCCGAGCGGGTTGGCGACGAATCGCTGCGCGGTGAGTGCGAGCTTGCCGAGGTACCCGCGGGCCAGGCCTGGCCCCGAGACGTACAGCTCGCCCGGTGTCCCCGGCGGTACCGGGTTCATCCGGCCGTCGAGCACGAACAATCGCATGCCACGCACGGGCGCGCCGAGCGGCACCGGCTCCCCCGGCACCATCGCCGCACTCGCGGTGACCGCGACGGTGGCCTCGGACGGGCCGTACATGTTGTGCATCCGGTATTTCGTGGCCCAGGCGTCGACGAGCTCGTCCGAGCAGGCATCACCGCCGACGATGACCGTGCCGAGGGCCGGGAAGTTGCCCGCGGGGACGGTGGCCAGCGCGGCGGGGGTGACGAACGCGTGGGTGATGCGTTCCGAGCGCAGGAACGCGGCCAGTTCCGCGCCGCCGTAGAGGTCGGCCGGGGCAACCACGATCGTCGCACCCGCGGCGAACCCGAGCAGCAGTTCGAGTACCGAGGCGTCGAAGCTCGGCGAGGAGAAGTGCATGGTGCGCGCGTGGTCGGTCACCTTGAACAGCTGGGTCTGCTCGCTGGCCAGCGAGGCGATACCCGCGTGGGTGACCACGACGGCCTTGGGTGTGCCGGTCGAGCCCGAGGTGTAGATGAGATACGCGGGCTGACCCGCCCGCATCGGGTGCCTGCGGTCGGCGTCGGAGAGCGGGGTGGCCGAGCGGACCGCGCAGTCGGCCTCGAAATCGGCCGTCCCGAACACCATCCATTCCGGTGCCCGCCGATGCTTTCCGGTGGCGGTGGGCAGCCCGGCGAGGTGTTCGGGCAGGGTGAGCCCGAGCGTGGCGCCGGAGTCGCCGATCATGTGCGCGATGCGCTCGGCCGGGTAGGCGGGGTCGACGGGCACGTACGCGGCACCGGTCTTGGCGACCGCCCAGATGGCGATGATCGACTCGAGGCTGCGCGGCAACGCGACGGCGACCACCGTTTCGGGCGCGGCACCGTGCGCGATCAGGCTGCGCGCCAGCCGGTTCGAGCGTTCGTCGAGTTCCCGGTAGGTGGTGTCGAAGCCGAGGTAGCGCACCGCCACCGAGTCGGGCAGGTGTTGCGCGGTGTCGCTGAGCAGGCGGGCCAGCGTGCCCGCCGGTTCGGCCGGTGCACCGGCCACCGGAACCAGTCGGGCGATCTCGCGGCGGTCCAGCATGTCGAGGTCGCCGATGGCCGCGGTGGGGGTCGCGACGGCGGCGGCCAGCAGCCTGGTGAACCGCCGGGCGATGGCCTCCACCGTGGCGCGATCGAAAACGTCGGTGGCGAAACCGAATTCGGCGTACAGCGGACCGTTGTCGTGGTTGTCGCGGACCTCGAGCTGCAGGTCGAACTTGGCGACGCCGATCTCGATCGGCACCAGTTCCGCTGTGACTCCGGGCAATTCGACGTGCAGCTCCGGCGTGCGGTCGTAGGACAGCATCACCTGGAACAGCGGGTGCCGGGTGGTCGAGCGATCGGGGTTGACCAGTTCCACGAGCCGTTCGAACGGCACGTCGGGGTTGGCGAAGGCATCGAGGTCGGTCTCGCGGACCAGGTCGAGCATGCGGTCGAACCCGGCAGCGAGGTCGACATCGGTACGCAACACCAGGGTGTTGACGAACATGCCGACCAGCTCGTCCAGCGCCGGATCGGACCGGCCCGCGATGGGCGTACCGATGGTGACGTCGGTGCTCGAGCACAGCCGGGCCAGCAGAGTGGCCAGCGCCGCGTGCAGCACCATGAACATGCTCACCCCGCGACCGGTCGCGAGTTGGGCTGCCGCACGTCGGATTTCGGCGTCGATGACGAATTCGACGGTGTCCCCACCGGTACCACGCTGCGCAGGCCGCGGCCGATCGAGGGGCAGGTCGAGCTGATCGGGCAACCCGGCCAATGCCCCGCGCCAGTGCCCGAGCTGCCGGGCGATGGGCGCGTCGGGATCGGTTTCCTCGCCGAGCAGTTCCCGCTGCCACATCGCGAAATCGGCGTACTGCACCGGCAGTGCCGCCCACTCGGGTGCGGCACCGCCCGCGCGCGCCGACACCGCGACCATCAGGTCCCTGGCCAGCGGGGCGACCGACCAGCCGTCACCGCTGATGTGGTGCAGCACCACGAGCAGCAGGTGATCCTCGGGGCCGACCCGGTACAGCGCGACCCGCAGCGGTGTCTCGCTGCGCAGATCGAAACCGCGCCCGGCCACCTGCGCGGCCAGCACGGGGATCTCGGCGGCGGACACCTCGATCGGCGAGAGTTCGGGTTCCACCCCGGCCGCCGGATGGATCAGCTGGTACGGGCCTTCGGGGCCTTCGGGGAAACTGGTTCGCAGGCTCTCGTGGCGGTCGAGGATGTCGCGCAGACCCGCGCGCAACGCGACGAGATCGAGATGCCCGGTGAGCCGCAGGGCCAGGGGCATGTTGTAGGCGGCGGCGTGCTCGGCGAACCGGTTGAGGATCCACAGCCGCTGCTGAGCCAGCGACAGCGGCACCCGTTCGGGCCTGCGCGCGGGAACCAGTTTCGGCGTGGAGGTTTCGGGCCGGTGGGTGCTGATGTAGCCGGCCAGCGCGGCGATGGTGGGCGACTCGAACATTTCCCGGATGGTGAGGTTCGCATCCAGGGTGGTGTTGATCCGGGCGACCGCGCGGGCGGCGACCAGGGAGTTGCCGCCGAGGTCGAAGAAGCTGTCCTCGACACCGATCGCGGTGCCGTCCAAGGCGAGAACCTCGGTGATGATCTCCGCGAGTGCGCATTCGAGTTCGGTCTGCGGCGCGGCGGCGCCGGTGGTGACCCGCACACCCACTTCCGGCGCGGGCAGTGCTTTGCGATCGACCTTGCCGTTGGCGCTCAACGGTAGTTCGTCGAGCACGACCAGCGCCGAGGGCACCATGTAGGACGGCAGGCCGCGGCGCAGTGCCGCGAGGAGCAGGGCCGGTTCGGGTGCGGGGGCGCCCAGCGCGGCGACCACATACGCGACCAGTTCGTCGTCACCGGTGCGCGCGGTGCGGGCCACGCAGACCGCGCGGGCGATGCCCTGCTGGGCGAGCAGCGCGGACTCGATCTCACCGAGCTCGATGCGCAGTCCGCGGATCTTGACCTGGAAGTCGGTGCGGCCCAGGTATTCCAGGACACCGCCGTCGATCTGCCAGCGGGCCAGGTCACCGGTGCGGTACATCCGCTGCCCCGGCGTGAAGGGGTTGGCGACGAACCGGTCGGCGCTCAGGTCGGGGCGACCCAGGTAGCCGCGCGCCAGCTGCGTGCCTGCCAGGTACAACTCGCCGACCACACCGGGCGGTACCGGGCGCAGATGCGGGTCGAGCACGTAGGTCTGGGTGTTCCACACCGGCGAACCGATCGGCACCGTGGTGGCGTCGGCCGGGCACGGCCAGTAGGTGACGTCGACCGCGGCTTCGGTGGGGCCATAGAGATTGTGCAGTTCCGGTCCACCGTCGGAGCCGTGCAGCGCGGCGTGGAAATCGCCGACGGTGGCACCGGGCAGCGCCTCACCACTGCAGAACACCCGGCGCAGCCCCGCCCCGCCACGCACCCGCGGGTCGGTGACGAACAGCGACAGCATCGACGGCACGAAATGCGCCGTGGTGATGGCCCTTTCGGTGATGATCCGGGCGAGGTAGGCCGGGTCACGATGCCCTTCGGGCGCGGCGACAACCAGGCGCGCACCGACCTGCAGCGGCCAGAAGAACTCCCACACCGACACATCGAAGGTGGCCGGAGTCTTCTGCAGGACCGCGTCGGTGTGGTCGATGGGGTATTCGGCCTGCATCCAGCGCAACCGGTTCACGATCGCGGTATGCGTCACGCCGACGCCCTTGGGTTTACCCGTGGAGCCGGAGGTGAAGATGACGTAGGCGAGGTGATCGGGCCGCAACGGCGCGGTGCGGTCGGCATCGGTGATCGGCGCGACGTCGTTCCCGCTGACGTCGAGAGTGTCCAGATCGACCCGGACCGTGCCCGCGGGCAGCCGGACCCCGTCGCGGTCCGCGGTGAGCACACACACCGGATGCGCCTGTGCCACTACCGCTTCGATGCGATCGACCGGGTGGTCGGGATCCAGTGGCAGGTAGGCTGCGCCGGTCGCGAGTACCGCGTAGATGCCGACGACCAGATCGATACTGCGATGCAGGCACACGCCGACGGTGGTCTCCGGGCCCGCCCCGCGGGCGATGAGTTCGCGCGCCAGCTGGTTCACCCGGTCGCCGAGTTCGGTGTATCCGAGGGTGCGGTCACCGAATTCGAGACCGATGGCATGCGGGCTGCGGCGCACCTGGTCCTCGAACAGCGAGACCAGCGTCGCGGCCTGCATCGGCATCTCGGTGGCGTTCCACTCACGCAGCACGGCGTCGTTCTCGGCGGCGGTGATCGCGGTGAGCGTGTAGGTGGGCGTGGTCGGCTCGGCGGCAAGGAAGCGCGCGAGGAAGTCGAGGTAGCGAGCGTGGTGGGCGGCGTTCTCGGACTCGCCGTAGAGCTTCGGGTTGGCCTCGAAATCGAGCTTGATGCGACCGCCGTCGCCGTTGTAGATGTTGATCGAGAGGTCTTCGACGGGTCCGGTGGCGAGAACGTTCAGCTGACCGGCGATATCGTCGAACTTCAGCTCGTCGTGGAACAACATGATGTTGACCATCGGCCCGAAGAAGCCACGCGCGTCGCGGGAGTAGCCGCAGTCGCGACGGATGTCGTCGGAGCGGTAGCGCTGGTGACGCAGGGCGCCGGTGATCTGCAGTTCGGTCTGGCGCACGACGTCGGCGACGGTGGTGTGCTCGTCGAACCGGACCCGCAGCGGCACCACATTCGACACCACGCCCGCCGACCGGCGCAGCACGACCGTGGTTCGCGCCGAAACCGGCAGGCTCAGTACGACATCGGGGTCACCGGTGACCGAACGGACGTAGGCGGCCAGTGCGGCGACGATGAGCGCCGAGTTGGCCGAACCGTGCGTGGCGATCGCGTCGGTGAGCAGGGTGTCGAGGTCGGCGTCGAATACTGCCGTGGCACGGTGGCGGCCCGCGTCGTTGGTATCGCCCGCGGCGGTGACCGACGACAGTGTCATCGGTTCGCCCACACCGGCGAGCTGTTCGGTCCAGTACTCGCGGTCGGCCCGGAACCGGCTGGACTCGCGGTAACGGGATTCGTCGGCGTAGAGATCGACGAGCGCGGCGGCCCGCGAGACCGACGGTTCGCGCTGCTCGCCGATCGCCGTGTAGATCTCCGCGGTGCGCGAGAGCGCGTTCATCGCACCGTAACCGTCGATAACGATATGGTGTCCGCGCTCGTACCAGAACCATTCCCGGTCACCGATCCGCAACACCACATTGATGGTGAGAGGTTCGTGCTCCATGTCGCTCGGGGTGCTGGCGTGGGTGTTCATCCAGGCCAGCGCGGCGGCCCGCGGGTCGGATTCGCCGCGCAGGTCGATCCGGCCCCAGCCGGGCCGCCACGTCGGGTCGACTCGCTGGTGGGGCACGCCGTCGATCTCGAGTAGGCGGACGTGTCCCACCTGGGATTCCGCGCCGAATCGTTCCACCGCGTACAGCAACCTGCCGACGTCGAGATCGCCGTGCAGCTCGACGTAGTGAGCGATGGTGAGCGGAATGTCGGGCCGGATCCGTTGCGCGTACCACAGTGCTGTCTGACCGGGCGAGAGGGCGAACGGCTGGCCCGGGTCCTCGTCGGTGACGCTCGAGCTGACGTGGTCGGTGGCCAAAGAACTCATCAAGCACTCCGTTTCTGCCTTGTGTCACAACTCCCCGAGCAGCGCCCGGGCACAAGAGAGCCCATGGGCGTGGCTTTTCCACGCCCATGATTCGGAGTACTCCGGCAGCCGGATGGCTGCCGATCTGGATTTATTTCGAGCTCAACGAATTACACCCCTGTAGCAGCAACTTCGTGCCGCTTCCCCCGGGTTGAAACAAACCGCTTATTCAGAATTGTCCGAACTGCGCACAGCCTGAGTCGGATTCACCCTGTAGCGTCGAAGAAACACCAGTCCGACGCCGATCGCGGTCAGGATAACGGACGCCAGTTCGGGCCATACACCGATTCGGGTAGCGATTGTCGTCGTGTCGCGCAACGGTAGCTGGGCCACCAGCGCGGCGGGGACGACCTGCTCGGTACGCTGACTGAGCACGCCATCCGCGGTGATGATCCCGCTGACCCCCGTGGTTGCTGCGACCACGAGCGCGCGCCCGTGCTCGACCGCGCGCACCCGCGACATGGCGAGTTGCTGATAGGTCATCTCGCTCTCACCGAAGGTGGCGTTGTTGGTCGGTACCGTCAGCAGTTGAGCGCCCGCGGCGAGAGATTCCCGAAATGCCCGATCGAAGGCGACCTCGTAACAGGTCGCCACGCCGATCGGCACGCCGGCGGCCGTGACCGTTCCGTCACCATCACCGGGCACGAAATAGCCCGCGCGGTCGGCATAAGAAGAGAACAAACGGAAGAAACCACGCATCGGCAGGTATTCGCCGAACGGCTGGATGATCTTCTTGTCGTGCCGCTCCCCCGGCCCCGCCGTACCGTTCCACACGATCACCGAGTTGGTGGTCGTGCGGTCACCGTTCACCAGGACTGCGCCGACCAGGATCGGGGCGCCGATGCGCACCGAGGCTTCGGTGATCTCGGCGGCGGCGTCGGCATTGCGCAGTGGATCGATATCGGAGGAGTTCTCGGGCCAGATCACGATGTCGGGCCGCGCGGCCTGGCCGCGGGTAACGGCGTCGGCCAGCTCCTCGGTGCGCCGGACGTGGTTGTCCAGCACCGCACGGCGCTGAGCGTTGAAGTCGAGCCCCAGCCGCGGCACGCTGCCCTGGATGGCGGCGACCGTGATCGTCCGGATGCCCGCGTCCGGGGCGGGCAGCGTCGGCCGCAGGATCACTCCGGCCAGGGGCATGATAGCCACGGCTACCACGGCGGTGGCAAATCCGGTGCGCACGGCGCGGGTGTCCGGGCGCGGCGCGGGGGTGCGCGCCCACGCACGCAGGCGCAGTGCCAACGCGGCGAGACCGGTGCCGGTGAGAGCGACGCCGAAGCCGACCAGCGGCGCACCACCATAGGCGGCCAGCGGCAGATACCAGCCGTCGGCTTGCCCGAACGCGACACGCCCCCAAGGGAATCCACCGAACGGGAAACTCGACCTGACCCATTCGCTCGCGGTCCACGCCAGCGCGAGCCACACCGGCCAGCCCGGCAGCGGGCTCAACCACCGGGCGAGCACACCCCACAGCCCGAAGTACACCGCGCACACCGTCGAGAGCGCCAGCCACGGTAAGGGCCCCACATAGATCCCGGTCCACGGCAGCAACGGCACGAAGAACCCCAGCCCGCCGAGCATCCCGTACCCGAACCCGCCGCGCAGCTTGCCCGGGCCACGCACCACGAGCGCGAGCAGCGCGATCGCCACCGGCGCGAGGAACCAGAACGGGCGGGGCGGGAAGCTACCGAACAGCAACAGCCCACCCGCGACGGCCGCGAGCACCCTCGAAGCCATCGGGGAGAACCGGGAACGCGTGGTGTGGGTCGCACCCGGATCTCTCTCGCCTGCCGCTGATACCGGTTCGTCGGCGCCGTCGGCTGCGGAGTCGGGGCGGTTACCCATCGCGGGTTCGATCATGGTGTGCTGCTCCGTGATTCGTTGCAAGCGTCGGGTCAGGCGGGGTAGATCGTGGTGCCGTCGCGCACCGTGCGCAGGCAGGTCGGCAGGTCGGCACCGGGGTCGAGGCGTGGGAGGCCGGGGACACGGGATCGGGGGTCGGTGGACCACCGTTGCACGGTGTCGGCGGCCGCGGCGACGACGAGGTCGCCCGCGTCCCACACGGCATAGGAAGCGGGGGCGCCGGGGACCAGCGTGCCCGCCATGCCGTCGCGCACGCCGCCGGCGCGCCAGGCGCCGCGGGTGGCGGCGGCGAACGCGGCGCGCGGGGACAGTCCGTGGCCCGCGGTGCGGTGGTGGACGGCCGCGCGCACCTGTTCCCACGGGTTCATGGCGGTCACAGGTGCGTCGGAGCCGATGGCGAGGGAGATGCCCGCCGCCGCCATCGCCGAGAACGGGTTGAGGCCGGCGGCGCGCTCGGCGCCGAGGCGGGTGGCGTACATCCCGTCGGGTCCGCCCCAGGCGGCGTCGAAGCCGGGCTGCACGGACGCGATCACACCGAGCGTGGCCAGTTGCGCGATCGCGGACGAGTCGGTCATCTCCGCGTGCTCCACCCGGTGCCCGCGTGACGCGATCGCCGGCCCACCGAGTTCGGCTGCGACACGGGCGAATCCGGCGACGACGGTGTCCATGGCGGCGTCGCCGATCGCGTGGAAGCCCGCCTGGATCCCGGCCTCGGTGCACGCGCGAAGGTGCGCGGTGATCGCGTCTTCGTCGAGGAAGCTCGTGCCGCAGCCCGCGGCGTCGGCGTAGGGCTCGCGCAGCAGGGCCGTGTGTGAGCCGAGCGAGCCGTCGACGAACAGGTCGCCACCGAGTGCGTGCACACCGAGCTCATCGATCAGCGCACGCGCTTCTTCCGCGGTGCGCACGGCCTGACCCCAGTAGGCGCGCACGGCCACGCCGTGTTCGAAGGCGAGCAGTTCGCCGATGTCGTCGCGCCCGGAGATATCGGGCCCCGCGCATTCGTGGACAGCGACGATGCCGTGCGCGGCCGCCGCGTCGAGGGCAGCCTTGCGGGCCGAATCACGCTGGGCGCGAGTGAGTTCCGCGAGTGCGACCGTCCGAACCCGGTGGTGGGCATCGGCGCGCAGCAGTTCCCCGCGCCGATATCCGTCGCCGAGGTCACCCGCCGCGTCGAGCAGCGCCGAGGACGCCACGGCCGAATGCGCGTCGACGCGTGCCAGGTAGACGAGCCTGCCCGAACCGGCGGCCTCGTCGAGTTCGGCGACCGTCGGCGGACGCTGCTCGGGCCAGCCGGTGTCGTCCCAGCCTTCGCCGATGATCACTCCGTCCGGCTGGTTCGCGGCGTGCGCCCGGACCGTCTCGAGCAGGGCGGACAGGGATCCGGCGCCACTGACGTCGAGCCCGGTCAGCTGCAGTCCCAGCGCGGTGACGTGCACGTGCGGATCGACGAACGCGGGCGCCACGAACGCACCGTCGAGGTCGATGATCTCCGCATCGGGATGCATCGCACGCCCGGGCGCCTCGGCGCCCAGCCACACCACGGTGCCGTCGGTGACCGCCATCGCGGTCGCGTCCGGGGAACTGGAACTGTAGAAACGACCGCCGATCAGCAACTGGGTACTCACGGTGCCCCAGTCTGCCGTATCGACCGATCGTCACCTCGGCAGGGACAGTCTCAGCTCGGCGGCGAGACAGGTCAGGTCGGCAGCGACAGTGCGGCGCGCACGTCGGCGTCGCCGAACCCGGCGGGACAATGCCCACCCGCCTCCACGGCGATCATTTCCAACCGCCATGCGGCGGTGGTGAAGTCCGACATCGACTGTCCGGCAGCGGCGCTCGCTCTGCGCACCGCGTCGGCCAGTTCCTCGCTCACCGTGACGGTGATCTGCTCGGGGGCCATGCCGGTACTGTAGACCCTTCGCCGCCGGGCGCGGGCATGTCCGTGGAGACAGCGTCGAATCAGGCGGAGCCGAGCGCGCGCGGGCCGGCGGTGTGACCGTCGTCGTACCACTGCCCGACCACGGTGCCGTCGACCACATCGCCGTCGGCATCGACGACCATCCCGCGATACGGCGAGGGCGCGAACGAGGGCAACGGACCGAAGCGCCGGGTACCGAGCTTCTCCAGTGCCGGTCGCAGCAACGCCCTGGTCGGCGGGAACAGCGCAAGCAGGCCGACGAGTCCGGTGACCAGACCCGGCACGAACAGCAGCACCGATCCGGTGGCGACGATCACCCCGTCGGCGACCGCGCTCTCGGCGGTCACCTCACCGCGGGAGGCCCGCCGGAATCGGTCGAACACCCGCCTGCCCTGCCGTCCGAGCAGCACCAGTCCCACGCCCGACACCGCGACGAGCACGACCAGCGCCCAGCCGATGCCGATCAGCTGGGCGAGACCGACGAGGGCGGCGATCTCGACGACGAGGTAGACGACGAACAGCAGGGCGGTCATGGCGATCCTTTCGGACGATCTATCCCCTCAACGCACGAGCGCCCGATTTTTCTCCCGAGCGGCAAGCGAGCTCAGCCACCGGGCCGCACGAGCCCGGTTTCGTAGGCCAGCACCACCGCCTGCACGCGGTCGCGCAAGCCGAGTTTGGTGAGCACCCGGCCGACGTGTGTTTTCACCGTCGCCTCCGACAGGAACAGCACCGCGGCGATCTCGGCGTTGGAGCGGCCGGCCGCGATCTGTTCGAGCACTTCGCGTTCGCGTGTGGTGAGGACGTCGAGGATCTTCGGGTCGCGCAGCGTCGTCGGGTTCTCGGCGACGAGCCGGTCCAGCAGTCGCTTGGTGACCTTGGGTGACACCACCGCGTCGCCGGCGGCGACGCTGCGGAGGGCCGAGACGAGGTCCTCGGGCGGGGTGTCCTTGAGCAGGAATCCGCTCGCACCGGCGCGCAGGGCGCCGAGAGCGTGTTCGTCGAGATCGAAGGTGGTCATGACCAGCACACGCACGCCCTCCCCCGCGGCCACGATCCGCGCGGTGGCGGTCACCCCGTCGACGACCGGCATCCGCACATCCATCAGCACCACATCGGGGCGCAGTTCGCTCGCCCGCCGCACGGCCTCGTCACCGTTGCCCGCTTCGCCGATCACCTCGATGTCGGGGTGCGCGCCGAGCACCATTTTCAAGCCCATCCGCATGAGTTCCTGATCGTCCACCACGAGCACGCTGATCGGCATTGCCCCACCATAGTGGGATCGGAGGGTCAGTTCCGGACGGAGATCGCCCGGTAGATCAGTCGGTCTCCGCGCGCAGCGGCAGGTTCGCCCGTACCCGCCAGCGGCCGTCGTCGAGCCTGCCCGCGTTCAGGGTGCCGCCGAGCACCGCGACCCGTTCGCGCATCCCGACCAGTCCCATCCCCGCGCCGGGAATCTCGGTACCCGGGCTCGCCTGCGCGGGGACGCCGCCACTGTCGGTGATCTCGACGAGGATGTCCTGGTCGCGCCGGTGCACCCGGACCACGGCCTTCGGCTCCGCCCCCGCGTGGCGCAGGGTGTTGGTGAGCGATTCCTGCACGATGCGGTGCACCCCGAGGCTCACCTCGGGGGAGATGTCGTCGAGTTCACCGGTCAGCTCGAGGTCAACGGCAAGGCCCGCCTCGCGCATCATCTGGGCCAGCTTCGCGATCCCCGCGCTCCCGTGTTGTGGCAGCAGTTCCGGTGCGTGCTCGGTTCGCAGCAGGGCGACGGTACGGCGCAGTTCGCGCAGGGCGTCGCGACCGGTACCCGCGATGGTGGCGAGGGCGCGTTCGGCGGTGTCGGGGTCCTGGCGCAGGGCGTATTTGGCACCGTCGGCCTGCACGATGATGACGCTCACCGCGTGCGCGATCACATCGTGGAGTTCGCGGGCGATGCGGGTGCGTTCGGCGGCGACCGCGTCGTGCGCGCGACGTTCCCTGTCGTAGTCGGCGACCGCGAGGCGGGCCGCGACCTCGGCGTCGTAAGCGTGCCGGGCGCCGTTGAACTCGGCCAATGTCCAGCACAGCGCGTAGATGAGCCCGACCATCGCCAGATCGCCACCCCGCGGCTCGTCGAGCAGCACGACCGACGCCGCCAGGTCAAGGGCGAGGAAGGCGAGATAGACGATCCCGTCACGCCGCCCGACATAGGCGACGAGCGTGTAGAGCATCACCCCGAGCCCGATCAGCGCGACGTGGTCGGCGGCCTGATCGTCGAGCAGGTAGCCGATCAGCGTGTTCAGCGACGACAGCACCAGCATCGCCGCCGCCACGGCCCGCGGGTACACCCGGCGCAGGACCAGCGGCAACGGCACGATCACCGAGAAGATCAGATAGACGACCTTGTTGCGTTCGTCGCCCACCCCGAGGGCGTCGAGGACCAGGAGCAATCCCGCGAGAATCGAGTCGGCGACGATGGGTCGTCCGCGTAGCCACAGGCTGAACCGGCGCACGGGGCCAAGCGTAGCCCCGGCTGGCTTTCCGGCCGTGATCTTGATTGCCTGGACGCGTGCAACTCGGCGACTGGACGGTCCTGCTGGTGGCCGCGGCGGCGGCGGGCTGGGTCGATGCCGTGGTCGGCGGCGGTGGGCTGATCATTCTGCCGACGCTGTTGCTCGTCGTCCCCGGCATCGCACCGCAGACCGCGCTCGGCACCAACAAACTCGCGGCCCTGGCAGGTACCGCGACCGCGGTGGCGACCTTCGCGCGCAAGGTGCCGATCCAGTGGACGGTGCTGCTGCCCGGTGCCGTGATCGCCGCGATCACGGCACCGTGCGGCGCGGCGGCGGTGTCGCTGATCGACCGTGACCTGTTCATCCCCCTGGTGATGGTGGTGCTCGTCGGGGTGGCGGTGTTCGTGACCGTGCGACCCTCGGTCGGCCTGACGATGGCCACCCATCCACCCACGCGGCGCAAGGTGATCCTGGTGGTCGGCCTCGCCGCCGGTCTGATCGGCCTCTATGACGGGCTGCTCGGACCAGGGACCGGCACCTTCCTGATCATCACCTTCGCGACGCTGCTCGGCACCGAGTTCGTGCGGGCGGCGGCGATGGCGAAGGTGATCAACTGCGGGTCGAACGTGGGTGCCCTGCTGTTCCTCGGCTCCACCGGCCACATCCTGTGGGGTCTCGGTGCGGGCATGGCGGTGGCCAATGTCGCCGGTGCGCTGATCGGTTCGCGGATGGCACTGGCCAAGGGCGCCGGGTTCGTTCGGATCGTGTTGCTGGTCGTGGTGGTGGTGATGGTGATCCGTTTGGGGTGGCAGCAGTTCGGTTAGCGCACCGGTTCCGGTGGTGCGCAGGCGGCGAGCCAGGGCTGCAGAACTCGCGAGGTGGTCTCGTGGATCTTGCGGTGCAGGCGTTCGCCGTCGTCGATGCCGTGCTGTGGCTGCTGGAACAGCACTGTCAGCGCTCCCGATACCGCGCCGACCACGGCACCGACCAGAGCCGCGGCACCGACCTCGTCGAGTTCGTGCGGGAACGCAATATGCAACTGGTGGGCGATCTCGCGCTGCGCGACCAATTGCGCGTGCGCGGCGCGACCACTCACCGAGGGGACGGTCCGCGAGACCAGCGCCCGCAGCGCGGCCACCCGCGAACTGACGTCGTCGACGAGGCGTTCGCCGGGGTTGTCGCCCGCGGCGCGCAAGGCCCGCAGCAACACCTCCACGGGTCGCTCACCGGGCCGGCGCGTGGCGATGGCGGCGACCGCCGCGCGCACCCGTTCGTCGCTCTCGGGGAAGAGCAGTTCTTCTTTGCTCGCGAAGTAGTTGAAGAAGGTTCGGGTGCCGACCTCGGCCTCGGCCGCGATGTCGGCGACGGTCGTTTCCTCGTACCCTCTGGCCTCGAACAATTCGACGGCGGCCACGAGGATCGCACGGCGGGTTCGTTCCCGTTTTCGATCGCGCAGGGCAGATGGCGGCACGGCGGGCACCCTACGGCATTTCGGGCACCGCTCGCGGGAGGAACCGGAGTCCGCGCGTCACCGCAACGACTGCCGGAACCGGCTTTTCGCGCACAACGGCACGCAGCGCAGGTGCACGACAGGCAAGCAGGCAGCCGATGCATCGACCCGACATGATGTGCGCCGGATCCGGTTCCGGCGCACATGTGTCGGTGGCACCGGTTAGCGTGGGTCCGGTGAGGGATACCACGACTTCCAGAGATGTGGACGAGGAGTTCCGCGCGCTCGGGCTCGCCGCACTGGCCGAGGCCGCCCTGTCGGCGGCCCGCGCGGCCGGCGCGGAGCATGCCGATCTGCGCGTGCAACGGTTGGTGATGCAGTCGATCCGGTTGCGCGACGGTCGCGTCGAAGCGGCCACCGACGCGACCGTGCTGGGGCTGGCGGTGCGCGTGATCGTCGACGGCACCTGGGGTTTCGCCTCGCACGCCGCACTCACGCCCGAGATCGCCGCCGAGGTCGCGCGCCGCGCGGTGACCGTGGCAAGAGCGCTGCGGTCGCTGAACCGCGAGCACGTCGAACTGGCCGACGAGCCACGCTATGACAATGTCTCGTGGGTCTCGGCCTACGAGCTCGACCCGTTCACGGTGCCGACGGCCGACAAAGTGGCGCTGCTGCAGGACTATTCGGAACGCCTGTCCGCCGCCGACGGTGTCGACCACGTCACTGCCTCGGTCCTGCAGGTCAAGGAGCAGACGTTCTACGCCGACACCGCGGGCTCGTCGATCACCCAGCAACGGGTGCGCCTGCACCCCCAACTGGAGGCTGTCACCGTCGATTCCGCGTCGGGGGTGTTCGAGACGATGCGCACCCTCGCCGCGCCCGCGGGCCGCGGCTGGGAGTACGTCACCGGTGCCGACGGAACCTGGGACTGGACGGGCGAGCTGGCGCAGATCCCCGGCTGGCTCGCCGAGAAGGTGAAGGCGCCCAGCGTCGTCGCGGGCCCCACCGATCTGGTGATCGACCCGACGAACCTGTGGCTGACGATCCACGAATCCATCGGCCATGCCACCGAATACGACCGTGCGATCGGTTACGAATCCGCGTACGCGGGTACCTCGTTCGCGACTCCCGATCAGCTCGGCACGCTGCGGTACGGCACGCCGATCATGCACGTCACCGGTGACCGCACCCAGGTCAACGGCTTGAGCACCGTCGGTTACGACGACGAGGGCGTGGCGGGCCAGCAGTGGGATCTGGTGCGTGACGGCGTCCTGGTCGGCTACCAGCTCGACCGCGTGTTCGCCCCGCGTCTCGGGCTCGACCGCTCCAACGGTTGCTCGTACGCCGATTCGCCGCACCATGTTCCGATCCAGCGGATGGCGAACGTGTCTTTGCAGCCCGATCCCGAGCGTGACACCAGCACCGCCGAGCTGATCTCGCGGGTGCAGGACGGCATCTACATCCTCGGCGACAAAAGCTGGTCGATCGATATGCAGCGCTACAACTTCCAGTTCACCGGTCAGCGATTCTTTCGCATCCGCAACGGCGAGCTCGACGGACAGCTGCGCGATGTCGCCTACCAGGCGACGACCACCGATTTCTGGGGGTCGATGGAAGCGGTCGGCGGGCCGAGCACCTGGCAGCTCGGTGGCGCGTTCAACTGCGGTAAGGCACAGCCCGGTCAGGTGGCGGCGGTGAGCCACGGCTGCCCGTCGGTCCTGGTACGCGGGGTCAATATTCTCAATACCCGGACGGAGGGTGGTCAGTGAGCGAGGGTCTGTTCCCGGCGGGCGCGGTGGTCGAGCGTGCGCTGGCGGCGTCGAAAGCCGACGAGGCGATCGTGATCGTCACCGACGCGCACGAGGCGTCGCTGCGGTGGGCCGGCAACTCGATGACCACCAACGGTTCGTCGATTTCGCGGGATTGGGCGGTGATCTCGGTGTTGCGTGACGGCCCGAATTCCGCGCGGGTCGGCTCCATCGGCTCCACCAGCGTCGATCCCGCCGAGATCGAGTCCGTGGTGCGTGCCAGCGAGGAGGCCGCGCGCACGGCCGCCCCGGCCCGCGACGCGATGCCGCTGCTCGAACCCACCGACGACGACACCGCCGAATGGGATCAGGTCCCTGGCGCCACCGAGATCGAGGTGTTCGCCGGGTTGGCGCGTGAGCTGTCCACCGGATTCGACGGCACCGACCGCCTCTACGGTTTCGCCCACCACCAGGTGCACACCACCTGGCTGGGTACCTCGACCGGTGTCCGCCGCCGGTTCAGTCAGCCGACCGGTTCGGTGGAGATCAACGGCAAGCGTGGCGAGGGCAAGGATCTGGCGAGCGCGTGGGTGGGGGTCGGCACCGCCGATTTCACCGACGTCGACACTCCGGGCCTGCTCGCCGAGCTGTCACGGCGCCTGGACTGGTCCAAGCGCCGTATCGAACTGCCCGCGGGCCGCTACGAGACCCTGTTGCCGCCGTCGTCGGTCGCCGATCTGATGATCTATCTGGCCTGGAGCATGGAGGGCCGTGGCGCGCACGAAGGCCATACCGCGTTCTCCCGCGCCGGCGGCACGAGGATCGGTGAGCGGCTCAGCGATATTCCGCTGACCCTGTACTCCGACCCGAATGCGAGCGGTCTCGAATACCGGCCGTTCGTGGCGACTCCGTCGTCGTCGGAATCACTGTCGGTGTTCGACAACGGCCTGTCCGCCCAACGTGTCGACTGGATCGGTGACGGGGTCATCGAATCGCTCGTCTACCCGCGCGCCACCGCCGCCGAATTCTCCGCCCCCGCAACGATTCCCGGTGAGAACCTACTGCTCACCGGCGGCGGCAGCGCGTCATTGGACGACATGATCGCCCGCACCGAACGCGGCCTTCTCCTCACCTGCCTGTGGTACATCCGCGAGGTCGACCCCGCCACCCTGCTCCTGACCGGTCTCACCCGCGACGGGGTCTACCTCGTCGAGGACGGCCAGGTGACCGGCGCGGTCAACAACTTCCGTTTCAACGAAAGTCCACTCGACCTGCTGCGCCGGGTATCGGAAGCGGGTGCCACCGAGATCACCCTCCCCCGGGAATGGAAGGACTGGTTCACCCGAACCGCGATGCCCCCGCTGCGCATCCCCGACTTCCACATGTCCTCGGTGAGCCAAGCGACCTAGCGGGTACAGGCGCGCACCGATCGGCAGCCGTTGCGCCTTGTCGGCACGAAGGCGGAGAACGTCCATCCCGTTGGCCTGTGTCGACGGGCGACCAGACCTGGTCGTCGGCGCGGCGCGTGAAAGCATGACCGGGTGACTCGTATCCGGATGTTCGCCACCGACCTCGACGGCACACTGCTGCGTTCCGATCGAACCGTCTCACCGCGCACCGCCGCGGCCATGGCCGCGGCGCAAGCGGCGGGCATCGAGGTGGTGTGGGCGACGGCGCGGGCGCGCCATTCGGTGCACGAGCTGGCGCAGTCGTGCGGTTTCCGCGGTAAAGCGGTGTGCGCCAACGGCGCTGTGCTGCTCGACCTCGCCGACGGGACACCGCAGATCATCGACACCGTCTCGATCGACACCGGCGCGGCGGGCGCGGTGATGGCCCAGATCCGCGACCGGATTCCCGGTGTCGTCTTCGCCAATGTCGGCGCCACCAGGTTCATCGCCGAGCCCGCCTATGCCGCCCTGTGCACGTTCGCCGATCATCACCGGCACCCGCACGACATGGAGTTGTCGCAGACCTTGCCGACGGGCCTCGAGGCGATGGTGAAGATCGTGGCCCGACATCCCGAGCTACCCGGCGCGCAGTTGTACCGGACGGCGGTGGCCGTCGGGATCACCGGCGTGGAGCTGACCCACTCCGGTGCCGCGTATATGGAGATGGCCGCCGAAGGTGTGTCGAAGGCCAGTGCCCTGGCCCGGTTGTGCGCGCTCGACGGCATCGACCTGTCGGAGGTGGCGGCCGCGGGTGACGCGCTCAATGATGTGGCCATGCTGACGTGGGCGGGAACCGCGCTGGTTCCGGCCAACGCGGTTCCCGAGGTCATCGCACTCGCCGACCGGGTGCTCCCGACCAACGACGAGGACGGCGTCGCCTGCTATCTGGAGGAATTGGCGAGCTCGTCACCGGGCGATCGGACTACCTGACCGAGGCCGGTGCCCGCCCCACGCTGAGGTGCAGGATCGTGTCCGCCGCGCTGACGGTCCCCGCGTCCAAGGGGAAGTATCCCTGTTCCGGGGTGATGTCGGTGCGAGTGTGGCCGTGGCCGAGTTCCGCGGCCGGGATCAAACCCCAGGTACTGATCCGGTTCTGGAGGGTGTTCTCGTAGGTACCCGGCTCGGGTTCGCCGAGTTCGAGGCCGTCACTGCGCCCCAGACTGCCCAGGATCACGCGATACCGCACTCCCAGGAGCGACCCGACGATCGCCCCCGCACCGGACCAGGTGAGTTCCATCGGTCCCATCCGCATGATGCTCGAGTTCCGTTGCAGGTGCAGGTTGTGCGAGTACACCAGGGTCGGCCCACGGCGTGCTTCGAGGGCGCGGATATCGAGAAGATTCTGGGCCATGAGCGCGTCGCGGGTGGCGGCCAGGCTGTTCCATCGCACCGCGTCCTCGCCGGGCTGCGCGGCCTGCCGGTGATAGCGGAGCAGACCCAGTCCGGCGGTGAGATGTATTGCGGCCCTGTGCCATTCGGCCCGTGATGTGGACGCGATCCGTTGCGGGGCGCGCGTGTAGAGCAGGGTGAGCAGATCGTCGGCGATGACGCGCAGCCGGTCGGCTTCGACGGCGGCACCGACCGAGGCGGCCGCGTTCATGACCGCTTCGGTGCGGCTCCACTGCTCGTCGTCGCCGACCAGGTCGGTGATATCGAGGTCGAGTTCCAGGTAGTCGCGGGCGAATTCGAGGTAGGGCCGGGGGCTGGGCGCGCTCATGGTCTCCATCGCGGCGTCGAAGCCGTAGAACCCGACCTGCTCCGCGGCCGGCTTGCCGGCGTTGTGGTCGCGCAGCCAGGCGACAAGGTCCCTGTTGCCCGCGAGCTCACCGAATTCGTGCGAGAACCCGGTCCTCATCACCTCGTCGAGAGTGCCCTGCCCATGGCGAACGAACTCGTCCACCGCGAGCGCCGCGACCCGGTCCGTTTCGAGAGCGATCGACCCGAACCCACTCTCCACCAACGCAACGACAAGATCATTGCGGACCGCGGCGAAGCCGGGTTCTTTGTGAGTCGGCTCGCCGAGCGCGAGCAGTTCACAGGACTGCGGTACGAACTCCCTAATTTTCTGGCTCATGTGTATCAATCGTATCGTTGAAAGAACCGTTGAGACTTAAGCAGTATCTGGGCGCTGGCAATCCGGTAAAGTCTCAAATCAGTGAGAACCCTACGACCATCCGACCTGGCCCGCGAGCACGGCCTCTCGACCCAGGCTGTCCGCAATTACGAGCAGGACGGTTGCCTGCCACCGGCCGAGCGCACACCCACCGGCTACCGGATCTACACCGACCTTCACGCGAGCGCGCTGCGCACCTACCTCACCTCGATCCCCGCCTACGGTCACGCGAACGCGGGCCACATCATGCGCGCGCTGCACGCTGACGACCTCGACAAGGCCCTCACGATCATCGACACAAGTCACGGTCAACTACTTCGAGATCGCGAAACGCTCACCTCGGTCCGCCGCGCAGTCGACCATCTCGCCGCCGAATCTGATTCTCGCGCGACTATTTCCGACGACACGCGAACAATCGGCGAACTCGCGCACCAGCTCCGAGTGACCCCCGCCACCCTCCGAGCATGGGAAACGGCCGGGATCCTCACCCCCGCTCGCGACCCGGCCACCGGCTACCGCCGGTACGGCCGCACCGACCTCCGCGACGCCGAACTGGCTCACCTGCTACGCCGCGGCCACTACCGCCTCGACCACATCGCCGGCGTCATCAACCAGATTCGCGCCGCGGGCAGCACCGAAGGATTGGCGACCGCCCTCGACAGCTGGCAAGCCACACTCACCACCCAGGGCGTCGCCATGCTCGACGCCGCCGCCGCGCTGAGCCGATATTCCGCCGCCCTGCGCCGCTAGTCTGGAGTGACCATGCCTGATCTCCGCGGAATCAATCACCTGACGCTCGCGACCACCGACCCTGATGGACGCCCGGTGGACATCCGGGCGCATCGTCCCCGCCGCGATGCGCCCGCCTGACCTCGTCAGACCCGTTCGAGCACTGCCGACGCGCCGATCCCGCCTGCCGCGCAAATCCCCAGCAGCGCAGTCTCTTTCCCGGTGCGAGCCAGCTCTTCGGCCATGGTGGTGACCATCCGGGCACCAGTGGCGCCGAAGGGGTGGCCCAGCGAGATCGAGCCCCCGTGCACGTTGAGCTTGTCGATGTCCACGGTGCCGACCGGCTCGTCACGGTCGAGGCGGGCTTTGGCCCATTCGGCGCTCTCCAGCATCCGCAGCACCGAAAGGGTCTGTGCGGCAAAGGCTTCGTGGATGTCGACCAGGTCGATGTCGGCCAGGGTCATGCCCGCCTTGTCGAGGGCGCGCGGCATCGAGATCGCGGGGCCGATGAGTACCTGATCGGCGGGATCGACACTGACGAAACTCCACGACCGGAAGGCTGCCAGCGGGGTGAACCCGAGGGCGCGCGCCTTCTCCTCGCTCATCAGCAGCACCGCCGACGCACCGTCGGTGAGCGGGCTGGCATTGCCCGCGGTGACCGTGCCGTTCTTCTCGAACACCGGCTTCAGGGTGGCGAGTTTCTCGATGCTCGTGTTCGCGCGGACCAGTCCGTCGGTCTCGATCAGCGTGCCCGACGGCGTGGTGACCGGCACGACCTCGTCGTCGAATCGTCCCGAGGCGATCGCGGCCGCGGCCCGCTGGTGCGAGCGGGCGGCGAAAGCATCCTGATCAGCGCGGGAGATCCCGTTGATGCGGGCCATCTTCTCCGCGGACTCGCCCATCACCTCGCCGGTGGTGCGCTCGGAGATCTTGGGCTGGCGCGGCAGGATGTCGGTGAACGGCGCGAGCTGCCGGACCACATCGAGGTAGTCCATCGGCTTGGGCTTGCCCAGTGCCACCGGTGCGACCGCGTGCACGACCTTCTGCGGCAGCTTGATCTCGGCATTACTGGTGGAATCACTACCACCGGCGATCATGATGTCGTACTCGCCACGTTCGATCGCCGCGGCTGCCGAGGTCACCGCCTGCAAACCCGACGCGCACGCGCGGGTGACCGTGTACCCCTCGCAACCGAAGTCCAGGTTCAGGTCGAGGGCGACCTCCCGCGCGATATTCGGCGCATGACTGGGCAGGACCACCCCGCCCCAGACAATGGACTGGATCTCGCTAGGTGCGATCTGAGTCCGCTCGATCAGCCCGCGCACGGCCGCACCGGCCAGGGCGATGCTGTCGAGGCGGGTGAAGTCGGTGAACGCGCGCACGAACGGGGTCCGTACTCCCGCGACGACGACGGCTCGGTTGCGTTTGTCGGCCATGTGGATCCCTTCGGAAGTTCTGCCGGTTACTCACAGTAACCGATACCGGCGGTTCTACCTATGAGATCGGGTCGAGTCAGGCCGGCGTGATCTCGATGCCGATCGTGCCCGCCTTGCCGCGGCGCAGGTTGCTGCCGAGGATCACGAGCGGGCCGGTCAACCAGTACTTCTTGCGCAGCGCCGACCGGAGTTCGCCGGTCTCGGCCGCGTCGAGCAGCCGTGCGGTGCCGGTCACCACGGCACCGTGCGCATCCCCGCGCACGTTGCAGGGTTGCACTGTCACCTCGGGGTTACGCCGGACACGCTTGACCTTCCAGCTGTCGGTCACCGTCCAGACAAACAGTTTGTCCTCGCGGGCAACCGCCCAGACAGGCGTTCCCACCGGAGTGCCGTCCTTGCGGAAAGTGGTGAGTAGTACGTAATTCGCGGTCGCCAGTTCACCGAGGCGGTTAGTCATGCCCACAGCCTAATCGGGTCCGCCGCATTGGGTCGCCGCGCGGCGATCCTCAGCCGCGCACGGCCGGAGCGAATGCGGAGGTACGCCCTGCATTTCGCACCCGCGCCGCCGGGAATCGAGCTGCCGGCGGAGCACGCGGGCGCGTTGGTGATGGTCGACGACGTCGCCGCACGCCATGCCGAGTACACCGACCGGCTCGCGCACTGGAAATCCGAACTCGACACCGTCGAATTGACCGCCGAGGAGCGCGCGGCGCTGTGATGGCTGCGACCTACTCACGGCCTCGCGCACCGCGACCGACTGACCCCAGCCACGCGCCCGGTCTGCCAGTAGGCTTCGACCATGCGCGGCCGATCGAATGAACTCACCACCCGTCGGCGGCGGACCCGTTGTCTCGCAACAGCAGTCACGGTTGCCGCCGCCCTCGGGATCGGCCCGGCGGGTACGGCACAGGCCGGCGCACCGTCGTGCGCGGACGGCTGGCACGCCGAGGTGCTGGCGGCCGATCTCGGCGGCTTGGAAAATCTGGAATACGACGGCCGCGGCGGCTTCTACGTCAGCGGCATCATTCGCGGCGAGATCCTGCACGTCGCCGGCGACGGCCGGGTCACCACCGTCCGCACCGGCCTCGACAACCCGGCCGGGTTGCGGCTGATCGGCGCGGACCTCTACTTCGTCACCGGCGACGGCACCACACCGAACGGCGGCGGCACCCTGAGCCGACTCGACATCGGCACCGGCGACGTCACCACCCTGCTCCCGAACCTGGTGCAGCCCAACGGATTACTCCTGCTCCCCGACGGGGACCTGCTCATCTCCCAGCTCTCCGTCCCCTGGCCCCCGGTCGGCATCAGCCGCTACCGCCCCGCCACCGGCGAATTCACCCTCGCCTGGTCCCCCGTCCCCCGCCCCAACGGACTCGCACTTGCCCCCGACCACCAGTCGGTCATCACCGAGGACGTCCTCACCTCCCAACTCCTGCGAGTCCCACTCGACGCCCCCGACCGCGCCACCCCCATCGCCACCGTGAACGACGGCCTGCTCCCCGCACTCGACGACCTCGACGTCACCGCCGCCGGTCTCGTTTTCGTCACCGGCGACTACTCCGGCAGCGTCTACCAGGTCGACCCGTCCACGGGCACCTGGTGCACCCTCGCCACCGGCTGGACCACCCCCCGAGGCCCCCTTCCCACACGACCTCCCATCGGCCCCACCTCGGCCCGCCTGGCCCCCGACCCCACCACCGGCGCCTGGTCCCTCTACGTCACCAGCATCGACGGCACCCTCCGCCGCCTCCGCCCACCATCCGCGCTTGACCTCACACCCTCCTTCCTCCGCTGAGCACCTCGACCAGGAGGCACCGATGGCCGAACCCACCCCGCCGATGACCCAGTCCAGGCGCATAGCCTTCTGGCGCACGCGGGGCTGGACCCCAGATCTGCCTGCGGACCAACGCCTGGCGATCGAGCAGCAATGGCAGGACCCGATGATCGAGGAAGCGGAATTGCACGGCTTCTGAGGTGGCGTACCGTCGATATCCGTGGTGCACTTCCAGATTCGGCTCTCGGGAGGTCAACGTGGGATCGGCACCACAGTGGGCACGGCAGGACGGGTTCGGGATTCGGGTGGAGTGGGGGCGGGCCGGGGCGGCGGTGCTCGGGCCGGGGGCCGGGTGTCTTGTGGTGATCGATGTGCTGTCGTTCACGACGTCGGTGTCGGTGGCTACCGCCGCGGGCACCGCGGTGTTCCCGTACCGGTGGCGCGATGATTCGGCGCGGGCGTTTGCCGAGGAGAACGCCGCCGAACTCGCCGTCGGACGGCGGGAGGCCGGTCCGTGGTCGTTGTCGCCGGCGGCGATCCGGCGGGCACCGTTCACTCCGCGCCTGGTGCTGCCCTCACCCAACGGTTCCACCATCGCCGCCGCTGTCGAGGGGACGCGGGTCGTCGCCGCGTGTCTGCGCAACGTCAGCGCGGTCGCCGACTGGCTCGTTGCCCAGCACTGGGGCACTCCCGATCAGCCGATCGCGATCATCCCGGCGGGCGAGCACTGGCCCGGCACCGATACCGTGCGACCGGCGCTGGAGGACTGGCTCGGTGCCGGTGCGCTCGCCGCCGCGCTGATCGATCGCGGCCTCACTACCCCGTCCCCCGAAGCACGCACGGCGGCAACCATATTCGAGGGAATTCCCGACGTGGGCGCCCTGATCACCGACTGTGCCTCGGGCCGCGAACTCGCCGCGACGGGCTTCGCCGATGATGTGGCCATCGCGATCGAACGGGATGCCGATACCGCCGTTCCGGTTCTCACCGGCAACGCCTTCGTCGACCACCGATCCCGATAGCAGAGAACCGGCCGCCATCTCCCCACAACGCTTCCGGATCCATGTTCGGGATGATCAGTAATACCGTTGTGGTGGAAGCCTTTTCAGCGACCACCACAGCGGTAAGGTCTACTGGTTCGAGCCGATGATGCCGCCGATCACCGCCCCGATGATGCACCCGGGGATGGCGCTGACGAACAGGAAGATCAGGCCGATGAGCGCACCGATGACACAGCCGATCGCGATGCCGGCGACGATGTTGCCGGTCTGATCGATGTTCTGCAACGCCGCGGGGTTCGCGATCGGCGCGCCGACGGGGGTGAGGGTGAGGGTGGTGGCCGCGGCGTCGAGCTGCGGGACCACAGTGATGGCAGGACCGGCTACCGTCTGCACGGTCGTCGGGATGAAGCCGACGCGCTGGCCGTTGGGTGCCAGGACGGCCACGCCCGCTTCGGGCGTGAGCTCGAAGGTGCCCGCCGTGAGTTCGACGGATGCCTGCGAACCGTCGTGCGCGACCGCGGCGGTATAGGCGACGGCCCCGTCGACACCCGCTACCGACGGTCCGGCGAGTGGGGCGCCATGGGCGGTGGCGGCGGCGATGCCGGTCGCCGCGACAGTGAGCACGCAGGCAGCCAGCAACTGCTTGAACATCATAGGTTTTCCCTCCGACTTGCTGACCCGACCTACCCCGAGATCAGCCCGTACCTCCCATGATGCGCTATAGCCATGTCGCATCACACCGGTTCGGCGGAATCCGAATCGGCTTGCGGCAATACAGAATTCGCACGCGCGGAGCCGACCGGTCAGTCTTGCGAGGTGAGGATCCTCGGGCCGTCGGCGGTGACGGCGATCGTGTGCTCGCTGTGCGCGCAGCGGGAGCCGTCGGCGGAGCGGATGGTCCAGCCGTCGGCGTCGGTGTAGACCTTCGCGGTGCTCGCCGCGAACCACGGCTCGATCGCCACGGTGAGACCGGGCCGCAGCCGGAACCCGCGGCCCGCCCTGCCGTCGTTGGCGATATGCGGATCCTCGTGCATCGTCCGCCCGAGTCCGTGTCCACCGAACTCGGTGTTGACCGGATATCCGTACCCGCGGGCGACATTCGCGATCGCGGCGGAGATGTCACCGATGCGGTTGTCCGGTTGCGCCGCCGCGATCCCGGCGGCCAGGGCCTCCTCGGTGGCCCGCACCAGGCGCTCATCCGCGGGCGCCGGGGTGCCGACGATGAACGAGATCGCCGAGTCGGCGACCCAGCCGTCGATCGACACGGCCAGATCAGCCGTCAGCAGATCCCCGTCACACAGCGCGTAGTCGTGCGGAAGTCCGTGCAGCACAGCATCGTTCACCGCCAGACACACCGTATTACGGAACGGCCCGCGCCCGAACGACGGCGCGTAGTCCCAATAGCACGACACCGCCCCCCGCTCGCGAATCCGTTCCCGCACATACGCTTCCAGCTCGAGCAGGTTCACCCCGACCGCCGCACGGTCGCGCACCCCGGCCAGCACGTCGGCGACGAACCGGCCGGTCACCCGCATGCGCTCGATCTCCGCGGGTGATTTCAACTCCACCATCACGCCTCCACTTGGTATTTTCATACCGACACTAGCCGCGCCGGTATAAAAATACCAATTTCAGCGGTTCAGGTTGCCCATATCCACCGGGATCTGCGCGCCGGTGATCTTGCCCGCCTCGTCCGAGCACAGCCACGCCACCGTCGCCGCGATCTCCTCCGGCTGGCAGATGTGACTGGGCAGCGCGTTCATGAAGATGGGCGCGAGGGTGCTCCCGTACTTCTCGAACAGCGGTCCCATCTCGCTGATCTGCATACCGCTTTCCACGCCCGCCGGGTGCACCGTGTTCACCCGGATCGCATACCCGCCGAGCTCGTTCGCCATCGTCTTGGCCAGCCCCGTGATCGCGTGTTTGGTCGCGACGTAGTGACCGGTGAACGGGATGCCCTTGAGTCCGCCCACCGAACTGGTGAACACCATCGCGCCGCCTTCGTTCTGCGCGATCAGGTGTGGCACAGCGGCTTTCGCCGTGTGAAAGACGCCGGTGAGGTTGACGTCGATCGTCTCCTGCCACTGCTCGGCCGTGATCTCCCATGACATCGCCGCAGAGCAGATCCCCGCGTTGGCCACGACCACATCGAGCCTGCCCAGCTGCTCGATGCCGTCGGCCAGCGCCGCCGAGAGCGCGTCGAAATCGCGCACGTCGACCTTGCTCGCGACGATCTTGCCGCCTGCGGCTTCGACCAGCTTCACGGTCTCGGCCAGATCCGCCTCCGTGGCACCCGCGTAGGTCGTGCTGGCGAACTCGGCGCACGCGTCGATCGCGATCACGTCGGCGCCTTCCTCGGCGAAACGCACCGCCTCCGCCCTGCCCTGCCCGCGCGCCGCCCCCGTGATGAAAACGACCTTGCCGTCGAACCGTCGTGTCATGCCCCAACCTTTCGAACCTCGATGTCCTTCCCTGACACCTACCACCGACAACGACCGCGCGAGGCGGAAACGGAGATACCTACTCAACTTGGCCAACGCGTTCGCGAGGACCTACCATCGGTCGCATGGTCCGTCTCCCGCTCAGCCCCGCGCAGGTCGAAGCAGGCCGCCGCCTGGGCCGCCGCCTGCGCACAGCGCGCGGCGATCGCGACCTCACCGAGGTGGCCCTGCGGGCAGGCATTTCCCCGGAGACGCTGCGCAAGATCGAGTCGGGACGGCTGCCCTCACCGGCGTTCGGCACCGTCGTCGGCCTCGCCGAGGCCCTCTCGATCCCCCTGGCCGAACTGGCCGAGTCCTACCGAGACGAGCAGGTCGCCGAGTCCGCCTGATCGGCCGCACCGACCACCAGCGCGATCTGTTCGTCCAGCGCGCCCACGAGTTCCGCGGGCGAATACAGACCGGGCGCGCTCATCGCCTCGAGGGCGAGTCCGTCCACCACGGCCATGAGCAGCGTCGCCCCGTGTCCGCGCGATCGACCCCGCCCGACCTGCTGACCGTGCGCGTCGACCTCGACCCGGCTACCGGCGGTTCATCGATTCCTCGTTCTCGTAGCCGAGCGTCACATCGTGAGTGATCTCGCCACGGGTCACCGATACCTGACTCGCGACCGGTGGGTATCCGCGCGCGACCACCGTGTACTCCCCTTCCGGCAGGTCCGGGACCAGGTACTGCCCCTTCTCGTCGGTCCGGGCCGTCGCCGCCGGATCGCCACCCGAATCCAGGACGGTGATCTGCACATCGGGGACGGGACGGTCACCGTCCACCCACGCGGAGCCGAGGAGAATGGCCATCGGTTCGAGGTCGATATCGCGATGCAGCGAGCCCGTCTCCGGCACGGTCAGCGCGACCGCCGACGGACGCATGTGGTCGGCCACCGCGACCAGGGTGTACGTGCCGCTGACGACATCGCGGCACACGTAGGTGCCGTCCTCGCCGGTGATCGCCGCGCCGACCACCTCACCCTGGGGGTCGGTCAGCGTGACCGTGGCACCCCAGAGCGGTTCGCCGCGGCGCGCGGACCGCACGATCCCGGCGAGTTCGCCCGCGCCCGTCAGCATCAGGTCGACATGCTGGGCACGCTCCCCGATCGACACGCTCACCGCCTCGGGCTGATGACCGGCCGCGGCGGCGATGAGCACATAGTTGCCGGGCCGTGGCGCCTCGATCACGTACGCGCCGTCGGCATCGCCGTTGCCGCGGGCCACCTGATGCCCGTGCTGGTCGATCAGGGTGAGGGTGGCGGCGGGCACCGGGCGCGCGTCGTCGCGTCGCAACAGTCCCGCGATCACCCGACCGGTCGCGGCGGGCCGCAGTTTCCCCGCCATCTCGTGCGCGTCGTGCAGGCTCACATCGCGCAGCAAGGTGGCATCGGCTTGCTCCTCGGGTGCCGGATCCTCCTGTAGCGGAATCTCTTTCATGAACACCAGCACCAGGCAGGCCACCACGGCGAGGTCGGCGGCGAGCAGGAACACACTGTGCATCGAGTCGGTGAATCCCTCGAGGATGGGGATCCGCAACTCGTCGGGCAGGGTGGCGATGCCACTGGTATCGCTCAGCAAGCCCGCGAGCCGCGCGCCGTCGAAACCGGGCGGCAGGCTCCCGCCGAAGGCTTCCAGGATCGAACCGGGCAGCTGGTCGAACAGCACCGTCAGGAACACCGCGACCCCGAGCGTCCCGCCGAGCTGACGGAAGAATGTCGCCGCCGCGGTCGACACGCCCATCTCGGTACGCCCGACGGCGTTCTGCGCGGCGATGACCAGCGTCTGCATGCAGCCGCCGAGACCGAGACCCATGATCGCGCTGTAGGCGAGCGGCTGCCACAGCGGACCGTCGTAGGTGATCCGGGCGAACAGGGCACACCCGATCGCCAGGATCAGCGCACCGAGCACCGGCAGCACCTTGTATCGTCCGGTGGCTTTCGTGATCAGCCCGGATACCTGCGCGCCCACCATGATCCCGAGTACCAGCGGCAACATCAGCAGCCCCGCCTCGGTCGGCGAGAAGCCACGCACGACCTGCAGATACTGCGGCACCATCGTGATCGCGCCGAACATCGCGACACCCACGAGGAACCCACCCAGGATCGCGATGCTGAAGGTGGAACTGCGGAACAACCGCAGCGGGATCAGCGCCGAGTCCTTCATCACGAATTCGACGAGCGCGAACAACACGAGACCGGCCGCGCAGATGCCGTAGCAGAGTAGCGATTTCGGCTCGGTCCAACCCCAGACGCGTCCCTGCTCGGCCACGATCAGCAGCGGCACCACACCCACGATGAGCGTGATCGCGCCCAACCAGTCGATCCGGCTGCGTTGGCGCGTGTGCGCCACGTTCAGCACCTTCGCGACCACGAGGAACGCCAGAATTCCGACCGGTACGTTCACCAGGAACACCCAGCGCCAGCCCTCGATACCGCCGAGGCTCTCGTAATCGGACAGGAAACCGCCGACCACCGGGCCGAGCACCGTCGCGATGCCGAACACCATGAGGAAATAGCCCTGGTAGCGGACCCGCTCGCGTGGGGGCACGATGTCACCGACGATGGTGAACGCCAACGACATCAACCCGCCCGCGCCCAAACCCTGGAAGGCGCGGCAGCCGGCCAGCTGGTACATGGTGGTCGCGAAGCAGCAGGCCGCCGAGCCGATGACGAACAGGGCTATCGCCAGCAGATAGAACGGTTTACGCCCGTAGATGTCGGCGAGCTTGCCGTAGAGCGGCGTGGTGACGGTGGCGGTGATCAGGTATGCCGTTGTCGCCCATGCCTGTTCGTCGAACCCGTCGAGACTGTTCGCGATCCGGACGATCGCGACGCTGACGATGTTCTGGTCGAGCGCGGCGAGGAACACCCCTAGTAGCAGGCCCGACAGAATCGTGAGTGTCTGGCGGTGCGTGAGGCGTGATTCGGCAACGACGGTATCGGTCATGGAGAAGCCCTGGTTCTGATCGGCTGGCAAGTGGGGGTCGATCATTCGGCCCACACGAGGGCCGACAACCCCGCTGCGAGGAAAACTTTGCGCCGCGGGTGGAACTCTTCATGCACTGGTGCGCAGAGCTTACCCACGCCGGATTCGTCGCCGTCATCGAGGGATCAAGTTATCGATAATTTCACTGGGAAACGATAGGTCGCGCCACTCGGGACTGTCGGTTCGGCGGAGGTGAATTCAGCTGCCGAGGTCGGCCAGCGCGCACAGAGTTTCCGAGCAACCCGCGTCGATTCGGAGCGTGGCGAGTTCGTCGGCGCGGGTGCGCCCGCGATTCACGATCACCACTGGCACACCGTTTTTCGCTGCTCTGCGCACGAATCGCAGGCCCGACATCACCGTCAGCGAGGAACCGGCCACCAGGATCGCCTGCGCTTGTTCGACCATGTCGAAAGCGGCTTCCACCCGGTCGGGCGGCACGTTCTCACCGAAATACACGATGTCGGGTTTGAGCATTCCGCCGCACGCCATGCAGTCGACCATCCGGAATCGGTCGGTATCGGTCACCACGGCGTCCGCGTCGGGTGCCACTTCGATACCCGTTGCCCCCGCCGAAACATTTTCCGCGAAACCGGGATTGGCGGCTTCGAGGTGTTGCGCCAGCGTCATTCGGGAGATCAGATTCGCGCAGTTCAGGCATCGCACTCGCGCGTAAGTTCCGTGCAGATCGATCACCCGGCGCGCACCCGCCTTCATGTGTAGCAGGTCCACGTTCTGGGTGATCACGCCCGACACCACGCCTGCCCGCTCCAGCCGCGCGACCCCACGATGACCGGGGTTGGGCCGGGCGGCGTCCATCCGCCGCCAGCCGACGTGGTTGCGTGCCCAATATCGTTGCCGAAACACCGGGTCGCCGACGAACTGCTGGTAGGTCATCGGGGTGCGCGGTGGTGATCGGTGCCCGCGGTAGTCGGGAATGCCGCTGTCGGTACTCAGCCCCGCACCGGAGATCACCACGGTGCGGCGCCCGCGCAGCAGCTCGGCCGCGCGTTCCACCGCGTCGGTGGTGTCGATATCCACCATGGATCCACTCTACGAGGGGGGCGGCGCCGCGTTGTGCGCGGGACGAACACGCCGGGGCCGAGTTGCGTGCGGTGGCCGCGCGAAGACATGATGTTTCCTCCGCCCGGCATCGACCGCTGCAGAGGAAAACCTATGTCCGACACCGACGAGCACGGCCGCACCGCGCTCAATGCCGCGGTCGACGGGACCATCATCGCCGTCCGCCGGATGTTCTATGTCCTCGGCGACGAGATCGACCGCACCGAGGGCCCGATCGAATTCACCTTCCACAACGGTGCGACCCTGCTCTTCGACGCCGGTGTCGACGGTGCGGAACTGCGCATCGGCGGGGCGCCGTGGCGGGACCCGTTCGAGCCACTGGTCGACCCGGTGAACATCGAGTATGTCGCCAACTCCGGCAAGTACACCGCCTTCGACGTCACCGACGAGGCACCCTACGACGAGCTCGCGGGCCGCCGCGTCGACGCGGTCTCGGTGGTGCCACTGGCCGACGGCCGCCCCCGCGCGGCCACCCTCTACCTGGGCACGGGCATGGTGAAGGCGGAGTCGATCGCCGACGAACTCATCGTGACATTGGTGTCCGCGTAGTTCACCGGTGCCGGGCCGGGCCGGCATTCACCGGACTTGCGGCTACCTGAGCGCGTCCGCCGCGAACGACTCCGACAGCTCGTCGATGATGTCGCCACGGATCTGCCTGCGTTCGTTGGCCAATGCGGTGGTCGTGCAGATGCCGAACGCACCCTGCTCGTCGTAGAGCACCGCGGCACCCGCCGCGATCCCGTCGTCGCTGAGGTGACTCTCCGCCTCGAGACCCATGTCGTGACCGACAGGCATGCGCGAGAACGTGATCGACACATCGGTGTTGATGAAACCGATACCCTCGGTGCCCCAGTTGGTGACCAGGCTGGTCTGCTCGCCGGTCATCGCCGCGTAGCAGAACGGGGATGACCGCTCCCCCGCGACGACCGGGATATTGCGCACCCACTTGCGTTTGCGCGTGTCGTTCTGGTGTTCGGTCATATTCGCCGACCAGCCCCGCCCATCACTGCCGAACAGGTGCATCACCTCGTCGATGGTGGCGAGCACGTTCGGCGGCGGCACCGGGCGATCCCGGTCGGGTCGCCACACCTCACCCGGGGGCTGGGTCGAACGCTTCAGCAGCAGCGCGCTACCGCGGGCGACGATCTCGCCGTCGGCGCGCGCGACGATCGCCACCGCACGAACCCGGTTCCCGTCGCGCACCAGTTCGCTGGCGACTGTCAACGGTACGGCGGGCACCGGGCGGTGCAGGTCGACAGTCAGTCGCGCCGGGGCGAAGCCGTCGGAGCAGTAGCCCGCTTCCACTTCGCGCGCCATCAGCCCGCACACCGGCGGCCCGGACAGCGTGCTGGGCGACCACAGGCTCAGCGAGTACTGCGTCGGCGTGAAGACGCCGTTCGCGTGTGTGAAATAACCAGGGGAGGTCACCATCGTGCCCCTTTCCTCCGCGGGTGCCGGGCAGGATCGCGGCGGCACACCATTCCTCACAGTAGAACGTGTGGCAATTTTGTGGCACGTGGGGTCACTCCAGCTCACCCTCGGTTTCCAGGTATACCTGCCGCAGTGCGTCCAGGGTCTGCTGCTCGGGGTGTTCCCACAGCTTGCGCTCGGCTGCCTCCAGGAGCCGTTCGGCGATGCCGTGCAGGGCCCACGGGTTGGACTGCTCCATGAACTTGCGGTTCACGTCATCGAAAACGTAGCTCTCGGAAAGCTTTTCGTACATCCAGTCGGAGACGACATTGGTGGTGGCGTCGTAGCCGAACAGGTAGTCGACGGTGGCGGCCATCTCGAACGCGCCCTTGTACCCGTGCCGGCGCATCGCCTCGAGCCAGCGTGGGTTCACCACGCGGGCGCGGAAGACGCGGGCGGTCTCCTCCGACAGCGTGCGGGTGCGCACGGCGTCGGGGCGGGTGGAATCGCCGATGTAGGCCTCGGGGTTCTTGCCGGTCAGCGCACGGACGGTCGCGACCATGCCGCCGTGGTACTGGAAGTAGTCGTCGGAGTCGGCGATGTCGTGTTCGCGGGTGTCGGTGTTCTTGGCGGCGACCGCGATGCGCTTGTAGGCGGTGCGCATATCGTCGGCGGCGGGGGCGCCGTCGAGGTCGCGACCGTAGGCGTAGCCACCCCAGGTGGTGTAGACCTGCGCGAGATCGTCGTCGGTGCGCCAGCTCTTGGAGTCGATGAGCTGCAGCAGGCCCGCGCCGTAGGTACCCGGCTTGGAGCCGAAGATGCGGGTGGTGGCGCGACGGGTGTCGCCGTGTTCGGCGAGATCCGACTGGGCGTGTGCGCGAATGTAATTCGACTCGGCGGGCTCGTCGAGGTCGGCGACGAGGCGGACCGCGTCGTCGAGCAGGGCGAGCACGTGCGGGAACGCGTCACGGAAGAAGCCGGAGATGCGGACGGTGACGTCGATGCGCGGGCGGGCGAGTTCGTCGAGGGCGATCACCTCGAGCGCGGTGACGCGGCGGCTCGCCTCGTCCCACACCGGCCGAACACCCAGCAGGGCGAAGACTTCGGCGATGTCGTCGCCGGAGGTACGCATCGCCGACGTGCCCCACACCGACAGCCCGACCGACTTCGGGTACTCGCCGTGATCGGCCAGGTACCGGGCCAGCAGCGATTCCGCCATCGCCTGACCGGTCTCCCAGGCCAGCCGCGAGGGGACGGCCTTGGGGTCGACGGAGTAGAAGTTACGGCCGGTGGGCAGCACGTTGATCAGACCGCGCAGCGGGGAGCCACTGGGGCCCGCGGGGATGAAACCGCCGTTGAGGGCGTGCAGGACGCGGGCGATCTCGATGCGGGTTTCGCGCAGGCGGGGCACGACCTCGGTCGCGGCGAACCGCAGGACGGTCGTCACCGCGGCGAGGCGGGCGGTCTCGTCGGCCGCATCGCTCACTCCCCCGGCGAGAATCGCGGTGGCGAAGTCCTTCACCAGGGTCTCGACCGCGTCCGCCGACCAGTCCGTCGCCTGGAGTGCGCCGAGGAGTTCACGGGCGCGGGCTTCCACCACATCGACGCGTTCGCGGGATTCGTCACCGGCTTCGCTGAGGCCCAACGCTTCTCGCAAGCCGGGCACGTTCTGTTCGCCGCCCCACAGCTGGCGGGCGCGCAGCATGGCCAGCACCAAGTCGAGTTCCATGTCGCCCTCGGGCGCCTGCCCGAGAATGTGCAGGCCGTCGCGGATCTGGACGTCCTTGATCTCGCACAGCCAGCCGTCGACGTGCAGGAGCATGTCGTCGAAGACATCTTCCTCGGGGCGTTCGGCGAGGCCGAGGTCGTGGTCCATCTTGGCCGCGCGCATCAGGGTCCAGATCTGCTGGCGGATCGCGGGCAGTTTGGCCGGGTCGAGGGCGGAGATATTGGCGTGCTCGTCGAGCAGCTGCTCCAAACGCGAGATGTCGCCGTAGGTTTCGGCGCGCGCCATCGGCGGGATCAGGTGGTCGACCAGGGTGGCGTGCGCGCGGCGCTTGGCCTGGGTGCCCTCTCCCGGATCGTTGACCAGGAACGGGTAGATCAGCGGCAGGTCACCCAGCGCCGCGTCGGTGCCGCAGGAGGCGGACATGCCGAGAGTCTTGCCGGGCAGCCACTCCAGGTTGCCGTGCTTGCCCAGGTGCACCATCGCGTCGGCGCCGAAACCGTCGGGTGCGGACAACCAGCGGTAGGCGGCGAGATAGTGGTGGCTGGGCGGCAGATCGGGATCGTGGTAGATCGCGACGGGGTTCTCGCCGAACCCGCGAGGCGGCTGCACCATCAGCACCACATTGCCGAAACGCAGTGCGGCGATGACGATCTCACCCTGGGGATCGGCCGACCGGTCGACGTAGAGTTCGCCCGGCGGCGGCCCCCATGCCTCGACGACGGCCTCGCGCAGGTCCGCGGGCAGGGACTCGAACCAGCGGGTGTAGGTGGTGGCACCGATGCGAATCGGGTTGCCCTCCAGCTGTTCGGCGCTCAGCCACTCCGGATCCTGACCGCCCGCGGCGATCAGCGCGTGGATCAGCGCGTCGCCGTCGCGTTCCACCAGGCCGGGGATCTCGTCGATATCGCCGAGATCGTAACCAGCGGTGCGCAATTCGGTGAGCAGGCGGATCGCGCTCGCGGGGGTGTCGAGGCCGACGGCATTGCCGATCCGGGCGTGCTTGGTGGGATAGGCCGAGAGCATGATCGCGATCCGCTTGTCGGCGGCTGGGATGTGGCGCAGGCGGGCGTGGCGCACGGCGATCCCCGCCACCCGGGCACAGCGTTCGGGATCGGGAACATACGCCGACAGCCCATCGGCGTCGAATTCCTTGAAGGAGAACGGCACCGTGATGATGCGCCCGTCGAATTCGGGCACCGCGACCTGCGTCGCCACATCGAGCGGTGACAGGCCGTCGTCGTTGGCCTCCCACTGCGCGCGGCCACTGGTCAGGCACAGGCCCTGCAGGATCGGCACGTCAAGGGCGGCGAGCGCGGCCACATCCCAGGCTTCGTCGTCACCACCGGCCGAAGCGGTCGCGGGCTTGCTGCCGCCCGCCGCGAGGACGGTCACCACGAGGGCGTCGGCGCGGCCGAGCAGGGTGAGGAGTTCGGGTTCGGCGGTGCGCAGCGAGGCGGCGTAGACCGGCAGCGGCCGTGCGCCCTTGGCCTCGATCGCCTTGCACAGCGCCTCGATGTAGGCGGTGTTGCCCGCGAGGTGCTGGGCGCGGTAGTAGACGACGGCGACGGTCGGTGCGTGCGGTTCGAGGATTCGCGGAGACCGGTCGAGTTCACCCCAGGTGGGCAGTTGCGCGGGCGGTTCGAAACCGTGGCCGGTCAGCAACACCGTGTCGGACAGGAAGTTGTGTAGCTGGAGCAGGTTCTCGGCCCCGCCCGCGGCGAGATAGTTGTGCGCATCGGCCGCGACACCGACCGGCACCGTCGAGCATTCCATCAGCTCGGCGTCGGGTGCGATCTCGCCACCCAGCGCCACCATCGGCACCCCGCTCGCCCGAATCGCGTCGAGGCACTCTTCCCACGCACGCTTGCCGCCGAGGATCCGCACGATCACCAGGTCGGCGCCGTCGAGCAGTCCCGGCAGATCCTCCACCAGCAGCCGGGCGGGATTGCCCCAGCGGTACTCGGCGCCGCTCGCGCGGGCGCTCAGCAGGTCGGTGTCGGAGGTGGACAGCAGCAGGATCACAGGGTGAGACCTTCCTCGGGTTACGCGCCCATCGGGGTTTGCGGTGCTCGCCGGAGAGGGTCTGGCTGTTCACAGTGGCGCGACCGCACCGGATTTCCACCGGTTTCCTCGTCGCCCGCCGAGCAAGACGATGCTACTGGGCCAGTCCCGCCCGCAACTTTCCAGCCCGCACCCAGCGGCTGGACAATCGATCAGCAAGCAATGGCGCGAGCATCGTCCGGGAGCCCCTGCGCGCCCTTGCCTGCTGATCTTGATCTGCGGGTTGCGCCGCGCAGAGATGGACGGCGGTGTGAATTCGATACCTGACGCGGTTACGACGAGATGACGGATCAGGCGGGCGGTCTCGGTCTGTTCGGGGGCGTAGTAGCGGTAGCCGGTGGCCGCGTCGACGACGGCGGGGACGAGGATGCTCGCGTCGGCGTAGAAGCGCAGGGCGCTGGCGCTCAGGCCGCAGGCGCGGGCGAAGGCTCCGATGGTGATCAGCTCGGTGTCGGGCACCGTTTCATGATCGGGGTTCGACTGACTCGAAGGTCAAGTCGTGGATCGCTCGGTGCCCGCGGCGGCCATCTCCGGGGAGCCGGTGCCGAGATTGCGGTACACGTTCGCGATCACCAGGTGGCCCAGTGCGTTGTTGCCGACGCCACCGATGACCGCACCGATCCCCGCTGGGATGAGGGTGCCGAACAGCAGCAGGGCGCGTTTGACCAGGTAGTTGACGATGAAACGTTTGGCCGGGGAGTCGGGCATGCTCGCCAGGCCTGGGATGTGGTCGGTGATCACCGAGAGCCACTGGCCGGTCTTGTGGCCCGCCGTCCCCTCGAGCACCTTCGTGCCGCCTTCGCCGAGCACCACCTTCGACACCAGCTGCGCCTGCCTCGGGTCGTCGGGATCGAGACCGTAAGCCGCGGCCGCACCGACCGACAGCGCCGACGACGCCTCGAGGAACACGAGGGTGTCCACGCCGGTCGCGGCCAGACCGATCAGGGTGCCGACCCCGGGGACCGCGGCGGTGAGCCCGACGGTGACGCCGCTGACGGTGACGACCACCAGGTATTGGCGTGACAGCCGCTGCACGATCTCCACCGGCGCATCGTCCGGGTGCCGGCGGCCCAGCCAGCCGACGTAACGGTTCACCACCGGCGCCTGCGCCTGCGCGACCCTGTCGAGTGCGGGAACGACACGCTTGTCCACGAATTCACGCAGCATGTGGCGGCTCTCCTGTCAGTGCTCGGCTGGCGAAGGATCCGCCACTCACGCTAGGCGAATACCCCCGAACCACCCCGTCACGCGAGTAGGCCCCGTCACGCCGGCAAGGCCGCAGCTGGTCGACCACTCGCCGCAGTGAGCAGGGGCCCGCCCGCAGCCGATCACGGCGAGGTTCGGGGCACAGCCGGCGCGTCGTAGGCTGGAGCATCATGACCAGGAGTGCGCCCGATTCTTGTCCAGGGGTTCTGCGGTTGCATCAGGCTGCCGACGGGCCGCTGGCGCGGATTCGTGTGCCGGGCGGGCGGTTGGAATCGGCGCAGTTGCAGGCGCTGGCCGACGCGGCACGCGATCTCGGCAACGGGAATCTCGAACTGACCTCGCGGGGCAACATTCAGCTGCGCCAGGTCCGTGACGCCTCCGAACTCGCGCAACGCCTGGGCGCCGTGGGACTGTTGCCGAGCCGGACCCATGAACGGGTGCGCAATATCGTGGCCTCACCACTGTCCGGGCGAGTCGGCGGGCTCGCCGACGTCCACGGGCTCGCGGTCGACCTCGACGCCGGATTGCGCGGCGATCCGCTGCTGGCGGAGCTGCCCGGGCGAGTGCTGTTCACCCTCGATGACGGGCGCGGTGATGTGAGCACGCTGCACGGCGACATCGGCATTCACGCCGTGGGCGACAACGAGTTCGCCCTGTTGCTGGCAGGCGCCGACACCGGACTTCGGGTCACCGCGGGCGAGGCGGTCGAGGTGATGCTCGACGCGGCGCGCGGCTTTCTCGATCTGCGGGGCACCAGCGATTCCGGGCAGTGGCGACTGCACGAAATTCCGGGCGGGGTCGAATCGGTGGTCGAGACGCTGGACCGCTCTCCCGTCGGCGAACCTCTCGAACTCGGTGCGCCACAAGCTATTCCGATCGGATGGCTCGATCAGGAGAACGGGCTCGTCACACTCGGCGCGGCAGTACCGCTCGGTACCTTGTCGGCCAGGACGACCGAATTCCTGGCCGCTGTCGAACGGCCCGTCTTCGTCACCCCGTGGCGCAGCCTGGTGATCACCGACCTCGACGAGGGACCCGCCGAAACTGTGGTGCGAGTGCTCGCGCCGATGGGCCTTATCTTCGACGCGAATTCCCCGTGGCTGCTGGTCAGCGCCTGCGCCGGACGCCCCGGTTGCGCGAAATCACGCACCGACGTCCGCGCCGACCTGGCCGCCGCCATCGAATCCGACCGTGTCCTGCCCGCAACGACCGGCGACTCGGCCGATGGTGTAGTTCCCGCCGACGCTGTCACCGTGACAGGTCGCCAGCACTGGTCGGGGTGCGACCGCCGCTGCGGCCGTCCACGCGGACCCGTCACCGATGTGGTCGCCACCGACCACGGCTATCGCATCGACATCGACGAGGCGACGACCGCTCCCTGATCCGCGTCGGCGGCCGAACGAAACTCGCTCGACGATGCCGGAAACGTCTCGTACCCTTGCCTTCTCACTACGAGGGGGTTCCCATGTCCACACTGCAGGTGACGGCCGAGCGGCTCGTCGTTGTTCCGCATCCGAATGCCGATCGGCTCGAGTTGGCCCAGGTCGGCTTGTACCGGGCCGTGGTCGCGAAGGGTCAGTTCGCCACGGGGGATCACGCGGTCTACATTCCGGAACAGTCGGTGCTGCCCGAGGAGCTGATCGCCGAGCTCGGCTTGACCGGGAAACTCGCGGGCTCGCTGCGCAATCGGGTGAAGGCGGTGCGGCTGCGTGGCGAGGTGTCGCAGGGCATCGTGTGCAGGCCGACAGCGCTGGGCAGGATGGATCTCGCCGAGGCCGCCGCAGCCGGGGCCGATTTCGCCGAATCGCTCGGGATCGTGAAATGGGTTCCACCGGTGCCGGTCTCGATGTCGGGACAGGTCGAGGCTGCGCCGGATCTGCTGCGGTGGGTCGATGTCGAGAACATCAAACGGTTTCCCGATATCTTCACCGCCGGCGAGCCCGTGGTGGCGACGGAGAAGATCCACGGCACCGCCTGCCTGCTCACCCACGTGCGTGCCGGTGACCGAATCCTGGTTTCGTCCAAGGGCGTCGGTGGCCGGTCGCTGTCGCTGACCGAGGCCGACGGCAACCTGTACTGGCGCGCCGTTCGCGCCCACAGGCTCGATGAGGCCGCTCGTAAGCTCGCCGCCGCGCTCGACGCGGACCGCATCGGTCTGTTCGGTGAGGTATACGGCGCGGGCGTACAGGACCTGCACTACGGCGCGTCCGCCGCCCACGACTCCTCGCTCGGCTTCGGACTGTTCGATATCGCGGTGGACACGGGCACAGCGCCGGTTCGCTGGCTCGGCCATCACGAGATCAGCGACCTGCTCGACGACCTCGGCCTTGCCCTACCGCGCGTGCCGATCCTCTACGAGGGCGCCTACGACGCGCAGTTGCTGCTGGAATTGGCCGAAGGCGCCGAAACCGTCAGCGGCGCGGGCACCAATATCCGCGAGGGACTCGTGGTGCGCCCCGCCACCGAACGGACGTCGCCGATTCTCGGTGGCCGGGCGATCGGCAAGATCGTCTCCGCCGCGTACCTGCTGCGCGACGGCGGCACCGAATACGAGTGAGCCCCACCCCGAGCACCAGCCACGCACCACCGACATGCGGCGCCGAGCGCGCCGCTCCTCGGTGCTGTGCTCGAGGTGTGCCATCCGCCCAGTATGTGGCGGTGGGGGACCCGGCTCGGCTAGCTCACGGTCGTGTCGCGGCGGGTGTGCAGCTCGAGCACACAGCATTTCACGCCGCCGCCGCCCTTGCGCAGTTCGGACATGTCGACCGGGACGGGAACGAAACCGCGCTCGCGCAGCTGCGCGATGAGCCCGGTGGCGCCGGGGTCGAGGAAGACGTGTTCGCCGTCGCTGAGACCGTTCAAACCGAAGCAGACCGCGTCGTGGTCATCGGCGAGGATCGCGTCCGGATAGAGCGCGGTCAGCACGTCGTTTGCGGCGGGGCTGAACGCCGCCGGGTAGTAGGCGATGGTGGTGTCGTCGAGGACCATCAGCGCGGTGTCGAGGTGATAGAAGCGCGGGTCGACCAGCTCGAGCGACACCACCGGCACCTCGAAATACCGCTCGACCTCCCCGTGCGCGGACAGCGAACAGCGGAACCCGACACCGGCCAGAATCCGCTGCCCGGCGAACGCGAAATCACCCTCACCCTCATTGGTTTCGGTCGCGGCGGCCAGCTCGCGAAGTTCCCTGGCGGCGAACCACTGATGGAAGGCGGGGCCCTCGGCGGCGCGTTCGGGGTGGGCGAATCGTGCCGAGAGCGCGTGTCCACCGATCACGATGCCGCTGTTGGCCGCGAAGACCATATCCGGCAAACCGGGTTCGCCGGGCACCGTTTCCACCGTGTGCCCGTGAGCTTCCAGGCTCGCGCGCAGGATCTCCCACTGGGCGAGCGCGCGCGCCCGGTCGACCGGGGCGGCCGGATCCATCCACGGGTTGATCGCGTAGGCGACCTCGAAATGGTCGGGGCGGCACAGCACGTAGCGGCGCGGTGACGCGGTCCGCGCCGGTGCGGATACGCGAAGGGGGCTAGCGGCGGTCATCAGGACTCCCGGTGGCTGCGCGGACGGTTTCCACGACCGTAATTGCCGTTCCATTGCACCGGGAACACCGATTCGTTGTGCATATCGGTGCAAGAATGGGGAATCATTGCGTCCAGCAGCAAAGGAGCGACGTGGACGATATCGACCGGCGCATTCTCGCGGAGCTGCTCGTCCACGCCCGCGCCTCGTTCCAGGAGATCGGTGCGGTGGTCGGGCTGTCCGCGCCCGCGGTGAAGCGGCGGGTGGACAAGATGGTCGCGAGCGGGCAGATCACCGGGTTCACCGCACAGGTCAACCCGGCCGCGCTGGGCTGGAAAACCGAGGCGTACGTCGAGGTCTACTACCGCGACAACATCTCCCCGGCCGAGCTGCGCCGGACCCTCGAACCGATTCCGCAGGTCGTCGGGGTGTGGACGATCGCGGGCGAGGCCGACGCGCTCGTGCACGTGATGGCCACCGATATGGCCGAGATCGAGGTGACGGTCGAACGGATCAGGGAGAACGCGCGCGTCGGGCGCACCCGCAGCTCCCTGGTGATGTCACGCATTCTCGAACGCCCCCGCACCTGAGCCGCCGGACACCACGTCACACCCAGGTTCTAGGGTTGTCGGCATGTCCGACGTGCGTACCAGCTACCTCACCGACGGGGCCGAGATCTATCGGCGCTCGTTCGCGACGATCCGCGCCGAGGCCGATCTCGCCGGTTTCCCCGCCGATGTCGAGCGGGTGGCGGTGCGGATGATCCACGGCTGCGGTCAAGTCGACCTCGCCCCCGATATCGCCTACTCCCCCGGTGTGGTCGCCGCCGCGCGCGCCGCGCTGCACGCGGGCAAGCCGATCATCTGCGATGCCAATATGGTCGCCTCGGGGGTAACCCGCAAGCGCCTGCCCGCCGACAACGCGGTGCTGTGCAACCTCACCGACCCGCGGGTGCCCGAACTCGCCGCGCGGCTGGGTAACACGCGCTCGGTGGCGGCACTGGAACTGCTGCGCGACCAGCTCGACGGTGCGGTGGTCGCCATCGGCAACGCACCGACCGCGCTGTTCCATCTGCTCGACATGCTCGACGCCGGTGCGCCGCGACCCGCGGCGATCATCGGCATCCCGGTCGGGTTCATCGGGGCCGCCGAATCCAAGCAGGCGCTGATCGACTTCGGCGGGATCGAATATCTGACCGTCCGCGGCAGGCGGGGCGGCAGCGCGATCACCGCGTCGGCACTGAACGCGATGGCGAGCGAACAGGAGTGAGTGAGATCAGCACCGGCAAACTGTGGGGTATCGGTCTTGGCCCCGGCGATCCGGAACTGGTGACCGTGAAGGCCGCCCGGCTCATCGCCGAAGCCGACGTGGTCGCGTTCCACAGCGCCAAGCACGGGCGCAGCATCTCCCGTGCCATCGCGGCGCCGTATCTGCGCGCGGGGCAGATCGAGGAGCACCTCGTCTACCCGGTGACCGTGGAGACAACCGATCATCCCGGTGGGTATCAGGGTGCGATCGACGAGTTCTACGAGCAGGCGGCCGCGCGGCTGGCCACCCACCTGGCCGCGGGGCGCACCGTCGCGCTGCTCGCCGCCGGTGATCCGCTGTTCTACTCCTCCTATATGCACATGCACCGGCGATTGGCCGGTCGGTTCGACGCCGAGATCGTTCCCGGCATCACCTCGGTCAGCGCGGCGTCGGCGGCGCTGGGCACTCCCCTCGTGGAGGGTGAGCAGGTGCTGACGGTGCTGCCCGGCACCATGCCCGTGGAAGAACTGACCCAGCGCCTGCGCGAGACCGACGCCGCCGCGATCATGAAGCTGGGGCGCACGTTTCCCGGTGTGCGCCAGGCACTTTCGGATTCCGGTCGGCTCAAAGACGCCTACTACGTCGAACGCGCGAGCAGCACCCGGCAGCGGGTACTCGCCGCGGCCGACGTGGACGAGGCAGACGTTCCGTACTTCTCGATCACCCTCGTCCCTGGTCCGACGCCGACCACCGCGATCCCCGTTCGCGGCGCTTCCGGCCATCAGCCCGCGACCGACCTCGCAGCCACCGTGACTACGCCAGGCCGTCAGGCAACTGCTGAATCCCGGCCCGACGACTCGATCACCGCGGCGGCCGAGCCGAACCACACGGCCGTGGCCTGCGCACCGGGTGGCCACGTGTCCGCACCGCGCGTCTCCCCGGCGGAGTCGGCAGAGGTGCCGGGCGAAGTCGTTGTCCTCGGTCTCGGTCCCGGCGACGCGGACTGGACGACGCCGCAGGTCACCGCCGCGTTGGCCGAGGCGACAGATCTCGTCGGCTACACCACATACATCAATCGAGTCCCCGAACGGGCCGGCCAGCGCAGGCACGCCAGCGACAACAAGGTCGAATCCGAACGGGCCGCGATGGCCCTGGACCTGGCCAAGCGTGGTGCTCGCGTCGCCGTCGTGTCCTCCGGCGATCCGGGCGTCTTCGCCATGGCGGCCGCCGTCCTCGAGGTGTCGGCCGAACCACAGTTCAAGGATGTCCCGGTGCGGGTGCTGCCGGGCCTGACCGCCGCCAACGCGGTGGCCAGCCGGGTCGGCGCGCCGCTCGGGCACGACTACGCGATGATCTCGCTGTCGGACCGGCTCAAGCCGTGGGATGTTGTCGCACAACGCCTTTCGGCGGTCGCCGCAGCCGACATGGCCATCGCGATCTACAACCCGGCCTCCTCGCAACGACGCTGGCAGGTCGGCGCCATGCGCGAGGTACTGCTCGAACACCGCCCACCGCACACGCCGGTGGTGCTAGGCCGCGATGTCGGCGGGCCGACCGAATCGGTCCGGGTGACCACCCTGGGCGAGCTCGATCCGGACGAGGTCGACATGCGCACACTGCTGATCATCGGATCCTCGACCACCACCACCTTCGACACGCCGGAAGGCACCCGCGTTTTCACCTCGCGCAGGTATGGGTCGGTGCCGAGCCGGTAGTCCGCGCCCGGCCATCGGCAAGCCCCACTGTCGGTACCCCGCACGACCCGCGCCGAGCGGCCACCGAATCGGCGGGGCAGGCGCCCCCGGGCGACCCGCGGGCGACCGACACCACCGCGATCCTCGGCGACCCGCGCGGTCGGCGAGGCCCGGCGATACGCACCCGCGGTGGCACACTGGTTCCGCGGGCCTGCCCGCGAGCACAACAGCGTGACAGCTCGTTTCCTGGTTCGATTCCCCAACGCGTCCCACGAGGACGATGAAAGGATTCACCACGATGAGTGTTCAGCACCACGCACAGCACACCCTCAGCACCCGATTACGGCGCGGTGTGACGGTCGGCCTGATAGCCGCCGCCATGACGGTTCCCGTCGCCGGGATCCTGCCGGTCACCGCGTCGGCCCAGCCACCTCTACCCCCAGTGGCACCCACCGTTCCCGGGGTGCCGGTCGCGCCCGAGCTGCCAGCCGCGCCCGAGCTGCCGGCCGCGCCCGAGCTGCCGGCCGCGCCCGAGCTGCCGGCCGCACCCGTCGCACCCAAGTTGCCCAGCCTGCCAAAGGTGCCCGGGGTACCCCTCGCCGAGACCGCGACCGGCATCACCGTGACGGTCAACGGCTTGGACGGCGAGCCCATCCCGGTCACTGTCGAGACCACGGCCACCGTGCAGGATCTGAAGGTCCTCATCCAGGAACAGACCGGCGTTCCGGTGGCTGATCAGCAGCTCATCACCGAGAACGAGATCAAGCTCGAGGACTCCGCGACACTGGCGTCCTACGAGCTGGCCGACGGTGACATCCTGAACCTCGCGTTGGCCTGAGCCTGACGGGTCGACCACCGCGGCGGTGATGCTCAGCGCGCGAGCATCACCGCCGCACCCGGGCTCGGCGAACGCACCGCAACACCGGCGCTCTTGGCGAACCGCCCACCCAAGCGTAACGTTCCACTTAGGAATGTAGTTCGAAGGGAGTTGACCGTTGACCGACATCGCGACACGACGCCGCCCGCTGAACTCCACCGCGGCCTCGCTACTCGGGTTCCTGCACGAGGGTCCGAAGTCGGGCTGGGATCTCGCCACCCAGGCCCAGCAACGCATCGGCGACTTCTGGACCATCACGCAGAGCCAGGTCTATCGCGAACTGTCCACGATGGACGCCGCGGGCCTGGTGACCAAGGGCGAACGCGGCGCCAGGGAGCGCACGCCGTACCGGATCACCGATGTCGGGCGCGAGGCCTTCGCCGAGTGGATCGGGCGCGATCCGGGCGCCGAGACCATCCGGGTTCCGCTGCTGCTCACGCTGTCGTTCGGCGAGCACCTGGATCCGGCTCATCGCGATCGGATCATCGCCGCCAACAAGAACATTCATCAGGACCGCCTCGACCGCTACCTCGATGAAGACGAAACCGCCCTGGCACCGCACCAGCGGGCCACCCTCGAATTCGGCATCGCCTACGAGCGCGCGGTCCTGCACTGGTTCGACCAACTGCCGACGATCTTCACGCCGCCGAACCCGCGCTGATTCCCGTTCGGCCCACCGGCGGCCCGACCGGCTTCAGCGCACCCGGTGCGAGGTGGACTCGCGCAGCCACTCGACAGCGTCGCCGACCTCGGCCACGGTGACCGCGCCCGCGGGCAGCAGTGGCCGGTCGATCATGATCACCGGCAGACCCGCGGTGCGGGCGGCGAAGATCTTCGCCTCGGTCTGCTCACCGCCGCTGTTCTTGGTAATCAGCACGTCGATGCGATGGCGCGACATCAGCACGAGTTCTTCATCGAAGGTGAACGGCCCACGCGCCAGCAACAGTTTCGCGCGCGGTGGCAGCGGGACCTCGGGGGCGTCGATGGAGCGGATCACGAAACCGTGCCCCGTACAGCCGACGAACGCGCCGACGCCCTGGCGGCCGATGGTCAGCAGGACTTGTTCGTCGCGGGCGGTCAGGGCGGCGGCCGCCGACGCGAGATCGGGCACCCGGGTCCACAGGTCACCGGGCCGCTGCACCCACTCCGGGCGGCGCAGATGCAGCGCGGGGATGTCCAGGTCGGCCGCGGCGGTGGCCGCGTGCGCGCTCACCTTCGCGGCGAAGGGATGGGTCGCATCCACGACAGCGTCGATCGCGTTCTCGCGTAGCCAGGTTCGGAGTCCCTCGACGCCACCGAACCCGCCCACGCGCACCGCACCGACCGGCAGCCGCGGATTGGCGACCCGACCGGCGAGGGAGGACACGATGTCGAGTCCACGCTCGCCGGACGCTCTGCGCGCCAGCTCCCTGGCCTCACCGGTGCCACCGAGGATCAAAACTCTCAGGACAGCCCTCCGAAATCATCGGTACCGGCATCGCCATCGAACTTCGAGTACTTCATGTAACTCTCCATCGTGGAAAACGCACCCGGGGGGATTACCCGGAACGGCAACGACCCTACCCCCGAGCCGAGGGTTCTACACGTTCGGTCCGAAACTTTTGCGGCGCGCGGACCCTGCGACAACGGATTCATCGTGATCTGCGCGTGATCTGATCGTGATCGGGACTACGGGGTCGCGATCCGTCGACCAGCGGGTTTTCGGACAATCCACTGGGCGACCGGCAAGTGCGGTCGCCAGGCGGTGAACCCGCCGAGCGGTTCACCTCGATAGATCTGAAATTTGCGCAGGGTGCCGCCGAACCCGGCAGACCAGTCGAGCAGCAGCGCTTCCGATTCCGCGGTGACCGCGTTGGCGACCAGGCGGCCGCCGGGACGCAGGCGCTGCCAGCACCGCTCGAACATGCCGTCCTGGGTGAGGCCACCACCGAGAAATATGGCGTCGGGTGCCGGGATCGTTTCTTCGGCTAACTCTGAGCGCACCTCACCTCGGATCGTTATTCCCGGCACCCCGAGCGCGTCGATATTGGTCGCGATTTGTTCGCGGCGGGCGGGCAGTCGTTCGAACGTGACGGCGCGGCACAGTGGATGGGTGCGGCACCATTCGATGGCGATACTGCCCGAGCCACCGCCGATATCCCACAGCATTTCCCCCGGTGTGGGGGCGAGAGCGGTGACGGTGAGGGCGCGGACCTCGGCTTTGGTGAGCTGGCCGTCGCCGGCGAAGGCGGTGTCGGCCAGGCCGGGCAGGCGGGTGTCGCGGCGGGTGCCCGGGTCGGCACGACAGTCGATGGCGACGATGTTGAGTGGGTCGCCGGGCGGGTGCGGCCAGGTGGCGGCCGGGCCGGTGCGCCGGTGTTCGGTGGGGCCGCCGAGTTGCTCGAGGACGGTCAGTGTCGAGGCGCCGAACCCGTTGTCGCGCAGCAGTTCCGCGATCCGGCTCGGCGTTGTCTCGTCTTCGCTGAGGACGAGAATTCGACGACTTTCGGACAATTCGGGCAGGACGGTGGGCAATGGCCGGGCAACCACGCTCACCACCGGGGTTTCGGCCAGTGGCCAACCGAGCCGGGCGCACGCCAGCGATGCCGAGGAGGGCTGCGGGAACACGCGCAGTGCCGCCGGGCCGAACCGGCGGGCCAGGGTGACGCCGATTCCGTAGAACATGGGATCACCGCTGGCGAGGACACCGACGCGTCGACCGGCGTTGCGCGCGAACAGCTCCGGCAGTGCGGGCAGCAGCGGCGTCGGCCACGGCACGCGTTCGATATCGCTCGCCGGAAGCAGTGCCAGCTGACGTGCGGAGCCGAACACGACGTCACAGTCACCGAGTGCCCGGCGGACATTGTCCCCCAGACCGGACCAGCCGTCGGCCCCGATTCCGGCCACCACGATCGGATGCCCGGTCCAGTCCGTACCGCTCGCTGACGCGCTGACCGCACGAGCACCGGCCCCCGCCCCACGGTGCGGCCCAGCGGCAACACCGGTCACGGCCGGATCCGGCGCCCGGCCGCATCCCGCGGAACGCCCATCCTCGGTCACCGTGGCATCCGGCGCCAGACGGATTGCGGGAGCAGGCGCATCACGATGAACGCCAAGGCCAGCCGGCCGGGGATGGCGACTCGGGTGGCGCCCTTGCCGAGGCTGCGGACGACGGCGTCGGCGACCTGGTCGGGGGTGCTGGACATGGGGGCGGGGTCCATGCCGGTGGTCATGCGGCCGATCACGAAACCCGAGCGCACCAGCAGAAGCTGCACTCCGGTGCCGTGCAGGGCGTCGCCGAGGCCGCTGGCGAAGCCGTCCAGGCCCGCTTTGGCCGAACCGTAGACATAGTTCGCCCGACGCACGCGCACGCCCGCGATAGAGCTGAAGACGACGAGCTGGCCGGACTCCTGCGCCCGCATCAGGTTCGCCAGCGTCGTGAGGACACTGACCTGGGCGACATAGTCGGTGTGCACCACGGCGACCGCGTGCGCCGGGTCGTGTTCGGCACGGTCCTGATCGCCGAGCACACCGAAGGCGAGCACCGCGGTCGCGATGCCACCGTGCTCGGCGGCGAGCTTGTCCAGCAGGGGCGCGTGGGTGGCGATCTCGTCGGCGTCGAATTCCACGGTGTGCACGGCGGTCGCGCCCGCCGCGCGCACCTGCTCGATCTCGGTGTCCAACGCGCCGGCACGGCGAGCGGCCAGGATCACCACCCGCCCGGGTGCCAGCCTGCGCGCCACCTCGAGGCCGATCTCACTGCGCCCGCCCAGGACCAGCACCGGCCCATCGTTCTGCTGCTTTCCCATAGCGCCAGTCTGTCATCCGGCCGAGGTGCCCGGTTCCGGCCCGCCCCGGTTCTGGACCGTGGCGCACCGAATCGCCGACCCGCCATCGAGGTGCCTTCCTTGATGTCCGGCGGCGATGTCCGGCTGCAGTGCGCCAGGTCGAGTGTGGTCGGCGGCGATGTCCGTCGGCAACGTCCGGCGGCGATGTCCGGCAGCAACCTCCGGCGGCGATGTCCGGCCACGATGTCCGGCCACGATGTCCGGCCGCGATGTCCTGCGGCGATGTCCGGCAGCAGTGCGGCAGGTCGAGTGTGGTCGGCCCGGAGACGAGGGCAGCAGCCCCTGGAGTCGGCCGTTCATCGACCCGGCTACCGTTTCCGCATGCCGACCGCCACCGCACAGCTGTCCCCCGCTGCCCTCGAGTTCGTCACCGAGCGGCACCTGGCCACGCTCACCACGCTGCGCGCCGACGGCACCCCCCACGTGGTCGCGGTGGGATTCACCTGGGACCCCGACAGTGGGATCGCCCGCGTGATCACCGATGGCGCGTCGGTGAAGGCGCGCAATGCCGCACGCGGTGGCTACGCGGCGGTGAGCCAGGTCGACGGGGCACGCTGGCTCACCCTCGAAGGGCCGGCGACGGTGCTCGGCGACAGCGCCGACGTCGCGGAGGCCGTCCGCCGCTACACCGAGCGATACCGGGTGCCCCGCGAGAACCCGACGCGGGTCGTCGTCGCGATCCAGGTGCGCCGGGTGCTCTCGTCGAGCACGCTGAAATAGCGCTTACAACACCGTCAGGCCGTGTGGCCGGTTGTTCATCGACTCCACGCCACCCGCGGTGACGACCACGATGTCCTCGATCCGCGCACCCCACTCGCCACGGAAGTAGATTCCCGGCTCGATGCTGAACGCCATGCCCGGCGCGAGCACCAGGTCGTTGCCCGCCACGATGTAGGGCTCCTCGTGCACCGACAGACCGATGCCGTGCCCGGTGCGGTGGATGAAGGCTTCGCCGAGGCCCGCGTCGGCGAGCACGGCGCGGGCGGCGGCGTCGATGGACTCCGCGGTCACCCCTGGCCGCACCGCCGCGACCGCGGCGGCCTGAGCAGCCTCGAGGACTGCCATCCGTTCGACGATCTCCGGGCTCGGGGTGCCGAGCACGTAGGTGCGGGTCGAGTCGGAGTAGTAGCCGGGTGCGACGGGGCCACCGATATCGATGACGACCACATCGCCCGCTTCGATGACGCGATCGGACACCTCGTGGTGCGGGTCGGCGCCGTGCGGGCCACTGCCGACGATCACGAACGCCGCCTCGGTATGGCCTTCCTCGATGATCGCGGCGGTGATATCGGCGCTCACCTCGGCCTCGGTGCGACCCGCCCGCAGAAATTCGCCCATCCGCGCGTGCACGCGGTCGATGGCCGCGCCCGCTCGGCGCAGCGCGTCGATCTCGGCCTCGTCCTTGATCATTCGCGACTCGCGAAGCACCGGGGTGGCCGAGGCGGGCAGCCCGGTCGTCGACTCGGCGAGCGGGATCAGGTGCAGAGCGGGCATGGCGTCGGCGACCGCGATGCGGGAACCGGCGTGCAATATCGAGCGGACCAGCTGATACGGATCGACGCCGTCGACCCAGTCGAGCACCTGCAGGCCGAGTTCGCCCGCCGCGCAATCACCGAGGGAGGCCAGCTCGAGTTTCGGGATGACCACCGACGGCGTCGCCCCGTCGGCCGGGATCACCAGGCAGGTGAGCCGCTCGAAGGATTCCGCGGCCGAACCGATCAGGTAGCGCAGATCGGGCCCTGGAGTGATCAGCAGGGCGTCCAGATGCGCCGCCCGCATCAACTCGACCGCCCGCTCCAGACGCTGACCGTAGACCTTCGCCGCGAACCTGGCATCCGTGTGCGCGCTCATAGCGTTCGACGTTACCCGCCCCGGCGCGACGCCCGCAGGATCGGTTGTCGGAGCGGGACCGATCCGGCCCGCGAACCCGACGACGACCGGTCGTCAGCGCGATCGGCAGAACGCAGACGACTCGTCCGGCAGGGCCGAGGACACCACCTATCAGCACGGTGTCGGTGGTTCGGGGCACAATCACCGGTGTGACCGCTGACGAGAGCACCCGTGGACCCTTGTTGATCCTCGACGGCGCAAGCCTCTGGTTCCGCGCCTACTACGCCATCCCCGACAAGCTCAGGGGCGCGGACGGCCGCTCGGTGAACGCGCTGCGCGGATTCACCGACATGGTGGCCTCGCTGGTCACCAAGCATCGCCCGAGCAGGCTCGTCGTCGGGCTCGACCTCGATTGGCGGCCCCCGTTCCGGGTGGCCCTGGTGCCCTCGTACAAAGCGCACCGACTCGACACCAGCACCAGTGCGGCGCCCGGCGCCGAAGAAGTGCCCGATACTCTCACCCCGCAGGTCGAGATGATCCTCGAGGTGCTCGCGGCGGCAGGCATCGCCACCGGCGGCGCGGAAGGCCTCGAGGCCGACGATGTGCTCGGCACCCTCGCGAGCCGGGAACGCACCGATCCGGTGGTCGTCGTCAGCGGCGACCGCGACCTGCTGCAGTTGGTGCGCGACGAGCCCGCCCCGGCGGTCCGGGTGCTCTACGTCGGTCGTGGCCTGGCCAAGGCCGAACTGTTCGGCCCGGCGGAGCTCTCGGCGAAATACGGTGTGCCCGAACAGAATGCGGGACCGGCCTACGCCGACATGGCGACGCTGCGCGGCGACGCCTCCGACGGCCTGCCCGGTGTGGCGGGCATCGGCGACAAGTCCGCCGCCCAGCTGATCACGAAGTTCGGTTCCCTCGACGCCCTCATGGACGCCGTCGCCGATCCGGGTTCCGATATCGCCAAGGGTGTGCGCGCGAAACTCGTTGCCGCGCAGGACTATCTGAAGGTCGCCGCACCGGTCGTGCGGGTCGTCCGCGATGCCGATGTCGTCTTGTCGCGTCCGGATGTCCTGCCCGCCACCCCGACCGACCCCGACCGGCTGCTCGCGTTGGCCGCCGCGTACAACGCCGAGAGCCCGATCACCCGCCTGGTCACCGCGCTGACCGCGGCACACGCCGACTGACCCGCCCGCGACGAGTTCGCGACAGGGCCACCGTCCGAGGCGGATCCGCGACACCGGAAACGACACCGGGCCGCCCGCGTAGTCGCGGACGGCCCGGAAAACGTAGTGCGAGCGCCTAGTTGGGGCGGCCGACCTCGTAGGTGCCGTCTTCCTTGGTGATCTTGACGGTGACCTTCTTCGCCTCGCCGCTGACCTTCAGGTCGCAGGTGAAGGTCGCGTCGACCTCGACCGCTTGGCCGGAGGGGCAGCTGACGTCGGAGACGTCGGCGATGCCGTAGGAGTCCTTCAGCACGCGCGAGACACCGTCCTGCACGGCCGCGTTGTCGAGTTCGTCCGAGGAGAGCACGACCAGGAGCAGGCCGATCACCGCAGCGACCACGAGCACGCCCGCGGCGATGAGCCCGATGATCAGACCCTTGCTCTTGCCGCCGGAGGACTGCTGCGGCTGCTGGCCCCACTGCTGCTGCGGCGCGGGCTGCTGCCCCCACTGCTGCTGCGGCGGCGCGGCCTGCTGGCCCCACTGCTGCTGCGCGTTGGCGGCCTGGTTGTTCCAGTCCTGCGGAGGCGGCTGGGTCTGACCCCACTGCTGCTGCGGTCCGGTCGGTTGCTGCGGCGGCACGCCACCCTGCTGCGGCTGCTGACCCCACGGCTGCTGCGGCTGCTGGGGCTGTTGTCCCCACTGCTGCTGCGGCTGCTGCTGGTTCGGGTCACCCCACTGCTGAGTGGGCTGGGCGCCCTGTTGCGGCGGCTGTTGCGCGCCACCCCAGTGCTGGGTGGGACCGGCGCCACCGGCCCCCTGCTGACCCCCCCAGTGCTGGGTGGGATCGTTGTTCCCCTCCCCGGGGTTGTTCGGTCCGTAAGGGCCGCTCATCCACTCGCCTCCACTCGCATCATTAGTCCATACGGTAGCCCCCCGCGCCGGGCCTGCCGCACTCGCACGACATCCGCCTCACGGTCGGTACGCGAAGAAATCAAATCACAGACCCCCCGACTACGCGGCGTCCACCGCGACGACACCCCGCCGTACGGCTCGCACCGCCTTGGCCGCGGTGGACGCGATCTCGGGGTCGTCGGCGGTGTTGTGGATCTGATCGAGCAGATCGATCACCTGCCTGCACCACCGCACGAAATCCCCCGCCGACATCGTGGTGCCCTGGTCGCCACTGGCCAGCAACGCCTCGGCCAACGCGTCACCGCGCGCCCATTTGTACACCCCGGTGACGAACCCCAGATCGGGTTCGCGGGTGGGCGGGAGTTTGTGCCGCGCCTCGTCGGAGCGCAGGTCCGACCACACGTCGATGGTGGCCGCGATCGCCCGGCGGATCGGGTCGGTGGGCCCCGCCGGTGTGAGCAGGCCGGTTTCCTGGCGTGATTCGTAGACCAGCGTCGATACCACCGCGGCGAGCTCGGCCGGGCCGAGTCCGCGCCACAGACCCTGACGCAGGGCCTCGGCGACCACGAGATCGCTCTCGGCATAGATCCGGGCCAGCCGCCTGCCGTCGGCGGTCACCTCACCGTGGGCGACGAACCCGCGTTCCTCGAGCAGCCCGACGATCCGATCGAAGGTGCGTGCCAGCGAATTCGTGGTCGCGGCAACCTTCTGGCGCATCGTCTCGGTTTCGCGGGCGAGCCGCGAATACCGCTCGCCGGTGCGGCTCAGCTGCTCCCGATCGGGACGATCGTGTGCGGGATGGGAACGCAGACTGCGCCGCAGCGTCGAGAGTTGACGATCCTCACCGCCTCGAACACGATCGTTGCGCTTGCCCCGGCGCGGAGCCGAGATGCCGGTGCCGCGCAACGCCGAGGCCAAGTCGCGGCGGATGCGCGCGGTCCGGTGATCGACCCGGCGCGGCAGATCCATGCGACCGAGCGCTTCGGCGGGCTCCGGGAAATCGGCCGCGGACACCCGTCCGGCCCAGTGGTCCTCGGTCAGCACCAGCGGACGCGGGTCGCCCGGTGTCTGGTCGGGTTCGAGGATCACCGCGAGCCCGGACCGTTTGCCCACCGGGATGGACACCACGTCGCCACGACGCAAGCCGATCAGCGCTTTCACCGCGGCGCCGCGCCGGTCGGCCCGGCCCTGCTGCTGGATATCGCGCTCACGCTGCTTGATCCGGTCACGCAGTGACAGGTACTCCATGAAGTCGCCGTCGACGCCACCGAGCTGACTCTCCAGCTTGCGCAGCGCGCCCTCGTTGCGTTCGATGCCACGGACGAGCCCCACCACCGACCGGTCGGCCTGGAACTGGGCGAACGACCTTTCGAGGAGGGTTCGGGCCTCCTGGGCACCCATCCGGTCGATCAGGTTGATCGACATGTTGTAGCCGGGCCGGAACGAGCTACGCAGCGGGTAGGTGCGGGTGGAGGCGAGGCCGGCCACCGCACTGGTGTCCACCTCGGGCTGCCACAGCACCACCGCGTGGCCCTCGACGTCGATACCGCGCCTGCCCGCCCGACCGGTGAGCTGGGTATATTCGCCGGGAGTCAGCTCGGCGTGGGTTTCACCGTTGAACTTCACCAGCCGCTCGAGGACCACCGTGCGGGCGGGCATATTGATGCCGAGGGCCAGGGTCTCGGTGGCGAACACCGCGCGCACCAGACCCTGGACGAACAGTTCCTCGACAGTGTGGCGGAACGCGGGCAGCATGCCCGCGTGATGGGCGGCCAGGCCCCGGTGCAGCGCCTCACGCCACTCCCAGTAGCCGAGCACCTCCAGATCGCCCTTGGGCAGATCACCGGTGTGCTTGTCGATGATCTCGTCGATCTGCTCGACCTCGCCGGGACGACTCAGATCGAGGCGGGCACGCAGACACTGGGCCAGCGCGCCGTCACAACCCGCGCGGCTGAAGATGAACGTGATCGCGGGCAGCAGGTTTTCCTCGTCGAGGCGAGCGAGCACGTCCGGTCGCGGCAGCGGACGGAAGTTGCCACCGCGCCCGCCTCGCCCGCGCGGACCGCCGTAGCCGTGCATCCGGTCGGCGCTCTCGCGCTGGCGGATGAACCGTACGAGGTCTTCGTCGACCACGACCTTGCGCTCGCTGGACTTGGTGTCGAACAGGTCGAACATCCGCCGACCGACCATCACGTGCTGCCACAGCGGCACCGGCCTGGTCTCGTCGACCACCACCGCGGTGTCGCCGCGCACGGTCTCCATCCACGCGCCGAACTCCTCGGCGTTGGACACCGTCGCCGACAGGCTCACCAGGCGCACGTCCGGCGGCAGGTGCAGGATCACTTCCTCCCACACCGCACCGCGGAATCGGTCGGCCAGGTAGTGCACCTCGTCCATCACGACGTAGGACAGGCCGTGCAGCGAGTCCGAGGACGCGTAGAGCATGTTGCGCAGCACCTCAGTGGTCATCACGACCACCGGCGCGCCGGGGTTGATCGACTGGTCACCGGTGAGCAGGCCGACACTGTCACGCCCGTAGCGGGCGGTCAGGTCGGCGAACTTCTGATTCGACAGCGCCTTGATCGGCGTGGTGTAGAAGCACTTTCCGCCCGAGGCCAGCGCCATGTGCACGGCGAACTCACCGACGATCGTCTTGCCCGCACCGGTGGGGGCGCACACGAGCACGCTGTGCCCGTCTTCCAACGCCGCGCACGCGGTGCTCTGGAAGGGGTCCAGATCGAAGGAGATTTCACCGGCGAATTTCGCCAGTTCGCTGGGCAGCCCCGGAGTGTCGGTCACCCCTCAGAGCGTATCGGAGTAGTCCGACACCGGGCGCGCGGTTTTCTCCGGCTCACGCACCGGATCGGCGGCGGCCACCGGTTCAGGATTCTCCAGCGGCGAGGCCTGTTCGTCGTCGAGCGTGCCCCAGCCCTCCTTCGCCTCCCGGCGGGCCTTGCGCGCGTCGCTGAACCGCGAGAACTGCACCGCGAGCTCGAACAACACCGTCAGCGCGATCGCCAGCGCGAGCATGGAGAACGGGTCCTGCGGTGTGACGATCGCGGCGAAGACGAACAGGCCGAAGATCATCCCGCGCCGCCACGCCTTGAGCTTGGCGTAGGGCAGAACCCCCACCAGATTCAGCCCGATGATGATCAACGGAGTCTCGAAACTGACGCCGAAGATGATCAGCAACTGGATGATGAAACCGAAGTACTGGTTACCGCTGAGCGCGGTGATCTGGACGTTGTCGCCGATGGTCATCAGGAACGACAACGCGTGCGACACCACCACGTAGGCCAGGACAGCGCCCGTGACGAACAGCACCGAGCCCGTCACCACGAAACCGACCGCGAGCTTGCGTTCCTTCGCGTACAGCCCCGGGGTGATGAACGCCCACAGCTGATACAGCCAGAACGGCGTCGCGATCACGACTCCGGCAGTGAACCCGACCTTCAACCGGAGCATGAACTGGTCGAAGGGTCCGGTAGCGAGCAATCGGCAGGCGCCATCAGGAGTCAGGCTGGCCCGCGCCGATTCGGGCAGCGCGCAGTAGGGGCCGCGCAAGATCTCACCGAGGCTCTCCAGTCCGAAGAGGGTGTGGGCATACCAGTAGAAGCCGATCAGCGTGGTCACCGCGATCGCGGCCAGTGCCAGCAACAGCCGGGTGCGCAATTCCTGCAGGTGCTCGACCAACGACATGGTGCCGTCGGGATTCGTCCTGCGCTTGGTGCGCCGGGGATCGAACGGGATGCGCATGGTGGGTGGTGGCCTCTAACCCTCGGTTCGGCGGATGCTCGACAACACAGCACGTCGCCCCGGAGCGGTCACTACCGCCCCGGGGTGATGGCCGAGGTCAGAGGGTTTTGTGGCCCTGCTGCGGTTCGACGATCGGGGTCTGCGCCGGTGTCGCGGACGCGGACAACTGCTGCTGTGGCGCGGGGGTGGCCGTCGTGGCCTGCGGTGCGTCGGACGTCGTCGACTCCGCCTGCATCTGGCCGACCTCGCTCTTGAAGATGCGCAGCGAGCGGCCCAGGCCACGTGCCGCGTCGGGAAGCCGCTTCGCGCCGAAGAGCAGAACGAACAGCAACGCGATGATCAGCAGGTGCGTCCAGCTGAACGTGCCCATTATCAGATACCTCCAAAGACTGTGGTGATTACCGATGCTACCTGGGTTCGGACCGCGATGAACCGCCAGCCGCAACGGTGTTCGCCACGCGTTCAATCCGTGACAGCGGCCGCCGCCCCGGTCAGCTCGGCGAACAACCGGCTTCCGCTGAATCGCGTGGTGTCGCCGGACTCGGCGATCCTGATCAGCTCCGTCAGCCGCCGGTTGACCGGCGTCGGGTGACCCACCATCTCGCCGAGGCGCACGATTTCCCCGCACAACCACGCGATTTCGGTGCGTCGGCCGAGCGCGAGATCATCGGCCATCGACGAGCGTGCGAGCGGATCGATGGCGAGCACCCGCCCGAACGCCCGCCGGAAGACAGCGTCGGGAACACGCAGCAAATGCACCATCAACTCGGGCGGAGCGGGGGTGAGCTTGGCGGGCCGAATTCGCGCAGTGTTCATCACGGCGAGGGCTTCGGACTGGGTCAGCGCGAGGCAGCGGCGGTAGTCGCGCTCGGCGAGTTCCTCACGCAGCGGCTTGCCCGACAGCGCGTTGATCGGGTTGTTCAGATTGAGGAGGAGTTTGGCCCATTGCACCGGACGCAGGTCGCGGTGGCGGTGCAGCGGCAGGCCCGCCGCGCGGAACCGATCGGCGAAGCGGTCGACGACCGGATCGTCCTGGATCGCGAGGTCGCCGCCGCTGGCGCGGTGGAAGCACCCGTGACCGCGATGGACCACGTTGAACATCACCATCCCGGCCAGGGCGATGCTGGTCGGCAGGATCTCTCTGATCACGCTGTCGTTGCCGATGCCGTTCTGCAGGCTCACGACCGGGGTGCCGGGGCGTAACCGACCCGCGACAGCGCGGACCGCGGCAGCGGTGTGGGCCGACTTCACCGTCACCAGGACCAGGTCGGCCAGTTCGGGTTCGTCGGGTTCGAGCGCGAGGCCGAACCGGTCGGGCGGCACCTCGGTCGAGCCGCCGTCCAGATCGGTCAGGTGCAGGCCGTGTTCGGCGATGTCGTCGAGGATGCGCTGGCGGCCGACGAAGATCACTTCCATGCCCGCGGCGGCCAGGTGACCACCGATGAAGACTCCGACGCTGCCCGCGCCGAGGACAAGTACTCGCTGACTCACGCGGGTTCGGTCCCCCCCACCAGGCCGGCGGCCGCGTAGGCGGCCAGGGCGGCGTCGGCGCGCATGCGCACGGCCGCCACCAGTTCCGGTGGTCCGAGCACGGTGACGCCGGTGCCGAAGCCGAGCAACAGCCGGGCCATCCAGTCCGGCGAGGCGAAGCGCATGCCTGCCTCGATGCTGCCGTCGGCGCGCGATTCGATGCGGTGCATCGGGTACTGGTCGAGCACCCACGCGTAGTCGGCGCGGATCCGCAACCGGGCCAGCGGCACGGCCGGGTCGTCCTGGAACAGGTCGAGTGCGGCCGCGTCGTTAGCGGCGTGACTGGGTGGGTGCGCCGGTTCGTCGAGTTCGGTGGCGTCCTCGATCCGATCGAACCGGAACAGGCGAACGCCTTCGGCCTGCCTGCACCAGGCCTGCAGGTAGCTGTTGTTGTCGACCAGCACCACCCGAATCGGGTCGACGATGCGTTCGGACACCTCGTCGCGGCTGGCGGAGTAGTACACCAGGCGCAGTGCCCGCACGTCGGCGAGCGCGGCGCGCACGGTCGCGACCACCGGCTTCTCCACGGGGACCTCGACCGGTTTGACGACGGCGTCGGTGCTCGCGATCGCCGATTCGATCTTGGCGATGGCGGCATGCGCGGCGGTCGGGTCGACCATGCCCGGCATTTCCACGATCGAGCGCAGTGCCACCAGCAGTGCGGTGGCCTCGGTGGAGGTCAGCCGCAGCGGCCGTTCGATGCCGGCCGAAAAGGTGACCTCGATGCTCTCCTCGGAGAACGACAGGTCGATCAGATCGCCGGGACCGTAGCCCGGCAACCCGCACATCCACAGCTGGTTGAGGTCGCTCATCAGCTGTTTGGTGGTGACACCCAGTTCGGCGGCGGCCTCGGCAGCGCTGATGCCCGGGTGCGCGAGCAGGTACGGCACCATGTTCAGCAGGCGCGAAAGGCGTAGGGACAGACGCGAACTCACGACGTGACCTCCGTGTGGTCGAGTACCGACCGTAGCCGGTTCATCACGTCGGCGCGCAGTTGCGGTGGTTCGAGAACGAGGACATCGGGACCGAGGCCGGTGATCAGCCGGGCCACCCAATCCCTGGACCGGACCGGCACCTCGAGCACCGAGCCGGGGCGACTGCCCAGATCCCGGGTGTCGACTTCGGTGCCGATACGGCGTAATTCGCGTCCACGGCCCTTGGCAACCCACACGGTGGCCGACCCGGTGACGGGCGCATCGCCGGTGACCCGGTCGACGATCGCGCGCAGATCGGTGTGCGCGGGCTTGTGCACCGCGTCGACCGGGCCGTACGGCCGCACCTGACCACCGATCCGCGACAGCCGGAAGGTGCGAACGGCGTCGCGTTCGCGATCGTGCCCGACGAGATACCAGCGCCCGTGCCGGGTCACCACACCCCACGGTTCGACATCGCGGGTCACGAACGGATCGGTGACGGCACTGTGGTGGCCGAACCGCACCGCCTGACCCGCGTCGATCGCAGCAAGGAGTTCCCGCAGCACCGGTTCCGACCCGCGGGTGCGTGCGGGCACCGCGGGCACCGACACCCCGACGTTGTCGGTCTCGACGGTGACCCCGGCCGCGCGCAGCTTCAACAGCGCGCCCTCGGCCGCACCCGCCAATTCCGGTGAGGCCCACATCTGTACCGCGACGGCGACCGCCGCGGCTTCCTCGCTCGACAGGTCGATATCGGGCAGCTCGTAGGCGTCCCGGTTGATCCGGTACCCCTCGAGTGTCGAGAACCGTCCCACCGGACCGACTTCCAGGGGGATGCCCAGATCGCGCAATTCGTTCTTGTCGCGCTCGAACATCCGGCTGAACGCCTCGTCGGTCGCGGAGTCCTCGTAACCTGCCACGCTGGCGCGAATACGTTCCGCACTCAGGAACTGCCTGGTCGACAGCAGCGCGATGACCAGATTCATCAGCCGCTCGACCTTGGATATCGCCACCCGATAGAGGGTAATGGTCGCGTCCCCTCCCTCGCGCGTCGGCGCACAGTTGGGCCGCGGCCCGGGGACCACAGAAATCACGATGCTCGTCGTCTTCTCCGTAGCTCCGAGCGGTTCCGCCCGGCAAGCTATCGTCTCGGTCGGCGAGGCGGTGGCCGCAGCCATCCGCGGCGTCCGCGATGCGGACTCCCGAATCTCACCGCCGCAATGTTCACCACTGTCTAAGGTGAGCGCGCGTAGCTTTGAGTACATGACGTCAGTAGCAATCTACCTTCGGTTGTCCCGTGAGGCCGACGACAGCGCCTCACTCGATACCCAGCGCGCTGCCTGCCGTCGCTGGCTTACTGCGAACCATCATGACTTCGCAGACGTCGCCGAGTACGTCGACAACAACGTCAGCGGCGCGAAGCCCATTGAGGAACGCCCCGGGCTTCGGGCACTCATGGCAGCCCACCCTGACCTGGCGATCACGTGGAAGCTGGATCGCTTCGCCCGATCGGTCGCGGAGTTCCTTCGACTCGTGGCGTGGGCTGAGGCGGCGGGCATACGGCTAGCCACGACCGACAACACGGTTGACACGCTAACGCCGACCGGTCGCATGGTCGCCGCCGTTCTTGCCTCGCTCGCGGAGTGGGAACGGGGGATGATCTCCGCCCGAATCAGCGAAGGGCACGAGACCCGGCGGAGCTTGGGACGTTGGGGCGCCGGACGGGCACCGTTCGGGTACAAGACGGTCCGCCGCAACGGTGCCGCATACCTCGAGGTCGACAACGCCCAGGCCACTGAAGTTCGTACAGCTGTAAGGGAATTGATCCAAGGGGGCACCGTTGCCGGGACAGCGCGGACGACTGGCTTGAGCGAACCCCAATGGCGACGGATGCTCACGTCGCCGACGTTCCGGGGACAGCGCGCCCATAAAGGGAAGTTGGTCGTGGCCGCCGACGGGGTGACTCCAGTTGCGTTCGCCGAACCGATCCTGTCCGCTGCTGAACTCTTGGCTGTCCGCCAACGGATGCTCGACCTCGCGACCGGCGCTGACCGTGCTCCCCGCCAGGCAGCGCCCCTCTGCGCTGGAATGGCGTTCTGTCACCGATGCGACGGCCGTTTGAGCGGAGGAACCAGCGACAAGGGGGTGCGGCTCTACAAGTGCAAGGCTGGTCACGTCACCATCTACGCGGCGACCCTTGACCAGCGGGTTGAGGCCGAATTTCTCAAGGTGTGGGGCCGCTTCGACGAAGTCGACGTTCAACTTGAAGGTGGCAACGACCTTTCGGCGGAGATGATCGAAGCGCGGGAGCAAGCGGCGCGCATCGGCGCCCAAATGGCGACGGCCGGACCGCTGATGATGGGCACGTACGAAGAGATGAGTGCGAAGCTCGAAGCCGCGTATGCCGCACTTGTGGCCGCACATGATCCCGAAGTTCGCGAGGTGGCTACGCCGACCGGCCGGACGATGCGCGAAGCGTGGATAGCCCTGAACGACGCCGGTAAGGGCCGGTTGCTCGAAGCGATGCACCTCTCGGTGACGTTGCACCCGAAACAACGGGCAGATCGCCTGGAGATCACGTGGGCCGCCGATTCTGATGCTGAGACGGCCGTTTAGGGACCAACCCATGGGTCCCGTTCGCACCCAACCGGGCGGAGCTTTTCGCTTACCCTCTGGAGCCCGCAGGCAGGTCATCCCAGCGAGTGGGTCAGCGCAGGCAGCGGGCTATGGAGTCGGCGACGCAGGCCGGGCGGTCGGCGTTTTCCAGTTCTACAGTGACGTGGCGATGGATTTGGACGCCGCCGGGGACTTCGGTGACCTCGGTGAGCGTGAGGTGGGCGCGGATGCGGCCGTCGACCGGAACGGGGGTGAGGAAGCGGACTCGGTCGAGGCCGTAGTTGATGCCTGCCGTCGCGGCGCTGACGGTCATGATCTGCTGGGTCATGGGCACGATCAGCGACAGGGTGAGGAAGCCGTGGGCGATGGTGGTGCCATAGGGGCCCGCGGCGGCGCGTTCGGCGTCGACGTGGATCCATTGGTGGTCGTCGGTGGCTTCGGCGAACAGGTCGATCCGGCGCTGGTCGATCGTGACCCAGTCGCTGGGGCCGAGTTCGGTTCCGACCGCGGCACGTACGGCGTCGAAATCGGCGAAATCCGTGATCATGCCGCTCCTCCGAAACGTTGGCGCAGTGCGCGTTCGATAACCTTGTGGGGGTCCGAGCGGTAACTCGGTGACGAATTCGACCCGGCGCGGGTACTTGTACTTCGCGACCCGAAGTGTGGCGAAAGTCGTCGCGGTGGATCTCGTTGGCGTCGAAGGTGGTCACCGTCGCGCACATCACCATATCGAGGGGACCACGCGAGACGAAACTCGAGATCGCCTCGCCGACGAAATCGATGACGACAGTTTCGAATTGGCGCTCACCAGTTTCCTCGCCGGCCTGACGGCCACCTACGCGACGGTCGTCACCGCGGACTGATCGGCCCTACACACGACGAAACCGATGGCGCCTACGCAATCGCTCCCATGCGCCACCGGTTTCGTCGTCGGTCCCCCGTCTGAGGGGTTCGCCTACATCGAGGCGATCAGCCGGTCGACGCGTTCGTCGACCGATCGGAACGGATCCTTGCACAGCACCGTGCGCTGCGCCTGATCGTTCAGCTTGAGGTGCACCCAGTCGACGGTGAAATCGCGGCCCGCTTCCTGCGCGGCGGTGATGAAATCACCGCGCAGCTTGGCCCGGGTGGTCTGCGGCGGGGTGTCCACCGCGGCGTCGACGGCGTCGTCCTCGGTGATCCGCTTGGCCAGACCCTTGCGCTGGAGCAGGTCGAAGACACCGCGACCACGCTTGATGTCGTGGTAGGCCAGATCCAGCTGGGCGATCTTGGGATCCGACATCTCCATGCTGTAGCGGTCCTGGTAGCGCTGGAACAGCTTGCGCTTGATCACCCAGTCGATCTCGGTGTCGACCTTGGCGAAGTCCTGCGCCTCGACCGCGTCGAGGGTGCGACCCCACAGATCCACCACCGCGTCGACCTGCGGATCGCGGTCGCGGTTGCGCAGGTGCTCCACCGCGCGGGCGTAGTACTCGCGCTGGATCTCGAGCGCACTGGCCTGACGTCCGCCGGCCAGGCGCACAGGGCGACGACCGGTGAGATCGTGGCTCACCTCGCGAATGGCCCGTATCGGGTTGTCGAGGGCGAAATCGCGGAACGACACCCCCGCCTCGATCATCTCCAGCACCAGCGACGCGGTACCCACCTTGAGCATGGTGGTCGGCTCGGCCATATTGGAGTCACCGACGATCACGTGCAGGCGCCGGTACTTCTCGGCGTCGGCATGCGGTTCGTCGCGGGTATTGATGATCGGGCGCGAGCGGGTGGTCGCCGAGGAGACGCCCTCCCAGATGTGCTCGGCGCGCTGCGACAGGCAGAACGTGGCGGCCTTCGGCGTCTGCAACACCTTGCCGGCACCGCAGATGAGCTGGCGGGTGACCAGGAACGGGAGCAGGACATCGGAGATCCGGGAGAACTCGCCCGCCCGGACCACGAGGAAGTTCTCGTGGCAGCCGTAGGAGTTGCCCGCGGAGTCGGTGTTGTTCTTGAACAGGTAGATGTCGCCGCCGATACCTTCTTCGGCGAGGCGCTGTTCGGCGTCTATGAGCAGGTCTTCCAGTACCCGCTCGCCCGCCCGGTCGTGGGTGACCAACTGCACCAGGCTGTCGCATTCGGCGGTGGCGTACTCGGGATGCGATCCGACGTCGAGGTACAACCTGGCACCATTGCGAAGGAAGACATTGGAGCTACGGCCCCAGGACACCACCCGGCGGAACAAGTACCGGGCTACCTCGTCGGGGGACAGCCGACGGTGACCGTGGAAGGTGCATGTCACACCGAACTCGGTCTCGATCCCCATGATTCGTCGCTGCACACTATCGACACTACAGCCATGACCTGTGCCCGCGCGGCGCTCCTGACATCCCATTCGCATACGTGTTCACAACGATTCGGACAGCGAACGACCGCCGCGCACACGACGAGATCGGGCCTGCGAACCACAGTGGTTCGCAGGCCCGATCATGATCGTGACGGTGGGTTATTTCCCCGCGTCGTCGTCGGGTTCTGGCAGCTTCGCCTCTTTCACCGGTTTGGGCTTCGACGCGGCGAGCGCCGACTCCAGGGCGGGGCCCTGCAGCCTGCGGAACGCCCGGCGCGGACGCTGCTGCTCGAGCGTGGCCACCTCGAGTGAGGCCTCACCGAGCGAACGCTTGTCCTTGTCGGCCTCGGGCTGACCGGCCAGCAGTGCGCCGATCGCCACCTTCAACGCGTCGTCCAGCGACAGACCCGGCTTGTAGGCGGCCTTGAGCTGGGTCAGGATCGGCTCGGTGGTGCCGCCCATGACGACGTACTCGCGTTCGTCGACGATGGACCCGTCGAAGGTGATCCGGTACAGCACCGAGGTCGGCGCCTGTTCCGGATAGCCGACTTCGGCGACACACAACTCCACCTCGTAGGGCTTGAGCTGATCGGTGAAGATCGAACCCAGGCTCTGCGCGTACAGGTTGGCCAGCCCACGCCCGGTGACATCGCGCCGGTCGTACTGGTAACCCTTGAGGTCGGCCTGCAGGATGCCGCCGCGGCGCAGGGCCTCGAACTCGTTGTACTTACCGACCGCGGCGAACCCGATGCGGTCGTAGAGCTCGCTGACCTTGTGCAACGTCGCCGAGGGGTTCTCGGCGACGAACAGCACGCCGTCGGCGTAGACCAGCACCACCACGCTGCGACCACGACCGATGCCCTTGCGGGCGAGCTCGGTCTTGTCGCGCATGATCTGCTCGGCCGAGGCGTAATACGGCAGCGTCATCGGACGGCGCCCCCTTCTTCCGCGGCTTCCCGGTCGGCGATCACACCGCGGGCGATCTCGGCGAGCAGATCTTCGCCGATCTCGGCCGCGCCGTCGGCGTCGATCACCACCGCTGTCGGGTAGATCCCGCGCAGCATGTCGGGACCACCGGTGGCGGTGTCGTCGTCGGCGGCGTCGAACAGCGATTCCACCGCGATCCGCAGGGCACGGTCCTGATCGATGCCGCGCTGGTAGAGCTTTTTCAGCGACGACTTCGCGAACATCGAACCGGAGCCGACGGCGGTGTAGCCGAACCGCTCCTCACTGCGCCCGCCGACCACGTCGTAGGACACGATGCGGCCGGACCGGTCGAGGTCGAGGATCTGGTCGTCGAAACCGACCAGCAGCGGGATCGCGGCCAATCCCTGCATGGCGGCAGGCAGATTGTCGCGAACCATCTTCGACAGCTTGTTGGCCTTACCGTCGAAGGTGAGCGGTACGCCTTCGATCTTCTCGTAATACTCCAGCTCCACCGCGAACAGCCGAACCATTTCGATCGCGATGCCCGCGGTGCCCGCGATGCCGGCCGCCGAGAAGGTGTCGGTGATGTACACCTTCTCGGTGTCGCGGCTGGCGAGCAGGTTGCCCATGGTGGCCCTGCGGTCGCCCGCGATCAGCACGCCGCCACGGTAGGTGACCGCGACGATGGTGGTGCCGTGTGGCGCCAGGTCCTTCGTCGCGGTCAGATCCGAGGCCGGGAACTTGTTGGCGGGCAACAGGTCCGGTGCGTGCATGCGCAGATGTTCGGTGAACGAGGAGAGAGCCCGCCCCGCGTGGAGGCGCAAGGGGTCACCTGAGGTCACTGGCCGCCCTTCTGCACATATGCCCGCACGAAGTCCTCGGCGTTCTCTTCGAGCACGTCATCGATCTCATCGAGCAAGTCGTCGGTTTCCTCCGCCAGCTTCTCGCGGCGTTCCTGCCCTGCCGCGTCGACGCCCTCGGGGCCCTCGTCCTCGTCGCCACCCCCGGCGCGCTTGGTCTGCTCTTGTGCCATGGCAGCCGACCTCCTCTTCCTCATCACGATGATCGTGTATGTCCTACAACCCTACCGAGCCGATCCGACAAGGTGGTCGATAGCGATCGGATTGTCGCGCGGTCGTGCCGCGAATCGCGTCAGTGGGTAAGCTGTTCGACCAGTTCCGCGGCCGTGCGCGAGGCGTCGAGCAGCTTGCCGACGTGCGCTTTCGTGCCCCGGCGCGGTTCCAGCGTCGGAATCCGCACCAGCGAATCCCCACCGAGATCGAAGATCACCGAATCCCAACTGGCGGCGGCGATATCGGCGCCGAAACGGCGAAGGCACTCACCGCGGAAGTAGGCGCGGGTGTCGGTGGGCGGATTGGTCATCGCGTCGAGCACCTGCTGTTCGCTGACGAGCCGCTGCATCGACCCGCGCGCGACCAGACGGTTGTAGAGCCCCTTGTCCAGGCGCACATCGGAGTACTGCAGGTCCATCAGGTGCAGCTTCGGCGCGGCCCAGCCAAGGCCTTCCCGGGTGCGCATGCCCTCGAGCAGGCGCAGTTTGGCAGGCCAGTCGAGCAGGTGCGCGGCTTCCATCGGGTCGCGCTCGAGCAGGTCGAGGACCATCGCCCAGTTGTCGAGGATGTCGAGCACGCGCGGGTCGTCGTTGCCTTCGCGGTGAACGAACTTGGCCGCCCGCTCGTGGTAGAGCCGTTGCAGCGCAAGGCCGGTCAGCTCGCGGCCGTCGACAAGGGCGACGGTGGCGCGCAGCGTCGGGTCGTGGCTGATCTGGTGCACGGCGGTGACCGGGCGGGCCAGCTGGAATTCCGAGAGGTCCTCGCCGCCCTCGATCATGTCGAGCACCAGTGCGGTGCTGCCGACCTTGAGGTAGGTCGACATCTCGGCGAGATTGGCGTCGCCGATGATCACGTGCAGGCGCCGGTACTTGTCGGCGTCGGCGTGCGGCTCGTCGCGGGTGTTGATGATGCCGCGCTTGAGCGTGGTCTCGAGGCCGACCTCGACCTCGATGTAGTCGGCACGCTGGGACAGCTGGAAACCGGCGTGGTCACCGGACTGGCCGATGCCGACCCGGCCGGCACCGCAGATCACCTGGCGGGAGACGAAGAACGGCGTCAGGCCAGCGATGATGTGGCTGAACGGGGTGTCGCGGCTCATCAGGTAGTTCTCGTGGGTGCCGTAGGACGCGCCCTTGCCGTCCACATTGTTCTTGTACAGCTGCAGCCGGGGCGCCCCTGGCACGCTCGAGGCATGCCGGGCGGCCGCCTCCATCACCCGCTCGCCTGCTTTGTCCCAGATGACCGCGTCGAGCGGGTCGACGACTTCGGGGGCGGAGTACTCCGGGTGCGCGTGGTCGACGTAGAGCCGGGCGCCGTTGGTGAGGATCATGTTCGCCGCGCCGACCTCGTCGGCGTCGATGACCGGCGCGGGCCCGCTCATCCGGCTCAGGTCGAATCCCCGCGCGTCACGCAGCGGGGATTCCACCTCGTAGTCCCACCGGGTTCGCTTGGCTCGCGGCACTCCCGCGGCGGCGGCGTAGGCGAGAACGGCCTGCGTGGAGGTGAGGATCGGGTTGGCCGTCGGCTCCGTGGGGGTCGAGATGCCGTATTCGACCTCGATTCCGATGATGCGCTGCATGCTGACGAGCCTAGGCGACGCGCCGGACCCACACCCGCATCTCGGCTCAGCGGGCTGCTGGAGGCCAGGAACGTCCCCCAAGAGGGGGACCAGAAGATCGTCCTCGTGAGCGATCCGCTGGGCGGGTTGTCGCGCCGATACTCGGTGCATGACCGACGCTGTCGCCCCCGCCACCCGAGCGCCCGCCACGCCCCGGCCCGCCCGCATGATCGCGCTGGATGTGCTGCGTGGCATCGCGATCCTGGGCACCCTCGGTACCAATATCTGGATCTTCACCGGTTCGGCGGGCATGGTCGGCTACCTCGACGAGCTCGGCGCGACCCCTGAGAACGCCTGGATGTGGTCCCAACGGGTGCTCCAGCAGCTCGCGCAGGGCAAATTCCTCGGCCTGCTGACGGTGATGTTCGGGATCGGGCTGGCCATCCAGCAGGGTTCGGCGCAGCGGGGAGGCCGGCCGTGGCCCGGCAAATACCCCTACCGCGCGGGACTGCTGCTCCTGGACGGCCTCCTGAACTTTCTGCTCGTCGCGGAATTCGACGTCCTGATGGGTTACGCGCTGACCGGCCTCGTCGTCGCGTACCTACTCGCCACAAGCGAACGAGCACACCGCCGTTGGCTGATCATCGCCGCCTCGGTCCACGTGACGATGTTGACGTTGATCACAGCCGCCTCGGCCTTCGCACCACAACAGGAGAGCGTCGCCTCGGCACCACTGGACCCGAATCCCTACGCGGACGGTTCCTTCTGGGATCTGGTGCTGTTGCGGCTCGATCACGCGCTGATCTTCCGGCTGGAGACGGTCTTCGTGTTCCCGATGTCGATCGCGCTGTTCCTGGTCGGCGCGCGACTGTTCCGCGCGGGCGTCTTCCGGCCCGAGGGCGCACGAATTCGCCGGTGCCTCATGGTGATCGGGTTCGCGGTGGCGGCGCCGCTGGATCTGGCGGTCGGCATCGCGGGCGGCGGCGACCTGATCTTCTTCACGCGATACGGAACGGCACCGTTCGTGGCCCTCGGAATCTTGGCGGCGGTCGCCGAGTTCTACCTGCGCAGGCCGCACGTCGGGTTCGCGGGCGAACGACTGAGCGAGGTCGGCCGCACCGCTCTCAGCTGCTACATCCTGCAGAACCTGATCGCCGGAATCCTGTGCTATGGCTGGGGTTTCGGTCTGGCCGCGCGGGTATCGGATTCGGCCAGGGTGCCGTTCACCGTGGCGATCTACCTGCTCGTCGCCATCGCGATCATCACCTTCGCCCACCTATGGTTGCGCAGGTTCGAGCGCGGACCGGTGGAGTGGCTGTGGAATCGCACCTATCGCGCACTGGCCGGCTGAGTCAGCGCAGCCGCTCGGCGGGCGGCGGTGCCGCGGCCGGCGCGATGAGCAGGTCGGCGACCAGCGAATCCCGTTGCAGCGGAACGCCGAGACTGCGGGCATTGCCCTCGAACAGTGACAGCACCGACTCGGTCAGAATGCCCTGCACCTGCTCGATGGTGAGCACCGGCTCCGGATCCGCGCGCCAATTCGCCACCACACCGTCGACGAGACCGACCATGCCGAACGCCATCGGCCGCCCGCGCGCCGGGTCGATACCGAACCGGGCCAGGGTGGCCGCGAAGATGTCGGCGAGCTGTCCACCCACCGCACGCCCGGCGCCGCTGAGACTCGGCGCACCCTGTGGTGCCGCGTCACCGAGGAAGCGGTGCAGGTTCGGGTGGCGTTCGATCCAGCCGAGGTAGGTGGCGATGGCGTCGCGCACGGCGTCTCTGAGTGTGCCGTCGGACTGCAGGGCGGGTAGCAGCTCCGCGAGCAGCAGTTCCAGGATCCGCTGCCGCGACAGCGCGTCGAGTTCGGCCCTACCACCGACATGGCGGTAGACCACCGGCCGCGGCAGTGCCAGATGTTCGGCAATCAACTGCACCGAGATCTCGAGCCCGTGTTCCTCGATGACCTCGATGGCGGCATCGATCATCTCCGCACGACGGCGCTCTTTATGGCCGTGCCAACGGGTAGCGCGACCGTCGGCTGCGGTCTGGCCGGCGTGCGCGGATGGTGCAGTCACAGCGCTAACGATACCCGTGCCGGTATTGACTGTTACACAGTGTTCCACTAATCTTTGTGATACACGCCGTAACACCTAGCGTGGCACGTTCCGCCCGAGAGTGAGCCCGCGATGCCCAACGCAACCGCCTCCCCGCGCGATTCCTTCGCCAAGCGCCTGCTGATCGGCTCGGTGCGAAATCCTATGACCCGGTGGTCGACATCGACTGGGCAGCACCCCTCGACCCGGTGAAGCTGTTCCTGCCCCCGCGCGTCATCTCGCTCTACGGCACCGACCTGTGGAACGCGATGACACCCGACCAGCAGCGAGAGCTCTCGCGCCAGGAACTGGCCAATGTGCTCTCCGTCGGCATCTGGTTCGAGAATCTGCTCAACCGGCTGCTGCTGCGCGAACTGCTCCACGGCGACCCCACATCCGCGACCTCGCACTACACGCTCACCGAGATGGCCGACGAGTGCAGGCACATGATGATGTTCGGCAAGCTCATCGAGCGCGTCGAGGCCCGCCCGTACTGGCCACGTCCGACGGCGCGGCTCGCGATCACGGCATTGCCCGCCGTGCTGCGCGGCCCGATGGTGTGGGTGGCGGCGCTGGTCGGCGAGGAGATCTTCGACGCGCTGCAGCGCCGGATGCTCGACGATCCGCAATTACAGCCGATCGTCGCGCGGGCCATGCGCATCCACGTCACCGAGGAGGCGCGCCACATCGGTTTCGCCAGGGACGCGCTGGCTCGGCGAATGCCCACGATGTCGGCGGGTGAGCGGGCCTATATCCGCCAGTGCGTGGCGCTGGCGGGACCGCTGTTCGTCGCACTGATCACCAATCGCCATATGTACCTTCGCGCCGGACTCGACAGTCGACAGGCACACCGGGCCGCGATGGGTAATCCGATCGCGCGGGAATCCAGGGCGGCCGGAGCCGCGGAACTGGTGGCGTTCCTCGGCGAGTACGGACTGATCGGATCGGCCGGACGCAGGCGGTGGCGGGCGGTGGGCCTGCTGTGAGCATCACGGTGATCGGGGCCGAATCCCGGGCGATCGTGCGGCGGCTACGGGCGGCCGGTATCGCCGAAGTGAATGTCTACGAACCGGTTTCAGCAGGCGTTGCGTCGCGAACTCCGATCGGCAGACCGGGCAGGACACCGTGGACGACACCGCGCAGGTGGCTCTCTCGCGAGGATCGACCGGTCCCCCGACGCCTGGTCGATGTCCTCGAACTCGTCTTCGACGAGAACGAGGACCAGTGGCATATCCACCTGGTCGGGTACGAGCCCGCCACCGCGAGCGTCGTGATTCTGACCGCTGACACCACCCGTCGGCTCCGCACCTGCGCCGCAACGGAAACCGCAGACCGCCCCGTCGACGCCCTGACCGGGACACCGCCGAGGGTCCGACTGCCGATCACGGGACGTGAGGCCCGCACACTCGACGTGGCGTGGTCACACGCTCCGGTCACCTTTCACGGCATCGCGACCCATGGCTTCCCGAACCTGTTCTTCGCCGGCGGTACCGAACCCGTTGTCCGGGAACCGTTGTCCGCGCATTCGGACCGAGTCGATCTCATCGCCACCTGGGTCCGTGCGCTGCAGCGGCACTCGGGCACCCGGATCGAAGTGCGGGCCAGCACGCAGCACGAATACCACCGCCGAAGCGACCTGACGCCGCGCACTCGTCGCCCGGGCCGCCCGAAACCCCATCATTTCGACATCACCGTCGCCGCCGACCGGCATCCGAACCACGACTACGCCGGACCTGCCCTCCTCGATCTACCCGGAGCCGAATACTCCGTCATCGCCACCCTTACCGGCCACCTCGACCCGATCGACGGCCGCTACCACTGGTACGGCCGCCTCGATCCCACCGAGACCAGCACCGTCCCCGAACCGACTCGCGCATCCGCCTTCCTCGTCCTACCCGGCCGCGAACCCGCGGCGGCGCACCTCACCGAACGCGACCCGTGGGGCAATCTCCGCGTCACCGGCATCGGTACCCCACCCTTCGCGCTCGAGGCATAGCAGCGACCCCTCATCCGTCGAGACAGCAACCGACCTCGACCCTTCGTGGAATCGCCCGCCGGTATGCTCGATGGCATGCAGGCACGGGCAATGGTGATGGCGTACGCGGTTCTCGCGTGCGTGCTGCCCGCCTTCGTGCTCATCTCCACGCCCGGCGGCGAGGCCACGCGCATGCTCGCGTTCGGCGCTGTCGCCGCCGCGATGGTGTGCGCGCTGGTCGCTGTCACCAGCCGCAGCCACCTGCCCGTTCGGGTCGCGTGTGCGGGTCCACCGCGGTCGGCGCAGCGCCGTTTGCGCGGTTCCTTTCTGCGACAGAGCAATCCGGATTCCGCCGGTCGTCCACGTCCACGAGCTCCGGGGATCGATCACCACTGACAGGTGCCGCGTCATCGGCGCCGCCTGTCGGATTTCGTGATCCCACTCCCCCATTCGTGCGTTCGCGCACGCTTCAAGGACAGGTCGTCCCGTCATGCTCGATTTCGTCTATTTTCCCGTGTCCGCGGTCCTGTGGTGTTGGCACCAGCTGTTCGCGATCGCACTCGGCCCCGCCAGCGGTATCGCTTGGCTACTCGCCGTCGTCGCGCTGGTCGTCACCGTCCGCGCGCTGCTCGTGCGCACCGCCCTCCGGCAAGCCCGGTCCCAGCAAGTCCTGCGTTCGCTACAACCGCAGCTGGACACCATCCGCCGCACCCATCGCGACGACCCGCGCGCCCAAGCCGAGAAGATCCGGCTACTTCATCGCGAGCACAACGTCAGCATGTTCGCCGGATTCGTCCCGCTGATCGCCCAGGGACTTGTCTTCCTCGGCCTGTTCCACGTACTGCGCTCGTTCGACCGAACCGGCACCTACGCCGTCGGCCCGTTCACGTCGACAGACAGCCCACTGCCGGTCGAGGTCAACAACGTCACCGCGAACTACCTGTTCGGCGCTCCCGAGGTCCGCGCGTTCCTCGATGCCCGGCTGTTCGGCGCGCCGCTCTCGGCGACCCTCAGCGGCGCGGGCGAGGTCTTCGTCGCGGTCGCCGTCCTGGCCATCCCGCTAGTGCTGATCGCCGCCCTCGCCACGCACTTCACGGCCCGACTCACCCCGCCGGTCGGGGACAACAGCACCGCCACGATCATGCGCAACCTGTCGCTGTGGGTGTTCCCGGCGGGTGCGCTCATAGGCGGTGCCATCCTGCCGGTCGTCGTACTCACCTATTTCGCCACCAATGCCCTGTGGACCTGCGGCCAGCAGTACCTGATCCGCCGCACACTCGCCGCCGAGGAATCCGCGAAGAAGGCGCTGGTCACCACGGCGGCCCGCGCCTCCGCACCGCGACCGGGGGTGAAGCCACAGCGCCGGAAACGGTGAATCGGAGGCTCCGGCGCCGGGGTGCGGGACGGACCAGCTCGCTAGGGACCGGTGCCGCACCCGCACTCGCGGCCGGTTACCGCGCGCCTGTCAGCGCCCCCGGCGGCTACCCTCGGGCGGTGTCAGCGAATCCGGAGGCCGAACTGCTCGCCGTCTACGACGCCGAGGGGCTGGTGATCGGCCAGGCCGATCGAGGCACCGTCTATCGCGAGGGACTGTGGCACGCCAGCGCGGGTGTGCTCGTCCGGTCGGCCGACGGCAATCGGGTGTACGTCCATCGCCGCACCGACAGCAAACTCGTCTTCGCGGGCATGCACGACTGCCTCGCGGGCGGCGTGGTCGACGCGGGTGAGCACCCGTCCGACACCGCGATCCGCGAACTCCGCGAGGAACTCGGCATCGTTGTCCCCGTCGGCACGGTACTTCCGTTGCGCGCCACCGCGTCCTGGGACGGCGACTGGGCGGGGCGTGCTTTGCGTTGCCACCTGTTCAGTTACGAGTACCGCTGCGACGGGCCGATCGTCCACCAGCCATCCGAGATCGCGGACGGCTGGTGGTGGACCGATGCCGAACTGCGCGCGCACCTGCGTGATCCGGCGTGGCCCTTCGTCCCCGACACGCGGGTCGTCCTTGACGGCCTGCTCACCGGAGACGACGGCGACCGACGCTGACTCATCAATCCAGGCTGCGCAGTGTTTCCTCGTCGCGGGCCACCACCGCGCCACCGTCGGCGGTGAGCACGATCGGCCGCTGGATCAGTTTCGGATGCTGGGCCAGCGCGGTCAGCCACTGTTCCCGATCCGCCGCGGCGCGACCCCAGCCCGCCATCCCGAGGTCCTTGGCGATCGGCTCGCCGGTGCGGGTGATATCCCAAGGCTCGGCGCCGAGCCGAGCCAGCACTGCCCGCAATTCCTCGACCGTCGGCGGATCGTCGAGGTAGCGGCGCACGGTGTACTCCACCCCGGTCGCGTCGAGGTGCGCGGTGGCATTGCGGCTCTTCGTGCAGCGCGGGTTGTGCCAGATCTCGGTCTGCCCAGATGTCATATCGGCAGCGTAGTCAGGTGCCGTGCGGGCACCACCGCACGTGGCGATACTTGAATCATGAGCGACTCCGCATCCCCCGAGAATCCCTACGGCACACCGACCACCACCGGGCCGGAACCGATCCGCTCCTATCAGGCCAAGGTCAATACCCTCATCCGCGGCCTGCTGAAGGTGCCGTTCCTGTCCGGCATCCTCGGCAAACATCTGGCCACCCTGCACGTCGTCGGCCGCAAATCCGGCGTGGTCTACGACGTCCCGGTGGCCTACATCGTGCACGACGGCGCTTTGCTGATCGGCACCGCGCTGCACCCCTGGGTGAAGAATCTGCAGGGCGGCGCGCACGTGCGTGTGTCGCGTGGCGGCGCGCCCGAAACCTTCACCGCCACGGTGTACACCGACGAGCAGGACGTCCTCGAACTGTTCGCGGTGATCGCGCGCGACAACAAGCAGAACGCGAAATTCAACGGCATCGGTTACCTCGCCGACGGCGAACCGTCCAAGGCCGACATCTACCAGACCTGGCAGCAGGGCGGCGTCGTCATCGGGCTGACCCCGCGCTGAGCACACGCGAGGGCCCATCGGAATCCCGATGGACCGTCGTGAGCGGGTGCTGTTACTTGCCGCCCTCGGTCGGGGTGACCTGCGCGGGCTGGTAGCTCACGCCCGTGACGTCCACGCCCGCGGCTGTCAACTGGTCGAGCGCCTTGGTGACGTACTCGGTGGTGTAGGCGTCGGAGTCGGGATCCTTGGTGAGAACCGTTGCGCCCTCGGCGTTCTTGGTGTTCCTGGCGATCGACACCGTGCGATCCCACGCGGTCTTGTCGATGGTGCCGATGCCCGCGGGTGAGGGCCAGATCAGCTTGTTCACCTCGTTGATCTGCCACTGCTGGTGTCCCGCGCCGAGGGTGGCGCCTGCCGCGACGGTGATGTCGCGGCACTTGTCGAGATTGTCACGGCAGAAGGCCCAGCCCTCGAGCGAGGCGGTCAGGAACTTGACCGTCTGATCCTGGTACTTGCTGTCCTTCAGCTTCTCGGTGTTGGCCCACAGGGCGTCCTGCAGCATGGCCACACCTTCGTCGTTCCAGTCGATGGTGCTGAAATCGTCTGCGGTGTAGAGCTTTCCGGTCGCCGGGTTCTTGGTCTCGAGCAGCTGGGCGTACTCGTTGTAGGACATGGCCTGGGCGGCGGCGATGTCCTTGGCGAGGAAGGCGTTCATGTCGAACTGCTGCTGGACCAGTTTCACGTCCTTGGCCGGGTCGATACCGGCCTTCGTCATCCCGGCGAAGAGCTCGAATTCGTTGCCGTAGCCCCAGTTTCCGACGGTTTTGCCGCGCAGCGCGGCGGGCCCGGCGATATTGTCGGCCTTGAACGACACCTGCTTGGTGCCCGATTTCTGGAAGATCTGCGCGATCTCGGTGATACCGGCGCCTGCCTCGCGCGAGGCGAGAGCCTTGGGCACCCACGCGACCGCGTAGTCGGCCTGCCCCTGGGCGAGCACCGTCTGCGGCACGATGTCGGTGCCGCCGTCGAGGATCTCGACCGACAGGCCCTGTTTCTTGTAGAACCCCTGGTCCACCGCGGCCAGGTAGCCCGCGAACTGTCCCTGCTTGAACCATTGCAGCTGCAAGGTCACCTTGGTGAGGCCGTCGGCGGTGGTCTCGGAGCCACTGTCGGTGGTGCTACAGCCGGTCAGCGCGGCGGCGGCTACGGCGGCCAGCGCCACCGCGGTGCGCAGCCGGAGTGCGGTCTTGCTCATGGATGGATCTCCCTCATCGGATCGTGGACAGCAGCGGGGTTCGGGGTCGGCGGGTGAGTTGTTCGAGCAGCAACACCGCGGCCAGGAACACCAGGCCGACACACATCGCGCCGACGACATAGGCCCAGGCCCGCGGATAGGCGGTATTGGCCGCGGCGGAGGTGATCCGGCTACCGAGCCCGTTCTGCAGGCCGCCGAAGTATTCGGCGATGATGGCGGCGATCACCGCGCCGGGCGCGGCGATCCGCAAACCCGTGAACAGGTGCGGCAGCGCGGCGGGCAGGCGCACCGTGCGGGTGATCTGCCACCCCGACGCGGCGTAGGAGCTCATCAGGTCGGCCTGCACCGTGGGTACCTGGCGCAGCCCGCGCGCGGTGCTGACGAAGACCGGGAAGAACACGACGATGGTGACGACGAGCCGTCGCGGCGTCTCGGTGGTCGTCGAGTACATCGAGTTCAGCAGCGGTGCCAGCGCCACGATCGGCACCGCGGCGGCGGCCGCGGCCAACGGGGTGAGCAACCCGTCGATCAGTGCGAACCGCACCGCGAGAACGGCGGCGGCCACGCCGAGCACCGTCCCGGCGACGAACCCGATCAGCGCGTTCGTGCCGGTGGCGAGGGAGGCGTCGAGGATCCGGCCCGCGTTCTCGCCGAACTGGGTGGCGATCGCGCTGGGCGCGGGCAGCAGGAACGCGGGCACGCCCCCCACCACGGTGAGCACCTGCCACAGCGCGAGGACGACGACACCGACCAGTAGCGGTGGCAGCCAGGTCTTCATCGCAGATCCCGTCCGGCCACGGCCGTGTCGCCGCGCAGCGCCGCGCGCACGGCGGCGACCGCGGCGAAGAACTCGGTGGAAGCGCGAACGTCGGTGCCCGCCTCACGATCCCAGCCACCGGTCGGCACGATGTCGCTGATCCGGCCTGGTCGCGCCGACAGCACCACCACCCGGTCCGACAGGTACACCGCCTCGGGAATCGAGTGGGTGACGAACACCACCGCGGCGCCGGTCTCCCCCGCGATGCGCAGCAACTCGCCCTGCATGCGTTCTCTGGTCATCTCGTCGAGCGCACCGAACGGTTCGTCCATCAGCAGCAGCGACGGTTTGCGGGCCAGCGCGCGGGCGATCGCGACGCGTTGCTGCATGCCACCGGACAGTTCAGCCGGATACCGGTCGGCGAACTCGCTGAGCCCGGCCATCGCGAGCAGTTCGGCGCTGCGTGCCTTGCGCTGTGCCTTCGGCACCTTGTGCAATTCCAGGGGCAGCTCGACATTGGCTGCGACTGTGCGCCATTCGAGCAGACCGGCCTGCTGGAACGCGATGCCGTAGTCCTGGTCGAGCCGGGCCTGCCGCGCGGGCTTGCCGTGCACGGTGACAGTGCCCTCGCTCGGGGTCTCCAGGTCGGCCACGATCCGCAGCAGGGTGGACTTGCCGCAGCCGGAAGGTCCAATGAGCGAGACGAATTCGCCCGGCGCGACGGTGAGCGAGACATCGGACAGCGCCGTCACCGAACCGGCGGCGAAGGTCTTGCCGAGGTGGCTCAGCTCGACCGCGGCCGAGACCGGCGATACCGGACTGTCGGGTTCGGTGACTGAGGTGGTCATGGGTACTTCTTCCTGAAACGTTGTCGTGGAGAGTGTTTCGGCGACGCTCATCGGCCCTCGCTCGACGCGCCGGTGCCCGGCGGGTGGCTGTAGCGGCGCAGCGCCAGCTCCACCAGACCGACCAGCGCGGTGAGGACGACCCCGAGTAGCGCGGCGGCGAAGACGGCGGCGTAGAGCCGGGCCGAATCGCCGGTGGCCTGCTGGGAGAACACGATGATCTGCCGTCCGATCCCACCCGCGGTGCCGGTGGAAATCTCGGCGACGACCGCACCGATCACCGCGGCCGCGGCGGCCAGCCGTAGTGCGGGAACGAGTGCGGGAACGGCAGCGGGAAACCGCAAGCGCGTCAGCGTCGCCCACCATCCGGCCGAGCAACTACGCATCAGCTCGACCGAGGCCGCCGACGGTGTCTGCAATCCGCGCAGCATCCCGATCGCGATGGGGAAGAAGGCGAGGTAGGCCGCGATCACGACGATGCTCATCCACGGCCGCCACGGCTCACCGCCGATGGACAGTTTGCCGCCCCATGCCGCCACCAGCGGTGCGAGCGCGATCAGCGGAACTGTCTGCGAGAGAACAACATACGGCAGCAGTCCGCGTTCGAGCCAGCCGAATCGCTGCATCGCGACCGCCAGTGCCACGCCGACCACCGCCCCGAGCACCAGCGCCAGCAACGACAGCCCCAGCGTGAACATCCCTGTGCGCAACAGTGTTTCACCGACGGTGCCTTTGCCGTCCACCTCACCGAGCACGGTGACCACGGCCCACACGTGTGGCAGGGCGCCGTCGCTGGTGCGCGGAAGTACTCGGGTGCCCGCGATGCTCACGCCGTCGGCGGGAACCAGCACCTTCACCAGCTCCCAGATCACCGCCACGAGCACGAACGCGCTCACCGCGTAGACCGCGCGCAGCAACCGGGTCCGGCCAGGAGTGGAAGCTCGGATCTTTTGCGGGACAACAGCTGTCGCCGGATCGATGGTTACCGTGGTCACCGACGCACTCCCACCCCGCGGTCCACCCGCCGTTGCCCGGCGAGCGTCGCGGCTGTCCCGCGCGCGCCGGTGTTCCACGCCCACCCCAGCGCGAGATCGGCGCTCATGACAGACCGGCCGCTTGAATCGCGGTGACCTGCTGATGCAGTCGCGGCAGAATCTGCTCGCCATAGGCCTCGAGCGTGGCCGTTTTGGCGTCGTGCTGCAGATACACCGCGAATTGGCCGACGCCGAGCTTCTCGAGCTCCCACAACCGGGCGAGCTGTTCGTCGGGGGTCCCGATCAGGCAGAACCGGTCCACGATCTCGTCGGGCACGAAATCGGCATGCGTATTGCCCGCGCGCCCGTGCTGGTTGTAGTCGTAGCCCTGCCTGCCGGCGATGTAGTCGGTCAGCGCCGCCGGAACATCGCCGCCCGCACCGTATTTCGCGACGATGTCGGCCACGTGGTTACCGACCATGCCGCCGAACCAGCGACACTGGTCACGGGCGTGTTCCAGTCCGCTCTGCGATCCATCGGTGACATAGGCGGGCGCGGCGACACAGATCTTCACCGACAGCGGGTCACGGCCTGCCGCCTCGGCCGCGGCACGCACCTGGGAAATGGTCCAGGCGGTGATGTCGGGGTCGGCGAGTTGCAGGATGAACCCGTCGGCGACCTGCCCGGTGAGCTCGAGGGCCTTCGGCCCGTATCCGGCGACCCACACCTCGAGCCGCGAATCGGCGGCCCACGGAAACCGCAACTCCGCGTCGCCGACGCGGGCGCTGCGGCCGTTGCCGAGTTCTCTGATCACCTCGACCGCTTCGCGCAGGGTGGCCAACGTCGTCGGCTTGCCGCCGAGCGTGCGGACCGCCGAGTCGCCGCGCCCGATGCCGCAGATCGTGCGGTTGCCGAACATCTCGTTGAGCGTGGCGAAGGTGGACGCGGTCACTGTCTGGTCCCGGGTGGCCGGGTTGGTGACCATCGGGCCCACGATCATCTTCCGGGTCGCCGCCAGGATCTGGCTGTAGATCACATAGGGCTCCTGCCAGAGCAGGTGCGAGTCGAAGGTCCACACATGCGAGAACCCGTGGGTCTCGGCCAGTCTGGCCAGTTCGATCACCCGCGACGAGGGTGGTGTGCACTGCAGGACGACTCCGATGTCCATCGGCACTCTCCGTTTCGGCAGTTGGTTCTACAGCAGGTTCTGTGACAGGCCGCGCCGGACGAACCGGCCGTGCCCGGCGCGACCGTGGTAGGCGCCGTCGTCGACGATCACCCGGCCGCGGGACAGGACCGTATCGACGTGTCCGTCGATCTCGAAGCCCTCCCACGCGGAGTGGTCCATGTTCATGTGGTGGGTCTTGCCGAGGCCGATGCTGGTGTGCCCGTCGGGGTCGTAGATCACCACATCGGCATCGGCGCCCGGACTGATCACGCCCTTGCGCGGATACATCCCGAACATCCGGGCCGGGTTGGTGCAGCAGACCTCCACCCACCGTTCGAGGGAGATCCGCCCGTCCTTGACGCCCTGGAACAGCAGGTCCATCCGGTGCTCGACACCGCCGATCCCGTTCGGGATCTTGCTGAAATCGCCCACGCCGAGCTCTTTCTGGTCTTTCATGCAGAACGGGCAGTGGTCGGTGCTCACCGCGGTGACATCACCGGTGCGGATGAAGCGCCACAGCTCGTCTTGATGACCCTCGGCGCGCGAGCGCAGCGGCGTCGAGCAGACCCACTTGGCGCCCTCGAAACCTGGTGTGCCCAACTGTTCTTCGAGCGAGAGATACAGGTACTGCGGGCAGGTCTCAGCGAAGACGTTGTGCCCGTTGTCGCGCGCTGTCACGATTTGTTCCATTGCCTGCTTGGCCGATACGTGCACCACGTACAGCGGGGCACCGGTCAACTGCGCCAACATGATCGCGCGATGGGTGGCTTCTTCTTCCATCTGCCACGGGCGGCTGGTGCCGTGGAAGTAGGGCGAGGTGTCACCGCGCGCGAGCGACTGTTCGACGAGGACGTCGATGGCGATGCCGTTCTCCGCGTGCATCATCATCAGCGCGCCGAGGTCGCCCGCGGACTGCATGGCGCGCAGAATCTGGCCGTCGTCGGAGTAGAAGACACCCGGGTAGGCCATGAACAGCTTGAAGCTGGTGACGCCTTCGCTGACGAGTTCGCTCATCCCCTTCAGGGATTCGTCGTTGACATCGCCGATGATCTGGTGGAACCCGTAGTCGATCGCGCACTGCCCAGCGGCCTTGGCGTGCCATTCGGCGAGGGTGTCCTGCACCCGCTGGCCCGGTTTCTGCACGGCGAAGTCGACGATCGTGGTGGTGCCGCCCCAGGCCGCGGCCCGTGTTCCGGTTTCGAAGGTGTCACTGGCCTCGGTGCCGCCGAACGGCAGCTGCATGTGCGTGTGCCCATCGACGCCGCCGGGGATCACGTACTTGCCGGTCGCGTCGATCACCGTGTCGGCGGCGGCGGCGAGATCGGCACCGAGCGCGGTCGAACCCGGTTGCAGGACAGCGACAATCGTGTCGTTCTCGATCAGTACGTCGAGCAGCTGGGACCCGGTGGCGCTCACCACCGTCCCGCCGTGGATGAAGGTACGCATCAGGGGTTCACCAACGGTCCGTAGGCATCCGGGCGACGGTCGCGATAGAAAGCCCATCGCTCGCGCACTATTTTGATCAGATCCATATCAAGATCACGAACAACCAATTCCGGCGAGGTATCGGAGGCGACCTCGCCGACGAACTTCCCCTCGGGGTCGACGAAATAGCTCGTACCGTAGAAGTCGTCGTCGCCGTATTCGCTCTCGATACCGACTCGGTTGATCGCGCCGACGTAATACTCGTTGGCCACCGCCGAGGCGGGCTGCTCGAGTTTCCACAGATAACTGGAAAGCCCCCTCGACGTCGCCGACGGATTGAACACGATTTCCGCGCCCGCGAGGCCGAGCGCCCGCCAGCCCTCCGGGAAATGGCGGTCGTAACAGATATAGACGCCTACCTTGCCGACCGCGGTGTCGAATACCGGCCACCCGAGGTTGCCCGGGCGGAAGTAGAACTTCTCCCAGAAACCGGTCACTTGCGGGATGTGGTGTTTACGGTATTTGCCCAGGTAGGAACCGTCGGCGTCGATCACCGCCGCCGTGTTGTAGAGCAGCCCGTCCATCTCGCGCTCGTATACCGGTAGCACGATCACCAGGTTCAGTTCGGCGGCCAGTGCGGCGAATCGCTCGGTCGTCGGGCCCGGCACCGATTCGGCGTACTCGTAGAACTTGGCGTCCTGTAGCTGGCAGAAATACGGGCCGTAGAACAACTCCTGGAAGCAGATCACCTGCGCGCCCTGCGCCGCCGCCTCCCGTGCGTAGTCCTCGTGGACCTTGATCATTGATTCTTTGTCACCGGTCCAGGTGGTCTGGACGAGCGCCGCTCTGACGATTCCCATGCTTTGTTATACTGCACCTACAACTGATTCCGTTGTGTTACAAGAGTGCGGAAACAGTTTCGGTGCCGTAAACCTTGGCGGCGCCCCCGATCGGCCGCGCACGACCGGCGCAGAATGGGCACATGACCGAAGCCTCGCCGACCGCACTGCTCGCGGACTTCGCCGGGGACCTCGACGAACGAACCGCCGCCGGGATCGCCGCCGCCATCGGGCGCCGCATCCGCTCGGGAACACTCGCGCCGGGCACCCGGCTGCCCACCGTGCGCGAGGTGGCCCGTGAACTACGGGTCTCCCCCGCCACCGTCAGCCAGGCGTGGCGGGCGCTGGCCGCGACCGGCGCGATCACCGCGCGCGGACGGGCTGGCACCTTCGTCGGGGCGAAGCAGGAGGCGCCGATCGGCCGGTATCAGCGCCTGCACTCGCACTCCGACAACGCTTTTCGCGTCGACCTGTCCCGCGGCACCCCCGATCCGGCGCTCCTGCCCGACCTCGCTGCCGCATTGCACGCGCTCTCGCGCGATACCGCGCCAGGCGATCTGTCGGCCCACTATCTCGGCGAGGCGGTGCTGCCCGCGCTCGCCGAGACGCTGCGCGCCGACTGGCCGTGGCCGTGCGAACGGCTGACCGTCCTCGACGGCGCCCTCGACGCGGTGGACCGGCTGCTCGCCGCACACGTGCGCTTCGGTGATCCGGTGATCGTCGAGGACCCGTGCTTCCCACCGTTTCTCGATCTGCTCGCCCGCCTCGGCGCGCGCCCGGTCCCCGTCCGCCTCGACGAATCCGGTTTCCGGCCTGAGGAATTCGCGCGCGCCTTCGACGGACCGGCGCCGCGCGCGGTGATCCTGCAGCCGCGCGCCAACAACCCGACCGGCGCCTCCCTCGGCGCCGCCAGAGTCCGCGAACTGGCCGCGTTACTCGGCCCGCACCCGGCGCTGATCATCGAGGACGACCACTCCGCCGGCATCGCCACCACCCCGCTGCGCTCGCTCGCCGCGCACTTCCCCGATCGCGGTGTCTACATCCGCTCCTACTCCAAGTCCCACGGTGCCGATCTGCGCCTGGCCGTCGCGGGTGGGCCCGCGGCGCTGCTCGATCCGGTGGTCGAACGCCGGATGCTCGGGCCTGGGTGGTCCAGCCGACTACTACAGCGCGTGCTGCTGACGATGCTGCACGATCCCGACGCCCGCGCCACCGTCGCGGGTGCGCGCCTGGAATACCGCAGGCGCGCTACCGTTGTGCGCCGTGCGCTGGCCCGCCACGAGGTGATCGTGGCCGCGGGCGACGGCATCAATGTCTGGCTCCCGGTCTCCGACGAGAACGCCGCCATGATCAGCCTCGCCGCGGCAGGCATCAAGGCCGCGCCCGGCGGCCCGTTCGAGGTGGGTCCGAACCCGGCCCGCGACCACCTGCGCCTGACCCTCGGCGCCCTCGATGCCACCACGGACCTACCCTGGCTCGCCGCCGAGCTGGCCGCCGCCACCACCGCGGAGCCCACCTACCGGCGCATCCGCCGGACCTGACCTGCGCCGTCATCCGCCGATGCGGCAGAATGGACCACTGCCGATCACCGGGAGAGCCCACTGTCCACCATCGAATGGACCGAAGACCACAGTCAGCAGACCGCCGTCTGGCATTCGGAGAACGGCGCGCCCGCGCCGCGCACCGTCACCACCGCCGACGACCGGCTCTCGGCCGATCACGCGTACCGCCGCATCAGGGCGGGTGAGGCGCTGCTGTGGCAGGGCGACTACAACAACGGCCGCCAGCTGTTGCAGGCCCTTGGCCGGCGCGCCGACCGGATGCCCGCCAAGAAGCCGCCCATCGGCGGTCTCGGCGCGCTCTACGAGCACGAGCGAGTCAGAAGACGCACGCGCGCAAGCATTCTCGGCAGTCTGCTGATCCAGCTCGACGCCGACTTCGACCTCGGCCTGCGCCGTGCGCCCGACGTCGCGGCCGCCTGCGAGGCGGCCTATGGTCCGGCGGCCGGATCACGCGTCGTCACCTTCACCGAACTGCTCGGCGTCCTGAGCGCCTACCGCTGGCAGCAACAGGGTGTCGAGGTACCGGCGCTCGGCGCCCGCGTCTTCCCCGGGTACGGCGTATTCTCGCCCACCCGAAGCGAATACGTGGATCTTGTCGCCGACGCACCGCTCGATCCCGAGGTCCGCACCGCTTTCGATCTCGGCACCGGTACCGGTGTGCTGGCCGCTCTGCTCGCCAAGCGCGGGGTCCCCGAGATCGTCGCCACCGATATCAATCCACGGGCCCTGCGCTGCGCGAAGGACAACGCCGAACGCCTCGGCCTCGCGAAGGTGATCGCCGTGACCGGCCCCGCCCTCTACCCGCCCGGCCGGGCCGATCTCGTGGTGTGCAACCCACCCTGGCTACCGGGTGTCCCCACCTCGGACCTGGAACGCGGTGTCTACGACCAGGATCAGTCGATGCTCACCGAGTTCGCCCGCGATCTGCGCGCGCACCTCACCCCTCACGGCGAGGGCTGGCTGGTGCTGTCCGACCTCGCCGAACTGCTCGGCCTGCGCCCGGCCGACTACATCCCGCGCCTGCTCGACGAGGCGGGCCTGCACGTGCTCGGCAAGCTCACCACCCGTGCGCGCCATCCGCGAGCCACCGATCGCGACGACCCCCTCGCCGCGGCCCGCACCGCCGAGACGACCACGCTGTGGCGCCTGCGGGCGCGCTAGCTCTTCCAGCGCCGCCCCGGGTAGGGGGCCTCACGTCCGCTACGAACACCACCGCACCGATCCGGCAACACCTCCCGGATTTCTTCGAAGAATCTTCCGCCGACGCCGGTCGTCAGGCCGTCGGCCCGCCCGAAAGATGATCGTTGCGTGTCGATCACAGGACCAGCGGTCCGGATCTGGTGGTCTGTCCCCACGCGGGCCGGTGCGGCTGGCAGGATGCGCGGTACATCGTCCGGCAGCACCCGTTTTCGAGGAGATCCCGCCAAGGTGACCAGCATTTCGCAGGACCGACCGTTCATTCGCGCACTCGTCGGCGTCGGTATCGCCGCGGCCGCCCTCGTGGCGCTGGCCCCCGCCGCGCAGACCGTCCCTCGGCATCAGGCCGTGATCCCCGGCTGCACACCGGCCGCGGCGGGTCAGCCCAACGGCAAGCAGTGGCCCATCGAACCCGCGCTCACCATCGACACCGCCGCGAGCCACTCCGCCACCCTCGAAACCACCTGCGGCACAGTCACGATCGCGCTCGATGCCGCCGCGGCCCCGCGCACGGTGAACTCGTTCGCCTTCCTCGCCGGCGAGGGCTACTTCGACCACACCCGCTGCCACCGGCTCACCACCCAGGGCATCTTCGTGCTCCAGTGCGGCGACCCCACCGCCACCGGCATGGGCGGCCCCGGCTACAAGTTCAGCGACGAGAATCTCGCGGGCGCGGTCTACCCGGCGGGTACCGTCGCGATGGCCAACGCCGGCCCCGGCACCAACGGTAGCCAGTTCTTCCTGGTCTACCGCGACACCCAGCTGCCGCCGAACTACACACCCTTCGGCACGATCACCGAGGGCCTGGACGCGCTCACCAATGTCGCAGGCGCAGGCGTGGCGGGCGGCGGCGCCGACGGCACGCCCGTGGCCGACGTGGTCTTCAACGCGGTGACCACCGCACAGGGCTGATCAACGGCCGAGGGCCGCGTCTCCGGAGTTCGGAAAGACGCGGCCCTCGTCGCAGAGCTGCTGGATCAGCCGGCGCTGATCGAACTGAACAGGTTCTGGATGGTCTGCAGGATGATTTCGGTCAGCAATTCAGCGGCGGAACCGGCCATGACAACGCTCCTCGTAAGTCCTCATCAGGTGAAACGAACAAGTGAAGCGTGCCCTATTCACTTCCCGTCGCGCAGCGTTTCGGTGAAAAAATATGAACGGAAACCACGGAGGCCGCGCCCCCGCCGGGACGCGGCCTTCGTGGATCGTGACTAGAGGTACTGACCCGTGTTCGACTCGGTGTCGATCGCGCGGCTGGCCGAGGCGTTCTTGCCGGTGACGAGCGTGCGGATGTAGACGATCCGCTCGCCCTTCTTGCCCGAGATCCGCGCCCAGTCATCGGGATTGGTGGTGTTGGGCAGGTCCTCGTTCTCGGCGAACTCGTCGACGATCGAATCGAACAGGTGCTGGATCCGCAGACCCGGGTTACCCGTGTCGAGTACCGATTTGATCGCGTACTTCTTCGCCCGGTCGACGATGTTCTGGATCATCGCGCCGGAGTTGAAGTCCTTGAAGTACAGGACTTCCTTGTCACCGTTGGCGTAGGTGACCTCCAGGAACCGGTTGTCGTCGCTCTCGGCGTACATCCGCTCGACGACCTTCTCGATCATCGCCTCGACACACGCCTGCTTGTCGCCGTCGAACTCGCGCAGATCGCTCTCGTGCAGCGGCAGCGTCTCGGTGAGGTACTTCGAGAAGATGTCCTGCGCCGATTCCGCGTCGGGGCGCTCGATCTTGATCTTCACATCGAGACGACCGGGCCGCAGGATCGCGGGGTCGATCATGTCCTCGCGGTTGGACGCACCGATCACGATGACGTTCTCGAGCCCCTCCACTCCGTCGATCTCCGAAAGCAGCTGCGGCACAACGGTGGTCTCCACATCGGAGGACACACCGGAGCCGCGGGTGCGGAAGATCGAGTCCATCTCGTCGAAGAACACGATCACCGGGGTGCCCTCGGAGGCCTTCTCCCGCGCCCGCTGGAAGATGATGCGAATGTGGCGCTCGGTCTCGCCGACGAACTTGTTGAGCAGCTCGGGGCCCTTGATGTTGAGGAAGAACGACTTGGCTTCCTTGGCATCCTGACCACGCGATTCGGCGATCTTCTTGGCGAGGGAGTTGGCCACCGCCTTGGCGATCAGCGTCTTACCGCACCCGGGCGGACCGTAGAGCAGCACACCCTTGGGCGGGCGAAGCGCGTACTCACGGAACAGATCCTTGTGCAGGAACGGCAGTTCCACCGCATCGCGGATCTGCTCGATCTGGCGGCCGAGACCACCGATGTCGGTGTAGTCGACGTCGGGAACCTCTTCCAGCACAAGGTCTTCGACCTCGGCCTTGGGAACCCGCTCGAACGCGAAGCCCGCCTTGGTGTCGACCAGCAGCGAATCACCTGGCCGCAGTTTGCGAATCGGCTGATCGGGGTCTGCCATGTCGTCGTATTCGGCGATCTTGGACAACGGACCCGACAGCCACACCACCCGCTCTTCGTCGGCGTGGCCGACCACGAGGGCGCGCCTGCCGTCGTCGAGAATCTCACGCAGCGTGCCGATTTCGCCGATGGCGTCGAAATTGCCCGCCTCTACGACGGTGAGTGCCTCGTTGAGGCGCACGGTCTGGCCGTATTCCAGTGCGTCAGCGTCGATATTGGGCGAGCAGGTGAGGCGCATCTTGCGACCGGAGGTGAAGACGTCGACCGTCTGATCCTCGTACGCATGGATGACGATGCCGTAGCCGCTCGGCGGCTGGCCGAGGCGATCGACTTCCTCACGCAACGCGATCAGCTGTTGGCGCGCTTCTTTGAGCGTGTCCATCAACTTGCCGTTGCGGATGGTCAGCGAATCGATCCTGGCTTCCAATTCGCGTGCGCGATCCGGCGAATCGGCGAGTTGCCTGCGAAGAGCAGCCGACTCGGCGCGTACCGCCTCGAGCTCTCGCCAGGCCGCCGAATCCGAATTCTCGTTGGGGCTCATGATGCTGCTCCTCCCAGTCCCGGTCTTTCAACGCTACCGGGCGCGGTCCGTTCTCGCTTTCCGACATGGTTTCGTCGTGATCACATCTTGTACGGTCGGTACGACATCAACTACACATTCGCACCTGTTAGGCTCCCCTAACACCCCGTACGGGGCACTCGCCGAACGAGTCGAAAGGTTGCTGAACATGCTCCTTCCTCCCCGCACGATCCGCGTCATCGTCGCCACCGCTGCGACGGCGCTCGCCGTCACCGTCGGACTGACCGGTTGCGGCGACTCCGACGATTCCTCGACGAATGCCACCACGAGCAGTACCAGTATCGCGGCCGCTCCGTCCAGCCTTTCGGCAACCCCGGCACCTTCGGGTGACAACGCCGCGGCCCCCACCGCCGATTCCCTGAAGGCGACGCTGATCAAGTTCGCCGATCCCGGACTGTCCACCGACGACAAGGCGAAACTGATCGTCAACGGCGATTCGCGCAAGGCCAACATCGATCAGATGAACGGCATGCTGGCCGGCTACACCCTGACTTTCGCCGTCGACAACGTCGTGACCAGCGGTGACACCGCCACCGCCGATGTGATCATCACCTCGCCGCACGGCACCGCGCCCTCGTTCCCGATCACCTGGCAGCGCGAGGCAGGTACGTGGAAGCTCTCCGACGCCAGCGGCTGCCTGCTGCTCGGCTTCGCGCAGGCCCCCTGCACGCCCGCCTGATCGTTCGGCACCGCCCGGATGGTCCGCGAGTACCACCGGGGCCGTGCGGTCGCTCTGCGAGGCGCGCAGGCACCAAGATCACTCATGCGGACGTGAGACCTCACTCGCCGCTGCTGCCCATCACGGGAAACGACCGAGGGCACTCCGGCAACCGAGGAATACGCGGTCACCGGCGAATTCCCTTGCCTGCCGACGGTTCACCGGTTGGATACCCAAGCCCGCACCCTCGCTCTCGAGTAGTTCCACGCAGGTGGCCGGGGTAGTTCCGCACTGTGTTCGCGGCGCGAATTCTGCGATCGTCGGTGTCATGAGTGTTGTGCCCAGTGTCGCGGTGGTCGCCGCGAACACCCCGGCCGATCGTGATCGGTTCCTGGACCTGCTGCGCATCTCGTCGCTGGTGGTGGTCGTCGCGGGCCACTGCCTGATGCTGACCGTGACGGTGTCGGACACCGGGGTGCAGTTCGGCAACGTGCTCGCCGACCTACCGATGCTGCAGCCGCTCACCTGGGTTCTGCAGGTACTCCCGTTGTTCTTCTTCGCGGGCGTGGCGGCGGGTGCGCGCGGCCTTGGACCTGGGACATCGTGGGGCGCTTGGCTATTCCGGCGCACCCAGCGCCTGGTGCGACCGCTCGGGTATTTCGTCGGCGCCTCGGCGGTGCTGCTGGTGGTGGCCGCTCGCGTGCTCGCACCGGGATGGCAGCGTCCGCTCGCCGTGACGAGCGTGCAGCTGCTGTGGTTTCTCGGGATGTATCTTGCGGTGCTGGCGTGCGTGCCGTTGCTGGCGGCGCAGGTCACCAGTGGTCGCCGGATGTTCGCCGTGGTCGCGGTGATCGTGGTCGCCACGGCGGTGATCGACGCGGTGCGGCTCACCGGTGGGCCGATGGAGCTCGGCTATCTGAATGTGATCGTCTGGCTGGTGCCCGCGGTGCTCGGGATCGGATATCTGCGCGGTCTGCTGTCGCGGCGGACCGCGGCGGAGCTCGCCTGCGTCGCCTTGACGGCCGATGTGCTGCTGGTTCTGGTCGGACCGTACGAAACGAGCATGGTGACCGTGCCGGGCCAGCGACTGTCGAACCTGGCGCCACCCTCGCTGCTCCTTGCCGGGCACGCGGTGGTGCTGTGCTGCGCCGCCGTAGCCGTGGCGCCCTGGCTGCGCCGTCTCGCCGCGCGCCCGCGGGTCTGGTGGCTGACGGTCATCGGCAACACCGGCGCCATGACGCTCTACCTGTGGCACATGCCCGCCCTGCTCACCGTGCTCGTGCTCAGCCACGTGGCGGGCGTCGACCGCACCGCACCCACCGAGCCCGGGTTCTGGCTGCTCACGGCGGTGCAGCTCACCGCGACCGCCGCACTCACCGGCGCCTTGTTCCTCGCCCTGCGCGGCCTGGAGAACACTGCGTTGCCCTGGTGGGACGGTCCGGTTGCCGCGGTGCGCGGTGTCCGCTCGGCGGCCACCGTGCTCGCCGTGATCGCGGCCGGGCTCGCGATCCTGCAGGCCACCCGCTGGGGCCTCACCGTGGACGGTTGGACCTGGTTCGCAGGCGCGGCGGCGGCACTGCTCGCCGCCCGCCTGCTCACCCGTGGGTAGATCAGCCCTTGGACGGACGCCGCTGGGGCTTGGGCGTGACGGTGCCCTCGGCCAGGCGCCGCGCGCTCACCAGGAACGCGGTATGACCCTGCATGCGATGCTCCGGGCGCACGGCCAGCCCGACGACGTGCCAGCCACGCACCATCGACTCCCACGAACGCGGTTCGGTCCAGCATTCCTGCTCACGCAGCGCCTCGACCACCTTGGACAGCTGCGTGACGGTGGCGACGTAGACCACCAGCACACCACCGGGAACCAGTGCCTTCGACACCGCGGGCAACGCGTCCCAGGGCGCGAGCATGTCGAGCACGACACGGTCGACCTGCGGGCCCTCGTACTGTGCCACGTCGGCGATGGTGATCGACCAGTTCGGCGGGCGCTCGCCGAAGAAGGTCTCCACATTGCGGACGGCGTGTTCGGCGTGGTCGTCGCGGATCTCGTAGGAGATCACCTCGCCCGCCGGCCCGACCGCGCGCAACAGCGAGCAGGTCAGCGCGCCGGAACCGGCGCCGGCTTCCAGCACCCGCGCACCCGGGAACACATCACCCTCGTGCACGATCTGGGCGGCGTCCTTGGGGTAGATCACCGCCGCGCCGCGCGGCATCGACAGCACATAGTCGGTCAGTAGCGGGCGAAGAGCCAGATACGGGGTGCCGTTGACCGACTTCACGACGGTGCCCTCGTCGTTGCCGATGAGGTCGTCGTGCTTGATGCCGCCGCGATGGGTATGGAATTCCTTACCCTCCTCGAGCACCACGGTGAAGAGGCGTCCTTTGCCGTCGGTCAGCTGCACGCGGTCCCCGATAGCGAATGGGCCCGTTCGTCTGGCCGTCAATGTATCTCCGTTCTCCGTTGGAGTGACCAGCCTGCCAGGTCCGACGGCCCCGGCCCGAACAGGGTGACCGGTCCGAGCTACATCGCGGCAGCCAGAACCCGTTGCTGCTCGCGCGCCGCCGCATGGGTCTCATCCTGAGATTTGCCCGAGCAGCCCTGATCACCGGGCCAAGACCGTCCCACCCGGAACACCAGTTGCCTGCCGCGATACTGGCAGAGCCAGCCCACAATCCCGAATTCCGCGCCGGTCGCTGGTATCCGCGCCGGCGCCGATCCCACGGCCACCGCGATCGTGTCGGTGGCTGCGGTTAACCTGCGAAATATGTCCGTGCCGTTGTCCGTGCCCCTGACCGATGACACCACCGACGCGCCGGTGCATCGGTCGCGTCCGGCGTTGTCGCCTTCGCGGGCAAGCGATTTCAAGCAGTGTCCGTTGAAGTACCGGCTGCGGGCCATCGATCGGGTGCCGGAGCCGCCGTCGCGGGCCGCGGTGCGCGGGACCGTGGTGCACGCGGTTCTGGAAGACCTGTTCGGGTTGCCCGCGGGCGAGCGTCAGCCGGAGCGGGCGGCCGAGTTGGTACCGGGGGCTTGGGAGCGGGTACGCACCGAGCGTGACGGGGTGGACGAGCTCGTCGCCGAGGGCGGGCCGGAGGCACTGTTCGACGAGGTGCGAAAGCTGGTCGCGAGCTATTACGAGCTCGAGGACCCGCGGCGATTCGAGCCACACGCGCTGGAGGAACGCGTCGAGGTCGAGCTCGACGGCGATATTCCACTGCGCGGTTTCGTCGACCGGATCGACGTGGCGCCCAATGGCCTGCTGCGCGTTGTCGACTACAAAACCGGTCGCTCGCCCGGTCCGATGCACGAAGCGCGCGCGCTGTTCCAGCTCAAGTTCTACGCGCTGATGATCCTGCGCACCCGCGACATCGTCCCGGCCCAACTGCGCCTGATCTATCTGGCCGACAAGAACATCCTCACCTACACACCCGAACGGGAGGAACTGGATCGCTTCCAGCGCATTCTCACCGCGCTCTGGCAAGCCATCATCGACGCGGGCAAGACCGGGGACTTCCCGCCGACGCGCAACTCGATGTGCAAGTTCTGCGACTTCAAACCCTTGTGTCCCGAGTTCGGCGGCACACCGCCGCCCTACCCGGGTTGGCCCGTCCAGGTCGCGATTCCTGCCGACTTGGTGACAGAGCGCCTCCCCGAAGACGTGTGACCACGATCGACGCCGGGCACATCACACGGCGAAGTCGCGGAACAGCAGCACCGAAAGACCAATGCCGACAGCAAGATTCACCACCACCGCCGATCCGGAGACCGCGTCATCAACGACCTGCGTACCTGGTTCCTTGCTGTTCCTCATCGAGAAAACGCAAGGTAGCAACGGAATCGCGGGGGCACACCGATTGCGTTCAGCCTGAGCGGATCTCGGTGCCGACCGCACGATAGGCTGCGTGATGTTCGAGGTTCGGTCGAGTTCAGGGGTGGGTTCAGTGCGCGTTACCGGGACCGCGTTCGCCGAGGACTATTCCGTACCGACACTGGCACATCGGTCGCTCGAACGGCTCACCCATCGCGGAGTCTGTCGTTCGACGGCGGCCGTCGAGCTCAACGACGAGCGCGCTGTAGCCGACCGTCTCGCGACGCTGGGCGAGCCGGTCCTGGTGATCTGGGGTGAGCACGATGTGCTGGCCCCGACCGCGAACAATGTGGCTCGATTCGCCGAAGCCGGGCTGACAGCCCGGGTGATCGCGGGTTCCGGCCACAGCCCGCTGGTGGAGAAGCCTGACGAACTCATCGCTCTCGTCGCGCACTTCGTCACGCGCGCGGGCGACCAAGACTAGGTCTACTGCAGGCGACGGTCCTCTTCTTCTTGCAGGCGGCGGCGTTCTTCTTCGCGCTCGACCTGCTCCTTCTCGATCTTCTCTTCCTGCTCGTTCTTGTTCGACATGATCGCCTCGATCATCGATTGTCCGGACTGATCTGCGATCCAGCCTACCCGCGGCGGGATGCCCATCGGCGGCATCGAACCGAAGGCGACTACCTCTCCGATCCTGTGTTTCGTGCGGGAGGCGCTCGAAGGTCTCTCCGCGAAGTAGGCGCGGCCGCCGAGAGCACGAAAGCCCTCCGCCTGGGCGAACACAGGTGAAGGGCCTCGGGCGGAACGGCTCAGAAGGCTCGGCAGGAGCGGATGTCGGTGGCGAGGATGGCCTTGGCGCCGAGGTCGGCGAGGCGGTCCATCAGTTCGTTGCCCTGCTTGCGGGGGACGAGAGCGCGGACGGCGACCCAGTCGGGGTCGGTCAGCGGGGAGACGGTCGGCGATTCCAGGCCGGGGGTGATGGCGACGGCCTGATCGAAGAGCGACTTGGGGCAGTCGTAGTCGAGCATCAGGTACTGCTGGGCGAACACGACGCCCTGGATGCGGTTGATGAGCTGGTTGCGGGCGCGGTCGTCGCGGTCGGAACCGGTGCGTTCGATGAGGACGCCTTCGGAGTCGCACAGGGACTCGCCGAACGCGACCAGGTTGTGCTGACGCAGGGTGCGGCCGGAGCCGACGACGTCGGCGATGGCATCGGCGACACCGAGCTGGATCGAGATCTCGACCGCACCGTCGAGGCGGATCACCTCGGCCTCGATGCCGAAGCGGGCGAGGTCGGCGCGGACCAGGTTCGGGTAGGAGGTGGCGATGCGCTTGCCCGCCAGATCCTCGACCTTCCAGTCCTCGCCGGCGGGGGCCGCGTAGCGGAAGCTGGAGCGGCCGAAGCCGAGCGACAGCCGCTCACTGACCGGGGATCCGGAATCCAGGGCCAGGTCCCGGCCGGTGATGCCGAGGTCGAGCTCGCCGGAGCCGACGTAGATGGCGATGTCCTTGGGACGCAGGAAGAAGAACTCGACCTGATTCGCGAGGTCGAGGACGGTCAGCTCGCGGGAGTCGGTGCGTTTGCGGTAACCGGCCTCGCTCAGGAACGAGACGGCGGCTTCCGACAGCGAACCCTTGTTGGGAACTGCGACGCGCAACATGGGAATGGGGTCCTTTCGGGGGAAGTGAGAAACGTGTCGATCGGGACGGATCAGCCGTCACAGATGCCGGTACACGTCCTCGAGCTTCAGCCCACGACCCAGCATCATCACCTGGACCCAGTACAGCAGCTGGGAGATCTCCTCGGCGAGCGCTTCGTCGCTCTCGTGCTCGGCGGCCAGCCAGATCTCGCCGGCCTCCTCCAGAACCTTCTTACCCTGAAAATGAACGCCTGCGTCCAGCGCGGCCACGGTGCCAGAGCCCTCGGGACGGGTCTGGGCACGCTCGGTCAGCTCGGCGAACAGGGATTCGAAGTTCTTCACGAGTAGAGATTGTTTCATACCCGACCCAGCGGTTTTCCCGGCGCACCGCGCGGTGCGGCACGCCGGGAAACGATCACGCCGGTCCGGACAGCAGTTCGCGCAGGTCGGCTACGGCCGTGCGCAGGTGATCGGCGAAGGCATACATCTGGTCCGACACCGACTTCGGGGTGGCCAGGTAGATGTTCCACCGGTCCGGCAGCAGCACGTAGGCGATGCCGATGCAGCGCGGGCTGGTCGAGCCGAAACCGAAGTAGCGGATGTACTTCGACGGGGCCGAACTGGTCGACAGGTAGTCGTCGCGCATGATCGTCCAGCCGGGGCTGTCGAACAGCGCGATCCGCTCATCGGCGACGCCGAGCTGTGCGCCGCGACGGCGCTGGATCCATTCCAGTTCCCACAGGTGCTGCTCGGGCGCCTGCCCGGCTTGGCATTCCTTGGCCCGCGCGACATGGGCGGACGCGGCGGTACGCGCCGCGGCCAGCTTGGTCTCGGCGTCTGCGTCCGGTGACACCATCGCGTCGACGAACGCCACCATCTCCGGGGTCACCACACGCATGGCCTCGGTGCGGCCGTTGCGGAACTGCCGGGTGGCGATGGATTCGTAGGTCGCGCCCGTGAGCCCCTTGCTGCGCCGGTGGGCGAGCTGGTAGCTGAGCTGAGCGAAGGCATCGGGTGAGATGGCGAGCTTCTTGGCCTCGCCGGTCCCGAAGTCGTCGAAGGACACCAGCGAGGTGGCCGTATCGGCGGCGAAGCGGGCGAAGTCGGCACCCGCCGCGGCGATGTCGGCGCGCGCGGCCGAGTCGAGCACGAACTCGATCGGCTCCACCGAGGGCAGTCCCTGCGATTGCGCCCCGCTGGTGGCCGTGTGTTCCTGGGAACTCCGTTCGAGCAGCGCGTCGACGAACGACAGCACGGTGGTGCCGTCGAGGCCGCAGTGCTCGATATTGATGCCGGCCTGACCGTCGGCGAAGACGATGAACGACACCGACTTGTCGAAGTAGCGGTTGCCGCTGTCACCGTGGAGCAGCTGGTCGCAGGCGTGCAGTTCGTCGCGGGGCGCGAAGTCCTCCAGGCACACCGAGAACAACGCCGTCTCCACCGCGTCGAACGCCTCGACGTTGGCGGGCTCGGTGCGCAGCACCTCCCGGCTGCGCGCCCATGCCGCACGGGCTTTCGTGGTGAGATGCCCGACCGAGGTGTCGGTCGCGGCGGGTTTGGTGCCACCCTTGATCACCGCGCGCAGTCCGTCGACCACGTCCTCGAACGCGTACGGCGCGCCGTCGCCGCCGATGACGTCCATCCGGAAGATGTTGCCGCGGTAGAAGACCGCGATATGACGCGCATCGGAGGGCCCGGGCCATTCCGGGCTGTAGGGCTTGCGAACACTGTCCTGGATCTCGCCCGGAATCCGGGTCTCGGAGAACAGGTACTTGTTCTGCCACATCGACAGCGCCTGCCCGCGCTGGGTGACCGGCGCGATCTTCTCCGCGTCCAGCGCCAGCTTGTAGTCGACTGCCGCCCCGATGATCGCGGCTGCCCGCTCGGTCTGCCCGGCGACGGTCGACACCGCCAGAGGCGTGTCGTCACGGAACAGGAAAACGAAGTTGGCGTTCAACGCGATCCGGTCCCGACGGCCCAGATACCGTGACGGCCAGAATTCGTCGAGCCAGCTGCCGACGCCAGGGGTGGCGTCGTATTCGGCCAGCGCGGCATGCAGGGCGCGCCCCGCCCCACCGGGGCGCAGCAGCTCGGCTACCGCGCCCTCGGTGGTGGCGTATTCCTCGGCGCCGAGCAGGGGCTGACACCACTGCAGGAACCGCGCGCAACTGTCGTCCAGTGTCGGCAGCGGTACCCGGGGCAGCGTGTCTTCGGCGGCGAACGTGGGTTGGTTCAATCCAAGTCCTCAGGTCTCGATGGGATGCGGGCGGGACAGGAACAGGTTGGCGTAGAGCCAGCCTTCGGCCTCATGGTCGGTGGTGTCGATTCCCTTGGCCGCCAACGCATCCAGCACCTGTTCGCGTTCCTGCGCCGAGGCGAACCTCCGCTGCTGGAACATACCGGGACGCTGCTCGCTGCGATAGCCGAGCGCGGCCAGTTCCTCGGCGATGGGACCGAAATCGAACATCCGCAACACGAAATGTGCCATCCACGGTCGCTTGCGCGGATCGGCTTGGGCGACCCTGGACAGGGTTTTCTCGGTGATGTAGCCGACGCATCCGGTGGAGATCACCAGATCGGCGGAGGCGAGCACACGGCGCTGCGCCTCGGTGGGCTCGGTGGCCTCGAGGTCGGCGTGCACGTAGTCGTGCAGGAGTCCGGCGGCGTGGGCGTACGTCAGCGCCGGGCGTGCGGCGTCCATCCCGATGAAGCGTACGTCGGGCATCAGATCGGCGCGCAACCGCTCCCGGTCCGCCGCGATCAGCCCGATCTTGTCGGTGTCGGCGTGATCGCGGTAGTGCCCGGCCAATTCGTCGACGGTGGTGTCGCTGCGCAGCAGTGCCGCGTTCACCCCGTAGGAGCACCCGAGGTCGAGGACCGTCGGGATCCGGTCCGGCGCAGCGGCCCGCAGCTGGCGCAGCTGTTCGGCGAAGTGCGGCTTTGCCAGTTCCGGGATCCGGTAGTCCAGCTCGTTCATACGCGCGAAATACGCACGTGGATCGGGACTTTCGTAGATGTCGTCGAAGGATGCTTTGCCGGTGGTGTGCAACGGAACGGACATGGGCGGTTCCTCTCAGTCGAGCAGTCGGTCACCTCGGACGGCGTCGGCCGCGGCGGCCACATGGTCGGGCAGGACACGGCCGAACAACTGCCTGGTGCGTTCGACCGTGCCGATCACCCCTGGTCGGTCCGTGTAGGCGAAAATCGCCGAATGTCGTTGGCCCACACCGGCTACTTCGGTGACGCGATGCAGGGAGAAGCGGCCCTTGAACAGCTGGAGATCGCCGGGGCGCAGTTCCAGCGCGCGGATGAGCCGGGTGCCGTCGCCGGTGAGCACGTCGCGCACGTCGTCGAGGTGCTCGGCGTGCGGGTCGCGGATATTGGGGCAGTACTCGAACACACCGCCGGCGTCGGGCTTGCGGGTGAGCATGCTCACGGTGAATTCGTTGGTGTCGAAATGCCACGGATGCGACATCCCCGGCTCGACCACGTTCAGGCACAAACCCGCCAGGGGGTCGGCGAATTCGTGCAGATCGTCGAGTTCGAAGCACTCGGCGACGAACCGCTGGAACACCGGATCGGTGTAGAGACGCTGGATCAGCGCTTCGGCGGGGATGCGATCGCGGGCCACGAAGGCATTGCCGCGGTCGAGCACGATCCGCGCCGGATGGTCGGCGGGCAGGTCGGCGTCGAGGGGAATGTTGTAGGCGTTGACCCGCTCCACCTTGTAGTGCGCGTGCGGCGCGATCGCCTCCCCCTCGGCGCGGAGCGTGTCGAGCAGCTGCGGCCGGATGAACTCGCGCAGCACCGTACAGCCGTCCTCGGCGAGCTCGGCGCGGGCCGCGTCGATGGCCGCCTGCCTGCCTGAACCACCGAGATCGGTGAGTGGATACCGTGCGATGTCGACGATTTCGTCAAGCCCCCGCGTGCCCGTCATGTACCCAGTTTGCGGGAATATTCGGGCGAGCGCCCGTGGTTTCGGCAAATCGGGGATATCCCAGGAAGATCACAATCGTGCGAAATCAACTGTGCGGCAACAATTTTCGCAAAGACAACCTGGGTTTCGGTACTATTACGGTAGGCTATTACGCCCTATCACGCACCGCCGTCGAAAGATTCACCACGCGTGCGTCGAGTGCGGCTGCCAGATCCTCGACCGACAATCCGACCAGCGACTCCCGGAATACCCGCCCCGGCGCCTCGGGAACCGCGATCTCGCACGGGATCACAATCACACCGCAGCCCGCGCCCTGCGCGGCGAGGGATCCGGTCGGCGAGTCCTCGATGGCGACACACTCACCCGGGTCGACCCCGAGCAGTTCCGCGGCGCGCCGGTAGATGGCCGGATCGGGCTTGCCGTGTGCCACCTCGTCCCCGCAGACGGACGTGTCGAAGAAGTCGCGCCCGAGGGTGTCGAGGCCGTATTCGGTGAGCGAACGCTTGGTGTTGGTCACCAGCGCGCACTGCAAGCCGGCCTCGCGCACCATGGCCAGAGCGTCCTTCGCACCGGGACGCCACGGGATCGGGCCGAGCATCAACTCGGTGACCCGGCGCTCGAGGAACTCCCCCGCCTCGACAACCGTCTCCGGCGTCGGGTCCACCCCGATGCCGTCGAAGAGCATGCGCAGCGCGTTCGGGCCGGAGGCGCCGATCAGGGCGTGGCGGACCTCGTCGGTCAGCTCGCGGCCGTGTTCACGGGCCAGTTCACGAACCGCTATGTCCCACAGCTTCTCCGAATCGAGCAGCGTGCCGTCCATGTCCCACAGCACCGCGGCCGGTCGCGCGCTCACCTGTTACTCGCCTCGTTCTCGTCACACATCGCCGAAATGACCGGCAGTCGCCGGACCCCGTTCAGGGTAATGGGTCAGCCTCACACGCCAGATCCGACGATCTGCAGGGTGCCCGCGTCGGCGGAGACCTGGATCCAGCGGTTCTCCGAGGTCACGGTGCCATTGGCGAGCTGGTAGGTGAGGGTGACGACCGCGCGGTTCTGCCCGCTGGGGGTGATCGAGCCGACAGTCACCGACCGCACCGACGACCAGAACGACGAATATTGCCCGAACCCGCCGGTTTGCGTCTGGTAGGCGGGCGCGAGCTGCGCCCACGCCCCGCCGATATTGCCGGGCAGCATGCCGTAGTACCCGGCGATGAACTGGTTGATCCGGTCCGGGGTGGGCGGGCCGAACGGTGTGGTGGTGATGGTCGTGCTGGTCGGTTTCGCGGTGGTGGGGGTGGGGGTGGGGGTGGGCTTGGCCGAGGTGCTGGTCGGGGTCGCACCGGTGGTCGTCGCACCGGTGGTCGTCGCACCGCTTGGCATCGACACGGGCGGGGCCGACACGGTGATCGTTTCCTGCTCGGGCACGATGACGACGGTGCTCACCTTGCCGTCGACCACGGTTGTGACGGTGACCGGCGATGCCGGGATCTGCGCCTGCTGATCGGAGTCGCCGCCACGGTCGCGGGTCACCACCAGCACCACCAGCATGACCGTGAAGGCGGCGACAGCGGCGGCCAGGAGCAGCACAGCGCGGCTGTTGTTCGCGCGATCGGTGCGCGACGGCGGGGTGGGGAACGCGGGATGCAGGCCGGAACCGTCCGTCGGCCCGGCTGCGGCCCGGGCGCGCAGTTGCGCCTGGGCACCGGCGCGTTCGACACTGTCCGGGTTCGGGGAGGCGGTGTCGCGCGGCCGAACGAGGCCGGGATCGCCTGCCGCTGCCTGCCGCACCGCGCCTGCCTGCCGCACCGCGCCTGCCTGCCTGCCCTCACCGGCCGGGGCTGCGGCCGCTGGGCCGATTGCCCCGCCCGGTCGGCTTGCCACGTGGCCGGCGGCGCCGGACGCCGCGCTCGCGCCCGAAGCCCGCGGAGCGTCCGCGCCCGCTCCGGTCGAGTTCCGGCCCGCGATGGCCGAGCGGGCGGCCTTGGCCATCGCCAGACCGTTACCGAACAATGCCGCCGCGCCCGACTTCGCCGTCGCTGTCCCGTTCGCGGGTACGCCGGCCGACGGGATCAGCGTCGTGGCTGCTTCGCTGACCGGCAGGGTCTTCGTCGCCGAGGCAGGCAGTGCCGGAACACGTCCCGCCGCAACGTCTTCCAGCGCTGTGCGGGCTTGCGCCATCGTCGGCCGGTCATCGGCGGACGCGGTCAGCAGCCACATCAGGACCGGGGCGAGCGGGCCCGCGTTCTTCGGCTCCGGCACCACACCGCGCGCGACGGCGTGCAGCACAGCCAGGGGGTTGTCGCCCTCACCGAACGGCGGCGCGCCTTCGGAGGCGGCGTACAGCGTCGAGCCGAGGGCGAACACGTCGGCGGCGGGCTTCGGGTTGTCGCCGCGCGCGATCTCGGGCGCCAGGTACGCGGGGGTGCCCGCCAGGAACCCGGTGGCGGTGACGGTGACGTCCCCGGTCGCGTGCGAGATGCCGAAGTCGGTGAGTTTGACCGTGCCGTCGTCGCCGACGAGCAGGTTGGCCGGTTTCACATCGCGGTGCATGATCCCGGCATCGTGCGCGGCCGACAGCGCCGCGGCGGCCTGGGCACCGATCCCCGCCACCGCGATCGGCGGCAGGGTCACACCGCCCGCCAGCTTCACCGCGAGGCTCGGCGCATTCATGTACTCCATGACCAGCCACGGCTGGCCATCCTCTTCGGCGACATCGAAAACGGTGATGGCGTTGGGGTGGTGCAGGCGGGCCGCGATCCGGCCCTCCCGCATCGCGCGCAGTTTCCCTTCCAGCGCTTGCGATCCGGTGAGGCCAGGCGCGAGCAGCACTTGCTTCACCGCGACGGTGCGCCGCAGCCGGACGTCGGTAGCGCGCCACACGACTCCCATCGCGCCCGTGCCGATCGGGTCGGTGAGTCGATAGCGTCCCGCGATCAACCGATCCGATGTCATATTCTGTGCCCCTCCTGCTTACCGCTGAGTCGTCTCGCCCTCCGCGCCACAGCGGGATGAAACTTTCGAAAATCCTACGTGCTGAACTGCTTCGATCCTGTTGCGGGACAGCCCGGTCCATGGCCCCAGCGCCACATCGTGACCAGACTCACAAGCGCCACAACGACAATCGGACCGGCCCGCGGGACCGATCCGATCTGCCGACGCCTGTTCACCCGTTCATGAAGTGTCTCAGGCGTTGAAGTATTTCGCCTCCGGATGCAGCAGCACGAACGCGTCCGTCGACTGCTCAGGGTGCAGCTGCAGCTCTTCCGACAGCGTCACCCCGACCCGGCCCGCGTCGAGCAAGTCGACCAGTTTGGCGCGATCTTCCAGGTCCGGGCAGGCGCCGTAACCGAAGGAGTACCGCGCACCCCGGTAACCGAGCTTGAAGTAGTCGGCCACATCAGCCGGGTCCTCGGCAGCCACGGACTTGCCGTCGACGGTCAGCTCCTCACGCACCCGGCGATGCCAGTACTCGGCCAGCGCCTCGGTGAGCTGCACACCGACACCGTGCACCTCGAGGTAGTCGCGGTAGTTGTCGGCGGCGAACAGCGCGTTGGCGAAGTCGGCGATCGGCTGACCCATCGTGACCAGCTGGAACGGCAACACATCGACCTGCCCGGTCTCCCGGGCCCGCTCACGCGAACGGATGAAGTCGGAGATGCACAGGAACCGATCACGCTGCTGACGCGGGAAGGTGAACCGATACCGCTGCGGCGCATCAGGATTCGGCTCGGTCAAGACGATGACCTCGTCGCCCTCCGACACGGCGGGGAAGTACCCGTAGACCAGGGCCGCGTGTTGCAGCACACCCTCGGTGGCGAGCCGGTCGAGCCACACGCGCAACCGCGGGCGCCCCTCGGTCTCCACCAGATCCTCGTACGTGGGCCCTTCACCGGCACGCTGACCGCGCAGCCCCCACTGGCCCAGGAACAGCGCCCGCTCGTCGAGCAGACCCGAATACTCCGCCAGCGGCAGACCCTTCACCACCCGGGTACCCCAGAACGGCGGCGTCGGCACGGGCAGATCCGCGGCGACATCGGAGCGCTCCGGCACCACGATCGGGACTTCAGCGGCCTTGCGCTCGGCCGCGATCCGCTTGGACCGCTCGTGGCGGGCCTTGCGCTCGGCGGCCTTCTCCTTGGCCGCGATGGCCTGGGGGCTGTCGGGATCGAGGCCACCGCCACGCTTTACGGTCATGATCTCGTCCATCAACCGCAGGCCCTCGAACGCGTCGCGGGCATAGTGCACGTCGCCCTCGTAGACCTCGGTCAGGTCGTTCTCCACGTAGGAGCGGGTCAGCGCGGCGCCACCGAGCAGCACCGGGAACTGTTCGGCGACACCCTTGGCATTGAGCTCGGCGAGGTTCTCCTTCATCACCACCGTCGACTTCACCAGCAGACCGGACATGCCGATCACGTCGGCCTTCTTGTCCTGGGCGGCGTCGAGAATGGTCGCGATGGGCTGCTTGATGCCGAGGTTGACCACCTCGTAGCCGTTGTTGGACAAGATGATGTCGACCAGGTTCTTGCCGATGTCGTGGACATCGCCCTTCACCGTGGCCAGCACGATGCGGCCCTTGCCCGCGTCGTCGGTGGCTTCCATGTGCGGTTCCAGATGCGCGACAGCGGTTTTCATCACCTCGGCCGACTGCAGCACGAACGGCAGCTGCATCTGCCCCGAACCGAACAGCTCACCCACGGTCTTCATGCCCGACAGCAGTGTCTCGTTGATGATCTGCAGCGGCGGCACCGTCTGCATCGCCTCGTCCAGATCCTCGCCGAGGCCGTTGCGTTCACCGTCGACGATGCGCCGCTCGAGGCGCTCGAACAACGGCAGCAGGGCCATCTCCTCCGCGCGCGAGGCCCGCGACGATGCCGTCGAGACACCCTCGAACAGCGCCATCAGCTTCTGCAGCGGGTCGTAGTCCTCGGTGCGACGGTCATAGATCAGATCGAGGGCGACCTGCTGGTGCTCTTCGGGGATCCGGCTCATCGGCAGGATCTTCGACGCGTGCACGATCGCCGAATCCAGACCCGCTTGCACACATTCGTGCATGAACACCGAGTTCAGCACCTGCCGGGCGGCCGGATTCAGACCGAAGGAGATGTTCGACAGACCCAGGGTGGTCTGCACCCGCGGGCGGCGGCGCTTGAGCTCGCGGATGGCCTTGATCGTCTCCTCACCATCCTTGCGCGACTCCTCCTGCCCTGTGCCGAGGGTGAAGGTCAGCGTGTCGATGATGATGTCGGACTCTTCCAGGCCCCAGTTGCCGGTGATGTCGTCGATGAGACGCTCGGCGATCGCGACCTTGTGATCGGCGGTGCGCGCCTGCCCCTCTTCGTCGATGGTCAACGCGACGACAGCGGCACCGTGCTCGGAGACCAGGCGCATGATCTGCTGGAACCGCGAATCCGGGCCTGCGCCGTCCTCGTAGTTCACCGAGTTCACCGCGCACCGACCACCCAGGTGCTGCAGACCCGCCTGCAATACCGGCACTTCGGTGGAGTCGAGCATGATCGGCAACGTCGAGGCGGTCGCCAGCCGCGAGGCCAGCTCGTTCATGTCGTCGGCACCGTCGCGGCCCACGTAGTCCACACACAGGTCGAGCATGTGCGCGCCGTCGCGGGTCTGGTCCTTGGCGATCTCGAGGCACCGCTGCCAGTCGGCGGCCAGCATCGCGTCACGGAAAGCCTTGGAGCCGTTGGCATTGGTGCGCTCACCGATCATCATGATCGAGGCGTCCTGCTCGAACGGGACAGCGGTGTACATGCTCGACACGGCAGGCTCGTGCTCGGGGTCGCGACGATCGGTGATGGGCGGCAGCGTCTTCTCGACCTCGCGGACCGCCTCGGCGACCTGACGGATGTGCTCGGGGGTGGTGCCACAGCAACCACCGACCAGCGAGAGACCGAACTCGGACACGAACCCGCTCATCGCGACGGCGAGCTCTTCGGGGGTGAGCGGGTATTCCGCGCCGTTGGCGCCGAGCACCGGCAGACCCGCGTTCGGCATCACCGACACCGGGATCTTCGCGTGCCGCGACAGGTGCCGCAGGTGCTCGCTCATCTCCGCGGGCCCGGTGGCGCAGTTCAGGCCGATCATGTCGATGCCGAGCGGTTCCAGCGCGGTCAGCGCCGCGCCGATCTCACTACCGACCAGCATGGTGCCGGTGGTCTCCACGGTGACGTGGGTGATGATCGGGATCCGGCGGCCCGCCGCGATCATGGCCCGGCGGCTACCGGTGATCGCGGCCTTGACCTGGAGCAGGTCCTGGCAGGTCTCGATGAGGATGGCGTCGGCGCCGCCCTCGAGCATGCCGAGCGCCGCTTCGGTGTAGGCATCACGCAGCGACACGAACGGCGCGTGACCCAGGGTCGGCAGCTTGGTTCCGGGGCCCATCGAGCCGAGGACATAGCGGGGGGTGCCGTCGGCGGACGGGCCCATCTCGTCGGCGACATCGCGGGCGATGCGGGTGCCACGCTCGGACAGATCGCGGATCCGGTCCTGGATGTCGTAGTCGGCGAGGTTGGGCAGGTTGCAGCCGAAGGTGTTGGTCTCCACCGCGTCCGCGCCCGCGGCGAAGTAGGCGCGGTGGATGTCGGCGAGCACATCGGGGCGGGTGTCGTTGAGGATCTCGTTGCATCCCTCGAGGCCACGGAAGTCGTCGAGCGACAGATCCGCGGCCTGCAACATCGTGCCCATCGCGCCGTCGCCGATGACGACTCGCCGCCGCAGCGTGTCGAGGAGCGTGGTATCGAACCCGGTGGGCAAGGACGCAGACATGGATCAAGACTAGAGGGCGCCTCCGACGCAGAAGACCACTGTGGGTGAATCGAGTGGCCTGGGCCACTGCCGGCGGCGGAAACACGCAACACCGTCGGTCACCGCAAAACAATTCGCACAAGACACTAGGCTGACCGGGTGGATGCCAGTGAGACCCCCGAGACGGAACTGCCGACGTTGCGCAATCCCGTCATGGTTGCCGCCTTCGAGGGCTGGAACGACGCCGGCGATGCCGCCAGCGGAGCCATCGAACATCTGGAGTTGATCTGGGATGCCGAGCCGATGGCCGAACTCGATTCCGAGGACTACTACGACTACCAGGTGAACCGGCCGACGGTCCGTCAGGTCGACGGCGTGACCAGGGAGATCCAGTGGCCATCGACGATGCTGTCGGTGTGTTCCCCGCCCGGCAGCGACCGTGACGTGGTGCTGCTGCGTGGCATCGAACCGAACATGAAATGGCGCAGTTTCTGCGACGACCTGCTCGAGTTCATCGAGCAGCTCGGGGTGGAGACCGTCGTCATCCTCGGCGCACTGCTGGCCGATACCCCGCATACCCGCCCGGTGCCGGTGACCGGTTCGGCCTACAGTCCCGAGGCCGCCGAGCGGTTCAGTCTGGAACAGACCAGGTACGAGGGTCCGACCGGGATCACCGGTGTGTTGCAGGACCAGTGTGTGAAGGCCGGCGTCCCCGCGGTGTCGTTCTGGGCCGCGGTCCCGCACTACGTGTCGCAACCGCCGAACCCGAAGGCGACGATCGCGCTGCTGCACCGGGTCGAAGACGTCCTCGATATCGAGGTTCCGCTCGGTGAGCTGCCGAAACAGGCCGAGGAGTGGGAAGTCGCGGTCAACGAGATGACCCTCGGCGACGAGGAGATCAGCGAGTACGTGCGCTCGCTCGAGGAGCGCGGCGACGCCGCGATCGACCTCAACGAGACCATGGCCAAGATCGACGGCGACGCCATCGCGGCGGAGTTCGAGAAGTACCTGCGCAGGCGCGGTCCGGGCAGCTTCGGCCTCTAGTCCGCAGGCACCGGGAGTTCGCCGGGCAGAAAGCTCCCGGATGCCGTCGGCACGCCGCCTAGACTTTTTCGGATGCAGGCCCAGTCGATCGTCGCCCATCTGCGTGGTTTCGACGACCGCGTCGCGGTGCTGCACCATCCCGGGCCCGGGTCCGCCGAGGCCATCGCACCGGTGACCTATGCCCAGCTCGGCGACCGCGTCGCGGAGTTCTCGGCCGGGCTGGGTCCTGTCCGGCGGCTCGTCGCGCTCACCGCGGGCAACGATCTCGACTCCCTGGTGGCCTACCTCGGCGCGCTGGACGCGGGGTGCGTGGTGTTGCTGACCGGCGAGCTCACCGGCGAACTGGCCGCGACCTACGACCCGGACGTGATCATCGATCGCGGCCGCGTCGTCACCGACCGCGCACAGTCGGCGCACCGGCTGCATCCGGAGCTGGCGCTGCTGCTCAGCACCTCCGGCTCGACCGGGTCGCCGAAGCTGGTGCGGCTGTCGGCGCACAACCTGACCGCCAACGCCGAGTCCATCGCCGAGTACCTCGGCATCGGCCCGCACGACCGCGCGGCGACCACCCTGCCGCTGTTCTACTGTTACGGGCTCTCGGTCGTCCACAGCCATCTGCTGCGCGGCGCGAGCCTGCTGCTCACCGAGCGTTCCGTGCTCGAGCCCGAATTCTGGGACGAGTTCCGCGCACACCGGGCCACCTCGTTCGCCGCGGTGCCCTACACCGTCGACCTCCTGGACCGGATCGGCTTCGCGCAGATGTCGCTACCGGATCTGCGCTACGTGACCCAGGCGGGCGGCAGACTCGAACCAGCCAGGGTGCGGGCGTACGCGGAGCTCGGCGCGGCCGCGGGCTGGCGGTTCTTCGTGATGTACGGCCAGACCGAGGCCACCGCCCGAATGGCCTATCTACCACCGGAATCGGCGACCGAGCACCCCGATTGCATCGGAATCCCCATTCCGGGCGGGCATTTCACCCTGACACCGGTCGACGAGGGCGCCGCCGAGGAACTCGTCTACCACGGCCCGAACGTGATGCTCGGCTACGCGCACAGCCCCGCCGACCTGACACTCGGCCGCACCGTCGACGCGCTGCGCACCGGGGACTTGGCCCGGCGCACCGCCGACGGGCTGTTCCAGGTCGTCGGCAGGCGCAGCCGCTTCGCCAAACTGTTCGGCCTGCGTATCGACCTGGGCCGCGTCGAATCAGAGCTGGCCACAGCCGGTTTCGTCGCCGCCTGCACCGACGACGGCACCCGGCTGATCGCGGCGATACTCCCCCGATCTTCTTCATCTGCGACATCGCATCGAATGCACGTCGAGGAGGCAGCGCGGCGGATCGCCGAGATATCGGGACTGCCCGTCACCGCGATCAGCGTGATCGTCCTCGACGCACTACCGCGGCTGGCCACCGGCAAGATCGACTATCCCGCGGTGCGCGCGCTCGCGACCACGTCGCCGAGCCCGGGCGACGATGTCGGCGTGATCTACGCCGACGCCCTCGGCCTGCCGATCGAGTCGATCTCGCCCGCGCACAGTTTCGCCGACCTCGGTGGCAATTCGCTGAGTTACGTCGCCGTCGCGGCACGTCTGGAACGCGTGCTCGGCACGCTGCCCACCGACTGGCCCCAGCGCTCGATCGCCGACCTGCGACGATCACCGCGCACCCGCGCTCGCTTCGGCCGGGCCCTCGATTCCTCGACGGCGTTGCGCGCGATCGGCATCGTGCTCATCCTCGGCTCCCACATCCAGCTGTTCGAACTGTGGGGCGCGGCGCACGTGCTGCTGGCCGTGGCCGGCTACAACTTCGCGCGTTTCGCGGTGAGTTCGGCCCCACGCGCCCGGCGGCTCCAGCTCACCGGGCGGGCCGTGGCGATGATCGCGGTGCCTGCCGCACTCTGGGTACTGATCACGATGGCCTGGCAGCCCGGCTATTACGGCTGGCAGAATGTGTTGCTGCTCAACAAGATTCTCGGACCGCGCAATGACACGGCGGGACATCTGTGGTTCCTGGAAGTACTCGTGTACTGCACGGTGGCCTGCGCACTGCTGATCCGGATCCCCCGGATCGACCGGTGGGAGCGGCGAGCGCCGTTCTGGTTCGCGCTCGGCCTGCTCGGCCTCACCCTGATCCTGCGCTGGCATTCGTTCGGGCTCTATCCCGAACGCGACATCGCGTTGTCACCGCTGGCCTTTTGGTACTTCGTTCTCGGCTGGGCCGGAGCGAAGGCGACGGCAGTCTGGCAGCGGCTGATCGTCAGCGCCGTGCTGCTGGCTGGTGTGCCCGGATATTTCGGCGTCACCGAGCGGGAACGCCTTGTCATGGCAGGCATTGCGATCTTGATCTGGCTGCCCGCGCTGCGCGTGCCCGCCGTCGTCGCCGTGGTGGCGGTGGCGGTGGCCGACAGCTCCCTGTTCGCGTATCTGCTGCACTGGCAGGTGTACCCGGTGTTCGGCGACCAGCGATTGCTCGCGCTGGCGGCCTGCCTGGCCGCCGGCGCGGCCGCTACCGAGATGGCGGATCGGTGCAGGCGTGCGATCCCATGGCTAACGCTCCAGGGTCAGCACCTGAGCGGCCGCCTCGTGCGCCAGCTTCGCGATCAGCAGGTCACGCGGAATCGTCTGGCCGGCAAGGTGATCGAGTGAGGGCACCACCACGTGGTGGGCGTCGGCCCGCTTCAATTCCTGGGTGAGCTCGGCGAACGCCGCACCGTCACCCGCGGGTGCTTCATGGAACGTCGCGGCGAAACACATGCCCGCGGTCCGTGCGAGGCTGCGTAGCGCATCCTCCAATTGGTCGCTCTGGCCATCGGCCAAATCGTCGCGCAAGTATCCATAGATCAACGCTTCCACCCGAACCTCCGTTGGATTGGGATCGCTGTTCTGTTGTCGGACCTGTCGTGTACTCGATCCCCCCGCGCCGCGCGGGTGCGCCACGCGGGGGTACTGCGTTGCCCTGCAAGCTCTCCTGCAAAGCGGGTATCCGGTTGTCCAGCCGAGCACCTGCTTACATCATGAACATTCGCGGCCCCCGGCAGCAGCTGTCAATCCGATGACATCTACATGCCCTATCCGGGACGCCGAACGTTAACTGGTGGAATACTACCGCCGTGACCGCAACTGATGATCGACCCGTCTGGGCTGTTCGGATGCGCTCGGAACGTGACGCGAGGAGGTGGTCGCAAGCCGATGCCGTTCGCGCGATGCGTGCCAAGTCCTCCCACAACCTGCCGACGGACAGTACCCTGCTGCGCAACTGGCGCCGCTGGGAATCCGGGGAATCGCGACCTGACGAGTTCTACGCGCCGATCATCGCGGCCGCGTTCGACACCGTCCCCGCCGCGTTCTTCCCGAAGTCCCGTCCCAACCGGGATGACGAGCTGTTATCGGCAACCGGTATGGACACTTTGGAGTTCATCGGACGACTCAGGATGTCCGACGTCAACAGCGCCACACTGGACGCGGTGCGGATCACCGCCGAACGGTTGTGCTGCGAATACGCCGATGCCGACCCACACGCACTGCACACCGAGGGGACCGCGTGGCTGCGCCGGATCACCTCGCTGCTCGACGGCAGACTGACCCTGAGCCAGCATCGGGAGATCCTCGTACTGGCAGGCTGGGTCGCGTTGCTGGTCGGTTGCGTCGATTACGACCTCGGTCACCGAGGCGGTGCCGAAGCCACCCGCCGGGCCGCCGATTCCCTCGGTCGTGAAGCGGGCAATCCCGAGATCGTCGGGTGGGCCGCGGAGATGTCGGCGTGGTTCGCGTTGACACAGGGCAACTTCCGTGGCGCGATCGATGTCTCGGAGAAGGCGATGGCAGGCACCACGTCGTCGAGTGTCGGGGTGCAGCTGGCCGCGCAGCGTGCCAAGGGCTGGGCCCGGCTCGGTGACCGCCGCGCGATGCAGACCGCACTCGACGAGGGCAAGGCGATTCTGTCGCGGATGGGTCACCCGGCCGATCTGGACAACCACTTCGTCGTCGACGCCACCAAGTTCGACTTCTACGCGATGGACTGCTGCCGGGTGGCGGGCCAGGACAGGCTGGCCGAACGCTACGCCCGGCAGGTGATCAGCGATTCGACCCGACCCGACGGTTCGGTCCGCAATCCCATGCGGGTCTCGGAGGCGCGGCTGACCCTGGCTGTCGTAGCCGCGCGCGACCGCGATCTCGAGCGCGCGGTCGAGGAGGGCGTCGCGGCTTTCTCCGCGGGTCGCAAGTCGCTGCCGTCGCTGGCCTGGATCGCCGGCGAGGCAGCCAGGGAGATCATCGAACGGTACCCAGGAGATCAGCGCACCCAATCGTTCCTCGACCAGCTGCGATCGCTCAATGTCGGGTGAGTTCGCCGGGCGGTGCCACGCCGATCGGGGACGGTCCGGCGGAGCACCCGAAGGCCACCACTAACCTGTCTACGGTGACCGACTCCGCCGACGGCTTGCCCAGCGCCGTACCCGCCCTCTGGGACGAGCGTCTGCGGTTGTTCTCGTTCGCGACCGCCGAGAAGCGCGCCGACTACCTGCGGGTGCTGCGCGCCTTCGACAGCGCTCGTGCCGCCTATGTGGTGTTGTTGCACGCCGACGACGTCGCCGAGTGGATTTCCAGAGCCGAGGCGGGCGGCCGGATCGAGGCGGCCGCGGGTGTCCCACTGCCCGCGGCCGAGATCGGTCCGCTGCTCGAGCAGTTGCATCGCTGGGGTGTGCTCGAACGCAGCTATGACGGCACCCGGGCGGCCACCCTGGCCGAGTACCGCAACCGGCACTACGTCTACCAGTTCGCGCAGGCCGGTTTCCAGGCCTACCGGGCGGTGGCCGGGGTGCTCGCGGCCCGGATGGAGGACGCGTCGCTGTCGCGGCTCGTGCTGCCCGAGCTGCTCGCCGACCTGCGCACGCTCGCCGCCGCCAACCGCGACGGCGATGCCGAACGGGTCTACACCACCGTGCGCAGGCTCGATGCCGCGCTCACCGACATGGCCGCGCGGGCCGCGCATTTCTATCTGTCGCTGGGCGATCTGGTGCGCACGACCGAGATCACACCGCAATCCTTTCTCGCGCACAAGGATGCGTTGCTGGCCCACATGCGGGAGTTCAGTCTGGATCTGGCCCGGTTCGCGCCGCGGCTGGCGGCGGCGATCGGCGAGGTCGAGGAGACCGGGGTCGAGCAGCTGATCGGTCGCGCGGCCGGGTGCGACGAGCGGGTGCTGTTGAGTTTCGCTGAGCGCGAAGCGGATTGGCGTTCACGCTGGGACGGGTTGCGCACCTGGTTCGTCGCCGCGGGCACCGAGTCGGCCGAAACGTGTGAGGCCGACCGGCTGCGCGAGGCGACGATGAGCGCGATCGCGGCGGTGCTGTCGCTGTTGCGCCGGGTCACCGAGACCCGCCGTGGTGGCGTCAGCCGGGAATCGGCGTTGCGGCACCTGGCCGAATGGTTCGTCGCCACGCCCACCGCGGGCAGCGCGCACGCGCTCTACGATGCGGTGTTCGGACTGGGCAAGCCCCGCCATCTGTCACTCGAGCATCCCGATGCGGAGCTGATTCCGACCAGCCGATCCTGGTGGGAAGCACCACCTTTGGAGATCTCCCGCACCCTCGCCGAAACCGGTCGCGCACCCACAGCGGGCGCCCCGGCCCGGATCGCACGCAACGACGCGAGCGTGCGGCGATTGCGCGAGGCGCAGTTGGCGGCGCAGCGCGAACGAGCCGCAGCCGCGGCCTCGCTGTCGCAGGGCAATGTGCACGAACGAGTGCTGGATCAGCGGGAGACCGAGGTGCTGTTGCGGCTGATCGACGCCGCCTCGACCGCGTGGGTTCCGGTGACCGGAAAGGTCGACGGCACAACAGGTTCCGACAACGGCGTCACGTTGACGGTGCGCCCCTGCGACGGGTCGACAGTGATCCGCACCGCGGCGGGGCTGCTCCATCTGAACAACCGCCGACTCGAAGTGCGTGATTCGGCGCGACGGGGGGCCACGCGATGAGGCAGCGACCGACCCGGCGTAATCGTGCAATCCACCCGCTCGGAATCAGAATTCTGACTGAAACGAGCCCAATTGCACGATTACGCCGGGGTTCCACGCGCAGGGACTCGCCCGGTTTCGGCATCCGCCGCTCGGCGCGGCCCCGGTCTGCGCGACCGATGTCGGCACGAGGGGCGAAACTGTGAAACGACAGCGGATCGATGCGCTCGCGCTCGACAGCTATCAGCGTGCGGCGCGGGTGATGTTGGCCAATCACCTGGTGACCCGCGTCTATCCCGACCGGATCGCGTTGCCGCTGATCCGGCGGTGGGCCACGGAATTGCGCGAGGACCTCGCCGAGCTGTTCGGTTATCGGCTCGAGGTCACCGAGACCACGGCCCGGCTTTACCCGGTGCACGATCGACTCGATGACGCCCGGCCCGCTCGCAGTGCCAACGACCGCGTTTTCGACCGCCGCCGCTACGCGTATCTGTCGTTGGCGCTGGCCGCGCTCGGCCGGGCGGGCGACCAGATCACCCTGTCCGAATTGGCCGAACACGTCGCCGATTACGCGAGCCGGATCGAGGGCCTCGACCTGTCGACCGAGCGGGCCGCCGATCGCGACGCCTTCGTCGATGCCATCGGCTGGCTGGGCGCGCGGGGTGCGCTGACTCTGGCCGACGGCGACGCAGGCGGCTGGGCCAGCGACCCGGAGGCGGGCGAAGCGCTCTACGACATCGACCGGCCGGTCGTATTCGCCCTGTTCCGGCCCCCGCGCGCGTTGCAGCACCTGCACAGCGTGCGCGGTCTCCTGACCGAGGGCACCGAGCATGCCCGCCGGGTGCGCCGGGCGCTGGTGGAGCGCCCTGTCGTCTACCTCGACGAACTGGCGCCGGACGAGCGAGCGCTGCTCGGCCAGGACCGGCTGATCGGCGAGGTCGAATACTGCACCGGCTTGCGGGCCGAGCGTCGGGCCGAGGGAGTGGCGCTGATCGACACCTCGGGGCGGCTGTCCGACACCCGTTTCCCCGGCACCGGGACCCTGGCGCAGGTGGCCCTGTTGCTGATCGGCGAGATCGCCGACGTGGTGCTCGACATCGACAATCCGATCCCGCGGCGTCCCGGCGCGCTCACCGCCGATGACGCGTTGCTCGACCAACTCGACGCGTCCATCCCCACGGCGGGAGTGTTCGCACCGCTCGCCGACGAGATCGACATCATCACTGCCACAGCGGATTTCGCCGACGACGAGACCGAGATCGTCGACCCCGTCACCTACCCGTTCCTCGACGACGCCTGGGTACGCACGACCGTCACCGCGCTCACCGACCGCTACGGCGCGACCTTCGCCGCGCAATGGCAGGCCGATACCGGCGGACTCACCACCGAGGTGCTCGCGTTGCTGGCCAAGCTGCGGCTGATCCGGCCGGTCGATGACGGGCTGCTGGTCTTGCCCGCGCTGGCCAGGTATCGGGGCGCGGTGGTCACCGTGCGCGTGCGCAAGACCGAGGAATTGTTCGTCACCGCCGCCGATACCGACGGCAGCACCGGAGAGGGAGGGGTCTGAGCATGTCACTCATTCACGGCGGAGTGCGGTTCGTCCCGACCCGAGCGGGCATCGTCAACCTGTGGGACTACCGCGACCAGGAGTTCAGTTTCGCCGACGGTCGTCTGGTGCTGCGCGGTCCCAATGGCTCCGGAAAGACCAAAGCACTCGAGGTGCTGTTCCCGTTCGTGCTGGACGGGCGGATCGAACCGCGCAGGCTGAACCCGTTCGCCGGTGAAGAACGCACCATGAAGTCGAATCTGCTGTACCGCAAGCAGGAATCGGCCTACTCGTATGTGTGGATGGAGTTCGCGCGCGGCGGCTGGGACGATCCCGAGACCGTCACCGTCGGCATCGGCATGCGCGCCACCCGCTCATCGGACAAGGTGACCCGCTGGTACTTCGTCGCCGACGGCCGCGCCGGGGTCGACTTCTCCCTCATCGGCCCCGACGACCGCCCGCTCACCCGCAAACAATTGGCCGAGCAGATCGGCAGCGATGCCATCGTCGACCGTCCCGTCGAATATCGCGCGGCGATCGACGCGCGCATGTTCGGGCTCGGCGTGCAGCGCTACGACCAGCTGATCAACCTGATCCTCACCCTGCGAAGGCCACAGCTCGCCAAGAACCTCGACCCGCGCGGCCTGTCCCAAGCGCTCACCGACGGCCTGCGCCCCCTCGACGAGCAGTTGATCCTCGACGCCGCTCGCTCGTTCAGCGATATGGAAGAGGTCGGCCGGACCCTCGACGGCCTCGTCCAGGCCGACACCGCCACCCGCCGTTTCGTCGACGTGTACCGCAAATACCTTGCGGTACAGGCGAAAACCGACGTCGACCAGCTCCGCACCCGCCTCGACGCCGCCACCTTCGCCGCCACGGCCCTGTTCGCCGCGACAGCACTGCGCACCCGCCGCGACACCGACCGCGCCGAAGCCGAGACCAGAGCCGAAAACGCCGATCACGCCTACGAACAGGCCATCGCCGACCGCGAGAACCTGCAACGATCCAGCGCCTACGAGGGCAAACAGCAACTCGACGACCTGGCCGACGCCGTACACCGCCTCGAAACCTCCGCCGCCGCCCATCGCGACAAGGCCGCCGAGGCAGGTCACACGCTGCAACGTCGCGCCGAGGAAGCCTCGCGCGCGGCCGAGGCTGTCCGCACCGCGGCGGCCGCGCTCGTCCGCGGCGAAGACGCCGTCCGCGCGGCTGCCGAGGAAGCGGGCATCGAATGGACGCCGCCCAGCGCCGAGGGCCGCGGCGACCAGTTCACCGCAGCGGTCCGCGGCCACGCCGAAGAGCGCGACGCCGACGTCCGCGCCGTACGAAAAGCACTGGGCAAGTGGGAAACCGCCGCCGCCGACCGTATCCGCTCTGAACGCCTCGCCGAACGCGCCATCGAACTGCGCGACTCGGCTGCCGCGGAAGTCGCCCACGCCGAAGCGGCAGTTGCCTTGGCCCGTAGCGAATCCGCCGCCGCCCTGCGCACCTGGTGGAACGCGCACAGCGAGATCTTCGGGGCCGTCGCCGAACCTGCGAGCACGACGGCAGAAAACGCGAGGCGCACCGGCGACACCGCCCGATCAGTTGACACCGCCGAGTCCGGCCCGGAAGGTGTTAACCCCGCCGGTTCCGCCATCCTGCCAACGAAGCCGGGCACTGTGACGCACGGTGGCCGCTCGGACGCATCCGACACCACTGTCGGCTTGTTCGCGGCGCTCGACGCTGCCATGGCCGGTGCAGGAGTGGAGGACCTTCCCTCCGCGTCAGAGGTTTTGGCCGAGTGGTGCGAGCCACTGCAAGAGCAGATCCGAACCCGACGCCAGGAGACGCGCACCCGTGCCAGCGCCGCTGCCGTGCGCCGCGATGCCCTGGTCGCCGAGCGCGAACAGATCGCCGCCCAGCGCGACGACGCTCCCCCACCGCACCCCGCCAGAACTGGTGTCCGAGAAGGACTTCCAGGCGCTCCGCTCTGGCAGCTGGTGCGGTTCGCCGACTCGGTGTCCGCGCGAGATGCGGCGGGCATCGAGGCGGCGCTGCACTCCGGCGGCCTGCTCGACAGCTGGATTTGCGGCCCGACCCTGCCCGCCGACATCGACTCCGACCACTTCCTGCTCCCCTTGCCGGCCGCCCAGCGTCCACCCGGGCGCACGCTCGCCGATGTCCTTGTCGTCGAAGAGGACTCCACCGCGCTCACGGTTCCCACCGAGACTGTCGCCGCAGTGCTGGCCTCCATCGCACTACACGACGCCGCACCGACCCGCAGCCCGGATCAGCAGGCCCGCGCCACGGCGGCACCCGGTACGGACCATGCTGGGCGGTCAGGCTCCGGCGAAGCCGTCGACATCTCGACCACAGGATCGATGATCGAGCACTCGGCGTCGTGCACCGGCGCCACGCTCACCGCGCTGACCACTGCCGACACTGGGCATGTCGTGGTCAGCGTCGCCGGGTCCTTCCGGCAGGGCGTTCTCCTCGGCCACCATCACAAGTCCGAGGCCGAGTTCATCGGGACGACCGCGCGAGCCCGCAGGCGTGAGTCCCGGCTCGTCGAGATCGAGGCAGCGATCGAGGCCGCCGCTGCCGAGCACGACGCCGCACGAGCCGAAGATGCTTCGGCCACTGCGGAATTGGCCGCGCTGTCCGCAGCCGCCAAGGCTCTGCCGCGCCCGTCGGCGGTGACCGCAGCCCTGCGCACGGTGGCCGAGGCCGCGGGTCTGATGCGCTCGCGCGTGGAGGCCGCGACCCAGGCCGAGCGCGAACTCGATCAGGCCGTCGCCGAAGTCGCGGCGCTGGACAAGAAGGTTCGCGCCGCCGCTGCGGCACACCGAACCCCGCGTGAAGCACGCGAACTCGACGCGCTGGCCGCAGCCATCCGCCATTTCGAGAACACCGGCACCGGACTGCTTCGCCTGCGCGCCGAACACGAAAGGGAACGCGAACGCGAACGCGAGGGCGCCGACCGGCACGACGAAGCGCGGGCACTGGCCGAGGCGTTCGCCGAAGAAGCCGAAGCGGCCCGCCTCGGCTATACCGAGCAGCATCGCAAACTCGAAACGCTGCGCGAAGCGTTGGGCGCCAATGCCGCCGACATCGACCGTGACCTCGACCTGGCCCGTGGCGCCATCGAGTCGGCCAAGGCCGAACAGCGGTCCGCGCGCAAGGCCGCCAATGCCGCCATCGAAGCGGTCGGCGACGCCGAGGCCGCCTCTCGCACCGCCAACGAAGCCCTCGCCACCGCGCTCACCGAGGTGCTCGCCGAGGTACGTTCACTGGCCCCCTACGCCCGCCCCGACCTGTTGCGCTTGCTCGGCGCATCGATCGAACATCGCTGGCCCAGCAGCGATGCCGCGTGGTCCACCCCGGAGCAACTGCAATACCGCATCGTCGCCGCGGGCCCGGAAACCGATCCGGTGGTGCTGCCCGAGGAGGTGGCCGCCCTGTTCGCCGACCTCGACACCGCCACCAACCAGGTCCGCGCCACCGAGGCCGGTCGCAAGTCCACCCGGTCCGCCGTCACCAGCGCACTCCAGGAGTTCGACGCCGCGCTCACCGCATCGGGTCGCGACTACCGCCTGCACTGGGACGCTGCCGACGGACTCACCGTCGTCGCCGTCCACGACGAAAACGGCCAGACGGCCCTCGCCGACTTCGCCGCCCGCATCGACGCCGCCCGCCGCGACCAGGAACTGCTGCTCACCGACGCCGAACGCCGCATCCTCGAAGACGCGCTGCTGACCGGTCTGGCCCAGCAGATCCACGAACGCACCACCGACGCACGCGAACTCATCTCCCGCATGGGCGCGGAGATGAAGCAGCGGCGGATGTCGTCGGGCAACACCATCGGTGTGCACTGGATCCTCGCCGACGGCCTGTCGGAGTCCGCGCGCTCGGTGTGCAAACTCCTCGACCGCGACACCACCGCCCTGAGCTCGGATGACCTCGGCTCGGTGCGTGCCCACTTCGCCGCCGAGATCCGCGCCGCCCGCACCGCGCACCCGGAACGTTCCTATCCCGAAATCCTTGCTGCCACCCTCGATTACCGCACCTGGCGGGTCTTCTCGTTCACCCTCATCTCCGGCGACGGCACCGAGGACAAGCTCACCGTCGCCCGGCACAGCGCCCTGTCCGGCGGCGAACAATCCGTCTCCCTGCACCTGCCGCTGTTCGCCGCCGCCCACGTGATGCTCGACTCCGCCGACCCCCAGGCTCCTCGCCTGCTGGCCCTCGACGAAGCCTTCGCCGGCGTCGACGACAACGGCCGCAGCGAATTGCTCAGCCTCAGTGTGCAATTCGACCTCGACCTGTTCATGACCGGCTATGACCTGTGGATCACCTACGCCCATGTGCCCGGCTGCGCACACTACGACCTGGCCCATTCCGCCGCCGAGAACACCGTCAGCGCGACCCTGCTCGTCTGGGACAGCGGCGAACTCCTCGCCGAACACGACGGCGGCGACCTCACCACCGCTCTCGGCTCCCCCAACCGCCGCCGGGTGCCGAACACCATCGAGGGTGGGTTGACGCTGGCGGGCATGCCCGGCGAACCTGCGTCGGTGGGCTGACCTGACCGGTCCCCGCGACTCGTCACCTGGCCGATGACACCTCGTAGCAGGTGGCGAGCGCGGCGGCACGGTCGTGCAGGGCGGTGCGCAGCCATGGTGGGGCCAGCACTTCCGCGTTCGTGGCGAGCTGCCACATCGCCCATTCGGCGTGCCTGCGATCCTGGAAGGTAACCTCCATCCGCAGTCGGCCGTCCGCGTCCGCAACTTCGCTCCGAACAGCCAGCGCGGTGCCGACCAGTTCCTCCCGTCGCGCCGGGTTCACCCGAACCAGCACCGAGATCAGCTCGCCGCCCTCGCGAAACCGCGTACTGCGGTCCTGCCACGCCTGATCCAGATCGACCCGGTCCGGTCGCTGGGCCGGTTCGGCCAGTTCCTCGGCGGCCAGCACACGTGAGAGCCGGTAGGTGCGGTCCGCGCCCGATCTCGTGGCGAGCAAGTAGCCCTGACCGCGGACGGTGACCAGGCCGATCGGGTCCACCGTGCGCCATTGGGGTTTCTGGTCCACGGCCGCGTAGTGGATGCGCAGCTTGTGTCCGGTGAGCACCGCGCGCCGGACCTCGGTCACGATCGTGTCGGACAGTTCCTCGGCGACCAGCCGACGTGACAGCAGATCGGTCTCCGGGTCGATGAGCAAACGCTGCGCCGCGTCGCTCGCGGTGTCCCGATAGCTCTCGGGGAGCGCGTCGATCACCTTGAGCATGGCCGAGGCCAGCGCGGAGCCCAGACCGAATGCCTGTGCGCCACGCCGTGATCCGGCGATCAGCAAGGCGAGGGCCTCCTCGTGGTTCAGCCCGGTGAGCTCGGTCCGGAACCCGGGCAGCAGCGCGAAACCGCCGTGCCTGCCGCGTTCGGCGTAGACCGGAACACCTGCCGTGGACAGCGCCTCGATGTCGCGCAGCACGGTGCGGGTGGACACCTCCAGTTCGCGCGCGAGGGCCTCGGCCGACAGCCGGCCGTGCCGACGCAACAGCAGCACCAGGGAGACCAGCCGGTCAGCTCGCATAGGAAAAACTATGCCAGGAATACACGACACAGGATGTCGTGTATTCCTGGCAGATTCATGGGCATGACCAACACCGAGCACGCACCCCGCACGGCCCACACCATCGTCAACCCGGACGGCCTGCACGACCCGACGCCCTTCGGCTACAGCCACACCGCCACCATCCCGGCGGGTACGGAACTGGTGCTCGTCTCAGGACAGTATGGTTCCCGACCGGACGGCTCGGTCGTCTCGCCCGATTTCACCGAGCAGGTGAACCAGACATTCCGCAATATCGGCACCGCCCTGGCCGCTCACGGCCTCGACCTCAGCCACGTCGTCCAACTCAGGACCTATGTGGTGAACCACGACGTCAGCAAGCTCGGCCCCATTGCTGGTGCTGTACAGGCGAATTGGGGGACGACTCCGCCCACCCAAACCCTCATCGGCGTCGCGAGCCTGGCGACGCCCGACGTGCTGTTCGAGGTCGAAGCCGTCGCCGCCCGCCCCTGATCCGCCTCGCGCGCAGGTGCCGTAGCGCGATGAACACGCGCGACTGGACATCCAGGTCGCCCTAGCCGGAACCGCCTCGTAGGGGCATGGCTCACCTACGAGGCGCGGGCGACGGATAGACCCCGCTCGAGGATGTCGTACGCCTCGGCGAGCAGCTCGAGCAGGTCGAGATCCGCTGTCCGGTCGAATGCCGCGACCACCGCGTCTATGGCAGGTCCGCAACCAGCGCTGCGGCGAGCGCCTGGCCGACCCCGAGGTAGGTCAACTCTGAGCGAGGCACCCACCCGCTCAATCGGCTGCTGCGTCGGTGAGGCGATCCGCGAGGGCGCGTAGCCGCGCGGTGAGTTCTGGCGAATCATGTACGCGAAAGGGTGCTCCCAGGGAGATCAATTGGACGGCGAGCCAGGCGGGGTCGTCGTCTCGGGTGGCGGTGTGGCGGCACGTGGTGTCGCTGTCGGCGTGCAGGGTGTCCGGTTCTTCGCCGAGACGGCCCGCGATCCGGGCGTGTGGCGCTTCGATGGTGACGTCGACGTGGTATTCGGGGGTGGCCCAGTCGGTTCGGCGGCCTGCGACGTAGTCGGCCGCGTCGGCGGCGGGGAGGTCGCGTGGGGTGGTGCGGGCGCCGGTGGGCTCGGGGTTTTCGATGCGGTCGGCTCGGTAGCTGCGCCAGTCGTCGCGGTCCAGGTCGTAGGCGACGAGGTACCAGCGGCGGCCCGCGGCGGCGACGCCGGTGGGTTCGGTGTGGCGGCGGGATCGGGTGCCGGTGGCGTCGCGGTAGGTGAAGCGGAGACGTTCTCGGTTGGTGACGGCGGCGGCCAGGGTGGTGAGGACCTCCGGGTCGACGGTAGGGCCATCGCCCGCGCGGACCGCGACCGCCGAACCGACCACGCGCACCCGCCTGCGTAGTTTCGTGGGCAGGACTTGCTCGAGTTTGGTCAAGGCCCGCACCGACGCGTCCTCGATGCCCGCAACCGCCTGTCCCGCAGCGACTCTCAACCCGACAGCGACCGCGACGGCCTCGTCCGCGTCGAGGATCAACGGTGGCAGCGCGGAGCCCGCGGTGAGCCGGTACCCGCCGGCCGCACCCATCGCGGCGACCACCGGATAGCCCAGCTCGCGCAGACGGTCGACGTCACGTCGCACGGTCCGATCGGTGACGCCGAGCCGGTCGGCCAGTTCGCTGCCCGGCCACTCCCGCGGCATTTGCAGCAGGGAGAGCAAACGAAGCAGTCGGGCCGCGGTGTCGGTCATGTTCTCGATTCTGCCGAATATCTAGGACCGGAACTGTCCTAGATGGCCGATAGCGTCGAAATCACACCGACAACGAGGAGCCCCGATGACCACCATTCGCCCGTTTCACATCGACATCCCCCAGGCCGACATCGACGACCTGCACGAGCGCCTGACCAGGGCGCGCTGGGCGGCTCAATTGCCGGGCGAGGGCTGGGAACGCGGCGTGCCCACCGAGTATCTGCGCGAGCTCGCGCTGTACTGGGCGAACGATTTCGATTGGCGCGCACAGGAATCGGCACTCAATACGCTCCCCCAGTTCATCACCGACATCGACGGCCTCGACGTCCATTTCGTGCACGTCCGCTCCCCCGAGCCCGACGCGATGCCGCTGCTGCTCACCCACGGCTGGCCCAACTCGTTCGTCGAATTCACCCGCACCATCGGCCCGCTCACCGATCCGCGCGCCCACGGCCTCGATCCCGCGCTCGCCTTCGACGTGGTGATCCCGTCGGTTCCCGGATTCGCCTTCTCGGCGGCGCCGCGTGAAGCAGGGATGACCACGGCACGGGTGGCCAGGATGTGGGCCGCCCTCATGGACCGACTGGGCTATGACCGCTACGGCACCCAGGGCGGTGACCTCGGCGCCTACGTCGCGCCCGAAATGGCGCTTGCCGCCCCGGAGCATGTGCTCGGTGTGCATCTCGACGGCGGGATCGGCATGCCGACGGAGGCCGACGTGCCCGCGATGTCGGCCGAGGACCGCGCCCAGTGGGCGCAAATGCAACAGTGGATGACCGGCGGCGTCGACCACCACGCCCTGTTGCGGGCGGCGCCGCAAACCTTCGCGCTGGGCTGGAACGATTCGCCGGTCGCGCTGCTCGCGTGGATGATGCAGAAGTTCCAGGAGTTCGCCTACATGGCCGACCGCGCCGAAGACGTGATCGAGCGCGATCACCTGCTGACCAATATCGCCCTGTACTGGTTCACCCAGACCAGCGGCACCTCGTCCTGGCCGATGTACGACGGACTGCGCAACGGCGGCGGTTTCGGCTGGCCCACCAGCCAGAACTTGGTGCCGACCGGCGTCTACGGTGGCGGTTCACCGCTCATGCGCAAGATCGCCGATCACGGCAACAAGATCACCCACTGGCCGTCGGGGAATCCGGGCAACCATTTCGTCGCGATGGAACAACCCGCCGCACACGTCGCCGACATCCGCACATTCTTCGCCGAGCTGCGCTGAACTCTCGCGTGGCAGTGCTCGCGGGTGCACTGCCACAACGGGATTCAGCTCTAGCGCTGGCTCGCGTCCGGTACCCGCGGCGGGCACGGTGCGCCGGGCGCGGTGACCAACTCGAAGTGCCACCACTCGTTGTCGAAAGTCCGGCACAACCCCCACCGGTTCCCGTTGTCCTCGAGCCACTGAGCCCCTACCTGCGGGCCCACATCGACCGCGCGCCCGGAGACGTGGGTGGACTCCTGCGGCGGGAGCACCCAGCGGCGCGCCTCATCGGGGCTGCCGTAGGTGGCGAGGCCGTCCTGCCAGAGCCATTCCTGCTGCTCGTAGGTGCGATGGCCGGACGTGATCGACAGCGGTACGCCCTCGGCATGGGCTTGCTGTTCGGCGAGGGTGTAGGCGGCCGCGAGGGATGGGTCGAGGCCCTCGGTGCCCGCGGAGGACTGGAACTGTTCGCGAGTGTCGGGCTGGGCGTCGGCGGCGCCGAGGCCGACGGCCGTGACGGCGGCGGCGGCCGTCATCGTCACCAAGATCCGGTCGGCCACGCGGCCGAGCACAGTTTTCATGGACGGATTCTATCGACCGGACCGGGCGTCCGGGCCGCGCCCGGTCCGGTTCCGGTGGCGCACGTGGAACACGGTGCGGTGCCTGACGACTCGACCCCTCTCGATGAAACACGTTCGGCGGCAGGACAACTCGTCACATCGGTTCACCGATGGCCGCGCCGCCATTCCTCGATCGCCCGGCCGATCTCGGTGTGCGGAGGTTCGTCGTAGAGCCATTCGCGGGCGAGCTGATGCCAGTTGGCGGTGACCCGCAGCTGACCGAGGGTGGCGAAGGTGAACAGATCGGCGCGGCGGGAGAATACGTGCTCGGGCGGCAGCAGCTGTTTATGCATGCCCTGGAAGTCGGACGCGCGCGGATCGACGGCGAGAAGTAGTGCGCCGGTGGCCAGTTCGGGGGTGATCGTGACTTCCTCGTCGAGCAGGTGCCAGCCGGTGGCGGCCCAGACGTAGGCCAGACTCTCCTCCACGGTGACCGCGGAATCGGGGTCGATGATCCCGCGCCCCACCCATGCCGCGAACAGATCCTCGCCCCGCCCCTCCGCGGCCGCCCGCAGGACGGAACGCTCGAACTCGACGTGTGCCGGATCCATCTCCTTGTAGAGACCGAAGTCGACGAAGGCGAGTTTGCCGTCGGTGGCCAAAAGTACATTGCCCGGATGCGGGTCGCCACAGAACTCGTTGTCGGCGAACAGGCCGGCGATATAGAAGCGGTAGATCAGCTCGCCGAGCCGGTCACGTTCGGCGGCGGGCAGCGTTTGGATGTGGGAGAAGGGATGGCCCTCGACGAATTCGGTGACCAGCACGTTGTGCGTGCAGAATTCCTCGATGCTGTCGGGCACGGTGATGAAGGGATGACCGCGATAGCGCTGCGCGACCCGGTGCTGGGTTCGGGCTTCTCGCTCGTAGTCGAGCTCGCTGCGCAGATTGCTGGCGACCTCCGCCAGCACGCCGGTATCGGCCAGGCTCGGCAGCACGGATCTGCCCAGCTTCCCGAGGAATTCGAGATTGCTGATATCGGCGTGGACGGCACGCTCCACCCCGGGATATTTCACCTTGACCGCGACGACGCGCCCGTCGTGCAGCCGCGCCCGGTGCACCTGGCCGATCGACGCCGCCGCGATCGATGTTTCGTCGAACTCGGCGAAGGTCTGTGCCAGTGGGCCGAGATCGTCCTCGATCACCTGCCGCATCATCGAGAACGGCATCGCGGGTGCCCGGTCCTGCAGGGCCGCGAGCTGGGCGCGGAACTGTTCGCGGTGCGCTTCGGGAACGAAGTCGAGATCGAGCACCGAGCCCATCTGCCCGAGCTTCATCGCCGAGCCCTTCATGCTCCCCAGCACCGCGACGATCTGCTGGGCCTTCATCATCGCCGAACGCTCGGCCAGCACCTCCCGCGCCTCGTCGGTGCGACCCACCATCGACAGCCGCCGCCCGACCTCCCGCACAGCCTGCCCCGCGGCGAACTGCCCCAACTTCGCACTGCGCGTCGCCCGCCCCCTTGGAACTCCACCGCTCGCCAACCCGCACCCCTGTCAGGCCCTGTGGGCCGTATGTCGTGCGTCACAGTACACCGGGGTGACAGCCGTCGCCGTGCCCCTGGAACCGACGAAACCCCCGGCGCCACCGAAGCGGACACCGGGGCATCGGAGCGAGTGACTACACGCGTTCCTTGGAGCGGGTGCGCACGCGCAGGGCGATGGGCTTGGAGGTTTCGGCGAAGAAGTCGTTGCCTTTGTCGTCGACGACGATGAAGGCGGGGAAGTCCTCTACGTCGATCTTCCAGACCGCTTCCATGCCGAGTTCGGCGTACTCCAGGACCTCGACGTTCTTGATGCAATCCAGGGCGAGGCGGGCGGCGGGGCCGCCGATGGAGCCCAGGTAGAAGCCGCCGTGTTCGTTGCAGGCCTTGGTGACCTGAGCCGAACGGTTGCCCTTGGCCAGCATGACCATGGAGCCACCCGCTGCCTGGAACTGGTCGACGTAGGAGTCCATCCGACCCGCGGTGGTGGGGCCGAAGGAGCCCGAGGCGTAACCCTCGGGGGTCTTCGCCGGACCGGCGTAGTAGACGGCCATGTCGCGCAGGTATTGCGGCATGGGCTCGCCCGCGTCGAGGCGTTCCTTGATCTTGGCGTGGGCGATGTCGCGGGCCACGACCAAGGGACCGGTCAGCGAAAGACGGGTCTTCACCGGGTATTTCGACAGTTCGGCACGGATCTCGTCCATCGGGCGGTTGAGATCGATCTTCACCACATCGCCACCGAGGATGTCGGCGGTCTGCTCCGGAAGGTACTGGGCCGGTTCGGTTTCCAGCTGTTCCAGGAAGATGCCGTCCTTGGTGATCTTGGCCAGCGCCTGGCGATCGGCCGAGCAGGAGACGGCGATCGCGACGGGGCAGGACGCGCCGTGCCGGGGCAGGCGGACCACGCGCACGTCGTGGCAGAAGTACTTGCCGCCGAACTGCGCGCCGATGCCGAACTCACGGGTGAGCTGGAAGACCTCTTCCTCTAGCTCGACGTCACGGAACGCGTGACCGGTGATCGAGCCCTCGGTGGGCAGATTGTCGAGGTAGTGCGCGGACGCGTACTTCGCTGTCTTCAAGGCGAATTCGGCACTGGTGCCACCGATGACCACGGCGAGGTGATACGGCGGGCAGGCCGCGGTGCCGAGCGAGCGGATCTTCTCGTCGAGGAACTCGAGCATGCGCTCGGGGTTCAGGACGGCCTTGGTCTCCTGGTACAGGAACGACTTGTTGGCCGACCCGCCGCCCTTGGCCATGAACAGGAACTTGTACACCGGGTTGTCGGCGTCGCCCTCGGTCGAATACAGCTCGATCTGGGCGGGCAGGTTGGTACCGGTGTTCTTCTCGTCCCACATGGTGATCGGGGCGAGCTGGGAGTAGCGCAGGTTCAGCTTGGTGTAGGCGTCGAAGATGCCGCGGCTGAGCCATTCGGCGTCGTCGACCCCGGTGAGCACGCCCTCGCTCTTCTTGCCCATCACGATCGCGGTGCCGGTGTCCTGGCACATCGGCAGCACGCCACCGGCGGAGATGTTGAGGTTCTTGAGCAGGTCGAGCGCGACGAAGCGATCATTGCCCGAGGACTCCGGGTCGTCGATGATCTTGCGCAGCTGCCGCAGGTGCGCGGGGCGCAGGTAGTGGCTGATGTCGTGGATCGCCGTCTCGGTCAGCAGCCGCAGCGCCTCGGGCTCGACCTGCAAGAAGGTGCGCCCGTTGTGCTCGACGGTGCTGACCCCCTCGGTGGTGAGCAGGCGGTAGGGCGTCTCGTCGGCGCCGATGGGCAGCAGATCGGAATAGCGGAACTCCGGCGCGGTCACGGATCGCACTCCTTCGGGCAGGGCGGGCACCGCAACACTGCGGAGCACCAGGCAGGGCTGGTCACAAAGCAATCCGCAGCCTATCGACCACCCATACCCGCACGGTGGTTAGGCAACCCTATGTGAGGTTCCCGGCCAACCCTAACCAACATCAAGGTTGCACGTTCAACCCAAACGGTGCTACCCATTCTCCGGGCGGTGGCGGGCGTGCGCCGTTCAATCCGAAGCCTGCACCTTCAGAATCTGGAGCTCGATCGTGACCGATCCACAGTGGCTCGATGATGTCGAAATGCGTGCCTGGCTGGGCTATGTCCGGACCCGCGACCTGATCGCCGCGGCGATCGGACGTGACGCGGGCCGGGCAGCCAACCTGAGCTATGTCGAATATTCCGTCATGGTCTACCTAGCCGACGCACCAGGCCAGCGGCTCACCTTCGCCGATCTGGCCTGCGCGCTCGAGTGGTCGCAGAGCAGGCTCTCGCACCAGATCACCCGCATGCAGAAGCGCGGCCTGGTCTCACGCGAGACGATGCCGCACGACCAGCGCCGCACGGTGGCGAAACTGACCACGACCGGCGGGCAACTGCTCACCACGGCCGCGCCCGCCCATGTGCGCAGCGTGCGCAAACACATGATCGACGTGCTGGATCGCGACCAGCTCGCCACCCTCGCGGAGATCTACGACGTGCTCGTCGACCATCACCGCGGCGCGAACGCGACCGAACCGGTCGGTCGGCTACAGACCGCCGCGCCCGGCGAGGACTAGGACCCGCCGCTGCCGCCCCCGCCGGAGGAGTCGGGACGGGCCTTGCCCAAACCACCGCGCGCGACGGTGCCACCCTTGGCAGGTGCGCCGCGGTCGAAGACCTGACCGCTGGTCGGGCGCCGGAAACTGCCCGCGGCGAGGGCGACGGCGACGCCGATCGCCGGGTACACGAAGGTGTCGGTGTGCTGGTACCAGACCCGCGTGTACTTGGCGTCGGCGGTGTCACACTGTTCGTCGGCCACGCGGACGTTGGTCGTCTTGTCCACGCAGACACCGACAGCCGCCGGTGTGGCGGCGGCCGAGGTCGTCGTGGGCGCCCGGGACGTGGTCGTCGGGGGTTTCGAGGTGGTCGTGAGTGTGGTCGACGCCGCGCGCGGTGCCGGTTTCGGTGTGGCGGTGCCACATCCGGCCGAGACCAGTGCCACCGCCACTACCGCGGGCAGCGTGTAGGACACGCTGCGCGACATCATGATTCGACTACGCGAACCCTCGATTTCCGGTACCACACTCACGAATTCCCCCTCGAACGGTGACGCCCAACCGCCGATACTATCCAGCCGCGGCGCCGCTGACGACTGTTCCGTTGGACGCGAAATCCCGGTTACCGGAATCCTTTTGCCCCGCACCGACCCCCAGCGCACGTTCGAAACCGGCCGGGATCACGATGTGGCGGGTCAGGTCGGTGATCGAGGTCTTGCGCAGGCCGAACAGCGCGGAATCGATACCACCGTGGCAGCGTCCGCTAGGAGATGATCGACGTGCTCGGCCAGGGCAACTCGCTGCCCTGGCCGAGATCTACCACGTCGTCACCGACCACCACCGCACGTCAGGGCCATCAGCACCGAGTCCATGAGCCATGCCGATTCAGACCAGGTGATCGAGCAGATGAGAGAATTGCCGTAGTTCGTCGAGGTCGGTGTCCGCCAGCGGAACCGGGCTGAAATGAGCGACGCGGTTGCGGATCTTGCGCACACGAGTGAGCTGGCGAACAAAGTCGCGCCGATCGACGCTCGACCAGCCCAGCTTGTGCCAATTCGCGTCAGCGCTTGCCGCGATCTGCGGATTCTTCGCATGTTCGGCCATGATCACCAGGTTCTCATACTCACCGAACGTGAGATCGTCGATCCGGCCCGTCTTTTCGTAGGACTGGACAAGGCCGATCGCATCCTCACCAAAATCACGAAACAGCGTGCGGAGCCGCCCCTCGATGGATCCCACCATGAAGAACGGCAGTGCGCTCTCATAGAACTGCGTCGCAATGTCAGCGACCGTGACGATCCCGACAAACTCGCCCCTGGCACCGCGAACCAGCAAGAAGCCCTCCTGCGCGATGATCGGAAGTCGCGGAAACAACTCCTGATGAGTCTCCGCACATTCCGCGTTGCGCGCTGTCGCATTCTGCAATGTGAACGGCAGTGATTTGTCATGCAGCGATTGCAATGACTGCCAGGTGACCACGCCTCGTAGGACTGTCCTGTCATCGATCACCGGGATCTGGGAGAACTTGTGCTGCCTCATCAGATTGACGGTGAACTTCAAGGAGTCGTGCGAAGTGACCGATCGGAGGCGGCCACCCACGGCGGACGGCACATCCCCGATCGTCGGCGGACGCTGAGGCAGCATTCCCGGTCGCAAGTCAGCGGGTGCCGTGTGTGCCGGAGGGCTCACCGCCGCGGCGGTCACGACAATTACCTTGTCGTCTCCGCCTGCTTCGTCACCGATCGACGGTTCGACGCCAAGGCCGAAATCATGCATGGTCTCCATGAAGAACTGCATATTTTGATAGCTGCGAACGCGAATCTTGAACAGCCCCAGTAACTCCTGCACCGAAATCTCGTGACCGAGACGTGCACGGACGGTATCGCGCAACGCTTTGTAGTCCGCCCTTTTCATCGCGGAGAAGCTCCCTGCTCTTCGTAGGCGAGCGTCGTCTTTCCCATAGCAGACTGCACCAATTTCAACAACTGCTGCTTTCGGTCGTTATAAAACCGGTCGAACGCATCCCGGTGCAATGCCGCAGGATCTATGAGATGCGTTCTGACAACATCGTCATACCAACTCCTTCGTCGTCCAGCCTCGGCAGCAAGGACTCTCAGGTAGTTGCTCGGCTGGGTGTTCATGCTTCGACTCGCTCGCTCCGACAACGGGGTCTTGTTGATGATCGAATTAGCCATGGCGAGCGGAATTCCGAGGCGGACCTGGGCTTGCTTCGGAAAGATCTGCCGGATGTCGACTGCGTACTGACCCAATGTGGCCGCGGTCAGTGGGTCTTCGGTGTAGTACCAATCATGGGCACCCTGCTTGATCAGAAGCGCGATGACGCCCTTGTAGGCGGCACTGTTCCGGGTTGACAACTTGTCGAGGCGGTCAGCGACGAAGCTCGCTTCGGCAATAGTGTCCGGCACGCCCGACCGATCGTCACGCCATGCCACCAGTTGCTCGACGTCGCGGGTGAATCGACTCTCGGTGGAGCCTCCGTACATTTCGCCCAACACTCCGCACCAGTACCAGCGAATGATCAACGCCAAAATCGCCGGTTCGTTGGCATCCTCGCCGAGAATGGCCCGGACAGCAGCCAACGGGACGAGCTGCGACCGGTAGGGCAAATCTGTGAACGATACGATGCACTGGTCGGACAGGAAATGCCCGACCCAATCGAACGCATCGCGTAGGCGGGGCGACAAGTCGATGAAATCCTGCAGCGGGAGCGCCAGCAGGTCTCGACGCTTGCACGAAATCGCCGTACTCGGGCGATGCTGCTTCAGTTCCCAAGTCCGCACCAGCGCGACCGCCTGCAGGAAGTCGCTGCTCGTCAGCCCGTTTTCGATGCTGAGATCAATGTTGCCGAAAACGGGGTGTGCGGTGGCAAGACCTTTTTTGATGTCGGTCCACGCATCGGGCAGCTTGTAGTAGTCGCGATTCGCCTCCTCGAAGGCTTGGTTTCCCGCGTACGTCGCGGTCAACAGTTCGAAGATCGTCAGCGGCACGCCACCGGTATTGACGCGCTCGAAGACCGAGCACACTGCCACGGCCGAGGTGGTCGCGTCGAGTCGGATCATAGGTATCAAGAATGACTTGATGTTGTCGACGACCCGTTCTTCGAATTCGGCCCACAGGTCTTCATTAGCGGAGTCCGCCTTCTCGAACGCGCTGCGCCACCGACTCAGACGTTTACCGTCGAAGATGATGTTCAGGGGGAAGTACCCCGCCGCGCACTGGTTCGCGATGGTAGTGAGGTCGAGTGCCACGCCGCGACCATTCGCGCTGGGGACACGATAATCCTCCGGGACAGACACGATCGCCTCGTCGCGGTCAGCGGGAGATCCAATGGCGCGCCCCACGTGCATGAAATACCAGCGGGTCAGCTCACGCCCACGGTCGTCAACCGTCTCTACCGGCCGATCCAAGTACAGCGCCTGATATAGCGAGGTCAGTCGCTGCTGCCCGTCGAGCAGCAGCGCGCTCGGCTCCGGCAGGCCCTCGACCTGTACACCGGCCAGCGGGCGAGCCCGGAACTGTGCTTCGCCACCAGTCTCCAACGCCATCACAACGCCTAGTGGGTAGTTGAGTGTGACGGTAGCGATCAGTTCACGGATCCGCTGATCATCCCATTTCCAGTTTCGCTGGAATTCCGGAAGTTGCATCACACCCGAATGAATCTGTTTCAGTACATCCTGCAACTTCGGACTGTCCAGTGCCATCTGTCCCCCTTTCGCGCCCGAGCTGTCGCGGGCGAACAATTCTCGACCAACCGCGCCAACCCCGTTGCCGCGCAAGTGATTCTAGGCCATCCGCCCGGCGCGCCAGCTACCTCCAACGTCGGTCGAGCTAGCCGGGCACGGACTCGCCGGCCTCGGACCCAACGATCGTGAAATCCCTGGATTTTGAATAGTTTTGCCTCGTAGACACACCCAGTACTCGCTCGAAACCTGCCGGGATCACGATGTCGTCGCGAGTCAGGTCGGAGATCGAGGTCTTGCGCAGGCCAAGCAGCGCGGAATCGATGCCGCCACGCAGGATGTCGAGAACGTTCTCGACGCCTGCCTGACCGTTGGCCGCCAGACCCCACAGGGAGGCGCGCCCGATCAGCACCGCACGCGCGCCCAGCGCCACCGCCTTCACGACATCGCTGCCGCGCCGGATGCCGCCGTCGAGGAGCACCTCGATCTGGTCGCCGACCGCATCGGCGAGCACCGGCAGCGCCCGGATGGCGGCGGGGGTGCCGTCGAGATTGTTGCCGCCGTGATTGGACACCGAGATGCCCGCGACGCCCGCGTCCACGGCGCGCAGGGCGTCGTCGACGCGCATCACGCCCTTGAGCAGGACCGGGCCGTCCCACTGCGCGCAGATCCAGGCGACATCGTCCCAATCGGGGGCCGGTGTCTGCATCCATTCACCGTAGGCACCGAAGAACCCGGGTGCCGCGCCGCCGCCGACCGCCATATTGGGTGCGGTGAGGTCGGGGATGCTGCCCGAGCGCAGGTAGGTCGCGAGCCAGCGCGGGCGCGCGAGGGTCTGGGGCGCGAACTTCATCATCGTGCGCAGGTTCAGCGATTCCGGGATCACCGGGCTGCCCCAGTCACGGCCGTGCGAGAACGACCAGTCCAGGGTGAGAATCAGGCCCACCGCGCCTGCCTGCTTCGCCCTGGCCATCCGCTCGAGGATCTGGTCCTTGTTGCCGCACCAGTACAGCTGGAACAGAGTCGACGGGTTGGCGGCGATGACCTCCTCGACGGGCTTGCTCGCGAAAGAGCTGAGCCCCATGGCGATTCCGCGCGCGGCCGCGGCGCGCGCGACGGCGACCTCACCGTCGGGGTGCACCGCCTGCACGCCGGTCGGCGAGATCAGCACGGGCATGGACACCTGCTGACCGAGCACCGTGGTCGATTGGTCACGGTCGCCGATCGGGCCCGCGCAGTGCGGGGCGAAACCGAGTTCGGTGAACGCGGTCTGGTTGTCTTCGATGGTCTGTCCGCGTTCCGAACCGGCGATCAGCGCGCCGTACACCGACTTCGGCAGGCGCTTGCGGGCGCGCCGCTGCGCCTCGGCAACGGTCTCGAACCAGGGATTCATCGGGGTCCTTCCTCATGATCCTGCGGCCACCATCGGCGCAGGTCTTCCAGCAATGCGGTAGTGGCGGCCCGCAACAGGTCGGCGCCTTCGCCTGCGCTCGATCCGGTGGGGTCGCCGAGGATTCCATTGGGGCTGACTGCCCGCACTCCGCCCGCGCGCAGCAGCGGCAGCAGTTCGGCCAGCGGGCGGGTGTCGCCCGGCTCGGCCAGTTCGGTGCGCACCAGGTCGGGGCTCAGCGCGAGCTGGATCGAGGTTTCGGTGCGCCCGGCGTGCGGGTCGCCGCCGTAGCCGGGCGAGAACACCCGCACGTCGCGCGACTCCGACCGCACCAAGGCGACGGCTCGGCGCAGGGCTTCCACATTGCCGCCGTGGCCGTTGACCAGCACGATCCGCGAAAACGTGTCCGTCGCGGAGCGACACAGTTCGACGACGAGCAGTTCCAGCGCCGCCTGTCCGATCGACAAGGTGCCCGCGAACCCCGCGTGCTCGCCGCTTGCCCCGTAGGCGAGGGCAGGCGCGATGAGCACGTCGGAGCGCTCGGCGGCGACCCCGCGGCACACCGCCGACGCGATATCGCTGTCGGTCGAGAGCGGCAGATGCGGGCCGTGCTGCTCGGTCGCGCCGAGCGGAATGACCAGGATCACTCCCGCGGCGGCGCGCACACCTGCCTCGGGCGATGTGAGGTGCGCCACGAACATGGCGCCAACATTAACGTCAGTCACTGACATAATCAATAGCTCGTGCAGGTCGACAGCTCGCCGAGTCCCTATCCTGTATCCATGTCCGCCCCGCCGCCGCGCGCACCGATGTCGATTCCGAAGCAATCGGGGCACCGCGGGCGCCCGCCGCGCACCACCCGCCGCGAGCTCGAGGTGATCGCGATGAAACTGTTCGCCGAGCACGGATTCGACGAGGTCACCGTCGAACGTATCGCCGCCGAGGCAGGGGTGAGCGAGCGCACCTTCTTCCGCTACTTCCCCAGCAAGGCCGAGGTGCTGTGGCATCAGTTCGACAACGAGGTCGCCGACCTTCGCGCCGCGTTCGCCGCCGTCCCCAGCGAGGAGCCGATGATGGCGGCGGTGCGTCGAATCGTGGTGGCGGCCAACAGATATCGCGCCGAGGACATCCCCGAATTGCGCACCAGAATGCGGCTGGTCTCCGGGGTACCCGCACTCTCGGCGGGCGCGGGGGCGCACTACGACGCGTGGGAACACGCCGTCGGCGAGTTCGCCGCGAGCCGCCTCGGCGCAGGCGCGGGCGACCTGATTCCCCTCGCCATCGGGCGCACCACCCTGGCCGCCGCGCGTGCGGCGTTCGATGCCTGGCTCGAGCGCGGCGATACCGATCTCACTGTGTATCTGGACCGGGCACTGCGCGCACTGGAACGCGGGTTCGCCCCGGAACAGCCGAGCGCGCCACGTTTGGGCAGCACCACCGAAGGGGTATGAGTAGGCTCAGGCTCAACGCGCACTGTGCGCACCGAGAACGTCCGTCGTCGAAAGGGGCAGGGGTTTCCATGTCCGAGGTGTCCACGAGTCTTTCGGCGGATTCGCTGCCGGTGCAGCCGCTCGACAACCTGCTCCCGCAGCTGGTCGAGCACCTGCGGCAGAACCGCACCGGGCTGCGAGAAGAGTGGGCACGGCGCATCACCGAGGCCGAACTGCTGACCGCGATGACCCCGGAGGAGATCTTCTCCGAGGCGACGTCGATGTACGACAACTACGTCGAGGTGCTTGTCACCGGTAGCGTCGAGGCACTGCAGGCCTACGCCCGCGACCTGTCCGAGCGCATCATTCCGCGAGGCGTCGAGACCGACGAGGTCATCGGCATCGTCCTGCTGCTGCGCGATGTGCTGGCACGCAGCCTCTTCGAGAAATACCAGTCCAACTTCGAGCTGCTCAATCGGGTGCTCGACGCCTACGAACCGGCCGCCAACCGCATCGCCAACACCGTGGCCGTGTCGTTCGTGCAGGAGCGCGAGCGCGTCATCAGCCGCCAGCAAGAGGCGATCCGCGAGCTGTCCACCCCGGTTCTGCAGGTCCGCGAGCAGCTGCTCATCCTGCCGATCATCGGTGTGCTCGACTCCCAGCGCGCCCGCCAGCTCACCGAGCAGCTGCTGCGCGCCATCCGCGCCAATCGCGCCAAGGTGGTCGTCATCGACATCACCGGTGTGCCCGCGATCGACTCCGTGGTGGCCAACCACCTCGTGCAGACCGTCGACGCGTCCGGCCTGATGGGCGCCAGCGTGATCATCACCGGCCTGTCCTCGGAGATCGCGCTGACCCTGGTGACCATCGGCCTCGATCTGTCCAAGATGAACGCGGTCGGCGACCTGCAGGGCGGTATCGAAGAGGCCGAGCGTCTGCTCGGGTACGAGGTCTCGCGAGTCACCGAACGCTTGAGCGAGCGGGACGGGCGCTGACCCAGCCACCATGCCGGTACCTATTCTCAAGCAGGGCACGTACCTGATCGCGTCGGTGCAGTCGGCGCTGACCGATGCCGACACCGAACGGTTACAGGACGACCTGATGAAGCAGGTCAGCCGCTACCGCGCGACCGGCATCATCGTCGACGTCACCGCCATCGACGTGATGGACTCCTTCGCCGCGCGCTCGTTGCGCACCATCGCGCACATGACCCAGTTGCGCGGCGCGGAAACCGTCATCGTCGGGCTGCAACCCGAAGTGGCCTTCGCCATGGTCCAACTGGGCCTTACCTTCGAAGACATGCACACCGCGCTGGATCTCGAGGAAGGCCTCTCCTGGCTGAATCGGCACCCGCGGCGACGAGACGGTCGCGACTGTGGCCGCTGAGCAGGTGGCGATCGCGGTCAAGGTGTCCGAGGACATCGTCACCGCCCGGCAGGCCGGTAGCGAGTTGGCCGGTGACCTCGGTTTCACCCTCACCGACCGCACCATGATCTCCACCGCCATCTCCGAAATCGCCCGCAACATCACCAGTTACGCGGGCAGCGGCGAGATCAGGCTGCTCATCGATGTGCGCGAGGGCCGCCGCGCACTCGTCATCCAAGCCGAGGACCAGGGCCCCGGCATCCGTGACATTCCCCGCGCGCTGGAAGACGGCTATTCCACCGGCCGCGGGCTCGGACTCGGACTGCCCGGCGCGCGCAGGCTGATGGACCGCCTCACCATCGATTCCGCCCCGGGCCGCGGGACGTTGATCGAGATGTGGAAGTGGGTACCCGACGTTGCATGAGGACGGGATCATCGGGCGTATGGAGTGGTCGACGGCCGGCCGGGCACTGCCCGGCCAGGACGTCTCCGGTGACCGCGCGCTCGTCCTCGACACCGGCGCCGGCGTGCTGTTCGCGGTGCTCGACGGGCTCGGTCACGGTGCGCCCGCGGCCGAGGCGGCCGATCGCGCGACGCTCATCCTCACCGAGAACTGCGGCGAACCGCTGGACGTGCTGATGGTGCTCTGTCATCGCGCGATGGTCGAAACCCGTGGTGCCGCAGTGTCCTTGGCGCTGATCGAGCCGGGCGAGACGCTGCAATGGCTCGGGGTCGGCAATGTCGATTCGCGACTGCTCACCCTCGGCCCGGCCGGTCCGGAGCTGCGGGCCACGATGCTGCTCACCGGCGGCATCGTCGGGTACCGGTTGCCCTCGCACCTGCAGCCGCAGACACTGCCGATCCGCCCCGGCGATCTGCTGCTGATGGCCACCGACGGAATCGTCGCGGTCGGCCCGGAATCGCTTGACCTGGCCAAACCCGCCACTGCCATCGCGGGCGATCTCCTCGCGCGCGACGCGAAGGACACCGACGACGCACTGGTGCTCGCCGCGCGTTTCCGTGGGCCATGCCCGTGAGGCCGCGACACCGCGGCCTCTTCCCACCGACCCGGCCGATAAGAGGTTGCCGATGAGCGCCGTCCTGGTCGCATTTCTCGACGACTATTCGGTGGCCATGCGCCGCCACGTCGCCGCGCCCGGCCAGGCCGGCCTCTCGGAGGGATACGACCTCGGGCGGCGGGCCCTCGTCGAGGGCATCAGCCTGCTCGATCTCACCGAGCACCACTTCCGGACCGTTGCCCGCGACGCCGAAACGCAGGCCGATCCGCGCCGCGCCGAGGTAGCACTGGAATTCCTGCTGCAGACCATGGCGGCCCTCGACATCGCCACCCGCGGCTATCTCGACGGCACCCGCCGCTACGAGCAACAGCGTTCCCGCGCGGAGGATCTCGAAGGCCGCGACGCTTTTCGCACCGCGCTGGTCGAATCGTTGCAGGACGGGTTCTTCGTCGCCGACGATCACGGCACCATCGTCGAGGTGAACTCCGCGTTCGGGGTGCTCACCGGGTACGGCGCCACCGAGGTGCCGTTCGGGCTACCGCATCCGTGGGCACTGACCGATCGCGCCGGCTATCCCCAGATCGGCACGGAGGCATCGCGATTCGTGATGCCGGTGCGGCATCGCGACGGCCGGGAACGCTGGCTGGCGGTGAGCGCGAGCTCGCTGGTGAAGCAGGAGAACGACGAACGGATCTTCGTCGGCACCGTGCGCGATGTGACCGCCGAACACGACGCACAGGCCCGCGACCAGGCCGCCTCACGCCTGGCCACCGCCGTCGGCGCGGCAACGAGCATGGTGGAGGTCCTCGCGGTCGGACTCGACGAACTGCGCCGGACCATGGGCGCCGAGACCGCCCTGGTGGCGATCTGGCCGAGCCGGACCGGACGCCCCGATGTCTACTCCTGCGGGGTGACACCGACGAGCAGCGAACAAGCCGATCCCGAACCCGAAACCAACGGCATCGCACCGCAATTCACCGCAACGCCGATGCGGCAGAGCGGCCCGCGCGCGGACGGCCCCGTCGTGCTCGACGACGACACCCAGGCTCTGCTCGACCGCTCGCGCAGACAATCCGCCCGTGGGCTCTCGGCCATCACCGGCGACGAGGGCGGAGTCGACGCGGTCGTCGCACCGCTCGGCGAGACCGGGGACGCGGCGCTGTGGGTGCGCTTCGGTGCGCCACGCGCGGTGAGCGCCGCCGACTGGGCGCTGTACTCACTGCTCGTCGGTCATCTCAGCGTCGCACTGCAGCGCGCCCGCAACTTCGATCAGGCCCGCGCCACGTCGCTCACCCTGCAGCGGGCGATGCTCGGACCGATCGAACTGCCGCCCCGGTTCTCGGTGCACTACGAACCCGCCCTGCCGCCCTTGGAGATCGGCGGCGACTGGTACGACGTGGTGCCGTTGCGCGACGGCACCATCGGTGTCGTCGTCGGCGACTGTGTCGGCCGTGGTCTGTCCGCGGCCGTGGTGATGGGCCAATTGCGTACCGCGGCAAGGGCTCTGCTGCTGCGGGGCGCCGGACCGGCGCAGTTGCTCGCCGAACTGGACGCCGTGGCCTCCCGGATCCCGGGCGCCATGTGTACGACGGTGTGCGCGGCCGTGCTCGATCCGGAGCGCGGGATGGTGCGGTACTCGAACGCGGGCCACATGCCGCCGGTGCTCGCACCGCCCGGCGGGCCGGGCCGGATCCTCGAAGGCGGACGCGCGGTCCCCCTGGCCACCTTCGACACCCCACGCAGGCCGGAAGCCACCACGGCGCTGCCGCCGGGCGCGACCTTGGTGCTGTTCACCGACGGCCTCGTCGAGCAACGCGGGTACGACATCGCCGATGGCTTCGTCAAGATCGCCGAAGTGCTCAGCGAGACCGGTGCCGCGCTCCCCCGCGATGTCGCCGACGCGGTGCTGTCACGGCTGTGCCCGCCCGCGGGCTACGACGACGACGTCGCCATGGTCGTCTACCGGCAGCCCCCGGAGCCGTTGCGGCTCGACTTCCCCGCTGCCGCAGCCGAATTGGCCGGTGTGCGCCGGGGCCTCTACCGCTGGTTCGCTACCGCCGCGGTCCCGCACGACCTGGCCGCCGACCTGGTCGCCGCGGCCAATGAGGCCTGCAGCAACAGCGTCGAACACGCCTACCGCGACACCGAACCCGGCCGCGTCAGCCTCACGGCCCGCTGCGACGGCGACCGGGTGGTCCTCGAGATCGCCGACAACGGCCGCTGGATCCCCACTCCCACCGACCCCGGCTATCGCGGTCGCGGGGTGGAGATGATGCGGGTACTCACCGAGGATCTCACTTTCGATCACGACGAGAACGGCACCCGGGTTCGCATGTGGGTGACCCTGCCCTCGATCACCTTCCCCACCGCGAATCCGCTGCGCGCCTCCTCACGACCGCCGGCCGTCAGCTCCCGGCAGAATTCATTCTGACCGGGTCGTTTCGTAGGCCTCGACGTCGAAGGTCTGCAACATCCGCCGGAACCGGAAGCTGAAATCCGGCCACAGGGTGGCGTTGTGGCCGTTCTCGTCGACGAACCAGCTGGTGCAGTCGCCCGCGTTCCAGACGGTGCCGTCGAACTTGTCCTGCAGGTCCCGGTTGTAGGTGGTCTGCGCGTCCTCGCGGACCTCGACTGTTCGCAGGCCATTGGCATCCATCGTCGTGATCGCGTCGATGATGTAGTTGATCTGGGATTCGATGGTGAAGATCGCCGAGGTGTAGCTCAGTGCGGAGTTCGGGCCGATCATCAGGAACATGTTCGGGAAGTTCGCGATGGTGGTGCCCTTGTAGACGCTCAGTCCCCCGGCGCCGAAAACCTCCGACAGGGTGCGCCCGTCCCGCCCGCTGATCAGGTCGTAGGTCGGCGAGTCGGCGATCCGGAACCCCGTTGCCAGCACCACGGCGTCGACTTCGCGCTCGGTGCCGTCGTTGGCGACGATCGACTGTTCGCGGATCTCGGCGATGCCGTCGGCGACGACCTCGACATTGTCGCGGGCCAGTGCCGGGTAGTACACGTTCGAGATCAGCATTCGCTTGCACCCGAGGCGATAGCCGGGTGTCACTGTGCGGCGCAGCTCCCGGTCCCGGATCACCCACCACATCTTCATACGCGCACCACGCGCGAAGAAGTCGGCGAACGGCGGGTACTTGGACTGCCAGAGCACGAAAGACTCACGCACCCAGTACACGCCGAGCCGCGCCAGCCGCTGCGCACCCGGAACTCGCCGGTAGTACAGGCGTTCCAGCCAGGTGTACTTGCGCCCCATCCGCGGCAGCACCCACGGCGCGCTGCGCTGGTACAGGTCGAGCCGGGCGACCTCACCCGCGATGGACGGCACGATCTGGATCGCGGACGCACCGGTACCGACAACCGCCACCCGCTTGCCCGCGAGCTCGAACTCGTGGTCCCAGCGCGCGGAATGGAAGATCGGGCCACGAAATGTGTTGATGCCCTTGATATCGGGCAGATTCGGAGCGCTCAGCGGCCCGGCCGCCGACACCGTGATGTCGGCGGTGTAGGCGCCATGGCTGGTCCGGATCTCCCACCGCGCGGTGTCGTTGTTCCACCGCGCGTCGGTGACCTCGCAATCGAGGACGATCGAATCACGTACCCCTTCCCGGTCCACCACATCCTGGACGTACTGCTGAATCTGCGGCTGCGTCGAGAACGAATGCGTCCAGTGCGGATTGCGGGCGAACGAATACGAATACAGCTGCGACGGGACATCGCACCCGGCACCGGGATAGGTGTTGTCGCGCCAGGTTCCGCCGACATCGCTCGCACGCTCGAAGACGACGAAGTCGGTGATCCCCCACTGGCGCAGTCGGATAGCCACACCCAGCCCGGCGAAACCGGCGCCGATGATCGCGACGCGGGTGTGGCGCGCCGGCGTTGCGGTCACAGCGTCTTCGTCTTGGTGTCGTAGGCGTCGATGTCGAACTTGCGCACCATGCGCCGATATTTGAAGCTGAAGTCCGGCCACAGCGCGGAGTTGTTGCCGTGCTTGTCGAGGAACCAGCTGGTGCAGCCGCCGTTGACCCACACGGTGCGGGCCATCTTCGGCGCCAGCTGCTGGTTGTATTCGACCTGCGCGTCCAGGCGGACCTCGAACGACTGCAGGTTGCGCTGCTCCATGGTGGTGATCGCGTCGACGATGTAATTGATCTGGGATTCGATGATGTAGATCAACGAGGTGTAGTTCAACCCGGAGTTGGCGCCGAGCATGAAGAAGATGTTCGGGAAGTTCGCGACAGTGGTGCCCTTGTACATCTGGTAGCCCTCGGCATCGGCCGCCTCGGACACGGTCCGGCCGTCGCGACCGGTGTAGAGGTTGAACGTCGGCGAATCGGCGACATGGAAGCCGGTGGCCAGCACGATGGCGTCCACCTCCCGCTCCGTGCCGTCCTCGGACACGATCGAACCGCTGCGAACCTCGGCGATGCCGTCGGTGACGACGTCGACGTTGTCACGATCGAGCGCACCGTAGAACTTGTTCGACACGAGCATGCGCTTGCACCCGATGCGATGCTTGGGCAACACTTTTCGCCGCAGCTGCGGGTCACGGATCTCGAAGCGCATCTTGAACCGCCCGACCGTTTCCAGCACGATGCCGGTCCACGGATACTTCACCTGGGTGATCACGAACAGCTCGCGGGTGGTGTAGATCAGCGCCCGCATCAACCGTTGCAGACCCGGAATGTGCTTGAAGGCGAAGCGTTCCGGCGCCAGGTAGGGCCGCGAGATCTGCGGCATCACCCAGGTGGCGGTCCGTTGGTAGACGTCGAGATGCTCCACCTCCGGCGCGATCGACGGAACGATCTGCACCGCCGAGGACCCGGTGCCGATGACGGCGACCTTCTTGCCGGTCAAGGTGGCGTCGTGGTTCCAGCGCGCGGAGTGGAAGATCTCGCCCTCGAAGCTCGAGATCCCCTTGATATCGGGAAGATTCGGCTCGGCGAGCACACCCGCCGCCGACACGATGAAGTCGGCGGTGAAGGTGCCCTTGCTGGTCTCGATATCCCACCGGCCCTCGGCATCGTTCCAGCGGGCCGCGGTCATCGCACAGTCGAAGATGTGCTTGTCGCGCACACCGTAGCGTTCGGACACGGTGCGCAGGTACTGCTCGATCTCCGGCTGCGGCGAAAACGACCGGGACCAGTCGGGATTGAGCGCGAACGAAAACGAGTACAGATGCGAGGGCACATCGCAGCCCGCACCCGGGTAGGTGTTGTCGCGCCAGGTACCGCCGACATCGGGGCCACGTTCGATGACCACGAAGTCGGACAGGCCACGCTGGCTCAGCCGGATGGCGGTGCCGAGGCCGGAGAGCCCGCTGCCCACGATCATGACCTGGACGTGGCGGGTGTCGTTACTGCTCATGGGGCGACCTCAGCGAGATTCGTAGATGCGTTTGTGACCGGAGACGGCGGCCAACCGGAACGGGCGACGGGTTTCCGCCGCCATCGCGTGGTAAGCCCCGTCGCTGGGCGAGGTGGCCTCGTGCAGTTCCCGGTAGCGCTCGTAGCCGAGCAGCTCACGGGAGCTGATCGCGGCCAGGTTCGCCTCGGTGCGCAGGTGCGCGCGGTAGCCGGGTTGTACTGTGCCGCTGAAGAATTCGGCGACACTGCCCGACCCGTAGCTGATCATGGCAAGGGCTTTGTCGGTGAGGTCGTCGGAATGGTCGAGCAGCGAGGCCAGCCCGAGGTAGAGCGAGGCGGTGTAGCTGTTGCCGACCGTGCGGTTGTAGGTGGTCGTGTTACCGATCACGGCTTCGATCGCCTCGGCGTCGGCGGTGTGGCCCTGACTTTCGAGCAGGTGACGGTGCGCCTTGTAGGCCATCTTGGTGAAGGGCTGGTGATAGCAGAACGCGGCGAACTCACCGAGTGCGCGCCCACCCTGGCGGCGGTAGTCGGTCCACGCCTCCTGGGCGGCCTTCTGATAGGCGTTGACCGAGGTCTTGCCGTCGACGATGGCCTCGGTGCGGTAGTTCGGGCGCCAGAAGTCCATGATGTCGGCGCTGTAGAGGCCCGACACCGGGTCCAGCGCCAGGATCGCGGGGTCCGCGGTGACGAGCATCGCGACGGCGGCAGCGCCCTGGGTCGGCTCCCCCGGTGTGTCGAGTTCGTACTTGGCGATGTCGGCGGCGATGACCAGCACGCGCTGCGACGGGTCGCGGGCGATCAGGCCCGCCGCGAACTGCAGCCCGGCGGTGCCGCCGTAGCAGGCCTGCTTGAGCTCGACGACCCGGGCGGCATTGGGCAGCCCGATCAGCGAATGCAGGTACAGCGCAGCGGCTTTGGACTGGTCGACACCGGTCTCGGTGGCCAGCAGCACGGTGCGGATGTTGTCGGTGCCGTGCCGTTGCAGGATCGGCTCGGCGGCGGCCGCGGCGATGGTGACGATATCCTCGTCGGCGGCGGCGACGCTCATCTTCTCCTGGCCGATGCCGAGGTAGAACTTGTCGCGATCCACCCCGAGTCGCTCGGCGAGGACAGCGTGATCGAGAGCGTAGTGGGTGGTGGCGAACGAAAGGTCGTGGATACCGACCGGCGTCATTGTCATCGTGGGATTCCGTTGCTCGTGGTGGACCGCTCGAACTGGGTGTGTGCGCGCATCAATTCACCGCGATTGGTCTGTGCCGCCATCAGCGACAGCTCCCCACACAACACGGTGGCCGCCCCGATCACCGCGAGGCGTCGGGCGTTCTCGCCGGGCTGCCGGTCTTCGCGGCAACCGAGGCGTTCCAGGTTCTCGTCGACGAAACTCGCGTGCTTGCCGTTGCCGACCGTGCCCACGATCAGGTTGGGCAGGGTGCACGAGAAGTAGAGGTCACCGTCGCGATCCTCGGCATGGGTGATGCCCTGGGAACCTTCGACGATATTGGCGGCGTCCTGACCGGTGGCCAGGTAGTACGCGAGCAGCATGTTGGCGTAATGCGCGTTGGCGGAACGGATTCCACCCGCCAGCAGGGTGCCGATCAGGTTCTTGCGGATATTGAGCTGCACCACCTGCGCCGCGGTGGTGTGCAGCCGCTGGGAGACCACCTCGCGGGGAACGAGCAATTCGGTGATCACGTTCTTACCTCGACCCAGAATGCCGTTGACCGCCGTGGCCTTCTTGTCGGTGCAATAGTTGCCGGAGATCGATCCATACCGCACACCAGGCATAGACGTCAGGATGTAATCCATCAGGTGATCGCTGGCCAGGGTCGCCATGTTGTGGCCCGAGGCGTCACCGGTGGTGAACTCGAAGCGCAGGAACAGCAGGTTGCCGGCGATCTGGTGGTGCAGGTCGATGAGCCGGGCGAAACGGCTACTGCCCGCGACCACCTCCTGGAGCTCGGCCATGCGGCCCTCTAACTGCTGCACCGTGGTGTAGGCGGTGTAGGCGTCGTCGGCTTCCAGCAGGATCGAGCGGGTCATCCGCTCGTCGATCAGCGTCGCGACGATGCCCTTCTCGGCCAGGGTGCTGATCCGCGCGCCGCGCCCGACCGAGGGCCACAGCGGGGTTTCGTAGGTGGCCAGGGGAACGTCGACGGCATCGTCGACGACATTTCCGGTAATGCGCACAGGTCCCACCCACTGCAGCGGCACCGCCGCGTACGACATGTCATTCATGGGTGACTCCTTCTCGATGTTTCCGATTCACGCCACCAGGGGCTCCGGTGGGCAAGTGCTGCGACGTCGATACCGCGAAGCCGGCAAAAGCTCGCGACATCGCCGGTGATGAGCAGGTCGGCGCCGACCAGATCCGCTGGGGTGCGGGCGCCGAGGACGGTGAGGATGGTGCGAAGCTGGTCGAGCCAGGTCCCGATCTTGTCCACCAGGGCGGCGGTGTCCTGGCTCACCAGGGTTTCCAGGAACGCGCCGGCGACGCCGGTCGCGTTGGCGCCCAGCGCGAGTGCGCGCGCGATGTCCAGTGGCGAGCGGATGCCACCGGAGGCGGCGATATCGATGCCGGCGATGTCGGTGCAGTCGAGCAGGCAGTTCGGGGTGGACTGGCCCCAGCTCTCGATGAACCCGAAATCACCGCCGACACGCCGATCGTTCTCGATACGAGCGAAATTGGTACCGCCGCGGCCACCGACGTCGGCCACCGACACGCCCGCGTCCCGCAACCAGGTGACGGTCTGCCTGCTCAGGCCGAAGCCGACTTCCTTGACGAAGACCGGCACGGCGGTATCGGCGACGATGCGCTCGATCTGGCGCGGCCAGGACCCGAAGGAGCGGTCGCCCTCGGGCATGACCACTTCCTGCACGGCGTTGAGGTGGATCTGCAGCGCGTCGGCCTCGAGCAGGTCGATGGCGCTGCGTACCTGGTCGACGGTCGCGTTCGCATTGACATTGGCCATCACGAAACCGTGCGGATTCTCCTGCCGCAGCACACGATAGGTGCCCGCGACCGCCGGGTCACGGAAGTAGGCGCTCATCGAGCCCGACGCGATGGGGATTCCGGTCTCGCGGGCGGCGATGGCGAGCTGGCGGTTGATCTCGCCCGTCTTGGTACTGCCACCGGTCATCGCGTTGACGAACAATGGTGTGTCCCAATGCTTTCCGGCGACATCGACCGCGAGGGAGACGTCTTCGGCGTCGATGCCCGCGAGGGCGTGATGAACGAAAGTGACGGAGTCGAAGTCACTGACACCGGTGGCCTGGCGTTGGTGGTTCACCGCGTGGCGGACGTGGTCGTCCTTGCGATCGGCGATCATCGGTGGTCCCCTTCGACTGGGTGGGTCCGCAGGGGCAGCGGACGGATTCCGGCGCTGATCCAGCGGCCGGTGAGTTCGGCGATCGCGGCGGGCCGGGTGCGCTCGATGAGCGCGATCCCGCAGTCACCACCACCGGCGCCCGAAGGCTTCGCCGCAGCGCCGACCGCAGCGCCCGCCTCGCACAGCGCGCGCAGACGTGGCGTCATGATCCCGAGACCCGAATTCGCATCGAGGTCGACGAGCAGTGCTCGGGCGCTGTCGATTTCGACTCGCACGGCCCGGGGGTCGTCGGCCTCGATGGCGGCGACGAGTCGTTCGACGCACTCGTTGCTGTGTGCCAGGAAGGTGCTGCGGTCACCGTCGAGTCCGGCGACCAGTGCCGGTGTGGAGGCCGGGTTTCCGGTCCAGCCGACCTGCACGGTGAGCTCGGTCGGGGTGGGCAGCGGGCGGACCGACAGGCCCGGCCACGGTGAGCGCAGGGCTGCCTCGACGCCGTCGCGGGCGAGCGCGGCAGCCACCTGCGCGCGGTCCGGGGATCGGTAGGCGAGCCAGCCACCCCAGGTGCTCACGGCGACATCGCCGCCCGAGGCGCGCGGGTTGACCGCGATCGTGGCGAGCATGGCCAGACGGTACCGGTCCATGGGATCGAGGCCGAGGGCGAAGTACTGTCCGAGGGCGGCGACCGTCGCCACCGTGACGGCCGCGCTCGAACCCAAGCCGAACTTGCGACCGTCGGCGTCGCCGAGGTCGGCGGTGACGCTCAGGCGGAACGAAGAGACGGGAACCGCACGTTCCACGAGTAGCCGGGCAACGATCGACACTGCCGCGAAAACGTAGGAAAATGCCACTGGCACAACAGCATCGGGAGTGGGCACCAATTCGTCACCGTGACGCCCGCACGACAGTGTGATGCCGCCGTCCAGATCCGAATGCAGGGTGATGCCCTCGCCGGGAACCGCCGCTGTCACCGTGGCGGTCGCGTAGCGGTCGACCGCCGTGAGCACCGCGAGGTGTCCCGGCTCGACCACGGCGTACTCACCGGCGATGAAGAGCTTGCCCGGTGCGCGACAACTGATCATCGATCGCCACCCGCCCCGAGAGACACACCGGGCGTGGGCGCGGTCGTCGGCGATGCGCCAGGTGTTGGCGCGGGCGCCGCACGGGATGCGCCGGCTGTCGCCAGCGATACTCCGGGGCCCATATGGGCGGTTCTCGTGGTGACGAAATCGCCGAGACCGTCCAGGGTGGCGTTGACCTGCGCTGCGTCGGCACGGGTGCACAGCACCTTGACGTTGGGACCCGCATCGATCGTGGCGTACGCCATGATCCCGTCGGCGCGCAGCGCGAGTACCGCGTCGAGGATGGCGATCGAATGCGGTGACAGGTACCGGATTCCGGGGCGCGCGGTGAGCATGGTGGCGTGCATGCCGAGGGCATTGCGCTCGGCGATCTCCCCGATCGCGGGAAGGTCTTGTCGCGCCACGGCTTTGCGCATCTCCGCCAGATCGAGCACCGACGATTCCGCCCACGGGCGATAGAACGGTGACGTGGCGGTGGTCTGGCGCATGGCGACTCGGCTGGAGACCGCCTTCGCGCCCTGGTTCACCACGGCGACCACCAGGGCCGGGTCCAGTTCGTCGCCGCCGATCGGCTCCGCGTACGAACTCAGGTCCCCCGCTTCGCCTTCCCCTTCACCGGCATGCCAGACGACGAATCCACCGAAGACCGAGCGCGAGGCCGAGCCCGAGCCGCGCCGGGCCAATCGCGACAAGGCGCGCGGGTCGACGTCGAGTGCGAAGGCGGCAGCGGCGGCAGCGGCCAGCGCCGCGAACCCGCTCGCCGAAGAGGCCAGACCGGCGCCGGTCGGCCCGGCATTGGACGTCACCACCATCGCCCGGTCGTCGCGACCTGCCTTGGTGCGCACCAGATCCAGGAACGTCTCGATGCGGGCGCGGGCGGCACCGGTCGCCGCGACACCGTTGAACTCGACGACATCGGCCGGTCCCTCGATCAGCCGCACCGACGTGGTGGTCGGGAAGATATCGAGCGTCATCGACAGGCTGCCCGTGACGGGCAGGAACAGTTCTTCGTCCCGCTTACCCCAGTACTTCACCAGGGCGATGTTCGGATACGCGACCGCGACAGCCTCGGCGGACGGCCCTGGCACGGCGCCACGTTCGGTGGCTGCGGGTGATGCGGGAGTAGAAGTCATTGGTTGGCACCGTGTTCCGATGTCGAGACGGATAGGGACTGCGCGCCCGAACGCAGGCTACGGGTGGGGACCGTCCAGGTCTGCACCGCACCGGCCCGGCGCAATGCGGCGCTGACCGTGCGCGCGTCGCCGGTTTCGGTGAGCGCGAGGACGCAGCCGCCGAGGCCGGCGCCGGTGAGCTTGGCACCGTAGGCGCCCGCGTCCAGCGCCGCGGCGACCAGGGTGTCGATGTGGGGGGTGCTCACGCCGAGTTCGGCGAGCAAGTCCTGGAAGTCGAGCATCGCCCGCCCCAGCGAGGCGGGGTGCCCGGTCGAGAGGTCTGCCGCGGCACCGCTGATCAGCTCACCGGCCCTGGCCAGTAGCCCTCGCGCAGACCGCGGATCACGCTCGAGGGTCCGGCGCACCCCGGCGACCGCGTGTTGAGTGGACCCGGGCACCCCGGTGTCGGCGATCACCAGCGCGGCGTCGAGACCGATATCCAGTGCGGTGGCGGTCCCTTCGTGGAACAGGATGGGGCCGTCGGCGAGCACCGCGCTCGCATCGATACCGCTTGCCCTGCCGTGCGCGACCTGTTCACCGCACTGCACGAGTTCGTAGAGCGTGGCGGGATCGACGGCCCGGCCGTGCAGATCGGCGACCGCGCGCACCGCCGCACCCGCGCAGGCCGCACTCGATCCGAGCCCACGGGCGAGCGGAATATCGCACTCCATCACCACATCAGCGATATGACCGGTCAGGCCCCAGCGCCGCAACGCCTCCTCGACCGCGACGCGCGGCCCGGACAACGTGTTCTCCACAGCATTCGGGTTACCCGCGACGAACCCGAAGTATCCTTCGGGAACCTCGATGACCGCACCCGGCGTGCCGGGACGCGCGATCGCCCGCACCGACAGGGTCGGCAGCGGGAACGCGATGGCGGGCGTCCCGTGCACCACGGTGTGCTCACCCAGCAGGATCGCCTTGGCGTGGGCCCGACCCACGCCACGGACCGGGCCGGTCGCTGTGGAGCTGTGTTCAGTGCGTTCTCGAACCGGACTGTTCACGACGATTCCTCTCCAGACTCGGCCCGGCCGTGCCGGTTACCGAGACGATCGACCGAAAATTACGCGCACGGATGGGAAGAACGCGGGTACCCGTGCGGCATATGCACGATACGACGCTCCGAAACGAGCGATGAGATCGCGCTCCTCCAGATAGGTTCCGAGCAGGATGTACCCGGTCAGCCCGAGCGCCCACACCAGGTGCCCGACGGTGAACTCACCGGCGAACCAGAACGAGACGAGCAGACCCGTCATCAGCGGATGCCGAACCAGTTTGTACACGCCGTTGACCTGCAGGCGGTCGACCGTCGCGTCCGGCACCTGGATCACGTACTGGCGGTAGGCCTGACTGATGCCGAGCAGGTGGAAGTGGTTCAGCAGCAGGGTAGCCGCGTAGACCAGCACGAAACCGATCCAGAACCCGGTGTCGAGTGCCACCCCGAGCGCACCGTCGGCCGACCACAGCACCTGCGGCACCGGCTGCCACGCGAGCATGATCACCCACATCACCAGGCACACGCCGATGATGTAGACGGTCCGCTCGAGCGCCTCGGGCACCCAGCGGGTGATGAACGCCTTGAACGAGGGCCGGGCCATCCCCGAGTGCTGCAGCGCGAACAGCGCGAGCAGCACGAGGTCGATCGCGATCGCCGGGACCGCGGACAGGTGCGGTCCCTTGTCGACCGTCTTGGGCAACCACCAGCCGCCCACGAACAGCAGCATCAGGGGCACCGTGATGCCCGCGAAACCGTAGACGGCGAAGGAGAACAGGAACGGGACGAGCCGTGCGGGGGTTTTCACCACGCCCCGAACCTGGTGGGGTGTCATCAGATCCATGCGAACCACGGCAGGAAACGCGAACGGACGGTGCCCGCTGCCAAACGCGTCTCCAGGCGCGCCTTCCACTTGTTGCCGTAACCCTCATTGAGGAAGCCGCCGGGCACGACCAGACGCCACCCCGACTGCGCCACCATCCAATACGGCACGATGACGCCGGGGTTCACCTCGCGCATGTAGTCGAGCTTGTCTGGGATCTGGCTCCAGTGGATGCCGGGGTAGCGGTGGTGCACGCTGTGGTAGCCCTGGTTGAAGATCAGGACGTTGAGGATGTTGCCCGCATTGTTCAGCGAGGTGCTCGGCTCATCGGTGAATCCGCGTGCGGGGGCGTGGCTCAGCCAGGCGAAGTAGCCGGCGTTGACCTGGGTGATCAGGAACGGCACCCAGTAGAACAGCACGAACTTCTCGAAGCCGGCGACATACCAGACGGAGCCGATCACGACCGCGTACACGGCCAGGTCGAAGAGGAACTGGTGGCGCGTCTTGCGGCGGCGCGGCGCCGGGTTCGCGGCGAAAACCGTGCGCACGGTGTGGATCTTGACGACCATGCCGTAGCGGACCCAGTACCAGAGGGCACCGATGCCCTTGTCCATGCCGGTGGTCGCGGTGACGTCGCCGGGGCCGTCGTTGAAGCGGTGATGGTTGAGGACGTGCACCTCGCGCATCTCGGCCGCGGTCAGGTTGCCGGGCAGGCAGCACAGGATGTCGACGACACGGTTGGGGACCTTGGACACGAACAGCGGGCGATGGGTGTGCATGTGCATCACGCCGATGGTCAGCGAGAGGTTGAGCAGCGAGAGCACGATGATCAGCGGCACCGCGAGGTACCAGGTCGAGGTGCCTGGCACGAACAGCGCGGCCGAGGTCATGCCGATCCACAACACGATGTGGAGCAGCGGGCCGACATTGGCTGCGTGCTCGAGTTTGAACACGCGCCGGCTGAACGGCGGTTTCTCTGTGGGCGCGACGGGCGTTCCGGTGCTCATAGGAGAGCTCCTTCGCTAGTAGTGACGATCATCGAGGACGTGTTCCCCGACTACTGATGGCTGCTGTTGTCGAGTGCGGCGAGCTGCAGCCGTGTGGCCAGCGCCCGGATCGCGTCGGGTTCATGGCTCGGCACCCGCTCCATGGCACCGAAGGCCAGGTGATCGGCGATCATCATGGTGCGGATCGCCGAATCGGAGAGTTCGCCGGTCAAGCGGCCTTCGGGCAGCGTGTGCACCAGTGCGAAGGTGGTATCGACGATCAGCGGCATCAGCGAGGTTTCCGCCGAGGCGAGGTCGCCCGCACCGAGCACCTGCGACGCCGAGGCCGAGCCCGTGGTGAAATCCGGTGAGGCATCGAGCATTTGATGGATCGCGGCGTCGCCACTGCGGCGCACACGCTCGAGCATCTTGATCCAGTACACCGGTGAGGCGGCGGCCAGGGTGGCCGCGGCGACCGGGCGCCGGAAGGGCGCAGGCGCGTCGACGGCACCGCACAGGAACGCCGAGGTCGTGATCGTCATGTATGCCATCGCCGCCCGCGCGCCCAGGCTCGGCGTGCCGGGGCCGAGCTTGGCCAGCAGGGCGAAACCGCCGAGGGCGGGGGTGAGCTGGCGCAGCATCACCATGCGCGTGAGTTCCTCGTGGTCGGCGGCGCCGTAGATCGCGAGTTCGTTGTCGCGCAGGTCGTTGGCCGACTGGGCGATCACGGCGACACAGCCGGTCAGTTCGCGCAGATCCGCTTCGGGCAGAACATCTTCGGCGACCAGGGCACACGCGTAGTGGGTGATCCGGCCGAGCACGCCCTCGCTGTAGGCGACGCGGGTCAGTGGTGCGTCGATATTGCGGGCCATGACCCGGCCGACATCGGTGAGCACGTGGCCGACGCGCTCGCGGCCCGGTGCGGGCAACGCCGTGAGCAGTGCCCTGATGTCGGCGATGCGCTCGGCGAGCACCCGGTCGACCGCTTCGCTGTCGCGGATCTTGCCCTCGAGCGCGGGCAGCGGCGGCGGGAGGGTCTCGCTGGTGCCGGTGAGGTATTCCACGGCCGCAGGCACGGCACTGCTCGCGACCGCGCGATCGCTGAGATCTTCGAAGGCGTCGAGCACGCGACAGGCGAGCAGCGCGGCCGTGGCTTCAGCGCGCACAGTCGCGGGCAGCAGGCCGACGGCGATACCCAGGTTGCGGCCCGCGGGGATCAGGGCGAGCGCGGCCAGTTCCTGCGGTGAGCGCGCGGCCCGCAGCGCGGCCAGATCCGGGGCGCGGCGCAGGTTGCGCAGTCCGCGGATCAGGAGGGGAAGTCGTGCTGTGCTCATCGGGATATCACCTGCTGGAGGAGTTCGCGCAGGTCCTCGCGCGCGAGGGAAGGTGGGAAGACATCCAGGGCGCGGGTGGCCTTCTCGGTGGCGTCCATCGCGACCAGGCGGGCGGCTGTGGTCGCGCCGCTGCCGACCAGGTCTTCTTGCAGTGTCGCGCTGGAAATCTCCGCGTCGAGCCACATGTCACGGGCGCCGGGGCGCGAACCGAGCCATTCGATCACCGGCCAGGTCGGCACGCGGCGCTCGAGGTCACCGCAGGCGTCCTTGCCGAGACCGGGCCCGCCTTCGATGTCGCGGACGTCGTCCATGATCTGGAAGGCGAGCGCGAGCTGGTCGGCGTACTCCATCAGGGCGTAGAGCCGATCGAGATCGACACCGCCCGCGGTGCCGCCGTAGGCACACGACAGGCGGAACAGCGTGCCGGTCTTGGCCCCGGCCACGAGTTCGTAGTGCCGGCGCAGCGCCACCTCGTCGATCGAGGGTGGCAGCGTCTCGATGAGCTGACCGTAGGACAGGTCGGAGAGCCGATCCGCGTAGGTGATGCCGGGTGCCTCACCGACCCGCGCGAAGATCCCGGGATTGTCGGCCAGCACCCGGGCGACGACCTGCATCGAGGCCCCTGCCAGGTGAAACCCGGCGCGGGCACTGGTGCGTACGCCGAACGCGGCGGGCACCGACGCAGCGTCACGGCGCAGTAGTGAGCCGTCGCAGATATCGTCGTGAACCAGCGAGGATTCGTGCAGCATCTCCATCGCGCAGGCCAGATCGACGGCGTCGCCCAGCGGTGTCGCGGTGTCGGCGGCATCGGGGCGCAGGCCGGCGCAGGCCAGGACGAGCCGTGCCCGCACGCGTTTGCCGGGAGCGGCCAGGATGTGGGTGTAGATCGCGTCGAAGTCTTCGCCGGTGATGAGCAGTTCCCGCAGCCGTTCGGTGACCAGCGCCAGCTGCTCGACCGGTCCGGCCGGTCTGGGCAGGACCACCACGTGGTCGCCCGAGTGCTGCTCACCCGGGTGCTGTGCTGCGGGTAGCGCGGGATTATCCATAGCGCTGAGCTCCTTTGGTGTGGTCACGATGCGGAGAGGTTCACCGGCGACGGCCGGGCACGGGTTTACGGAGATTCCGGCGGGGCGGTCGTCGGGAGTCACCTCTCGCAGCCGACGGGTCGAGCGTCCAGTTCGCCTACCGACGGGTAGTTTTCTGTAGGAAGCTCGAGATGTCAAGCATTTCAACATGTTCCAAGTTTCAACCGCGCAATTGTGGTGTATCACAAGGATTTACGAATTTTGCGAGCGGGGCGCACAGCAGAAGTGGACGGCTCCGATACCGTCAAAGTTACGTAATCTCCTGCACCCCAATGGCTTCCGCGTCATCGCAGGAAAGCCGGGCATGAACTCATCGATCGCCGGGGAACCGACCTCAGGGTCGTCCGGCGATGTGCGGGTCGACAGGCACACGGTTACGTCGGAACCGCACCACATCAATGTTGTTGGCACACACAGGGTTACAGGACCAGAGTGAGATGAACTGCCAGACCGTCAACAGCCTCGGTGACAGTGCAGCTCTGTCAGAACCATACAATCCGCAGCGCCTTCCCGCGAGCCGAGGCGCGATCGGGAACCGACCCGGAGGTCTGCGACGATCCGACATCAGGATCGGCGGCACATTGAAATATGTTGCAGCACTATTAGTTTCGCTTGCAAGATACCGAGCCACCGAAGTGTCAAGCGAAAAGGCGCGAAACGCCGCAGTCCGCCGCCGACCGCACGGAGGACCGGACACCCCGCTCGCCAAGCGCCGACCGAAGGGATCAGCGGGCGGCGGTACTGCCGCGGTTGCCGAGAACCAGCAGGTCCGGCGTCGGATGGTCGACCAGTGGCGCCGTGGAACGGGCCGGGGGGTGCATGATCGTGCAGCGACGGGCCAGCAGGGTGCCGCAGGCCAGGATGGCGGTGGTGATCAGGTCTTCGGCCAGGGGCAGATCGTCTTCGCGGTAGCCATACACCGAGAAGCGCACCGTGTACTGGCTGTTGAGCGGGTCGGCCTGCTGGACCGCTTCGGCAGGGCAGCTCGCCAGGAGCATGACTGCGGCGGCCAGGTCGGCACAGGGATCACCGCCGACCAGCGAACCCGAGGCGTAGGCAGCGAAAAGTGTGCGCAGGCAAGGCTGTTCGGGCCGCTGCTGGGAGTCCTGGATCTGCGACCAGCGGCGCAACGCCGGGTGATCGGCGATATCGGGCCTGCCCTGCCAACGCCGACGCGCGCAGTCGAGCAGCCGGGCGGCGGTGGAGTCCCACAGGTGGGGCGCCTCGATCCGGGCGACGATCCGCAGGCGGCGGCATTCGTCGGCAGCGGTGACCGCGGGCGGTTCGATGAGGGGCGTCGCCGCTTGCCGGTGCGTCTGCATGTCGACCTCCTACCGCACGAGAGAAGAACCGAACGGGCGCCGCGCGGCGGCGCAACCGCGCCGCCACGCCAGGCGGAACGCCCACGCCGCGGCCAGCACCGACATCACGATGACGGCCGCGATCGCCCCGAAAATCACCCCGCCGGACCAGCCGACACCATGATTTCGCGCGATCAACGCCAACGCGAAGATCGGCCCCACCGTGATGAACACGGGGATCAACAAGATCAACCCGAGAGTGACCAGACTCGACGGCGTCATCGCTGTTTTCGCTGCGGAGAGATCGCGTCGGGAGATCATGGTGTGCGGCCCCGACGGCTGCGTGACTGTAGCCATTTCCGCCCTCTCCGTTACCTGAATGGAACCAGCGAAACTATCGAGTCCCAAACGTACAGCCCCGATCCGGCATAGCGCGCACTTCGTCACGAAACAGTGATAACCCGAAACTGAACCCGATCCAGCTATTCGACATACACCCAGTTCAGACACTATTTTCTAGGTAGCTACAGATTTGCTAGAGTCGGATTTCATTCAGATCAGATAACAATTTCAGGCACCGATCACGCCCCCTTCACCGTTCTCATCGAGCTGGTCGCAGGCCATCGAGAACGATTTCGACAACGGCTGACGTTTCGGTGGGATCGGTGCCGCCGATAAGTAGCCGGTAATACAACCGCACCGAGAACAGTTCGAACATCTCCCTGATCGAAATGCCATCGCGCAATTGCCAAGAGGCTACGGCGATTTCGAGTCACCGGGCACATTGTTCGACGCGTGGATCGACCGTCACCGCGCGCAATCAGCTCGGTTCGCTACCGAAACTGCCCTCCAAGCGATTTCGCGAACCGGGGTGCACGAGCCGTGCCACGCTGACCAGCCCACCCGACGACCAGGTGCGGCGGCGGATCAGCAGGCACGGCTCGTCGGCGTCGATGCCGAGCAGTGCGCACTCCTCGCGAGCCGCCCGCACCGCCTCGACGACATGCTCGCCGCGCAGCAGCGGGGCGACCTCGCTGAGGTAGACGTTCGGGGTGACGGCGCTGAAGTCCTGGGCGAGGTAGCCGGGGGCCTGCGCCGGGTTGACGTAGCGATCCTCGAGCTGGATCGGCACACCGTCCTCGAAGTGCACGAGCAGCGAGTGGAATACCTTGCCGCCCATCGTATTCGCGAGATCCTGGTCGCCGGGCACCTCCGACCGCACGAACACCACCTCGGTGCGATGACGGTGTCCGCGGCCGGTGATCTCGTCGGCGATATTGCGGACCTCGAACAGCGGCGAGGTGGCCTTGCTCGCCGCGACGAAGGTGCCGACACCCATCACCCGGGTGAGCGCACCGTCGGCGGTCAGGTCACGCAGGGCGCGATTGATCGTCATCCGGGACAGGCCGAGGGCGGCGACGAACTGGTTCTCCGAGGGGATCTGCTCCCCCGCGTTCCACCGTCGCGCGGTGATCTGCGCCATGATCAGCTGCTTCACCCGCTCGTACGCCGCGAATTCGCTGCCGAGCTCGCCGTACAGCGCGGCCAGCTCCGCATCGATTACCTCGATTGCCACCACCGAAAATCTCCTCGCCTCGCCCAGAGAATACGGTGCGCCCGAACGCCGACGTCACCTGTATATACAGGACTATACTGGCCTCATGAACGACGCGCCGTCACCTGTCTCGGGCCCACGTCCCGTGTCCGCTCCGCGCGGCACCGAGCTGCAGACCCTCGGATGGCAGCAGGAGGGCGCGCTGCGGATGCTGATGAACAACCTCGATCCGGAGGTCGCCGAACGTCCCGATGACCTGGTCGTCTACGGCGGGACCGGACGGGCGGTGCGCAGCTGGGCAGCGTTCGACGCGATCGTGCGAACGCTGCGAACCCTCGCCTCGGACGAGACCTTGCTGGTGCAGTCGGGCAAGCCGGTCGGGGTGTTCCGTACCAACGAGTGGGCGCCGAGGGTGCTGCTGGCGAATTCCAATCTCGTCGGCGACTGGGCCACGTGGGAAGAGTTCCGCAAGCTCGAGCACCTGGGGCTGATGATGTACGGGCAGATGACGGCCGGGTCGTGGATCTATATCGGCAGCCAGGGCATTCTGCAGGGCACCTATGAGACCTTCGGTGCGGTGGCGCGCAAGCGTTTCGGTGGTTCCCTCGCCGGCACGATCACCCTCACGGCGGGTGTCGGCGGGATGGGCGGTGCGCAACCACTCGCGGTGACGATGAACGGCGGTGTCGCCCTGTGCGTGGACTGCGATCCGGCGCGGATCGAACGACGGATCGCCCACGGCTACCTCGATACCGAGGCCGAAACCTTACGGGAAGCACTGGATCTGGCCATCGCCGCGCGCGACGAGCGCAAGCCGCTCTCGATCGGCCTGGTCGGTAACGCGGCCGAGGTGTTTCCGCAACTGCTGGCCATGGCCGCGCCGATCGACATCGTCACCGACCAGACCTCCGCGCATGATCCGTTGTGCTACTTGCCGATCGGGGTCGCACTCGACGACTGGCACACCCTCGCCGAGAAGGACCCGGTCTGGTTCACCACCGAGGCGCGGGCGTCGATGGCCGAGCAGGTGGAGGCGATGGTCGGATTCTCCGACGCCGGGGCCGAGGTGTTCGACTACGGGAACTCGATTCGCGACGAGGCCCGAAAGGGCGGCTACGACCGGGCTTTCGCGTTTCCCGGTTTCGTTCCCGCCTACCTCCGCCCGCTCTTCGAAGAGGGCCTCGGGCCGTTCCGCTGGGCCGCGCTCTCGGGCGACCCGGCCGATATCGCCGCCACCGACCGGGCGATCCTGGAGCTGTTTCCCGACAACGAACATCTGCGCCGCTGGATCACCATGGCGGGCGAGAAGGTGAAGTTCGAGGGTCTTCCTGCCCGGATCTGCTGGCTCGGCTACGGCGAACGGCACCGCGCGGGCCTGAGATTCAACGAGATGGTCGCCTCGGGCGAGCTGTCCGCTCCCCTGGCCATCGGCCGCGACCACCTCGACTCCGGCTCGGTGGCCTCCCCCTACCGCGAAACCGAGGCGATGGCCGACGGTTCCGACGCGATCGCCGACTGGCCCTTGCTCAACGCGCTGCTCAATACCGCCTCCGGCGCGAGCTGGGTGTCGATCCATCACGGTGGCGGGGTCGGGATGGGCCGGTCGATCCACGCGGGCCAGGTGTGTATCGCCGACGGCACCGCCCTGGCCGCGCAGAAGCTGGCGCGCGTGCTGACCAACGACCCTGGCACCGGTGTGATGCGCCACGTCGACGCGGGCTACGAGCACGCGGCCGAGGTGGCTCGCGAGCGCGGGGTACGCATCCCGATGCAAGAAGGCTGACCGGCCCGGATATGACGAGAGCCCCGGCGGTGCCGGGGCTCTTTCCACTGTCAATATATAGCGCATGTGGGGACTTGCGGCAAGGCCCCGTTGGTGCTGCACAATCATCCGATCGCACCGGAAAAGTACAGTTAGGGGCCTATGTCAGCGCACGGGTACGAAGAGGAACGCCGGTCCGAGCGACGCTATGTCGCCGGGTTGTACGCGCGCCTCGATGCCGAGCGGGCACGGGTGAAGGGCCGCTACGGCGCGGCCCTGCGCGCCAAGGGCGACTCCCCGATGGAGCGCGACAACGAGGTGCGGGCGCTGGGCAAACAGGTACAGCGCCTCGACGTGGCCGACAACGGATTGTGTTTCGGCCGGCTCGACGCGGCGTCGGGCGAGCGGTCCTATATCGGCCGGATCGGGTTGTTCGACGAGTCGAACGACCTCGAACAGCTGCTGCTGGACTGGCGGGCCCCCGCGGCGCGCGCGTTCTATGTCGCCACCGCGGCCAACCCGGAGGGCATGCGCAGGCGTCGTCAGTTTCATACGCGGGGACGTCAGGTGGTGGATTTCACCGACGAGGTGCTCGGCCGTCCGGACGGGAGCGAGGGTGGAGCCGATGCCGCGCTGCTCGCCGCCGTCGACGCGCCACGCGGGGACGGGATGCGCGATATCGTCGCGACGATCCAGGCCGAACAGGACGAGATCATCCGCGTGGAGCACCCCGGCGTGACCGTGATCGAGGGCGGTCCCGGCACCGGGAAGACCGTGGTGGCGCTGCACCGCGTGGCGTACCTGCTCTACACCCAGCGCAGGCGGATGGAACGGCAGGGTGTGCTGGTGGTCGGCCCCAACCCGGCTTTCCTGAATCACATCGCCCACGTGCTGCCCTCGCTCGGTGAGACCAATGTCGTGTTCGCCACCACCGCCGATCTCGTTCCCGGGCTGCACCCGACCGCGGAGGACGGCCCCGTGGCAGCCCGGCTCAAGGGCTCGCTGCGCATCCTCGATGTCCTGGCAGCGACGATCGCCGATCGACAGCGCCTGCCCGAGGCGCCCTTGACGATCGCGCTGACCGATGTGACGGTGCGGATCGACGCCGCGACCGCGGAGTGGGCCAGGCAGGAAGCACGGGAGAGCGGTCGCCCACACAACGAGGCGCGCGCGGTGTTCGCCGAGATCATCACCTATGTCCTCACCGAGCGCGCGATCGCCCGCATCGGCGAGGGCTGGCTGACTCGTGACGACACCGAAGCATGGGAACAACTGCGGGCCGACCTGCTCCGCGAGCTGGCCGACACGGCCGAGTTCACCGCGGCGCTCGATCAGTGCTGGCCCATTCTGCAACCGGAAACCGTGCTGTCCCAGCTGTATTCGTCACCCGATCGGCTGCGGGCGGCAGGTGCGGACGAGGCGCTGTGGCGGGCCGACGGTGGCGCGTGGACGGTGTCGGACGTGCCGCTGCTCGACGAACTGGTCGACCTGCTCGGTCGCGACAAGGCCGCCGACGACTCCGCCGAGCGAGAACGCAAGGCCGAGGCCGAGTACGCGGCGGGTGTGCTCGACACCCTGATCAGCCGTGAGGACCTGATGGACGACGAAGACCATCTGCTGGCCCAGGACATGCTCTACGGCGAAGACCTGGCCGAACGTTTCCTCGAGCGCGACACGCGCGAACTCGCCGAACGTGCCGCGGCGGACCGTGAGTGGACCTACGGGCACGTAGTGGTCGACGAGGCCCAGGAACTGTCGGAGATGGACTGGCGGGTGCTGATGCGGCGCTGCCCGAGCCGATCCTTCACGATCGTGGGCGATCTCGCGCAGCGCCGGTCCGCGGCGGGCGCGACCTCATGGGGCTCGATGATGGAGCCCTACGTCCCCGGCCGGTGGATCTACCGTTCCCTGACGGTGAACTACCGCACCCCCGCGGAGATCATGGCCGTGGCCGCCGACGTGCTCGCCGAGTTCGCGCCCGATGTGCGGCCGCCCGACTCGGTTCGCTCGTGCGGTGTCGCACCGTGGTCGCGCCGGGTGACCACGGACGAATTGCCCACCGTGATCGAGGAATTCGTCCGGGACGAGGCCGAGCTGGCGGGGACGAGCATCGTGATCGGTCCCCCCGGCGTGCCGGGAACAGTGCCCGCGTCGGAGACGAAAGGCTTGGAGTTCGACGCCGTCCTGGTCGTCGACCCGCAGCGAATCCTCGCCGACGGCCCCCGCGGCGCCGCCGAACTCTACGTCGCCCTGACCCGTGCCACCCAGCGTCTCGGCGTCGCGCACCAGAGCCCGTTGCCGGAGCCGCTGCGCGGGCTCACCCCGGTCGAACCAGCACAACAGTTGCCGGCGTAGCGATTTCACGCACCGCACCTCCGCGCTGCCGGTCGGCACAATCCCGCTCGGCAGCGCGATCGGCATCCTGCGGTCAGGACCACCGGCGCGGCGATCGGCGATTTCGCAGGCATCGGTCGTCACAGCGGCACGCTGGCGGCGCGCTCCCCGCAGCAGTTCGAACGTGCGGCCCGACCCAGCGATCCGTTTCGGTCGGGTCACTGCGAACATCCCATGGCAACGCGTCGGCGAGCCGGGCCACCGGGCAGATCAGCCCAGGGGGCCTGCCGCCGACTCGGCGGCAGCCACTAGGGCCCCGGTTGCCGCCAGTCGAACCGCTGCTTCGATTTCCGGGGCGAGGTAGCGGTCAGGGCCGGGGCCGGGGATCTCCGTGCGCAGGGCCGCGACGACGGCCGCGGTGGCCGGCGCCGGGGCCAGCGGTGCGCGGAGGTCGAGGGCACGGGCGGCCGTGAGGGCTTCGATGGCAAGGACTCGGGTGAGGCCGTCGAGGGCTCGGCGGAGTTTGCGTGCGGCGGACCAGCCCATCGAGACGTGGTCCTCCTGCATGGCCGAGGACGGGATCGAGTCGACCGAGGCGGGGGTGGCCAGGCGTTTGAGGTCGGAGACGATGGCGGCCTGGGTGTACTGGGCGATCATGTGGCCGCTGTCGACACCGGGGTCGTCGGCCAGGAACGGGGGCAGGCCGTGGTTGCGGGCCTTGTCGAGGAAGCGGTCGGTGCGGCGTTCGCTGATCGAGGCGACGTCGGCGATCACGATGGCGAGGAAGTCAAGGACATAGGCGAGGGGGGCGCCGTGGAAGTTGCCGTTGGATTCGACACGGCCGTCGAGGGTGACGACGGGATTGTCCACCGCGCTCGCCAATTCGTAGCCCGCGACCCGTTCGGCGTGGTCGAGGGTGTCGCGGGCGGCGCCGGCCACCTGGGGTGCGCAGCGCAACGAGTAGGCGTCTTGAACGACAGCGCAGTCCGAGGTCGCGTGGCTGGCGACGATCGGCGAATCAGCCAGCAGGCGAACCATATTGGCGGCCGCGATCGCCTGGCCAGGTTGCGGGCGCAGCGCCTGCAGGTCGGCGGCGAAGACCTTGTCGGTGCCGAGCAGACCCTCCACGCTCATCGACGCGGCCACATCGGCCAGGCGCAGCAGTCCACGCAGGTCGTGGCAGGCCAGCACCAGCATGCCGAGCATGCCGTCGGTGCCGTTGATCAGCGCGAGGCCTTCCTTCTCCGCGAGCTCGACGGGGGCGATTCCGGCGGCGGCCATGGCTGCGGCGGCCGGCCCAAGGGCACCATTCGCATCCCGCACCGTGCCCTCACCGATCACGGCGAGCCCGACATGGGCCAGCGGCGCGAGATCGCCGCAACAGCCGAGGCTGCCGTATTCGTAGACCACCGGGGTGATTCCCGCCGACAGCAGCGCGGCATAGGTCTGCGCGACGACCGGGCGCACACCGGTCCGGCCGGTGGCCAGCGTCGACAGGCGAAGCAACATCAACGCGCGCACCACCTCCCGCTCCACCTCGGCACCCGAACCGGCCGCATGCGAACGGATCAGACTGCGCTGCAATTGCTGACGTGACTCCTGCGGAATATGGCGGACGGCGAGCGCACCGAACCCGGTCGACACGCCGTACACCGGCGTGGGGTCCGCCGCCAGCGCTTCGATCCGCGCCCGGCTCGCCCCGATGGCGGCAAGAGCCTCGTCCGACACCACCACCCCGGCACCACCCCGGGCCACCCGCACCACATCCGGCGCCGAGACCGGACCTGGGCCGACAACGACGGGCCCGGACCGATCCGAGTCGATGCTCACGATGGTTCTCCCTTCACTGCGGCCGGTCGATCCCTGCGCATACCTGTATATACAGCCATATCGACGAGCCGCGACAGCGCGGCCACCCTTGACGTCCTTGTCTATACAGGTCTATACCTACCGTACGTGAGTTGGCGCCTGGACGCCGACACATGATCTACCCCGCGCACACCGCCATGCTCGACACTCGCAGCCAGGAGGCGTCCCGTGCCCACCACCGTGCTGAGCGATATCGGCACCCTCGTCACCAACGACCCGGCGCTGGGCGACGGCCCGCTGGGGATCCGGCGCGAGGCCGCGCTCGTCATCGACGACGGACGGGTGGTGTGGGTCGGTGACAGTGCCGGCGCACCCGCAGCCGACACCGGATTCGATCTCGCCGGGCGCGCGGTGCTGCCGGGATTCGTCGAATCGCATGCACACCTGGTCTTCGCGGGCGATCGCGCCGAGGAGTTCGCGGCCAGGATGGCGGGGCTGCCCTACGCGGCGGGTGGCATCCGCACCACCATCGAGGCGACAAGGGCCGCTACCGACGAGCAACTCGCGGCGACGGTGCGCGGGCTGCTGGACGAGTCGTTGCGGGCGGGCAGCACCACTGTCGAATGCAAGAGCGGCTACGGGCAAACCGTCGCGGACGAACTGCGCAGCGTCCAGATCGCGGCACGGTTCACCGACGAGGTGACCCTGCTCGCCGCGCATGTGCCGCCACCCGAATACGCCGGGCGCACCGACGAATACGTGACGATGGTGTGCGCGGAGATGATTCCGCGATGCGCGCCCTACGCCCGGTGGATCGACGTGTTCTGCGAGCAGGGCGCTTTCGACCGCGACCAGGCGCATGCCGTGCTGACCGCGGGGATCGCGCACGGGCTGGTGCCGCGCGTACACGGCAATCAGCTGCATCAGGGACCGGGCGTGCGGCTGGCCGTCGAACTCGGTGCCGCGTCGGTGGATCATGTCTCGCAGGTGAACCGTGCCGATATCGCCGCACTCGCCGACAGCGACACGGTGGCCACGCTGCTACCCGGCGCCGACTTCTGTACGCGCAACAGCTATCCCGATGCCAGAGCGCTGCTGGAGGCGGGAGTCACCGTCGCGCTCGGCGCGGACTGCAATCCGGGCACCAGCTACACGACGAGCTTGCCGTTCTGTATCGCGCTAGCCGTGCGGGAGATGCACATGACGCCCGACGAAGCGGTCTGGGCGGCGACAGCGGGTGGGGCGAAGGCGTTGCGGCGCAGCGATATCGGTGCCCTCTCCCCCGGTTTCCGGGCCGATGCCATCGCACTGGAGGCCCCATCGCATCTGCATCTCGCCTACCGCCCCGGCGTTCCCCTGGTCGGCCAGGTATGGCGTGAGGGTGTGCTCGTTGTGCCGAATCGAGGTGCGGCACAGTGACTTCCGACCCCGCATGGACAGGTCGCGTGGACGGCACGGCGCCCGAGTATCTGCGCTGGCATCAGGTGGTGACGCCCTACGAGCCGGGTGAGGATCCCGGGGCGTGCGTGTTCGTCGGCTTCGCCTGCGAGGAAGGGGTGCGCCGGAACAAGGGCCGCCTCGGGGCAGCGCAGGGGCCGGACGCGCTGCGGCGGGCACTGTCACCGATGGCACTCGCCACGCACCTGCGAGCCTTCGACGCGGGCACGATCGCCGTCACCGACGACCGGCTGGAGGACGGTCAGCGCCGACTGGGCCAGACCGTGTCCGCGCTGCTCGACGACGGCGCGTTCCCGGTCGTCCTCGGCGGCGGTCACGAGCTCGCCTACGGCACCTACCTCGGGCTGGCCGGTTCCGCCCGCCGCGCGCCGGGCAGCATCGTCGGAATCCTCAATCTCGACGCACATTTCGACCTGCGCCCCGATCCCACGCCCACCTCCGGTACCCCGTTCCGGCAGATACTCGAGACCGACGAGGACGTCCGGTACGCGGTGATCGGGATCAGCCAGCCCAGCAACACCAGGAACTTGTTCGACACCGCGCACAGATTCGGTGTGCGCTATCTGCTCGACGACGACTGCGAGCCGACCCGGGTCGCCACCTTCGTCGACGATTTCCTGGACGGGATCGACCTGCTGTACCTCACCATCGACCTCGATGTACTGCCCGCGGCGGTCGCTCCCGGCGTGAGTGCCCCTGCGGCATACGGTGTTGCGTTGTCCACGATCCAGTCCGTCGGCGACCGTGTCACCGCCAGCGGCACCCTCGCGGTCGTCGACATCGCCGAACTCAACCCCCGCCTCGACATCGACAACCGCACCGCCCGCACCGCCGCCCGCATCGTCCACCGCATCGTCACCCGACACGTCGAGTGAGACCCGGTGCGCGACAGCCACTCAGAAGTAGGTCTGACCGTGGCACTGTTGCGGCGCAAACGGGTCCTCGATCGGGCGCTCCTGAAGCCGGGTCGTCATTCTGCGAGCGGGTCGACCTCCACACGCTGCTTGCGACCGGCCACCAGGCGCATGACCGGTTCCACGATGCGGGCACCGATCGGGCCGATGATGGCCATCAGGAGCACGTAGGTGGTGGCCAGCGCCGCGAATTCGTCGGGCACCGCACCCGCGGCCACCGCGAGACCCGCGATGACGATCGAGAATTCGCCGCGCGCGATCAGGGCCGTACCGGCGCGGGCTCGGCCCAGCGATGACGCCCCCGCACGTTTGGCCGCCCACCAGCCCGTGGCGATCTTGGTGACGGTGGTGACCACGGCCAGCAGGATCGCCCACCCCAGTACCGGCGGGATGGTCGTCGGATCGGTGCTCAAACCGAACAGCACGAAGAACATCGCCGCGAACAGATCACGCAGTGGTTCGAGGATCTTGGTGGCGTCGTGCGCGGTCGAATCCGAGATCGCGATACCGAGCAGGAACGCGCCGACCGCCGCCGACACCTGCACCGCCGAGGCGATACCCGCCACCAGCAGCGCCGAACCGAGCAGCTTGAGCAGGAAGATCTCCCGATCCTCACTGGCCACGATCGCCGAGACGTATTTGCCGTAGCGCAGCGCGACGACGAGCACCACGGTCACCGCGACCAGCGCGATACCCACGGTGGTCATCCCGGCCACGAACCCGACACCGGCCAGCACCGCGGTGAGCACCGGCAGATACACCGCCATCGCCAGGTCCTCGAACACCAGGATCGACAGGATCGTCGGCGTCTCCCGGTTACCCAGTCGACCCAGGTCGTTGAGCACCTTGGCGACGATGCCGGAGGAGGAGATGTAGGTGACACCGGCCATCGCGATCGCCCCGGTCGGCCCGAGGCCGAGCATCAGCGCCACGATCACCCCGGGTGTCGCGTTGAGCACCAGGTCGAGCAGGCCCGCGGGCCACGATTTACGCATGCCGGTGACCAATTCACCGGCGGTGTATTCCAATCCGAGCAGTAACAGCAGCAGTACGACGCCGATCTCGCTGGCGATGTGGATGAAGTCCTCCACCTCGTGCAGCTCGATCAGCCCGCCGGTACCGAAGACCAGACCACCGAGCAGGTAGAGCGGGATCGGCGAGAGGCCGATGCGGGCCGCGATCCGCCCGAGTACACCCAACCCGAAGAACACAGCCCCCAGCTGGATCAAAGCCAGCGCGGTTCCACTGATCTGCACCGGCTCAGCCGTCGGTCAAGATCGAAGCGGCGGCGTCGAGCCCGGCATTCGTGCCGACCACGACGACCATATCGCCACTGGCGAACACGAACTCCGGTCCCGGCGATGCCAGGACCTGCCCCGCGCGCAGGACCGCCACGATCGAGGCGCGGGTCTTGGTCCGCATCTCGGTATCGCCCAACCGCCGTGACGCATACGGCGAATTGGGCGGCACCGGCATAGATCGCGTGCTCACTCCGTCGAGTTCGCGATGTTCTTCACGCAGTTGCGCGACCAGCTGCGGTGCGCCGAGCAGGCTCGCCAACGTGCGGGCCTCGACCGCGGACAGTGGAATCTGAACGGTCGCATCAGGATCGCCGACCTTGGTGAAAATCAGGTCGGTACCACCGTCGCGGTGGTCGACGATGCCGATGCGGCGGTCCACCTTCGACAGCGAAAATTCTTTGCGGACACCGATTCCCGGCAGGGATGTGACTTCTACATTCATGGGATCACCTAACCTCAGCTAGGGGATACCTTACCTGCCCTTTACTATCGGTATGGATTCATCAACCGGCGCCGAGCAGCCGCCCCGCCGCGTCGAGACCCTCGTCGGTGCCGACCACCACGACCAGATCACCGGGGATGAAGGTGAAATCGGTTCCCGGCGACGGGGTCACCTCGCCCGCGCGCACCACCGCGACGACCGAAGCCTTGGTGCGGGTGCGCATCTCGGTGTCGCGCAACGGTCGACCGTCGAAGCGACTGCCACGGTCGATCGCGAAGTGCCTGGTCGACAGCTCGCCCGCACTGTGGGTCTCGCGCGTCTTCTGCACCACCTGCGGCGCGCCGAGTAATCCGGCCAGCACGCCGATCTCGGTGTCCGACAAGGGAATCGAGGTGGTCGAGTCGTAATCACCGGCGCGCGAGACGACCAGGTCGACCGAGCCGTCGCGATGCTCGATCACGCCGATCCGGCGACGCGCCTGCGCCAGCGGAAAGTCCTTGCACACGCCGATTCCCGGTAAAGGCGTCACATCGATGTTCACGCCCTCACAGTACGACCAGAGAGGAATAACACCACCCCCTGCCCTGCGCACCCGTCCGTCGACGCTCGGCGCGAACGCCGGTCCGGCCTCGGCGCCTGCGAGAACCGAGAACTTGGCGCGCGGCTAGCGCGCGAATCGCCGGCGGGTGGCGCCGTGCGGATCGGTGAGCGCCTGGGCCGCGCCGATCCCGGCCGAATGTCCTCGACCGTCCGGACTCGCGGTACCGAGGAACTGAGCGGTCTCGAGCGACGCGAGACCGGCGCCGACCATGGCGATCGAGCGGCGCTACCCGCTGTGGCTTGCGTATTCGGGCGAAGTCGGGTGTTGTTGAACAGTGACCAACTCTTCCGGAGACGCGTATCCACTCACGGACACGATGACCACCACGACGGCGGTACACGACGGCGTCACGGTGCTGACGGTGACCGGCGAGGTCGACCTGGCGACCGCACCCGCCCTCGATGCCACCATCGAGGCCATTCTGGCCGAGAAACCGGCGGCGCTGGTGATCGACCTGACCGCGGTCGGGTTCTTGGCGTCGGCGGGCATGGCGACGCTGGTCGCCGCGCATCAGCGGGCGGGCGAGACCACCTCGATCGCGGTCGTTGCCGACGGACCCGCCACCAGCCGTCAGCTGAAGATGACGAGCCTGGACCAGGTGTTCGCCATGCACACCACCCTGGACGCCGCCTTGGCGTCGTTCACGTCCTGACACAGTGAAACGCGCCGCCGACCGGAAACCACTCCGGCGGCGGCGCGTTTGTCGTCGGTGGGTGTCAGCAGAGGGTGCGCAGCTGCTCGATCAGCTTCACGCGACCGGCGGCGTTCTCGGCGATCGGCGTGACGTTGAGCGTGGTGACGCCCGCCTCGGCCATCGCAGCGACGCGCTCCTTCACGAAGCTCTCCGGGCCGATCAGCGACACGTCGCGCACCAGCTCGTCGGGCACGGCCTTGGCCGCGCCCTGCTTGTCACCGGCCAGGTACAGCTCCTGGATGCGGTCGGCGGCCGCGCCGTAGCCGTACTTGGTGGCGAGGGTGTGATAGAAGTTCTTGCCCTTGGCGCCCATACCGCCGATGTAGAGCGCCAGGTGCGGCTTCACGAACTCGAGCAGCGGGGTCACGTTCTCACCGATCGCCAGCGCGGGACCGGCGAAGATGTCGAGCTCGCCCAGCGCCGGGTCACGCTTGGCCTTGCCCGCGGCGAGCGCGTCGCCCCACACATCCTTCGCCTTCTCCGGCAGGAAGAAGATCGGCTGCCAGCCGTTGGCGACCTCGGCGGCCAGCTCGACGTTCTTCGGACCGAGCGCGGCCAGCAGCACCGGAATGTCTTCGCGCACCGGGTGATTGATCAGCTTGAGCTCTTTGCCGAGGCCGGTGCCGCGGTCGGCGGGCAGCGGGATCTGGTAGTACTTGCCCTGGTAGTTGAGCTTCTCGCGACGCCACACCTTGCGGCAGATCTCCACCAGTTCGCGGGTGCGCCCGATCGGAGCGTCGTAGGGCACGCCGTGAAAGCCCTCGATGACCTGCGGACCCGAGGCGCCGATGCCGAGGATGAAGCGACCGTCGGAGACGAAGTCGAGCCCCGCCGCGGTCATCGCGGTGAGGCTGGGGGTCCGGGTGTAGAGCTGCAGGATGCCCGAGGCCAGCTGCACCCGCTCGGTGCGGGCGGCCAGGAAGCCCAGCGCGCTCACCGCGTCGAACGAGTACGCCTCCGGCACGAAGACGATGTCGAGGCCGGCGCGCTCCAGGTCGGCGACCTCGGCCGCCGTCTCCTTGAAACCGCCCGAATAGTTGATGCTCAATCCGATCCGCATGCACTCAACATAGCCTCGGACAATGCGCACACCCCGACCGGTCGGTCTGTCGACACAGGTGCTGGTCGCGCGGGGTGCGTGGGCTGGCACGCGGTAGCGTTGAGGCAAGATTCCACGCAGTTCTCGCCGCATCGAAAGGCCACCCCGTCGTGTCGCAGCCCACCGTGTCGCCGCAGCAGATCGCCCCCTCCTTCGGTTCGGTGACCTTGGAGCACTATCTGTCAGAGCTGGCCGCGAAGGTGCCCGCCCCCGGCGGCGGGGCCGTGGCCGCGCTGCACGCCGCGCAGGCCGCCGCGCTGGTGGCGATGGTGGCGCGCTACACCACCCGCGCCAAGGACGCGCAGAACCGGCCGGTGATCGACCAGATCATCGTGGCCGCCGATGCCGCGCTGGCCAGGTCCCTCGAACTCGCCGACGCCGACGCGGCCGCGTTCACCGCCGTCGGTGCCGCCTACAAGCTGCCCAAGGACACCGACGCCGAGATCGCCGCCCGCACCGCGGCGATCAACGAGGCACTGGTCGAAGCCGCCCGCGTGCCCGCCGCTGTGGTCGACGAGGCCGACGAAATCCTCTCGCTGGCCGCCGAACTGCTGCCGATCGGCAATCCGAACGTGGTCACCGATATCGGTGCCGCCGCCGACGCCGCCCGCGCCGCGGCGATGAGCTCGCAGCTCAACATCGAAATCAATGTGGGCTCCCTGCCCGCCGACCTCGGTGACCCGTTCGCCGCCGCCCTGCTGCGCGTGGACACCATCGCCGCGCGCGCCGACGCCCTGCACGGCGACGTGCTGCACGCCGTGCGCGGCTGAGTCGGCCGTCCGCGGTGCGCACGATCTCGCCGCGGACCCGGCCGGATTCGCTGCGCCGATGCGCGGCGGCGATCTGCCACGATGCCGCCTCGGATGGAGTACAGCATCACCGATCTCGAAGTGAGAACGTTTTTTCGAGGTCCCGACCTGCACTGACGCAAGACGACACACCGGTACACCCGTTGGCCGTTACCACTTCGATAGGTCGAGTTGATCATGGCGGCCTAGACTTGGAATCCGCCTACGAGTGAGTGAAGGGGTGGCGTTTATGAGGAACGCAGTTCGTTTCCTGTTCGTCGCGATCATGGCGGCAATACTGGCCGCATCCTGGTCGGGAGCCGCGTCCGCGGACTTGATCGGAGGCCAGCGCACCCAATACGGCGGTGGCACATACGCCGAGGCGAACCTGTCGACGCACACCTTCACCGTGAGCCAGGGCGGACAGGTCGTGCGGGTGATGCCCGCGTCGATGGGCAAGCCCGGTTTCGAGACGCCCACCGGCACCTTCAGCGTTCTGGAGAAGGACCGGTCGGTGGTGTTCGACTCACGGACCATCGGCATCCCGCTCGATGATCCGGAGGGCTACATCATCGATGGTGAATACGCGGTGCGGCTCACCTGGGGTGGCGTGATGGTGCACTCGGCACCCTGGTCGGTGGACTCGCAGGGCAACGCCAACGTGAGTCACGGCTGCATCAACCTCGCACCCGACGACGCCGCCTGGTACTTCGAGAATGTCGGCATCGGCGATCAGGTCTACATCCACTGGTAAACATTTCCCTCGTGGCATTCGGCGATCGCGCCGTCAGGGCAGTATCGTGCCCGTAACGAAATCGTTGCGGGACATACCCTGACGGCGACGAGCCTGATGAAGGTGGGGCGATGGATCGACCGGAAGCGCACAGACCGATCGGGGCTCGACAGCAGGACCCGGGCTCGGCCGGTGCTCCGCTCGCGGCACTCACCCCGATTCGGCGGTCCCGCGACCTGAGCGCGCCACGGCCTCGTCGGCTGAGCGAGCAGCCGGTCAGCGGTGCGCGCCATCGCATCGAGGGTGGACCGACGACACCGGCCGGCATTCCGGTCGTTCCGGCCGCCGGACTACGAGACTCCGAGTACGGCAGGGTCGTTCCGGGGGACGCCACCGTCACCGACCGGCTGCCCGTGGTCGGCGGAAAATACGATCCCGGTGCGCGCCACAGCATTCCGGACACCGCGTTCTCGATCGACGACAACGGGCCCGACACCGACGAAATCCCGATCATCACCTCCCCTGCCCCCACGTGGGCGGCCATCGATTGGCCCACGCGAGGCAATGACACCGCGGTGACCCAGCATTCGCATCGCGCACCCGAGGACCGTGGTGCGGACACCTTCCCACCGCGCCCCGCGGCAACCTACAGCGGTGCCGACACCTTCCCGCCACGCCCCGCAGCGACCTACAGCGGTACCAACACCTTCCCGCCACGCCCCGCAGCCACCTACAGCGGTACCGACACCTTCCCGCCACGCCCCGCAGCCACCTACAGCGGTACCGACACCTTCCCGCCACGCCCCGCAGCCACCTACAGCGGTACCAACACCTTCCCGCCACGCCCGGCACCCGATTACCGCGACGCGGACACCTTTACGTCACGTGCGACAGCCGACGCCCGTGGTGCGGACAGCGAGCCCTCGCGTCCCGCACCCGATTACAACGGTGATGACGAAGTCTTCGCGCGAATGATCGACCGCTCCAAGCGACGGCGCGTGCCCCGATGGGTCGCACCACTGGTCGCCTCGGTGGCCGGTGTCGTCCTGCTCGGCGGCACCTATGTCCAACTGCGCGGGCCCGCACCGGCATCCACGGCGGCGAGCACTCCGCTCGTGCCGGGCTCGGCGAGCCCGGTGACGGTCGAGTGCCCCACCGAGCAGATCGGCGCCATGGTGCGGGGCAACGGCTCCGGCGGCACCGAGTCCGGCATCGCGGCGATCCTGGCCTTCCAGCACGCCTATTACGTCGCGCGATCCGGTGATCAGGCGCGGACCCTCGTGGCCGCCGGTGCCGTGGCACCCTCCGCGGCCGCCATCCAGGCCGGAATCGACTCCACTCCGGTGGGAACCACGCACTGTGTGGAGATCACCCCGGGTGCCTTCGCCGATCAGTACCTTGTCAAGGTCACCGCGTTCCGGCCGGATTCGGCGCCGAGCACCTACACACCGCAGCTGGTGGAGACCGCCGTGGTCGGCAAGAAAACGCTGATCACCTCGTTCGGGGCGGCACCGCGCTAGACCCGAACGAGGGGCCGATCAGCAGCTGAGCGATCGCACAGCCCGATCACGAAAGGCGTTCAGGCGCGGGCGTTCTCGGCCGCGACGACCACGTGGCGCATGAGCAGCGCGGTGGTCACCGGGCCGACACCACCGGGGACGGGGCTCAGCGCCGCCGCCTTGCCGATGACCGACGCCGCGTCGACATCGCCCACGATGCCGCCGTCTTCGGCTTCATTGGTGCCCACGTCGATCACCACGGCGCCGTCGCCGATGTGCTTGCCGGTGACCAGGCCGATCCGGCCCGCCGCGGCGACCACGATATCGGCGGGGGTGGTGACCGCGGCCAGGTCCGCGGTGCGTGAGTGCGCGACGGTGACGGTCGCGTTCTCGGCGAGCAGCAGCTGAGCCACGGGCTTGCCGACGATATTGGAGCGGCCGACCACGGTGACGAGGCGGCCCTGCAGCGCGATGCCGTGATGCTTCAGCAACTCGACGACCGCCTCGGAGGTGGCGGGGACGAAACCGTCGAGGCCGGAGGCGAGCAGGCCGAGCGACAGCGGGCTGACGCCGTCCACGTCCTTGGCCGCGGCGATCGCCGAACTCACGTCGTCGAGGTTCACGCCCGCGGGCAGCGGGGTCTGCAGCATGATCGCGTCGGTGGCCGGGTCGGCGCTGCGCGCGTTCAGTTCGGCGCGAATCGCCTCGGCGCTCGCGTCGGCACCGAGATCGATGCGCTCGCAGGCGATTCCGAGCCGCTCGGCGGCCTTGCGCAGCGAGTTCACGTACCAGGCGCTCGCCGGGTCGTCGTTGGCGACGATCAGCGCCAGCGTCGGCGCGGTGCCCGCGGCGGTGAGCGCGGCCGCGCGCTCCTTCGAGTCGGCGTTGATGGCGGCGGCGAGTTCCTTGCCGGTCAGCGAAGCGGTATCCACGGTGAGTCACCTTATCCGCCGCCGGGCCGACGGCCTGCCGCCGGGCCGCGACGCGCGCAAGCTGGTCGAGGTCCGCCGCGGCCCTGAGCTCCGGTCGTAGGGTGTTGCCTGCTCTGTCATCAGCTATGCCAGCACGTACCGAACCGTTCGCGGGAAGGGTATCGACTGTCGTGAGGATCTCGAGGCATTGGAAACAGGTGGCCGCCGCTGTCGTCACCGCAGCCGCACTGACGGGCACCGCGGTCGGCCCCGCCGCCGCGGAGGCGGACGTGGCCGCGCTGTACAACTCGGCGCAGCGGCATTTCGCCGACGGTGACGATGCCGCGGGGCGAGCCGACCTGCGCGCCCTCATCGCCGCCGATCCGCAGGACGCCGAGGCGCTCGCGCTACAGGCGATCTGGTCGCACTACGCGGGCGACACCGCCGCCGTCGGCGACGCGCTGGCCCGGCTCGGCGGGATCGACGCCGGCATGGCGGCGGGTACCAACCATGTGCTGCACGCGGTGACCGCGGCCGCCGCTACCCTGCCCAATCCGCTGCCCGCACTGGTCGGTCCGCAGACCGGCATCGTGGTCCTCGGCTACGGCCTGTTACCCGACGGCGCGCTGCGACCGGAGCTGGAGAACCGGCTCACCGCGGCGTGGTTGCAGGCGGTCGCCGCACCGTTGTCCCCGGTGATCGTGACCGGCGGCAATCCGCAGAACGGCATCTCCGAGGCCGAGGCCATGCGGCGCTGGCTGGTCGCGCGCGGGCTGCCGGGCGATCGGATCCATGTGGAGGATCGGGCCGGGTCGACGGTGCAGAACGCACTGTTCAGTACCCGGCTGCTGCGCGATCTCGGTGCGACCAGCGCGGTGGTGGTGACCTCCCCGAATCACATTCGGCGCGCGGTCGCCGACTTCATCGTGGCGGGGACGGCTGTGGTCGGGGCGATGACCTCGCTCGAACAGCTGGTTTCCCAGTTGCCCCCGCCCGCGCGCCAGGCCCAGCGCGGGATCTACCTCGACGCGACCCGCACCTTCGAACTCGACACTGCACGCTGAGTCGTGGCTTCCCGACCACGGCGCGCGGTGATAATTCGCTTGCCCGGTCAGGAACAATCGGCGCATGAGCGGTTCCAGTTTCCCCGAGGTGGTCGTGACGTTGCGGCGTGCGGGATGTGTGTTCGCCGAGGACGAGGCCACGCTGTTGATCGAGGCGGCCCTCGGCGATCCACGGCGGCTGGATGCGTTGGTCCGACAGCGGATCTCAGGGACTCCGCTCGAATATCTGCTCGGCTGGGTGGAATTCCGTGGGCTGCGAGTCGGGGTGCGACCAGGGGTTTTCGTGCCGCGTCAGCGCACCGCGTTTCTGGTGGATCAGGCGGTGGACGGCGTCGCGCCGGGCACGACGCGAGCCTGTGTGGTCGACCTGTGTTGTGGCTGTGGGGCACTCGGGCTGAGCGCGGCGACGGAGCTCACCGCACGGGGGTGCGATGTCGAGCTCGTCGCCGCTGATATCGACTCCGTCGCCGTCGCCTGCGCGCGTGAGAATCTCGCGCCGCTGAGCGCACCGGTGTTCGGTGGTGATCTGTTCGACGCGCTGCCGGGCGACCTGCGCGGGCGCATCGACATCATGCTCGCGAACACACCATATGTGCCCAGCGCCCGGGTCGCGGACCTGCCGCCGGAAGCGCGCGAGCACGAGCCGCTGACCGCACTGGACGGTGGGACGGACGGGCTCGATGTGTTCCGGCGGGTCGCCGAGGGTGCGGCCACCTGGCTGGCGCCGGGCGGCACCGTGCTGGTGGAAACCGGGGCGGGGCAGGTCGATACCGCGTGCTCGGTGCTCACCGCGCATGGTCTCCTACCCCGCGTGGCAGAGTCGCAGGAGTATTACGCCACCGTGATCGTCGGTACCAGGGAATCTCGCTGATCGCCGCCACCACACGCTGAACCACTAGCCGAGACCCGATCAGGGATTTCGACATGGCAGTCGATGCCGACGTGCACACACTGTCGCGCGACATGACGATGCCCCCGTCGAACGATCGCCGCCACGACCGGTCGACGGGGGCACCCCCGCACCGAATGCCTACTTGCGTCCGGTGAACTGATCCATCGAGTGGTACACGCCCACCGCGTTCAGGTACAGGTCGCGAACCTTGATCGGCAGCAGACCGGTCAGCGCCCGGTTCATCCGTGAGGTCCACGGCAGCACCACCAGGGCACCGCCCTTCTTCATCTCCGACCACGAGGTGTCGACAACATCGTTCTGCTCGAGCATCGGCGTGAACAGAATGCCCTTCGCACCGTCGAACATGCCGGTGTTGATGTAGGTCGGACAGACCGTGGTGACCTTCACGTGGTCGTGGCCCGCTTGCTCCAGCTCGATACGCACCGAATCCGACCAGCCGAGCGCCGCCCACTTCGACCCCGCGTACACGGCCATGCGCGGGTTGGCGACCAGACCGGCCGACGACGCGATATTGAGCACGCGCGCCTGGCCCGCACCGGCGACCATGCCGGGCAGGAACTCCAGGGTGACATACATCGGGGCCAGCGAGTTGATCGCCATCGTCTTGTCGATGTCGGAGCGGTTCTCGGTTTCCCAGAAGTAGGTGTTGCCGCGCACGATGCCCGCGTTGTTGACCAGGATGTCGATGCCGCCGACCTCCTTGCGCACCACCTCGCCCGCCTCGCGAATCGCGTCCTGCGACGACACATCCACCACGTAGTAGTGCACCTTGCCGCCCGCGGCGGTCAGCTGCGCCGCGGTCTCGCGCAGCGTCAGCTCGTTGATATCCCACAGCACCACCGCGTCGGCGCCTTCGGCAACGGCCTTCTCGGCGAACAACTTACCGAGTCCCATGGCCGCGCCGGTGATCAGGACCCGCTTGCCTGCGACCGTTTCCAGCTTCATCTCTGCTACCTACCCTGCTCGTGTTCGGTTACTTCTGGCGCAGCGTCTTCATGACGCCGAAAACCAGCGTCATCGTCTTTGCCCACATCTGCTCGGACATGCCGGGCAGCGGCGCGATCGGCAGCACCCGCTGGACCGCGATGGTCTGGGTGTCGATGTACTTCAGCAGGCCTTCCGCACCGTGGCGACGCCCCTGGCCGGAGATACCGAGACCACCCGACGGCGCGTCGATGCTGCCCCAGGCGGCGCTGAAACCCTCGTTCACGTTGACCGAACCGGCGTTGATCCGGGCAGCGATCTCCTTGCCGCGGTTCACGTCCCGGCTCCATACGCAGGCGTTGAGGCCGTAGGCGGTGTCGTTGGCGGCCTCGACGGCGGCCTCGTCGGAGTCGACCTTGTACACCGAGACCACCGGGCCGAAGGTCTCCTCGCGGTAGACCGTCATGCCGGGCGCCACGTCCGCGAGCACGGTGGGCTCGTAGAAGTACGGACCGAGATCCGGGCGGGCACGACCACCGGCGAGCACCTTGGCGCCCTTGGCGACCGCGTCGTCCACGTGTGCGCTGACGGTGTCGAGCTGACGCTGGAAGGTCAGCGAACCCATGTCCCGGCTGTAGTCGAGTTCGCCGCCGAGCGACATGTTCTTGACATTGCCGACGAATTCCGCGACGAACTGGTCGTAGACCGACGCGTCGACATAGATGCGTTCCATCGACTCACACAGCTGACCGGCCGAGGAGTAGCACGCGCGCACAGCCAGTTTCGCGGCCTTGGAGACATCGGCGTCTGCCAGCACGAGCATCGGGTTCTTGCCACCGAGTTCGAGGGAGTAGCCGATCAGACGCTCACCGGCCTGCTGGGCGATGGTCCGGCCGGTAGCGCTGGAACCGGTGTAGTCGACATAGTCGGCGCGCGCGATCACCTCGCCACCGATTTCGCGGCCACGGCCGAGCACGGCCTGCCACAGACCACGCGGCAGCCCGGCCCGCTCGGCGGCGTCGATAGCCCACAGCGCCGAGACCGCCGTCTGGTTGTCGGGGCGCGCGATGACCGCGTTGCCCGCGATCAGGGCGGGCAACGCGTCGGAAGCCGCCAGGGCGAGGGGGTAGTTCCACGGCGAGATGACCGCGACGACGCCCTTGGGCCGGTTGCGCACCTCGACCGAGGTGAGCACCGGCAGCACCCCGCGCGGCTTGCGCTCGGCGAGCAGGGTGGGAGCGACGGTGGCGTAGTAGCGCGCGTTGAGCGCGACGTCGGCGATCTCGTCGAAGGCGTGCGGCCGGGACTTGCCGGTCTCGGTCTGCACGATGTCGAGGATGGTGTCCTGCTCGGCGAGCACGATGTCGTGGAAGCGGCGCACGATCTCGGCGCGCTGCTTGACTCCCACCTTGGCCCAGTCGCGCTGCGCGTGCCTGGCGACGGCGAAGGCGCGCTCGATATCGGCCACCGAGGACTGCGGCAGGTCGCCGATCTTGTGGCCGGTGGCCGGGGCGAAGACCGCGACCGACGGTGCGCCACCGGCGACTCCGCGCTCGAACAGGGGCTTCACCAGCGCGGCGGGCAGCGCGGTGGGTTCGGCGGTCAGCTCGGGGGCTGTCGTCATTGTCGGCCCTTCTCTTCAACAGGTGGATCGCGCGGAACGGATCGCGCACGTTCAGGTCATTTACTGAACACTAGTGTTAGATTAATGCCAGCGCCCTGGTTCGTGTCAAGCTTTCAGTGCGCGATGACCGGCTGTGAGGGAGGTGCGATGACCGGGGAATCGACGGCGGTGCGTCGCGGGCGCCCGCCGCAAACCCAGCAGCAGGCCGACGAGGTCCGCGCCAGGATCGTCGAGGCGACCGCCGCGGTGTTCGCGCGCAACGGCTCGCGCGGGTTGAGCGTCGCCCAGATCATCGAAGAGGCCGGGCTGGCCAGACCCACTTTCTACCGCTATTTCGGCAATGCGTCCGAGCCGCTGCACGCGGTACTCGACGCGTCCAACGAGGGTCTGGTCGGCGGAATCCGCGCGGCACTGGCAGGTACCGGCGAGCCGGTGCAGCTGGGTATCCGGCTGATCGACGCGTATGTGGACTGGGCGCGCGGGCACGGCCCGATGCTGCGGCCCTTGTTCGCCGAGCTGCACGATCCCCGGTCGGTCGTCTCGGGCTACCGCGAACGCGCGCTCGACGACATTCGCGATCTGGTGCGCAAGACCTTCGGCGATCTCGGGCGCCCGGTGCCCGCCCCGCTCGACCTGGACGCGGCACTGCACGTGTGCGAGTACGTCGTCTACCGGCTCACCGAGGGCAGCGAGCCGGGTAGCGATCCCGATCCGGCGCTGGCGTCCGAGGCCAGGGTGACGATGATTCGCGTGCTGCTGGTCACCCTCGGCACCCGCGACGATCTCGCCTACGCGATGGAACTACCCGGCCTGTTCCCCGACCTGTAAGCGCCGCCGGTTCCTCGGCAGCACGACCAGCCGTGGCCAGGGCGATCGACAGCAGCGCCGCACCGGCCCGCGACAGCTGGGTCGAGCGTTGGACGAGGGTGCCGAGTAGGCCGCCGGTCTACTCCGCACAGAATCTCCACATTTGGCGACGCAACCCTCCACACCGGCTCGCTAGGGTCGCACCATGGAAAACAGTGGGGGCGGTCCAGGACAGGCGGCACGCCGGATCCTGGTGGTCGACGACGAGGTGACGATCGCCGAGTCCGTGGCCGCCAGGTTGCGTGCCGAGGGGTTCACCGTCGACCTGGCACACGACGGGCCTGCCGCAGTGGCGGCTGCCCTGGCGGGGGAACCCGATCTGGTGGTCCTCGACGTCATGCTGCCGGGGTTCGACGGGCTGGAGGTGTGCCGCCGGATCCAAGCCGAGCGCCACGTGCCCGTCCTCATGCTCACCGCGCGCACCGACGAGACCGACCAGCTCATCGGCCTCGGTGTCGGCGCCGACGACTATCTCACCAAGCCGTTCTCGATGCGGGTGCTCGCCGCCCGCGTGCACGCCCTGTTGCGGCGCGTGGACCGGGCCGCCGAGCGCGGCGACAACAGCATCGTCGTCGGTGATCTGCGGATAGATCTCGCCGAGCGGCGGGTGTGGCGCGGTGACACCGAAGCACGGCTCACCCCACTGGAATTCGACTTGCTGAGCCGGCTCGCGCAACGTCCGCGAGCGGTGCTGGCCAGGGAGCGGCTTCTGGAGGACATCTGGGACTGGTCCGACGCGGCGGGCACGCGCGCGGTGGACTCGCACGTGAAAGCATTGCGGCGCAAGCTCGGTGCCGATCTCATCCGCACCGTGCACGGTGTCGGGTATGCCTTGGACGCACGATGACGGCGCCGGAGCGCGCCGCGGCGTTGATGGACCGGATCGCCGAGGTGTTGCCGCGGCCACTGGACCGGCTGCGGTCGATCAAACTCAAACTGGCCGTGCTGATGTTGTGTTCGGGCGGTGTCGCATTCGGGTACTTCCGGCTGAAGATCGGCTGGCTGCCGCCGCGCACGACCGTGGCCGCGATCGGGATCGCGCTGCTCACCTCGCAGTTCCTCGCCCACGGCATCACCAGGCCGCTGCGCGAAATGACCTCCGCTGTCCGTCGAATGGCACAGGGCGACTACAGCTTTCGCGTGCGGGCGTCCTCGCGCGATGAGGTGGGCCAGCTCGCGACCGCGTTCAACCAGATGGCCGCCGACCTGGCCGCCGCCGACCGGCAACGTCGTGACCTCATCGCCAATGTGTCCCACGAGTTGCGCACACCGGTGACCGCACTGCATGCCGTCCTGGAAAATCTGGTCGACGGGGTGAGCGAACCCGACCCGGCGACGCTGCGCACCGCGCTGGCCCAGACCGAACGTCTCGGCCTGCTCGTCTCCGAACTCCTCGACCTGTCCAGCATCGAAGCGGGCGCGTTCACCTTGGATCGCGAAAACCTGTCGCTGACACCGCTGTTGGCGGAGGTGATCGCCGAGGCCGAGGTGATGACCGCCGCGCTGGGCCGCGGTGTCCGGTTCACGACTGCTGTCGAACCCGCCGATGGATGCGTGTTCGCCGACCGGGCGCGCCTGCATCAGGTGCTGTTCAACCTTCTCGACAACGCTGCCAGGCACGGGCCGTCCGGCGGTGAGGTCCGGGTCTCGGTGTCAACCTGCCCCGAGGGGACCGTCCTCGAGATCCAAGACGACGGACCCGGCATCCCGGAAGCCGAGCGCGCCACCGTCTTCGACCGCTTCACCCGCGGTGGTCGCACCGACGGCGGCGGCACCGGCCTCGGTCTCGCCATCGCCCGCTGGGTGATCGACCTGCACGGCGGCACCATCGCCGTCGCCGACCCCGGCTCCCGCATCCGCGTCGTCCTCCCGGACTGACCCAACATCCAGATCACCCTCCCGGCACTTCGGTCCCGGGATGCATCCGCACACCTCCAGGAGGGGAAACCCATGTCCGACACACCGATATCCGAAGCACCGACACCTGATCAGGGCGCTACCGAGAGCCTGAAGTCCGCTGTGCAGACGGGTGCCGATCAGCCCGCGGCCGAACCCGCCCTCGCCAAGGCCGCAGCGTCGGTCAGCCCATCACCGGACACGACGTCGCCCGCCGCAGATGGCTTGCCCGCCACACCATCCATGCCCGCCGCACCATCCATGCCCGCCGCACCATCCGCGCCAACTGCGCCCGCCGCACCATCCGCGCCCGCCGAGCCCGCCGAGCCCGCCGCACCATCCGCACCATCCGCACCATCCGCGCCCGCCGAGCCCGCCGAGCCCGCCGCACCATCCGCACCATCCGCGCCCGCCGAGCCCGCCGAGCCCGCCGCACCATCCGCACCATCCGCACCATCCATGCCCGCCGCACCATCCGCGCCAACTGCGCCCGCCGCACCATCCGCGCCCGCCGAGCCCGCCGAGCCCGCCGCACCATCCGCACCATCCGCACCATCCGCGCCCGCCGAGCCCGCCGCACCCGTCGAGCCCGCCGAGGATGGCTCGGTACCGTTGGCCACATTGCTTGCCGTGCGCCACGAGAACAGCCGGGTGCAGCCGGGTACCGCGGGCCGGCAGACCGCAGCGTGGCCGAGCATGTCGTCGCCGAGTTCCAAGCCGTCGGCGAGTTCCATGGCACTACCCGCAATGCCGCCTCCGCTACCGCCGGTGCCCAGGCGCTGGCAGTGCGTAGCCCGCCCGCCCGGCGTCCTTCCAGCCGCCGCCCTGGCCGGCATCGTCGGCGCCACGGTGATCCCGGTGGACCGTCCCGGCATCGGCTGGCTCATCGCCGGCACCGCCATCACCGGCGCGCTCTGTGCGGTGGACTACCGCGCACGTTCCCGCAGGGCATCCGCGGAGGACTCACCGGAATCCGCCCCGCCGGCCGGAACATCATCTACGACCACCCCGTCCACGACAGCGCCGACCGCGGCCGAGCGCACCGGTGCGAAACCTGCCGAACCACTGTCGCGTTCAGTACCGGACGATGTCGCGGCGCCGCACACCGACGAGGTCGCGGCGGTCTCCGGAGGTTCCGAGTCGGGCCGCGCGGTAGACACCGGCCTGGGCGACAAGGCCGCGCCTGCGAACGCCGCGACCAGCGACGGACACCCGCCCATCGGTCGATCGGCCGACCCGACGAGCGACCAGGCCGCGGTTCAGGTCGGCACGGCCGACATCGGCGTGAAGTCCGCGAGACCTGCTGCGAAGACTGCTGATTCGGCTGTGGCCGGCCGCAGCGAGGTTACCGCGAAGGCGCCCACCACCGACCGCGGAACGTCGTCGAATGAGGTTGCCGCCCAAGCCGTTTCGATCGGTGATCGGGTCTGGTGGGCGGCAGCGGCGATTGCGCTGCTGGGGGTGGGGACGGTCCGGGCGGCGGAGTGGTTGTTCGTTCTCTGCGTGATCGCGGCGTGTGTCGCCGGGTCGTTGGCGGTGTTGGGACGACGGAGTGTGCGGGGGATCGCGCACGACATGTTCGCGGTGCCGCTGGCTGCGTTCGGGGCGGCGCCGTGGGCGTTCTCGGGGTTGCGGGAGTCGCGGTCCGTTGGCACCTCGACGGTGCGTCGATACGGGGTTTCCGTAGCGGTGACGGCGGCGCTACTGGTGGTGTTCGTGCCGCTGCTCGGCGGAGCGGATGCGACCTTCGCGGGGCTGTTGAACGGGCTTGTTCCGACCGTGGACGGTCCGGCAGCATGGCAGTGGACCTTCTTGTTCGTAGCTGTCACGGTGGGCGTGCTCGGAGCGCTGTATCTGCTCGCGGGCCCGCCTGCGAGCGCGGCGGATTCGGTGCGGCCGCAACGGCTGTGGTCGCGCAGTGAGTGGATGCTGCCGGTCGGGGCGCTGACCGTGTTGTTCGCGGTGTTCGTCGGCGCTCAGTTCGTTGCCCTGTTCGGTGGCGACGACTACGTGCAGCGAACAGCGGGTCTGACCTACGCCGAGTACGCGCGCAGTGGCTTCTGGCAGCTGTCGGCGGTGAGCATCCTGACGCTGGCCGTCATCCTGGCGGTACTGCACTGGTCGGTGCAGGACACCGCCGCCGATCGCCGGTCGCTGCGCGTCCTGCTGAGCGCGGCGAGCGTGCTGGCGCTGGTCATCGCGTGCTCCGCACTCGGCCGGATGTGGACCTACCAGCAGGCCTACGGATTCACCGTGCTGCGTCTGCTGGTGACGACGTGTGAGCTCTGGGTCGGCCTCGTCTACGTCCTCGTGCTGGTCGCCATCGCGCGACTGCGCTGGAACTGGGTGCCGCGCGCCGCGATCGGCACCGCACTCGGCACGCTCATCGCCCTGGCGCTGCTCAACCCGGAACACCTTGTCGCCGAGCGTAATATCGACCGATGGCACACCAGCGGCCGCTTGGACACGGACTACCTGAGCGCCCTCTCCCCTGACATCCTCCCAGCTCTGAATGACCTGGATGATCAGTACCTCCGCACAGCAATCGAAGCCACCGTCCTCTACGACTTGGACGAGGACCACTGGTGGTCGTGGAACTGGTCCCGCAGCTCAGCGCGCTGACCGCGCGGCCGCGGTCACTTTCCACCACGGGCGACCGCGGCCCGCGACGTCACAACGGCTCACTCCAGGCCGACGATCCGCTGACCACACTTCTCGATACCGCCCTACTGGACGCGGTCGTCCATCACGACACCTACGACTATCCGGTGGACTGACAGTTCTCGATACCGCCACTGATCCACGAGCACGGTCGTCGATCGCGTCACATCCCACTATCCCTGTGGCGCAACGGTTCTGGAAAGCCCGCTGGCTCGGAGAACGCGGCGGCCGATCGCGGCACGAATGGAGTCCTCGGTGCCGATGATGCGGACGTGGGTCCGGGCCCTGGTGATGGCCGTGTAGAGGAGTTCCCTGGTGAGCAGCGTGGATTCGGGTTCGGGCAGCACGACCGAGACGGTGTCGTACTGGCTGCCCTGACTGCGGTGGATGGTCATGGCGAAAACCGTGACGACCGCCGGGAATTGCGTCGGGTGGACCAGGTAGGGCTCGCTGCCGCGCTGGATGGCCGCGCGCAAGGAGCCGTCGGGGCGGCGGATGATGACACCGGTGTCACCGTTGTAGATGCGGGCCTCGTGATCGTTGGCGGTGACCAGCAGGGGCTGGCCGGGGTACCAGACCGATTGCGGCCCTTCGGGTCCCGCGCCACCGGCCGCGGCCCAGTCGGCTGCCATCCGGTCCCAGCGTTCGACACCGAAGGGGCCCTGGCGGTGCGCGCAGAGCAAGCGGTGTGATTCCAGCGCGGTCAGTGCGCCGATCGCATCGCCCGCCTCGGCAGCGGCCGTGACGGCGAGGGCGCCGGTTGTCACGTCCGCCCGCACAGCGCGGATATCGTCGGAGGTGCACAGCGACACGTCGTCGCCGCCCGCCCGCAGAATAGCCAGCGCCGCATCGGCATCGCCCGCGCGGACCGCGACCGCCAGGTCGGCGATATGCCCGCCGAACCGCCTGCCCCTGGTCAACCGGACGATCCCACCCTGCAGCCGCCGCTGTTCGAGGGCCGTCAACGAGTGCGACTGCGCCGCTGCTGGATTCACCGGCAACCCAGCAGATATCTCGGACCCCACCCCCGGCGCCTCGGCCACGCCGGGAATCGAACCCATCGGATCCCGGCCGGGAATGTCGGCCACGCCGCCAGCCCCCGATACTCGGTCCGCACCGCGCTCGCCCGGCATCTCCCAGCCTGCTCCGTCGCCAGGAGCGGTTGACGGGCTCGTCCGCGATCCCCCGAGATCGAGGCCGAGCACCGCACGAAGCGCCGGGTTCGGCGCGCCGCTGACCGGCCCGGCGACGAGATCGGCCAGCACCGCACCCGCATCGACCGAGGCCAGCTGGTCGGGATCGCCGACGAGGACAAGGCGGGTATCGGGGCGCAGAGCGGAGAAGAGGTGGCTCATCATCGTCAGCGACACCATCGAGGTCTCGTCGACCACGACGACGTCGTAGGGCAGCCGGTTGTGTTCGTGGTGGCGGAATCGGGTGGTGCGGCCGCGTTGCCAGCCCAGCAGTCGGTGCAGGGTCGAGGCGGTGAGTTCGGGCAGGCCGAAGACGGGGGCTTGTTCGCGCACCGCTTCCTGCAGGCGGGCCGCTGCCTTGCCCGTGGGTGCGGCGAGGGCGATACGCAGGGGGGGCAACTTCGGCGAGGCGCTGCGGTGGGCGGTGAGCAGGGCCAGGATGCGGGCGATGGTGTGGGTTTTGCCGGTGCCCGGACCACCGGCGACGACGGTGGTCCAGTGGGTCGCGGCCAGTGCGGCGGCCAGTCGTTGCCGGTCGGGGCCGTCGCCGGGGAGCTCGGCGAAGAGCCGATCCAGCTGTGCGCGAACGAGTTCGGTATCGATCGCCGGGTGGTCGGCACTGCGTTCGGTGAGCACTCGCCGCAGGGTTTGTTCCTGCTGGTAGTACCGGTCGAGGTAGAGCAGCGCGCCACCCTCGGCGTCGGCTTCGACGATCCGCAACGGGCGCAGCGGACCGGACTGCCCACCGCAGATCAGCGGACTGCGACGTAGGGCGGTGAGTACCCGATCGGTATCCGGCCACGGCAGGGTCGCCGGGTCGATTCCCGTTGCGCCGTCACGCGTTTCGTCGGCGTCGATGCCGATCTCGCGCATCCGGGCCAGCTCGAGACACACCGATCCGGAGCGCACCGCGCGCACGGCCAGGGCCGCCGCGAACAGCACGTCCTCGCTGTCCTCGCGGCCCATCCGACCCAACCGCACCGCGACGTGCACGTCCGCCGCGGACAGCACGCCGGCTTCGTTGAACACCCGCAGCAGCCCGGTCCCCCGCTGTGCCACCTGAATAGACGTCATGATCGGTGCCTCCCAGTTGCCCGCACCACTCGCCGGGGCGTCGACACCCTTCTCATCGTTGCCCCGCGAGTAGGTCCGACAGCGCAACAACGAGTTCCGCGCAAGGATGCCAATCGAATACACCGTGCCCCGGTGGGGTCGCCGTGCCGATCATGCCCCGCACGAACAGGTATCTGGCACCGCCGAGATGGCGGGCGGGGTCGTAACCGGGCAGCCGCCAGCGCAGATAACGGTGCAGCGCAACGGCATACAGCAGCGCTTGCAGCGGATAGTGCGAGCGGATCATCTCCGCGACCATGTGGTCGCGACGATAGTGCTCGACGGTGAGGTCCCCGGTGCCGAGCCGGTTGGTCTTGTAGTCGACGATGAGATAGCGCAGCTCGCCCGTGTCATCGGGTACCCGCAAGACCGCGTCGATGCTGCCGGTGAGATAACCGCGCAGCACCGTATCGGGCAGTGCGGCAACATGATCGGCGTAGCCGACGAGATCGTCGTCGGCGGGCAGGTGGGTGCGCAGCAGTGTGGCGATTTCGTGCATCCCGGCCGAGCGAGCACCGGGCGTATCGCCACCACCGAGTGGCAGCTCGAATTCCAGTTCGTTGAGCCGGTCACGGGTCGCGATCGCGGCCAGCGAACCGAAATCGGCTGGGGTGCGCAGGACTTCGAGCAGCGCTGAGGACAGGACGTCGACATCGAGCTCGGCCATCGTGTGCTCGACCGCCTCGACGCACCGTTGGTGAACCTCGGCGGCGAGGTCGGGCACCGAGGTGTCGACCGTTTCGAGCACCCCGTGGACCAGTGTGCCGAACTCGGCGCCATAGGGCAGGTCGTTCATCAACGACGGGGCGGCCGTGCTGCCGGTCAGGGCGTCGACCGGCGCCTCGGTCGGCTCGTCGTCAGGACCTGGGCCGTCCTCGGGTTCGGAGTCAATCGTTCCCGGGGCGTCGTGCGCGCCCGCGGTGAGCGCCGAATACGATGTGCGCCGCCATTGCTGGTCGAGCGCGCGAGTGAACCCGGCGGCCGCCAGCTCACCGGTCGGCAGCTCGGTGCGCACCCGCCGGGGCGCCACGTCCTCGGGGCGATCGACCATGGTCACCGAGATCGCGTCCGAGGCGCCGGCAGCCCACTCGGAAATCCGTTGCGCCGCAGCGGTGTCAGCGGGAATCTCCGCCCGGCGCGGTACCTGCGCCGAACCGGGCCGTCTGCCCAGCATCATCCGGTGCAGCGGCGCGGCGCCGGTGGTCACCGCGGGCGCCCACCACGCGACGACCTGGCACATCGCCCGGGTCAGCGCCACATACAGCAGTCGCAGTTCCTCTCCCGATTCCTCGGCCTCACAGCGCAATTGACGCTCGCCGTAACCGGGTGCCTCCTTGCCGCCGATATCGAGGACCCTGGTGCCGTTGTCGTCGTGGAACAGCAGCGTCGCAGGATACGGATTCTTGGCGCTGTCCCAGGTGAAAGGCAGGTAGACGATGGGGAATTCGAGGCCCTTGCTGGCGTGCACGGTGGCGATCTGCACTGCCGCCGCGTCCCGATCGAGCCTGCGGCTGCGACCGCTGATACTGCCTGCCTCCGGGTCGCGAACACGGTCGGCGAGCCAGCGGGTGAGCGCGGTCAGGCCCAGGCCCTCGGCCACCGCAACCTCGTCGAGCAGCTGCGCGAGGTGGCGCAGGTCGGTGAGTTCGCGTTCGCCGTTGTCCACCGCGAGCAGGCGCGGCGCGAGGTCGGTTTCGGTGGCGAGCTTGTCGAACACGGCGGCGAATCCGGCGCGCGCGAACAATCGCGCGGCGTCGCGCAACTGGGTGGAGACCCGGCCGACGAGATCCGCACCGCCCGAGTCGATCTCGACGGCGGTCACGCCGAGGATCGGTGTGCACGCGGCCAGCCGCACCCGGTCACCGCGATGCGGTTGTTCCAGGGCACGCAATACCCACAGCCAATCGGTCGCGGCGACGGTCGCGAAGACGCTGGTGCCACCGGCCAGGACGGAGGCGACCCCGACCCGGTCCAACGCCGCACGCACCACATCGATCTGGGACCGGGTGCGCACCAGCACCGCGATATCGCCGGGCCCGATCGGTCTGCGTACCCGGCCGTCGCCCACTTCGCACAGCGATTGATCGCCGCCGCGTATGGGTTTGGCGTCGATGGCGGTGCCGGATTCGAGCAGGGTGACGATATCGGCGGCCAGGTCGTCGGCTACCTTGGCCCGCTGCCTGCCCACCGAAGGGAACCCCGACCGATTGCGCGGACCGGCCCCGGTTCGCGGCAGCACCCGAAGGCGCAGCGGGCTGATCGCGTCCGGTTCACCGTGCAGGCGGGTCGTCGGCCGTGTCGGCGTGACCGGGTACACGCTGATCTCGGGGTGACCCAATTCCGCACCGCCACACAGGTGGTCGATGGCGCGCAGCAGTCCGGCGTCGCTGCGCCAGTTGCGGGTGAGTTCGCTGCGTCGATCCGCCAGTGCCACGGCGTCGAGGTAGCTGAGCACTTCGGCGCCGCGAAAGGCGTAGATGGCTTGTTTCGGGTCGCCGACCAGCACCAGGGTGGCGTGCTGGTGGAAGGCCAGGCGCAGGATGTCCCACTGCAACGGATCGGTGTCCTGGAACTCGTCGACCAGCGCCACCCGGTACCGCTGCCTGATCCGGGCGCAGGCGCGCGGCCCGTGTTCGGGGTCGGCCAGCACATCGTGTAGCAGCACCAGCAGATCGTCGAAATCACGCAGTCCCGCACGGCGTTTGCGGCGTTCGGTCTCGGCGCGCACGGCGCTCGCGTAGGCGACGCGCTCCCCCGCCGCGCCGTCGGTGCGCGGCGCGAGGTCGGCGTGCCGATCGTGGACCGCCGCCAGCGCCAGGGTGTGCGCGTCGCGCAATGTGAAGGGGGCGCGGTCGCGGGCGTAGCGGGCCAGGTACAGGTCGTCGGCGACGGTGGCGACGAGGTCGTCCACCGATTCGACCAGCCGGGCACCCGGGTCGTGTTCACCGGCGAGACCGAGTTCGTCGAGCATCCGCTGACAGAACGAGTGGGTGGTAGCGATGGTGCCCGCGTCGAAATCGGCTAGGGCGGTGAGCAATCGGTGCCTGCGCAGACGCACGGTCGCGGGGTCGGTGTCGGCCATCGCCCGGACGAGTTCGTCCTGGTGGTGCCGTGCGGTATCGGGCTCGGCGAGCGCGGTCGCCACCGTGACGAAACGGTCTCTGGTGCGTTCGCGCAGTTCCTGGGTGGCGGCGCGGCTGAACGTGACGAGGAGCAACTCGGTAATCGCGATGCCCGCCTCGGCGACGTAGCGGACCGCGAGCCCGACGATGGCGTGCGTTTTGCCGGTGCCCGCGCTGGCCTCGAGCACGACGGTGCCCTGCGGCAGCGGCCCGGTGGCGTCGAAGGCGGTGGGCGCCGATACGGTCCCCGTCACGGCTGTTCCTGACTTTCGGCGACGAGTAGCGGCGCCCACCAGCGGCGCGCGAGCGCACCGAAGTGGGTGCTCTCCGGCTCGCCCGGTCGGCTGGGTTCGGTGGCGAGACCGGCGAATCGGGGTGCGCGGCCCCACACGTAGCGCAGGTAGCGGTCGGTGTGGTCGCCGAACTTGCCGGGGCCGTTGGGGCCGCCGTCGAAGGCGTGTTCGGCGGCGAGCAGGGCGTCGGCGACGCTGTCACCGCGGAACCGGCGCTCGGCGTAGGCCGCGGTGGCGGCGGGCGCGCAGGGCAGCGGTTCGCACAGTCCTTCCTCGCGCAACCGGACCAGATCACGCAGGATGGCCAGTGCGGCAGGCGCTTCGGGTGCCGTGATCACCGATCTGGCCACCGGTCTGCTGCGGAATTGACCTCGTCCCGTACTGATCGCCTGCCACGATCGGTCTTCGGTGGCGGCCAGGGCCAGCAGCGACACCCAGGACGCGAGCCGGTGTTTCGGTGCCAGACGCGAATAGGTGGTGCGCACCAGTGTCTCGCCGCGGACCTCCGGCACCGTGCCTGCGAGAGTACGGCCGTTACCGAGGTCGATGGCGATGTCGACGGCACGCGGCGGTGCCTGGTAGTCGGGTAGCGCGGTGCGGACGAGGGTGTCGACCGTGCCCTCCACTTCGTCGAGCACCTTGGCCCCGAAACTGAAGGGGGGCAACGTTCCCCGGCGCCATTCGGCGGCACGCAGGCCCGCCGGATCGGCTCCGGTGAGGCGCGCGGTCAGCATTCGTTCGCCGAGGTCCCACTTCGCCAGGCCGTCGAGTTCGATCGGGAGCTGATCGGCGATGTCCTCGGATTCTTCGGGCACCCGCAGGCCGAGTCGCTGCCACAGGAACGCGCGCACCGGGTGTTCGGCGAACGAGATCAGTTCCGCCAGTGCGACATCGGCGACGGGAGCGGGCGGCAGCGGCGCGGTGAGCAGCGGTGGGCGCGGTCGTGACGGGCGAGCGGCGGCGCGCGCACCGGCCAGGGCGACGATGTCGAAGCTGCGAGGATTCTCGGGGGCGAAGTTGCGGCGGTCGAAGGCTTGCAGCGGATGACGGATGTGGACGGCATCCATGGCTGCCGGTCCCACCTGGGTGGCGAGCACGTCGAGGAGTTCGGCCACCGGGACGGCGGGCGGGCGGGCGGCGCCGGTGACCGGGTCGGCACCGGTGTGCAGGACCAGCAGCGTGTCCCCAGCCGCCATGATGGCGTCCAGGAGAAGCTGGCGGTCTTCGCTGCGCGCATCGCGCTCGCCGACCAGCGGGTCGCGGGCCAGCAGGTCGTCGCCGTCGACGCTGCCGGGACGCGGGAAGACATCGTCGTCGAGGCCGAGCAGCACCACCACGCGGTGCGGTACCGACCGCATCGGAACGAGGGTGCACACGGTGAGTTCGCCGGTGCGGAAGTTCGCGCGGCCGGGGCCGCCTGCCAGGCGACTGGTCAGCAGAACCGCCACATCGGCCAGCCGCAGCCCGGTGGCACCCGCGTGTTCGGTGGCGGCGACGATCTCGCGGCGCGCTTCGGTACGGATCCACGAATGCGCGACGGGCACATCGGTGAGCAGTTCGACGGCCCGCAGCAGCACCGTGGTCCATTCGGCGGCGGGCCGGGGGCCGCGCAGGTCACGCAGGCAGACCGCGAGCCGGTCGATGAACTCGGCGAAGCGGCCCGCGAGGTCGACGTCATTGGAGTCGACATCGTCGAGTGGCAGCGCCAGATCGAGCCAGTCGTCGCCGGATTCGTCGGCGGTGACGCCGAGCAGGATGCGGTCCACCGCGGCATTGAGGGTGTTCTGCGCGAAATCGGCGAGGCCGAACGCCTCGCGCTGACGCTGCCCGATCCCCCACCGCGCGCCCGACTCGGCCGCCCACTCGCGCAGCCGTTCGATGTCGTCGTCGTCGAATCCGCAACGGCGGCGCACGGTTTCGCTCGCCGCCAGGTCGAGTACCTGCGTCACCGTGACGCGCCCGTCGGCCAGTTCGAGCAGCTCGATCACCACGGCCAGCATCGGGTTGGTCACCGCCCGCCCGCGATCGGCGAGCCGCACCCGCAGTTGATGCGCCGGGTGTTCACCCTCCACCGGCAGGTCGACGCCGGTGCCGCGCTGGCCGAACACGGCCCGCACCAGCGGCCCGAACGCCTCCACGTCGGGGCACATGATCAGCACGTCGCGCGGCTCGAGCGTCGGATCCGCCGCGAACGTGCGCAGCAGCAGATCCCGCAGTACCTCCACCTGCCGCGCCGGGCCGTGACACGCGTGGACCTCGACACTCCCGTCCGGCACCGCACCCGTTTCGGGGACGCTGTCCGCACGCACGGCCGCCTGGACGACACCGAGTAGCGAGTGCGTGGCGATCTCATCGGGTAGGTGAATATCGCTGTCCAGCACCGGATTCAGGCGCTGTCCCAGCTCCCGCACATCCCGGGCCAGCCCCGAGAGCAGGGGGTGGGAAACCAGGTCCGCGGTGTGGTCGCCGGCGCGCGGGCGAGCCGCCGCACCGACTTCGGCTACCCCGTCGGCGACCGCCCGAGCATCGCTGAGCGCGGCCCACATGGCCGGACTGGGGTGCGCCATCCAGAGGTGGACGTCGCGGTGCGCGGCGAGGGCGGTGATGACGGCCAGCTGGTCGGCGGGGAGTCGGGTCAGGCCGAAAACAGAGAGTCGCTCGGGCAGATCGACCGAGGCGGGATCGGCGCGCAGGCGGGCGCAGGCGGGCGCGAGTCGTTCGGCCGGGCTCGGGGCATCGACCGCTGTGCGCAGCGCGCGCCACAACCGCGGTTGCCACGCGAGATCGTCGGGTACCGGCCCGCCCGCGCCGTCGGTGTCCGCGCCCGCGGCCCAGTCGAGCAGCACCCGCGGACGTTGGGCGGCGTAGGAGTCGAACAGCGCGGCGAGGTGGGCGGCGGTGGCGTAGCGCCTGCCGACTCGGTGATCTGCCCCCGGCACACCGAGATGTCGCGCCAGAACCGCTGCCCAGGGCTGATCGACGACCTCGTCGATCACCCGCAGCAGCGTCCACACCAGTCGCTGACCGGCCCACGGATCGTCGGCGGGCGCGACCCCACTCGCACCGGCCAGCACCTGGGCCACCAGCGCCGCGGGCGCGGGAAAGGCGATATTCGCGGCTACCCCGTCACCGACCGGGCCACGACCGGCACCCGCCACACCGGATCCGGAATCCCCGACGCCGCCCCGGGCGCCCACCACACCGAGCACACCCGACAACCGTTGCGCCAACCAGCGCTCCACCCCTTTGGCCGCAACCGCGACCACGTCGGTCACGAAAGGATCGGCAGGAACTGCCCCCAGCAAACGCCCGAGTCCGTCGGCCAGCGCGTCGGCGCGTTCGGCGCGATGGAGGTGCAACGGCATCCGTTGTTTATACGCCCAGCGACCGACCCGCAATCGCGCGGCCCCGCCACCACCACTGGACCGGGCTAGTGAAATACGCCACACCGCAACGCGTCCCGGCCACGCCTGCGGCACCCTCGACGCCGACCGTGGGATCGTTGCCGTTCGGGTGGGACAGTACGGCCGCGGGCGAAAGGCTGGTTTCGTTTCATGATCGCGCAGGTGTTTCCCCTGGTTCCCGGTGGCGGCTTCATCGTCCGCCGAGTGGGCGCGCGCTGGGAGCTGATCAATTCCCGGCGCTACGGACCTGATCAGGTACTGCATTCGTGGCCGCTGGACCGGCACGGCGAAGCGTTCGAGCACTGCCATCGCCTCAACGGCTGCACCATCGCCACACCGCACGCCGCGCATCATTGACCGGCAATTCCCGTGCGCCGCAACAGCGCTGTCGCCCGGGGGCCGGATTTGCGGTGAAGTTGTGCGCTCGAGCGTTCGGTGTGCGAGTGTGGTCCCTCGTGCGTGACCGTTCTCCTTCCACCCGTGTCGTTTCCCGGGTCGCAGCAACTGCCTGCCTGTTCGCCGCCGCCGCCGTCCTCACTCCGGGCGTCCTTGTCCTCGCTCCGGCCCATGCCGCGCCGCCGGCGTTGACCCAGGTGTCGGTGCAGGGATTCGACGCCGACATGAGCGCCCGGATAGCGCGCGCCGACGCCTACCTCGCCGGCCGCCCCGGTGCCGTCGGCTACGTGCTGCGTGACCGCAAGACCGGCGGCATCTACGCCAGCGAACACGCCGAGAACCAGGTCTGGACCGCGTCCACGATCAAGCTGGCCATCGCCGCCGACCTGCTCAACCGGGCCCGCGTCGGCGCCATCGGCCTGTCCCCCGACGACCGCTTCAACATCGAGGCGATGCTGGCCACCTCCAACGACCACGCCACCGACGTGCTGTGGAACAAGTACATCGGCTTCGACCGGATGGCCTACAACAACGCGTTCCGTGCCTACGGCATGGTCAGCCTGATCCCGCAGCCGACCACCACCGCGCTGTTCCCGGACTGGTCGTTCCAGAAGTGCACGGCCGCCGACCTGGACCGGCTGATGAACACCATCCTCGACACCATGCACCCCGACGATCTCGCCTACCTGCTCGACCGGATGCGCTCGGTCGACTCCAACCAGCACTGGGGCGTGTGGGGCGCGGGTGCGTCGATGCGGCCCGGCCTGAAGAACGGCTGGTCGGCAGAAACCGACGGCTGGGTGGTCAACTCGGTCGGCGTCGCGGGCCCCGGCGAGCGGTACACGCTGTCGATCATGAACGCGCTCGGCGGAGCAGGCGGCTACACCGACGGCGCCGAGACCGACACCAGGGTGGCCGAGGTTCTTCTCGCAGGTCGCTGATTCGGCGCATCCCGTATTGTCGATCTCGTCGTCCGATGAGACAACGCGTCTACACACCGCGATCGGGTTCTTGTTGCGACGTCACAACCGGAGCCGACTACGGTTAACCCTGTCACCACCACCGCGGGGTCCGCCCCAGTCTGTCGAGGAGCGCGACGATGAGCACTGAGTCTGTCGGGAAGCGGCACCACGTTGTGGTGATCGGTTCCGGGTTCGGCGGTTTGTTCGGTACCCGGCATCTGCGCAAAGCCGATGTCGACGTCACACTCATCTCCAAAACGTCGACCCACCTGTTCCAGCCGCTGCTCTACCAGGTGGCCACCGGCATCCTCTCGACCGGCGAGATCGCCCCGGCCACCCGGCTGGTGCTGCGCAAGCAGAAGAACGCGCAGGTGCTGCTCGGCGACGTCATCGACGTGGACCTGACGAACAAGAAGGTCACCTCGCGACTACTCAACCGCGAGACCGTGACCGGCTACGACAGCCTGATCGTCGCCACCGGTGCCCAGCAGTCGTACTTCGGCAACGATCACTTCGCCACTTACGCGCCCGGCATGAAGACCATCGACGACGCGCTCGAGCTGCGCGCGCGCATTCTCGGCTCGTTCGAACAGGCGGAGCTGGCGACCACCCAGGAAGAGCGCGACCGGCTGATGACGTTCATCGTCGTCGGCGCGGGCCCGACCGGGGTGGAGTTGGCCGGGCAGATCGCCGAACTCGCCGACCGCACCCTCGACGGCACCTTCCGCACCATCGATCCCCGCGACGCGCGCGTCATCCTGCTCGAAGGCGCGGGCGCGGTGCTCGGCCCGATGGGGCCCAAGCTGGGTGCCAAGGCGGCCAAGCGGCTCGAGAAGATGGGCGTGGAGATCCAGCTCAACGCCATGGTGACCGATGTCGACGCGCACGGCGTGATCGTCAAGGACGCCGACGGCACCACCCGCCGGATCGAGGCCGTCTGCAAGGTGTGGTCGGCGGGCGTGCAGGCCAGCCCGCTGGGCAAGATGATCGCCGAACGCTCCGACGGCACCGAGGTGGATCGGGCGGGGCGCGTCATCGTGGAGCCCGACCTCACCGTCAAGGGTCATCCGAGCGTATTCGTGGTCGGCGACCTCATGTCGGTGCCCGGCGTGCCGGGGCAGGCGCAGGGTGCCATCCAGGGTTCGACCTACGCGGCCAAGGCCATCAAGGCCGGGCTCAAGGGTCAGACCCCTGAAGAGCGTGCGCCGTTCAAGTACTTCAACAAGGGCTCGATGGCCACGATCTCGCGGTTCGACGCGGTCTGTCAGATCGGCAAGCTCGAGTTCAGCGGATTCCTGGCCTGGCTCGCCTGGCTGGCACTGCACCTGTACTACCTGGTCGGTTACCGCAGCCGGATCGTCACCGTGATCGGCTGGTTCGTGTCGTTCCTAGGCCGCAACCGCGGTCAGATGGCGGCGACCGAGCAGTGGATCTTCGCGCGGCTCGCGATCGAGGAGGTCAACGCCGATCAGGCGGAGGCCAACGAACTCGCGGCCGACGTGGGCGCGCCGCCGCCTGCCACCGCCGAACCACTCACCGCGCAACAGCGCAAGATCGGCTGACCCAGCTCAACGAAGGCCGGGTGGTTCTGTCGAACCATCCGGCCTTCGTCGTTCCAGTTACCTTTCCGCATACCGCTATTGCGGGTTGCCGACGTTTCGGACCCATCCGAGTCGAGCACCGGTGCGAATGTCGGAGGTCATATGTGTGACCAATCCCCAGGATGAAAGGTGATCTATGGCGACGGGGAAACACAGGGCGCCGAACTTGCAGCGACAGAAGGTAGGTTCGGTCGTCGCAGCCGGAGCGGTACCCCTGGTCATGGCCCTGATCGGCACGGGCACCGCGAATGCCGATCCCGCGCAGGCGGCGGTGACCCAGCCCGAACATCAGGCCGGACAGGAGTTCGACGCGGTGGCGCCCAACGCCACCCCTTACGTGGGCAAGCCGATGCCCGCGAACACCCGCAGCTCGCTGCAGTGGTCGCGGACGGGGCCGGAAATGGATTACCTGTCTCCGGTGGGTCCGCTGCACGCGCCGACCGCGGTCGCGCCGGTGCCGCCGATCATGCCCCCGCCGGGGCAGTTCCGCTTCGGTGACCAGCAGGTTCCGGTGCCGGACTTCGTGCCGTTCGATACCTCGATCCAGATCAACGACGCTGCGGCCACGACCGAGGCCAACCTGGCGACGTTCCTCGACTCGGTCGGGCTCGAGCGCAGCCGCTCGGACCGGATCGCGTCCGAGACCCTCGGTTCGGCGGCACGGGGCGCGGCGGTCGGTTCCACCGTGGCGATCCCGTTCGCGATGATGGCAAGCACGGGCGGTGCGGTGGCCGGGCTCATCGCCGGTATCCCGTTCGTGCCGATCGGGTTGGTCGCGGGCCCGATCCTGGGCGGCATGGCCGCGTACATGGCCGTGTCGATCCCCGTCACGGTCGTCGGTGCCGGCATCGGAGCGGCAGTGGGTGCGGCGAGCGGTTTCCTCGCGCCGCCGCGTGGGATGGTCCCCGAGGCCACCGATTCCGACGCCGAGCTCGTCAGCGCTTGATCGAATTCCCAGTGGTGGGAGTCGGGTTTTCTGCCCGGCTCCCACCGCCGTTTTCATCCGCTATGGGTTGGCGATCGCGAGCGCGCGGAGTCGGCTACTCGTGCGGGTGGTAAGCGATCCACCCGCGGCCAGCGGGAGCCGAACCTCGTCCATACTCCCCGACCAGGCCGGACGGTCATCCGGGTAGACCAGTTCGCCCTCGAGCGCGCGCGGTGCGGTGAGCCGGTCGTCGGTCGACGAACCCGCGCCGAGTTGGAGCCGGTGCCGCAGCAACGGCACCTCACCGATATCGGCCAGCAGATCACCGCGCCACCCGCCGCCGTCCTCGCCACTGCGGCCCAGTTGCACCCGCTCACGCAGCCGCAGGCGCGCATCGGGTGCCAGCCCCACCGTGGTCACCGTGTGATGGTGTGCGCCACCGGCCACGATCGTCGGTTCCGGATCGAAGTCGAGTTCGGCGTCCTCGCCGACCTCGAAACGCCAGTGCGCGTTCGACATCGCGGTGTCCGCGCCCGGTAGGGCGATCGTCGCCGCCACCGACCGGACCACCAGCCGCGCGCCGGGGCGCACGATGATGGTGATGTCGAGTTCGTCGCCGCCGAGCGGGGTGGCCGCGGTGCCGATCAGGTGCACGGTGTCGATGCCGGTGTGCCGCCCGGCCAGGCCGCCGACCGCGTCGATGCGGGGCAGTCTGCCCGGTGCGGCGACGATGCTCAGTTCAGTGCGCAACGCCGGTCGCCGCGTCCTGTTCGGCGGCGACCCGCAGTTGTTCGCGCACCCAGGCCAGGACCGGGGTGGCGGCCGGGTCGTCGGTCAAAGAGACCAGTGCGGTGGGACGGCCGTCGCGGACCTTGGCGGCGTCGCGCTCCATCACGCCCAGGTCGGCACCGACCAGCGGGGCGAGGTCGGTCTTGTTCACCACGAGCAGGTCGGAGAACGTGACGCCGGGGCCACCCTTCCGCGGCACCTTGTCGCCACCGGCCACGTCGACGACGAAGATCTGCACGTCGATCAGGCCGGAAGAGAAAGTGGCCGTGAGGTTGTCGCCGCCGGATTCCACCAGGATCAGGTCCAGCGGCGGGTTGGCCGCGACGAGGTCGTCGATGGCGTCGAGGTTGGCGGTGATGTCGTCGCGGATGGCGGTGTGCGGGCAGCCACCGGTCTGCACGGCGGTGATCCGCTCGTCGGGCAGCACGGCGTGGCGGCGCAGGAAGTCGGCGTCCTCGGTGGTGTAGATGTCGTTGGTCAGCACCGCGAGGGACAGCTCATCGCGCAGTTGCCTGCACAGGGCAGCGACCAGCGCGGTCTTACCCGAGCCGACCGGGCCGCCGATGCCGATGCGCAGCGCATCACCGGCGGCGCGGTCGCGCTTGGGCCGGTCGTGGCGGTGGTCGTGCGGTTCGCCATCGATCAGATGGGGAGGCATGGGGGCTCCTTCTTCTCGGGTTCAGGGGTCAGGACGCGAACAACGGCATGTCGCGGTGGAGGTGACGTTCGGCGAGCGCGTCCTGCAGTGGATCGGACAATGCGGCGAGCCCGGTAGCGGCCTCGCCGGCGATCCGGTCGCACAGCGGCGCCAGGCGCATGGTGCTCGCGGCGATGGCGGCGGGGTCGAGGGCGAGCAGGCGTTGCGCGGCGGTGGCGGCGCCGGTGAGCGTCGTGTAGACGACGACGCCCGCCAGCTGTTCGGTGCTCGCGCCACAGGCGGCACCGACCATGCCGAACACCGTGGACAGGTGTGGACGGGTACCGGCCGCGGCCCAGTCATGGTGCGGCCACAGCTGTTTGGCCAGGCGGAGCAGACCACGCCCCTGCGCGCGGGAAGCGGCCCGCGCGGCAGGCGATGGCGTCCGGGCGTCGGCTTCGAGTTCGGCGCGTTCGGGAGTCAGCGTCCCGCCACAGACCGCGGCCGACAGCGAGGCATTGACCAGTCCCGAGGTCGCGACGCGGCGCCGTAGGTACAACTCCACACTCGCGTTGTCGCGCAGCAACCCCGACGACACAGCTTCCTCGACGCCACCGGAGTGTACGTGTCCACCGATGGGCAGGCGCGAATCGGCCAGGGCGAGCAATGTCGCCAGGCCCGTCGCACCGTCGTTACGCATCCGACGATCCTAAGCAACCGACCTGGGCGTCCGCCGGGTAAGGCTGACCATCAACCCACACAGTGGCAGCGATCGCCCCACCCGGTGGTCGTCACCGACCCCGTCACCGACCCCGTCACCGACCCCGACCCCAACCCCGACTCCGGCTCCGGCTCCGGCTCCGGCTCCGGCTCCGGCGAGCGTCGAGCGTCGAGACCTGTTCGAGCGGCGTGCGATGCCGCAGGGTGTCGTCTCAGCGGGTGGTGCGGGCCGAGCGCCAGGCCAGCGCCGCCATCGCGATCAGCAGCAGGGCGCCGCCCGCGGTCGCGAGGTGCATTCCGCTGACGAAGGATTCGCGGGCCGCGCGGATCAGCCCCTCGTCACCGGACGACTGCAGGAGGGTGTCGCCCAGGGTCTCGCCGAAGTCGCCGCCGGAGCGGAACACCAGCGCGGCCACCGAACCGAGCAGGGCAAGACCCAGCGCATTGCCGAGTTCGAAACTCGTTTCCGAGATCCCGACCGCCGAACCCGCCCGCTCGGCGGGCACCGCCGACACCGCGACATCCGACACCAGCGTGAACGAGAAGCCGTACCCGATACCGGCGATCACCGAGCCCGCCACATACCAACCAAGGCCGCCGTCGACACCGACGCCCAGCAGCATCAGGTTGCCGATCGCCGACAGCATCAGCGCGAGTGTGAACGTCGCCCGCACGCCGAGCCGCAGCCCGAGGCGCGCGCCGCTCATCGAGCACACGAACACCGCGATCGCCATCGGAATGCCGAGCAGCGCGGCGGCCAGCGGGTCATGTCCGGTGACCGACTGCAGGTAGATGCTGGTCAGGTAGCTCATCGCGGCGAGCGACATCATGCCGGCCATGCTCGCCCCGATCGCCACCCGGAACAACGGCCGCGTGAACAACGACAGGTCGAGCAGCGGTTGCGCGAGATGACGCTGCCTGCGCACGAACAGCACGAGCAGCCCGACGCCGATCACCGCGATCACCAGCGATACCGCGTCCAGGCCTTCGGCGGCGATGTGTTTGATCCCGTAGATCAACGGCAGGATGCCGCCGATCGACAGCGCGACGCTGGGCAGATCGATCGGCCCCAGCGCGACCGAACGGTGTTCGGGCAGCAGGATCGGCCCGAAGATCAGCAGAATCGCCAGCACCGGAATGTTGATCAGGAACACCGAGCCCCACCAGAAGTGGTGCAGCAGCACACCGCCGATGATCGGCCCGATCGCCGAACCACCGGCGAAGAACGCGGTCCAGATGCCGATCGCGGTGGCCCGTTCCCGTGCGTTGGGGAACAGGGTGGAGATCAGCGCCAAGCTCGACGGGAGCAGCGTCGCACCGCCGATGCCCATCAATACGCGGGCTGCGATGAGGATCGGCGCGGTGGGCGCGAACGCGGCGAGCACCGACGCGATGCCGAAGATGGCGGCGCCGACGAGCAGGATGTTGCGTCGGCCGATCCGGTCGCCGAGGTTGCCCATCGTGATGAGCAGACCCGCCAGCATGAACCCGTAGATGTCGAGGATCCAGAGTTGTTGTGACGCGGTGGGATCCAGGTCGGCCGTGAGGGTCGGCATGGCAAGGAAGAGGACCGAGATGTCCATCGACACCAGCAGCACCGGCAGCAGCAGCACGCCCAATCCGAGCCATGCGCGGCGGCCACCGGCGACCGCGGTGGGCACCGCCGGGTCCAGCTTCGTCATTTCCGATATCCTTCCACAATGTGCGTACACCGTACGCGGGATCTGGGTACAGTGTACGCATGAAGGTTGCATTACGAAAGCGAGTCATGGGATGACTGAGGCGAAGCTCACCCGCACCGCGATCGTCGACGCCGCGATCACCCTCGCCGACGCCGACGGACTCGACGCGGTATCGATGCGCCGCATCGCCGACCGCCTCGATGTGGGCACCATGTCGCTGTATCGGCACGTGGCGAACAAGGACGAACTCATCGCGGCCATGACCGACGAGATCGCCGCCCGCCACCCCTACCCCGATCCGGTCGGCCGAGGGTGGACGTGGCGCGACCGGGTGCGCATCGCCGCGGAGATCGATTGGCAGCTCTACCAGCAGCATCCCTGGGTGCTGCTCACCTTCGCGGTCCCCCGCTACAGCTTCGGCCCGCAGGGCCTGACGAGCCTGGCCTGGCTGGTCGAGGGCCTGCGCGAACTCGACGTGTCGACCCGCGAGGCCACCACGATGGGGTTCTCGGTCTGGAACTACATCTCCGGCGCCAGCCTGCCGGTGGTCGGCGGCGCGCTACTGGCCGAGAAGCGCACCGCCACCGACGACACCAATGGCCTGCGCGATCTCCTCGAGGGCACACCCTCCTTCCCCGTGCCGCCCGCGCTGGCCGACCTCGAAGGCGCGGGGGTGAGCGACCTGACCTCCGAGGACCTGCTGTTCCTCGGCCTCGAAGCCCTCTGCGACGGTTTCGCCGCGCGCGCTGCCCGCCGAGCTTGACCTCGAGCAGCGCCGCCGCCACGGGCCTGTTCCGCCCCGCACTCACCGAGGCCACAACCACCCACCACGCCCTCGAAATCCCGCGCCACCACAGGCACCCCCTAGCCGCTTCAAGATCATCAGGCGCTGGCGGTGGTGATCCGGCCGGAATTTCCACCACCAGGACCTAGTGATCAATCGACCAGATCACTGACCGTCTGGCGAGTCGCCGAATGTCGGACGACACGGCGGTCCTCGGTGGTGAAGACTGGACCTATGACCGACGCGCAGCCGTCCGCCGATCGTCGCCTCGCCGCGCAGGCACTGGCCGCGAACGATCCGACCGGATGGTTCGAACCGCTCTATGCCGAGGCCGCGGCGGGGACCTCGGTGGTTCCGTGGGATCGAGACGTTCCCAATCCCCTGCTGGTGGACTGGCTCCGCGCCGTCTCCCTACCGCAGGGGATGCGGGGCCTGGTGATCGGCTGCGGTTACGGTACCGACGCCGAATTCGTTGCCTCCCAAGGCATCCGAACCACGGCCTTCGATGTCTCGCCTACCGCGATCCGCGGCGCGCGGGCCCGCTTCCCGCAGTCCCCCGTCACCTACAAGGTCGCCGACCTGCTCAACCCGCCACCGTCCTGGCGCCATGCCTTCGATCTGGTGATCGAGTCGATCACCGTCCAATCGCTGCCCCTGGATGTCCGCGCCCCTGCCATCACCAGCATCCGAGACCTCCTGGCGCCCGGCGCGACCCTGCTCGTCATCGCCGACATCAGCAAGACCCCCGCCACCACCGGCCCACCATGGCCCCTCACCCGCGGCGACATCGACTCGTTCACCGCCCCCGACCTGACCCAGGTCCGTGTGGAATCCATCCCTCGCCACGACGCCTCGGGCCTGAACCGCTGGCGGGCCGAATTCCACCGCCTGTCACCCGCCGCCGACTGACTGCTGATGCCAGGCAGGGATGGTCCAGTAGGTCGCAGCACGCAGGACCCATTCCACCGGCCCATACGGGTGGCGACTCAGCCACCGGGCGCTGAGCCCGAGTTGGGCGGCGAAGGTGATCAGGCCGATCGCGATCACGACGCCGAGCGACGCATCGTCGGCGAAGGCGAAACCGTAGCCGGTGTAGACGACCATCAGCACGATCGATTGCCCGATGTAGTTCGAGGCCGCCATCTTGCCCGCGGGCGCGAACACGCCGCAGTAACGACCCGTCCGTACCGACCGCGCCGCCAGCACCACAGCGGCGAGGTAAGCGAAGGTCATCAGCGGATTCACCAGCGTCTGGATCCCGACCAGACAGGGCGGCGATGTCCACCACCCCATCGTCGCCGCGAAACCGAGCGCTGAAACGGGCAGTCCCGTACACAGTCCCACTACGAGAGCTCGTAAAGCCCAGGTACGCGCCATGTTCGACTGCTCGAGCAGGTTCAGTCTGCCCGCGGACATGCCGAGCAGGAACATGGCCAGGCTCGGCATCGCCCCGGCGGACCACACCAGTAACAGTGCGGTGGGCGCGACGGCGAGCTGGGCGGAAAAGGTTTCGGCGGCAGTGCCGGTATAGGCGGCCCCCACCTCTGGCATCCGAAGTCCGTCGCCGGGTGTCAGGCCGGGCACGACGCCGACCGCCCCGATCAGCAACAGCGTCACACCAGCGAGGGCGGCCGTCCGCGGACCGAGCGCGCGAACCGCGATCAGGATCAGGCCGAGGGCGGCATACAAGGTGAGAATGTCACCGTCCCAGAGGAAGAAGACGTGCGCGAGACCGATGACCATCAGCGCGGCGCAGCGCCGCAGTGACCGTGCCGCCGGCGAGGCACCGGCCCGTTTCGCGGCCCTCACCTGCAGCGTGAACGCATAACCGAACAGGAACGCGAACATCGGATAGAACCGCGCGGACAACAGCGCGTCCACTGTCGCGAGGACCAGGTGATCGCCGCTCGAATTCGCACGGTCCGGCGCCCATTGGCTGACGGCGGCGACCGCATTGCAGATCAGGATCGGAAGCAGCGCGAACCCGCGCAGGGTGTCGAGCTCGGTGATCCGGTGGACGGGTTTCGTTGCGGGCGGATCCGAGACGTCGAGCACGCGACAACGGTAGAGCGCCGAATCGGCACCTTATGCGCCGGGCGGAGCGTGCCGTTCGGGCCGATGCCGCCACGGCGGGAGCGTCAGGTAGGTCGCGGCGCGCAGCGACCACTCCACCGGGCCGTAGCGGTGACCGCGCAACCACCACGCGCTGAGCCAGAGCTGGGCGGCGAAGGTGAGTAGGGCGATCGCGATAACGGCGAGTGGTTCGATGGTGTCGGCGAGGGCGAGGCCGTAGCCGGTGTAGACGAGCATCAGGACGATCGACTGACCGATGTAGTTGGTGGCGGCCATGCGCCCGGCCGGGGCGAGCAGGGCCGTGCAGCGGCCAAGCCCTGCGGACTGTGCTGCCAGCAGGATCGCGGCGACATAGGCGAACGTCATCGCCGGATTCACCAGGAATTGGAGGCCGTGGATCGCGGCGGGGGCGTCCCACCAGGTCATCGACTCGGCGAAGGTCATCGCCGAGATCGGCAAGCCGAGGCCGAAGCCGAGCGTGAGTGCGCGAAAGGACCAGCGGCGCAACGTCTCCGGGTCCGCAAACAGGTTTCGTTTGCCCGCCGCCATGCCGATCAGGAACATCGCCAGACTCGGTACGCCCTGACTGAACCAGATCAGCAGCAGGAAGGCCGGCGCGAGGGCGGTCTGCGCGGCGAACGTCGACGCGAAGTCCGCGGTGTAGTCGGCCGATATCGCGGGCAGGTCGACGAATTCACCGAACGCGAGAACACCGGTAGGGCCCGGCAGAAAGGTCCACGCCGACCATGTCACGTACAGCACTACCCCGACGATCACCGCGGTCCGCGGCCGCAACTTGCGCAGCGCGATCAACGTCAGGCACAGGAACGCGTACAGCGTGAGGATGTCCCCGATCCACAACAGGTAGACGTGCACGAGCCCGATCACCATCAGCGCGGCACACCGCCGGAGCAACCGCCGCACCGGCGAAGCCCCCGCACGCTGGGCCGCCGCGATCTGTAGCGTGAACGAATAGCCGAACAGGAACGCGAACAGCAGATAGAACCGCCCGGCGAACAGTGCGTCGACGGTGGCGCGCACCAGCAGATCGACGGTGCCACCGAAGCGCAGTACCGGATGCTCGCGAGTGCCTACCGCCGACCACAGCGTGGTCGCCACGACCACGTTGGTGATCAGAATCCCGAACAGGGCGAACCCACGCAGGATATCGAGCTCGGCGAGACGCGATCCGGATCGCACTGCGGGCGAGCGTGTTCCGAGTGCGTCTGCCATGCACCGAGCGTACGCACGCGGATCGGTCACATTCGTCCACCGTGCGAGCGATTTCACGCCGTACCGGAGAGCGACTCGCGGTCAGCCCTGCGGCGTATTGACAGCCGCGTCCCTCCATGCGACGGGCTCCCGACCACCTGAGCGACCCACGACCGCCACGGTGCCACAATGGAGCACGATCACGCTCGGCAGGGACTCGCAACCACCACGGAGGCGGACATGCAGGCAGTTGTCATCGACGAATTCGGCGAACCGAAGGACGTGCTCACCGCACAGCAGGTGCGTGCCCCCGAGCCCGGGGCGGGTGAGGTGCGGATCGCGATGGCGCTGTCGCCGATCCACAACCACGATCTGGCGATCATCCGCGGCGTGTACGGCTACCGGCCCCCGCTGCCCGCGATCCCCGGTACCGAGGCCGCCGGTGTCGTCGACGCGGTCGGGCCCGGAGTCGACACACTCCAGGTCGGGCAGCGGGTGGCGATCGCCGGCGTGCGTGGGGCGTGGGCGGATTCCTTCGTCGCCCGCGCCGCGCAAGCGGTACCGATGCCGGATTCGGTGTCCGACGAGACCGCCTGCCAACTGCTCGCCATGCCGCTGAGCGCCCTCATGCTGCTCGATGATCTGCAGGTGACATCGGGTCAGTGGATCGTGGTGAATGCCGCCAACGGCGCGGTCGGTCGCCTGCTCAACTTGTTCGCGAAGGAACGCGGCGTGCGGGTGCTGAGCCTGGTGCGCGGCCCGTCCTCGGTGCAGGCGCTGGAACAGCTCGGCTACGGTCCGGTGCTCGATACCGAATCGGTGGGCTGGCTCGCCACGGGAGCCGACATCACCGGTGGCGAACCGATCGTGCGCGCCGTCGACCAGGTCAGCGGCCCCGCCGCGGGCGACCTGATGGCGCTGCTCGCCCCGCGCGGTGAACTGATCTCCTTTGGTGCGCTGTCGGGCAAGCCGCTGATCATCGACACCGGCGCCGTCATCTTCAAACAGGCTGTGGTGAAGGGGTTCTGGGGCCAGCAGCGCAGTTCCGACATCGATCGCGCCGATTACGTGCGGCTGATCACCGAACTCGTCACCCTCGCCGCCAACGGCACGCTTCGCCTCGACGTACAGACCGATTTCCCGCTCGATCGGGCCGCCGAGGCCGCCGTGGTCTCCGAAACTCCCGGCCGCAACGGCAAAGTGGTCCTGCACGCCGGAACTCGCTGAACTCTCGGCCGGGCGGCGTGACACCGCCGCTCGCCTCGCCCGGCCGACTTTTTCCAGACCCCCAACAGCAGGCGAAATTTCCGCGATCGGCTGTTCACGCGTGCGCCTGCGGGCAGGATTGGCCGCATGAGGAGGTGGCCACTCACCTGTTCGGTCCCTCCTTCCGTGCTTCCGACACCGGAAAGGTGGTTGTCCGCGAGTGGTCGCGGCGCCTGACCGTGGTCGACCGTGTCGGTCTGCGCGACGCCGTCCACGGCGGCACCGAACGTGGCGCTGTCGATGACGAGCTTCCGGCGATCACCGTCCCCACCCAGATCATTGTCGGCGCCGCTACCCCGCTCCCGCATGCCCGCCACCTCGCCTCGCTCATCCCCCACGCGCAGCTGCGTGCGGCCATTCGAGTTCCCTCGAACAACCACAGGCCGTCACCGAACTGCTCCACAGTTTCCTGATCTCGGTCGAGTCGACTACATCGACGACGGAGCCGCGCACCCCTGAATCGTGAATTCGCGCTCGCCCCAGGGTGTTCCGCGCACCGTCTGCGCACGATCGATGCGCATCCCGCCCGGCGCGGGTACCGTCGATTCGATGGCCGACCTCACCGCTCCCGCCCATGTCGAGTCCATCGGCGCCGACTTCTTCGACGATCCGCACGCGCACTATCGCCGGTGGCGCGCCGCGGGTCCCGTCCATCGGGTTCGCTTCCCCGACGACGTCATCCGCTGGGTGGTCGTCGGCTATCCCGAAGCCAAGATCGCGCTCGCCGACCCGCGATTCCGTAAGGACGTCGTCCAGCTCGACGCGATCCTGCACGGCAAGCGCGACACCACCGCGACGGACCCGAATATCGTCACGCTCCTGAGCCATATGCTCGGCACCGACCCGCCCGCGCACACTCGGCTGCGCAAGCTCGTGAACAAGGCTTTCACCAGCCGCCAGGTCGCGGTGCTGCGACCACGCATCGAACAGATCACCGAGTCATTGCTGGACGCGATGCGTGAGCGCGACGAGGTCGATCTGATGAGCGAGTTCGCCAATCCCCTTCCGGTGACGGTGATCTGCGAGCTGCTCGGCGTCCCGTTCGAAGATCGCGAGGACTTCCAAGCCTGGACCAAGGCGTTGGTCACCGTGGTGGGTGAGGGTGAGGGCGACGAGCGTCCTGCCGCGTCGGCCGCGATGGTCGGGTACCTCGTGAAACTGGTGCGCGCCAAGCAGTCCGAGCCCGCCGAGGATCTGCTGTCGCAGCTGGTCCTCGCCGATGACGCAGGCGATCGGCTCACCGATCAGGAACTGGTCTCGATGGCGTTCCTGCTGCTGGTGGCAGGCCACGAGACCACGGTGAACCTCATCGGCAACGGCGTCCTCGCCCTGCTCCGCAACCCCGAACAGCGGCAGGCCCTGCGCGCCGACCCGACCGGTGTGCCCGCCGCCGTCGAGGAATTCCTGCGCTTCGACGGTCCCGTCGACATGGCCACCGCCCGCTTCACCGCGGAGCCGATCACCCTGGGCGGCACCGAGATTCCCGAAGGCGAGATCGTCTACGTCGCCCTCGCGGCAGCCAACCGCGACCCGGCCCGCTTCCCCGGCCCCGACGCCCTGGCCACCGACACCCCCACCACGGGCCACCTCGCCTTCGGCCACGGCATCCATTTCTGTGTAGGCGCTCCCCTGGCCTGCGTAGAAGCCGAAATAGCCTTCACCGCACTCCTGCACCGCTTCCCCGACCTGACCCTGTCGCCCACCGCCGACCTCCACTGGCAGACCAGCACCCTCATCCGGGGCCTACTCGAACTACCCGTCCGCCTGCGCTGAAGCACTGTCGGCACATCCGCGTTTCACATGGGCGCTGACCTACACCGAAGGTAGGTCAGCGCTGCGACGCTGAACTTTGACTCGACGTGAAGGTCAACAGCGTGAGGCGGCCATCACCTGCGTATCGGCGAACTCTCAACGCCGCCGAGCAATTCGCTCCGCGGCAACTCGGCGGTTGTCGTCCTCTTCGGTCGGGTCGTCGGCGATCCGAAGCAATCGTGCACGGACCTCGCCGTTGCTTGGATCGACGTCGGCGATAGCTATTGCGCGGGTCTCGGATTCGCAGTCATCGAGGCATTCGATGGCTCGCTCGTTGGCGAAATCCGGGGAGAGTCGGCTCAACGCCGCCGCGCATCGTCGGCGCAGCCGGGCGTAGAAGGTCAGGAATTCGGACCGTTGACCACGGCGTAGGCGAATCCGTCCCAACCTTTCGAGCCCACTGTCTGGATGACGGTCGCATCGACACTCGGTTCGGCGGCGAGCAATTCGATCAGATCGCGGCTCGCCCTGGCGGTCGGGTCCTCGGTCTGCTCGTCGGCCACGGTGCCCGCGCGCACCACGTTGTCGACGATGATCACCGAGCCCGGACGGGTCAGGCGCAGCGCCCACTGCACGTAGTTGGAGTTGTTGACCTTGTCGGCGTCGATGAAGACCAGGTCGAACGGTTCGGTCAGGTCCTCGGCGACACCGGGCAAGGTGTCGAGGGCCGCGCCGACCAGGATCTCGACGCGATCGCCCACGCCGGCGCGGTCCAGGTTCTCCCGGGCGACCTTGGCGTGGCGGGGTTCGAATTCGAGGGTGACGACGAGGCCGCCGTCGCCGACCGCGCGCGCCAGCCACTCGGTGCTGTACCCGCCGAGGGTGCCGATCTCGAGTACCCGGCGCGCTTTCGCGGTGCGGGCCAACAGGTTCAGCAGTTTGCCCTGGGGTGGGGACACGTCGATGGCGGGCAGGCCCGCGTCGGCGTTCGCGCTGAGTGCGGGCACGCCCTCCTCGCCCACGAGGGTGGTGACGATATAGCTGTCGACATCGGCCCAATCGTTGGTCGTCATAGTCGCAGTCTGCCACCGCGAGCGGGTCGGCACCGGCATCCGCAGCCGCTACTTCGCGGTCTCGACCTCGGTGACGCCCTGGATGATCTTCACCGCGCTCTGGGCCAGCGTCTTCGCGTCGATCAAAGCCTGTGACAGTTCGATCAGCATCTGCGAAACCGTCATGGTGGCCAGCGAGATGTCGAACAGCGCCCGGGCGATCAGCGCGGGGGTGGCCGTACCCGCGGACGCGATCAGCAGGGCAGTCACCTCGGCGAGCATGCCGGCGAGATTGCTGAGGATCTCGACCACGATCTCACGCACCGTCTCGACGATGCCCTTCATCGCCGTGTTGCACTCCGCCAGCACCTCGGCGACGGCCGCCTTCTCGGCGATCTTGCCCGTCAGTTCTGTCGCGGTGGCCACGTAGGCCTCGGCGGCGGCGCCTGCCCATTCACCGATTCCGCTGTCGAGCGCGGTGGCCCATTGCTCCGCGGTCGCTGTCAGATGCTTGGCGATCTCAGCCCACGAATCCGAATACGCCTGGACCACATCCGGGCTGCCGGTGATCGATTCCAGCGATTTGCGCACCGGTTCGACGTGTTCGAGCATCCAGCTCATCAGCTGTGCGCCGAGGAAGTTGAATGGATCGAACTTCGCCAGCGTGGAGGTGCCCTTGATCGCTTTGCTGAACGTCGACACCGCCGACGCCCAATCGCCTGCGGTACCCGCCGCTGTGGAGATGGCGCCGACCTTGGTCATGATCGAGCCGTCGCCGGTCAGTGCCTGGGTCAGGCCGTAACCGTTCTCCCAGGTGTCGCCGAGGAGCGTGCCTTTCGTGATACCCGCGTCGGCCTCCTGCTCCCCGTCCTTGTCCTTCAGCCCGGGAATGCCCACGTTGCTCAGGAAGGGGTTGGTTTCCTGGTAATACGTATCGCGATAGTCGACCCCGTCCTGGAGCAGGTCGTTCTTCGGCGCTTCGCCGTCGTCGAAGGTGCTCACCGTGCCGGGCAGGATCGTGTTCTCGTTGAGGAACTTGCCCACCGCGTTGGGTCCGTCGGCCATCGTCAGACGTTCCCTTCGATCTCGGCGGTCTTGCCTGCGAGATCGCCCGCCCGCGTGGTGTCACACGTTTCGTAGGTGTCGGCGGCGGTGCGCAGTTTGCCCGGCATCTCCGCGGTGAGGGTGTCGAGCTGCGCCAGCGTCTCGGTGATCTCGTCGTGGAGCGCGTTGAGGGTGCTCACCGCGTACGGCTTCACGAGCAGGCCGTAGCCGTCGTCGGCGTGGGCGAGATAGTTCGCCGCCTCGAGCGCCTTGGCCACCCCGCTGGACACGACGGCCACCGAGCAGGCCTGCGACCTGATCGCATCCAGATTCACATTCACCAGACTGGTCACGCAGAATCCCTCCTCCGGCGAACTCGGTCGAGTCCGCAGCTCTCGATCTCCTTGGACGCGCCCCGACCCCATTCGGTTCCCCCGGATGTGTGCCGGGTTGTTGCGGTGCCTACTGCAACCAGGATTTGCGCTGGTAGAACATGTCCTCGTCGGACGGCTCCTCGGGTGCGACCACCCGGTCACGGTCGGGTTTGCGAGTGGCGGGAGCGTCCGGTTCCGACGGCCACTGTGCGACGGGGGCGGCCGGGGCGGCGGGCGGCGCCGAGGGCGGGACGGGTGCCGACGAGGCCGGGTCGAGGTCGTGGAACCGGTCGCTGTACTGGCCGACGATGGCCTCGCCTGCTTCGTCGGTGCCGACAGTGTCATGGACCAAGCCGGTGACCTGGTCTCGCAAGCGCGCCTGGGCTCGGTGCGTGCAGGCCATGAGCTCGGTCGCCACGGCGGTGGGATCCATGCCGCGGACCGCGGCGGCCAGGGTGATCGCGGTGGTCGAGCCGTTGGCGTCCACGGTGACACTGATCCGGCCGTCGGCCGAGGTATCGGTGACGCTCACCGCGGTCATCTTGGCGTGCAGCTCCTGGTAGCGCTGCGCTTTCTGTTCCAGGTCCTCCGCCCAGCGCGAGAGCTCCGTGGCGGCGTTGTTCAGGTCGTCCATGCTGTGTTCCCCTCCCGCCGGGTACCGGCGCTCGACGGCGGAAGGCAGGCTGAAACCCGCCCCGCTCGGATCGCGACGAGCCTAGCTCACCCGGCGGTGGGTCAGAAAAGGAAGTAGCGCTGGGCCATCGGGAGTTCGGTGGCGGGTTCTTCGGCCCAGACTTCCCCGTCGATGCGGACGGTGAAGGTATCGGGGTCGACGTCGATGCGGGGCATGGCGTCGTTGTGGGGCATGTCGGCCTTGGTGACGCGGCGAGCGTTCTTGACCGGCACCAGCTTTCGGCGCACGTTCAATCGGTTCGCGAGGCCGTCGTCGATGGCCTGTTCGGAGACGAAGTGCAGGGAAGTGGCCGCGGCGGCGGGGGCCGCGGCGCCGAACATGGGGCGCGGGAGTACGGGCTGAGGAGTGGGGATGGAGGCGTTCGCGTCGCCCATCGCGGCCCAGGCGATCATGCCGCCCTTGAGGACAGCGTGTGGGCGGACACCGAAGAACGCGGGCTCCCAGAGCACCAGGTCGGCGAGTTTGCCGACTTCGATCGAACCGATCTCGTCGTCGAGTCCGTGCGAAACCGCCGGGCAGATGGTGTATTTGGCGATATACCGCTGCACGCGGGCGTTGTCGGCCGCGCCGTCGCCGGGCAGGGTGCCGCGGCGGCGCTTCATCACGTGCGCGGTCTGCCAGGTGCGCATCACCACTTCGCCGATGCGGCCCATCGCTTGGGAGTCCGAGCCGATCATGGAGATGGCGCCCAGGTCGTGCAGGAGGTCTTCGGCGGCGATGGTGGACGGGCGGATCCGCGATTCGGCGAAGGCCAGGTCCTCGGGGATCGACGGGCTCAGGTGATGGCAGACCATCAGCATGTCGAGGTGCTCGTCGAGGGTGTTGATGGTGTGCGGCCGGGTGGGATTGGTGGAGCTGGGCAGCACGTTCAGATGTGAAGCGACAGTGATGATGTCGGGCGCGTGGCCGCCGCCCGCACCCTCGGTGTGATAGGCGTGGATGCCGCGGCCCGCGATGGCGGCGAGGGTGTCCTCGACGAAACCGGCCTCGTTCAGCGTGTCCGAGTGCAGCGCCACCTGCACGCCCGCCGCGTCGGCGACGGTGAGGCAGGCATCGATCGCGGCGGGGGTGGAACCCCAGTCCTCGTGCAGCTTGAAACCCGATGCGCCGCCGCGCAATTGCTCCCACATCGATTCCTGGCTGACCGTGTTGCCCTTGCCGAGCAGCACGATGTTCATCGGCCAGTGATCGAGCGATTCCAGCATCCGTGCCAGGTGCCAGGAGCCCGGTGTCACGGTCGTGGCCTTGGAACCCTCGGCGGGGCCGGTGCCGCCGCCGATGAGGGTGGTGATGCCGCCGCCGAGTGCTTCGTCCATCAGCTGCGGGCAGATGAAGTGGACGTGGCAGTCGATGGCGCCCGCGGTGAGAATGCGGCCGTTACCCGCGATGATCTCGGTCGACGGCCCGACGACCAGGCTCGGGTGCACCCCCGGCATCGTGTCGGGATTACCGGCCTTGCCGATGCCGCAGATGCGGCCGTCGCGGATGCCGACGTCGGCCTTGATGATGCCCCAGTGGTCGATGATGACAACGCCGGTGATGACGGTGTCGGGTGCGCCGTCGGCGCGCGTGGCGCGCGACTGACCCATCGACTCGCGCAGTACCTTGCCGCCGCCGAACACCGCTTCCTCACCGGCGAGTCCCGGTCCACCACTGCGGTCTTCGGTGATCTCGATGAGCAGGTCGGTGTCGGCCAGGCGAATACGGTCGCCGGTGGTCGGCCCGAACAGTTCGGCGTAGCGGGCGCGGCTCAGTTCGGTCATCGGCTCTCTCCCGGATGTCGCGGCGAATGGTCAGGCATCCAGCTGCCCCGGCGGGTTCATGCTGATGCCGTAGACCTCACGGGTGCCACCGAGTGGGACCAGCGAAATCCACTGCGGCAGACCGGGTTCGAAGCGAACAGCGGTACCTGCCGGAATATCGAGCCGGTGCCCGTGGGCGGCCTCGCGGTCGAACTCCAGCGCGGCGTTGGACTGCGGGAAATGCACGTGACTGCCCACCTGAACGGGGCGGTCACCGGTATTGACCACCTCGAGTTCGACGCGCACCGCGCCCTCGTTCAGCGCGATCGTGCCCTCGGCACAGAGATATTCACCGGGAATCATGTGCGTCGCCTATCCGATCGGGTGGTGCACGGTGACGAGCTTGGTCCCATCGGGGAACGTCGCCTCGACCTGCACGTCGTGAATCATCTCGGGCACCCCGTCCATCACGTCCGCACGGGTGAGCACCGACCGCCCCGAGGACATCAATTCCGCCACGGTCCGCCCGTCCCGCGCCCCCTCGAGCACATGATCGGTGATCAACGCGATCGATTCGGGATGGTTCAGCTTCAACCCACGCGCCTGCCTCCGGCGCGCCAGCTCGGCCGCATAACTCAGCAGCAACCGTTCCTGCTCGTGCGGCGACAGGCGCATACGTTCTCTCCTCGGCGGGTGGTGGTCGGTGAGCGACATTCTGGCACGTCCCGCGTCCGCGCGGCGACCGCTGCCGAGCGTGACCGGGGACGACCCCGGGTCGTGGCGGCAACGCGCATCGCGACCGGCATCGCGTGCGCACCGCCACCGACAACGCAACCAGGGTCCGACCGACCGGCAACGCGCACCGTCAGTCGCCCCAGGGCCGGCGTGGCACGCTGGTTGTAGCGCACGATACGGCACCGTCGCCTGCGAATATCGCTGGAGCTCAACCACAACCGACCCGTACTGTCGTCCCCGTGAACACATGGACCGGCCTGCTCAACGTGGTCGACATCGAAGCCACCTGCTGGGCCGGTGACCCGCAGGCCGGGCAAATCAACGAAATCATCGAAATCGGCATCACCGTCGTCGATCTCGCCGCCCGAACAAGGATCAGCAAGCACGGGATCATCGTGCGCCCGGCCCAGTCCACGGTGAGCGATTTCTGCACCGAACTCACCACACTCACTCAGGAGCAGGTCGACAGGGGAGTCGACTTCGGTGAGGCATGCCGCCTGCTGGCGAGCGAGTTCGCGGCGGGCGAGCGCCCGTGGGCGAGTTGGGGAGACTACGACCGCAAACAGTTCCGCACCCAGTGCGCCGCCGGCGGTATCGAATACCCATTCGGCCCCGCACACACCAACGCCAAACAAGTCTTCGCCGAGTCCTACGACCTGCGCCGCCGGCCAGGCATGGACCGCGCACTCCAGATCGCCGACATCCCCCTCGAAGGCACACACCACCGCGGTGACGACGACGCCTGGAATATCGGTGCCCTGGTCGTCGATGTGCTCGGGCGTGGCGGTTGGCGGGTCACTACCGTCGGTTGACGCATAGCTCTACCCTGCCGCGGCTCTCTCCTCCCCACGTGGCACTCACCCCGGACCGGAGATGCTGTCATGCAGCGTAGCCGCCGACCTTCCTGTCAGGCAGCGAGGTTTTGCAGGCGGACCTGGCCGCGGGCGACGGTGCGGCCGTCCGCGCCGGTGATGACGACGACCCAGAGTTGCTGGCTGCGGCCGCGGTGGATGGGGGTGGCCTCGGCAGTGAGCAGGCCTTCGCGGACAGCGCGCAGGAAGTCGGTGTTGTTGTTGACGCCGACGACCTGGCCGCGGTCGCCGAACCAGACACCGCCGCCGACGCTGGCGAGAGTTTCGATGACGGTGCAGTACACGCCGCCGTTCTGAATGCCCGCAGGCTGAAACAGCTGGGGACGGACATCCCATTCGCCGCGCACGCGGTCGGGCGTGATCTCGGTGTAGCGCAGGCCGATGAGGTCGGTGAAGGTCCCTTCGCTGACCTTGTTCATCAGCTCAGGGGTGAGATCAGCCATGGACTGGGACGTTTCGCTCATATGGTCCGGTTTACACCATCCGAAATGCCGCGCTGTACCCGGGAAGACGTAGCGGCGGGCTCCGTCTGGAAAACGGAGCCCGCCGCGGCAGGATGGCGGAGTCGACCGCAGCCCTCGGGACCACCGGCTCATCCGTACGCCGAGTTCAGAGTAGGTCAGGCTTACCTAAGTCGTCAAGTGCGAGCTTCCGGGCGGACCGCGCCGCGGCGGCCTGGATCGAGCCGCGGCAACGCTTCGGCACGTGACGCGCCGGTAGCGCTGCCCGTGGCTTGCTCAACACGATCGCAATACTCCATGATCGCTGTACCTCTATGTTTCCGAGGCTTGTGTCGATGGTGAAAGCTCATGTTCTGGGCGTACGACGACCAGGGGTGGGCGCGGCGAGAGAGGCAAGATTTCGTGAGTAGTAGTCGTATTCCCCGGTGGGCCGTGCAGGCGGCGATGTGCGCGGCGATGGTCGGGGCCGCGGTCGCAGCACCCGTACAGGCCGAACCACTGTGGCCGGGCGGGCCCGATGTGCCCGGCGTGCCCGCCATCATTCCCGCCCCGACGCCGGAGCCCGTGGTGGCCCCGTGCAGCGAGAAAGCGCGTGCGTGCCTGCAGCTGTCGACCAATAACGCGTGGTTGATGGACAACGGCAATGTCACCTTCGGGCCCAGCCCGATGTCACACGGCCGTCCCGGCTACGAAACGCCCCCCGGAGTATTCAAGGTGGCGTTCAAGAAGCCGTTCCACTGGAGCACCTTGCACAACGCACCCATGGAATACGCGGTGTTCTTCAACGGCGACATCGCCTATCACATCGGACCCACCGAGGAGCAGTCCCACGGCTGCATCCGATTGACCCCGGAGGGCGCGAAGGCGCACTACGAGTGGCTGGAACCGGGCGACATCGTCGAAGTTGTTCCCTGAGTTCTGATTCGAGTAAGGGGAGGCCGGTCATCGGCCTCCCCTTTTCGCGTCACCGAGGTGGTCAGGGCGTCGAAGAGCCAGAGTTGAGCGGCGCCGGAGGTGACGGCCGCGCCGGTGAATGTTGTTGTCAGGTGCCAGTATCGGCGGACCCGGTGGTCCGCGCCCGCGGCGTCGGTAAGGAGCTGGCGGCGGAAGGCCGCGGTGTCTCGGCGGCCGCGGGCGGTGGGGTGGACGTCGACGTAGTGGTCGAGTTCCGCGCCGGGGTGGGGTGGGTGGCCCGCGGCTACGTCATCGGGCCCAGGTAGTACAGCGATCCGCAGCACCGGTGAACCGGTGCCGCGGATCGCGAAGGCCGGCGGGATCCCCCGACGGTCAGACACCGACGGTGGTTCGCTCGGTGTCACCTCCGGCCGCCGAGACCTCCGTTGTCTCTTCGGTTTCCGGAACGGAGGTCGCACCGGCCGGGATCCGGCGCAGCAACGCCACCGCCAAGACCGCACCCGCGGCCGAGAGCACCGCAGCAGTCCACGCGGCGGCGTTCAGGCCGCTGGTGAACGCTTCACGAGCCGCGACAATGACCGTGTCGGCGAGGTCGGCGGGCAGCGATTCGGCGGAACTCAGCGCTCCCGCAAGGGTTTCCGCGGCGGCACCGTCGGCGCCGGACATGTCGGCGCGGTAGATGGCGGCGCCCACACTGCCGAGCAGAGCCACACCCAATGCCACGCCCAGGTCGCTGGCGGTGCTGTTCACGGCCGAGGCCGCGCCTGCCTTCTCCGCGGGGGCGGCGCCGATGACGAGGCCCGGGATCAGCGCCATCGCCGGGGCGATACCCGGGTAGAGAATGTAGAAGCCGACAATGAGCAGGGGCAGCCCGGCGACGCTACCGACCTGGGTGAGCACCAGGTAGCCGACGGCCGACACGGCCAGACCTGCGGCGATGAGGTAGGCGGGACGGATTCGGCGGGCGAGGGCGGGGGTGACGGTGGAGACGATCACCAGGCCGACGGCGGCGGGCAGGATCCACAGTCCGGCCTGCAGCGGCGACTGGGCGGCGACCAGCTGCAGGTACTGGGTGAACAGCAGGTACACCCCGCCAAGGGCGATCGCGGCGAGCATGTACACACCGAGCGAGCCGCTGAAGGTCCGGTTCGCGAACAGGCGCACATCGAGCAACGGGTCGGACAGTCGCAGCTGCCTGCGCACGAAGACCACCGCGAAGACCACGCCGGCGAGCAGGGTGAGCACCGATTCGGCGGTGAACCCGGTCTCGGCCAGCTTCTTCACGCCGTAGACGAACGGCAGCAGCGCGGCCAGCGACAGCGCGACGCTGATCGGGTCGAGCCGACCCGCCTGGGGCGCACGGTGTTCCGGAATCAGCACCGGCACCGCGAACACGACGAGCGCCATCACCGGCACGCCGATCAGCATGGACGCACCCCACCACAGCGAGTCGAGCAGGAGCCCGCCCAGCAGTGGGCCCAGTGCCACACCGGCCGACACCGAGGCCGCCCACAGACCGATGGCGGTGGCGCGCTGGCGGTCGTCGCGGAACATTGTCGTGATCAGCGACAACGTGGCGGGCATGACGGCGGCCGCGCCGAGACCCATCAGCGCACGCGCCCCGATCAGCAGGTCGGGGCCGGGCGCGAACGCGGCCAGGACCGAGGCGATGCCGAACAGCGCGGCACCGGCCAGCAGCAGCCTGCGACGGCCGAGCCGGTCACCGAGGGTGCCCATGGTGACAAGGAACCCCGCCATCACGAACCCGTAGATGTCGTTGATCCACAACAGCTGGCCGCTGCTGGGCGACAGGTCCGCCGCGATGTAGGGGGTGGCCAGGAACAGCACGGTCATGCTGAGGAACAGCAGCACGGTCGGCAGGAGCAGTACCGCAAGTCCCAGCCATTGGCGGGTACCTGCCCGCTCGGGGATATCGGTGAACTCGGACATCAGGAGTTTCCCTTCGAGGACGATTCGAACTGGGACCGACAGTGCCGGGCCGCACTTCGGGAACCCTTCGGGTCGACTCCAGACGGCCTCGAGCCGCCGTCGCCGGGGCATCGACGTCCGGCACCGCGCTAGGCGAAGCGCAGCCCGCCGGTGCAGGCCACCGCGCGTCGCCGCACTCATACCCGGGCCGTTTAGGGTGGGTGACATGCGTTTCGGAGTGCTCGGTCCGTTGGCGGTCTGGACCGACGATGGACAAGCCGTCCGGGTTCCAGAACTCAAGGTGCGCGTTCTGCTCGGCGCGCTCTTGGCCGAACCGGGTCGGATCGTGCCCGCCGACCGACTCGTCGAGGATCTGTGGGGTACGGCGTTGCCGGCCAACCCGGCAGGTTCGTTGCAGACTCGGGCCTCGCAATTGCGCCGGGTTCTCGGCGACGCCGAAGCGGGCGGGCGGGAGTTGCTGGTGTCGCGCTCCCCCGGCTACGTCCTCGAGGTCGCCGCGGCCGCGGTGGACTCCCAGGTGTTCGGGCAGCTGCTCCATCAGGCGCGCGCGACCGACGAGACTGCCGCCCGGGCAATACTTCTCGCGGAAGCGCTCGCGCTGTGGCGCGGCGAGGTCCTGGCCGACCTCGCCGATCACGACTTCGCGCGAATTCCGGTGCTGCGCCTCGAGGAACAGCGACTCACGGCCGTCGAGGAACTCGCGCAGGCCCGGATCACCCTCGGCGAACACGATCGGGTCGCCGACGAACTCGGTGAGCTCACCGCACTACATCCGCTGCGCGAGCGGCTGCGCGCGGCCCACATGCTGGCGCTGTACCGGTCGGGGCGACACGGCGAGGCCCTGGATTCCTATCGGCGTCTGCGCGAACACCTCGCCGAGGAACTCGGTCTCGACCCGAGTCCCGAGCTCGCCGCCCTGCATCGTGCTGTGCTGGAACAAGATCCGGCCCTCGGCGCGCCGGTTCGGCCCGCACCCACCGCACCCGTGACACCGCGCCCCGCCCTGCCCGTGCCCGCGACCTCGCTCATCGGGCGCGAAGACGACCTCGCCGCGATCGACGCGCTGATCCGTGCCGAACGGCTGGTGACCCTCACCGGCCCAGGCGGAGTCGGGAAGACCCGCCTCGCGTTGGCCACCGCGGCCGGGCATTGCGCGCGTGAGGGCGTCTTGTTCGTCGAGCTCGCCGGGCTGTGCCTGGGTGCCGATCCGGACAGCGCGTTGACAACACTCACCGAGGTCGTGACGGCAGCCTTCGATGTCCGTGACGATTTCGCGGGTTCGAGCCCGTTCCCGGTGCCCGACAACGGAACTCAGCTCGCCCATCTGGCCGACGCGGTGCGCGGCAAGCAATTGCTGCTCGTGCTGGACAACGGTGAGCACGTCGCCGACGCCGCCGCCACGCTCGTGTCGCGGCTGCTGGCCGCCGCCCCCGACCTCCGAGTACTGGTCACCAGTCAGGTGCCCCTGAACATCGCGGGCGAATTCATCTGGCACGTGGCACCGTTGGCCGTGCCCGCCACGGGCGATACCGGAGGGGCGGACACTTCCTCTGCCGCACTGCTTTTCGTTGAGCGTGCCCGCTCGAGCGCACCCGGCTTCACCGTCACCGTCGACAATGCCGCCGCGATCGCGACCATCGTCACCCGTCTCGACGGCCTGCCGCTGGCCCTGGAACTGGCGGCGACCCGGGTCCGCGCACTCGGCGTACACACCCTCGCCGAACGGATCGAGGACCGTTTCACACTGCTGTCGTCCGGCTATCGGGACGCACCGGATCGGCAGCGCACCCTGCGTGCGGTGATCGATTGGAGCTGGGAACTCCTCGACGAGCCCGAACGTGCTGTGCTGCGGCGGCTTTCGGCCCATGCCGACGGCGGCACACTGGAATCGGCCGAGGCGGTCTGCGCGGGTGGCGCCATCGCGGGTTCCGAGGTCGCGCAGTTGCTGGCCCGCCTGGTCGATCGTTCCCTGATCATCACGCCGGCCGCCGATGTTCGCCCGCGCTATCGCCTGCTGAAATCGATCGCCGCCTACGGCGTGGACCGGCTGCGCGACAGCGGCGAGGAATCCGGCACGCGGCTGCGGCATCTCGCCTACTACCTCGCGTTCGCCGAACGTGCCGACCAGCACCTTCGCACCGGTGACCAGCGCCGCTGGCTGTCTCGGCTCGACACCGAATCCGCCGATCTGCGCCGGGCACTCGAAACTGCCCGTGCCGCGGGCAGATCCGCGGACGCGCTGCGATTGGTCAACGCGCTCGCCTGGTATTGGGTGATGCGGGGACGCCTCGCCGAGGGCATCCGGTCGGTTGGCACCGCCCTCGCGGTGCCCGGCGAGACCGATGCCGCCGCGCGCCGGATAGCGCTGCTGTGGCGCGCCGCGCTCGAAATCGGTGCCGGCCGCACCGTCGACACACTGCCCGCCGTCACCGCGCGACCCGCACCGGCGGAGCTGCGCGCCCGCTGGTATCTCGCGCACGTGTACGCCGGATTCGCCGCCCAGCAGGGGATGGACGACGCGGCCGACCTGCGAAATGCCTTCGCCGACAATGCCGATGACTGGGGTATCGCGGCGGCCTCGGTATCACTGGCGCGCGACGCGTTCGCCCGCGGCGACCTGGCAGGCCTGTGCGAGCACGCCGAACGCAGCCGGGATCTGTTCGCGCGGGTAGGTGATCGCTGGGGCCAGGCCATCGCGGGCTTCCTGCTCGGCAGCCATGCCGAGGTGACCGGCGACCTCGATGCCGCCCGCGACTATCACCGCGGCGCGCTGGCCACCGCCGAAGAACTCGGGCTGTGGACCGAAGTCGGCGAGCGGCTCACCTCGCTCGGCCGCATCGCCTTGCTGCGCGGTGAGCTCGACCGCAGCGCCGAGCTCCACGAGCGGGCCCGTCGGGTGGCGGTCGATCAGGGGCACCTCGTCGGCGAAGAATCCGCGGTACTCGGGCTCGGCCTGGTCGCCCGGCGCCGCGGCGATCTGGCCGCGGCCCGCGAGTACCTCGGCAGCTGGCTGGACTGGCATCTGCGGTCCGGATCGCATTTCGGCGCCGCCCTGATCCTCGCCGAACTGGGCTTCACCGCCGAACTCGCCGGTGATGTCGACGAAGCCGAACACCGGCACCTGCGCGGACTCGACTGCGCCCTGCGCACCGGCGATCCCCGTGCCCACGCGCTCGCTCTGGAAGGACTCGCCGGCGCGCGTTCGCTCGCCGGGTATTCCGCGCACGCGGCTCGGCTACTCGGCGCCGCCGACACCCTCCGCCGGTCGACCGGCGCTCCGCTGCCCGAGGCCGAACGCGGGGATGTCGACCGGATCGAAGCGCGTATCGTCGCCGACATCGGCGCCGACCGGCTCACCACCGAACTCGACGCCGGCCGGGCCGCCGACCCCCACACGCTGCGCACGGAGCACGCCCGAAGTCGATCCTGAGTCCGTCCGAAGTCCACCGGTGCACGGTGAACCCATGACGCACACCGTGACCGACAGCCCCGACCGCTCGGTGACCGACCATGTTCGCCGCTACCTCGCCACCGACGGGCGTGACGGCTTCCTCGAAGGCGGCACCACCAACCTCGTTCTCACCACCATCGGCCGGCGAACCTACCGGCACTACGCCCGCCTGGCCGCGCACCCGATTCCGGTTGTGGTGCTCGAACGCGTCGAGGAGCAGCAGTGAGTAACCGCACGCGCGCCTACGTCCGCACCTTCGCCGATATCAAACCCGACTTCGACGCCATCGTCGGCGCCATCAACTACGCGACCATGACCACCGTCGACGCCGAGGGCCGCCCACGCTCGCGCGTCCTGATTCCGGTCTGGGAAACCGATACCGACCACCCGGCCGGCTGGCTCGGGACCTACCGCACTCCGGTGAAGGCCGCCCATATCGCGGGAAATCCGCACGTGACGTTCTCCTATTGGAGCCCGGCGCAGAACACGGTCGCCGTCGATACGGTCGCCGAATGGACCGATGATCCCGCCGAGCGCGCACACGTCTGGGACCTGTACCGGCACGGCAGCCCGCCCGGCGCGGGCTACGACCCCGGGCAGTTCTGGCAGGGACCCGACGACCCCGCCTTCCAGGTGCTTCGCCTCGACCCCTGGCGGATCCAGGTGCTGCGACGCCGGGACCTGGTCAGCGGAATTCCGGCCCGCATCTGGCGCGGCCGACTCCAGGGGGATTGACAGATTCGGCGGCGAACGGGATGCATACCGGCGCGGGAAGCCTGAGCGGCGGCACACCCACCCCGGGCAAGTAATCCTGGCGAACGTAGTCAGCGCGGTTCGGGGGTCGGCCACAATGTGGTCGGCCCCCGTTCCCGCCCGAGAAGTCAGCAGGCTCGCAACACCATGAAGAACGAAATGCTCCGCGCCGTCATGTCGGCAGTCTGTGTCATGGCAGTCGCCGCGACGCCCGTCTTCGTCGGCGGTGCGCCTGCATCGGCCGCGCCCGGCGCGCGCCTGGTGAGCCGGACACAGTCCGCCCAGGTCGCCGATATCAGCGTCTACTCCCCCGCCATGGATCGCACGATCGCGCTGCGGGTGCTGCGGCCGGCCGACACCTCGGTCCCGGCACCGACGCTGTATCTGCTCAACGGCGCGGGCGGCGGCGAGGATTCGGCCAACTGGCCGGGTCAGACCGATGCCGGCGGGTTCTTCGCCGACAAGCATGTCAATGTCGTCGTCCCCATGGAAGGCGCGTTCAGTTACTACACCGACTGGCAGCGACCTGATCCGGGCCTGGCGAAGAACCTCGAGAACAATGGCAACAACATGTGGACGACGTTCCTCACCCAGGAGCTGCCGCCGGTGATCGACGCGGCCTTCGGCACGAACGGCGTCAACTCGCTGGCAGGCATCTCGATGGCGGGAACCTCGGTCCTCGATCTCGCGATCCAGGCGCCTGAGCTGTACCGCAGCGTCTCCGCGTACAGCGGCTGCGCGATGACCAGTGATCCGATCGGCCGCGCCTTCGTCTCCCTCGTCGTGCGGATGGGCGGCGGGAACACCGAGAACATGTGGGGTCCGGTGACCGACGCCGCCTGGCGCGAGCACGATCCCTACGTGCAAGCTCATCGTTTGCCGAATATCCCGATCTATATTTCCGCGGGCACCGGATTGCCGGGGCCGCACGACACTCTGTCGAATCCGCGCGTGCATATCAACGGAAAGAATCCGACGTCGATTTTGACGAATCAAATGCTCGTCGGTGGCGGCATCGAAGCCGCGACGGCGTATTGCACGGCGAGTTTGGCGCAGCGGACCCGAGAACTCGGCCGCACGAATATCACCTACAACATCCGCCCGACCGGCACCCATTCCTGGGGCTACTGGGAGGACGACCTCCACGCCTCCTGGCCGATGATGGCGACAGCCCTTGGCCTCTGAGCGCCGAACTCCGGGTGGGCACCCAGCGCCTGTTCGGCACGCGATCCGCGCCTGCGGTCCAGCTGGACAGGGCACGGCCGCTGACCACCGCGGTACGCACGGCCGCCGTCGTTGCGCGAACTCGCCGTCGCCCTGCACGCCCTCGAAAATCCGGCACCTACCGGCGCCGGAGCATCGACGTCCTCGCTAGCGTTGCAGGCAGCTGCTGCGGCGGACCGGCAGGCCGCGTTCCTCGAAAGCTCCGAGCAGGAGTTGGCCGCGGCGCGCGCCCGCGGCGATGTCGGCGCGGGCCAGGTCGGGGACGTAGGTCGCCGCACCGATGATGGATTCACCGACGAGGGTCCAGAAACGGCGAGCGGGCAGGCCGGAGCAGCGAGTGAGGACCGATTGCAACGGGATCAGCGAGGAGGCGCAGCGTTGGGCGAGCCAGATCGCCATGGCGGCCTCGCACGGGAAGGCGACTGCGCCGGGTTCGGGGTCGGAGTCGACGACGCGAATCGTCGTGTCGGTCAGCCCGGCCCAGTCGATGCCGCCGTCGTTGTCGTGGTGGATCCACAGGTTGTCACGGCCGGGATCCCAGGCCTGCGCGTCCATGACGAACAGTGCGGTGACCCGGCCCGCTACGGCGTGGATGAGCGCGGTGGCAACCACTTCGGCGGCGATCTCGTCGTTGATCATTTCCGCGGCGTGGCGTCGGTACATCAGTTCGACGCGGCCCTCGGACAGCCCGTTGGGCACATGCCACCATCGCCGTTTGCCCTGCCCGCTCATCGCCGCGACGGCATACACGCGCGGATGCTCGGGTTGCAGCGATTGCAACCTGGCACAGGCGCGGTCGAACGCGGCGGTGGTGCGGGAAGTGGCGGTGGTGACGGGCTCGGACATCGAACCTCCTCGAACGTTGGTTCCCGTGACAATGACGTCTCGGAACATAGGTTAGGCTTACCAGACTTCACAAGTCGTGTCCGGTTCGAGGCAGGAGAAGTTCGTCGCCGTGATCCACCCTGGCACCGTCAGACGTCGTCGTCTGACCGGGCTTCTGCTGCTCGTTGTCTTGCTCACCGTGGCGGTGGTGGCGAGCATTGCCATCGGCACCCGCTCGCTCGCACCCACCACGGTGTTCGACGCCGTCTCGCACGCTCTCGGCTGCGACGGCGGCCCGTTCCGATGCCCGGCCCGCTCCACCGCCGAGGAAATCGTGCGTGAGCTTCGTCTGCCGCGCACCGCATTGGCCCTGATCGCCGGGATGGCGTTGGGCGTCGCGGGCGCGCTCATCCAGGGGTATACCCGCAATCCGCTCGCTGATGCCGGATTGTTAGGACTGAATGCGGGCGCGGGCTTCCTGGCGGCGCTGAGCATCTTCCTGTTCGGTTTCACCGCGCCCGCGCAGTACATCTGGTTCGCCTTCGCCGGGTCGGCGATCGCGGGGGTGATCGTGTTCGGGGTGTCCTCGATCGGCGGGGGTAAAGCGAGTCCGCTGAGCCTGGTGCTGGCCGGCGCGGCGGTCACCGCGTTTCTGCAGGCGATGACGAACGCGGTCATCGTGCTCGACAACGCGGCGCTGGACACCTATCGGTTCTGGGTGGTCGGCACCGTGAACGGGCGTGAGGCCGGGGTGTTCTGGCAGGTTCTGCCCTTCCTGGTGGTCGGGATGGCGATGGCGGTCGCGGCGGCGCCGGGGCTGAATCTGCTGAGCCTCGGCGACGATGTCGCGCGTGGGCTCGGGGTCGACGTCGGACGGGCGCGGGCGTTCGGGTTGTTCGCGGTGGTGCTGCTCAGCGGCGCCGCGACCGCCGCGGTCGGGCCGATCGCCTTTCTCGGGCTGGTGGTGCCGCACATCGCGCGCACAATCACCGGGCCGGACAACCGGTGGCTGATCCCCTACTCCGCGCTGCTGGGTGGGTTGCTGCTGCTGGTGGCCGATATCGCCGGGCGGGTCATCGCGCGGCCGGGAGAACTCCAGGTCGGGGTGATGCTGGCGGCGATCGGCGCGCCGTTCTTCATCGCGTTGGTGCGTCGCAAGAAGTTGGTGTCGCTGTGAGCACGATCGAGTCGAACACCGCCGCCGATTCGAGCGACGCCGAACAGGCAGGCGCCGGGCTGCGGAAAGTGCGTCCCGCGTTGCGGATCGGGCCGGTATCGCTGGTGCTGCGGCCGGTGATGCTCGGTGTCGTGGTGGCGCTGGCCGTCGCGGTGTTCGTGCTGTTCTGCCTCGACATCGCCGTCGGCGATACCCACATCCCCCTCGGACGCGTCCTCGATGTCCTCGGTGGCGGCGGTACCCGCTCCCAGCGCTTCATCATCATCGAATCGCGGCTGCCGCGAGCCCTCACGGCCGTCGTGGTCGGCGCCGCGCTCGGGCTCTCCGGCGCGCTGATGCAATCGATCCTGCACAACCCGCTGGCCGGGCCGGATGTCCTTGGCATCACCACCGGCGCCAGCGTGGGCGCGGTCGCGGTACTGGTCGGCAGCGGCGGCGCGACGACCGGATTGATCGCGACCGTCGGCGCTCCGCTCGCCGCGCTGGCCGGTGGACTACTCACCGCCGTCGTCATCTATCTCCTGGCCTGGGGACGAGGACGCGGCGGTGACCGCGGCATCACCGGATTCCGCCTCGTCCTCATCGGCATCGGCGTGAACGCGGTGCTCATGTCGGTGATCAGCTGGCTGCTCACCCGGGCCACTCTCACCGACGCCGCGCGAGCCCAGATCTGGCTGAACGGGTCGCTGAACTCGGCGGATATGGCTCGGGTCGTCCCCGCCGTGCTCGCGCTGACGGTCGTGACCGTCGTATCGCTGGTGTCCGCGCGAACACTGGCCGCGCTGCGTCTGGGCGAAGAGTCGACCCGGGTGCTCGGTGTGCGGATCCAGTCACAGCAGGCGCTGCTCATCGGGGCTTCGGTGGTGGCGGCCTCGGTGGCGACCGCGGCCGTCGGGCCGGTCGGGTTCGTCGCGCTCGCCGCGCCGCAGATCGCCCGGATGGCGCTGCGGACCCCGGGCGAGCCACTGATCGCCTCGGCACTGACCGGCGCGGCGCTGGTGGCGGGCGCCGACATCATCTCTCGCGCACTGCTTCCCGTCGATCTGCCGGTCGGTATCGTCACCGCGGCGCTCGGTGGACCGTTCCTGCTCTACCTGCTCGTCCGCATGAACCGGAAGGCCACGCTCTCATGACCAGCCCTGCCTCACAATGCTCGTCCACATGGATTCGGAAAGCCCTGCGCTCATGACCAGCCCTGCCCACCGCCTCGCGGCCGACGCCGTCTCTCTCGGCTACGGCGAGCGGGTGATCGTCGACGAGCTCAGCCTCGACATCGCCCCCGGCGTGGTCACCACCGTCATCGGGCCGAACGGCTGCGGCAAGTCGACACTGCTGAAGTCACTCGGCAGGCTGCTGCGCCCGCGGGCGGGCCAGGTGGTGCTCGACGGCAAGGCCATCTCGTCGATGAAGACCAAGGACGTGGCCCGGGTGGTCGGGATGCTGCCGCAGACCCCAGTCGCGCCCGAAGGGCTCACCGTCGCCGACCTGGTCGCGCGCGGTCGTCATCCGCATCAGTCCTGGTTGCGGCAGTGGTCGGCCGACGACGAGACCGAGGTCGCCGCCGCGCTGGCCCAGACCGGCATCGCCGACCTGGCCGACCGCACCCTCGACGAACTCTCCGGCGGCCAGCGTCAGCGCGCCTGGATCTCCATGGCGCTGGCCCAGGGCACCGACATCCTGCTGCTCGACGAGCCGACCACCTACCTCGATCTCGCGCACTCGCTCGAGGTCCTCGACCTCGTCGACCGGCTGCACGCCGAGTACGGGCGCACGGTGGTGATGGTGCTGCACGATCTCAACCTCGCCATCCGCTACAGCGACGAGCTCGTGGTGATGCGCGCGGGCAAGATCGTCGCGCGGGGCAAACCGGCCGACATCGTCACCGCCGAACTGCTGGCCGAGGTGTTCGGGCTCGAGGCCACGGTGCTCACGGATCCGGTCTCGGGGCGGCCGATGATCGTCCCGATCGGGACCCGGCATGTGCGCGGTGCGGTCGACTATGACGAATGACACACAGCAAACACTCCGTTACGACAATCTGTAGTACGCATGTTCGTCGTTGAGGCCGTAAAATCGGTGGGATGGCAGGTCTGGGCGAACTCGAAAAAGCGGTCATGGACCAGTTATGGTCGGCCGATGAGCCACTAACGGTGCGGCAGGTCCACGAAGCGCTGGCCGCGCGGCGCGAGCTCGCGTACACCACGGTGATGACGGTGCTCCAACGACTGGCGAAAAAGGATCTGGTCGTACAGCGACGCGACGATCGCGCGCATCGATACGCACCGGTTCACAGCCGCGACGAACTGGTCGCGAGCCTGATGGTCGACGCCTTGCAACAGGCCGACGCCGCAGGTAGTCGCGCCGCGGCGCTGGTGCACTTCGTGGAGCAGGTCGGCAAGGACGAAGCCGATGCGCTGCGCGAGGCGCTCGCCAAGCTCGAATCCGGCGAAAACAGCGGCTAGACTCTCTGGCGGCTCTCACAATGGGGTGAGTGCCCCTGGCCCCACAACGCAGTGAGCAGAGTCGATGAACGCAACCGCGGCAGTCTTTGCTGGTCTCGCCTTGCTTCTCGCAGGGCCGGTACCAGCGCTGCTCAGTCGCGCGACCTGGGTGCACCGCAGCCCGCGCGCGGCACTGGTGTTGTGGCAGGCCATCGCACTGGCCGCCGTACTCAGCGCCTTCGGATCCGGGCTGGCCATCGCCAGCTTGCTGCTGGTCCCCGGCCCCGACGGTAGGCCGACCACCTCGCCCACCAAGGAGATCGACGCGCTCGGTCTGCCGCTGTGGACGGTGTATGTGCTGGTCTTCGCGCTGACCTTGATGGTCGGCGCCCGGCTGATGTTCTCCATCGTGCGCGTCGGCGTGCACACCCGGCGCCGCCGCTCCCGCCATCGCATGCTGGTCGACCTGCTCGATCAGAGCGGCCCGGTGCGCCGCGCCGCCGATATCCGGGTGCTGGCCGCGACCGAACCCATCGCCTACTGCCTGCCGGGCCTACGCCAGCGGGTCGTGATCAGCGAAGGCACGCTGAGCAGCCTCGACGACTCCGAGGTCACCGCCATCGTGAGCCACGAACGCTCGCACCTGCGCGCACGCCACGATCTGGTGCTCGAGGCATTCACCGCTGTCCACGAGGCCTTTCCCCGGGTGGTCCGCAGCAAGGCCGCGCTCGGTCAGGTGAAACTGCTGATCGAACTGCTCGCCGACGACTCCGCGGTGAAGGTCACCGGCCCCAAGCCGCTCGCCCGGGCGCTGATCGCCTGCGCCAAATCCACCGCACCGCAGGGTGCGCTCGCCGCGGGCGGACCGACCACACTGATCCGCATCCAACGGCTCGCGAGCAGCACCGGAGACGTGAGAGTCGCCACCGCCGCCTACCTCGGCTCGGCCGCCATTCTGGTCGTGCCGACGCTGGCCGTCGCGGTGCCGTGGCTGCAGGAACTCAACCGGCTCTTCCACGGCTGACCTGGCGATCCCCGGAGACGGCTGCCCCGCGTTTCCGCTGCGGCGACCGCGAAGTCACTGTCTGTTTCGCGGCGGAACAGACGTTGCCACAACCCCTTACCTGACCAGCCTGTTTACCCACCCGAGGCCGATCGCGCCTATCCTGGGAGACCGGTCCTTCCTGCTGGGCCGCACCCCGTCCACGCCGAGGCGCGTATTCGGGTAATCGGCGCCGATCATCGTTCGGCGCGATTCGCAGCCCAACGAAAGGCCACCTTGACCAACTCCGCCGTGCCCAATGAACCGACCTTCGCCGAACTAGGCCTGCCCGTCGAACTGGTGCAGACCCTGCGCAACGCGGGCATCGACAAGCCCTTTCCCATCCAGGCCGCCACGATCGGCGATGCCCTCTCCGGGCGCGACGTGCTCGGTCGCGGCCCGACCGGCTCGGGCAAGACCCTCGCCTTCGGCCTGCCGATGCTGACCCGTCTGGCCCAGGGTTCCCCTTCCAAGCCGGGCCGCCCGCGCGGCCTCGTGCTGGTGCCGACCCGCGAACTCGCGACCCAGATCGAGAAGGCCCTCGAAGAGGCAGCCCGCTCGCTGGGCCTGCGTGTGGCCTCGGTCGTCGGTGGCGCGCCGATCAAGCGTCAGGCCGATCGCCTCGCGCGCGGCGTCGACCTGCTCATCGCGACCCCGGGCCGCCTCGACGACCTGATCAAGCAGCGCAACGCCGACCTGTCGGATGTGACGATCACCGCGCTCGACGAGGCCGACCACATGGCCGACATGGGCTTCCTGCCCCAGGTCACCCGCCTGCTCGACCGCACCCCCAAGCAGGGTCAGCGCCTGCTGTTCTCGGCCACCCTCGACGGTGACGTGGACAAGCTCGTCAAGCGCTACATGAACGCCCCGGTGACCCACTCGACCGCGCCCGCCGAGGCGTCGGTGAGCACCATGACCCACCACCTGCTCTACGTGCGCGACAAGAACATCAAGCGCACCGTGGCCACCGAGATCGCCGCGCGCGAGGGCCTGACCATCATGTTCGTGCGCACCAAGCACGGCGCCGACCGCCTGGCCAAGCAGCTGCGCGGCGCCGGTGTCGACGCGGGCTCGCTGCACGGCGGCAAGGCCCAGAACAACCGCGTTCGCACCCTGGCGGCCTTCGCCGACGGGTCGGTTCCGGTGCTGGTCACCACCGACGTCGCCGCGCGCGGCATCCATATCGACGGCGTCTCACTGGTCGTGCACTTCGACCCGCCCGCCGAGCACAAGGCCTACCTGCACCGTGCGGGCCGCACCGCGCGCGCCGGTGAGGACGGTGTCGTGGTCACGCTCGTCACCGACGAGGAGCGCAAGGACGTCGCCGCGATGACCCGCAAGGCGGGCGTGCGGACCGATGGCGTCGACGTGCGCCCCGGCGACCGGAACCTGGTGGAGATCACCGGCGCCCGCAAGCCGAGCGGCATCGCGCTGGCCGCCCCCGTCGCACCCGCGCAGCCGACCAGGTCGGCGGCCGGTGGCGGGCGGACCCGTCGTCCGCGCACCGGTGGCGCGCCTGCCGCCGAGGCGGGACGTGGCGGTGCGCCGCGCCGCGAGCGTCCGGCACACGAGTCGCGCAGTCACAAGCCCGCGGGCACCGGTGGACACGCCCGCAGTGGCGACACGCCGACGAATTCTCGTCGTCGCGCCGCGCGTCCGGCGTCTCCCGCGGCACACCGCAACCGCACGGCAAACTGAGTTATCGCGTGGCCGAACCGATTACGGTTCGGCCACGCGTCTTTTCCGGGTTCCCGAACACGGCGACTTCCCGTCCGTAGCTCAGCGCCGACAAGGCCCGGATCCCGCACACTGAGCCCGTGACGAACCATGAGATCGCCACCATCGTGTGCGCGCTGATCGCGGCCATGTTGATCGCACTGGGCGCCGTAGCGCAGCAGCGGGCGGCCGCGGCCGTACCCGAAGGCACGTCCCTGCTGGGCGGTCTGCTCCGCAGCCCACGCTGGTGGTCCGGGATCGTCGGCGACGTCGGTGGTTACGCGATGCAGGTTCTCGCGCTGACATTCGGCGCGGTGCTGGTAGTGCAACCGATTCTGGTGAGCGCCTTGGTCTTCGCGCTGCCGCTGTCCGCGCGACTGAACGGGCAACGGATCACCGCACGCGCCGCCACGACCGCACTGATCCTCGTCGCGGCGCTCGCGCTGTTCCTGATCGTGGGCGACCCGACAGCGGGCGAGGACACCGCGCCCTTCCGGGAGTGGTTGGCGCCCTTGGCGATTCTGCTCGGAGTCATCGTGGCCGCGACCGTCACCGGACTGATGATCGCCAGCCGATCGGGACAGGCGCTCGCACTCGGTCTCGCCGGTGGTGCCCTGTTCGGGATGGCCGCGGCACTCACTGATCGCGTGGTCACCCTGTTCGGCGACGGGATCGGCGCGGTACTCGGCGGGTGGCAGACCTGGACGCTGGTGGGCGCCGGATTGCTCGGCGTCTACCTGCAACAGCGCGCGTTCCAGGCCGGACCCCTCGCTGCCTCGCTGCCCGCGGCCACCATCGCCGAACCCATGGCCGCCGCGTTCCTCGGTCTCACCGCCCTCGACGAGCACTTACGCACCGACGGTTTCGGCCTGGTCGTCGTGGGCGCCTGTGTCGTGGTGATGTGCGCGACGACGGTGGCGCTGTGCCGCACCCGAGCGGTCACCGCCGAGCCCGCGCGCTGACCCGCTGCGGAGATTCGCACGCCGCGGTGCTCACAGGGCTATCATCAACCAAGTGCGATTTCTTCCGGGACCCCAGCCGCCGTATGACCTGACCTACGACGACCTCTTCCTGGTCCCGAACCGGACCGATGTCGCGTCCCGGTTCGATGTGGACCTGGCCAGCGTCGATGGGTCCGGTACCACCATCCCCCTCGTGGTCGCGAACATGACCGCGGTCGCGGGCAAACGGATGGCCGAGACCGTCGCTCGCCGCGGCGGCATCGTGGTGCTCCCCCAGGATCTGCCGATCCAGGCCGCCGCCGACACCATCGCGTTCGTCAAGAGCCGCTCGCTCACCGCCGATACCCCGGTCACCCTCGACCCCGATCGTTCGGTATCCGATGCCATGGCGCTGATGCACAAGCGTGCGCACGGCGCGGTCGTGGTCGTCGAGGACGGCAAGCCGGTCGGTGTGGTCACCGAGGCCGCCTGCGCCGATGTCGACCGGTTCGCGCGCCTGCGCGAGGTCGCGTTCACCGATTTCGTCCAGGTGCCCGTCGAGGCGTCCCCGCGCGACATCTTCGACCGCCTCGCCGAAGCCCACACCCAGCTCGCGGTGCTCACCAACACCGACGGCACCCTCGCGGGCGTGATGACCCGCACCGGCACCGTCCGCGCGGGCATCTACACCCCCGCGGTCGACAGCGGCGGCAAGCTGCGCGTCGCCGCCGCCGTGGGCATCAACGGTGACGTCGCCGCCAAGGCGAAGGCACTGGCCGAGGCGGGCGCCGACGTGCTCGTCCTCGACACCGCGCACGGCCACCAGACCAAAATGCTCGAATCATTGCGCACCGTCGCCGATCTCGGCCTCGGCCTGCCCCTGGTCGCCGGCAACGTGGTCTCCGCCGAAGGCACCCGCGAGCTGGCCGCGGCGGGCGCGACCATCATCAAGGTCGGTGTCGGCCCCGGCGCCATGTGCACCACCCGCATGATGACCGGTGTCGGTCGCCCGCAGTTCTCCGCGGTGGCCGAATGTGCCGCCGCGGCAAAAGAACTCGGCGTGCACGTCTGGGCCGACGGCGGCGTTCGGCACCCCCGCGACGTGGCCCTCGCACTGGCCGCCGGTGCCTCGAACGTGATGATCGGCTCCTGGTTCGCCGGCACCTACGAGTCCCCCGGCGACCTGCGCATCGACCGTGACGGCAACAAGTACAAGGAGAGCTTCGGCATGGCGTCCAAGCGCGCCGTCGCCGCCCGCACCGCCGCCGACAGCAGCTTCGACCGCGCCCGCAAGGCGCTGTTCGAAGAGGGTATCTCCAGCTCCCGGATGCGTCTGGACCCCGAGCGCCCCGGTGTCGAGGACCTCATCGACCACATCTGCTCGGGTGTACGCAGCTCCTGCACCTACGCCGGTGCTCGCTCACTGCCGGAATTCCACGACAAGGCCGTGCTCGGCGTGCAGTCCGCCGCGGGCTTCGCCGAAGGCCGCCCGTTGCCCAGCGGCTGGTGAGCTCGCCGTTGCCGTGTCCGGCGCCGCCGCTGACACATCATGGGTGGGCACGGATTACTATGGGGTTGCCGATCACGGCACATGCTCTACCCCCGCCTCGAAAGGATCCAGTTGTCACCCGCGTCCAAGGGCGCCACACAGGAGGGCTCCTCTACGGAGCCGGGTGACAAACCCGGCGTCCTCCTTTCCGCAGCGTCTGTTCGATCTCCCGGTTTCCCTGCCGCACCACTCGGGTGGTGCTGAGGATGTCGATCGTTGCGACCGTGCTCAGCCTGCTCGGCTTCATCGCTCTCACCCTCGGAACGGCACTGTTCGTCGCCGCCGAGTTCTCCCTGACCGCACTGGAACGCAGCACTGTCGAAGCGGCCGCCCGCGAGGGTGACACCCGGTCACGACTGGTGAAACAGGCCCATCACACCCTGTCGTTCCAGCTCTCCGGCGCCCAGCTCGGTATCACCATTACGACCCTGATCACCGGCTTCATCGCCGAACCCGTGCTGGCCCGCCTGATCGATCCGCTGCTGAGCGGGATCGGTGTGAGCGAAAGTGCCTCGCACGGCATCGCATTGGCGCTGGCCCTGATCATTGCCACGTCGCTGTCGATGATCTACGGCGAACTGGTACCGAAGAACATCGCCATCGCCGAGCCGATGATGGTGGCCCGGCTCACCGCGGGCCCGATGGTCGGGTTCTCGGCCCTGTTCAAGTGGCTCATCCGCTTTCTCAACGGTTCCGCCAACTGGGTGGTCCGCAGGCTGGGCATCGAACCCGCCGAGGAACTGCGCTCGGCCCGCTCGCCCCAGGAACTCGGTTCGCTGGTACGCACCTCCGCCATGCGTGGCGCGATGGATCAGCGCACCGCGCTGGTGATGGACCGCTCGCTGGAATTCGGTGAACGCAGCGCCGAGGATCTGATGACACCACGGGTGAAGGTCGAATCGCTGGACCGCGACGACACCATCGCCGACCTCATCGCCGCCTCCGCGCGCACCGGCTACTCCCGGTTCCCGGTGATCGACGGCGACCTCGACAACACCCTCGGCGTGGTGCACGTCAAGCAGGCGTTCACCCGTCCAGGCGAGTTGCGCAAGCAGATCCCGCTCAGCGAGCTCGCCGTCGCGGTGCCGATCGTGCCCGCCAGCCTGGACGGCGACGAGGTGCTGGAGCGAGTGCGCGCCGACGGCATGCAGGTGGCACTGGTCGTCGACGAATACGGTGGCACCGCGGGCATGGTGACCATGGAGGACCTGATCGAGGAGATCCTCGGCGACGTGCGCGACGAGCACGACGAGGAGGAACGCGATGTGCGCCGGGTCTCCGACGGCTGGGACTGCTCGGGTCTGATGCGCATCGACGAGGTGTCGCGCGCGACCGGCTACGACGCACCCGAGGGCGAATACGAAACCCTCGGCGGGCTGGTACTGACCCAGCTCGGCCGTATCCCGGTGACCGCCGACGAAGTGGTGCTGCCCGCATCCCGCGGTTCCGGTGGCGGCTGGATCGCCAGGGTGGAACGAATGGACGGACGGCGCATCGACCGGGTGCGGTTGATCCCCGTCGACGCGGCCAACCTCTCGGCACGGGAGCACACAAATGGGTGACCTGTTCGGAATCTTGCTGACCGTCGTACTCCTGGCGGGCAACGCGTTCTTCGTCGCCGCCGAGTTCGCCCTCATCTCAGCCCGCCGTGACCGCCTCGAAGCCCTTGTCGCACAAGGGAAGAAGAAGGCGCAGACGGTGATCGAAGCAGGCGAGAACCTGTCGATGATGCTGGCCGCGGCCCAGCTCGGCATCACCATCTGCTCGATCCTGCTCGGCCGCGTCGGCGAGCCCGCGATCGCGCACCTGATCGAGCGCCCGTTCGAAATGCTCGGTCTGCCCGACCAATTGCTGCACCCGGTGGGCTTCGCGCTCGCGCTGACGATCGTGGTGATCCTGCACATTCTGCTCGGCGAGATGGTGCCGAAGAACATCGCCCTCGCCGGTCCGGAACGCTCGGCGCTGCTGCTGGTGCCGATCCACCTGATGTGGTTGCGGATCGCCCGACCGCTGATCGCGCTGTACAACCTCGCCGCCAACACGACGCTGCGGATGGTGCGGATCGAGCCGAAGGACGAACTCGACGCCACCGTATCGACGGTGGAGCTGGCCGAGATGATCGGCGAATCCCGCTCCGAGGGACTGCTCGACGAGGAGGAACACCGCAGGCTCACCCAGGCCCTCGGCACCTCCGATCAGGTCGTCGGCGATGTGATGGTGCCGTTGGCCCAAGCCAGATCGGTGCCACTGATCGGCAGCGGAACCACCCTCGGCGAGGTCGAGGCAGCGGTCTCCGAAACCGGGTTCTCCCGCTACCCGGTCCGCGCCTGCGACGGCTCCCTGGTGGGCTACCTGCACATCAAGGACGTCCTCGACGAGGTCGCCGACGACAACGCGGGCCCGGACACCGTCATCCCCCGCACCGACATCCGCCCGCTGCCCACCGTGAGCACCGGGACCCCGCTGTACGAAGCGCTGGCCCGGTTGCGCCGCACCAGCAGCCATCTGGGCCGGGTGGTCGACAGTCGCGGCAACACCGTCGGCGTGGTCGCGCTGGAGGACCTGATCGAAGAGTTCGTCGGCACCGTCCGCGACGGAACCCACCGCATCGCCGAATAATCCCCTCCGGCAACCGATCTCGTGCCCACCGCCACGCGGTGACCGGTCCGGCGCGTCGGCACATCGCAAACGGCTCGACCGAACTGGTCGGGCCGTTTGGCGTCTGTCGCCAGCGGCTCACCCTTGACTATTGGTAACCGATCGGTTACCAATTAGGAGTGGACGTGTTCGAAGCTCTCGCCGACTCCGTGCGCCGCGACCTGCTCGTTCGACTCGCCGGCGCACCGGCCAGGGTCGTCGATCTGGCCGCGGAATACCCCATCAGCAGACCGGCGATCAGCAAGCATCTCCGAGCACTCGCCGATGCGGGCCTCGTCCGCGCCGAACCGCACGGCCGCGAACGCCACTATCGCCTCGCTCCCGCGGGGCTCACACCACTGCACAACTATCTGGCGCGACTGCAGCCGGCCGGGACACCGATCCCGGAGCACGCGCTCGACGGCCTCGATCTCGAAGTCCGCCGCACCACCCGGGAACGCCGAGCCACGACCAGCACAGACAGCGACAAGGAGCAGACCGCATGACCATCCCCACCGCGACCGGACACCGCCGCGACCTCGCCGAGGGCCCCTACTGCGAATGGACCCGAACGTTCCGCGCACCGATCGAGGACGTCTGGGCCGCCGTCACCGAGCCACAGCGACTCGCGCGCTGGCTCGGCACCTGGACCGGTGACCCGGCGTCCGGCGAAGTGAAGTTCCAGATGACCTTCGAGGACGAGATGCCCGCCGAGCGTTTCCGCATCGACGAATGCGATGCCCCGCACCGACTGTGGATCACCACCTCCATGACCGACGGCGAGAACACCGAACACTGGCAGCTGCGCCTGGATCTGGCCGAGGAAGGCGGCATCACCACCCTGACGTTCGCCCAGAACGTGCCCGACCCCACCATGGTGGAGAGCGTCGGACCTGGCTGGGACTACTACCTCGACCGTCTGGTCGCCGCCGAAGCCGACCGCGACCCGGCCACCGTGAGTTTCGAGGACTACTACCCCGCCCTGTCCGAGCACTATCGGAAGGAATTCGGGCGCACCCAGTAGCCCCTGGAGTCAGCTCGCGGCAGTCCGGCGGTGTCGGGTGCACGAGCGTGCGCCGGCCCGCCCGACTCAGGGCGCACGATGCGGCTGGGCGCTATGGGCGCCCGCTCGCCGACCCGAGAAGACGCAGTCGGCCAGCGACAACCCACTGATGTAGGAGTTCGAACAGATGCCGACCGCCGCGCGCCCCGCGGCGAAGAGCCCAGGAACGACTCCCCCGTTCTCGCGGCGCACCGCGCCGGTGTCCTCGTCCACCAGCAGACCACCGAGGGTGAGCATCGGCATGGGATAGGTGACCCGCGCCTTGAACGAGATGTCGAGCAGGGCGAACGGCCCGGTGCGCACAGGGCGGCGGATGTCGTCGGGCTTACCCAGCGGATCGGGCCGGTCCTGTTCGATAGCCCGGTTGTGTGCGTCCACGGTTTCCCGCAGCGCGGACTGGTCGATTCCCGCACGGGCGGCAACCTCTTCGACGGTGCTCCCGGAGACGCGGCCGATCCGGAGCAAACGCTCGGTCTGCATTCGCTGGAACCACACCGACTGTGTGCCGATCTGCCCGCGAGCCTCGGCCTCGAGTTCGGCGTCGATGAGCAACCAGGCGCGATGACCCGGACTGGCGGCGATGGCCGCGCCGAGAGCCGCGCCATAGCGGGACTCGTCGATCATGCGCCTGCCGAGCGCATTCACCGCGACACCACCGAAAAAGGCGCTGGGCGGCGCGATAAAACGCCACGTCGAGAGCGCGTCCATCTTGCCGCTCGCCGCACCGATGTCGAGCGCCATGGTGATGCCGCTGCCGTCGTCACCCGCACTGCCCAGCGGCAGTCCCTGCGACCACGGATACGCGGGGGCGTGCCGAGCGACCATCTCCTCGTTCGCGATGAAGCCACCCGTGGTGAGCACAACCCCGGATTTCGCCTGGATCCTGACCGGCACTCCGTCTTTGCGCTCGATGCGGGCCAGCAGCGCTTCCACCGCCCGGCGCAAACCCTGGTGATACACACCAGGTTTCGCCGAGATCTGGGCGAGGGCGGCGAAACGACGGCGCACCGCCGCGGGCGCGCCGTCGATCGTGACCACCTCGACGCCTGTCACCCGCCCGTCTTCGACCACCAGCCGAGTCGCCCTGGTGCCGGTCCGGACGCGCACGCCGTACCCGGCCGCCGACTTCGCCAGCGGCCCGAACAGGGCCTTGCCCGAGACGCCGCGACCGTGTGTGCGGTGACCGCGTTGGCGCGGCTTCGCGAGATCGCGGTAGCCACCGGAGTTTTCGCTGCCCGAGTAGTACAGGTAGTAGTCATCGGTCGGGTAGGACGTCTTGTACGGGCACACCGAGGGCTGGAAGGGCACGCCGTGCTCGGTCAGCCAGTCGATCATCGACGGGGATTCCTCGCAGAATCGGCGCAGCGTCGCGGCGCTCACAGCGTCACCGACCTCGGCCTCCAGATACGCGAGCATAGTGTCGACGTCGTCGTCGATGCCCGCGTCGCGCTGCACCCACGTGCCGCCGCCCGCGTACACGATGCCACCCGACAGCGCCGTGGCACCGCCACCCAGATACCGGTCGACGGCCAGGACCTCGGCGCCGGATTCCCGCGCGGCCAGCGCCGCGGCCACCCCCGCACCGCCGTATCCGACGACCACGACATCGGCTGCATCGTCCCAGGCCCGCACTTGTATCACCTTCCGAGCAGAGGCCGACCGCATCGTCGCCCGCTATAACGTATTCTAGTCAAACTATAACGTGTTCTAGATTCGGCACGCGCCGACTCGCCGATTCGAGCCTCGACTACATCAGTCCGCGGCCCGTGGTGAGGGGCAGATCGGTCGGGGTCAACAGGCCGGGGCGGGCTTCGACCACGGGGCGACGGCCCTCACTAGGCGGGCGGCGGTGTCGCCGCGGAGCGTCTGATCGCGAGCACGGTCGACATGCTCGCCGGATCACTCGCCGCTCCCGTCCGTGCACCCGGCGTGGTGTCGCGCGGCGCTCGGGTGAAGTAACACCGTCGATGCGCCGAATCCGCACTGTGGCAGAGCTTCTCAGAAGTCCTCGGGACGGCAAGAACAGCCGGGGTCAGCGAGAACGGCTCGGAATTCCTCGTCCACGAGGGAGCCGTGTACCGGCGCGATCTCGATGAACGCGGTGGCGCCGGCAGCGACCTTGTGGTGTCCGTCCAGGAGAATCCGCGTGACGGTGCCCGATCCTGCCGGGCCGGGTGTGAGCACGACCGCCAACGGTTTCCCGCCGGCGGCCATCAGGTCGCGATACCAGGCCACGTGCTCGGCGTCGGGAGTCGGCCAGGTGCCGGTGGGAATCAGCATCGAGCCGATGGCGCCATAGACGGTCCGCACCGTCCCAGGCGGCCACGGCCACGACGGATCTGCCAGCGTTGGCGCTCGATGTGGGGTAGGTCCGGATCGCGACCTCGCAGGAACCGGGAGCGAGCAACCGCAGCACCGGATCCAATCGGTCGAGCAGCACGCGCGTCGGATACGGGGTGCGGGATAATGACCCGGTGAGCACGCACGACGACCTCGACCGCGCTCTCGACCTGCGGGTATTCCCCGCAGTCGAGTGGCGGGCCGCCGCGCGCGCACACCGTGACCGGCTCGATCGGCTGGTCGGGCCGTATCTCGAGCGGCGGGCGGCGGGCACCACCCATCCGGTCGTGGATTTCCTCTTCACCTACTACGGCAACAAGCCTTCGCAGCTGCGCCGATGGCATCCGGGGTTCGGGGTCGGGCTGCGCGATGCGGGCGACTATCGGGGTGCGCGGGGGTATCACGAGCTTGCCGACGAGCAGAACGTGTTCACCGCCGACCCGGCCTATCTGGCCAAACGGCGCGACACCATCGAATTCGTGTCCGGTCTGCTCAGCGCCACCGCGCGGCGTCCGGCGCAGTTGTCGTGTTTCGGTCTGCACGAATGGGCGATGGTCTATCGCACCGACGAGGTACGCCACCAGCAGGTTCCGCTGCGCTTGGGACACGCGGGCACCGACGCGGTGGTGGAGTCGATGTCGTTGCGGTGCACGCACTTCGACGCGTTCCGGTTCTTCACGCCGGAGGCGGTGGGCCGCAATGCCGAACCGCTCACCCGCGCGGACCAGGTGCAGCGCGAGCAGCCGGGGTGCCTGCACGCGAATATGGACCTCTACAAGTGGGGCTTCAAACTGGCGCCACTGATCTCCTCGGACCTCCTGCTCGACTGCTTCGAACTCGCCTGCACCGCACGCGAACTCGACATGCGGGCCAGTCCCTACGATCTGTCCGGCTTCGGCTACGAGCCGGTGCGCATCGAAACACCAACTGGGCGAGCAGATTACGTCCGCGCCCAGGCGGCGATCGCCGAATCCGCGGACGCACTGCGGGATCGTCTGCGCCTGGCCTGCGCCGCGTTGTCGTCGGCGCAGGCAGGTCTCGACGCCACTAGTCGGTAGCGCCCCGTCGATTTCGGACTCGTCCGGCGTGGATTAGGTGACGAGGGCGAAATCGCCCTCGTCACTTTCGGCGTCCTTCTCGACTACTAGCGATTCCGCCACTTGACCGTAATATACCCCGCGGCGAGTACGGTACAGATCAACAGCGTTGTCACTAGCAGGCCATCGGTCGAGAATCCGGCGACGTAGTCAAGGATGCTTCCAGACTCCTGAGCGTAGCTGCTGAAATTGGGGTCAGTAACCATCTGACGTCCGTACTGCATGAGCGCTACCGAGGTACCGAACAACGAGGTCAGCGCAATAAAGAGAAGCATTACTTCTGTGATCAAGATGGCGGACCTGGAATTTCGGCCGCTCAGTTCAGCAAGGCGGTCCTGCGCGGCAGTGGTTTTGGTCTTGCCCGGAGCTAGCAGGAGTCGCTCGAACTCCCAGCTAGCAAGCGTCTCGACGATTCGTGCACGTTCGTCGGGCGACATAGTCTTAAGGACAGCAGCGTGCTCAAGCTCCACCACAAGCATTCGGTTCGACCGCTCTGCGAGGATGCCACGGACCCGCTCGATCTGCGCCCTCCGAATGTTCCCGTAGGACTCGCCGAGTACCTCGAGAAGGCCGGTATCGGCAATGTCCGCAGCGGCAAACACATACTGGCTGTACCGCATAGCGCGAATCGGTACTACATCAAACAGTCGAGCAGGCACATCTGTGGATACTCGATAGCCATAACGCATCCATCGTGCGATCGAGTCAAGTTCGTTGGTGCAGAACTTGCCGACGTCCTGTAACGACAGCCCCTGCGCGCCAAACCAGCTTGTCGCAACCTCGGTCGGGATCGGTGCGTCGTTATCCAGGACCATCGCCGCAGAACACCATAGCGGTATGAACGAAGTCTCGGAAGTATCGGCAACCGCGAATGTGATCCCACTTCGGTGTGCTTCGTTGGTCAGCTCGCTCACTACCGAACGGATAGCCGGTGTACAAGCGTCAACGATATTTCGATGAGCGTGCTCGATAGCGTCCCGGGCGGATTCAAGGTCCTGTCCATCGGAGGCGGCCCACACCACCTCAATGACAGCGATTCCGTGGGCGTACAGCGACACGCGACACGCGAGCGGCTCAAGTTCGGCAGGAGGATTATAGGCAGTTAGGGAGTTCGCGGAGAGAGGCTGAAGAAGCTCGAAATATACAAGCTCGCCACGGCGACGGAATGTATCCAGAGAAGAGCTCTCATATGCCGCTTGGGAATCATCGCTAGCTATTGGAACCTGCAGTTGCCACCCACCCATATCGACGGGAGGAGAGAATCGGGATCGAACCTCGCGCCAGCTCTCCCGATAGTTGGAGCGAAGGTGGAACCCGACGCCGAGAACCATCGAGACTCCGGATCGGCACGGCGAGACCGAATATATCAGCACATCATTCCCCAGTCTTCAAGGATGAAACCGGGACCACCGAAAGGATTCCTTTATCGGGCCCCGACCAGATCTTCGCGAGTGCGAATCCTGCGGGGAGTGGAATAGTTGCGGCTGCAGGACACCTTGTGTCCTGCCCACCCCACACGATCACCCGGACTTCCGTCCCTTCGGTTACGGTGAAAGTTGATCCAGATGTCGATCTTAATGGAACGGGATCGACATCCTCGTTCCAGGCAGCTTTCGTGTTGAGGCATCCAAGCGAGGCCATTTCAAGCTCATGGTACTCGTCGGTGCCCCGGAATCGAATAATCGCAGAGTTGACCTTCTCAACAACGCGCGGGTCCATTGACCTCGAGAATAGAAAATGCAACGGCGCTTGATCTGAAACGGGAAATCCAAGTTGGTTCGATCGCATTGGAGGAATAGTTCCAAACTGAGCAGAGTCTCCGGCGAAGCGGTCCGACTGGGTGATGTACCGGCCTTGTTCAAGACCCTCTAAGACAAGATCGACAGTTCCATCGCGTAGTGCTTCGAAAGCGGCATGCGCCGAGTACTTGTTTCCAAACTTGTCCAGTGCCACGTTCTGGAAATCTGACGACGCCGAGGGCCAATAGTCGTATCCGGCAAGGAACGCGGTCTTTTTCTCCCGCAATTCGGTAGCTGATATCGAGTCACCATTCATTCGCGCCCGATTGTAGAAAATACGATACTCCACCGATAGAAATGGCGCGGAAAGTGTGAAGTCTCTCAATCTCGTTGCACTGGAGACGACAGGCACGGCGGCGAATGCTTCTCCCCGTTCAACGCGGGAATACGCGGTTTCCCAGGTTGCGAATGAAACAACGGGGTCGAATCCAGCAGACCCCAGAACCGACGCCGCGAATCGAATAGTAGGCCCTCCGGTCGAGTCTGTTCGAACAACCATTGGCCCCCACTCTCCAGTTGCGATCGCCACTTTGCGCGTGGGCAGTAACGATGAATAGTTCAGTCTACAAGCGGCGGCCATGGATCCGATCACTAGTACAACGACGATGAAGCCGATCGCCGTGCTGCGGGCGCGACCTAACCGCCGCAGTTCAGCCAGCGTTTTGACAGGGTCCCCCTGGGGCATGTAAAGCAAGCCTTTCCGAGTAGCGGTCGAATGGGGTGCGTAGCCGACTGGTTGCCGGATGCCTGGAACCTGCTGCCAGGCAACAGGAATGCGGAACAGTCTGACGTGACGGCGGTCCCATCGTAACTTGTCAGGTACCCGCGATGGTTTGATGTTGTGCGAGTTGACAATTCAGGCCCGACGGCCCGTCGGCGTGTCGGCTTGACCTGGACGGCCCATTGTGAATGATGGTGTGATGCCTCCAAACTCGATTCCATCACATGGGGGTGTCGTTGCTCCGATGAGGACGCAGGCATCAATGACAGCGCGACTCAAGGCCTATCGTGACGTTTGAAGCGTCGGCTAGCGATGAACTCGAAGAACTCCTCGACCCGCCGAGCGCGCTCCAAGGGAACCGATGGTGCCGCGACCACGAAGGCCAGTTTTGGTCTGTCCGCGTTCGGAATCGAGTCGATCGCATCGGGTGCTCCGGAGTTGCTACACCGCCAACACGGAAGGAAAGCTAACAGCGACACGCCAATTACTCGGAAACATCAACTGCCGTACTGTCTAGAAAAGCTCAGTACTGCCGAATTCCTCGGGAGCTGTGTGGCGGAGAATAATCCGCGGCGACGTACGATCCGGTACGCTGGCGACAAGATAACGATCCTCTTCCTTGTCGGCGTCGTTGCTCAATATGTCGGATACGGCATGGCCGTCAAATTTTCCGTCGAACGCGGGATGTTCCCTGTAGCGGTAGGGCGATCCGTCATTTCTGGTGGAATCTTCGTATTGGTCGGCATAATTTTGGCACGTGGACTCTTCATCAGCTGCCGCGCATTGTTGCTAGGGGTCGTTACAGCGTTGATGAACGTAATGTCGTTCATGGCGGCAGGATCTTTGCCACTGGGAGTGACTACTGGCATCGAATTCCTCGGTCCGATCACCCTGGCCGCTATTGGTATAAAGACACTAAAATCCGTGCTGGTTGGACTGGCGGCATTGCTAGGGGTTGCCGCATTGTATCTGCGGGTTGGAGTGCCAGCATTCGGGAACGAAGCTCATATCGGTTTGGTGTTTGGGCTTGCCTCCGCCACATTGTGGGCGATCTATATCTCGTTGGGGGAGTCGGATCGCCCACTTAAGAACACGCTATCAGGGTTCGGCGTCGGCCTAGTTCTCGGCGGCGCGGCTGTCGCGACCCTAGTTGGGATCACGCGAACCGCGCCATCGATTGTCATCGTAGACCTCGCTTTCTGGTCGCGGTGCGCGGTGATCGCAATTCTCGCGAGCGTGATTCCTTATGCGATCGACCTGTACTGCCTTACGAAGATGTCGGCACAAACGTTCGCCGTACTGGTCGCGGCATTGCCATTGGTATCTGCCACCATCGGATGGATCTGGCTCGACCAGCCACTCGGCATTATTGGAGTAATGGGGATCGTGCTGGTCAGTGCGAGCTTGGTGGGCCTTCGTACAATTAGGGCTCCTGATCAATCAATTTAGGGCGACTCGGGCTTGTCGCAGTTCTGAGTCGTCGCGGCGAGTACGAACAACTGGCGATATCGGGGACTCGCAAGGGCGATTCTGACTGAGTGGCGAAGCTCTCGTCGTCGAGGATATGCCGGGCGACAAAGGCCATTGCGCCGATCGCGGCGGCGCTGACCACGAGCTGATCGAGCCGAGGTTGTATGGCGATCGACCAGCTATCACCGCGCCGGCGCTTTCGCGTCACTTGGACTCCTGCGACATCGTTCGACATGGATCCGAGTCCTCTCCGATCGCGGAAACTCCCCGCTCTTGACAGACACTGGTCGTGCACAACAACCGTACAGCGCATGGGCGGCCACCCGAGGCAAGCACGTGCCCGCCCAACCCCCGTTCCCCGAAACACCCTTCCGCAACCATTCATCCGGCTTACCATTCGTGACACGGCACAACTGTCTGAGCCAGTTGGGTTGTCAGCAGCATTGATGGGGGAGGGCAACGATGCCACCGGAACCGCGCACCGACACACCGTCCAGCACCGAGGCCACGATCCGGCCGTTCGCACCGGAGCCAAGCGCACCACAGCCTCCTGACCGTCGACATTCTCTGGTGCGGTCTGTGGCAGCGGCCGCGATCACCGCACTCGTGGCACTCGGTCTGCCGCCGGGTGCGTCCGCGGATTTCGGCGCGGATCTGACCGGCGCGGTGCAGGAATTTCTCGAGGTGGGCCGAACGGCGGTGCCGCGCGCCGACTGCGGGCCAGGATCGCTGCCGGAGACCGGGTTGCAGGGTGATGTGCCCGCGAGTGACCGAGACAGTGGGCGCAGCACCCAGGGTTATCGCTGCAATATGTCCATGATCGGGGGCTATGCCGGGCGGGGAGCGGGCATCACCTCCACCAGTTTCGAGCACTGCGCCTACGTCGGCACGTTCTTCCCCGGGAACATGCTCAGCGAGCACCCTGGCGTACAGGTCCTCGATGTCTCCGATCCCACCGAGCCGCGGCTGACCGCGACGCTCGCCGAACCCGCGATGCTGGCCGGGACATGGGAGACGTTGAAGGTCAACACGACTCGCACACTGCTCGTCGGGACGGGCGTGCCGGTGGGCATGGGCGCCGGATACCTGTCGGTGTACGACATCTCCGATTGCGCGCATCCGCGGCTGCTCAATCCCGGGACGGGCTCGAATCTGCTGATGCCACTGCCGATCACGACGCACGAGGGCGGCTTCTCGCCCGATGGTCGCACGTATTGGGCGTCGGGCCTTGTGCCCGGTTTTCTCAGCGCGGTCGATCTCACCGATCCGGCGAATCCCCGGGTGATCTGGCAGGGACTGACGGGGATCGAGGCACACGGGCTCGGCGTGAGTCCCGACGGGAACCGGCTCTACATCTCCGCGCTGGGCGGATTCACCGTGCTCGATGTGAGCGCGGTGCAACGGCGCGACCCGAATCCGCACGTGCCACATCTGGGCCGCACCTTCTGGACCGACGGGTGGGCCACCCAGCACAGCGTGCCCGTGACCTATGACGGCGTGCCTCATCTGTTCACCGTCGACGAGGGCGGTTCCGGTGGGGTGAAACTCATCGACGTATCCGACGACAGCGCGCCCCGCATCACCGCCAAGATCAAACTCGAGATCAACCTGCCCGACAATATCGACGCCGGTATCGGTTCTGCGATGGGCGGTTCGGCGTTCTCCTACGAATCGCACTACTGCACCGCCGATCGCCCCGCGGACCCGACCGCGCTGGCCTGCGGCTGGATCTCCTCCGGTATCCGGGTGTTCGACGTCCGCGATCCGGGCGAGATCCGCGAGATCGCCTACTTCAACCCGCCTGCCCGTACCGGCCGCAACCTCGAGATCTGGAACTCACCCCACGCGCTGGCCTCGATCATCGGGATTCCGGTGATGAGCGCTCCGGCGGCATTGCGGTCGATGGCCGAGGGGCTGTTCGATCCGGCGCAGGCGCTCACCTCGCGGGCAGGCGATATCGCGTTCGGCGATCTGTCCACGGACTGGTGTCTGTCACCGCCGCAGTGGCGCGGCGATCAGCTGTATGTCACGTGTTCCGACAACGGGTTCATGGTGTTGCAGCTCGACAACGAGGTGTACACACCGCCCGCGAATCAGCAGTCCACGGTCGGGTCGTAACCGTGAACCGGGTGATCCGCCTGGCGTTCGCGGGCGCCGCCGTCGTGTTCCTGCTCGCCCTCGGCGCGGCCCTGCGACCGGTCTTCGTCACCGAAACAGCTACGCCCGCACCGGTTCTCACCACCACGGAACTGGGCTTCGTGCAGGACATGACCGCGCACCATCAGCAGGCACTGATTCTCACCGAACGCCTCGACCCGGCCGCCGACCCCGCGGTGCGCAGACTGGCCGACCAGATCGCCGACACCCAGCGGGTGGAGATCGGCACGCTGCTCGGCTGGACCCAACTCGCCCGCGCGGCCCCCACCGCCGACGTCCCGATGACCTGGATGGCGGGAACCCACCACGCGACCACCGCGCCGACCACGATGCCCGGCATGGCCACCACCGCCGACCTCGACACCCTCGCCGCGGCCCGCGCGGCCGACGCCGAAATCCTCTTCCTGCAACTGATGTACCGCCACCACGCGGGCGGCGTCACGATGGCCCGCGCCGCCGACACCCTGCTCACCTCCGGCCCCGTCAAACAGGCCGCCCGCGCCATGGCCCAATCCCAAAGCCAGGAAATGGGCTACCTCGGCATGCTCCTCGACCTCCGGGGTGCCAGCCCCACCTTCTGATCAAGATCACCAGGCCATGGCGTAGATCGGCTCTCGGGCGATGCCTACCTGACGGCCTGGTGATCAGTCGTCCAGTTCGCCTGCGCCCGGCAACGATCCATATCGCGGGCTGATGGCCAGCTCTCACGACTTCGAGACAGAACCTAGCGGTCGCGCAGGCGACGCACGGCGTCGTCCATGTGTTCCACGAGAAGGGCGCGCGCCCGCTCGGGCGAGCCGGTGCCGATCGCTTCGTGCAGTTCGACGTGTTCGCGGGCTTGTTCGCGCAGGTCTGGGTAGGTGGTTTGGAGCGCGCCGAGGCACATGCGGGTTTCGATGAGCAGGGTGCGGGCGGCCCGGACGAGGCGGGGACTGTCGGCGGCGGTGACGAGAGCTTCGTGGAAAGCCTGGTCGGCGTCGGAGACCCCGGGAGCGTCGCCCGCTTCGGCGGTGCGCCGCATGGCGGTGACGCTGGGTTGCAGTGCGGCGTAGGCGATGTCGCGGCGGCCGTCGAGAATGAGGTCGAGTGCGCCGCCTTCCATGGCGGTGCGGGCGCGATAGATGTCGATGACGTCGTCTGTGGTGAGTTCGATGACGAAGATGCCGCGGTTGCGGATGCTGAACAGCAGGCCCTCCTGGACGAGGCGTTGCATGGCCTCGCGCACGGGTCCGCGGGAGACGCCGAAACTGGCAGCCAGATCGGCTTCACCGAGTTGGGCGCCCGGCGCCAGCGCACCGCGCATGATCGCCTCGCGCAGCCGGTCGGCGATCATCTCCGCGGTGGACTGCTGGTTGACCGGCTCGAAATCAGTGATCGACATGCCGACTCTCCTCCGCGAACAGCGCGCCGAGTTCAGGAACGAAGGCGGTGACCCCGGCCAGCCGCAAACCTTCCCAGATGGTGACCTGGTTCGCCGTGAGCACCGGCTTACCGAGCGCGGCTTCGAGTTTCGGGAGCACCTCGAGAGTATGCATGGCCGTATCCGGGATGAGCAGTGCCTGGGCGTCGGCGTGGTCGTCGGTGACGGCCAGGGTCAGGACCTGGTCGGGGGTGAGGGTGCCGACCTCGGCGGCGGTGTCGATGCCCGCACTCGACATCGACACCACCTCGATGCCCACGTCGGCGAGGAAGTCGACGAACAACCGCGCCACCTCCTCGGGGTAACTCGCGACGACGGCCACCCGCCGCACCCCGAGCGCCCGTGCCGCTTCGACGAACGCAAAACTCGTACTCGAAGCGGGTACTCCGGCCGCCGCCGCCAGGCTCTCGACCTGACCGCGAGCGCCCTCGGGGCCATAGACGAAACTGCCCGAGGTGCACGCCCATACGACGGCGGCGGGTTCCTCGGGTGCCAGCAACGACGCACCGTGACGCAACTTCTCGGGGCTGCCCAGGTCGAGCAGTTCGGCGATCGCGTGCAGATCGGTGCCGTAGATGTGGGCCACCGGCAACGCGGCGTCGAGCAGGGCCGCGGCGCGGGGGTAGTCGTCCTCGGCGGCGTGATCGGGATAGATGAATCCGATTGTCGGCATACGCATCTCGCTCCGTTCAGAAGACATCGACCAGCCACTTCCCTGGGCAGAATGTCGCGTCAGCATTCGGTTAGAAGACATCGACGAGCCACTTTCCTGGGCCCATCATGGGCAGTTTCATCCGGCCAAGGCAGGCCCACATGGTCAGCTGATTGGCGGTGAGGACGGGTTTGCCGAGTGCCTGTTCGAGTGGCTCGATCACGTCGTAGGTCGGCAGGTTGGTGCAGCTGACGAAGATCGCTTCCGAGCGTGGGTCGTCGGCGCCGAGAATCCGTTCGGCGATGGTGCGGTAGTTGACCTTCCAGATACCGCCGCCGAGTCCGAGGTGATCGGACTTGATCGTGGCGCATCCCGCTTCGTCGAGGAAGTCGTGCAGCTTGCCGGTGAGGACCTCGTCATAGGGCGTGATCACCGACATTCGCGCGATATTGAGGTGCTTGATCGCTTCCACCAGGGCACCGGAGGTGGTCACCGCATCGGGTGCGCCCGCCAGGCAGATGGTTTCCCGCAGGGATCGTTCGTAGGCGAGCCCGTTGATGAAGCTGCCCGAAGTACACAGGTAGGCAACGACTTCCGGCTCCACGTGCAGTACGTCGTGGGTGGCCGCGGTCAGGTGCAGCGGGTTGGACACCAGTTCGGCCATGGCCAGCGACACCGGCACCGGTTCATAGGGGGTGCGGGCCAGGTGCAGACTCACCTCCAGGGGCGCCCACCGCCACAGTTCCCGTTCGAGGGCGAGGTCGAACGGCGCGATCACGCCGATGCCTCGTTGGGCTACCGGCCCGTCGATGTCGGGGAAGCTGAACTCCACTGCGGCCCCCTCTCGCGCTCAGCCGGGCGGACCTCCGAACACGATCGGATTGTTGACAATCATACGATCTGATCGTACGGTGTCAATGTGGAAAACGGGCCGATTGTCACCGTCCTACATCGTGACAGTGTGCCCGAATCGGACCTCATGGCCCCCGTTGCCGAACGCGCCGACGTGCGCTACACCGAGGCCGACGGGCTCGCCGATGCGCTACGCGGCGCCGATGTGCTGTTCGTCTACGACTTCCAGACTCGCGCCGTCCCCGGTGCGTGGCACAGCGCCGACCGCTTGCGCTGGCTGCACATGGGCGGCGTCGGCGTGGATCCGGTGATGTTCCCGCAACTGCGAGCCTCCGAGGTGGTGGTCACCAATACCCGCCGTGTCTTCGACGCGGCGATCGCCGAATATGTTCTCGGACAGATCATTTCGTTCGCCAAGGACCTGCCGGGGTCGATCCGGCTACAGCAGCGGCACCAGTGGCGGCACCGGGAATCCGAACGCGTCGCCGGCGCCACCGCGCTGATCGTCGGGACCGGCTCGATCGGCCGGACCATCGCGCGCCTGCTGCGCGCCGCGGGAATGACAGTGCGCGGGGTAGGGCGCCGTGCTCGCACCGGCGACCCGGATTTCGACACCATCAGCGCCGATCTGCATGCCGAATTGCCCGGCGCCGACTACGTGATCGCGATTGCGCCGCTCACCGCGCAGACCAGGCACATGTTCGATGCCGCCGCGTTCGCGGCGATGAAACCGCATGCCAGGTTTGTCAATGTCGGGCGCGGGGAACTAGTGGTCACCGACGATCTCGTCGCCGCGCTCGGCAACGGTTCGATCGCCGCAGCCGCACTGGACGTGGTCGACCCGGAGCCACTGCCTGCTGGTCATCCGCTGTGGGATCTGCCGAATGTGGTGCTCACGCCACACAATTCGGGCGATTTCCATGGCTGGCGCACCGAGATCGTCCGCGCATTCACCGACAACTTCGGCAGGTGGGCAGCCGGTCTGCCGCTGACCAACGTTGTCGACAAGACGCTCGGGTACGTGCCCGGCTGAAGGAGCCCGCCATGACGCAGCCCGATCTCCCCACCGATCCCACCGTGATGACGGCGGTTCAGCTGGTTTCGGCCTACACGGCCGGGCAACTCTCCCCCGTCGAGGCCGCGCAGGCCTGTCTGGATGCCATCGCCGCGCGCGACGGCGCGCTCAACGCGTTCTGCCTGGTGGATCCGGATCGGGCGCTGGTGCAGGCCAAGGACTCCGAGGCGCGCTGGCAATCGGGCAATCCGCGCGGGCTGCTCGACGGCGTGCCGATTTCCATCAAGGACATCTTTCTCACCGAGGGATGGCCGACCCTGCGCGGTTCCACCTGTGTCGACGCGGGCGGGCCGTGGTCGGTGGACAGTCCGGTCGCCGCTCGACTGCGCGAGGACGGGATGGTGTTCGTCGGTAAGACGACCACGCCGGAGATCGCCTGGAAGGGTGTCACCGACAGTCCACTGACCGGGGTCACCCGCAATCCCGCCGATCCGGCCACGACGGCGGGCGGGTCGTCCGGGGGCAGCGCGGCGGCGGTAGCGGGCGGGATGACACCGGTCTCGGTCGGCACCGACGGGGGTGGCAGCATCCGGATTCCGGCCTCGTTCTGCGGGATCGTCGGTTTCAAACCCACGCACGGGCGGATTCCGCTCTACCCCGCCAGCCCGTTCGGCCCGCTCGCGCACGCCGGTCCGATGACACGCACCGTGGAGGACGCGGCGCTGCTGATGGACATCCTCTCGCTGCCCGATCCGCGCGACCCGACAGCGTTGGCACCCACCTTCACGACCTTCCGCAGTCAGATACAGCGGGATGTGCGCGGGCTGTCGGTCGGCTACTCCGCCACGCTCGGGTACGCACAGGTGGACCCCGAGGTCGCCGAGATCGTCGAGAGCGCGGTGGCGCGGTTGGCCGAGGCCGATCTGACCATCGATGCCGTCGATCCCGGATTCGCTGATCCGCGTGCGGCTTTCGAAACGCTGTGGGCCGCGGGTGCGGCGACCATGCTGGCGAAGTTCCCCGCCGGGTCCCGGGAGAAGGTCGATGCCGGTTTGGGTGCGGTGTGGGCGCGCGGTGAATCCGTCAGCGCCATCGACTATCTCGACGCCCGTCACATCGCCGCCGAAGTCGGCATCACGATGGGCACCTTTCATATGGCCTACGACGTCCTGATCACCCCGACCATGCCGATCACCGCGTTCGAAGCCGGGCACGATGTGCCGCCGGGCAGCGGGCTCAACGGCTGGCCCGACTGGACCCCGTTCACCTACCCGTTCAACATGACCCAGCAGCCCGCCATCAGTATTCCCGTCGGCAGGACTCGCGCCGGGCTACCGGTGGGCTTACAGATCGTCGGTCCCCGGCACTCCGACGATCTGATCCTCGCGGTCGCCCGGCACGCCGAGTTCGTGCTCAACAGCTGAAACAGGCAGGGCGTCGGCCTGTTTCGACGCCGCCACATCGGCCGGACGGCGTCGATGAGTACCGACCGTCGACCTCACGGGAACGTCTCGTCCTGGTGCCCCCGTTCCGCACGGGCGAGCGAGCCGGGTTTCTGCGTGGGGCAGAGCCTGTTCAGACGCGGGCGAAGGCCAACGTCTCGCCCTCGACACCGCGCAACCACAGCCCGTGGCAGGCATCCGCCAAGTCCGCGAGTCCTTCCTCGATGGTGGCGAAGACGCTGCCGGGGACCCAGCCGAGGTCGCCGTTGATCAGCAAATTGTTGCGGCCGTAGAACAGGGCCAGGTCGGTGGCGCCCTGGGCATGGTGGGCGGCCGAGCCGGGTTCGTAGCCGTAGGCGGGGTTGCCGATTTCCCACGGTTCGAAGTCGAAGAGGCAGACATCGCCGGGAATCGGTGTGACGGTGGGGTTTTCGCGGTGCGGTGCCGCGGTGATGCGGGGCACCAGGGCATAGACCTCGTTGCGGGCGTATTTGGCGTGGAAGGCGTCGCCCTCCTGCGGGAGCGCATCCCAGACGGCGGCACACGTGAGCGGGGCTTCGTCGTCGAGGAGGCGGGCACGGCAGGTGACGCCGGCTTTGGTGAGGGTGATGCTCATGTAGCGGGCCATCGGTTGCTGCTTCCTGTGCGGTACGAGCGGACGGGGTCGGTGCATGCCGAGGGGGCGGTCCGCGGCAGGGTGGGGATTACCCATCGAATCCAGGCCTACCCAGGACGCGGTGGGTGCCCCCGCCCGGCACTCGAGCGGGGACGGCGCGCGGAACTACAGCTCAGCCAGGACTTCCGACCAGATCGTCAGCGCATCCTCGACTTGGTCGGCGGTGACGATCAGCGGCGGAATCATGCGCACGACGTTCATGTGGGCGCCGCAGGTGAGCAGCAACAAACCCTTGTCGACGGCGGCCCGCTGGGCGGCCGTCGCCGTCGCGGTATCGGGCTCGCCTGTCGCCGTGGTGAATTCGGCGCCGACGAGCAGACCGAGGCCGCGGACATCCCCGATCGCTTTCGTGGCGAGCCGGTCGACGCCGCTGCGCAACTGCGTGCCGCGGACGGCGGCGTTGTCGACGAGACCCTCGGCCTCGATCACCTCGAGTGTCGCGACGGCGGCGGCACAGGCCACGGCATTGCCGCCGTATGTCCCGCCCTGCGACCCCGGCCAGGCCTTCGCCATCAACTCCCGCGACGCCGCGATGCCCGACAGCGGGAAGCCACTGGCCAGACCTTTGGCGATGGTGATCACGTCGGGGCGAACGTCGAAGTGCTGGTGGCCGAAGAACTTTCCGGTCCGGCCGAAGCCGGTTTGGATCTCGTCGAAGACCAGCAAGATCCCGTGCCGGTCGGCGCGCTCGCGCAGACCCTGGAAGAACCGGGTGTTGCCGGGGATATAACCGCCTTCGCCCAGCACCGGTTCGACGATGAACGCGGCGGTTTCCGCGGGCGAGGTGAGGGTGGCGAGCAGATAGTCGAGCTCACGCAGCGCGAAGTCGGTGGCTTCCTCCTCCCTCCAGCCGTAGCGGAACGCGGTCGGGAACGGGGCCACGTGCACACCCGACATCAGCGGGCTGAACCCCGCCGAGAACCGGGTCCCCGAGGTGGTCATGGTCGCGGCGGCGACAGTGCGGCCGTGAAAACCGCCGTGGAAGACGATCACGTTCGGCCGCCCGGTGGCTTGGCGGACCAGGCGCAGCGCCGCCTCGACCGCCTCGCTGCCGGAATTGGCGAAGAACAGCGCGTCCAAACCCTCGGGCAGGACGGTGCCGAGCCGCTCGGTGAGTTCCAGCAGCGGCCGGTGCAGCACCGTCGTGTACTGGCCGTGGATCAGGCGGGCGACCTGGGCTTGCGCGGCCGCGACCACGGTGGGATGGCAGTGCCCGGTGCTGGTGACGCCGATCCCGGCGGTGAAATCCAGGTAGCGGCGACCGTCGGTGTCGTAGAGGTAGCAGCCTGCGCCGTGGTCGACGTGCACGGGCGTGGCCTGCTTCAGGACGGGAGACAGCTCGGTCATCACAGACTCCCCAGATTGTCTATTGTCGGATTGTTGACAATATGCATAACATGGCGGCAGTGGTCACAGCAATGGGTGATCCACCGCGCCGGGAGTGAGGTCACCGCATGGACGAGGAACAAAGGCTCCCTACCAACGAGGAACAAAGGCTCCCTACCAACGAGGAACAAAGGCTCCCTACCAACGAGGAACAACGGCTCCCTACCAATATGTCCGGGGGCAGCGCGCAGCTGCTCGACAACCTGAGCGCCGCCGAGCGCACCGCGATCGACAGCGTCCCGAAGGGGTTGTTCATCGGCGGCCGTTGGCGTGACTCCCCTGCCACCCTGCCCGTCCTCGATCCCGCGACCGGCGCGGAGCTGGGCGCGGTGGCCGATGCGACGCCGGCCGACGGACTCGATGCACTCACCGCCGCGGCCGGGGCACAGGCGGACTGGGCGAACACCCCGGCACGCACCCGCAGCGACATCCTGATGCGCGCGCACCACGCACTGCTCGCCGACACCGGACGCCTCGCCCTGATCATGACCCTGGAGATGGGCAAACCGCTGGCGGAGGCGCGCGGCGAAATCGCCTATGCCGCGGAGTTCTTCCGCTGGTTCGCCGAGGAGGCCGTTCGCATCGACGGCGGGTACATGCCCGCACCGACGGGCGGTTCCCGGTTTCTGGTGACGAAACAGCCAGTGGGGCCGAGCCTGCTCATCTCCCCGTGGAACTTCCCGATGGCGATGGGTGCTCGCAAGATCGCGCCCGCCCTGGCCGCAGGCTGCACCTGCGTCGTGAAACCCGCCGAACAGACGCCTCTTTCGATGCTGGCGCTCGCGGCGATCCTGGCCGAGGCGGGCGTACCCGCCGGGGTGGTCAATGTCGTCACCACCGCCGACCCCGGCGCGCTGATGGCACCGCTCATCGCCGATCCACGCTCGCGCAAACTCTCCTTCACCGGGTCGACCGCCATCGGGAAACTCCTCCTGGAACAGTGCGCCCGCACGATCATGCGCACCTCCATGGAACTGGGCGGCAACGCACCGCTGCTGGTGTTCGACGATGCCGATCTCGACGAAGCGGTCGAGGGTGCGCTGGCCGCCAAAATGCGCAATATCGGCCAGGCTTGTACCGCCGCGAACCGAATTCTGGTGCAGCGCGGCATCGCCGATGAGTTCGCCGCGCGACTGGCCGCCCGGATGGCGGCTCTGCCGATGGGCCGTGGCACCGAGCCGGGCGTCGTCGTGGGGCCACTCATCGACGCCGATGCCGTCGCCAAGGTCGAGCACCTGGTGGCCGACGCACGCCGACGCGGCGCCCAGGTGCTACTCGGTGGCGCGGCCATCGACGGACCCGGCACGTTCTACCCGGCGACCCTGCTCACCGCCGTCCCCGACGACGCCGAGCTGTGCCGGACCGAGATCTTCGGTCCCGTCGCCGCGATCGGCACGTTCGACACCGAGGACGAAGCGATCACGCGCGCCAACGACACCCCGTACGGGCTGGTCGCGTACGTGTTCACCGAGAACCTGCGCCGCGGACTGCGCGTCTGCGAAGCTCTCGAAACGGGGATGGTCGGCCTGAATCAGGGCGTGGTCTCCAATCCGGCCGCACCGTTCGGCGGGGTGAAGGAATCGGGACTCGGGCGCGAGGGCGGGTTCACCGGGATCGACGAATTCCTGGAGACCAAATACATCGGTGTCAAGGTTTAGGGAGAGCAGCGTGCGCACATACCGGATCGCGACCATTCCCGGTGACGGAATCGGCGTCGATGTGACCATCGAGGCGGTGAAGGTGCTCGACCGGGTCCTGCCGGGAATCCGCTGGACCGAGTTCGACTTCTCGTGTGAGAACTACCTGCGGACCGGTGCGATGATGCCGGCCGACGGACCGGAGCAGCTCGCGGAGTTCGACGCGATCCTGTTGGGCGCCGTCGGATTCCCCGGGGTGCCCGACCATATTTCGCTGTGGGGCTTGCTGATTCCGCTGCGGCGCGCCTTCGCCCAGTACGTCAACCTGCGGCCGGTGCGGCTGCTGCCCGGCACGGAATCGGCACTGCGCGACCGCACCGCCGACGACCTCGACATGCTGATCGTCCGCGAGAACTCCGAGGGCGAGTACTCCGAGATCGGCGGCATCCACAACCCGGGTAGGCCGGACGAATTCGTCCTGCAGGAGTCGGTGTTCACCCGCACCGGCTGCGAACGGATCATCCGCTACGCCTTCGACCGCGCCGCGCAACGCTCGGGAAAGCTCTGCTCGGCGACCAAATCCAATGGCCTGATCCACTCGATGCCGTACTGGGACAGCATTTTCGAGCGCGTCTCGGCCGAATATCCGTCGGTGCGAACACGGCAGATGCACGTCGACGCGCTCGCCGCGGAAATCGTGCTGCACCCCGACCGCCTCGACGTGATCGTCGGCTCGAACCTGTTCGGCGACATCCTCTCCGACCTCGCCGCCGCCGTCACCGGCGGCCTCGGGCTCGCACCCTCGGGCAATATCAACCCCGCGGCGGACGCACCGTCGATGTTCGAGGCCGTGCACGGCAGCGCACCCGATATCGCAGGGATGGGCATCGCCGATCCGGTCGCGCAGATCCTGGCGGGTGCGATGCTGCTCGAACACCTCGGCGAGCACGCCGCGGCCGCCGCCGTCGACCAGGCGGTCTGTGATGTTCTCGCCACGGGCACGGTCCGCACCCCTGACCTCGGCGGCACTGCCACCACCGCCGAACTCGGCACCGCCATCGCCGACCGCGCCGCCGAACTCGCGAACGCCCGCACCGAAGCATGAACCGAACACCACCGGCACCGTTGGCAAGGCAGCGGCAGCGTCCTGGCACCGAACTCGCGAATTCGTTGACCGAACCCGCCGGTCCCTGCCGCGCCGTAGCTGCTGAGGAGCTCCTGTAGGTAACTCGGGCACCCGTCCCTCGCGCGGCCGAAACCAGCGGGCACCCGCACCATGACGCCGAACTGCGCACCGAGCGGGGAGCTCTTCGGTGAGCACAACGTCATCGCGAGGCAACTGCCAAGAAAATCGCAGGCAATCGGTGGTGCGCACCATGAGTCGCAGTGTCGGTGATGGGTCCTCGGAAGGCGAGACGTGGTGACGAGCGCACGGGTGGGCGTAGTTCCGGCAGCGCAGTGTGGGCTGGGTCGGGTGCGCGCGCAGATAACCGCGGATCTCGAACCGATCGCGGTGCGGCAGCGACCCGTGGCCGAGGCGGTCGGGGCGACCCTTGCCCTCGCCCTCGCCGCGGGCACTCCCCTGCCGCGGGTGGACAGCGCCGCCATGGACGGCTACGCCGTCGCGGGTCCTGGACCGTGGTGGCGGCTGCACCAGCAGGTCAGCTACGCCGGACGCGGCTGCTCGGTGGTCCTGGCACCCGGCGAGGCGGTGCGGATCGCGACCGGCGCCGCGACCCCGCTGGGCACCACGGCGACCCTGCGCGACGAACACATCGTGACCACGACCGTGTCCGGTAAGCCGGTTGTGATGCGAGCGCCCGGCGCACCGGTGCGCGACGACACCCGCCGCCAAGGCGAACACTGGAGCAGCGGAACAGAATTGGCTCGCGCCGGTGCCCGTGTGTCGGCGGCGCTGGCTTCCGCGGCGCTCAGCGCCGAGGCCGAAACCGTCACCGTGCGTGGACCTTTGCGGGCCGATGTGGTGATGACCGGCGACGAGATCCGCGCCGTCGGCCCGCTCGGCCCCGGCGAAACCCGCGACTCCCTCGGCCCCGTACTGCCGCAGTTCCTGCGCTGCTGCGATATCGAGAGCACCGGCCTGTGGCACCTCGCCGACAGTCGTGACCTGATGCGCTCCTGGCTCACCCTGAAATCCCACGCCGACCTGGTCGTGATGGTCGGCGCCACCGGCCGCGGTGCCGCCGACCACCTGCGTACCCTGCTCGCCGACCTCGGCGCCCGCATCATCGTCGAGCGCGTAGCGATCCGCCCCGGCGGCTCCACCCTCGTCGCCCAGCTCCCCGACGGTCGCGTTCTCCTCGGCCTACCCGGCAACCCCTTCGCCGCTGTCGCCGCCCTGTTGGCCGTCGGTCCGGCCATCGTCGACGCGCTCACCCTGCGCTCCCCCGGACCCACCATGTGGGGCCGCCTCTCCGACGCGGGCGTCATGGAGGGCGAAGCCACCCGCATAGTCGGCGTCCAGCAACACCCCGGCGGCGTCTGGCGCAGCACCGGTCCCGCCCACACCCCGCACTTGGCGGGCCTCATCGCCTGCCAGGCCCTTGCCATCCTCCCACCCGGCACCGGCCGGGGCTCCCTCGTCGAACTGCTCCCCCTCCCCCACTGACTCAACGGCGTTGCCGCACAACAGCAGCGGCCCTGGTGCGGTACTCCACACCAGGGCCGTAATCTGCTGGATCAGCCGTGCTGCGGCGGCTGCCAGGGGCGACCGTACGGGTCGTCGGGGCGAGGCGCGCGATGTTCCTGAGGGGCGATCGGGGGCGGGGCAGGCAGCTCCGGGCTCGCCTTGGCCACCGAGGTCTTCGGGCGCGGAACGGGTGTTTCGAAACCTTCGACGGGGGTGCGCGCGGTGGCTTCCGCAGCGCGGACCGCCTCGGCGATTTTCGGGTCGGAGGCGGTTTCGAACCAGTCGGCTACGTCGGCGTCGTCTTCGATCTTCACCGGAGCTTCGTCGGTGGACGCCTCGTAGCGGAAGACGCCGTCCTCGCCCTTGGTGGCGAAGTTCTGGGCGAAACCTTCCAGGGCCTTACCGAAGTCGCTGGGGACCAGCCACACCTTGTTCGCGTCGCCCTTGGCCACCATCGGCAGGGTCTGCATGTATTGGTAGGCAAGCAGTTCCGGAGTCGGCTTGCCGTTCTTGATAGCGGCGAACACCTTCTCGATCGCCTTCGCCTGACCTTGGGCCTGCAGGTAGGAGGCGGCGCGTTCACCCTGCGCGCGCAGAATGCGGCTCTGGCGTTCACCCTCGGCCGACAGGATCGAGGACTGCTTGCCACCCTCGGCGGTCAGGATCGCCGCCTGCTTGGCGCCCTCGGCCGTCTTGATCTGCGCTTCGCGGTTGCCTTCGGCGGTGAGGATGGTCGCGCGCTTCTCGCGATCGGCCTTCATCTGCTTCTCCATCGATTCCTGGATCGACGGCGGCGGATCGATGGACTTGAGTTCCACCCGGGCCACGCGAAGGCCCCAGCGACCGGTGGCCTCGTCGAGCACACCGCGCAGCTGGTTGTTGATCTGATCGCGCGAGGTCAGCGTCTCTTCCAGGGTCATGCCACCGACCACGTTGCGCAAGGTGGTGACGGTGAGCTGCTCGACCGCGGCGATGTAGTTGCTGATCTCGTAGACGGCGGCCTGCGGGCTGGTGACCTGGAAATACACCACCGAGTCGATCTGCAGGGTGAGGTTGTCCTGGGTGATCACCGGCTGCGGCGGGAACGACACGACCCGCTCACGCAGATCCACTTTCGCGCGGACGCGATCGGCGAACGGGACGAGGAACGTCAGCTGACCGGACACGGTGCGCGAATAACGCCCGAGCCGTTCGATCACCGCCGCCTCGGCCTGCGGGACGAGCGCGATCGATTTGAAAACCACCACCACGACCAACAGGACGAGGACGGCGGCCACGATCAAGGCAACCATTACTAGGGACCCTTCCAGACGACAGCGGTCGCGCCGTCGATCTTCATCACATAGACAGTCACACCGGCTTCGTACACGTCGCTCGGGTCGAGCGGACGCGCGGTCCAGACCTCGCCGCCGAGCTTGACCTGACCCGAATACTCAGCGACCTGCTCGAGCACCAGCGCCGACTTACCCGGCAGCGCATCGGCATTCGTCGGAGTGGGCGGCGGCGAACCGAACTTACGGCGCAGCAGCGGGCGCACACCGAGGAACAGCACACCGGCTATCGCGGCGAACACCAGCGCATCGCCCCACACCGGTATGTCGGTGGCGGCGCTGACACCCGCCGTACCGAGTGCCGCCACGCCCAGCGTGAGCAGCATGAGATCCCCGGTGAGCATTTCCGCCGCCGCGAGAACGATGCCCGCGATCAGCCAGACTATTGCGGCCACACTGCCAGCCTAGCCCTGATGCCCCCGTTGCGGGCAGCCTCGCGCGATCAGCCGGTCCGGTGCGGCGCTGCGACGCAGTGGGTTCCGTGCGCGGTAGTTTCGGGGCGTGAGTGCGCGAGACAGCTACGGCGATATCTATTCCGGACATGATCGGACCAAGAAGAAGCCGGTGCCGACGGTGAGTGCCGAACGGGACCTGGTGGTGGAGGACGCGGCGAGCGGATTCTGCGGTGCCGTAGTCGGTTTCGACCGCAGCTACGACGGCGAATTCGTGAAACTCGAGGACGCGCGCGGCGCGGTGCGACTGTTCGCGATGCGGGAAGCGGCCTTCCTGATCGACGGGAAACCGGTGACGCTGACCAGGCCCACCGCCACCGCGCCGAAACAGCAGACCCGGTCGGCGTCGGGCTCCACCCGCGTCGAGGGCTTGCGCGCAAGAGTCGCCCGGACCAGCCGGATCTGGGTGGAAGGCGTGCACGACGCGGCGCTGGTCGAACGGGTGTGGGGCCACGACCTGCGGGTTGAGGGCGTGGTGGTCGAGCATCTGGAAGGCCTCGACAATCTCGGTGCCCGGCTCACCGAGTTCGAACCAGGTCCTGGCGCGCGGGTGGGGGTGCTCGTCGACCACCTGGTGACCGGCTCGAAGGAGACGCACCTGACCACCGGCCTCGGACCGCATGTGCTGGTGACCGGCCATCCCTACATCGACGTGTGGCAGGCAGTGCGCCCCGCCGCGCTCGGCATCGACGCCTGGCCTGCGGTGCCGCGCGGCGAGGACTGGAAGACCGGAATCTGCGCGCGCCTCGGCTGGGGAACACCCCAGCAGGGCTGGCGCCGTGTCTACGATGCGGTCGGCTCGTTCCGGGATCTGGAATCCCCGCTCATCGGCGCCGTCGAACGGCTCATCGACTTCGTCACCGAGCCCCAGTGATCGCACAGCAGGTCAGGTGGGTCCCCGCACCGAAAACAACGGCCCGCGTACACACCATCGGCGGCCTCAGTGCACGCACGCGATCGTCGGCGAACCTTTATGCTCGATGATTATGTGCTCTCCCAGTGCCACGCTGACGCTGTGGGCCGGCTCCTGGCTGGCCGGTACCAGCGCGCCCGACGACGTGCTGGAGGCACTCCATGCCTGGGCGCCGCGCCACACCATCGCGGCGGGCGACCCGGTCACCGGCGGACGCACGGATCTGCCGTGGACCTCACGCGGCGCAGCGGGCTCCGGTGCCATGCCCCTGCTCAAGGTGATCCGCGAGGCGATGGCTCCGGCCGGTGCGCAGTTGCGGCTGGTCCTGCCCGCGCCGGGTGACGTGCGTGGGCTGCCGGTCGGCACCGCCTTCGCGGCCGACGCGATCGACGCCGAGGAAGGCCTGCTGCTCGGTGTTCCCGGTGAGCCGGGCACCGGCCTGATCCCACAGTGGGACGACGACGAAACCCTGCAGTGGAGCGTCTACGGCGTCGACCTCCCCCGCATCGCGGGTCACGATATGTCGCTCGGTGAGGCCGAGTACACGATGCGCGAATCGGTCCGTGACGCCGCCGACGCTCTCATGCAGCTGCACACCACGTCGGTCGGCAACGGTGACGATGATCCGCGCGAGCAGATCGAGGCGCAGCTGGCGGCCTACTCACGCCACGCCTACCCCGACTCGATCCCGTTGCGCGCCAAGCGAATTCTCGATACCGCCGATCACGTGGCCGCGATCCTCACCGTCGCCCAGCACGAACCGGCGTCCTCGCCCACCTCGGCCACCGCGATCGGCGCGCACGAATCCCTGCTGCGCCCGCTGTGGAACACCATCCGCGAGGCTCGCCTCGTCGCGGTCCACGCCGCCGCCCGCCGCGACGGCTAGACCTGCCGGGCGCCGCGAAGTCCAGCGGCCGACGGAGCCGATTCGTCAGCGACGGTAGGACTGCTGGTACGGGTACGGCGCCTGCTGCGGGTACGGCATCGGCTGCTGCTGGGGATACTGACCCTGCGGATACTGCAGCGGGTACTGGGCCTGCGGATAGCCGGGACCCGACGGTTGCTGTTGCGGGTACGGCTGCTGATACTGGGCCGGATACGGCTGAGGCGGCTAACGCAGAGCAGACTCGAAGTGGGAAGTGCCAGTTCAGAATCCGCCGAGGGCCGCCTTCAGATCCGGCACATCGAGCACCTTGACTGTGGCGTCCCGGACACGCGGGCAGGTGCGGATGGTGACGGTGTCGACGATGCGCCGATTGAAGGAAATGGCGGCATTGGCGACGGTGTCGTTCACTGTCCACAGCTTCATCGCGCCGGTGAACGCCACCCGTGCGACCTTCGGGCCCAGCGCCTTCCACGTGCCCTTCTGTCCGTCGAGGATGCCGCACAGTTCCTGCACCGAGGCTTGCGAAATGGTGGGCTCGGTGGGCTGGTATGGCTGGGTTTGGTAGCCGGAGTCTTTGCCGCACCCGGTCAGCCCGAGCGCGGCGGCGGCCAGTACCAGGGCGAACCCGGCGGCGCGGCGCGGCGGTGTCGAGATCATCGGCACATCCTCCGATCAGTCGAGCACAACTGTGGAAAGGCTACTCCTCGAACCCGGGCCGACCGATGAATGGTTATCCGGTTGTGTTCAGCGCCGGACCGGGCGCGCGGGCAGTTCGCAGCACCCCGGAGCGCACCGGGCACCGTCGACGGTGCAGCCGTAACCGGGGACTTCGCCGAGTGCACGTACCGGACCGCCACGCACCTGTTCGGCGATCAGTTCGACGATCATCCGGGAGAACCTAGGGTCGGTGCCGGGAGTCCCCGCGCGAGCGAAGGCCATGCCGAGTTCGGCGGCGCGGGTGGATGCTTCGTTGTCGAGGTCCCAGATCACCTCGAGGTGATCGGAGACGAAACCGACCGGGCACACCACCACGGCGTCGATTCCCTTGCCGTGCAGCACATCCAGGTGATCGACGATGTCGGGTTCGAGCCACGGCACCTGCGGTGGACCCGAGCGCGACTGCCACACCACGTCATACTCGGCGAAACCGGTTGCCGCGGCGCACAATCGGGCGGCTTCGGCGACCTGGCGACTGTAGAGGCAGCCACCGTCGGCGGGCGGTCCCGCGGCGGTGTCGGCGGCGACGGGAATGGAATGCGCGGTGAACACCAGACGGATACCGGCGCGGCGATCGGCCGGAATCTGTTGCACCGCAGCGGCGATCGCGTCGGCAAAGGACTCGATCAGCAGCGGATGATCGAAGTACTGGCGTAGCTTCACCAGCTCGGGGGCAGCCGAGCCCACTGCCGTGCGGGCACGGCTGATGTCCTCGTCGTACTGGCGGCAACCGGAATACCCGCCCCACGCGGAGGTCGGGAAGACCAGCGCCGAGCGCACGCCGTCGGCGGTCATCCGCGCGACCGTGTCCTCGACCATGGGGTGCCAGTTGCGATTGCCGAAATAGACCGGCAGACCCATCCCGGCATCGGCGAGGTCGGCCTCGACCGCGGCGATGATCTGCTGATTCAACGCGTTGATCGGCGAGATCCCGCCGAAATGCAGGTAGTGCTGCGCGACCTCGGCGAGCCGTTCGGGGGGCACCCCACGGCCCCGAGTGACGTTCTCCAGGAAGGGGATCACGTCCTCGGGACCCTCGGGGCCACCGAAGGACAGCAGCAGCAGGGCGTCCGGCATCAGCTCAGGGACATGTTCTCCGGGAACCACATGTTGTGGCTGGCGCCGCCGTCGACGTAGATGATCGAGCCGGTGGTGGCGGGCAGCCAATCCGAGAGCAGAGCCACGATCGACTTGCCGACCGCGCGCGGGTCGTTGCCGTCCCAGCCGATCGGCGACGCACCGTCCCAGTACTGGTCGAGCTGGACGAGCTGCTTGGCATCGTCGGTGGCGGTACCCGCGATGGCCTTGGCGGCCAGGGTCTTGATCGGGCCCGCGGCGATCAGGTTGGAGCGCACCTTCTTGGCCGCACCCACCTCACGCGCCACGTAGCGGTTCACCGACTCCAGCGCGGCCTTGGACACGCCCATCCAGTTGTAATACGGCATGGCCACGCGCGGATCGAAGTCCATGCCGACCAGCGAACCGCCCTCGTTCATGACGGGGAGCACGGCGCGCGCGAGCGAGGCGTAGCTCCACGCGGAGATCTCGAACGACTTGGCGACATCGGGGCCGGGGCCCTCGAGGAACGGCAGCGCGCCGGGTCCCATGATCGAACGCGGCGCGAACGCGATGGAGTGCAGCGCGCCGTCGATGCCCTCGGGCGCGAGCTCACGCAGCTTCTCGGTGAGCGCGGCCAGGTCCTCTTCGTTGGTCACGTCGAGGCCGATGGCAGGCGGCACTTCCTGCGGCAGCCGCTTGGCGATGCGGTCGATGAGCCGCAGGCGGTCGGGGATACCGGTGATGATCACCCTCGCGCCCTGCTCCTGCGCGATCGCGGCCGCGTGGAACGCGATCGACGAGTCGGTGATGATGCCGGTGACCAGGATGGTCTTGCCTTCGAGCAGTCCGCCCATGAGTTTTCGGTTCTCCTGAGATCAGTGTGGGTTGCTGCCACCTTGTCGGTGGTGCGGTGCGATCTGTTAGCGGGTCAGTGACCCATGCAATGGCGGCCGTCGACGTGGACGACAGTGCCGCTGTTGGATCAGTGACCCATGCAATGGCGGCCGTCGACGTGGACGACAGTGCCGCTGTTGGATCAGTGACCCATGCCCATGCCGCCGTCGACCGGAATAACCGCGCCGGTGACGTAGCGGGAGTCCTCCGAGGCCAGGAAGCTGATCACCGCAGCGACGTCCTCGGCCTGACCGAGGCGGCCCAGCGGGATGAACTTCTTCGCGGTTTCCTTCAGATCGTCGGGCAGTTCGGCGGTCATATCGGTCTCGATGAAACCAGGGGCGACCACGTTCGCGGTGATCGAGCGTGAGCCCAGCTCACGGCTGATGGAGCGAGCCATGCCGATCACACCTGCTTTGGAGGAGGCGTAGTTGATCTGGCCGGGGCCACCACCGAGCCCGACGACGGAGCCGAGGAAGATCATCCGGCCCCAGCGACCCTTCAACATGGCGCGGTTGGCGCGCTTGGCGCAGCGGAACGCGCCGGTGAGGTTGGCGTCGATGACCCGCTCGAACTGGTCCTCGGTCATGCGCATCAGCAGGGTGTCGTCGGTGATGCCCGCATTGGCGACCAGCACCTCGACCGCACCCTGGTGCTCCTCGACCTCGGTGAACGCACGATCGACCGAATCACTGTCGGTGACATCGCATTTCACACCGAACAGACCCTCGGGCACCCCCGATCCACGATGGGTGACGGCGACCTTGTGGCCGTCGGCCTGCAGACGTTGCGCGACCGCGAGACCGATACCTCGGTTACCGCCGGTGACCAGGACCGACCGGGATGTGACGTTCGACATAGGGTCCAACCTATCTGTTCCGATTCGTGCGCCCCGCGTCAGGGGTCGCGCCGTTGCGACAGCTCACAACGCGGGGCGGTGGGAGCTAGGGCAGGCGTTGACGATAGAGCAAACTGACCACGACTCCCGCCGCGATGGCCAGCATGCCGAGCAACAGCCAGGGCCTGCTCGCATCGCCACGCGTGGTCTCGTAGCCGATCTGTTCCTCGAGGGTGTCGTAGACCGCGGTGAGTTCGGCCAGCGACGAGGCGGTGTAGAAATCGCCGCCGGACAGCTCGGCGATCTCGCGCAGCGAGTCGTTGTCCACGGGCACCTTCACCCGCTGCGAACCCTTGCCGTCGGAGTCCGGGATCTCGACCGTGCCCCATTCGGTGCCGAAGGAGATCGTGGAGACCGGGATGCCCTTGTTCTTGGCCAGGCGCGCGGCGGTGAAACCGTGCCGCGGGTTGTCGATGTCCTTGTCGTCGGGCACGGTCTGCTTGCCGTCCGACATCAGCACCACGCGCGCGGGCGGTGGTGTCTCGGCGCCACCGAGCACGGCGGCCAGGGTGTCGATCGACTGCAGGGCCGTGAGGATGCCCTCGCCGGTGGCGGTGCGCTCGGCCAGCTTGATGTTGTCGATCGAGTGCTTGACCGCTTCGCGGTTGGTGGTCGGCGACACCATCACCGAGGCCGTGCCGGCGAAGGTGACGAAACCGAGGTTGATGCCCGGAGTCAGGCCTTCGACGAAATCCTTGCCTGCTTCCTGCGCGACCTGCAATCTGCCCGGCTCCACGTCGGTGGCTTCCATCGACAGCGAAACATCCATCACCAGAACAACAGTCGCGCGGTTTCGCGGCACCTTCTGCACGGCGGTCGGGCCAGCGGCGGCGATGGTGAGCAGAATCAAGCCGACCAGGATGAGCGCGATCGGCACGTGCCGCATCGGACTCGGTCGCGACGGGGCGACCCGTTCCAGGATGGCCATGTTGCCGAACTGCAGCATCCGCTTGTGCCTGGCGCGCTGCACCAGCACATAGCCGAGCACGAGCAGGGCGACGACCGCGAGGAAACCGAGCCAGACGACGGCCGTGAAATGCGAAATACTCACTGGCGAGGCACCCGCCCGCTCGGGGCGCCGAGGCTGTGGCGCCGGGTGGACACGAACCGGACCACGTCGGCGATCCAGTCCCGATCGGTCTGCAGGGTGAGCACCGGCGCGCCGCAGCTGCGCAGCGCCTGCGCCACCTGCTCACGCTGGGCTCCGGCCGCGGCCGCGAAATCGGCACGCAGCGTGGGGGTGACGCTGAACTCGCGGGTGCGCCCCGATTCGGGATCGTGCAGCACCACGTCGCCGCCGTCGGGCAGCGCGATATCCAGGGGGTCGAGCACTTCCACGGCCAGGAGGTCGTGGCGTGCGGAGATCGCGCGCAGGGAACGCTGCCAGTCGACGTCGCCGAGGAAATCACTGATCACCACGGCCAGACCGCGTTTGCGTTGCGGACGGCGCAGCGATTCGATCCCAGCCTTGAGATCACCGCGGACACCGTCGCGGGCGTGCGGGGTGGTCGCGATACCGCGCAGCAGGGTCTGGGCGTGCATACGCCCGCTGCGGGCGGGAATGCGCACCAGATCCTGACCGGTCGCGACGACGGCGCCGATCCGGTTGCCGCCGCCGGAGGTGAGGTGGGTGATCGCCGCGGCCGCCGCGATCGCGAGATCGCGCTTGTGTACCCGACCGGTGCCGAAGTCCAGGCTCGACGACAGGTCGACGACGAGCCAGGTCTCCAGCTCGCGGTCTGCGATCATCTGCCGCACGTGCGGATGGGTGGTGCGGGCGGTGACCGACCAATCCATCTGTCGGACATCGTCACCCGGCTGATACAGCCGCGCCTCCCCCGGTTCCGAACCGGGACCGGGGATCAGGCCCTGGTGGTCACCGTGCAGCACGCCGTCGAGGCGGCGCCGCACGGTCAACTCGAGGGTCTTGAGCGCGGCGGCCAGTTTCGGGTCGGTCAGTTCACCGGCACGAAACGATGGCGGGGCGTGAGACGACATGGGCACGCGGACAACGGGTTCCGGCGCACTCACTGGGGCGCGACAGAGCCGGCGGGCTGGGACTGCTGCCCGTTCACCGGCTGCGGCACAGGCTGAAGCTGTGCGGGCGGCTGCGGCACCGGCTGCGGGGCGACCTGACCGTTGACGGCCTGCGGGGCGACCTGCGGCAGACCGACGGTCTGCAGCACCCGCTTGATGACGTGCTCGGGCGAAACCTCGTCGGCCAGTGCGTCATAGGACAGCACCAGACGGTGCCGCAGCACGTCCGGGATGACCTCGACGACATCCTGCGGGACCACGTAGTCACGGCCACGGATCAGCGCGACCGAGCGCGCCGCGGCGATGATGCCGAGGCTCGCACGCGGGGAAGCGCCGTAAGAGATCCAGCTCGCCACATCGTCCATGCCGAATTCGCCGGGCGTGCGGGTCGCGGTGATCACGCGGACCACGTAGTCGACGAGCGCGTGGTGCACGAAGACGTTGGCGGCCACCTTCTGCAGGCGGATGATGTCCTCGGGGTCGAGAATCTGATTCGGCTCGGGCGGGCTCACACCCATCCGGTAGATGATCTCGCGCTCTTCCTCGACCGAGGGGTAGTCGACGAGGACCTTGAACAGGAAGCGGTCGCGCTGCGCCTCGGGCAGCGGGTACACGCCTTCGCTCTCGATCGGGTTCTGGGTCGCCATGACCAGGAACGGATCGGGCATCGGGTAGGTCTTGCCGCCGATCGACAGCTTGCGCTCGGCCATCACCTCGAGCAGTGCCGACTGCACCTTGGCCGGTGCGCGGTTGATCTCGTCGGCGAGCACGAAGTTCGCGACGACCGGGCCGAGCTCGGTGTCGAATTCCTCGCGGCCCTGCCGGTAGATGCGGGTTCCGATGAGGTCGGTGGGCACGAGGTCCGGGGTGAACTGCACCCGGGAGAACGAGCCGCCGATGACCTTGGCGAAGGTTTCCACCGCAAGAGTCTTCGCGACGCCGGGCACACCTTCGAGCAACACGTGTCCGCGCGCCAGCACGGCGACGAGCAAACGCTCGACGAGCCGATCCTGACCGACGATAACCCGCTTGACCTCGTAGATCGCCTTCTCGAGAGTCTGGACGTCACGCTCCAGGGTGCTCGGCGTAGCCGTACCGGCGTCCTTCGCCAGCTTCGGCCCGCTCACACCTTCCGTCGAAGTCACCAACATCCCCGCTTTCGCTTTGGTCCTGTGCGTGCGGCACCAACTATTCCATTGAATCGCCCGGTGCGCCGCAACCGGCCAGGACTAGACGGGGATTCGTCCTGTGCGTGACGGCGCTCACCTCCGGCGGCAAGTGTGGCACCCACCGCACCGATTTCGCCCCCACCAGCGGCGATACGCCCTCAGTCGGTGACGATGCGGACCGCGTACGGCATGATGCCGTCTTCGCGGACCGGGGAAATCTTCACGACATCCCCGGATTCAGGGGCCTCGATCATCTTGCCGTTGCCCAGATACATCGCCACATGCGCGCTGCCGCCGGGACCCCAGAAGAGCATGTCGCCGCGTTCGCGATCCTCGACGTTCACCCGGGTGCCCGCGTTGTACTGGTAGCCGCTGTAATGCGGCAGGGAGACGCCGATACCGGCGAAGGCGTAGAGCATCAGCCCCGAGCAGTCGAAGCCGACTTTGTCGAAGTCGCCGTGGGCGTCGCCGGTGCCGCCGTCGCGGATGCCGAGGGTGGGCCCGTCCTCGTCGCCGCCACCCCAGGCGTAGGTGACGCCGAGTTGCGACATCGCGCGGTCGACCACCGTTTCGATCGCGGCCGAACCGGTGACCTGTGGTTTCGTGGGGCGCGGCTTGGTTCTGCGCGGAGACGCCGGGGTCGACTCGAGGTCGGTGTGCGGGCGCTGACCCTCGTTGAGCTGGGCGGCGCGGTCGCGGGCGGCCTTGTCGGCGGCGGCGCGCGCGGCGGCGGCGTTGGCCGCGGCCAGCAGGGCCAGCACCTCGGCTTCGCGCTGATCGTCCCAGCTCAGGAAGATCTCGCGCTGGCTCTGGAGCCCGGCGACGGTCGAGCGGGCGATGTCGAGGGCGGACTGCGCGGCACTGCGGTCGCGACGCAGGTTGTCGCGGGCCACGGCCTGGGTGTCGAACTCGGATTTCGCGATGTTCACCGCGGTCTGGGCGGCGTCGCGCTGGCGTTGCGCGCCCGCCGCGGCGGTATCGGCGTCGGCCTTGGCCTGGCGGGCGGCGGAATTCTGATTGGCCTGGGCGACCTGGGCGCGGCGCAGATCGTCGAGGATCTGCCGCTGGTTCCTCGACACCATGCCGAGCACCTGCGCGCGGTCCATCGCGGCATCGGGGGTCGAGGAGGCGAGGTAGGTGACGACCGAGCTGTTGGCGGGGCGGACGTAGGCCTGGGTGGCGACCTGATCGAAATCCTGGCGTGCCGCACCGACTTTCACGCCCGCGTCGGCCAGTTGGGTCTGGCTGTCGGTGACGGCGGCCGCTGCCGCGTCGGCGGCGTCGCGTGCGGTCTGCAGGTCGACGAGCGCCCGGTTGACCGCTTCCCGTTTGCCCGCGAGCTCGTCGTCGAGTTCGCGCAACTGCTGATCGGCCGCGGCGACGCGATTGATCAGCACGCCGATCTCGCTGACCCGCGCGTCGACCTGGGCGCTCGCGCCCGCGATCTCGCCGTCGGACGGATTGGGTGGCGGGGGTGGTACCGCCGCGACCGGTCCCGCGCCGCCGAGTACAACCAGCACCGCCAGCAAACCGATCGCTATCCGTAATAGACCTGGTTCGTCCTGCCTGCCCGCACCGCGCACGGCACCTCCGAGTATCTCGACTCGACATACGCCACCGGCACATCAGCCGAAACACCGACCACACGAGTCGACTAATGCCCCTTGTACCACTGCATTCACGATCGCGATCACCGCAACCGTACGACACATAGTTCCCAAAGGAAACATCTGCCACAGTGGCGCGCGGCAACAATTCATCGATTGCTCAGAATTTGCCTGGCGCTGGACAGCTTTCTACGCGGAAGAACAGACCGCTGGTGTGGAAATGCGACTGGAATGAAACCAGTTAGTTGGTGGAACCCGCATCGATGCGCGACGACGCGGCGACTGCCGGTGCGTCCACCTCGGGACCGCGACGGACCTTGACCAGGTACAGCCCGGCGATCACCAGCACCATCAGGGTCATCAAGACCGTGGTGATGACGCCCCAGGAGACGCCCTCCGGCTGCTCGAGCCGGTTGACGAAGGCCTGCACGGCCTCTTCGGGGCGGTTGCCCTTGTACTTGGCCGAGTCCTCGGCCCACTCCAGCCGAACCCGGCTGATGCTGTCGCTGTAGGTACCGATCCAGTCGTCGCTGAACACCGCGACGGTGCCGTGCGTGCTTTCGCCGACCTCGGTGGCCAGATCACGTAGGCTCGAGTCGTGGCCGGGATTACCGGGAACGATGACGACACTGAGCGGGATCCCCTCGGATCGCGCCTGTGCGACGATCGCCGCCAGTTTCTCCTGATCCTGACCCTTGGGGGCCGCGACGTGATTGTCGGCGAGGTCGGACGCGACGCTGCTCAGCACGGTGTTCGGCGGCAGTTCGGCCGCCATCGGCGCAAAAGTGGTCATGTTCCATCCGGTCTGTCGAGCCACGATCGCCGGTGTCGCGACGGGCGTCCAACACTGCCAAGGTGAGCGTCACTGCGTCTTCCCCGACTTCGCTCGTCAGGCACAGTACGCGACGGAGTGCTCGACCACGCCTACATGGCACCACCGACGGCCCCCGCGTATTTCATAGGACAAGCGTACTGTTAGGCTCTTACGGCGAGGAAACCGGCGTCTCACGGCGCCGGATACCCCCTCCGAAGACGCGAGCCGCCGGCACAGCCCCGCCGGCGGCACACCCTCACAGATGAGTGGAGCTGACGTGACGAAGATTGATACCTTCGGCGCCAAAGGCACGCTCGAGGTCGGAAGCAACTCCTACGAGATCTTCCGTCTCTCGGCTGTTCCCGGCACCGAGAAGCTGCCCTACGCCCTGAAGGTGCTGGCAGAGAACCTGCTGCGCACCGAGGACGGCGCGAACATCACCGCCGACCACATCCGCGAGATCGCGAACTGGGACCCCTCGGCACAGCCGAGCGTCGAGATCCAGTTCACCCCCGCGCGCGTGATCATGCAGGACTTCACCGGCGTGCCCTGCATCGTCGACCTCGCCACCATGCGTGAGGCCGTCACCGTCCTCGGCGGCGACCCGAGCAAGGTCAACCCGCTCTCGCCGGCTGACATGGTCATCGACCACTCGGTGATCCTGGACGTCTTCGGCCGCGCCGACGCGCTGGAGCGCAACGTCGAGCTCGAGTACGAGCGCAACGGCGAGCGTTACCAGTTCCTGCGTTGGGGCCAGGGCGCCTTCGACGACTTCAAGGTCGTCCCCCCGGGCATGGGCATCGTCCACCAGGTCAACATCGAGTACCTGGCACCGACGGTCATGATCCGCAACGGCCAGGCCTACCCCGATACCTGTGTCGGCACCGACTCGCACACCACCATGGTCAACGGCCTCGGCGTGCTCGGCTGGGGCGTCGGCGGCATCGAGGCCGAGGCCGCGATGCTCGGCCAGCCGGTCTCCATGCTGATCCCGCGCGTCGTCGGCTTCAAGCTGACCGGTGAGATCAAGCCCGGCGTGACCGCCACCGACGTGGTGCTCACCGTCACCGAGCAGCTGCGTAAGCACGGCGTCGTCGGCAAGTTCGTCGAGTTCTACGGTGCCGGCGTCGCCGAGGTGCCCCTCGCGAACCGCGCGACCCTCGGCAACATGAGCCCCGAGTTCGGTTCCACCGCCGCGATCTTCCCGATCGACGGCGAAACCATCAACTACCTGCGCCTGACCGGCCGCAGCGACGAGCAGCTCGCGCTCGTCGAGGCGTACGCCAAGGAACAGGGCATGTGGCACGACCCCGAGCGCGAGCCGGTCTACTCGGAATACCTCGAGCTCGACCTGGGCAGCGTCGTGCCCTCGATCGCGGGCCCGAAGCGTCCCCAGGACCGCATCCTGCTCAGCGACTCCAAGAACGCGTTCCGCTCCGACATCGTCAACTACGTCGGCGAGGGTGAGCTCACCGCGCTGGACGAGGCAGGCGAGGAGTCCTTCCCCGCGTCGGATTCGGTCGCCGTGTCGGCCAACGCCGCCGACGACACCTACACCCCGGCCCACTCGGCCGCCAAGGGTGCCAACGGCCGGCCGTCCAAGCCGGTCGAGGTTGTCGGCGAAGACGGCAACAAGTTCGTGCTCGATCACGGTGCCGTCGTGGTCGCGGGTATCACCTCCTGCACCAACACCTCCAACCCGTCGGTCATGCTGGGCGCCGCCCTGCTCGCCCGCAACGCGGTGGAGAAGGGTCTCGCGACCAAGCCGTGGGTGAAGACCAACATGGCGCCGGGTTCGCAGGTCGTCACCGACTACTACGAGAAGGCCGGTCTGTGGCCCTACCTGGAGAAGCTGGGCTTCTTCGTCGGTGGCTACGGCTGCACCACCTGCATCGGTAACACCGGTCCGCTGCCCGAGGCGATCTCGGCCGCGATCAACGACAACGACCTCTCGGTCACCGCGGTGCTCTCGGGTAACCGCAACTTCGAGGGTCGCATCTCCCCCGACGTGAAGATGAACTATCTGGCCTCGCCGCCACTGGTCATCGCGTACGCGCTCGCGGGCACGATGGACTTCGACTTCGAGACCGACGCGCTGGGCCAGGACACCGACGGCAACGATGTCTTCCTGAAGGACATCTGGCCTTCGGCCCAGGAGATCGACGACACCATCAAGACGTCGATCAGCCAGGACATGTTCCGCAACTCCTACGCCACCGTCTTCGACGGTGACAAGCGTTGGCAGGAACTGTCCACCCCGGAGGGTGACACCTTCGCGTGGGACGAGAAGTCGACCTACGTGCGCAAGGCGCCGTACTTCGACGGCATGTCGATGGATCCCTCCCCCGTCACCGACATCTCCGGCGCTCGGGTGCTGGCACTGCTGGGCGACTCGGTCACCACCGACCACATCTCCCCGGCGGGCCCGATCAAGCCCGGCACCCCGGCCGCGCAGTACCTCGACGCCAACGGTGTGGCCCGCAAGGACTACAACTCGCTGGGCTCGCGTCGCGGTAACCACGAGGTCATGATCCGTGGCACCTTCGCCAACATCCGGCTGCGCAACCAGCTGCTCGATGACGTCTCGGGTGGTTACACCCGCGACTTCACCGTCGATGGTGGCCCGCAGGCGTTCATCTACGACGCCTCGCAGAACTACCAGGCCGCCGGCATCCCGCTGGTCGTGCTCGGTGGCAAGGAATACGGTTCGGGCTCCTCGCGTGACTGGGCCGCCAAGGGCACCAGCCTGCTGGGTGTGAAGGCCGTCATCACCGAGTCGTTCGAGCGCATCCACCGCTCCAACCTGATCGGCATGGGCGTTGTGCCGCTGCAGTTCCCGGCCGGGCAGTCCGCCGCGTCGCTGGGCCTGACCGGCACCGAGACCTTCGACATCGCGGGGATCACCGCCCTCAACGAGGGTGTCACCCCCAAGACCGTCAAGGTCACCGCCACCGCGGAAGACGGCAAGGTCACCGAGTTCGACGCGGTCGTCCGCATCGACACCCCCGGTGAGGCCGACTACTACCGCAACGGTGGCATCCTGCAGTACGTGCTGCGCAACATGATCCGCGGCTGATTGTTCGACCCGGTGGCGCGACATCGTAAGGTGTTGCGCCATAAGGGCATTCGTTTGCCCGTGAATAATGCGACAGCCCCCGTCTCGGTTCGCCGGGGCGGGGGTCGGTGTATCCGCTAGCTGGAGGAATCATGCCCAAGGTCAGCGACGACCACCTCGCCGCCCGCCGCAGCCAGATCCTCGACGGTGCACGACGCTGCTTCGCCGAATACGGCTACGACGGCGCCACCGTGCGCCGCCTGGAAGAGGCCATCGGCCTGTCCCGCGGCGCGATCTTCCACCATTTCCGCGACAAGGACGCCCTCTTCTTCGCCCTGGCCAAGGACGACGCCGAACGCATGGCCGACGTCGCCGCCAACCAGGGCCTCGTCCAGGTGATGCGCGACATGCTCGCCCGCCCGGAGGAATTCAACTGGCTCGGCACCCGCCTCGAGATCGCCCGCCGAGTCCGCACCGACCCCGAATTCCGCGCGGGCTGGACCCAGCGCTCGGCCGAACTCACCGCCGCGACGCTCGCCCGCCTGGAGCGCCGCAAGGCAGCGGGCGCCCTGCGCGACGACGTCCCCACCGACGTCCTGCTCGGCTACCTCGACCTGGTTCTCGACGGCCTCATCGCCCGCATCGCCTCGGGCCACACCAACGAAAACCTTTCCGCCGTACTGGATCTCGTCGAAGCCTCGGTGCGACGCAAGGAATCCTGAGTTAGGCGTACCTCCGCATTCGCTCCGGCCGTGCGCGGCTGAGGAACGCTGCGCGACTGCGCCTATTATGCTCGGCACGGCCATGGAGTAGTTCAGCAGGTAGAACGCCGACTCCACAGGACGGATGTCGCGGGTTCGATTCCCGCCTCCATGGCCACCGAACCATCGCCGATTGCGCGCGGCGGGATCATCGCAGAGTGCCCTTTCCCCGGCCGGGATCGGCAGGTCAGCTCGCCCAGCCATCGAGCAGGGTTCGCGAGATCCGGTCCAGGGCGGCACGATCCGCGGGCTCGAGCACCGACAGCATCGCGGTCTCGTTCTCTGTGTGCGCCACGACCACCGTGTCGACGAGCGCCCGGCCCTGCACGGTGAGCGCCACCCGCACGGCGCGCCGGTCCTCGCGATCGGCGATGCGGCGAACCAGGCCCGCCGCTTCGAGCCGGTCGATGCGGCCGGTCATCCCCGCGCGCGACAGCATCAAGGTATCGGCGAGCACCGACGGGTTGAGTTCGAACGGTGAACCCGAACGGCGCAGTGCCGCAAGCACATCGAACTCACCGCGCTGCAAACCGTGTGCGGTGAACACACTTTCGATCCGTGCCGTGGCGATGTTCATCAGCCTGCCGAGCCTGCCGAAGACCGCCATCGCCTCTAGGTCCAGATCGGGTCGCTCCCGCTGCCACTGGGAGGTGATCGCATCGACGACATCCGGTTCGCGTTCATCCATGGACATGATTCTATTCGCTGAGATATAGTTCGATAACGAATTATCAACCGGCGAATGGAATGGTCATGACGAACACCCGCGACATCGCCCTCTGCCTGCCCGAGGACGCCGAGACCCTGGGCACCGATAACGTGCGGATGCGCCTGCTCACCGACGCGAACGCCAGCGACGGCGCGGTGAGCACGCTCGAGGTCACCATGGCGCAGGGTGCCGACGGCGCCGCACCGCACTTCCATACCCGCTCCGACGAGCTGTTCTACGTCGCCGACGGCGAACTCCAGGTCATGGCGGGCGATCGCATCCTCACCGTCGGCGCGGGCGGCTCGCTGGTAGTCCCGCGGCAGATGCCACACGCCTTCGGCGCCACCCCGGACAGCGGCGCGCGCATCCTCATCGCCCTGATGCCCGGCGTCCAACGCTTCGAGTACTTCCGCCTGCTCGATCGCCTCATCCACGGCGATGCCACCCATGACGAATTCGTCGCTGCCCAAGAGGAATTCGACAATCACTTCGTCGACGCTCCGGCCTGGTGGGCCGAGCGCAACGCCCATCGCGGCTGACCTGTCATGCACTCGTCCTGATACTGTGGCCGAGATTTCACCCCGACCGGGAACAACGCCACCGAAGCGGCCGGTTATACGCCGTATGACGTTCTCCGTACCGGTCCTCGTCCGCGGCTACGAGCTCGACACCCAAGGCCACCTCAATCACGCCGTTTACCACCAGTACGGCGAGCATGCCCGGTGGGAGCTGCTGCGCGCAGCAGGAATCCCGCAGGACAAGTTCATCGCCAGCGGCGTCGGCGCGGTGGTGCTCGAGTCGACCATCAAGTACAAGCGTGAGCTGCGCGGCGGCGACGAAGTTACCGTGACCTGCGCCTTCGACTGGCGGGAAGGCGAGAAGGTCTTCCGGTTCCACCACCAGATCATCAAGCTCGACGGTACCGTCGCCGCGGAGATCACCGTCGTGGCAGGCGCGATGGATCTGACGGCCCGCAAACTCGTGCCCAACCCGGCCGAACACTTCCGCGAGCTCGCCGAGAATCCCGAACTGCTCGGCCTCTAGACACCACACACGGCGCGGCAGGCAACATCCGGCACCGGCCCGGGGATGCCTGCCGCGCCGCTGTCATAGGTGTTTGCTGCCGGATTGCCCGTGCGAACACAGTTGTGGCATCCGAGTTGTCCGAAATTCTTTCCCCGCAAGGCGATCACGCGCCGCTCGGCGGTTTGCCCGGCGCTCCGCAAATCTTGCGAACCCGCTCGGCGGGCCACTCGTTCACGCTATGATCCGAAGCACCTTTTGGGGTTCTGGCAAATTGCGAGCAGACGAGAAGATCGGAGTGAGTGCCCATGACCGACGCCATCCACCTCCCCGCAACCGCGTCGTCCCGAGATCGGGGCCCCGCCTTGCGCGGATTGCTGGTGGCCGAGTCCGATCGCGACATCTCGGTGCGCGTCGACGGCGGTACCTGGACTTTCGACCGCAACGACGTCGTGCGACTCACCGAAGACCGCGCGGGCGCGGGTGAACGTCAGGTGCGGGTCGACATCCGCCCCGGCGCCACCGCCGATTTCACCCGGCGCATGCGCGTCGAGCTGGTGGACCGGCCGATCACCCTCGCGCCGGAACCGTCGGAGGCGCTGGGCGACGAGCAGCTGGCCCGCGCCACCCGCGGCTGGGCCACGAAACTGCGCATCGCCGAACGAGGTGGTGTCACCGGGGCGACGTTCACCTTCCGCGACGGCATCAACTGCGACAGCCTCGACTGAAACGGCACAGAAGTTATGGAAGGCGCTACCGACGCCGTGCTCATCGTCTCCGAAACCGACGACCTGCACGCCGATGCGCTGGCGTCGACCCTGCGAGAACACCACGGGCTCGACCCGATTCGACTCGACCTGCGCGACTTCCCTTCCGAGACAGGGAGTTTCCGGCTCGACAAAGCGGGCACCAACCGTGCGCTCTCTCATGTCCACGGTCTCGACGACGTGCGCGCGGTGTGGTGGCGCAGGCCGCACCCGTGCCGGGTGCCGCACGGCGTGCGCGCCGCCGACGACGAGTTCCGCCAGGCCGAGTGCGACGGATTCCTGCAGGGCATGCTGTGGTCGATCCCGGCGTACTGGGTCAATGATCCGGCCGCCGAACGCACCGCCACGCGCAAGATCGTGCAGCTCGAAACCGCGCAGCGGGCGGGTTTCACGATCCCGGAGACGCTGATCACCAACGACCCGGACGAGGCGCGCAGTTTCGTCGAATCCCGCTGTGGTCCAGTGGTGTACAAACGCACCGGCACCGGCCGTGGCGAGTTCTCGGAGACCAGGATCATCACCGGACCCGAGCTGAGCAGACTCGACTCGATCCGCTCGACGCCGACCACGTTCCAGGACTATGTGGAAGCCAGCTGCGATCTGCGGGTGGTGTGGGTCGACGGTGTCGAGTGGAGTGTGCGCATCGACTCCCAAGCCGGGGTCGGCCGCATCGACTCCCGCCTCGACACCTCGGTCGCCTTCGCGCCCGATCGGCTACCGGCGTCGGTCAGCAAGTCCCTCGCGACCCTGATGGGCGCGCTCGGACTCAGCTTCGGTGTCGTCGACCTCCGCCTCGGCAGCGATGGCGAGTACTACTTCCTCGAGGTGAACCCGCAGGGGCAGTTCGCGTACCTCGAGATCAAGACGGGGCTGCCGCTGTTCGCCAGCCTGGCGAATCTGCTGGTCCGCAGCGACGGAGCCGTCGCAGGCTGGTAGCGGCTCCGTCGACGACGCGCGGCTCAGTCGGCCGGATTCTTGCGCCGATTGGCGCCGCCGCGCCCACGCAGTTCGACATGTGACTCGACCAGCACATTGTGGATGAAGCCGTACGAGCGGCCGGTGGACCTGGCCAGGGTGCGAATGGACGCGCCCGCCTCGTACTGCTTCTTCAACTGGGTCTGCAACCGGTCGCGGGACTTGCCCGTCACCCGGGTGCCCTTGCCCAGTACTGCCTTGCCGATCGTCGATTTACCCTTGGCCGCCCTAGCGGCCTGTCTGGCACTGTCGCTCATGGCTTCCTCCGAGTCGCCGAGCACTCCTTCCAGGCTAGACACTCCGCACTCGGTGATCAACGAAAACAGTGATCAAACTCACGCGGCCCCGGCGAGTTCCTTCCCGACACCGCGTTTCACGCACGACACACCGGCCCTAGGCGAGATCGATGAGCTCCGCGTACTCGGCGGACCAGTGGTCCTCGGTGCCGTCGGGAAGCAGAATGACCCGCTCCGGGTTGAGCGCCTCGGCCGCACCAGGATCGTGGGTCACCAGCACCACGGCGCCCGCGTAGGTGCGCAGCGCCTCGAGGACCTGCTCGCGGGAGACCGGGTCGAGGTTGTTGGTCGGCTCGTCGAGCAGCAGCACATTCGCCGCCGAGGACACCAGCCCGGCCAGCGCCAGACGCGTTTTCTCACCGCCGGAGAGCGTGCCGGCGGGCTGGTCGAGCTGCGGCCCGGTGAACATGAACGCACCGAGCAGGCTGCGCAGCTCCTGCTCCCCCGCGTCAGGGGAGGCATGGCGGATGTTCTCCCACACCGAGGCCTGATCGTCGAGGGTGTCGTGCTCCTGGGCGAAGTAGCCGACCTTGAGCCCACGCCCCTGCTCGACGCCACCCGCGGTCGGCGTCTCGACACCGGCGAGCAGTTTCAGCATGGTCGTCTTACCGGCACCGTTGAGCCCCAGCACCACCACGCGACTGCCCTTGTCGACGGCGAAGTTCACGCCGGTGAAGATCTCGAGCGAACCGTAGAGCTTGGTCAGGTCCTTGACCATCAGCGGAGTCTTGCTGCAGGCCGCGGGCTCGGGGAACCGGATGCGGGCGACCTTGTCGCTCACGCGCACGTCGTCGAGCTCGTTGATCAACCGTTCGGCGCGACGCACCATCTGGTGTGCCGCAGCGGCTTTGGTGGCCTTCGCGCCGAGTTTGGCGGCCTGCTGACGCAGCGCGCCCGCCTTCTTCTCGGCGTTGGCGCGCTCGCGGACGCGGCGCTGCTCGTCGGTGGCGCGGGCATCGAGGTACTTCTTCCAGCCCATGTTGTAGACGTCGGGCTCACCGCGCACGGCGTCGAGGAACCACACCTTGTTGACCACGTCGCCGAGCAGTTCCACATCGTGGCTGATCACGATCAGTCCGCCGTCGTGGTTCTGCAGGAACCCGCGCAGCCAGGTGATCGAGTCGGCGTCGAGGTGGTTCGTCGGCTCGTCGAGCAGCAGGATGCGGTCCGAGCGCCCACCCGAGCCGTCGGACGCGGAGAACAGGATGCGGGCCAGCTCGATGCGGCGCCGCTGACCACCGGAGAGGGTGCGCAGCTGCTGGTCCAGGACGCGGTCGGGCAGGCCGAGGCTGTTGCAGATGCGCGCCGCCTCGCTTTCGGCGACGTAGCCACCGAGCGAGGAGAACTGGTCTTCGAGGCGGCCGTACCGGCGAATCGCCTTGTCGCGGGCGGCATCGTCGGCGACCTCGGCCATTTCGAGCTGGGCCTTCTCCATATCGCGCAGCAGGACGTCGAGGCCGCGCGCCGACAGGACCCGGTCTTTGGCGATCACATCGAGATCGCCCTCCTTCGGGTCCTGTGGCAGGTAGCCGATGTCGGTGGAGCGAGTGATCTTTCCGGCGTACGGTTCACCCTCGCCCGCGAGGATGCGCAGGGTGGTGGTCTTGCCCGCACCGTTGCGACCGACCAGTCCGATCCGGTCGCCGGACTGCACCCGCAGCGCCGGCCCAGGGGCCGAGAGCAGGGTGCGGACTCCGGCCCGGACCTCCAGGTCGGTCGCCGTGATCACAGAGTTCTCCTCAGAGTAAGACAAAACGGGAAAGGTATTTCGGCAAGAACCAGTTATTTTACCGTCGACGTCTCCGGAGGCCGAACCCGGCGCTGCCCGATGTGAGCGTGGTTACTCTCGTGCCATGACTACCGATCTACTTGGCCGCACCGCTCTCGTCACCGGAGCCAGTCGCGGCATCGGGCTCGCGACCGCGGCCGAACTGCTGAGCCGGGGCGCGAACGTGCTGATCACCGCCCGTAAACCCGAACCGCTCGAGGTCGCCGCGACCGAGCTGCGCGCGCTCGGCCACAAGGGCCAGGTGAGCACTTTCGCCGGCAATGCCGGCGATGCCGACGCGCGCGCGGAGGCCGTGGCCAGAGCCGTCACCGAGTACGGCTCGCTCGACATCCTGATCAACAACACCGGCATCAACCCCGTCTACGGTCCGCTGATGGACGCCGATCTGGGCGGCGTCAGCAAGATCTTCGAGGTGAACGTGGTGGCGTCGCTGGGCTATGTGCAGCAGGCCTACCGCGCGTGGATGGCCGAGCACGGCGGCGCCGTGGTGAACGTGGCCAGCGTCGCGGGCATCCGGTCGTCCGGGGTGATCTCGGCCTACGGCGCGTCGAAGGCGGCGTTGATCCGGCTCACCGAGGAGCTGGCCTGGCAGCTGGGCCCCAAGATCCGCGTCAACGCGGTGGCACCGGGCGTGGTGAAGACCAAGTTCGCCGATGCGCTGTACGCCGACGACGAGGAGCGCGCCGCGAGCGTGTACCCGATGAAGCGGCTCGGCGTGCCCGAAGACGTGGCCCGGCTGATCGCGTTCCTGGTGTCCGACGAGGCCGCGTGGATCACCGGTGATTGTGTGCGGGTCGACGGCGGGCTGCTGGCCACCGGCGGCATCTGAGACATCGCTTGAATACCGAAGGGCGACACCGGAACTGAACCGGTGCCGCCCTTCAGCGTGGTGTTGACGGATCAGACCGGCGCCTGGTCAGTCCGAGGTCTCGCGGCTTCCTGTCGACGCCGAAAGGCTTTCCTTGGCCCGCGCGTTCTCCCGCGCTCCGGCGCTGTCCTCGGTTCGCGCCGCCTCAGCCCGTGCTGCCTCGGCCCGCGCCGCCTCAGCTCGCGCCAGTGGATCCACGACGACGATCTCCTCGGGCCGGGCGGCGAGCGGATCACGCACCACCACTTCACGTTTCGGCGGCCGCGCCGCACCACTGTCGTCCAGGCCCCACCGGTCGTGCAGGCGGTGCAGGAATTCCGGTGCGTACCAGTTCGCGTCGCCGAGCACCTTCATCGCGGCGGGCAGCAGGAACCCGCGCACGAGGGTGGCGTCGACGATCACCGCCAGCGGCAGACCGATGCCGAACGCCTTCATGAAGGTGATGTCGGAGGCCAGGAAGCCGAGGAAGACCAGCGAGATGAGGATCGCGGCGGCGGTGACGATGCGCCCGACCCGTTCCAGGCCGAGCGCGACCGCGGTCTCGTTCTTGCCGGTGCGGTCGTATTCCTCCCGGATCCGCGACAGCAGGAACACCTGGTAGTCCATCGCGAGCCCGAAGGCGGCGGCGAACAACATCACCGGGACCGTGGCGGACAGATCCCCGGTGACGGTGAAGCCGAGCACCCCGGACAGGTGCCCGTCCTGGAAGATCCACACCAGCGCACCGAAGGTCGCGGTCAGGCTCAGCGCGCTGAGGATCACCGCCAGCACCGGCAGCACCATGCTGCCGGTGAGCGCGAACAGCACGATCAGCATCATGATCACCACGAACCCGAGCGCCCATGGCAGTGCGTTCTCGATGGCGGCGACCGAGTCGGCATTGGCCGCGGCCACGCCACCGACCAGCAATTCGCTCGGCGTGCGCACCGCGCGCACCTGCTCGACCAGACCGGCGAGGGCATCGCTGTCTCCGGTGGTCGGCACGATCGACAGGTAGACGGCCTTCTCGACCCGGAAGCGCGCGTTGGCCGCCGTGGGTTCGACAAACAGGCCGCCCTGGGCGTAGCTGCCGGTGGCGGTGTCGACGCGGCGGACATTGTCCAGGTCGGACATGGCACGGGCGATGGTGTCGAGTCCCGCCGCGCTGTAAGCACTGTCAGGAAGCACCGCGACGAGCGTGTGCTGGTCGCTCTCGCTGAAGTCGCGTGCCACGATCTCGGTGACCTGACGGGAGTTCATCGATTCCGGCAGGGTTCGTTCGTCCGGGAAACCGAGTTTCACGCCGAGGAACGGCGCGCCGAGCAGCAGCAGCAGGGCGGTGACAGCGAGCCCGATCGAGATCGGCTTGCGCATCACGGCGGTGGCCAGCTTGTGCCAGGCGCCCTCACCCGGTGCGGGGCGCGGGGCGCGCAGGAACCACCAGCCGAGCTGACCCTTGTCGATGCGCGTGCCGATCAGCAGCAGCGCGGCGGGCAGCACGGTGAGCGAGACCAGCGCGGCCAGCGCCGCGACGACGATGCCCGCGTAACCCATCGACCGGATCGCCAGCAGTGGGAAGAACAGCAACCCGGCCAGCGCCACCGCGACGGTGAGCGCCGAGAACGCGACGGTGCGGCCCGCGGTGCGCAGGGTGGTGGCCACCGCGCCTGCCGGGTTGCGGCCGTCGGCGAGTTCGTCGCGGTAGCGGTTGACGATCAGCAGGCTGTAGTCGATGGCCAGACCGAGGCCGAGCAGCGTCGCCACGTTGGTCGCGGTGACCGACAGCGGGGTGAACAGGGTGAGCAGCCACAGCGCGCCCATGGTGGTGAGCACGGTGCCGATCGCGACGAGCAGCGGCAGGCTAGCGGCGACCAGGCCGCCGAAGACGAACAGCAGCGCGATCAGCGTGAGCGGGAAGGCGATGGCCTCGCCCTTGGCGATATCGGTCTTGCTCTGCTGCACCGTCTCGTGCATGAGCATGGCGAATCCGCCCGCCCTGACCTGCAACGATCCTTGTTTGCCCGTCAGCTCGCCGGAGATGGCGGTGACGCGTTCGTCGATCTCGCGTTCGCTGCCGAGCACACTCGCGACGATCAGGCCCTGCTTGCCGTCGACACTGCGCAGCGCGGGCTGGTGGGAGGTCCAATACGACATCACCTCGGTGACACCGGCACGTTCCTGCAGGTTGGCGACCAATGCCGTTGCCGCCGCGGTGGATTCGGGGTCCTCGACCGACGACTCGGTTTCCACCAGCAACAGCAGGTTCGGCGGCGCCTGGCCGAACTCCTCGCGCAACACCTCGAGCGCACGGCTGGATTCGCTGCCGGGGTCGGTGTATCCGCCGCCCTCCACCCGCTCGAACAGCGTGGCACCCAGTGCGCCGAGCACCACCGCGAGCACCGCGAAAACGCCGAGCACCCAGCAGCTGCGCCGCCTGGTGAATTCGAACACCGGATTGTCCCCTAACTCGTCACACAACCGAGCGGCACGCAGATCGACGTGCGGGGGCTCGAGACACTTCCGGCCGTCCGCCTCGTCGGCCCGATCCTGTTGGCGGGTCGGCGCGTTCGCGAGGCGATCGTAGCAACTTCGTGGCGCCACCGCCGGGCCTCTGGCACACCCTTGTTCTTCCCGTCGGCCACCGGTCTCGACCACCCCGGCACGGCGACCGTCTCGCCACCTCCACCGGCGGCGTCAAGGGCTCTGCGGGTCGAGTTCGGTGAACGCCGAGGCGCGTCCGGCGCACCGTTTCGCACCGCGGCGCGAGCGCTCGCCGGCTACCGGCCGGACGCACCGATGACCGAGGTCACGACAGCGCGGCGCAGATTCGGGGGCAGGTCGGCGAACAGTGCGCGCATCGCGGCGAGGGTGCCGCCGAGGTCGCTGTGGCCGGACAGATAGGAAAGCTGAAGGGGGGCAGGCAAACCGAAGAACACCTCGAAGAACACCGGGACTTCGCGGGGCGGGAGAGCCAGCAGCGCGCGTAATCCCGCGCGCCGCAGGGCCGCCACTGCCCGCGCTCGCGGAGTCCACACGGTGCCACCCGTGACGACGGTGTCCGCGGCGGCGAGTGCGGCGGCGACGCTGTATCCGGTCGCGGGATGGGTCAAGCCACCGGCCGCACCGAATCGGCCACCGCCCGGTGTGCCTCCCTGCACCGGAAATCGCACTCGCTCAACAGGTTCGGCTCCGGTGAGTGCGATCCCCCGCGCCCGTAACCGGTGTTCGAGTCTGCGCCGCAGCACCTCCGGCGCGAGCGCAGGCCGGCCGGCGAGGCAGGTCTCCTCGAACAGCGCGGTGTCGGCACTGAGCGGTACCGCGTACAGAAAGGAGGGTGGGTCGTCCGGATCGGCACCGTTGTCGAGGCGCCAGTCCATGAACAGCGTCTGCGCTAGTTCGCCACGGGCCGAGACGACGCCGTATGCGGTCTGCTCGGCGCGATGCGCCGATCGCGCCAGCCCCCGCGCATCGACCACCTGACCGGTGCGGGTCAGGCCACCGGCCGTCCGCACTTCTCGTGCGTCCACCTCGACGGCCCGGTCCGCGATCACGGTCGCGCCGTCCAGCGTCAGCGCCGACTGCAGCGCCGCCGTATCGAACACCTGATAGACGCGATCGATCCGATGCTCGCCCACCGCCCACGCCGTCGGTGCGTCAACCGCCGCCACCACGCCGGAATCCAGCCACTCCGGTAGTTCATCGGCCCACGCCGCATAGGTCGGCGTCCATACCCGGTCCGGATGCGGATCGATCACCGTGACGTCGCGCCCCGCCGCCAGCGCACGATGAGCAACAGCCCGGCCCGCCGGACCGAGCCCACAGACGATCACCTCCACACCCACCCGTTGATTGGACCAGACGCAACGATTTCACGCTCCGGCGGATCACGGACCAGCACCTATTCGGGATCGCTTGCTCGCCGCGACGCGACATTTCGACCATGATGGGGTGCATGAGATCGATCTGGAAGGGCTCGATCGCTTTCGGGCTGGTCAATGTCCCGGTCAAGGTTTATACCGCGACCGAGGACCATGACATTCGGTTCCACCAGGTCCACGCCAAGGACGGGGGCCGGATCAAATATGACCGGGTCTGCCAGGTGTGTGGCAATTCTGTGCAGTTCGCCGATATCGACAAGGCCTACACCTCGCCCGATGGCGAGCAGGTGGTGCTGACCGACGCCGATTTCTCGAAGCTGCCCGCGGCGGAGAAGCATGAGATTCCGGTGCTGGAATTCGTGCCGTCCGATCAGATCGACCCGGTGCTGTTCGACAAGAGCTATTACCTCGAACCGGATTCCGCGACGCCGAAGGCCTACCAATTGCTGGCGGCGACCCTCGAACGCATCGACAAGACCGCGCTCGTGCATTTCACGCTGCGCCAGAAGACCCGGCTGGCCGCATTACGCGTGCGCGACGGCGTGCTGGTCCTGCAGACGCTGCTGTGGCCCGACGAGGTGCGGGCCGTCGAATTCCCGTCGCTCGACGACGCGCCCGCCCCGCGCCCGCAAGAACTGAAGATGGCCGAAACTCTCGTCGAGTCGATGTCGGGCGATTTCGACCCGTCCGAATACACCGACGAATACCAGATCGAACTACAGAAACTTCTCGATGAGGCGATCGCCAGCGGCACCGGCAAGGTCGAGCCCGCCGCGGAAACCGAGCCCGCCGAACAGGCCGATGCCGAAGTCGTGGATCTGGTCGCCGCGCTGCAACGCAGTCTCGAGGCCAGCGGTCGCCGGGAAGCCGCCCCGGACAAGCCCGCGAAAAAGGCCGCCAAGAAAGCCGCACCGCGCAAGGCCGCCACGAGCAAATCCACCGCGTCCAAGACCGCGACCCGCAAGGGCGCGTAGGGCACACTGGCGGCTATGGACACCGCCATCGCTGTCGTGCCGATGGGATTGGGACATCTGCGTCAAGTCCTCGACCTCGGCCATCAGGTCTTCGACACCACCATCAAGCCCTACACGTCGTGGTCGCTCACGGCCGTCGCCGAGCACCTCGACAGCCCCGACAATGCCTGCTGGGTGGCCCTGGACTCCGACCGGGTGGTCGGGTTCGTGCTCGGGTCGATGGAGTTCGAGCATCGCGACGACTGGGCGTATCTGGAATGGATCGCGGTCGCCCCCGATATGCAAGGCCACGGGATCGCCCGGCGGCTGGTGAACGTGTGCTCGGAGGCGCTGTTCGCGCGCGGCGCCCGCCATATCGTCACCGATGTCGAGGACCGCAACAGCGCCTCGGCCGCGCTGATGACCAGCAGCGGGTTCGTGCCCGCCGCGACCGTCACCCTGCTGGTGCGGCCCAACCCCGCCGCCCCGGACGACGACGCCACGCTGCCGCCGATCACCAAGCGCGACCTCGTCCGCCGCGGCAGATTGTCGGTTGAGCACCCACTGCGCTGATCCTGTCCGACCCGAGCTCGCGGACCGGAATCGCCAGAAGACGGCGCAGGATTCGCATGTCGGCAAGTTAGACGGGCGTACCACTGTTTGCGAGGATTTCGCTCACGGCAAGTCAAACCGTTGTCGGCCGGTAGTGCCGGCAGCTTGGATGGCCGAGTTCCTCTTCTGCGAGCAATTCGGGAGTACAAGTGAAATTCCTTCGGACACTGGCGATCCCAGTGCTGATAGCAACCGCGGCCCTCACCCTGACCGCGTGCGGTTCCGATGACGCGTCGGGCACGCTGGTACGGATCGGCACCACCGACAAGGACAAGGCTTTCGAGGTCTTCGAACAGAAGGCGAAGGAGCAGGGCATCACGCTGAAGGTCACCAATTTCTCCGACTACAAGCAGCCGAATACGGCGCTGTCGCAGAATCAGATCGACCTCAATCTGTTCCAGCACCTGCAATTCCTCGGCCAGTACAACGTGGCGAGCTCGGACACACTCACCCCGATCGGCTCGACCTACATTGTGCCGCTGGGGCTCTACTCGAACAGGCACAAGGCACTCGCCGATATCCCGGCCGGTGGCGAGATCGCGATTCCCAACGATCCGACCAACCAGGCGCGCGCGCTGTTCGTGCTGCAGGCCGCCGGGTTGCTGAAGATCACCGGCACCTCGGCGCAGCCGACCCCCGCCGACATCGACAAGGGCGCCTCCAAAGTGCGGGTGACACCGGTGGACGCCGCCCAGACCGCGCTGTCGCTGCCCTCCGTCGACGGATCGGTCATCAACAACACCTTCCTCGAACGTTCGGGCGTCGACCCGAAATCGGCGCTGTACAAGGATGATCCGAAGAATCCCGCCGCCGAGCCCTACATCAATGTGATCGTCAGCCGGGCTGCGGACAAGACGAATCCGACGTATCTGAAGCTGGTCGAGATCTGGAAAGATCCGGCGGTGGCGACCGCGCACGCCGAGACCACCAAGGGCACCGCGGTCGCGGTGAACCGGCCCGGTGCCGAGCTCGAACAGATCCTGAACCGGGTGCAGCAGGGCATCCGCACCACCAAGTGAGTGCGCACCCAGCCGCCGTCGAATTCCGGTCCGTCACCAAGGTTTTCGGCAGCGGCGCCGATCGGCACACCGCACTCGACGGCATCGACCTGCGGATCGAGCCGGGTGAGATCTTCGGCGTCATCGGCTATTCCGGGGCGGGCAAGTCCACGCTGGTCCGGCTGATCAACGCGCTGGACAAGCCGACCTCGGGCACCGTCACGATTTCCGGCACTCCCATCACCGGGGTGCCGGAGTCGGCGGTGCGCCGGCTGCGCCGCGATATCGGCATGGTGTTCCAGCAGTTCAACCTGTTCCGATCACGCACTGCCGCAGGCAATATCGAGTATCCGCTGAAGGTGGCGGGCTGGAAACGGGCCGAGCGCAAGGCCCGCGTGGCCGAGTTGCTCGAATTCGTCGGGCTCACCGACAAGGCGCGCGCGTACCCCGATCAGCTCTCCGGTGGGCAGAAACAGCGCGTCGGGATCGCGCGGGCGCTGGCGACCTCGCCCTCGCTGTTGCTGGCCGACGAGGCCACCTCCGCGCTCGACCCGGAAACCACCGGGGAGGTGCTGCGACTGCTGAAGAAGATCAATGCCGAGCTCGGGGTGACCATTGTGGTGATCACCCATGAGATGGAGGTGATCCGCGCGGTCGCCGACCGGGTGGCGGTGCTCGCCGAGGGGGGGATCGCCGAATTGGCCGCCACCTTCGATGTTTTCGCCGCACCGCAGGCCGCGCCGACACGGTCGTTCGTAGCGACCGTGCTGCACAACCGGCCCGGCGCGGCGGAGCTGGATCGGCTGCGGGCGCTGCACGGGGGCAGGCTGGTCACTGTCGACATCGACGATCACGCCGGGATCGGGGCGGCGTTGGCTGCCGCTGCCGCCGCCGACGTGCGTTTCGAGATCGTCTACGGCGGGGTGAGTACGTTGCAGGACAAGACTTTCGGCAGCGTCACCCTGGCGCTGCACGGGCCCGACGCCGCGCTGGATCGCGTCGTCGCCGACCTGGAACGGAAGGCGGGCTGATGGAGACCAACTGGGAGAAGCTGCGGCCCACGCTGTTCGAGGCGATCGGGACCACGGTCTATCTGGTCGGCGTGACGTTCGTCGTCGCGGGGGTGATCGGGCTGGTGCTCGGGACAGCGCTCTACACGACCCGCAAGGGTGGACTGCTGGCGAACGGGCCGATCTACTTCGTGCTCAATGTGTTCGTCAATGTGGTGCGCCCGATTCCGTTCATCATCTTGCTGGCCGCGCTCGGCCCGGTCACCCTGGAGGTGGTCGGCACCACGATCGGCTCGGAGGCGGCGCTGTTCGTGATGATCGTCGCGGCCTCGTTCGGGCTCGCCCGGATCGTGGAGCAGAACCTGGTGACAGTCGATCCCGGCGTGATCGAGGCCGCGCGTGCGGTCGGTGCGCGACCACTGCGGATCATTCTCACGCTGCTCATCCCGGAAGCGCTGGGGCCGTTGATCCTCGGCTACACCTTTGTGGTGATCTCGATTGTCGATATCTCCGCGATGGCGGGCACTGTTGGCGGCGGCGGACTCGGTGATTTCGCCATCGTCTACGGGTATCAGCAATTCCAGTGGCAGGTCACGATCGTGGCGGTGCTGATCATCATCGCCGGTGTGCAAGGTGTGCAGTTCTTCGGCAACTGGCTCGCCAGAAAAGTGCTGCGCCGCTGAATTCAGTAGTGGCACAGGCCAATTCAGCCCGTGCCACTACCGAATTCGTCTAGATGTTCGCAGTGCAAGCAGACAGGATAACGCTCGCCGCACGCGGCGACGCCGAGCCCGGATCAGGGAACGGTGCCGCACTGATGCCGAGCACATCCACCGCGGAGCGCTCGGCCGCGGCCAGGGAGTGATCCCACGCCCAGCCGAAGCGGTAGTCCGCGCCCTGCGCCACAGCACCGCAGGCATTGCGGAACTCGACGACGACCTGGCAGTCCCGCACACCACACTCATCGAGCGCGGCCCGGCTCGCCGCCGCCCAGCTGCCGTAATTCACCGCCGAGGCCACCACGGCCTGGCCCGCCGACAACGCCAGCGCCCCATAGAGATCGCCCGCCGCGGCCTGGAATCCACCATCGCGCGACACAGCGGTGTACCCCGGCACCTCAGCGATTGCCACACCACTGGCCCCCGCGGAAGCAGGCCCAGCGTTCACCACGGTGAACGCCGCCACCGCGGATATGGCAGCCACCCCAAGGGCAAATTTGCCCATAACAGACATCAGCGATTCTCCCCGTCGAAATACCGACTCCGCGCCTCGAAGCCGAACCAATCATGAACGGCCGCCCACTTTCCCGGAAATAGCTTTCCGGCATCGCCACGACGACCATTCAGCGAGCTCCGTCATAGCGCCGAGACATCCCCGGCAACAACAGTTCTCGCATGTCTAACGCCCGATTCCTCCCGAACCGCCCGTCCACCACAGACTAACAACGCCCTCCGACAAGTAACGGCGCCCGGCAACCCCCTACTGGCGAACCAGCTCATCCCGCGCCCGCATCAACGCGAAACCGAGCAGGTTGAGTCCCCGCCATCGCGCAGGATCCATCGCACCCGGATCGTCGGCGGCCAACCCGATCCCCCAGATCCGGTCCACCGGACTGGCTTCGACGAGCACTCGCGAGCCGGTACCGACCAGATATCCCCGCAAGACGTCATCCTGCCCGAACTTGGCCACACTCCCCGCGACCACGATGTCGAACCGCGCACGCTCCCAGACATTTTCGTCGAAGTCCCGAATCTGTCTCCCGAGCTTCTTCGCTTGGCTCGGATGGCCGACCCCGAGGACCTTCGCCGCGGTCGCCGCGTCGTCGAACAGCATCGCCTTACGCCACATCATGTAGTGCTCGGCACTGGCGAATTCCACACCGTCGACAACGAAGGTCGCAGGCCACCACTGACTCAGGCTGCTCGACCCGATCGTTCCGTCACGACGTGGGCTATGCCCCCAGAACGGCAGGTACTTCGGCGAAGCGCCCTGCGCGATTGCCCGACACAACTGGTCCACAGATTCGACAGCCATCACCCCTCCTGGTTTTGGTCTATGTAACCATAGATTGGAACGAGGTTCTATTCGCTTGACGACGCGGGCTCCGGTTTCGCCGGCGGACTGGGGAATCCGCGTTCGCAAGCCCCGGCCTCGCGACTGTTCGGGTCGCGGTGCCGGGGCCGGAGCAGCGGGTACGGGTCAGGCCGAGCGGATGCCGTTCAGGTCGAGGTAGGGGTGGGGGGTGGCGCGGCGCGGGATTCCGGGGTCGGCGACGACGGTGGATCGGGTGCCGCGGCCGGTGTGGAAGCTGCGCGCGATCATCGAGGAGCGCAGTTGCCACAGGCCCGAGGATTGGGCCGGGTCGAGGCCGGTGAGTTGGGCTACTCGGCGCAGGCGGTAGTCGACGGTGTTGGTGTGGATGTGCAGCAGACGCGCGGTGCGCCGGCGGTTCATGTTGTTGGCGATGTGCACGCGCAGGGTTTCGTAGAGCTCGGGGTGGTTGTCGAGGGGGGCGAGCAGTTCGCCGAGGCGGGCGCGGCCGGGGCCGGGGCGGGTGAGCTGGTATTCCAAGGCCAGGTCGCCGAAGCGGTAGAGACCGGGGGCGCTGTCGAGACGTTCGACCATGTCCAGGAGTTCGTGGGCACGCTGGGCCGCGTCGGGGATCTCGTCGGTGATGGCGGGCACCAGAGCCGCCGTGATGTCGACGTGCGCGGCCCGCGACAACGCCTCGACCAGCGCGTCGAGTTGCGCGTCCGCCAGCAGATCGGCCGGGATCAGCAGGGTGCCACCATCGACCGACAGCAGTGCCAGCACCTGCTCACCGCACCTGTGCGCCAACGCCGTTTGCACCCGGCGCAGCTTGCGCCGCGCCACCACGGCACCGTTCACGCATGGTTCGTGCTCATCGGGATGCGCCCCGATCGACAGTGCGAGCACCGAATACGCGCCGGCGACGGTGATGCCGACCTCGCGCGCCATGGTGACGGTCGGCTGACCGGCCAGTAGCGCCGAGGCGAGGGTGTGTACGGCCGTGTGATGTTCGCCGACGGCCTCGCGGTGCTCGCGGATGTAGGAACGAGTCACCGTGGTACACAACAGGTCCGAGATCTCGACGACCCGGCGGAAGCCGTGGATCAGGCTCGCCCGGTCGGCGTCGGCTACCTCGTCGAAGACCGCGTCGAAGGAGAGCCGGAAACCCTCATGGAAAGCGTGCAGGATCGTGTCGATCGGCACGCCTTCGCGTGCCCAGCCCGCCGCCGCCACCGCGAGCCGGTTCAGTTTCACCTCCTCGTCGCGGCCGTCCAGCATTCCGCCGACGATTTCCAGGCACATCCTGGTGACCGAGGTGACGTCGCCGGCGATCGCATCGCCGGGTAGCGCCCGGCAGGTCGCGACAGTGTCGACGAAATGGCCTACCAATCGGCTGGTCATCGCCCGAACGTCGCGCAGGGGCCGCCACATGGCCGTCTCGTCCAGTGGGATCGTCATCGTCGACTCCTCCTCTTCTGCACCCCGGCACCGCCGGTAGTGGTCGCGCTTCCGTGATGCCTGCCGATGTGATGGCCTACACTTCGGTTTCTCCGTGATCATGACTGTAGGGTGAGCAACCGCTCACCTTCTACTCCTCTTTCCACCGAGGTCCACAGATGCCACCGCAAGCCGATAAGCAGCGCAAACGCCCCAAGCAGGACCGGGCGAAGGAGACCAGAACACGCATTCTCACGGTGTCCGCTCATCTTTTCGGCACCCGCGGCATCGGCAACACCTCGACCAACCGGATCGCCACCGAAGCGGGCATGAGCATCGGCACCCTGTACCGGTACTTCAACGACCGCGACGAGATCGTCAAAGAACTCAACGACAGCCTGTTCCTGCAGGTAGAGGAGCGCTACGGCCAGCTGCTGACCGCCAGCTCAGACCAATCCCCCCGCGATGCCGTGGTCGATCTGATCCGCTCCGCCGTCGACATCCTTGTCGCGAACGGGCCCCTCGTGCGCGCCCTCGTCGCCGATCTGCAGTTCCACGGCAGCGGCATCCCCGAATTCGAACCCCGGCTGCGGATGCTCATCAAGCTCTACATCCTCCAGTTCATCGGCCCGATCAAGCACGTCGACATCGACGTCATGGCCTTTGTCGTGCTCAACGCGGGCTTCGCCACCGCGCTGCGTTCGGTCGAACTGGACGACGCCGAACTCGAGGCCATCATCGCCGGCACCGCCGACATGATCAGCGCATGGATAGACTCGGTCGCCGCGGTCGAAAACGCTTAGCGCACAACAGCAACGGGCCCGGATCCTGTGTGCGGATCCGGGCCCGTTCGCTACGCGATGGTCAGCGCGCGTTCGCCGTGCAGACGACGTCGACGATCTTGGCGCCACTGAGGTTCGCCGAACCCGTGTTGGCCAGAATCGCGGTGGGCGTCACCGACGACAGCTGCTCGTACGCGACACGTTCAGCCTCTGCCCGATCGGCGCCGATCGCCCATGCGAAGGCGTCGTTGCTCTGTACGAGCGCGCCGCAACCGTTGGCCCAGGTGGCGAGGACCTCGCAGTCGGCGTAATGGCAATCAGCCAGCGCAACAGCTTCGGCCGACGGTGCATCGGCTTCGTTGGCACTGGTGCCGTAGATCAGTTCACCTTTACTCACCGCGATCGACGCCCACTGGTTACCCGCAGCGATCGCCGAACCGGCACCCAGGACCGACCCGGCCGCAAGGCCGAGCGCCGCAACGGCGAAGCCGGCCTTACCCATGAAACTCATTCGAAAGATCTCCTCGTGAAACTGTCCCGGAAGCCCGGAACCTTCAAGATCATCATCGAACTACCGGTGATAGCCAACCGCACGGTGAAACATCACAGCACCGCCGTCAGCACATGAATCCGGGCCCGCTCGCTCCGCCGTGATCAGCGTCGGGGGCGAAGACGACGCAAGCCCGGACCGTTGCGCGGTCCGGGCTCGAAAATCGCCGTGACGATCAGCGCGCGTTGGCAGTACAGACCGTTTCGATCACATGACCGCCGGCCAGCTGCGACGAACCAACGTTGACGAGCAGGCTCTGCGGGGTGCCCTCGGTCAGCGCGAGGTAAGCCTCCCGCTCCGCGTCGGCGCGGGTTGCGCCCTTGCCCCAGGCGATGAATTCATCGTTCTCCACCAGGGCCGCGCAGCCGTTCACCCACACGGCCTCCACCGTGCAACCATCCGCAGCGCACTGTTCCAGCGCGGCAGCCTCAGCCTCAGCACGCGTGGAATAGTCGACCGAACGACCGTAGTTCGCCCAGTCTCCGTCCGCGGCCATCGCGCCCCACTGGTCGAGGCCATCCGCATTCGCCGAACCGGCACCCAGCACCGTGCCGGCCGCAAGGCCGAGAGCCGCGACGGCGAGGCCGGCCTTACTCATGAAACTCATTCGAAAGATCTCCTCGTGACACTGTTCCGGCAAGCCCAGAACCTTCAAGATCATCACTGATCGCCCGGTGATAGCCAACCGGAACGGGAAACATCACACCGGCACCAGCCGACACATAGCCGCAACAAAACGGGCCCGGATCCAGTCAGGATCCGGGCCCGAAAAGCTCAGTGCTACACCGTGAAGCCGAGGGCGCGCAGCTGTTCGCGACCGTCGTCGGTGATCTTGTCCGGGCCCCACGGGGGCATCCAGACCCAGTTGATCTTCAGGTCCTCGACCAGACCGCTGCGCACCAGCGCGTTGCGGGACTGGTCCTCGATGACGTCGGTCAGCGGACAGGCCGCCGAGGTGAGCGTCATGTCGAGGGTGCAGATGTTCGCATCGTCGACGGACAGACCGTAGACCAGGCCGAGGTCGACGACATTGATACCGAGTTCGGGGTCGACGACGTCGCGCATCGCCTCTTCGAGGTCTTCGATGTGCTGGATCTGCTCGGCCGTCAACTCGACCTCGACGGCTTTTTCGGCCTCGACGGCCTCAGCGGCTTCCGGGATCTGTGCGGTATCGGTGCTCTCACTCATGTGGCAGACTCCCCATTTCCCATCGGTGCCTTGGTTTCCTCGGCCGAACTGATCTGCACGACAGCGTCTTTGAACGCCATCCACCCGAGCAGCGCGCACTTGACCCGCGCCGGGTACTTGCTCACACCGGCGAGGGCGATGCCGTCGCCGATCATGTCCTCGTCGCCTTCGACGGTGCCGCGGCTGGAGATCATCTCGCTGAACGCGTCGACCACCTTCAGCGCCTGCTGCACCGGCAGCCCGATCACCTGATCGGTGAGGATCGAGGTGGCGGCCTGACTGATCGAGCAGCCCTGACCGTCGTAGGAGACGTCGGCGACCTCACCGGCGCCGTCGATCTGCACACGCATCGTCACTTCGTCACCGCAGGTCGGGTTCACGTGGTGCACCTGCGCACCGAACGGTTCCCGCAGACCGCGGTGGTGCGGGTGCTTGTAGTGATCCAGGATCACTTCCTGGTACATCTGCTCCATACGCATGTTCTAGGCAACCCCGAAGAAGCTCTTGGCCTTCCGCACGGCGGCAACCAGTGCGTCGACCTCGTCGAGTGTGTTGTAGACGGCGAACGAGGCACGCGCGGTGGCGGCGATACCGAACTTGCGGTGCAGCGGCCAGGCGCAGTGGTGTCCGACCCGGATGGCGACACCCTGGTCGTCGAGGATCTGGCCCACGTCGTGGGCGTGGATCCCGTCGACCACGAACGACACCGCGCCTCCGCGATCGACGTTGTCGGCGGGCCCGATGATCCGCACACCGTCGATGCCGGACAGACCATCCAGCGCGGCACCGGTGAGCGCGTGCTCGTGCGCGGCGACCACGTCCATGCCGAGGTCTTCGAGATAACGCACCGCGGCGGCCAGCCCGACCACCTGCGAGGTCATCGGCGTGCCCGCCTCGAAGCGCTGCGGCGGCGGAGCGTAGGTGGTCTTCTCCATGGTGACGGTCTCGATCATCGACCCACCGGTGATGAACGGCGGCGTCTCCTCCAGCAGCGCACGTCGGCCGTACAGTCCGCCCACGCCCATCGGACCGAGCATCTTGTGGCCGGAGAACGCGGCGAAGTCGACACCGAGTGCGTGGAAGTCCACCGCCATGTGCGGCACCGACTGGCAGGCGTCGAGCACGACGAGCGCGCCGACGGCCTGTGCGCGGCGGACCAATTCGTCCACCGGAGCCACCGCGCCGGTCACGTTCGACTGGTGGCTGAACGCGAGCACCTTTGTCGCGGACGACAGTTCGAGCGAATCCAGGTCGATGCGGCCGTCGTCGGTGATGCCGTACCACTTGAGCGTGGCACCGGTGCGCCGGGCGAGCTCCTGCCACGGAACGAGATTCGCGTGGTGTTCGAGCTCGGTGATGACAATCTCGTCGCCGGGGCCGACCTTGTAGGGGAACCGGTCGTCACCGAACGCGTTGGCCACCAGGTTCAGCGACTCGGTCGCGTTCTTGGTGAACACGATCTCGCCGGGATCCGCGCCGACGAAGCGGGCGATATCGGCGCGCGCCTGTTCGTAGGAGTCGGTCGCCTCCTCCGCCAGCTGATGCGCACCGCGGTGCACGGCGGAGTTCCGGGTGAGCAAGAACTCGCGCTCGGCGTCCAGCACCTGCAGCGGACGCTGCGAGGTGGCACCGGAATCCAGGTACACCAACGGTTTCCCGTCCCGCACCGTGCGGTGCAGGATCGGGAAGTCGGCCCGGATCCGGGCCAGGTCGAGGGCTGGCACCGTAGCGGTCATATCAGGCTCCAGCGGTCGCGGACGTGAAGCGCTCGTACCCGTTCGCGTCGAGTTCGTCGGCCAGCTCGGAGCCACCCTCGGCAACGATCTTGCCGTTGACGAACACGTGCACGAAGTCGGGCTTGATGTAGCGCAGGATGCGGGTGTAGTGCGTGATCAGCAGCACGCCACCGTCCGTACGCTCCTTGTAGCGGTTGACGCCTTCGGAGACGATGCGCAGCGCGTCGACGTCCAGACCGGAGTCGGTCTCGTCGAGGATCGCGATCTTCGGCTTGAGCAGACCCAGCTGCAGGACCTCGTGACGCTTCTTCTCGCCACCGGAGAAGCCCTCGTTCACCGAGCGGTCGGCGAAGGCCGAGTCGATATCGAGCTCCTTCATCGACTCCTTCACCTCCTTGACCCAGGTGCGCAGCTTGGGGGCCTCGCCGCGCACGGCGGTGGCGGCGGTGCGCAGGAAGTTCGACATCGAGACGCCGGGGACCTCGACCGGGTACTGCATGGCCAGGAACAGGCCGGCGCGGGCGCGCTCGTCGACCGACATGTCAAGGACGTTCTCACCGTCGAGGGTGATGGTGCCCTGGGTGACGGTGTACTTCGGGTGGCCCGCGATCACGTAGGACAGCGTGGACTTGCCCGAGCCGTTGGGGCCCATGATGGCGTGCGTCTCGCCGGACTTCACGGTGAGATTGACGCCGTTGAGGATCTGCTTCGACTCACCCTCGGGGGTGGTGATCTCGGCGTGCAGGTCCTTGATTTCCAAGGTGGTCATCGAATTCGAATCCTTCGTGGGAAGTAGGTGAGTCAGATACCGACAGTGGCGAGTTCGGCCTCGATGGCCGCCTCGAGCCGCTCCCGGACCTCGGGGACCGTGACCTTCTGGATGATCTCGAAGAAGAAGCCACGCACGACAAGGCGGCGGGCGACGTCTTCGGGAATGCCGCGAGCGCGCAGGTAGAACAGCTGCTCGTCGTCGAAACGGCCGGTGGCACTCGCGTGTCCGGCACCGGCGATCTCGCCGGTCTCGATCTCCAGGTTCGGCACCGAGTCGGCGCGCGCGCCGTCGGTGAGCACCAGGTTGCGGTTGGCCTCGTAGGTGTCGGTGCCCTCGGCGGCCGCGCGGATCAGCACGTCGCCGATCCAGACCGTGCGAGCGTCACCCTTCGGGGACTTCGGATCACCTTGCAGCGCACCCTTGTACAGCACATTGGACTTGCAGTTGGGCTCGGCGTGATCGATCAGCAGACGCTGCTCGAAATGCTGGCCCGCGTCGGCGAAGTACAGGCCGAACAGCTCCGCTTCACCACCGGGACCGGCGTAGCGCACGGTGCCGGACAGGCGAACCAGGTCACCGCCGAGGGTCGCCGACATATGGCGCAGGTTCGCGTCACGACCCAGCTTCAGGTGATGCGCGGTGACGTGCACGGCGTCTTCGTTCCATTCCTGGACCGCGACGACGGTGAGCTTGGCGCTGTCACCGAGCACGAATTCGACGTTCTCGGCGAAGGTTCCGCTGCCGCGCTGGTCGATGACCACGGTGGCGACGGCGAAGTTGTCCAGACGCACCTGCAGGTGACCGTAGGCGGTCTTACCCTCGCCGGGACCGGTGATGGTGACCGTCACCGGGTCCGACACCTCGGTTTCCGGACCGACGGTGATCACAGTCGCCTCGGAGAAACCCGAATAGGCCTGGGCGGCAACACGATCCGCGGGAGTACCGGCCTGGCCGAGACGAGAGTCGGTGCGGCCCACCGTTTCCACGGTGACACCGGTGACCTCACTCACCTCGACGGTGGCTACACCATCGGCAACGGCGGTGCCGTCGTGCAGGCCGCGCAGCCGACGCAGCGGGGTGAACCGCCACGCCTCGTCGCGACCCGACGGGATCTCGAACTGGTCGACGTCGAACGAGGTGAAGACCTCGCCCTTGTTGACCGCGGCGCCCGCGCCAGGGTTCTGGGTCGGCGTCTCGAGCGTCGACATCAGCCCACGGCCCCTTCCATCTGCAGCTCGATGAGCCGGTTCAGTTCCAATGCGTATTCCATCGGCAATTCCTTGGCGATCGGCTCGACGAACCCACGCACCACCATCGCCATCGCCTCGTCCTCGGTGAGGCCGCGGCTCATCAGGTAGAACAGCTGGTCGTCGGAGACCTTGGAAACAGTCGCCTCGTGACCCATCGTCACGTCGTCCTCGCGGATGTCGACGTAGGGGTAGGTGTCGGAGCGGCTGATGGTGTCGACCAGCAGCGCGTCACACTTCACGGTCGACTTCGACCCGTGGGCGCCCTTGTTGATCTGGACCAGACCGCGGTACGACGCGCGACCGCCGCCACGCGCCACCGACTTCGACACGATGGTCGAGGAGGTGTGCGGGGCCAGGTGCAGCATCTTGGCGCCGGTGTCCTGGTGCTGGCCGGGGCCCGCGAACGCGACCGAGAGGACCTCGCCGTGCGCGTGCTCGCCGGTCATCCAGACCGCCGGGTACTTCATCGTGACCTTGGAGCCGATGTTGCCGTCGACCCACTCCATGGTGGCGCCCGCTTCGGCCTTGGCCCGCTTGGTGACCAGGTTGTAGACGTTGTTCGACCAGTTCTGGATGGTCGTGTAGCGGCAGCGGCCGCCCTTCTTCACGATGATCTCGACGACCGCGGAGTGCAGCGAGTCGGACTTGTAGATCGGGGCTGTACAACCCTCGACATAGTGGACGTAGGCGTCCTCGTCGACGATGATCAGCGTCCGCTCGAACTGGCCCATGTTCTCGGTGTTGATCCGGAAGTAGGCCTGCAGCGGGATGTCGACGTGCACGCCCGGCGGCACGTAGATGAACGAGCCACCCGACCAGACGGCGGTGTTGAGCGCGGAGAACTTGTTGTCACCGGCGGGGATGACCGAACCGAAGTACTTGTGGAAGATCTCCGGGTGCTCCTTCAACGCCGTGTCGGTATCGAGGAAGATGACGCCCTGCTGCTCCAGGTCCTCACGGATGGAGTGGTAGACGACCTCGGACTCGTACTGCGCCGCGACACCGGAGACCAGACGCTGCTTCTCCGCTTCCGGGATGCCCAGCTTGTCGTAGGTGTTCTTGATGTCCTCGGGCAGGTCTTCCCAGCTCTCGGCCTGCTTCTCGCTCGAGCGCACGAAGTACTTGATGTTGTCGAAGTCGATGCCGTCGAGGTTGGAACCCCAGTTCGGCATGGGCTTGCGATCGAAGATGCGCAGCGCCTTGAGGCGCACGTCGAGCATCCACTCCTCTTCGCTCTTCTTGGCCGAGATGTCGCGAACGACAGCCTCCGACAGGCCACGTTGGGCGCTGGCGCCTGCCACATCGGAGTCGGACCAGCCGTAGCCGTAGGTGCCCAGCGAGGCGATGGTTTCGTCCTGGGTGAGCGGTTGCACCTGGTCGGTCGAGGTCGTCATTCGGCACTCCTTCCGGAGTCGTTCGTTCGTCCCGCCGCGGGCTGTGCGGCGGATGGGATCTTCGGCACCGCGACCAGCGGTACGTGGGTGGTGCAGGCGCAATCGCCATTGGCGATGGTCGCAAGTCGCTGCACGTGGGTGCCGAGCAGGTCGCGGAAAGCGTCCAATTCGGCGGCGCACAACTGCGGGAACTCCTCGGCGACGTGAGCCACCGGGCAGTGGTGCTGACAGATCTGCACACCGGCGCCGACCTGACGGGTGGTGGCGGCGAAACCGGCCTCGGCGAACGCTTCCGCGATCTCCTCGACCTTGGCTTCGATCACCGGTGCGGTGTGGTCGGCGACGGGCTCGATGCCGTCGACGATCACGCGAACCCGCTTGCGCGCGAATTCGGCGATCGCGGCGTCGCCGCCGATCTCACCGAGCTGGCGAATCGCCGCCCCGGCCAGATCGTCGTAGGCGTGACCGAGATTGCCCCGGCCCGCCGCGGTGAGCTGGTATTGCTTGGCCGGCCTGCCGCGCCCCTTCTGCTGCCACGGCGCCGAGCGGTTCGCCCGGGCCTGGCCCGCGTCGATGAGCGCGTCGAGGTGCCTGCGCACCCCGGCGGGCGCGAGACCGAGTTCGGTGCCGATCGCCGTCGCGGTGATCGGCCCCTGCTCGAGCAGCAGCTGGACGATGGCCGCCCTGGTCTGCCCCTCGTGTGCGGTTGCCGCGGGCACAGCAGACGACCGAGCGCCGGTCGTCTTACGACCGTCACTTCCCACGTCTGTCCGCAAACCCACGGTTTTCACAACACCAGTGTGGCGGAATTGCTTCCCTAAATCTAATAAGGGTCCCCTGACAAAGGGTGCCCTGACCTGCGACGAAGATCATCGGGTCACTCCCCTGCCCGATAAAACCCCAGGTGCGGCCCTTGCGGACCGATCGCCGAGGCTCGGCGAGGTGACCCAACGCACAGGTCTTCGACCGCGACCACCCGGCGGTCTGCGCAGCCCTGTCCGGCGCCAGACAGGGCATCAGCACACTTTCGCAGCGTTGCTCGCAGGCTATATCCGCACCACAACGTCGCGATCGACTGTCCGGGTTCGCCGTGGCGAACGACGCGGTCGGGGGCCGTGGTCTGGCACGATGGCAGGGTGTCGAACCCGCTCACACCAACGTGTGTCCGTCATCCTGATCGGCCTACCGGACTCGCGTGCACGCGATGCGGGCGCCCCGCCTGTCCCGACTGCCTGCGCCCGGCGTCGGTCGGGCAGCACTGTGTCGATTGTGTGCGGCAGGGGCAGCAGGACGTGCGGCCGGTACGAACCGTCAGCGGGGCGCGCCAGGGCGGGGCCGTTCCCTTGGTGACCTACGGGTTGATCGCGGTCAATGTGCTGGTCTATGTGATCACCGCGGCGCAGGCCGGCAGTCCGATGGACAACTATCGCGGGTCGTCGGTGTTCCGCGAGTTCGTCCTGGTCCCGCTGCTGGTGGCCGATGGCGAGTGGTGGCGACTGCTCGGGTCGGGGTTCCTGCACTACGGCGCGATCCACCTGCTGGTCAACATGTTCGCGCTCTATGTGGTGGGGCGCGACCTCGAGCAGGTGCTCGGCCGGGTCAGGTACGGGTGCGTCTATCTGGTCTCGGTGCTCGGTGGGTCGGCGGCGGTGATGGCGCTGTCGGATTCGGTGACCGCGACTGCCGGTGCCTCCGGCGCGGTGTACGGCCTGTTCGGCGCTGTCACGGTGACACTGATCCGGTTGCGGCAGAGCCCGACGCCGATGCTGGTGGTCATCGGCGTGAACGTGCTGATCAGTTTCTCGATCCCGGGGATCTCGCTGTGGGGCCACCTCGGCGGTCTGGCCGCGGGCACACTGAGCGCGCTCGGCATCCTGTTCGTGCCCGGCTGGCTGTCGGCCCGTGATCAGCGGGCCGCGCAACGCATCGGCTGGGCGGCGCTCGGCGCAGTCGCGGTGATCTGCGTGGCCGTGATCATCGCCGCCGTGCTCGCGCTGCGCTCGGAACCGGTGTTCACCGGACCACCGGCCGTGACCGCACCGACCTCCGTCGAAGCACCCAGGTAGTCCGCTGCGACCGTGCGTGACCGGCCCAGGAGCGCTGCCCACCTGCACCCGCTGGGCGTACCTTCGCCTTCGCTCCAGCGGTGCGCGAATGACTGACGAACCCTGTCGCCTCCGCGACCACTAGGCTTTGACCTCGTGGCGGTACTGGAGGGCGCGGCGCGCAAGACACTGGCGTTCGGGCGGCGAGCTCTCGGGCTCGACGTGTCGACGCCCGATCACACCGTCGCGGTGCTGCATCGCGACGAGACCGAGGTCCCCGGGCTCGACAAGCGCGAACGGGCGCAACTGGACCGGATCCGGCTGATGGGCGCGACCGGCTCGGTGCTCATGGCGATCGCGGCGCTTGGCATCGGCGCCCAGCCGGTGCATCAGAATCCGGTCTCGGGCGTGCGGGTGCTCGGCATCTTCGCGCGAGCGCACACCGGGTCGCTCGCGATGTGCATGTTCGGCACCGCGCTGGTGATCGGTGCGTGGTTGCTGTTGGGGCGGTTCGCGATCGGCGGTCTCGCTGGATCACCTTTGCACCGTCTGACCCGATCCCAACTGGATCGCACCCTGCTGCTGTGGATCATCCCGCTGTCTGTGGCGCCGCCGATGTTCAGCAACGACGTCTATTCCTATCTGGCACAGAGCGAGATCGCCGCCCGCGGTATCGACCCGTATTCCGAAGGGCCGGTCGCCGGGCTCGGGATCGACAATGTGCTGACCAACAATGTGCCGACGATCTGGCGTGATACGCCCGCGCCATACGGTCCGCTGTTCCTGTGGATCGGCCGCGGGATCGCGGAGCTGACCGGGGACAACATCATCGCCGGGGTGTGGGTGCACCGGTTGCTGGCGCTGGCCGGGGTGGCGCTGATCGTGTGGGCGCTGCCGCGGTTGTCGGTGCGCTGCGGGGTGGCGCCGGTCAGTGCGCTGTGGCTCGGTGCGGCCAATCCGCTGGTGCTGTTCCACCTCGTCGGCGGCGTACACAACGACGCGCTGATGCTCGGCCTGATGCTGGCCGGGATGGAGCTGATGCTGCGCGCGATCTACGGCGCAGGCGGCAAACCAGACCGGCTGACGGGCACGAAACTGCCGCCCTTCGACGCTCGCGCCTACGGGCTGCTGATCGGTGGCGCGGTGGTGATCACCCTGTCGTCGTCGATCAAGCTCACCTCCATCATCGCGCTCGGATTCGTCGGAATGGCGCTGGCCCGACGCTGGGGCGCCACGTTCACCGCCGTCGTCAAGTCGGCGGCGCTGCTTGGCGTCATCGCCGTGGCGACAACGCTTCTCATCGGCTTCGCCAGTGGGCTCGGCTTCGGCTGGGTCAATACCCTCAGCGTTGCCAACGCCGTGCGGAGCTGGATGTCGCTGCCGACCATCATCGGGATCGTCACCGGTTTCGGCGGCGTACTGCTCGGGCTGGGTGACCACACCACCGCGCTACTGTCGATCACCCGGCCCATCGCGGCCGTGGTTGCGGGCTACGTGACGATCCGCATGCTCGTGGCCACCGGTATGGGCCGACTGCATCCCGTCGGTGCGCTCGGCGTCTCCCTCGCGGCGATCGTGCTGCTGTTTCCGGTGGTCCAGCCCTGGTACCTGCTCTGGGCCATCGTTCCGCTGGCCGCCTGGGCCACCCAGCCGGTGTTCCGCGTGCCCGCCGTCGCGTTCTCGGCGGTGGTCTCGATGCTGGTGATGCCGCGGGGTGCGGAGTTCCAGGTGTTCCAGATCATCGGCGCCGCGCTGGCGGCCGTCGTCTGCTTCGCGCTGTTCTTCGCACTCACCCGGCACACCCTGCCCTGGCGGGCCCAGCTGGGGGTGTCGGCTCCGTCACAGCAGGGCACAGCTTACCGTGTGACAACGTGAGGGAGCGCAGCGAGCGGACCAAGGGCACGGCACCTTTTGGCGCGACGGAGCCGAGCGTCAGCGAGGCGCGGTTGTGACAAGTCGCCCTGGACCCGCCGTGAGCGTCGACGGTGTGGTCAAGCGTTATGGCGAGACCACCGCTGTAGACGGTCTCCGGTTCGATGTAGAGCCCGCCCAGGTGTTCGCGCTGCTCGGCCCCAACGGGGCGGGCAAGACCACCACCGTCGAGATGTGCGAAGGCTTCGTGCGCCCGGACGCGGGCACCGTTCGCGTCCTCGGCCTCGACCCGATCGCCGACTCCGAACAGTTGCGTCCGCGCATCGGCGTGATGCTGCAGGGCGGCGGCGCCTACCCCGGTGCCCGCGCGGGCGAGATGCTCGACCTGGTCGCGGCCTATTCCGCCGATCCCATCGACCCCGACTGGTTGCTGTCGACGCTGGGCCTGCGGGACAGTCGCCGCACTCCCTATCGACGCTTGTCGGGTGGCCAGCAGCAGCGGCTCGCGCTCGCTTGCGCGCTGGTCGGCAAGCCCGAGATCGTGTTCCTCGACGAACCGACCGCCGGGCTCGACGCCCAGGCCAGGCTGATCGTCTGGGAACTCATCGACGCGCTGCGCCGCGACGGCGTGAGCGTCGTGCTCACCACGCACATGATGGACGAGGCCGAACAGCTCGCCGATCACCTCGTCATCATCGATCACGGGCAGATCGTCGCCCAGGGAACCCCCGCCGAGGTCACCGCCCATGGCGCGGCCGGTCAGCTGAGGTTCTGCGCACCGCCGAAACTCGACCTGAACCTGCTGACATCGGCTCTCCCGGAAGGCTTTTCGCCACGGGAGACCACGCCGGGCACTTACCTCGTCGAGGGCGAGATCAACCCGCAGGTGCTGGCCACCGTCACCGCCTGGTGCGCCAGGATGGACGTGCTGGCCACCGACATCCGCATCGACCAGCGCCGCCTCGAAGACGTTTTCCTCGAACTGACCGGACGGGACCTGCGCGGATGAGCGAGACTGTTAGCCGTTTCCAGGCCGGCACCTTCACGCCCGATCCGCGGCCTGCCACGCGTACCGCGATGCTCACGGCGCAGACCGGGCTCGAGCTGAAACTGTTGTTGCGCAACGGCGAACAGTTGCTGCTCACCATGTTCATCCCGATCACCCTGCTCATCGGGCTCAGCCTGCTCCCGTTCGGCGACCTCGGCGAGCACCGGGTGGACCGGATCGTGCCGATGGTGATGATGACCGCGGTGATGTCGACCGCGTTCACCGGCCAGGCCATCGCCGTCGGGTTCGACCGCCGCTACGGCGCCCTCAAACGGCTCGGCGCCACACCGTTGCCCCGCTGGGGCGTGATCGCGGGCAAGTGCGCGGCCGTGCTGATCGTGGTGGTGTTGCAGGCGATGCTGCTCGGGGCGATCGGTGTCGCGCTGGGGTGGCGGCCGGGCATCGGCGGACTCGCTCTCGGCGCGCTGGTGATCGCCCTCGGCACGGCCACCTTCGCGGCGATGGGGCTGCTGCTGGGGGGCACGCTCAAGGCCGAGGTCGTGCTCGCGCTGGCCAATATCTTGTGGTTCATCATGCTCGGCATCGCCAGCCTGGTACTCGTCGGCGATACCCTGCCCACCGCGCTGTCCGTGATCGCGCGGCTCATCCCGTCCGGTGCGCTGGCTTATGCGCTGGACACGGCCTTGTCGGGATCGATCGATTGGTTCGGGGTGGCGGTGCTCGCGGCGTGGGGCGTGGTGTGCGGGTGGCTCGCGACCCGGCTGTTCCGGTTCAGCTGACGTGACCAACGACGCACTGTAGTAGCCCTGGTATCAGCGCCGAATTCCCGGCCGGTACCATTCCTGACGTGCTGTATCGCGCCTTCGTTGGCCTCGTCGACCGGCTGCCGCTCCCCTCGCTGCGGGTGCAGCGGCTCATCGCCGTCGCGGTGATCCTCAGCCAGGCGGGAATCTCGGTGACCGGCGCCATCGTGCGCGTCACCGCCTCCGGGCTCGGCTGCCCGACCTGGCCGCAGTGCTTCCCCGGCAGTTTCACCCCGGTGGGGGTGTCGGAAGTGCCGGTCATCCACCAGACCGTGGAATTCGGCAACCGTCTGCTCACCTTCGCGGTCACGCTGTGCGCGGCACTGATCGTGCTCGCTGTCGTGCGCGCCCGGCGGCGCAAAGAAGTCCTTGTGTATGCGTGGCTGATGCCGGGCGGCACCGTCGTGCAGGCGATTATCGGCGGCATCACTGTGCGCACAGGGCTGCTCTGGTGGACCGTGGCCGTGCACCTGCTCGCCTCGATGGCGATGGTGTGGCTGGCGGTGGTGCTCTACGCCAAGATCTCCGAACCCGATGACGGCATCGCGGCCGTGCAGGTACCCGCTCCCCTACGCTGGCTGACCGCGCTCAGCGGGGTCGCGCTCGCGGGCGTCCTGATCGCGGGCACGCTGGTGACCGCCGCGGGCCCGCACGCCGGGGACAAGAGCATCGAGCGACCGGTCGAACGCCTGCAGGTCGAGATCGTCACGCTGGTCCACCTGCACTCGCAGCTGCTGATCGGTTACCTGGCGCTGCTCGTCGGCCTCGCTTTCGGGCTCTTCGCTGCCGGAATCACACCGGCTATCCGCACGCGGCTGTTCGTGCTGCTCGCGCTCGTGCTCGCACAGGGGCTCGTCGGTGTCGTCCAGTACTTCACCGATGTGCCCGCCGCGCTGGTCGCCATCCACGTGGGCGGGGCGGCGGCGTGCACCGCCGCGACCGCCGCGCTGTGGGCGTCACTGCGTACTCGCGAGGAGATCGCCGCGCCCGCCTTGTCGCAGACTTCCGTGCGCTGAGGCCCCCTCCGACAACGGCAAAGCCCGCGAATCGTCGTGCGATTCGCGGGCTTTTCTCGTGTGTGGGTGTCAGGCGCCCGCGAACACCTTCGCGTTGCGCGCCTTCGGGAACTTCCGCTGCCGGGCAACCCAGCCCGCCATCTTGGCCCAGTGGGTCGCGGCCGGGGTGACGATGGAACCCAGCTCGCGGCTCCACTCGTCGGTCTCGACGAGGCCGTCGACCCGCTCGACGATCGCCTTCGCGGTCGCCAGATCGCCGACCACCCGGTCGCCGAGAATGCCGTCGGCACCGACCAGGGTGATCCGCACACCCTGCTCGCCGATGTACTGCAGCACGGCCGTTCCCGAACCACCGTGCTCGGCGAGGAACTTCACGATGGACTTCTCGACCTCGGCCGGCACCTTCACGGCCTCGGGGGCGGCGGTTGTACTCATGAACCGCAGTTTACCGGCCGGTAGTTTCCAGTCCAGCCCCGAGTGGCCTGGAACACGAGGTGTAGAAAGAGAACTCATGCGCGCGATTCAGGTTTCCGAGCACGGTGGTCCCGAGGTCCTGCGGTCCGTCGAGGTGGCAGACCCGCAGGCCGGACCCGGTCAGCTGCTGGTCGAGACCCAGGGTGTGGGTGTCAACTACATCGACATCTACTTCCGCACCGGCCAGTACCCGCAGGCGACGCCCTATATCCCCGGCTCCGAGGGCACAGGCATCGTGGTGGCGATCGGTTCCGACGTCACCGAGTTCTCGATCGGCGATCGAGTCGCCTGGGCGTCGGCACCCGGCAGCTACGCGACGATGGTCGCCGTCGACGAGGCCGTCGCGGTGAAGGTGCCCGACGACGTCGAACCCGCCGTCGCGGCTGCCGCCCTGCTCCAGGGCATGACCGCCCACTACCTGATCGAATCGGTCTTCTCCCCCGAACCCGGCGACCCGGTTCTCATCCACGCCGGCGCGGGGGGCGTCGGCCTGCTGCTCACCCAGATGGCCGTCGCGAAGGGAGCCCGGGTCATCACCACGGTCTCCACCGACGCCAAGGAAAAGCTCTCCCGCGAAGCGGGCGCCACCGATGTCCTGCACTACGGCGACGACCTCGCCGCCCGCGTCCGCGACCTCACCGACGGCATCGGCGTCGCCGCGGTCTACGACGGTGTCGGCGCCAGCACCTTCGAAGCGAGCCTCGCCTCCCTCCGAATCCGCGGCACCCTCGCCCTGTTCGGCGCGGCCAGCGGCGCTGTCGCGCCCTTCGACCCCCAACGCCTCAACGCCGCCGGCTCCCTCTGGCTCACCCGCCCCTCCCTGGGCGCCTACACCCGCGACCGTACCGAATTCCTGTGGCGTGCCACCGATGTCTTCGACTGGACGGCCGAGGGAACCTTGAACCTCCGCGTCGGCGCCACCTACCCGCTGGCCGAGGCCGCGCAAGCGCACCGCGACCTCGCCGCCCGCCAGACAACCGGCTCGATCGTCCTGCTGCCCTAGCGCCGGCCCTGCAACGAAAACCTGCGCTCAGCGTTCACAAATCGCCGAATCCGTCGAAATCTCGACCATTCGCGCGATCTGCGAACGCTCAGCTCAGTAGTCGCGCCCGGTCAAGCCCCGGTAGACGAACCTGCTGATCGACTCGATCGCCTCGGCGTCGGATACGGCGAGCGCATCGTCCTCCACCATGCGGACCATGCCGTCGACCGCGGCGAACATCATGGCCAGGCTGACGTCGACCCGGCCGGGTAGCCGCAGCCCGCGCTCGGGGAAATCCGCGACATGGTCGGCGATGTCGGCGCGTTGCTCGGCGCCGAAGCCCGCGACCATTCGGGCGAAGTCCGGGTTCACCTGGGCGGCTTGAGCTGTCGCGCGCAGGACGACCGCGTGTTCGCGGGCGAAAGCCCAGTAGGCGGCGACGTGGAAGCGGACCGCGGCAGGGTCGGCGAAGTCGCCGTTGTGCTCGGACGTGGCTGCCTGCTCGTCGCCCTGCGCGGCCAGATCGCGCAGAAGTGCTTGCAGCAGTTCCTCTTTGCTCGCGAAATGGTTGTAGAACGAGCCCGCCGCGCGCCCCGCGGCGGTGGTGATGTCGGTGATCTTCGCGTTCAGGTAGCCGTGTTCGGCGAAGACCCGCTGGGCCGCGTCCTTGAGCGCCTGCTCGGTTTCCGCGGATTTCTCACGTCTGCTGCCCACCACCGGACACCACCTCCTTGACAAGCAAAGTACCAACACTGAAACTGAATTCATATTCACTGAATATCAATTCAGTTTTTGTCGCAGGAGGTATTTCCCATGTCAGAACAGGTACTCGTCGCCGGCGCGGGACCGACCGGCCTCACCCTCGCCATCGACCTCGCCCGGCGCGGCGTGCACGTCCGGCTCGTCGACCGGGCCGATACACCGTTTCAGGGGTCGCGCGGCGACGGCCTGCAACCGCGCACCCTGGAGGTGTTCGACGACCTCGGCGTCATCGACGCGGTACTGGCCGCCGGGCGCGAGCTCCCGGTGATGCGTGCCTACTTCGCGGGGACCTTCGCCGGCGAGCGCCGCATGGCCGAACCGGTCGAGCCGACACCGGATGTGCCATACCCGAATGCCTGGGTGCTCGGCCAGTCCGACACCGAGGCCATCCTGCGGGCGCGGCTCGCCGAGCTCGGGGTGACGGTCGAATTCGGCACGGCGCTGGTCGATTTCACCCAGGACGACACCGGCGTCACGGTGACACTGCACCGCAACGGCACACCGGAGACGGCGCACGCCAGCTATCTGGTCGGTGCCGACGGTGGTGCGAGCGCGGTGCGCAAGCGCCTCGGGATCGCGTTCGACGGCAGCACCGACGACTCGATCAAGATGCTGCTCGGCGATGTCCGCGCCGACGCTCTCGACCACGACTACGGCTATTGGTTCGCCGCCGCAGCCGACCAACCGATGACCGGCTTCGCGCTGTCCCCGCTGCCGGGCGGTCGGCGCTTCCAATTCGCCGCGCCGCTGGGCCACGCCGGAGTCGCGCAGGCCCAGAGCGCCCACACCGAGTCCAGCAACCCCTCCGGTCGGGGTGGCAGGGCGCGGCTTCGCGGGGCGCCGACCGCGGGGCGCCGCACGGCCGCGCTGATACACGAAGGCGGCCATACCGCCTCTCCTGACCTCGACGCTCTACAAGCTCTCGCTGATCGACACACCTGCGGCCTGACGTTGAGCGACCTGTCCTGGATCACGGTGTGGCGCCCCAACATTCGACTCGCCGAACACTTCCGCGAGGGCCGGGTGTTCCTCGCCGGCGATGCCGCCCACGTCCACCCGCCGACCGGCGGCCAGGGCCTCAACACCGGCGTCCAGGACGCCTACAACCTGGGCTGGAAACTGGCCGCAGCCCTCGGCGGCGACCCCGCCCCGCTCGACACCTACGAACCCGAACGCCGCACGGTCGCGGCCCGCGTTCTCGGCCTGAGCACCGAGCTCCTCGACAAGCTCGTCGACGGTGACGAGGACGCGATGCACCGCGGCCCCGAAACCCGCCAACTCGGCATCACCTATCGCTCCCCCGCCGACCACGGCCCGCTCGTAGCCGGTGACCGCGCCCCCGACGCGCTACTCCACGACGAAGCCGGCCGCCCACGCCGGCTGTTCGACCTCTTCCGCGGGCCCCACGCCACCCTGCTCCGTTTCGCCCCGACGACCGGCGCACCCGACACCGAGCCCGCAGCGCCGGCAGCGTCCGCGGCAGCGGGATCGGCGGCCAACGCACATTCCGTCGTCCGCACAGTCGAGATACGTCGCATCGGTACCGCCACCAACGGATCCGCCGACGCCGACCGCCCCGCGTGCACGACGCTCGTCGTCACCGACGGCCACGGGTTCACCACACTCGTCGACACCGAGGGCGACGCGTTCGCCGCCTACGCCGCCACGCCGGGCAGCTATGTCCTGGTCCGTCCAGACGGGCACCTCGCCCATCGCTGGTGAGCCGTCAACCAGGTCCCACTCGCCCATCTGCCGGTCAGCGAGATGGGTCGTGACCGGCAGATAGCCGGGCCGACGTAGTCCGGAAACGACAACGGCCGGGCATCGCTGCCCGGCCACTGTCCAAGAGTCTGCTACAGCCCGATGATCGTGCCGATCGTCTCCCAGCCGAGCACCGAGTCGACGGCCAGACCACAGAACACCACCGCCAGGTAGTTGTTCGACTGCAGGAACAACTTCAGCGGCTTCACCGACTCGCCGCGGCGCACCCCGGCGTAGAGCTGGTGCGCCATCAGCAGGAACCAGGCACCCGCCACCAGCGCGACCGCCGCGTAGATGACACCCGTCGCGGGCACCAGCGCCATCGTGGCGAGCACCGTCAACCAGGTGTAGATGACGATCTGCTTGGTCACCACCTGCTCGGTAGCGACCACCGGCAGCATCGGCACACCGGCCGCGCGGTAGTCCTCCTTGTAGCGCATGGCCAGCGCCCAGGTGTGCGGCGGCGTCCAGAAGAAGATCACCGCGAACAGCACGACGGCGGGCCAGCCGATATCGCCGGTCACCGCGGACCAGCCGACCAACGCGGGCATACACCCGGCGGCGCCGCCCCACACCACGTTCTGCGAGGTCCGGCGCTTGAGGCCCTTGGTGTAGACGAAAACGTAGAACAGGATCGTCGCGACGACGAGCGCGCCGCTGAGCAGGTTGGCCTGCCACCACAGCCAGGCGAAGGAGATCGCGCCGAGCACCACGCCGAACACCAGCGCGTGCGAGGTGGGCACCGCGTCGCGGGCGAGCGGGCGACGCGCGGTCCGCTTCATCACCTTGTCGATGTCGGCGTCGGCGACACAGTTGAGGGTGTTGGCACTGGCCGCGCCCATCCAGCCACCGAGCAGGGTGACCAGGATCAGCCGGATGTCCACTGTGCCGCGGTCGGCCAGCAACATCGTCGGAATGGTGGCAACGAGCAGCAGCTCGATGACCCGTGGCTTGGTGAGCGCGATGTAGGCAAGGGGCTTGCGCACTACCCGCGCGGCGAGACTGTCGCCCGCGAGGCGGTCGGCCAGCGCCGTCGACGAAGTTCCGTGCGCACCGCTACTACCCGGCTCGTGACCGATCCGCACTGTTTCTCCTCGCACGCTGTGCTTCGCTTCGCATCCGGTAATGGAACGAGCAGCGCGCGGCTGCGGCGCGGCCACTACTACAGAGGATGGTAGACCCACTCACCTGCCGCTCCGCGCCAGACCCCCGCCACCGTGGGCGCGGTCACGTGACCCCCCGAGCCCCCATCCCACGCCCACGCGGCGGTGAACCGGCATCGACGCGCAGGTGAACGGCACCGCAACGGGTCCCGGCGATGGTCGGCACCGCACACCGCCGGTACGCGGCAATCCGAACTAGACTCAACGCCAGGGTTCGCGCCAACCCGGTGTAGCAGCACCACTAGGGTATTCCTGTACATCGGTACGCACCCCGGCCGCGTGCGACCCGCAGGATCCTCATTCGCCGCTGCCACGCTATCGCCGTCGACGAAACCTAGGTCAGGAGAACCACGGTCGTGCCAGTCACAGACGACATTCGCGCCCTCACTCAGCGGAACTACCCCAGCGACTGGACGGACCTCGACACGTTGGCCGTCGACACCGCCCGGGTACTCGCCGCCGACGCCGTGCAGAAGGCGGGCAACGGGCACCCCGGCACCGCGATGAGCCTCGCGCCGGTCGCCTACACCCTCTTCCAGCGCACGATGCGCCACAACCCGGCGCAGCCGCGCTGGGTAGGTCGCGACCGGTTCGTGCTGTCCTGTGGGCATTCCAGCCTCACCCTCTACATCGAGCTCTACCTGGCCGGTTTCGGCCTGGAGCTGACCGATCTCGAGCACCTGCGCCAGTGGGACTCGCTCACCCCGGGTCACCCCGAGTTCCGCCACACCGACGGCGTCGAGATCACCACCGGCCCGCTGGGTCAGGGTCTGGCCTCGGCCGTCGGCATGGCGATGGCCGCGCGACGTGAGCGCGGGCTGTTCGATCCCGACGCCCCCGAGGGCACCAGCCCGTTCGACCACTTCATCTACACGATCGCCTCCGACGGCGACCTGCAGGAGGGCGTCACCGCCGAGGCCTCCTCGATCGCGGGCACCCAGCAGCTGGGCAACCTCGTGGTGATCTACGACGACAACGAGATCTCCATCGAGGACGACACCGACATCGCCTTCACCGAAGATGTGGCCAAGCGCTACGAGGCCTACGGCTGGCAGGTGCAGATCGTCGAGGGTGGCGAAGACGTGGTCGCCATCGAGAAGGCACTGGAAGCGGCCAAGGCCGAGACGTCCAAGCCCTCGATCATCATCCTGCGCACCATCATCGGCTTCCCGGCTCCGAACAAGATGAACACCGGTGGCGCGCACGGCGCCGCGCTCGGCCCCGACGAGGTCGCCGCGGTGAAGAAGGCGCTCGGCTTCGACCCGGAGAAGTCCTTCGAGGTCGACCCGGCCGTCATCGAGCACACCCGCAAGGCACTGGCCCGCGGCGCCGAAGCACAGGCGAAGTGGCAGCAGAGTTTCGACCAGTGGGCCGAGGCCAACGCGGCCAGCAAGGCGCTGTTCGATCGCCTGCAGACCCGTTCACTGCCCAAGGGCTGGACCGAGGCGCTGCCGAGTTTCGAGGTCGATCCCAAGGGCATGGCCACCCGCAAGGCGTCGGGCAAGTTCCTCGCCGCGGTCGCCGACGAGCTGCCCGAGCTGTGGGGCGGTTCGGCCGACCTGGCCGAGTCCAACAACACCACGATGCCCGGCCAGGCGAGCTTCGGCCCCGAGTCGATCTCCACCGGCGCGTGGAAGGCCAACCCGTACGGGCGCACCCTGCACTTCGGTATCCGTGAGCACGCGATGGGCTCGATCCTCAACGGCATCGCGCTGCACGGCCCGACCCGCCCCTACGGCGGCACCTTCCTCGTGTTCAGCGACTACATGCGCCCGGCCGTGCGCCTGGCCGCGCTGATGCGAGTGCCCGCCATCTACGTGTGGACCCACGACTCCATCGGCCTCGGCGAGGACGGCCCGACCCACCAGCCGATCGAGCACCTGGCCGCGCTGCGCGCGATCCCCGGCCTCAATGTGGTTCGCCCGGCCGACGCCAACGAGACCGTCCACGCCTGGCGCACCGTGCTCGAGCGTGACTCCGACGAGCACATCTCGCACTTCCCGGTGCACGAGTCGCCCAAGCAGGACGGCCCGTCCGCGCTGGCACTCACCCGCCAGGACGTCCCGACGCTGGACGGCACCAGCTACGAGGGTGTCAAGAAGGGCGGCTACGTGCTGGCCGAGGCATCCACCGGCACCCCGGAAGTGATCCTCATCGGCACCGGCTCCGAGGTCCATCTCGCGGTCGCCGCGCGCACTACCCTGGAAGAGCAGGGCATCCCGACCCGCGTGGTCTCGATGCCGTGTGTGGAGTGGTTCGACGCGCAGGATCAGGGATACCGCGACGAGGTGCTGCCCCCGTCGGTGCGGGCCAGGGTCGCGGTCGAGGCGGGTATCGCGATGCCGTGGTACCGATTCGTCGGTGACGCGGGCGAGATCGTGTCCATCGATCACTTCGGCGCGTCGGCCGATTACAAGACTCTGTACCGCGAATTCGGTATCACCCCCGATGCCGTCGTCCGCGCGGCACTGCGTTCCGCCGACAAGGTGAAGGGGTAAGACCATGGCACAGAACGAGAATCTCGCCGCGCTCTCGGCCGCGGGCGTCTCGGTGTGGCTCGACGATCTCTCGCGTGAGCGCATCCAGTCCGGCAATCTCGCCGAACTGATCGCGACCCGCAGCGTCGTCGGGGTCACCACCAACCCGAGCATCTTCCAGGCCGCGATGAGCGTGGGACACGCCTACGACGCACAGCTCAAAGACCTTGCGTCCCAAGGCGCCGACGCCGACGCGGCGATCCGCACGATGACCACCGACGATGTACGCGCCGCCTGCGACGTGCTCGCGCCGGTGTTCGAATCGACCGGTGGCGTGGACGGGCGCGTGTCGATCGAGGTCGACCCGCGGTTTGCCTTCGACGCAGGCAAGACCGTCGCCCAGGCGATCGAGCTGTGGAAGATCGTCGACCGCAAGAACTTGTTCATCAAGATCCCGGCCACCGAGGCGGGCCTGCCCGCGATCACCTCGGTGATCGGTGAGGGCATCAGCGTGAACGTGACGCTGATCTTCTCGGTGCCGCGCTACCGCGCGGTGATGGGCGCCTACCTCGACGGTCTGCGCAACGCCAGGATCATCGGCCACGACCTGGCCAAGATCCACTCGGTCGCTTCGTTCTTCGTCTCCCGGGTGGATACCGAGATCGACAAGCGCCTCGAGGCAATCGGCACCCCGCAGGCCCTTGCCCTGCGCGGCAAGGCCGGTGTGGCCAACGCCCGGCTGGCCTACGCCGAGTACCAGGACGTGTTCGACGGTGGCGCGCACACCTCCACCTACAACCACCTGGCCTCGCAGGGTGGCAACCGGCAGCGGCCGCTGTGGGCGTCGACCGGGGTGAAGAACCCGGACTACCCCGACACCCTCTACGTCACCGAACTCGTCGGCCCGAACACGGTCAACACCCTGCCGGAGAAGACGCTGCAGGCGTTCGCCGATCACGGTGAGGTACTGGGCGACACGCTCAGCGGCCGCGGTGCCGAGGGCGCCCAGGTCTTCGCCGATCTGGCCGCGGCCGGTATCGATCTCGACGATGTGTTCGCGCTGCTCGAGCGCGAAGGCGTCGACAAGTTCGAGAGCGCGTGGGGCGAGCTGATCGAGGCCACCACCGGCGCGCTCGGCGTCGCGGCGGAGGGCAACTGACCCGATGGCCGGCACCGCATCGACGGATCAGGCGGCGGGGCTGTGGCACAACCCGCTGCGCGACGAACGCGACAAACGTGTTCCCTTCATCGCGGGCCCGTGCAGCCTGGTGATCTTCGGTGTCACCGGAGATCTGTCCCGCAAGAAGCTGATGCCGGCCATCTATGACCTGGCGAACCAGGGGCTGTTGCCCCCTGGTTTCGCCCTGGTCGGCTTCGCCCGGCGCAATTACGCCGACGAAGACTTCGCCGCGGTGGTGCTCGAGGCCGTGAAGAAGCATGCGCGCACCCCCTTCCGCCAAGAGGTCTGGGACCACCTGGCCGAGGGTCTGCGGTTCGTACAGGGCAGTTTCGACGACGACGCGGCCTTCGCGACGCTCGCCGATACCTTGGCCAACCTCGACGAAACCCGGGGCACCGGCGGCAATTACGCCTTCTACCTGTCGATTCCGCCGAATATGTTCCCGGTGGTGCTCGATCAGCTCTCCGAACACAACCTGGCCAAGGCCAAACCCGAGCCCGACGGGTACACCCCGTGGCGGCGCGTGGTGATCGAGAAGCCGTTCGGCCACGACCTGACCAGCGCCAAGGAGCTCAACGCCCTGGTCAACCGGGTCTTCCCGGAGGAACAGGTCTTTCGCATCGACCACTACCTCGGCAAGGAAACAGTCCAGAACATTCTGGCGCTGCGCTTCGCCAACGAGTTGTTCGAGCCGATCTGGAACGCCAACTATGTCGACAGCGTGCAGATCACCATGGCCGAGGACATCGGATTGGGTGGTCGCGCAGGCTATTACGACGGGATCGGCGCCGCCCGAGACGTCATCCAGAACCACCTGTTGCAGCTGCTCGCGCTGACCGCGATGGAGGAGCCGACCTCCTTCGAGCCGATGCAGCTCACCACCGAGAAGATCAAGGCCCTCTCGGCCACCAAACTCGTTGCGCCACTGGATGAAACGACCGCGCGCGGGCAATACACCGAGGGCTGGCAGGGTAGCGAGCACGTAGTCGGCCTGCACCAGGAAGAAGGCTTCGATCCGCAGTCGCGGACCGAGACCTACGCCGCGCTCACCCTGCACGTGGAGAACCGCCGCTGGGCGGGTGTGCCGTTCTATCTGCGCACCGGAAAACGCTTGGGCCGCAGGGTGACCGAGATCGCGGTGGTGTTCAAGCGCGCGCCGCACTTGCCCTTCGACCAGACCATGACCGAGGAACTCGGCCAGAACGCGCTGGTCATCCGGGTGCAGCCGGACGAGGGCATCACCTTGCGCTTCGGTTCCAAAGTCCCGGGCTCGGGCATGGAAGTACGCGACGTGAACATGGACTTCAGCTACGGCGAGGCGTTCACCGAGTCCTCGCCCGAGGCCTACGAACGGCTGATCCTCGACGTGCTGCTCGGCGTGCCGTCGCTGTTCCCGGTCAACGCGGAGGTCGAATTGTCCTGGCGCATCCTCGATCCCGTGCTCGCGCACTGGGCCGCGGGCGGCAAACCCGAACCCTACGAGGCCGGTACCTGGGGTCCCACCTCGGCCGATGAGATGCTCGCGCGCAGCGGGCGGGAATGGCGGCGTCCGTGATCGTCGACATGCCCGACACCAACACCGTCGATGTCGGCAAGCGGATGGTGCAGTTGCGCGAGACCAACGGCGTGATCACCCAGGGCCGGGTGCTCACGCTGGTGGTGTGCACCCTGGACTCCTCGGAGGCCGAGGACGCTATCGACGCCGCCAACGACGCCAGCCGCGAACATCCGTGCCGGGTCATCGTGTTGGCGCGTGGTGACCGCGACGCCGAGACCCGCCTCGACGCCCAGATCCGCGTCGGCGGTGACGCCGGTGCGGCCGAGGTGATCGTGCTGCGCCTGCAGGGTGCGCTGGTGAACCACGAAAGCAGCGTCGTGACGCCCTTCCTGCTGCCCGACACCCCGGTGGTGGCGTGGTGGCCGCGTGGCGCGCCGGAGTATCCGTCGATGGACTCGGTGGGCAAGCTGGCCAAGCGCCGCATCACCGACGCCACCTACGCCCCCGATCCGCAGGCCGCGATCAAGAAGCGCCGCTTCTCCTACGCGACCGGTGACACCGATCTGGCGTGGAGCCGCATCACCTACTGGCGGGCCCTGCTGGCCGCGGCGCTGGACGAGCCGCCGTTCGAACCGGTCACCTCGGTGACCGTGTCGGGCCTGGCGTCGGAACCCGCACTCGACACCCTGGCAGGTTGGCTGGCCTCGCGTCTGCACTGCCCGGTGATCCGCAAGACCGGGGAGTTGAAGGTCCAGATCCAGCGCGCCACCGATTCGATCGCCATCGAACGCCCGCAACTAGGAAGGACGGCAACGCTGACCCGCACCGGCGAACCCGACCAGCGGATCGCGCTGGCACGCCGGGAAACTCGCGATTGCCTCGCCGAAGAACTGCGCCGGCTCGACGCCGACGAGATCTACGCCGAGGCGCTCGCCGGAATCGAGAAGGTGACCTATGAGTGACCACATAGATGTGCACGACGACCTCGGTGCCGAATTCCCCGCCAACACGATCGAGATCCACGACGACGCGGAGTTGCTCGCCGACGCGGCCGCCGAACGCTTCGTCGACGTGATCGTCGCCGCCCAGGCCGACCGCGGCAACGCCTCGGTCGCCCTCACCGGCGGCAGCGACGGCATCCGCCTGCTCGAGCGGGTTCGCCGGTCCCCGGGCGACATCGACTGGTCCACCCTCTACGTCTACTGGGGCGACGAGCGTTTCGTCCCCGTCGGCGACAAGGACCGCAACGAACTCCAGGCCCGCGAGGCACTACTGGACTTCGTTCCCCTCAACCCGGCCCACGTCTTCCCGATAGGCCCCTCCGACGGCCCCTACAGCACCCCGGAGGAAGCCGCCGCCGCCTACGCCCAACTCGTCCACACCGAACTCGACGAACGCGGCGAATTCGACCTCACGGTCCTCGGCATGGGCCCCGAAGGCCACATCGACTCCCTGTTCCCGCACTCCCCCGCAGTGCAGGAGACAACCGATTACGTTGTCGCCGTCCACAATTGCCCGAAACCCCCGCCGACCAGGGTCACGATGACCCTGCCCGCGATCCACCGCTCCCGCCACGTGATGCTCGTGGTCAGCGGCGAAGGCAAGGCCGCCGCGGTAGCCGCCGCCGTCAACGGCGCCTCCCCCGACGACATCCCCTCGGCCGGCGCGGTCGGCATCGAGTCCACCACCTGGGTGATCGATGAGGCCGCGGCGACGGGTCTGCTGCTCGACGACGAATAGCACCAACGAACGAGCCGGGGCCCCGTGATCGGGGCCCCGGCTCGTTCGTGCCAGGCGACCGGGTCTCGGACATACTCACCTACTTCGGCGGCGGGTAGTGTCCGCAGGCCCACACACCAGTAGTCCCCGTTCGGTCGTCACCTGCCGCCTGGCGCTCTCGCACCACCCGTCTTCCGGCGGTGTAGAGCTACCCTGACAGCCGCGACCACCACTCCGCTTCGGAAACATGCGGTCACTGTCGACGACCGGCTCGCTCGCCCAACCCACACCACGTTCGAGTCGTTCAAACCTATTTCCGGCAGATCATGATCTATCGCACAGCACGTCGGTCGAATCCCCTGTCCGCCCATCCCGTCCGGTCCCGCACCGGGGTGTACCGGGTAAAATGTCGGGCGATCGGTATGGCGGGGGACGCGAGTTTGCCGAACCGGGAACGTCACGGGTTACCTGCCTGTGGTGGTGTCGTGCCCCGTGCGCTGAGTTGCGCTTGGGCCGGGTGCGAGGTGCCGGCATGGGAAGGGAAAGGGTGATGGGTGGGTTCCACAGAACCATGGGAGGACGAGAGTTCGGGGTCGCCATTCGGTCCCCCGCTGGCTGCGCTCGGGCCTGATCCTGCCGCAGTGGCGGGCTTGCACGAGCAGGCTCCGACTTCGTGGCGACCTGCCGGTCCGGAGTCTGCCCCGGAAGCGACGATCCCGGCGCCACCGCCCCAGTTCCGGGCGCCCGCGGGCAATGAGCCGATGCACACCACCGGCGCCGAGGGGCTGCCGGACTGGTCGCCACCGGCACCCTCACGGCCGATTCAGCAGGATCGGCGCGAACCTCCACCGCCGATTCAGCGGGATCACGAGCCTGCGCCGCCCGTTCAGCGGGAACCGAATCGCGAACCCGCACCGCCCAGCCGGGAGGATCGACTTCGCGAACCTCCGCCGTCGTGGGATGACGACCCGATGGCCGCGATCTTCAAGCCGGGCAAGGTATCTGGTCGACAGCAGTCGCAGTCCTCGTGGGATGAAGACGACCTGTTCGATGACCTGTACAACGCCAGCCGCGCGAACAACGCGCTCCCCGACGCGTCGACATCGGGTCGCAGCAGGATCGGCGTGATCGTGCTGGGTTCGGTGGCGACGATCGCGGTCGGTGTGGCGGCGGCGATGACCTTCGTCGTCCTGGCCGGTCAGGACAGCGAACCAGCGGAAACCGTGGTCATCGCCGCCACCAGCCCGCCGACGACAACGAAGAAGACGGCAGGGCCACTGTCCTGTGTCGACGAACAGCGCGGCGGCCTGACCATCGGCCGCGGTCCTGGTGACAACAGCTCCGGCCCCGGCGTGATCCTCGGCTTCGAGTACGCGTTCTACACCGACCGGAACGGCGAAAAGGCCCGCTCGTATGTGGCGCCCGAAGCCGACACCGTGGGGTCGGCCCCGATCATCCAGGGCGGCATCGACAAGTACGTCCCGCTCGGAACCACCTACTGCGCCCAGATCAACCAGATCGGCCCGGACAGCTACGAACTCGACCTGACCGAACGTCGCCCCGGGGGCACGTCAGCAGACGACCTGCTCTACACCCAGCTCATCACCACCACCGTCCGCGACGGGCGAACTTTGATCGCGACGATTGTCGAACGGGGACAGTGAGCTTCACCCCTTGCTCCCTGAATGACGTTGCCCTCCAGCCGAATCGGCGTGGAGGGCAACGTGTTCAGATCAGTTATCGGTGCAGCGTCAGATCGCGCTGCCCACCGCGCCACCGATAACGCCGCCGACGACCGCTGCCGGCACGCCGCAGGCGACCGCGCCGACTGCCGAACCCGCGGCAACTGCCGCCGCGAACGCCGCGCCCGCGGCCGGAGCCGCCAGTACCCCAGCCGATGCGGCGCCCGCAGCGGCACCGGCGGCAACCGCGGCAGCGGGGGCGAGGGTGACAGACGTGATCAACCCGCCGGCCACACCACACGCGACCGCTGCAGGCACCCCGGCCACAGCCGCACCAGCAAGGGCACCCGCGGCGATCTTGTCCGAGCGACTCGGGTCGATACCGATCGACTTTCCGCCCGTGGCGATCGCGGCTTCGGTGTTGGCGGCCGCCGAGTTCACCCCGTCGAGCAGGTCTTCGGGCACCGCGTCGGGCACCGGCGAGGTGAAATCGCCGAGGCGCAGCGTGCGGTCCGGTGGGGCGATGGGAGCAACCGGCTCCACCGCTCGTGGTGCGTGCAGCGCACCGAGGTTGACCGGCGGCGCACCTTCGTTGCTCGGCACCGTCCGGTGGCCCGGCGGGACAGCGTAGTCGCCGAACGGGCCCGGCTTGGCCTCGCGCGGCACGGTGACACCCGGCTGACGCGGGGTGGTGCGCGGCCCGAACGCGGCGTTCGGATCGTCGCCCGGCGCGGTGACGCCCGGCTGCACGGTGGTGGTGCGTCCCGGCCCGACCACTGGTGTCGCGCCGCCCCGATCGCCGGGCAGCGGCGGGGTGGCTGTTCCCGGTTCCGGTTTCGCCGGGTTCGGCGTGGCCGTGGTGGGTTTGGGCGCCTGCGTGTCGCTGGGTGTCAGGCTGGTCGATGTCGAGCTCGCGACATCGGCGCCGGTGTCGGTGCAGGCCACGGCGAACATGACGGGAAGGATCCCTAATGCCGGTGCCGCGCGCCTCGCGATCACTCCTGCTTTGATTCTTCGGTGCTTGCCGGCCATCTCGAACTCCCCGCTTCTGCTCATGTCGACATACGGCACCGTCGCGGTGCCGGACGCGCCACTGTAAACATGACCACTGTGGCGCCGTCAAAACCTGGGTGTGGGTTGACAATCACCGAGTAATGCCCCGGTCCGATTCCACAATGCCCCGCCACCAGCGGAATCATCACCCATCATGTCGGCAGCACAAGGTCGACTGTGTCGTCACTCACTCCCGGCACTCACCACGCCCTTACACCATTCGAGCGAGCAGCGAAATTCGGTGCCATTGCGGACTGTCAGCCCACAACCGCGCGCGGATCCGGAAGGTACATGCTTGCTTTGCCGCGCACGGTGCTCCACATGGCGAATCCCATCACGGGCCTTTGCGCAAGCTCCGACTACCTAGCAGCTGAGGTGATCCTTGTTGGGGCACTATGGATTTCGGGTCATCGCTACCAAGGCCTCGCGGGCTGCCTTCATGACATCGCCCCATCGCGCATCACCTACATACACCGAGTCGGGCGCAACACCGAGGTCGTCGATAAGCAGGGACAACACTCGATCGAGTTCTACCAAAGCGCCGAGTTCCTCGTTGTCGATCAGGATCGTGCTGATTGCTCGTCGAGGATCCGGGAGGACGGCGCAATCGTCGTAGAGGGCGTGGATTCTCTCATCGAGGTCGTCGTAGAAGTTTTCGTGGGGATACCGGTGTTCCAGCCAGATCCGCTGCTGGTACTCGTGGTCGGCCAATGCTGCGACGGCGGACAACACAGATGCGCGCATCTCCGGGAATTGCACGCCGTTCATCGATGACCACAGTAGCTTTCTTGGAGATGCCGACGGTTCGGACGTCGACTCGACTGCGGGCGAGGAGTTGTTACGGTGGCGCCGGGATCGCTTGACCTGGACGGGGCTTTTCGGGCCGCGATGGACAGTCTCGCTGTGCCCGACCGGATCGACCCGATCGCGACCATCGACGCCGCGTTCGGGATCGAATTGTTCGAATCGCAGGTGGCCAGTAGGCATCTCGATCTGGCGGCGCGGCGGTTGGGGGCCGCTCGGCAGGGGTTCTACAGCATCGGGTCTTCGGGGCATGAGGGCAATGCGGCGGTGGCGGCCGCGTTGCGCGTCGATGATCCGGCGTTGTTGCACTATCGGTCGGCGGCGTTCTTCGTGCAGCGGTGCCGGCGGATTCCGGGGTCGGATCCGATTCGGGATGTACTGCTCGGGGTTGTCGCGGCGGCTGCTGATCCGATCTCAGGCGGTCGGCACAAGGTGATCGGGAGTGCGGCGGCGTCGATCATTCCGCAGACCTCGACGATCGCTTCGCATCTGCCCCGCGCGGTGGGGCTGGCCTTCGCGTTGGATCGGGCTGCGAAGCAAGGGGTTTCGTGTCCGTGGCCCGCTGATGCGGTGGTGGTGTGCAGTTTCGGCGACGCGTCGGCCAATCATTCGACGGCGGTCGGTGCCATCAATGCCGCCCTGTATGCCGCCCATCAGGGCGTGCCGATACCGCTCGTCTTCGTCTGCGAGGACAACGGTCTCGGTATCAGCGTGCCCACCGCACCGGATTGGATCGAACGCGCCTACGGCCCACGACCGGGGCTCACCTACCTCGCCGCCGACGGGTGCGACCTTCCCGATGTGCTCGGCGCCGCCCAAGACGCGGTGCAACTGGCGCGGACCTGGCGGGTGCCGGTCTTCTTGCACCTGCGCACCGTCCGGCTCGGTGGACACGCCGGGTCCGATGTCGAGTCCGCCTACCGCGGTCCGGCCGATATCGCCGCCGACCTAGCGCGCGATCCCCTTCTCGGCACCGCCCGATACTTGATGTCGGCGGGTATCGCCGATGCGGACGACCTGCTCGAGCGCTACGAGCGGATCGGTGCCCGCGTGCGGGAGACCGCCGACGAGGTGGTCCACGAGGCTCGGCTCGATTCCGCCGCGGCCGTGATCGCGCCGCTCGCGCCGACTCACCCCCTCGCGATCCGCGACGACGTCACCCGTCCCGGCCTGGGAGTTCCCCCGGCACAGGCGCCAGCCGGCGAACTGCGTCGCGCGTGCGCGCCCCGACCACCCGATCCATCGAAGACAGCGGATCGCACTGCCCGGATGACACTGGCGCAGGCCATCAATCACACACTCGGCGAACTCCTCGCCCGAGACTCCGATGTACTGGTATTCGGTGAGGATGTCGGCCGCAAGGGCGGCGTCTACGGCGTCACCAAGGGCCTCAGAAAACGCTTCGGAGCACGTCGCGTCTTCGACACTCTCCTCGACGAACAGTCCATCCTCGGCACCGCGCTCGGCACCGGACTAGCCGGATTCATCCCGATTCCCGAGGTCCAATACCTGGCCTACGTCCACAACGCGGCCGACCAGATCCGCGGCGAAGCGGCAACACTGCAGTTCTTCTCGAACGGCCGGTACCGCAACCCGATGGTTGTGCGCATCGCGGGCCTCGCCTACCAAAAAGGTTTCGGCGGCCACTTCCACAACGACGATTCGCTGGCAGCGCTACGCGACATCCCCGGCGTCGTCGTCGCGGTACCGGCGCGCGCCGACGACGCGGCCGCGCTGCTACGCACCTGTGTCTCAGCAGCCAGGGTCGATGGTCGCGTGTGCCTGTTCGTCGAACCTATCGCGCTGTACCACACCAGGGATCTGCACCCCGGCGACGAATCATGGCTGGCGGCAACGGGTTCCGAGCACATTCCGATCGGCAGCGCCCGCTCTTATCGCAACGGCAACGACCTCACCATCGTCACTTTCGGCAATGGAGTACCGATGAGCTTGCGGACCGCGGATCGCCTTGCCGCGCAGGGTATTCACACACGGGTACTCGATTTGCGCTGGCTGAATCCGCTACCGGTCGCCGATCTGCTCCGCCACGCCGACGCTACTGGAAGGGTCTTGGTCGCCGACGAAACTCGTAGCAGCGGTGGGGTTTCCGAGTCGGTCTACGCGGCGCTGATAGATGCCGGCTACCGTGGGGCGCTCGCCCGTGTCACGAGCGCGGACAGTTTCGTTCCGCTCGGACCCGCCGCAGACACTGTGCTGCTGAGCGAGTCGGCGATCGAATCCGGCGCACAGCATCTGATGCGGGGCTAGGTCGAGAACCGGTACCAGGCCCCCTCGAGATGGGTGTACTGCTCGTCGTATTCTCCACGCGCGGCAGGTGGTTCGCCTGCAGGCATGTAGGCGAACCCGGCAGGAGAGATCAGGCCCATCCCCGACACGGTCAGCAGACAACCGTTGTCCCGCGTGCTGATGCGCCCGACCGAGTACACACCGATTCGCCGGTGGCCGTCGGCAGGATCACAAGTGAGAGCAGCACCCGTCAGCGCGGATTCCGACAGCCACCAGCCGAGCCGATTCGGCAGTCCGCTCCACGTGATGCCGACGGTGATCACCACGACGACCGGTGCGACCAGACTGATCCACCCGACCCGATAGACGATCAGCCCGGAAATCGACCACACGGCCCACACCAGGCCGGTGAACGCCAGCGACGCCAACAGCACCAGCGTGAGCCCGAGGTCGGCTTTGCTGAGGACCGTCCACAGCAGACCCAGACAGCACAGCACGACGGCACCGACGATCACGCTGGATGCCACGGGCCACCACCTCGGCGCCCTCCGATCCCCTCGTTCGACGACCTGGACCGGCACAGCTCCCCCATAGCTCATGGAAATACCCTACCGACATGCTGTGCGCGGGTCAGCAGGGCAGAACTGGGTGCGAACTCAGGCGAATTTGATCTCGAGGCCGATGCCGAGGATCGCGATGAACCAGACGATGCCGACGAAGATGGTGATGCGGTCGAGGTTCTTCTCGACGACGGTGGAGCCGGACAGGCTCGACTGCACGCCACCACCGAAGAGGCTGGACAAGCCGCCACCCTTGGCGCGGTGCAACAGCACCAGCAGCACCAACAGCAAGCTGGTGATCACAAGGAGGATATCGAGGAACAGCGACATGAGGTTCATCCTAGGTGGTCAGCAGCCGACTGGCCCACGAGGGTATCTGATACCTCATGAGTGCTGGTCGGAGGTTCAGTCGGGCGGCCGGGTAGGGCCATGGACATCGAACGAATAGTTGTCGGTGACAGCTGGCAGACTGCGCGAATGGTTCGGCATATGACCTTCCGATACTGCCTCGACCCGACGGTCGAGCAGCGATCGGTCATGTCACGCCATGCCGGAGCCGCACGGTTTGCCTACAACCAATGTCTCGCCACTGTGAAGACACGGTTGGATGCGCGGCGACGTGATCCGGCGGTCGCGGTTCCATGGTCGGGTTTCGATCAGATCAACTCGTTCAACACGTTCATACGGTCCGCACAGGCAGTGGCAATCGGCGGGTCGGGTTTCCACGATTCAAGAAGAAGACTCACAAGCGATCGTTTCGACTCCGCAACAAATACACCGGCAGCAATCGCCCGCCAATCCGTGTCGGTGAGAACAATATTGCGCGGTCGGTGCGGTTGCCCGGGATCGGAGTGGTCGGTGTGCGGGAGGACACCCGGCCGTTGCGGCGGATGCTGGCCAAGAACCATGCCAGAATATTGGCCGCGACAGTCACCGAGAGGATTGATCGGTGGTGGGTCTCACTCACTGTCGAAGCCGCCGATCATCATCCGGCCCAGCGGCACCCTGGTCGCGGCGGCAGTGATCCGAGCGGTTGGGTCGGGGTAGACAGAGGACTGTCGGCGCTGATCGTCGCGGCCACCCCCGATGGCCGCGAGGTAGCCCGGATCACCGACCGACCCACCCCTCTCACGTCGAGACTCGGACAGCAACGGCGATTGGCACGGGTGGTAGCGCGCCGGGAAAAGGGATCACGCCGCCGCTGCAAGGCGACCATACGCCTCGCACGGCATCATCAACGTAGCCGCAACATCCGCGAGCACTTCCTGCATCAGGTTTCGCATGATCTGGTCAAAACCCACGACCGGATCGTGTTGGAAGATCTGAGCATTGCCGGGATGCTGCGCAACCACCATCTTGCTCGCACGATCAGCGATGCTGGATGGGGTGAGTTCGCCCGTCAAGTCCAGTACAAGCAGCGATGGCGGGGTGGGCAGGTCTACCTAGCAGACCGGTGGTTTGCTTCCAGCAAAACCTGCTCGGGCTGCGGAACCCGTGCCGAGATGTTGCCACTGGCGCAGCGGGTTTTCACCTGCACCGACTGCGGACACACTCTTGATCGCGATCTCAACGCCGCGGTCAATCTCGCCGCCTGGGGCGAAAGACATCACCAGGCTCGGGAGCCCGAAGCGCGAGCCCCGGTTACCAACGCCCGTGGACGGGAAGGCACTGGCCGACACTCAGGTGTCGGCGAAACCAGCCCGGAAGAAGCGGAAACCGACACTCACCCGGCATCGGCCGCGTGAGTCGAGGACGTCCGAGAAGGACGGTGCTTCAGAACTTCCGCCGAGGAGTTCGAGGCACGCTTCAACCAGGCTCGACGGCGACCAGGTGTGAGACGGTGTGGGGCCCTGCGGAGTACTGCGCGACGGTCTGTTCGATCTCCTGGTCACGGGCGGTCTGGCGCACCTGGTGCTGATGCATGTGCTCGGCCCAGGATCGGACGACGAAGGCTTCGACGAAGCGGTCGACGGTGCCGACGTCGCGGTAGAGCCGCCATTCCATCGCGCCAGTGCGCTGCCGGGATCGCCCGACCATCGCCATCGATTCGGTGAAGGCGGCAACGTCGCGAGGTGGCACGTCGTAGCCCCGCATCACCAGGACGGGGCCGTCCGCGGGGTCGGGCTCGACGACGAGTTGTGGTTCGGGCCAGTACGCCGCCGGTGAGAGGTCGATGTCCTCGACGTTGTGCCGGATCGGCCACCACAGGGTGCTCACGGCACAGCACGCCAGCAGCACCGCCGCGATCAGCAGCGCCGTCACGGCACCGTAGGCACCGGCGACCAGACCCCAGAGCAGGGAACCCATCGCCTGCCCGCCCATGAACACCAGCATGTACACCGACAGACCCCGGGCGCGGACCCAGGCGGGCAGCAGCAACTGCATGGTCGAGTTCAGCGTCGACATCGCCAGCAACCACGCCAGCCCGGCCCCCACCAGCAGCACCAGTACCAGCACCACGTGGTGGACCAGCGCGGTCGCGACCGCGCCGAGGCCGAACAGAACCGCGGCGAACGCGAGTCGCTGGGTAGGGGTGAACAGGACCCGCAGCCGCGACAATCCGAGCGCACCACAGACCGCACCGAGGCCGAGCGCACCGAGCAGCAAACCGTAGCCCGATGACGACAGTCCGAGCCGGTCGTGCGCGATCACCGGCAGCAGCGACCACACCGCGCTGGCGGGGGCGATGAACAGGATCGCGCGGAACAGCACCCGCCTGATCGCAGGCGCGGCTCGAATGAACCGGGTGCCTGCCTGCAACGCCGCGAGAGGCCGTTCACTGGGTAGCGGGCTCGTTCGCGTCGGCCACTTCGACACCAGCAGCACCGCAACGATGCCGACGAACGACACCGTGTTGAACCCGAACACCACGGTCGGCCCGGCCACCGACACGATCACACCCGCCACCGCGGGACCGACGGCCCGACCGATATTGACGCTCATGCTGCCCAGCGCCGCCGCCGACGTGATCTGGTCGCGCGACACCAGCTCGGGCTGCACCGCCTGCCAGGCAGGAGCGGTGAGCGCCTGCCCACAGCCCAGCAGGAACAGCAGGCCGAGCAGGACCGCGGGCGTGGTGTGGCCGGTGGCGGTGAACACGGTGAGGGTGAGCGAGGCGAGCGCCATGCCCGTCTGCGCGCCGATCAGCAGCCTGCGCCGGTCGACCAGGTCGGCCAGCACTCCGGACGGGATCGACAGCAACATCACCGGCAACGCGAGCGCGGTCTGCACGAACGACACCAGGGCCGCCGCGTTCGGCTGATCCACGAGGATCCACTGCGCGCCGACCGTCTGCATCCACGTGCCCAGATTGGACACGAGTTGCGCGATCCACAGCGCCCGGAACACCGGTGAACGCAACGGCGCCCAGGTCGAGATCCGTTCTGCCGCGACGATGCCCACCCGATGACCTTATCCCCGGCGACTGCCATCGCGCGTGATGTGACTGCTGCCGAGAAGGTAGCCCGCCGTCAGCGCACGCCCGCGGCGAAGAGTCCCGGCAAACTATCAGATACCTTGTCGCGCACGACAATCGAACGGGTGATCCGCCGATACGGTGTTATCTTCTGAGCGCTTTCGAGCGATCAGAAGTTCAGCTCCCGTTTCGTTCGGGGGGAGCTGTCACGACACGGAGGAAATGTATGAACGCCCCGCAACAACCCTATGGCCAGCAGCCCTATGGCCAGCAACCGCCTTACGGCCAGCAACCGCCCGGCGGCGGCTACCCGCCCCAGGGTGGCTACCCGCAGCCGCCGCGCAAGAAGAAGGTGTGGCCGTGGGTACTCGGTGGCATTCTCGTCGTGCTGTTGCTGATCGTCGGTGGTTGTGTGGCGTTCGTCGGTACCGTCGCCAATGAGATCGAGAACGAGGTCAGCCGTGAGGTGACCGTCTCCTACCAGGCCGCGGGCTCGGGCACCGGCACCGTCATCTATTCCGACGGGACCCTCAACGTTCAGACCGAAGACGACGTACCACTGCCGTGGTCGAAGAATGTGACGATCACCGGCCTGGTGAAGCACTCCGCGCTGAGCGTCATGGCGGGCATCGACGGCGGAACGGTCTCCTGCAAGATCGTCGTCGGCGGCAAGGTGATCGCCCAGGACGAGGCCAGCGGTTCACTCGCCACCGCCGACTGCACGGGCGACGCAGGCAAGTAGTTCTCACCGGATCGCGACCCGCCCCGAACATCGAACAGCGGTGTTCGGGGCGGTCCGTACCATCGGCTCCATGCGGATATCACCTCGTCCTCTGGCCGTCCTGCTCGCACTGGCCGGCATGGTGGTGGCCGGTTGCGGATCGCCCGACAAAGAACCGGTGGACGACAGCGCCACGCCGATGGGCCACACCTATATCTCGACCGAGGTCGTCGGCGACAAGATCCCGGGCGGCGGTCCGATGACGCTCACCTTCACCGACGGCCGGATCGCGGCGAACTCCGGCTGCAACTCCGCGGGCGGCACCGTCGACCTGAGCAACAATGTCGTGCACACGTCTCCGCTGGCCAGCACGTTGATGGCGTGCCCGGGCGAACGCGAAGGCGTCGACGCCTGGCAGAACAACTTCCTGGAATCCGACCCCACCTGGCGTCTCGACGGTGATCGGCTGACACTGACGGGCCAGTCCGTCACCGTCCATCTCACCGACAAGAAGATCGTGAGTCCCGACAAGCCGCTGACCGGCACCGCGTGGGTGGTCACGACCATGATCACCCCGGACGCGCAGATCCGGTCGACCACGCTCGACCAGGTGAGCCCGAATCTCGGCATCGGCGAGGGCGGCACCGTCAGCGGTACCGCGGGCTGCAACCGGATCACCGGCACCGCCGGCGTCGGTCCCGGCGACGCGGTGACCTTCGCCGTCGCCACCACCAAGATGATGTGCCCACCGGAGGTGATGGAAGTCGAGCAGAACGTGCTGCGCGCGCTGGACGGCCGAACCACCGCCACCATCGACGCCGACACCCTCACCCTGCGCAACGACAACGGCTACGGCCTGATCCTGCACGCGCAGTAGCCCCGACCGACGAAAAGCGAAGGGCCGGAAACCCGTTGGTTTCCAGCCCTTCGGTGTTCAGTGCCCGATCAGGGCAGCGGACCGCCCGCGGCGATCGCCGACAAGGTGGCGAACTCGTCACCCTTGAGCGAAGCACCGCCGACCAGCGCGCCGTCGATATCGGGCTGACGGATCAGCTCGCCGATATTCTTGGCGTTCACCGAGCCGCCGTAGAGCACGCGCACACCGGCGGCGACCTCCGGGGAAGCCAGCTTCTCCAGCTCGCCACGGATCGCGCCGCACACTTCCTGCGCGTCGGCCGCCGAGGCGACCTTGCCGGTGCCGATGGCCCAGACCGGCTCGTAGGCGATGACAACCTGCGAAATCTGTTCCGCCGTGAGGCCTTTGAGCGATCCACGCAGTTGCTCGAGGTTGTACTCGACGTGCGTACCCGCCTCGCGGACGCCGAGACCCTCACCGATGCAGACGATCGGGGTGATCTCGTACTTCAGCGCCTGCTTGGCCTTGGCCAGCACGGTCGCGTCGTCCTCGTGGTGGTACTGACGACGCTCCGAGTGCCCGACCACCACGTACGCGCAGCCGAGCTTCGCCAGCATCGGCGCGCTGACCTCGCCGGTGTAGGCACCGGAGTCGTGCGCCGAGACGTCCTGCGCACCGTAGGTGATCAGCAGCTTGTCGCCGTCGACGATCGACTGCACACTGCGCAGATCGGTGAACGGCGGGATCACCGTCACGTCGACCTTCGCGAAGTACTTCTCGGGCAGCGCGAACGCCACCTTCTGCACCAGCGAGATGGCCTCGAGGTGGTTGAGGTTCATCTTCCAGTTGCCCGCGATGAGCGGTTTACGTGCAGCCATCGCTCAGCCCTCCAGCACCGAAATACCGGGCAGCTCTTTGCCTTCCAGGTATTCCAGAGAAGCGCCACCACCGGTGGAGATGTGTGAGAAGCCGTCGTCGGGCAGGCCGAGGGTGCGCACGGCAGCCGCCGAGTCACCGCCGCCGACGACCGTGAACGCACCCTTGGAGGTGGCGGTCACGATGGCCTCGGCGACACCACGGGTGCCCGCGGCGAACGCGTCGAACTCGAACACACCCATCGGTCCGTTCCAGAACACCGTCTTGGCCTCGGTCAGCAACGCGGAGAACCGCGAGACCGATTCGGGGCCGATGTCAAGGCCCAGCCAGCCGTCGGGGATCTCGGTCGAGGCCACGGTCTTCGACTCCGCGTCGGGCGCGAACTTGTCGGCCACCACGATGTCGACCGGCAGGTGCAGCACGTCGCCGAAGCGCTCGAGCAGCGACTTGCAGGTGTCGATCATCTCGGCCTGCAGCAGCGAACCACCGACCGGAAGTCCTTGCGCGGCAAGGAAGGTGAAGCACATGCCGCCGCCGATCACCAAGGTGTCGACCTTGGGGGCCAGCGCCTCGATCACCGCGAGCTTGTCCGAGACCTTGGAGCCACCGAGCACCACCGCGTACGGGCGGGCCGGGTCTGCACCTTCGCCCCCGGACCCACCCAGCTTGCGCAGCACCTCGACCTCGGCCGCGACCAGCGTGCCCGCGTAATGCGGGAGCGCCTGCGCGACGTCGTAGACCGACGCCTGCTTGCGGTGCACCACGCCGAAACCGTCGGAGACGAACGCACCGTCGTCGCCGACCAGCTCGACGAACGCCGCGGCCAGCTTGGCCCGCTCCGAGTCGTCCTTGCTGGTTTCACGCGGGTCGAAGCGCACGTTCTCGAGCAGCAGCACGTCACCGTCGGTGAGGCCTTCCGAGCGCGAGAGCGCGTCGTAGCCCACCACGTCACCGGCCAGCTGGACATTGCGGCCGAGCAGCTCGGCCAGCTTCGCCGCCACGGGGGCGAGGGAGAACTTGGCGTCGGGCTCGCCCTTGGGGCGGCCCAGGTGAGCCATCACGACCACCTTGGCGCCCGCGTCGACCAGCGCCTGAATGGTCGGCACCGAGGCGATGATGCGGCCGGGGTCGGTGATCTGGCCGTTGTCGTCGAGGGGAACGTTCAGATCGGAGCGCACGAGCACGCCGCGACCCTCGACACCCTCGGCCAGGAGATCCTGAAGTGTTTGAACTGTCATGGCGATCAGAGCGTCTTGCCGACGAGATCGACCAGGTTGGCCAGCCGGTTCGAGTAGCCCCACTCGTTGTCGTACCAGGAGACGACCTTGACCTGGTTGTCGATGACCTTGGTCAGCGGCGCGTCGTAGATCGACGAGTGCGGGTCGGTGACGATGTCGCTGGACACGATCGGGTCCTCGTTGTACTTGAGGATGCCCTTCATCGGGCCCTCGGCGGCGGCCTTCATCGCGGCGTTGATCTCTTCGATGGTGGCCGGCTTCGCCAGGGTGGCGGTGAGGTCGGTGACCGAGCCCGTCGGGACCGGAACGCGCAGCGCGTAGCCGTCGAGCTTGCCCTGCAGCTCGGGCAGCACCAGGCCGATGGCCTTGGCGGCACCGGTGCCGGTGGGCACGATGTTCAGGGCCGCGGCGCGGGCGCGACGCAGGTCCTTGTGCGGGGCGTCCTGCAGGTTCTGGTCCTGGGTGTAGGCGTGAATGGTGGTCATCAGACCGTTCACGATGCCGAACGAGTCGTTGAGCACCTTGGCGATCGGGCCGAGGCAGTTCGTGGTGCAGGACGCGTTGGAGATGATGTTCTGGCTGCCGTCGTACTTGTCGTCGTTGACGCCCATCACGATGGTGATGTCGTCGCCGGTGGCAGGCGCGGAGATGATGACCTTCTTGGCGCCGGCGGACAGGTGACCCTTGGCCTGCTCGGCGGCGGTGAAGATGCCGGTCGACTCGACGACCACGTCGACGTTCAGGTCGGCCCATGGCAGCGCCGAGGGGCCTTCCTTGATCGCGAGCGCCTTGATGCGCTGCTCGCCGACCACGATGGTGTCGCCTTCGACGGAGACGTTCTGCGGCAGGCGACCCAGGATCGAGTCGTACTTCAGCAGGGTGGCCAGGGTGTTGATGTCGGTGAGGTCGTTAACCGCGACAATTTCGATATCGGTCTCGCCGACGGCCTTCAGCGCCTCCACCGCACGGAAGAAATTACGTCCGATACGACCGAAGCCGTTGATACCTACCCGGACAGTCACGTTATCGCTCCTCAGCTTTCAAGCGGATTCATTCCGACGGTAACCACAGTAGTAGCCGCATCAGCCTTCACGACAGCCACCTGTGAGTTGTGAGCTCCCCGGCTTCAGGCCTGCGGAGACCCCAGAATAGAGGGCAGAGCGGTCCAGCATGACCGCTCTGCCCTAATCGTCGGATTCGCCACACCTTTCGGCGCGAGGAGTCTCGGTTCCTGGTTACGCGTCGTCGAGGAGTTCCGCTGTCACCGCCGACTCGGTATCGGGGATACCGAGGTCCTTGGCGCGCCGGTCGGCCATCGACAGCAATCGCCGGATCCGGCCCGCGACAGCGTCTTTGGTCATCGGCGGCTCGGCCAGCTGACCGAGTTCTTCCAGGGAGGCCTGCCGGTGCTGTACCCGCAGCCTGCCCGCCGCGGCGAGATGCTCGGGAACATCGTCGGCGAGGATCTCCAGCGCCCGCTCCACCCGAGCCGCCGCCGCGACGGCCGCACGCGCCGATCGACGCAGGTTCGCGTCGTCGAAGTTGGCGAGCCGGTTGGCGGTGGCCCGCACCTCGCGGCGCATCCGCCGTTCTTCCCAGGTGAGCCTGGTGTCCTGCGCGCCCATCCGGGTGAGCAGGGCGCCGATCGCCTCACCGTCACGCACCACGACTCGATCCGTGCCGCGCACCTCCCGCGCCTTCGCGGTGATGCCGAGCCTGCGCGCCGCACCGACCAGCGCCAGGGCCGCCTCCGGACCGGGGCAGCTCACCTCGAGCGCCGAGGAACGACCCGGCTCGGTGAGCGAACCGTGCGCGAGAAACGCACCACGCCATGCCGCTTCGGCGTCACCGATGCTGCCGCCGACCACCTGCGCGGGCAGCCCGCGGACGGGACGTCCGCGCACGTCGAGCAAACCGGTCTGGCGCGCCAGCGCCTCGCCTTCCTTCGACACCCGCACGACGTAGCGGGAGGTCTTACGCAACCCACCCGCGCCGAGCACATGTACGTCGGAGCCGTATCCGTACAGCTCGAAAATCTCTCTGCGCAGTCGCCGGGCGATGGACCCCATGTCCACCTCGGCTTCCACGATCACCCTGCCCCCCACGATGTGCAGACCGCCCGCAAACCGCAGCAACGCCGACAGTTCCGCTTTACGCGAGCTGACCTGCGACACCACGAGCCTGCTCAGCTCGTCCTTCACCTCGGCTGTCATCGCCACGAGACGCGCTCCTTTCCCACCGACCCCGAACGCTCATCTGCAACACTGTGCACATCTGAGGCACTGTGCCGTCTCTCGAATCGAAGCCCAGTCAGTTGCGACCGCGGCGACCGGATCAGCTGATCCAGTGCGGCGGCAAGTTTTCCGGGATGATGCCGATCCGTTCCCGGCTCGGCGACATCGCAGAACGTTACCCGTGCACGCAACTGTTCGGCGGCTCTTGCCACATGTTCCCGTTGCCGCCCCTCGGGCACCGACGCCGAGTCGACGAGCACGTCGTCGACCGCGAAATCCGGTGCGTGCTGGGACAATACATGCAGATGTCGCTCCGCGGAAAAGCCGGCGGTCTCGCCCGGCTCCGCGGCCAGATTGAGAACGAGTACTTTGCGTGCCCTGGTACGTACCAGCGCCGCGTGCAACTGCGGCAGCAGGACATGCGGAATGACGCTGGTGAACCACGAACCAGGTCCCAGCACAACAACATCCGCGTCTTCGATAGCCGAGGTCGCCTCGGGGCTGGCAGGCGGATCGGACGGAATCAGCCGCACCCGCCGGACCTTACCCGGCGTGGTCGCGACCGCAACCTGACCGCGCACGCACCGGCCGATCCGCGGATCCGATTCCAGGCCAGACACTTCGGCCTCGATGTCGAGCGGAATCGGCGACATCGGCAGCACCCGGCCGGTGATCCGCAACAGCCTGCCCACCTCGTCGAGCGCTGCCACCGGATCACCGAGGATGTCGGTGAGCCCGGCCAGGATCAGATTTCCCACCGAGTGCCCCGCGAGCGCGCCGGTGCCGCCGAAGCGGTGCTGCACCGTCGTGGTCCAGACACCGTCGGCGTCGTCGGACAGCGCTGCCAGGGCCATTCGCAGGTCACCCGGCGGGAGCATGCCCAGCTCGGCGCGTAGCCGGCCGGACGACCCGCCGTCGTCGGCGACGGTGACGACGGCGGTGATCCGCCTCGTCAGCCTGCGTACCGCCGTCAATGTCGCGTACAGCCCATGTCCGCCGCCCAGCGCGACGACGGCTGGGTCGGCTTCGGTTCCACTCATTCGCGCCCCAGATCCCGGTGCACGACGCGAACGACGTCCACCGCCACGTGCCCGGTATCGGCGCCGATGCGCTCACCCAGTGCCTCGGCGATAGCGACGCTGCGATGTTTGCCGCCGGTGCACCCCACTGCCACGGTCATGTATCGCTTCCCCTCTTGGCGGTATCCGGTCGTCGTCAGGTCGACCAGGTGTTTGCCGGTCTGCAGGTAGTCGCGCGCACCCGGCCGGGACAGCACGTAATCGCTGACCACCGACTCCTGTCCTGTGTGTTCCCGCAATTCTGGAATCCAATGCGGGTTCGGCAGGAATCGCACGTCCAACACCATGTCGGCGTCGAGGGGAACACCGTATTTGAAGCCGAACGACTGCACAGTCAGTTGCAGTGCGGCTGGCGCGCCCGCGCCGTATGCCTCCTCCAGCTTGCGGTGCAGCTGGTGGATCGACAGCTCGGTGGTGTCGATGACGAGGTCGGCGGCGGCCTTGACCGGGGCGAGCCTGGCTCGTTCGGCGGTCAGACCGGCCGAGAGCGTCCCGTCGGGGCTGTCGCTCTGCAGCGGATGACGACGCCGGGCGAAGCCGAACCGCCGGATCAGCACATCGTCGGACGCCTCGAGAAACAGCACCCTCGTGCGGATACCCGCGCCACGCAACTGCTCGGTGACCCCGGAGAGCTCGCCGGTGAAGAATCGGCTGCGCACGTCCATGACCAGCGCGAGCCGCCGGATCGGCGGGTCGGCCGCGGCGCCTAGTTCGATCATCCGCCCGATCAGTTCGGGCGGTAGGTTGTCGGTCACATACCAGCCGAGATCCTCCAGCACGCGCGCGGCAGTGCCGCGGCCCGCGCCGGACAAGCCGGTCACGATAACCACTTCTACTGGTTGCTGTGTGTCGGTGACCGTCCCGGATTGCCCGGGTGCCGCCCCCGCCTTGTTATTCGATTCGACGCGTGTCATGTCCTACCGGATCCGTTTCTGGGTGCCTTTCGATCATCCCGCACCGGTTCGGGTATCGGGCGCAGACACACAACGTACGGCACACGCAATGTTGCGTCCTGCGATCCCGGCCGTCACGGTTACGGGCTGTTGAGCGCCGCGAGCACTGCTTTTGCCGTCGCGACCCCGATTCCGGGCACCGAGGTGATTTCTTCGACAGTCGCGTCCTTTATTCTCGCGACCGAGCCGAAGTGGGTGACCAGGGCGGTCCGCCTCGTCTCGCCGAGACCCGGCACCGCGTCCAGCGCCGATGCTGTCATCCGGCGTGAGCGTTTGCTGCGGTGGAACGTGATGGCGAAGCGGTGCGCCTCGTCGCGCACGCGTTGCAGCAGGAACAGTGCCTCGCTGTTGCGCGGCATGATCACCGGGTCGGCCTCGCCGGGCACCCATACCTCTTCGAGGCGTTTGGCCAGGCCGATCACCGCGACATCGGTGATACCGAGATCATCGAGGACCTCGGCGGCGGCGGCGACCTGGGGTGCACCGCCGTCGACGACGTAGAGGTTGGGCGGGTAGGCGAAGCGGCGCGGCCGGCCGGTGGTCGGGTCGACGCCAGGGCGTGAGGCGGGTTCGTCCACCTCGTCGGGTTCGATCTCGACGGGTTGTTCGCGGTCGCGGGCCAGACGGGCGAAGCGGCGACGGGTCACCTCGGCGATGCTGCCGACGTCGTCGGAGCGGCCGTCGCCCGCGGCTTCCTTGATCGCGTAGTGGCGGTAGTCGGACTTGCGGGCCAGGCCGTCTTCGAAGACCACCAGTGAGGCGACCACGTCGGTGCCCTGCACGTGGCTGATGTCGACGCATTCGATCCGCAGTGGGGCGCTGTCGAGTTCGAGTGCGTCTTGAATATCTTGCAGCGCTTGCGATCTCGAGGTGAGATCACCGGCGCGGCGGAGCTTGTGCTGGGCCAGTGCCTCGGCGGCGTTGCGCTGCACCGTCTCGGCAAGCGCCTTCTTGTCGCCGCGCTGGGGGATGCGCAGCGAGACCGCGGAGCCGCGCATCTCGCTGAGCCACTCACCGATCTCCACCGCGTCGGCGGGCAGTTCGGGCACCAATACCTCACGCGGGACGACGATGGCCGCGTCGCCGTTCTGGTCTGCCATCGAGGCCTGTTCGCCGTAGAACTGGGTGAGGAACTGTTCGACCAGGGCGGCCAGTTCGGTTCCTGATTCCGCGACGTCGAGTGCGTCGCCGGCTTTGTCGACGACCCAGCCGCGCTGGCCGCGCACGCGTCCGTCGCGGACATGGAAGATCTGGACCGCGGCTTCGAGTTCGTCGGTGGCGAAGGCGATCACATCGGCGTCGGTGCCGGTGCCGAGCACCACGGCCTGCTTCTCGAGTGCGCGGCGCAGCGCCTGGACGTCGTCGCGTAGCCGGGCGGCGGTCTCGAAGTCGAGGTCTTCGGCGGCTTCGTGCATGCGGCGTTCGAGTGCGCGCACCATCTTGTCGGTCTTGCCGGAGAGGAAGTCGCAGAAGTCCTCGACGATCTGGCGGTGTTCGTCGGCATCGACCCGGCCCACGCACGGCGCGGAACACTTGTCGATGTAGCCGAGCAGACAGGGTCGCCCGATCTGGTTGTGCCGCTTGAAGACTCCGTTGGAGCAGGTGCGCGCCGGGAATACCCGCAGCAACAGGTCGAGGGTCTCGCGAATCGCCCAGGCGTGCGCGTAGGGGCCGAAGTAGCGCACGCCCTTCTTGCGGGCACCGCGGTAGACGAACAGCCGCGGATACTCCTCGTTGAGGGTTACCGCGAGCACCGGGTAGGTCTTGTCGTCGCGGTAACGCACATTGAACCGCGGATCGAATTCCTTGATCCAGTTGTACTCGAGCTGCAGCGCCTCGACCTCGGTGGACACCACGGTCCACTCGACAGCGGCGGCCGTTGTCACCATCTGCTTGGTGCGCGGATGCAGCGAGTACACATCGGCGAAGTAGGAATTCAACCGACTCCGCAGGCTCTTGGCCTTGCCGACATAGATGACCCGCCCGTGCACGTCCCGGAACTTGTACACACCGGGTTCGACGGGAATCGTGCCCGGCGCCGGCCGGTACGTCGCGGGATCTGCCACCTGTCAAGCCTAATGGGCGCAGGCGCGACAGCGCTCCTCAGCTGCGCACGGCCGGAGCGAAGGCGGAGGTACGCCTAGCGAGGGGCTCCGACAGCTCCACACCGCCGCAGGTGCGCCTAGCCCGACAGGTCCGCACCACCGAGGCGGGCACACGAACCGAGGCGCCGTCGATAGTCCGCCGGGTCGAAGGACTGCGGCAGGCGCGCCGGGACCGGCCGAGTACCCGCCTGTGTAGCGTGAGTGCTCGGATTGTGTGCCCGAAAGGACGACGATGAGCAACGCTGCCGCCCTGCCGCGAACTGGTGATGACCGGTACGACGACGAGTTGACCCCGTTCGGGGTCATGCCCGGCACTGTGCGCGGGGCGCGGCTGATCGCGACGGTCGCTACCGCCGTCGGCGTGGTGCTGATCGCGATCACGGTGGCGCTGGGTGGCTCGCTCGGCGCGCTGCTCGCCGGGTATCTGCCGTCCTTCGCGCTTGTCCCGCTGGTGCTGTTGTTCCGGCAGGGCGGCGACCTGGTGCGCAAGGCGGCGATCGGGGTCGCGGTGCTGGCGCTGCTGGTGTCGTCGACGGGCATCCTCACCGGACTGCCGCCCGGCGTGGTCGGCATCGTCGCCAACGGAGCCGTCGCCGGTCTGCTTCTTCGCCCCTCGGCGCTCGCCTGGTTCACCCGCGAGCGCTGATCGTCGGCTCCGCCCGCGGGGGTCAGCCGGCCGTGCGGATGCCGTGTTCGGCGAGTGCGTCGATGAGGGCGCGGGGGCGATCGATGGTGGGGACCGCGTCGACGAGGGCGAAGCGGGCACCGAGGGTGGTGGCGCCGCCGTCGGCTTCGGTGCTGTCGCCGATCATGAGGACGCGTTCGGGGTCGACGCCGAGGCGGTCGGTGGCGTCGCCGAAGATGCGGGCATTCGGCTTGATCGCGCCCACCTCGTAGGACAGGGTCATCGAGCCGATCAGGTCCGTCCAGCCGTGCTTCGCGAAGGCGGGGCGGATGTCGAAGGCGATATTGCTGACGATCCCGACCGGGATGCCTTGGGCAGCAAGAGATTTCAGGACGGTGCCGGTGTCGGGGTACGGAGTCCAGGTGAGCGGGTCGATGAGGCGTTCGTAGAGGCGCGTTGCCTGGGCGTCGGGGACGCCGGAGCCGCGCAGCACCTCGAGGTAGGCGTGACGGTGCAGGGCGGGGTCGAGATCGCGGTTGTCCCAGGCGTATTGGCCTGCCGCGTCGAAGGTCATGAACTGCTCGACCGGGGCCGTCATCCGCCGCAGCACTTCGGCTTTCGCCGCGATGTCGAACGGTGTGCCGTCGTCGCCGACGAGTTCGTCGGCCCAGGTCCGGTCCTCCTCCAAACGAAAGACCGTGCCCGAGTAGTCGAACAGCACCGCGTCGATATCCATATCAGCCAGGGTAGCCAGCCGGCGATCGCGCACCTGGCGGAAATCGGGCGGGGAAGCCAAGATTGGCGTACACCTCATCCGCGTGTCGACATCGTCGAGGAGGTCGACGGCGTGCGCCCCGGCGGAAAAAGAGCGAATCGTGTCGGACCGGCGAGTTACGCTGCCTACATGACGCCAAGGCGACGGACGTGGATCGGGGCCACGACGGCCGCAGTGCTCGCGGTGGGGGTACTGACCGGTTGTTCGACAGACGAGAAGACGGCTGCCGAGTGTACGAGCACGCCCAACGGCACTCCGGTATCCGCGGCGCCCGCGACCGGCGGGGGTACGCCGACCTCGCAGAATCTCAGCACCAATCCTGAGATCGCCTCGGGGTATCGCTCGGACATGACGGCGGTGCGCACCAGCACCTACGCGGTGTCGACCGCCAATCCGATTGCCACGGAGGCCGCGTGCCGGGTGCTGCGGGCGGGTGGCACCGCGACCGACGCGCTGGTCACCGCGCAGGCGATGCTCGGGCTGGTCGAACCGCAGGCGTCCGGAATCGGCGGTGGCGCCTTCCTGGTGCACTACGACGCGAAGTCGCGCACGGTCGACACCTACGACGGCCGCGAGACCGCGCCTGCCGCGGCGACCGAGAACTATCTGCGCTGGGTCAGCGATACCGACCGCACCGAACCCGCGCCGAACACCCGGGCCAGCGGGCGCTCGATCGGTGTACCCGGCGTGCTCCGGATGCTCGAACTCGCGCATTCCGAGCACGGGATGAGCGCCTGGAAGGAACTGTTCGATCCCGCGATCAGCCTGTCCGACAGCGGTTTCGAGATCAGTCCGCGGCTGGCCGGGCAGATCGCCGAATCCGCGAAGGACCTGGCCGCCGACGACGCCGCGCGCGGCTACTTCCTCGAACCCGATGGTTCGCCCAAGCAGGCCGGCACCGTCCTCACCAATCCGGCGCTGGCGAAAACGCTCTCGACGATCGCGACCGACGGAGCGAAGGCCTTCTACCGCGGGGCTATCGCCGAGGACATCGTCGAGGCGGCGGGCAGTACGGCGGGTGGGCGCACCCCCAGTGCGCTGACCACCACCGACCTGGCCGATTACGAGGCCAAGAAGCGCACGGCACTGTGCACCGGGTATCGCAAGTACGAACTGTGCGGCATGCCCGCACCGTCCTCGGGTGGCAGCACCGTCGCCGCGACGCTGGGCATCCTCGCCAACTTCGACATCCCCGCGCTGCGCCCCCAGGAGCTCGACGCCAACGGTGGGCGCCCCGACGCGCAGGCCGTGCACCTGATCTCCGAGGCCGAGCGGCTGGCCTACGCCGACCGTAACAAGTACGTCGCCGACCCGGATTTCGTTCCGCTGCCGGGCAATTCGGCCCTCTCGCTGGTCCACCCGCAGTACCTGAAGGAGCGGTCGACGCTGATCGACCCCCAGCGAAGCATGGGTACCGCCAAGCCCGGCAATCTCGGACCGGTCCCCCTCGGCAACGGCCCACAACCGCCGGAGCACGGCACCAGCCACATCTCCGTCGTCGACAAATACGGCAATGCCGCCGCGATGACCACCACGGTCGAATCGGCGTTCGGGTCGTTCCATCTCGTCGACGGGTTTCTGCTCAACAATCAGCTCACCGACTTCGCCGCCGACCCGCTCGATCCCGACGGCACCCCGGTGGCCAACCGCCTCCAGCCGAATAAGCGCCCGCGCAGTTCGATGGCCCCGACCCTGGTGTTCGAACGCGACGACAAGGGCGATCGTGGCGAACTGAAGCTCGTCACGGGTTCACCCGGCGGTTCGGTGATCATCCAGTTCGTCGTGAAAACGCTTGTCAACGTGCTGGATTGGGGCCTGGACCCACAACAGGCGGTCTCCGGGGTGTCGTTCGGCGCGGGCAATACTCCGGTCACCGGCGTAGGCGGCGAGCATCCCGACATCAACGCCACCGACAACGGTGACCATGATCCGCTGGTCGAAAAGCTGCGGGCGATGGGTCACCAGGTGTCGGTCGCGCCGCAGTCCAGCGGACTCAGTGCCCTGCGGCACAACGGCAAGGACGGCTGGATCGGCGGTGCGGATCCGCGACGCGAGGGAGCGGTCCTCGGCGATACCCGCTGAGGCGCCGGGCGCCCGCACTCAGTCCCGCGGGGCGTAGCGGGCGCCGAGTTCGCGCACCCGCTCGATGGCATCCGCGGCATGTGCCTTGTCATTGGACCGGATCGCCAGCATCGGGACGTAGTCGTCGTCGGCCAGTTCGAGGCGGGCCCACGACTTGCGGTCGAGGAAGGACACACCGCGGATGTAGGCCCACGGATACACCTGCTCCCCGAGAATGTTGCGCACCGCGACGCCTTGGCTACCCGCGCGCACACGCGGCCGGGTGAGCATCAGTACCGCGCCCGCACCGACCACCCCGATCAGGATCATCGCGACCTGATCGGCGACCCGGAAGTTCACCCCGGTCGACCCGGTGCGTAACAGCAACCCGCCTGCGGTGAAGGCGACGACGATGACGATCGCGACCACGATGGCGGTGCGGGTCGCCCGGCGCGGACGCACCTCGAACTCCCAGCCCGTGTCCGGCTCGGGAGCACCGCGACGCCACGTCCGCACCACCGGCACGGTCACACCGATCGCAGCGCGCGCAGGGTGAGCGCGGCATCGAGGGCGGCGGCACACGCCTGCTCGCCCTTGTCCTCGGCCGAACCGGGCAGCCCCGCCCGGTCGCGCGCCTGCTCCTCGTCGTTCGTGGTGAGCACACCGTTGGTGACGGGGGTCGCCGCATCGAGCGACACCCGGGTCAATCCGGCCGTCACCGCGTCACAGACATATTCGAAATGCGGTGTGCCACCACGGATCACGACACCGAGAGCCACCACGGCATCGTGGGTGCGCGCCAGCTCCTGCGCGACGACCGGCAGCTCCATCGCCCCGGCGCAGCGCACCACGGTCACGTGTTCGACGCCGGCTTCCTTGGCCACCCGTTCGGCATTGGCCACGAGGGTGTCGCAGATCTCGGTATGCCAGCGCGAGGCGACGATGCCGAGTTTGACGTCTTTGGCCTGCGCCAGCGCAAAGGTCGGAACACCTGTGCCGCTCATCGTTGCCGCCTTTCGGAAGGAGTGATCACTGCGCGGTTTCGCCCAGATCGAGATCGTCGAGGCCGACCAGGTCGTGGCCCATCCGATCCCGCTTGGTGCGCAGGTAGTGCAAGTTCTCGGCATTGGCGCGCAACGGCATCGGGACACGCTCGGTGATCGCGAGGCCGTAGCCGTCGAGACCGACCCGCTTGGCCGGGTTGTTGGTGAGCAGGCGCATCGAGCGGATACCGAGATCGACCAGGATCTGCGCACCGGTGCCGTAATCGCGGGCGTCGGCAGGCAGGCCGAGATCCAGGTTGGCATCGACGGTGTCACGGCCGGTGTCCTGCAACTGGTAGGCCTGCAGCTTGTGCATCAGGCCGATGCCACGGCCCTCGTGCCCGCGCATGTAGAGGACTACGCCGCGACCCTCCTGATCGACCATCTCGAGCGCCGCGTCCAGCTGCGGGCCGCAATCGCAGCGCAGCGAGCCGAAGACATCGCCGGTCAGGCACTCCGAGTGCACGCGCACCAGCACGTCCTCGCCGTCGCCGATGTTTCCGCGCACCAGCGCGACATGCTCGGCGTCGTCGAAGACGCTCTGGTAGCCCACGGCCTTGAAGTCGCCGTGCGCGGTCGGGATCCTGGCCTCGGCCACCCGCACGACATGCTTCTCGTGCTTGCGCCGCCAGGCGATCATGTCGGCGATCGAGATCATCGCCAGGTTGTGCTCGTCGGCGAACACGCGTAGCTCGTCGGTGCGAGCCATGTGGCCATCGTCCTTCTGGCTGACGATCTCGCAGATCACACCCGCGGGACGCAGTCCGGCCATCCGGGCCAGATCGACCGCGGCCTCGGTGTGGCCGGGCCTGCGCAGTACGCCGCCGTCCTTGGCGCGCAGCGGCACCACGTGGCCGGGGCGGGTGAATTCGTCGGCCTTGGCCTCGGCACTGGCCAGCAAGCGCATGGTGACAGCCCGGTCGGCGCCGGAGATGCCGGTGGTGATGCCCTCGCGCGCGTCCACCGAGACGGTGTAGGCGGTGCCGTGCTTGTCCTGGTTCATCGCGTACGCGGGCGGCAGGCCGAGGCGGTCGCAGTCGTCGGCGGTGAGCGGCACACAGATATAGCCGGAGGTGTAGCGGATCATGAACGCGACCAGCTCCGGGGTGGCCTTCTCCGCCGCGAAGATGAGATCGCCTTCGTTCTCCCGGTCCTCGTCGTCGATGACGACAACAGCCTTGCCGGCCGCGATATCGGCGACCGCGCGCTCGATGCTGTCCAACCTGGTCACGTCTGCATGCTCCGTAATTTCGGCGGCTGGCGCCGCGTGTTCCTCGGCCCGGCGGGCCTATCTTCCCTCCCGGCGGGCACTCCTTCGTCACACCCTCTGGTCAGTCCAGATCGAGGCGGCCGAGAAACTGCCCTGGGGATGACAATGACTCCTACATTACGGCGTGATCCCGGGGTGTTCGGTGAGGCCCGGCGCCGATCGGTTTCAGCCTCGTTGGGCGAGGCGTTCTACGTACTTCGCGATGACGTCCACCTCGAGGTTCACGGTGGCACCGACGGGGGCGGTGCCGAGAACCGTCAGAGACAAGGTGGTCGGGATCAGGGAGACCTCGAACCAGTCCCGCGATCCGTCGGCGTTCGGTGCTGCTTCGATGCCGAGGCCGGAGACGGTGAGCGAGACGCCGTCGACGGTGATCGAGCCCTTCTCCACTACATAGCGCGCGATGGAATCCGGCAGCGAGATCCGCACGACCTCCCAGTTCTCCGACGGAGTGCGGCGCAGGACCGTGCCGGTGCCATCGACGTGGCCCTGCACGAGGTGCCCGCCGAGGCGGCTGTTCAGTGCGGCCGCGCGCTCGAGGTTGACCGGCGAACCGGCGACCAGCCCGCCGATGCTCGAACGCTTCAACGTCTCGTCCATGACATCGACGGTGAAGCTGTCGCCGTCGACCACGTCGACGACGGTGAGACAGACGCCGTTGACGGCGATCGAATCGCCGTGTCCGGCATCGGAAGTCACCAGCTTGCCGCGGATCGTCAACCGGGCGGCGTCGGTCAGCGCTTCGGTGGCCACGATCTCGCCGAGCTCCTCCACGATCCCTGTGAACATGCCTGACTCCCTTGTCGCGTCATCCGTACCGTTGGGCCCAACAGCAGGTGGGTGGTCGCTATTCCCGCGCGACCGTCCAGCTCGTCGCACAGCCTATTGACATCCTCCCCGCCCTATTGGACGGGGACTCCATCCAGCACCGTCTGGCGCTCTCGGCGGGTTCCTGCTTCACGGCGCGGCGCCGGAACAAGTCCCGGACTCACCCGCACTCCACAAGCGTTTAACCTCTCCACCTGACCAGCGGCGAGGACATTCCTGGCTGCATTGATATCTCGATCGTGGGTGACACCACACCGACAGGTCCACGACCGGACCGACAACGGTTTCTTCCCATCGATCACCCCGCAGACCGAGCACAGCTGTGAGGACGGGAAGAACCGGTCGATCTTGTCGAAATACCGCCCAAACCGGGAAGCCTTCTCCTCCAGCAAGCGCGTGAACATCGACCACCCCACGTCATGTACCGACTTCGCCAACCGAGTCCGCGCCAACCCCCGCACACACAAATCCTCGACATAGACCGCTTGGTTATCACGGACAATCGTCGTGGACAGTTTATGCGCGAAATCACGGCGCTGATCAGCAACTTTAGCGTGTGCGCGGGCAACCCTGATCCGTGCCTTACCCCGATTACTCGAGCCCTTCTGCTTACGCGAGAGTGCTTGCTGGGCTTTACGAAGCTTGCGTTCGGCCCGACGAAACAACCGAGGGTTGTCGATGACCCGCCCATCGGACAGGACCGCGAACGACGTCAACCCCAGGTCGATACCCACCTCGGCATCGACATCGGGCAGCGGCGGGGTTTCTACCTCCACCACGAACGACGCGAAATACCTCCCAGCTGCGTCCTTGACCACGGTCACCGATGACGGATCCGACGGCAGCCGCCGCGACCACGCCACCGTCACGTCCCCAATCTTGGGCAACCGCAGCTTCTCCCCCGCGGTGACCGCGAACCGGGCGTTTCGGGTGAACCGGATCGCCTGCCGGTTGTCACGACGCGACCGGAACCGCGGCGCGGCGATCTTCGGCCCCTTCCGCGTGCCGGTGAGCGAGCCGAAGAAGTTGCGGTACGCGGTATTCAGATCGGCGAGGGCCTGCTGCAACACCACCGCCGACACCCCACCCAGCCACGCTCGCTCGGGGGTCTTCTTCGACTCGGTCAACTGCTTCGACAGTTCCGCGTCGGTGACCAGACGGCCGTCCTGGTATGCCTGCTGTCGGGCGGCAAGGGCGTCGTTGAACACGACTCGGGCACAGCCGAATGCTTGCGCCAACGACTGCCGCTGCCCCGCTGTGGGGTAGAGGCGGAAGTTGTATCGCAGCTGCATACCCAACAGCTTGCCACCGGTATACGACACAAACCCAGTTCACCGGTTCGTGCGTCGTACACCGACCGCCTCATTCATGGGCGCTCTCCGTCCTTGGCAGGCATCCCACGTCGGCCCAGCTCCCCCGTGGCGGGCGCAGCACTGGCTGCACATCCGGAGACGCGGCAGGGGAGCCAAAACCCGACAGCAACACTACACAAGGTCGCCGGAAGCGATCGGCAGGGCATCGATCGGGCGGCGAAGGTGTATCGACATGACCGAACACCGCCGTTAATCAGTCCGGCGGTTGTCGTTCAATCCAATTTTCGACGAACCGGCCCCCTGCATTCATCCGGCAGCCTTAACCTGGTATTACCCGCCATTACGAACTGGAAACACGGTGAGTGGAATGCTTGCGCCCGCCGCGCCATTGACGCAATATTGTTACGTCAACGATTCCTGCTGTTCAACCAGATGCCGGGGCCTGGAACTGCGGGTTCTCCCGACATCATCGCCCGGAGCACTGCGGCTGCCGGGAGTTCGCCCCAGGGATAGTCCACCACTCCAGGAAGACAACACTGTGGGTTACAACAGGTTCGCTCTATGTGGGGGTGCCGCGTGAGCACATTGATCGATTCGACGCTGGAAATGCGCTGCGTGCGTTATCGGCGAGAGTTGCATCTGCCGGCCAAGATCGATTTCGATTCCCGCCGCATTCTGCTCCAGATCGGCGCGCACTACGGCGCGGTGACCATGCCAGGCGACCTGGGCGAGCGAGTGCAGGCCCGATTGCGCGAGGCCGCTATCGCGGGCCCGGTCGTCGATCACCCCCGAGCCCGGCGCTGGACGTTCCTCACGGGCCCGTGCCGGCCCGACTCCCTCACCGCGACCGCCTCGGCCGAACTGTTCCGCCTCTACGCGACCGTCGCCTGCGCGGGCAGCCAGATCGTGCTGCCCTCCCCTGACGACGAGCGCACCGGCTACCGCACCTGGGTGCAGGAACCCGAATCCGGCGACCATCGGCCGCCGGTGCAGGCAGTCATCGACGCGGCACGGGCGCTCGGCACCCGCAAACTCCGCTCGCTGTAACTAGGGCAGCCAGACCGACGCGGCCAGGTTGCGCAACTTCTGCACGGCGGCACCGGGATCGGCGGTGTTGTAGACAGCCGACCCGGCCACGAAACAATCGATGCCTGCCGCGGCGGCCTGCTCGATGGTGTCATCGTTGATGCCGCCGTCGATTTCGACGATCAGATGCAACTCACCCGAGTCGACCAGGTTGCGCACGATCCGCGCCTTCTCCAGCACGCCCGGAATGAACGACTGCCCGCCGAAACCGGGTTCCACGCTCATCACCAGCAGGGTGTCGAACTCACGCAGGATTTCCAGGTACGGCTCGATCGGGGTGTTCGGCTTCACCGACAGCCCGGCCCGGCCACCCGCGGCGCGGATATCGCGCGCCACCGCGATCGGATCGTCGGCCGCCTCGGCGTGGATGGTGACGTTGTAGGCGCCGGCCTCGGCGTAGCTCGGGGCCCAGCGGCCCGGATCGTCGATCATCAGATGGCAATCGAACGGGATGTCGGTGGCCTTGAGCAGGCTCTGCACGATCGGCAGACCCAGTGTGAGGTTCGGCACGAAGTGGCCGTCCATGACGTCGACGTGGAGCCAGTCGCATCCTTCAACCGCCGCAGCCTCGGCGGCCAGGTTCGCGAAGTCCGCGGACAGGATTGACGGGGCGATCATCGGCTGGGACGGACGGGAGAACGTCGGAGTGGACACAGCGCGCCAGTCTAGCGACGGCAATGGTGATTGCGCTGCCTGGATATGGGTAGCCTGCTCAGGGTGACCAATTTTTCGGCGGAACATGGGCCCTTCGGCGCCCCGGTGGAGATTCGTGTGGCAGCACAGCTGACGCAGCTGCCAATCGTGCGCGGACTGGCCGAAACACTGGTACTACTCAGCGATTTCACCCTCGACGAGGTAGCCGACGTGCGCCTGGCCGTGGACGAAGTGTGCTCGACGCTCATCGCGATCGCCGCCCCGGATACGCTGCTCACCTGCGAATTCCTTGTCGGTGACACCGAATTGCAGGTGCGCGTCGACGGTGTCGCGGCGGCGCAGGGCATGCCGGACCAGCGCAGCTTCGGGTGGCATGTGCTGCGCACGCTGTGCGACGAGGTGACTGCCGAGCAGCAGGATTTCGACAGCGGTGTGTCCGGGTTTCCGACGACGGTCCGATTCCGTCGGGTCCGGGGGAAGGCGTAGTGCACGGCGAAGACGACAAGCCCGACCAGCACAATCTCGGCGAACCAGACAAAACCGACTCCCCCACCGCGGATTCGGACAAGACCGCTGAACCGGAGAAGGAAACCCCCGAGCAGGAAACTCTCGAGGAGGAGACCGAAACCCCCGAACCGGTATCCGGATACGACGATGTCAGCGCCCTGTTCGAGCGCCTCGCGGCGACCGAGCCGGGCAGCGCCGCGCACGCGGTGGCGCGCGACGTGCTGATCAACCGCTGCATTCCGCTGGCCGACCACATCGCACGCAAGTTCAGCGGGCGCGGTGAGCCGTTCGACGATCTGTCGCAGGTGGCGCGGGTCGGTCTGGTGCACGCGGTGGATCGGTTCGATCTGAGCCGCGGCTCGAACTTCCTGTCCTTCGCGGTGCCCACGATCATGGGTGAGGTCCGCCGGTATTTCCGTGACAACACCTGGGCGATGCGGGTTCCGCGGCGCGTCAAGGAAACTCACCTGCGCATCGGTGCGGCCGTGGATCAGCTGTCGCAGCGGTTGGGGCGCTCTCCCACCGCCAAGGAGATCGCCGCCGAACTCGATGTCGACCCCGACGAGGTGACCCAGGCTGTCATCGCGGGCAACGCCTATCAGCCGACGTCGATCGACGCCGCCTCGATCGGGCGCGACAGCGATGCGTCGCTGCTCGACACTCTCGGCGAGGAGGAATCGCAGTTCGACCGGGTCGAGGAGTACATCGCGGTGCGGCCACTGCTGGCGGGGCTGCCCGAACGTGAGCGCCGCATTCTGACCATGCGGTTCTTCGAGTCGATGACGCAGACCCAGATCGCTACGCAGCTGGGGATCTCGCAGATGCACGTGTCGCGAATTCTCGCGAAAACCCTTGCGCGCCTGCGTGAATTGTCCGAACGGGACTGACTCGCGGACAGGACAACGGTGTCCTACGCGCTCTGCCTGGCCCGCCGCAGCTTCGCGGGTGCGCGCAGCCACCAGGCGCTGTCGAGCAGCTCGGCGAGCTGTTGCGGGTCGACCGCGTCGAGGTCGATGAGGATGTACGGGTGCCCGTCGTAGTGCGGGGTGGTGTAGAAGGCCGGGTCGCCGGAGGCCAGCAGTGCCGCCTTTTCGGCGGGCTCGCAGAGCAGCACAAGGCCGCCTTCGGCTTCGTCACGTAATCGGGCGAAGCCCTTTCCGCCGACACTCAGGCCGGGACTGCGCCACCAGGTGCCTTCCGCTACCTCCGGCAGCGCCGTCGCCATCGCGACCACCTGCTCCCATGTCATCGTCATACGCCGATTCTCCTCCTCGGCGATCGCTTCCCGCTTGGACAAATGGAACGCCGCCGTCCCCCCTTATGGGGGAACCGCGCCGTCGGATCGTCGCTCTACTTCTTGCGAAAAGTCGCCAGGAACATCGCGTCGGTGCCGTGGCGGTGCGGCCACAGCTGCGCGGACGGGCCCTCGCCGAGATCGGTGACACCGGGCAGGAACTCACGGCTGTCGAGTTCCTCGGCGCCGGTGCGACGGACGAAATCGGCGACCACCGACACTGTTTCCGCGAGGTGCGGTGAGCAGGTCGAATACACGACGACACCGCCCGGACGCACCAGATCCCATGCGGCGGTGAGGAGTTCACGCTGCAAGGTGACCAGTTCGGCCACGTCGGCCGGGGTGCGACGCCAGCGTGCCTCGGGGCGCCTGCGCAGGGCACCGAGGCCGGTGCACGGCGCGTCGACCAGAACGCGGTCGTAGCCGGGGGTCAGACCACTGTCGCGACCATCGGCGACGTGCACGGTGACGGGCAGGTTCCGGGTGGACTTGCGGACCAGTTCGGCGCGGTGCTCGGCCGGTTCGACGGCGTCGACGGTGAACAGGTCGATCGCCGCGAGCGCGCCGAGCAGGGCGGCCTTACCGCCGGGACCCGCGCAGAGGTCGAGCCAGCGACCGTTGTCCTGGCCTTGCAGCGGCGCGCGGGTGAGGACGAGCGCCACCAGCTGGCTGCCCTCGTCCTGCACAGCGGCGATGCCGTCACGGACCGGTTCGAGCAGGCCGGGGTCGCCACCGTCGAGGTACACAGCGTAGGGCGACCAGCGGCCTTCCTCACCGCCGGTGACCAGCGCCAGCTCTTCGGAGGTGATCTCGCCCGGCCGCGCGACCAGGTGCACGACCGGGCGCTCGTCGTCGGCTGCCAGCAGCGCGTCCAGCTCGCCCGCCTGTGCGCCGAGCGCGTCGGCGAAGGATTGGGCGATCCACTTCGGGTGCGCGTGTTCGAACGCGAGCTTGCCGACCGGGTCGGCCGGGGCCAGCTCGGTGATCCACTCCTCGGCGGTCTTCTCCCCTGCCCGGCGCAGCACGGCATTGACGAAACCGGCACGGCCCTGGCCGAATTCGGCGCTGGCCAGGTCGACGGAGGTGTCGACGGCGGCGTGCGCGCCGGTGCGGGTGCGCAGCAGCTGGTAGACGCCGAGGCGCAGGATATCGAGGATGGGTCCGTCGATCTCGTCGACCGGGCGGCCCGCGCACGCCGAGATCACCGCGTCGAGCTGTCCCTGCGAACGGCTCGCGCCATAGGTGAGCTCGGTCGCGAACGCGGCGTCGCGCCCACTGATCTTGCGCTCGCGCAACAGCTTCGGCAGCGCGAGGTTGGCGTAGGCATCGCGCTCACGCACCGCACGCAACACATCAAGGGCGACCTCGCGCGCCGGATCCACGGGCTCGCCGCGCCGCTTGCGCGGACTCGGGACGGTGGGATCGGGCCGCTCGGGGCGACGCGCAGTGGCGGCCTTGCCCGCCGGTCCCGCACCCGCATCTCGGCCGCCCGCGCCACGACCACGCGAATCTCCTTCGCGCGCACCACGATCGGGACGGGAGGTGCCACGGCCGGATCGCCCCTCGCCGGACCGTGCCGACCCCGAGCGTCCTGCCGCACCACGATCACCGCGCTGGTCAGTCGCGTCACGACCCGGTGCGCGGTCGCTCGCGCCGCCGAAACCAGGGCGGTCGTCCGCACGGCGAGGTGCACCGGTGCGCGGAGCGTCGTCACGTCGATTGCCCGCGTCACGACCCTGCGCGCGGTCGTTCGCGCCGCGGCCGAAGCCGGGGCGGTCGTCCGCACGGCGAGGTGCACCGGTGCGCGGAGCGTCGTCACGTCGATTGCCCGCGTCACGACCCTGCGCGCGGTCGTTCGCGCTGCGGCCGAAGCCGGGGCGGTCGTCCTCGCGGCGGGGCGCGCCGGATCGCGGAGCGTCGCCGCGTTGAGTGCTCGCGTCACGACTCTGAGCGCCGCGAGCGAAACCGGGACGGTCGTCCGCACGGCGGGGTGCGCCGGATCGGTTGCCGCCGTCGCGGTCGTCGCGGCGTGGTCGATCGGAGCCGCCGCGCTCGTCGCGGCCCGTCCAGCGGTCACCGTCCGCGCGCGGGGTGGTGGTGCCCTTCGCGGCGCGGGCGGCCCAGCCGCCGTCGACGTTCTTGCCGGTGATCTTGCGGTCGTCGCGGGGGCTGCCGCCGCGCGACTCGCCCGTTTTTCCGGTCGGCTTGCGGTCCTCGCGAGACGTGATGCCTTTCGCGGCATCGGCTTCGCGGCGACGTCGACGGTCCGAGGCGCTCATCCGATCACCGTGCCAGGGGTGAGGCGGGCGCCGCGGGCCCAGTCGAGGGCGTTCATCATTTTCTTGCCGGGCGGTTGGACCTGCCCCAGGCGGACCGCTGTGGTCGATGTTCCGACGAAGACGCCGGACTTGCGCACCTCGATCTCGCGTTCGGGCAAGGTTTCCTCCACCATTTCCACCGGGCCGAGTTTGAGGCGCAGCCCGTTCACCTCGGTCCACGCGCCGGGCGCCGGAGTGACGGCGCGGATGCGTCGGTGGATGGCCAGTGCGGGTTCGCCGAAACCGATCCGCCCCGCCTCCACGCTCACCTTCGGCGCGTAGGACACGCCGTCATGGGGTTGCGCAATCGCTTGCAGCGACCCGTCTTCCACGCCGTCCAGGGTCTTTTCGAGCAACACCGCGCCCGCCTCGGCCAGCCGGGCAAGTAGCTCACCCGCGGTATCGGTGAGCCCGATCTTCTCGGTCATCACCCCGAACACCGGGCCGGTGTCGAGGCCAGCTTCGATCAGGAAGGTCGACGCGCCGGTCATGTCTTCACCCGCGTCGATGGCCGCCTGCACGGGAGCCGCGCCACGCCAGGCGGGCAGCAGCGAGAAGTGCAGATTGATCCAGCCGTGCGCGGGGATATCGAGCACCCGCTGCGGCAGCAACGCGCCATAGGCGACGACCGGGCAGCAGTCCGGCGCGAGTTCGGTGAGCGCGGCGACGAATTCGGGGTCGGATGGCTTGCGCGGGGTGAACACCGGGATGCCGTGTTCATCGGCGAGCTGCCCCACGGGCGAGCGCATGATCTTGCGGCCACGGCCCGCGATCGCGTCGGGCCGGGTGAGCACCGCGACGACCTCGTGGCCCTGGCTCTCGATCAACCGGCGCAGCGACGGCACCGCGGGTTCGGGCGTGCCCGCGAAAACGAGCCGCATCAGCGACCACCGCCGACGCCACTGGATTCGCGCACGGTGACTCCGCCGCGGAACCAGCCGGATTCGCGGATGGTGCGCATCGCGGCTTTGCGGTCGGCCGGTTCGAGCCTGCTGATGAACAGCACGCCGTCGAGGTGATCGTGTTCGTGCTGTACGCAGCGCGCGAGCAGACCGTCGGCCTCGAATTCCACCGGCGCACCGGTGATGTCGACCCCGGTGACCCGAACGCGCGATGCCCGGCGCACGTCGTAGCGCACGCCGGGAATCGACAGGCAGCCCTCAGGACCGACCTGTTCGTCGGCCCCGATGGCCGACCATTCCGGATTCACCACATGACCCGCGGCGTCGCCGGTGTCATAGACGAACACCCGCAGCCCGACCCCGATCTGCGGCGCGGCCATCCCGACCCCACCGTCGTCGTGCATGGTCTCGGTGAGATCGGCGACCAACATGGCGAGGTCGGGACCGAACTCGGTGACCGCATCGGCACGCGAACGCAGGATCGGGTCGCCGAACAGGCGAACGGGCTGAATGGTCACGGCGGCTCCCGGGGAGGACGAATTGCGGTCGTCCCAGTCTAGTGACCCCGGGAGGTGCTTCCGTCCAGCCCGGCCGTCAGAAGTTGCCTGCGATGATCACCTCGGGGATGCCGGTGCCGAGCGGAACCGGCTTGCAGACCGGGGCGGGTGCCCGGACCGGGTCGAGGATGCGCTGGAGCAACTGCTGCACGAAGGGGTCGTAGACCAGGTGGAAGTGGCCGGTCAGGTCCTCGGCGCACAGATCCTGCAGGACGAGGTTCTCCGCGCCCGCACCGCGCAGCGCGATGTTGGAGAAGGGCTGGATCATCTCGTCTACCCGGCTGCCGACGGTGACGTAACGGACACCGGGCACGGTGTCGCCCCCCGCGTTGAGCTCGACCATGAGTGGTTCGCCCTGGGCCTGCTGGACCGCGGCCGTCGAGGTGACCTTCGCGAACACGTCCATCATTCCGGGAATGGCCTGTCCTATCGGAACCAGCCCGTACATGACCCCACCGTAACTCGGTGAGGCCAGGCCGACCCAGGTCCCGACCTTCGGCGCTCCCCCGAGCTTGTTGACGTAGAACCGGCTGACCGTGGCCCCCTGCGAGAACCCGACCAGATCGACCTTGGTCGCCTTGGTCGCGACGAGAACATCGTCGACGAACTGGGCGAGCTGAGCGAAACTGATCCGCATGTCCTCGGTGCCGTAGGTGTCGGCACCCGGCGCCCCGCCATAGTTCAGCGCGAAGACGCAGTAACCGGCCGACACCAGTTGCGGTCCGATCCCCGCCCAGTCGGCGTACGCACTCGAGTCGGTGCCGTGCACCAACACGATCGGCCGCGGGTACTCGGCGCTCGGGGTACACCCGAAGTTGTTGACGCCCACCGGAACCGAGTTCGGATGGGATTTGATGTAATAGGCGGCATCCAGATGGTCGGACTGTGCCGGACCCTCCTGCATCGGAATGACAGCGGGCCGATAGCCCGCCGGTTCAGCGGCGGCGATCGGCGCAAAAGACACACCGATCACCGCCGCGCAGGCGAGTGCCGTGAACGACACCGCGCCGCGCAATCGTGATGTTCCCCAACCCCACAACGTTCCCGGTTGTTCCATGTCCCAAACATTTACTCCATCGGTCCGACAACCGCACGCCTGGCAGGGGGTTCACGACGCCCTCACTTCTCGGGGGTTGCGTCGCCCTCGACGGTGACATCGTCCTCAGGGCGGGCGACATCGTCCTCGGCGAGGATTCGATACAGCGCCCGACGGGTTTCGGCGAGCACCTCGGCCGCCTTCGCCGCCTGCTGCGCCGTGCCGACCTGGGCCACCTGGCCGACCGCGCCCATCACCTGTCCGACCAGGCCGCGCAGGTCGAGCGCCTGGGCGCCGACATCCTGCTTGACCTCGGCCCACGGGTCGCCGAGATCCTCGCGATGAGTCTCGACATAGGCCGTGCCCTCGTCGGTGAGCTGCGCGGTCTTGCGACCGGCCACCTTCTCGATGAGCACCAGGCCCTCGTCCTCGAGCTGGGCCAATGCCGGGTAGATGGACCCCGGGCTGGGGCGCCAGACATCGTCGCTGCGATCGCGGATCTGCTGGATCAGTTCGTAGCCGTGCATGGGCCGCTCGACCAGCAGCAGCAGCACCGCGGCCCGCACGTCACCGCGCCTGCCACGACCGCCGCGGCCGCGTCCACGGCCGAATCCGGGTCCGAAACCCGGTCCGAAACCTGGGCCGAAGCCCGGTCCGAACTCGGGGCCGTGCCCGTGTCGCCCGCCCTGACGGAACTGCCGCCGGTCGGGACCGAATTCCATGGGGCCCGGTCCACGACCGCGCCGGAAGTGTCCGAATTCTCGTTGTTCTTGGTTCTGCATGGCAGCCTCCTGCGGCTCTCTCGTTGTTCTTGACACTATCGACGATATATCGACAATGCATCGAATGCAAGGAGTGATCCGAATTCGCCATCACAGACCCGTCCCGGCGCCGCCGCGACGAAGGCGATCGCGAGCTCGGCGGCGTCGGCGCGCCCCAGCTCGGCACACTGCGTGCGCGCCCCTTCATCGAACTCACCGCCGAACAAGCCGAACAGAACATGCTCCGCTTCATGCCCGAACCGGTCGCCGACCACACCCTGACCATCCTCGGCATGCCCACAGCGCAAGAGCAGCAGGTCAGCACCGATATCGAGGAGATTCTCGGTCGACCGGCCACCGCCTACGCGCAGTGGGCAAGGCGCCACCGGGCGATGTACGCCTGACCGAGGTGCCCCGCGCCCCGGTCAGCCGATGTCGACAGGGTCGATCTGGACGCGCAGGGGGGCGTCGGAGCGGTGGGAGCTGCGGATCGCTTGGGCGGCGGTGAGGGCGCGGGCCAGGGGCGCGCCGCCCGAGCGGGGTACGCGCAGGAGCATGCGTTCGACTTCGGCTGGAGCGTCGGTGCCGGAGAAGGGTTTACGGGCCGTCGGCGGCAGGGGGACGGGGCCGAGGATCTCGGTGCCGTCGGGAAGGGTTGTGGCGTCGAGCAATTCGGCGATCGACGCGGTGGTGCCGTCGACGGCGGCGAGACGGACCGCGGGGGGGAAACCGACCTCGGCGCGGGCGTCGAGTTCGGCGGCGGCATGGTTGACCGGGTCCCAACGAACCAGTGCCTGGACCGTGGGCAGGGCGGGCTCGGCCATCACGATGACCTGCCCGCGAGGCCGTACCAGGGCAGCGGCGCCCATCCAGCGGCGCAGGGTGTCCTCACTCGCGCGCAGGTCAGCGCGGCCGAGCAGCGCCCATCCGTCGAGCAGCAGCGCGACACCGTAACCGCCGCGCACGAGCGGTTCGGCGCCGACGGTAGCCACGACCACCTGAGCACCTGGTTCGACGGTATCGAGCACTTCCCCACCCCCCGAGGCGCGGATCGCAACGCCGGCGAAGGCGCGACCGAGTTCTTCGGCAGTCCGGGCGGCGCCGATCACCGTCGCCCGCAGAGCGCGCGCACCGCACGCCTGGCAGCGGAACGCCGCTTCGGTGAGCCCGCACCACTTGCACTGCGGGCTAGCCGCTTCACCATTGGCCGACTGGGGCAGTGCCAACGGGCCGTTGCAGTGCCGACAGCGGGCAGGTGTGCGACATTTCGCGCAGGCCAGCGACGGAACATACCCACGACGCGGCACCTGAACCAGCACCGCCGCGTTCTCCTTGATCGCGGAGCGGGCGGCCGCGAACGCGACACCGGGCATCCGCACCGAGCGGGCCAGCGCGTCGCGTTCCAGCGCGTAATCACTGTCACCGGGCGCGCTGATCCGCGGCGTCACCGCACGCAACACCTGACGTTCGGCGAGAAGGTCACGCGCCCAACCGGATTCCACCACCGCTTGGATCTCGGCGGTCCGCGCGAAACCGGCGGCGACAAAGGCGGCCCCGGTCTCGTGCGCCCGCAGCATCGCCACTTCGCGAGCGTGCGGATAGGGGGACCGCGGTTCGGCATAGGTGTCGTCACCGTCGTCCCAGATCGCGATCAGCCCCAGGTCATGGGCTGGGGCGAACACCGCCGCCCGCGTCCCCACCACGATCCGCGCCTGCCCACGCAGCACCGCCAGCCACCGCCGATACCGTGCCGCCGGCCCCAATCCCGCCGACAAACCGACAGCCGAATCACCCACCAGTGCAATACATTCGGCGAGCAACCGGTCGAGATCCCGCTGATCGGGCACCATCAACACGGCGCTGCGCCCACTCGCCGCCACCGTCGCCGCCAACTCCGCCAGCCGCGCCGCCCAGTCCTCCCCCGGCAATGCCTGCCACGCCGCCCGCACTCCCTTACCCTGTGCCAGCGCGCCGACGAACCCCATGCCGTGCGCATACCGGCCCCACGCCGACGCGTCGACCTCGATGCGCGATTCGGCACCGGACGTTCGCTCGATCAGGACCTCTGCGACCGTCATGTCCGCCTTGCCCTCGGCCCCCGCGCCGAAGTCCGCGGCCGAATCGCCTACTTCGCCCGAACCTTCCGCGGCCGAGCCGTTCGAGCACGAAACATGCTCACCATCAACAGCTTCTGGTTCCGATACGCTCCCCGCGCCCGCACCTTGCCCACCGACCGGGCCTGCCTCAGCCAGGCCGGACATCGAATCATCAGCGGTATCAACAACGTCCGTCGCAGAGCTCGCCACTTTTGTCGCAGAACCGGCCTTCTTCGTGCTGCCGGTTTCGGTGCGGGCATGGCGCGGGGGAATCGCCAGACGAAGGACATCGGCGCGGGTGCCCGCGTAGCGGGCCGCGACAGCGGTGGCCAGTCGCAGGATTTCCGGGGCGAGGACGCGTTCCGGCGAAACGACCCGTTCGAGCGGCATCATCTTGCCGTTGTGGTCGCTGTGCGGGAGACGTTCCAGCAGGTATCCGTCGACCAGGCGACCCGCGAACCGGACGCGCACGCGCACGCCCGGTTGGGCGATCTCGTCCAGTTCAGGGGGGACGAGGTAGTCGAAGTCGCGGTCGAGGTGGGCAGGCGAAAGCAGCGGGAGCACCCTCGCGATGGGGTGTCCCGCTGCTGTCGATGTTTCGTCCGCTGCCACGCGGTCCGTGGTTATTACAGGCCGACGGCCGCGCGCAGCTTGTCGGCGCGGTCCGTGTGCTCCCAGGGCAGGTCGACATCGGTGCGGCCGAAGTGCCCGTAGGCCGCGGTCGGTGCGTAGATCGGGCGCAGCAGGTCGAGATCGCGGATGATCGCGCCCGGGCGCAGGTCGAAGACCTCGGAGATGGCGGTGGAGATACGCACCGGGTCGATCTTCTCGGTGCCGAAGGTCTCGACGAACAGGCCGACGGGAGCCGACTTGCCGATCGCGTACGCGACCTGCACCTCGACCCGATCCGCCAGACCCGCGGCCACGACGTTCTTGGCGACCCAGCGCATCGCGTAGGCGGCCGAGCGGTCGACCTTCGACGGATCCTTGCCGGAGAACGCGCCGCCACCGTGGCGGGCCATGCCGCCGTAGGTGTCGACGATGATCTTGCGGCCGGTCAGGCCCGCATCGCCCATCGGACCACCGAGGACGAACTTGCCGGTGGGGTTGACCAGCAGGCGGATATCGGAGGTATCCAGGCTGGGCAGGTTCAGATCGCCGATGACGGCATCGACGACCTTCTCGCGGATATCGGGGGCAAGCAGGTTGTCCAGGTCGATATCGGCGGCGTGCTGGGTGGAGATGACGACCGTATCGAGGCGGACCGGGCGGTCACCGTCGTATTCGATGGTGACCTGGGTCTTGCCGTCGGGGCGCAGGTAGGGCAGCACGCCCGACTTGCGGACCTCGGTAAGCTTGCGCGAGAGCCGGTGCGCGAGCGCGATCGGCAGCGGCATCAGCTCGGGCGTGTCGATGGTGGCGTAGCCGAACATCAGGCCCTGGTCACCGGCGCCCTGGCGCTCGATCGCGTCGTCGGAACCGCCGACGCGCGCCTCGTGCGAGGTGTCGACACCCTGGGCGATATCGGGCGACTGGGCCCCGATCGCGATGTTGACACCGCAGGAGTTGCCGTCGAATCCCTTTGCGGAGGAGTCGTACCCGATCTCGAGGACCTTCTCACGGACGATCCGCGGGATGTCGGCGTAGGCGGAGGTGGTGACCTCGCCCGCGACATGGACCTGCCCCGTGGTGACCATGGTTTCCACCGCGACCCGGCTGCTCGGGTCCTCCGCGAGCAATGCGTCGAGGATGGAATCGCTGATCGCGTCACAGATCTTGTCCGGATGACCCTCGGTCACGGACTCACTGGTGAATAGCCGACTACCTGTCGTACGCACAGTTCTTCCCTCTCCCTCAACGGGTTACTCATTCGGCTTGTGACGGTAACTTCTCGGTGTTACCGCCCAACCCTTCTCATCAAGACTATTCCAAACCACCGACATGGTGGCGAGTACGTATCAAGCCAGACCGCGAACACCCACGCGGACGGTAGACTGCGCGACCCTCGTTGCCGCGCAACTGTTTTCGCGCGCGATCTGCGCGAACTCCCCGGTCAGCGCAGCAACGGGATCAGCGCGTCGAGCACCCGGCTGGCCAGCAGCGCCTTCGATCCGTGATCGAGGGCCTGTTCGGTGCCGTCGGCGCCGAGCAACCAGCCGTCGTTGGTGTCGACCTCGAACGCCTTGCCCTCACCCACCGCGTTGACGACGAGCAGATCGCAGCCCTTGCGCGCCAGTTTCGCGCGCGCGTGGGTGAGCACGTCACCGTTGTCGTCACCGGTCTCGGCGGCGAAACCGACGATCGCGGTATCGGCGAGCCGTCCCTCGGTGCGGGCGTCGACCAAGCCGGCGAGGATGTCCTCGTTCTTGGTCAGCGGGATCACGTCGGGTTCGTCGGCGCCCTTCTTGATCTTCGCGGCGGCCACGTGGGTCGGACGGAAATCGGCGACCGCGGCCGCCATGATCACCGCATCGGCGCCGAGCGCGTGCTTGTCGACCGCTGTCTTGAGCTGGTCGGCGGTGGTGATGTGGACCAGTTCGACCGCGGCGGGCGGCGCGAGCTCGATCGTGTTGCCCGCGATCAGCGTCACCTGGGCGCCACGCTGGGCGGCGACCCTGGCCAGGGCATAGCCCTGCTTACCGGAGCTGCGGTTGCCGAGGAAACGCACCGGATCGAGGGGTTCCCTCGTACCACCGGCGGTGATCACCACGCGGCGACCGGTCAGGTCGCGAGGCAGCGCGTCGGCACGTTCGAGCAGCAGCGAGGCCAGACCGAAGATCTCCTCCGGTTCGGGCAGCCGTCCCGGTCCCGTATCGGTGCCGGTGAGCCGACCCGAGGCGGGTTCCATCACGGTGGCGCCGTGCGCGCGCAAGGTCGCGACATTGGCCACCGTCGCCGGATGCTCCCACATCTCGGTGTGCATCGCGGGCGCGAACAGCACCGGACATCGGGCCGTCAGCAAGGTGGCGGTGAGCAGATCGTCGGCGCGCCCCTGTGCGGCGCGCGCCATCAGATCCGCGGTGGCGGGGGCGATGACGACGAGATCGGCTTCCTGGCCGATCCGGACATGCGGCACCTCGGGCACGTCGGCGAACACCGTGGTGTGCACCGGCTGCCCGGACAGCGCCTCGAAGGTCGCCTTACCGACGAATTGCAGAGCCGACTCGGTGGGAATCACCCGCACCTGGTGTCCGGTCTCGGTGAAACGGCGAACGAGGGCACACGCCTTGTAGGCGGCGATGCCCCCGCCGACCCCGACGACGATCCGCATGGTCTTCTACGCCTCCGGACTAGAGATTGTCACTCGCCCTCGGTGTGTTCGAGCAGGTCGGAGTGAATTTCGCGCATGGCGACCGACAGCGGCTTCTCCTGCAGACCCGGCTCGACGAGCGGGCCGACGTACTCGAGGATGCCGTCACCGAGCTGGTTGTAGTAATCGTTGATCTGACGGGCGCGCTTGGCCGCGTAGATCACCAGGGCGTACTTGGAGGACGTGCGCTCGAGCAGCTCATCGATCGGGGGGTTGGTGAGGCCGATCGGAGTGTCGTACGCGGGTACTGCGGTGATGTCCGTGCTCACTAGGGGTGACTCCTGCGGGTTAGTGGGTCAAGAACTCGAATTTGTGCTAACGAACAACGATACCAACTGCTCACAAGCGGTCGTTACCTCGCTGTTCACGATGACCGTGTCGAACTCGTCACAGGCCGCCAATTCGACCCGGGCCGTCTCGAGCCTGCGCTCGATCACCTCGGGCGTCTCGGTGCCGCGCGAACGCAGCCGCGAGACCAGTTCTTCCCAGCTCGGCGGCGCGAGAAACACCAGCAGTGCTTCCGGCATCGCCTGCCGGACCGACCGTGCACCGGCCAGGTCGACTTCGATCAGTACTGAAAGTCCGCTCGCCAGCGCTTCGCGCACCGGGGCGGCGGGGGTGCCCGATCGCTGCAACCCCCCATGGATGTCTGCCCATTCGAGCAATTCGTCCGCCGCGATCATGGCGTCGAACTCGACGCGGGAAACGAAGCGGTAATCGAGACCGTCGACCTCGCCGGGACGTGGGTCCCGTGTCGTGGCCGACACACTGAAGACCAATTCGGGCAGGCGTTCCCGCACGCACCGCACGACCGTGGATTTACCCACGGCCGAGGGGCCGACCAGTACTACCAGCCGGCCCTTCCGCGTGTTTTTGTCCACCAGACTTTAGGCGTCGAAGTCGAAGCGGGTGAGCAGCGCGGCGCGCTGCCGGGCACCGAGACCACGGAGACGACGCGTAGGCGCGATCTCCAGCTCGGTCATGATCTCCGCCGCCTTGACCTTGCCCACCTTCGGCAGAGCCTCGAGCAGCGCAGAAACCTTCATCTTGCCGAGAATCTCATCGGACTCGGCATCGGTGAGGACCTGCTTCAGGTTCGTTCCACCGCGCTTCAGGCGCTCCTTGAGCTCTGCCCGAGCGCGGCGAGCGGCAGCCGCCTTCTCCAGAGCAGCGGCGCGCTGCTCATCAGTCAGCTGGGGAAGGGCCACGGGTTCCTCCGTCTCATCGTTCATTGCCAGATCTACCGCCGGTTACCCGGACGGTCTGTGCGACCGTACCCACGGTGCGCGCCGATTGCGAACCCGACCCCCAGGTCAGGGCAGGATTACGGATGCCGTATGGCGCGCGCGGACCCGATGCGGTGACGGCTGATTCCACCGTCTCGATCGTACAGCCGAATTACCGAAATGCATCCCCACCTGCGGTTATACCGATATGGGCGATGATAGCCACCAGGTAGCGCGAAGGCCAGGTGCCGCCCTGGCAAACCCCGTGGCGCGCGACCAGCGGGTTTCCTGAAAAAGTCCGCGTGTCGCACGATTTCGCACAGCGTGTCGTCAAGATCGGGCACGAAACTCGTCGAGAACCGCACCCGACGCGGTGATCACAACCTCGTCGATCCAGTCCGGAATCGGGGCGGCGCGGGCGATGTAATCGCGGACCAGACCGTACGGAATCGCCTTCACGGCGGCACCCGCGATGGCCAGCGATCGGTCGTCGGCGATCCCGAATTCGGTCACGACGGCAGTCAGCAGGGCGGCGTTCATCCCGTCGTTGACACCGGCGATCGCGGCCCGCAGATCCTCGGCGCCGACCTCGAGGAGTTCGTCGCGATGGAACATCTTCATCGCCCGCGCCTCGGTGGGGTGCGCGCGGCAATAGCGCGGCAGGTACGTGGCGGCGGACAGCAGCGGCGCGGGGCCGGTCAGTGCCGTGATGAAGCCCTCGTGGAACCGGCGGATCGACCGCAGCCACAGACGGGCGAGCAGTTCGTCACGTGAGGCGAAACGCACATAGATCGACCCCGAGTGCACGCCGGCGGCCGTGCCGATCGCGGTGATGGCGGGGCGGGTGATCGCCGGGTCGGCGAGCAGGTCGCGAGCCGCGTCGAGCACCTGATCGTCGGTGAAAAGGCGGGGTCTTGCCACCGGATCAGCCTAGTGGCACAGTTTATGAATATGGATTCAAGAACAAGATTCCCGCTCGCCGGTGCGCTGCTCACCTTCATCGGCGTCGCCCATACCGCCCTCGGCGTCGCGCTGTTCTTCGCCGCTGATCAAGATGTCGAGCTCACCTTCTGGTTCACCGAGTTCGGCGTGGTCGGCATCGGTTTCGGCATCGCGATGATGGCGCTGGAGCGCGCACTGAGGTATGTGCCCGGCGCGGTGCTGCTCGTGCTCGGCGCGGTCACGGTGTCCGGCTTGGCGTTCATGCCGCTGTCGGGGTTCCTGACGGTGCTGGCGCCCCTCGGCATCGGCGCGTTCGGTTGGTGGCGAGCCAGGAACGAGCGGGTCGCGGCGCCGTGACTTCGAGCACCTCGCGCTCGGGCTCGGTGCGCCGGTGCACTGGCGAATCGGCGCGATTGTGCAGCAGGAGCTGGCCAACCACCTCCGGATCGAAGGTGCCACCGTGCTGACAGCCACGCTGTTGGCCGCTCTGGTCCTCGTGACGGCACGATGACGAGTCGTCGGGGAGATGGTCGGGGCCGCGGCGCGCTGGAGCGACAACGACGAGGCCGGGGCAGCGTGTCGCTACCCCGGCCCGTCATGGTGTTCATCAGCGCTGCAGGAAAGCGAACTCCTCTTGCAGCTGAGCCATCTTGTCGCACAGCGCCGTCACCGACGGGCCCGCGTTGAGCAATTCGCGCGACACCGCGGGTACGGCGGCGGCGAAGTTCGCCTCGGTGACCAGGGTGCGGATGGAGTCCGGTCCCCCGCCTTGCGCGCCGACACCGGGCATCAGGATCGGGCCGTTGAGGGCCGACAGATCCGGCGCCTCGGTGAGCGTCGCGCCGACGACCACACCGACGGAGCCGAAACCGGACCCGGCATTGCGGGCGGCGGCCTCGTCGACCATCGTCTGCGCGATCGTGCGCCCGTCCGGGGCGGTGATCCGTTGTAGTTGCGCCCCTTCGGGATTCGAGGTCGCCGCGAGCACGAACGCCCCGCGGTGATTGTCCTTCGCCAGGCTCAGCGCCGGTTCGAGGGATCCGAAACCGAGGTAGGGCGAGACCGTCACGGCGTCCGAGCCGAGTGGCCCGTCGCCCAGCCAGGCATGGGCGTAGGCGTCCATGGTGGAACCGATGTCGCCACGCTTGGCATCGGCCAGCACCAGGGTGCCCGAGGCCCGCAGTACCGAAATGGTGCGCTCGAGCACCGCGATGCCGCCGGAACCGTAGGTCTCGAAGAACGCGACCTGCGGCTTCACCAGCGCGACCCGGCCGTCGAAGGCCTCGACACAGATCTCGGCGAAAGCCTCGAGCCCGTCGACGTCTTCGGTGAGCCCCCACGCCCGCAGCAAGGCGGGGTGGGGGTCGATGCCGACGCACACGGGTCCGAACTGTCGCATTGCCTTCTGCAGCCGGTGACCGAATGTCATGTCAGCCACGCAGTTTCGAGTGCAGTTCCTGCAGCGAGCGCACCCCGATGCCGCCGTTGATGCTGGCCTCGATGCCCTGCACCGCCGCGGCAGCGCCCTGCACGGTGGTGATGCACGGGATGTTCGCGCCCACCGCGGCGGTGCGGATCTCGTAGCCGTCCACGCGGGGGCCCGAGTTGCCGTAGGGGGTGTTGAACACGATGTCGATCTCGCCGTCGCGGATCTGCTCCACGATCGAGGCTTCCGGCATGCCGGTGGCCGGATCGGTGGCGTCCGGGTCGGAGTGCTTGCGCACCTGTTCGCACGGAATACCGTTGCGGCGCAGGGTTTCCGCGGTGCCCTCGGTGGCGAGGATGCGGAAGCCCAGGTCGTGCAGGCGCTTGATCGGGAACACCATGGCGCGCTTGTCGCGGTTGGCGATCGAGACGAACACGGTGCCCTCGGTCGGCAGCGAGCCGTAGGCCGCTGCCTGGCTCTTGGCGAACGCGGTGCCGAAGTCGGCGTCGATGCCCATGACTTCGCCGGTGGACTTCATCTCCGGGGAGAGCAGCGAGTCCACGCCGGAGCCGTCGGCGCGACGGAACCGGTGGAAGGGCAGCACGGCTTCCTTCACCGCGACCGGCGCGTCCAGGGGCACGTGGCCGCCGTCGCCCTCGGGCGGCAGCATGCCTTCCTTGCGCAGGTCGGCGATGGTGGCGCCGAGCATGACGCGCGCGCAGGCCTTGGCCAGCGGCACGGCGGTGGCCTTGGAGACGAACGGAACCGTCCGGCTCGCCCGGGGGTTGGCTTCCAGGACGTAGAGCACGTCGTCCTTGAGGGCGTACTGCACATTGAGCAGGCCCTTGACGCCGATACCCTTGGCCAGTGCGATGGTGGAGCGGCGCACGGCCTCGATGTCGCTGCGGCCCAACGTGATCGGGGGCAGTGCGCAGGCGGAGTCACCGGAGTGGATACCGGCCTCCTCGATGTGTTCCATCACGCCGCCGAGGTAGACCTCTTCGCCGTCGCACAGCGCGTCGACGTCGATCTCGATGGCGTCTTCGAGGAACCGGTCGACCAGCACCGGGTGATCCGGGTTCAGTTCGGTGGCGCGAGAGATGTAGCCCTCGAGGGACTGCTCGTCGTAGACGATCTCCATGCCGCGCCCGCCCAGCACGTAGGACGGGCGGACCAGGACGGGGTAGCCGATCTCGTTGGCGATCTTCTTGGCCTGCGCCACCGTGGTGGCGGTGCCGTACTTGGGCGCGGGCAGTCCGGCGGCGACGAGCACGTCACCGAATTCGCCACGGTCCTCGGCCAGGTCGATCGCGGCCGCGGAGGTACCGACCACCGGCACGCCCGCGTCGGTGAGCCGCTGCGCCAGACCCAGCGGAGTCTGGCCACCGAGCTGGACGATCACACCAGCGACTGTGCCCGACTCGGCCTCGGCGTTGTACACCTCGAGGACATCTTCGAAGGTGAGCGGCTCGAAGTAGAGACGATCGGCGGTGTCGTAGTCGGTGGACACGGTCTCGGGGTTGCAGTTGACCATCACGGTCTCGTACCCGGCAGCCGAAAGCGTCTGTGCCGCATGCACACACGAGTAGTCGAACTCGATGCCCTGTCCGATGCGGTTGGGGCCCGAACCCAGGATGATGACCTTCTCGCGCTCACGCTGCGGCGCGACCTCGGACTCCGCACCGGGGTCCAGCTCGTAGGTGCTGTAGTGGTACGGGGTCTTGGCCTCGAACTCCGCGGCACAGGTGTCGACGGTCTTGTAGACCGGGCGCACCGCGAGGCGGTGGCGCAGCGACCGCACACCCGACTCACCGGCGAGCTCGGGCCGCAGGGCGGCGAGCTGACGGTCGGACAGGCCGTAGTGCTTGGCGCGACGCAGCAGGTCCTCGTCGAGAACGGGCGCGTCGAGAACTTCCTGACGCAGCTCGACCAGGCCGAGCACCTCGGCGACGAACCACGGGTCCACGCCGGAGGCCAGCGCGACCTCGGCGACGCTCGCGCCGAAGCGCAGCGCCCGCTCGACCTGGTAGATGCGCCCTTCGGTCGGCACACGCAGGTCGGCGAGGATGGCCTCGATCGCCTCGCGCACCGACGCCGGGTCGGTCGAGTCCACCGGGGCCCACGGCCCGTCGTCGGTGGTCCAGAAGCTGGCGGCCTTTGTCTCGAGCGAACGCAGCACCTTGCCGAGGGCCTCGGAGAAGTTGCGGCCCATCGACATCGCCTCACCCACCGACTTCATGGTGGTGGTCAGCGTGGCGTCGGCGCCGGGGAACTTCTCGAACGCGAACCGCGGCGCCTTCACGACGACGTAGTCCAGCGTCGGCTCGAAGCTCGCGGGGGTCTCGCCGGTGATGTCGTTGACGATCTCGTCGAGGGTGTAGCCGATGGCCAGCTTGGCGGCGATCTTGGCGATCGGGAAACCGGTGGCCTTCGACGCCAGCGCCGAGGAACGCGAGACGCGCGGGTTCATCTCGATGACGATCAGGCGGCCGTCGGCCGGGTCCACCGCGAACTGGATGTTGCAGCCGCCGGTGTCGACGCCGACCTCGCGCAGGATCGCGATGCCGAGATCGCGCATCTTCTGGTATTCGCGGTCGGTGAGGGTCATCGCGGGGGCGACGGTGACCGAGTCACCGGTGTGCACACCCATCGGGTCGACGTTCTCGATCGAGCAGACGATGACCACATTGTCGTTGCGGTCGCGCATGAGCTCGAGTTCGAACTCCTTCCAGCCGAGGATGGACTCCTCGATCAGGACGTTCGCGGTCGGCGAGGCGGACAGGCCGCCACCGGCGATGCGGTCGAGGTCTTCCTCGTTGTAGGCCATGCCCGAGCCCAGGCCGCCCATGGTGAACGAGGGGCGAACGACCACCGGGTAACCGAGGTCGGCGACGGTCGCGCGGACCTCGTCCATGGTGTAACAGACAGCGCTGCGGGCACTCTCACCGCCGACCTTGGCGACGATGTCCTTGAACTTCTGCCGGTCCTCACCGCGCTGGATGGCGTCGAAGTCGGCGCCGATCAGCTCGACGTTGTACTTCTGCAGCACACCGTTCTCGTGCAGCGCGACCGCGGTGTTGAGCGCGGTCTGCCCGCCGAGGGTGGCCAGGATGGCGTCGGGGCGCTCCTTCTCGATGACCTTCTCGACGAACTCCGGGGTGATCGGCTCGACATAGGTGGCGTCGGCGAACTCGGGGTCGGTCATGATGGTCGCCGGGTTGGAGTTCACCAGCGACACGCGCAGTCCTTCGGACCGCAGCACCCGGCACGCCTGGGTACCGGAGTAGTCGAATTCGCACGCCTGGCCGATCACGATCGGGCCAGAGCCGATCACCAGGATGTGCTTCAGATCCTCGCGGCGAGGCATCAGGCTCCTTCCATGAGACCGGCGAAACGGTCGAACAGGTATGCGGCGTCGTGCGGGCCTGCGGCGGCCTCGGGGTGGTACTGCACCGAGAAGGCGCGGCCGTCGACCAGCCGCACACCCTCGACGGTGCCGTCGTTGGCGCAGATATGGGAGACCTCGGCCTTGCCGAACGGGGTGTCGAACACCTCGCCGCGCTCGCCTTCCAGGGCGAAGCCGTGGTTCTGGGCCGTGATGGAGACGCGGCCCGTGCCCTCTTCGATCACCGGGATGTTGATGCCGCGGTGGCCGAACTTCATCTTGTAGGTCGAGCGGCCCAGCGCCCGGCCCAGGATCTGGTTGCCGAAGCAGATGCCGAACAGCGGGATGCCGCGCTCGAGCACACCCTGGGTGAGCGCGATCGCGCCGACCTGGGTGGCCGGGTCGCCGGGGCCGTTCGACAGGAACACGCCGTTGGGGTTCAGCGCGAGGATGTCGTCGAGGGAGGTGTTCGACGGCACCACGTGGGTGCGCACGCCGCGCTCGGCGAACATGCGCGGGGTGTTGGTCTTGATGCCCAGGTCGACCGCGACGACGGTGAACTTGTGGTCGCCGACCGGTTCGATCGTGTACATCGCGTCGGTGCTGACCTCTTCGGCGAGGTCGGCGCCCAGCATCGAGGCCTGGCCGTTGACCCGCGCGAGGAGCTCCTCGTCGGCGGCCAGCGCGGCGCCGGAGAAGATGCCTGCCTTCATCGAGCCGCGGCTGCGCAGGTGGCGGACCACCGCGCGGGTGTCGATGCCGGCGATGCCGACCACGTCCTGGCGGTCGAGTTCGTCGGTCAGCGTGCCGGTGGCGCGCCAGTTGGAGGAGACTCGCGAGGGGTCGCGCACGGCGTAACCGGCGACCCAGATCTTGGCGGACTCGTCGTCCTCGTCGTTCCAGCCGGTGTTGCCGATCTGCGGGGCCGTGGCCACCACGATCTGGCGGGCGTAGCTGGGGTCGGTCAGGGTTTCCTGGTACCCGGTCATCGCCGTGCAGAACACGGCCTCACCGAGCGTCTGGCCCTCGGCGCCGAAGGCGGTACCGCGGAATACGCGGCCGTCCTCGAGCACCAAGGCTGCTTTCACTGTCATTCGTCGTCTCCCGTCGTCACCCTGGTGGAATCCGCTGTCCCGGCCGTCCATGCCGGGTACACCGTCTTGTCGTCACCGCGGAAACCGGTATCGATCTCGGTTCCCGTCGGCAGTGTCCAGCGAATTACCAGCACACCATTGTCTGTCATCACTTTGCCCGCGTGTCCGCGCTCGGTACGCACGGCTGACACCGATTCCTGCGGAATCCAGATCACCGTGGCGCCGTCGCGTTCGAGCAGAATTCCGCGTTCGAACCGCGTCAGTTCGGCGGTCGCCCGGAATCCCAGGTCACCGACCGCGATCCGGTCCTGCCAGCTGGGCGCGATGGTGCTGCCCAGGTACATGCCGGTGGTCGGTTCCAGTAGTTGTGCGCCCAGTTCGGCCGGCACCGTCGGCAGTTCACCGATGCGTGCCTGCTGCCGCGTGGCCTTCTTCTGCCAAGCCCGGTACATCAGCCACAGGCATATGAAGAAAAATGCCAGCAGCCCGACAACCCACAGCGTTCTTTCCACGTCCTGGCCTCCCTAGATCCCGACCGCCTTGCCCTCGCGGGCAGTTACCCGGCCGCGCAGCACGGTGGCTGTGACCTCGGCCGGGAACGTCATGTCCTCGAACGGTGTGTTGTTCGAGATGCTCGCCAGTTCGGCGCCGCGCACCGTCCACTCGGCGTCGGGGTCGATCAGCGTGAGGTTGGCGGGCTCGCCGACCGCGATCGGGCGGCCGTGGTCGTCGAGGCCGACGATCGCGGCGGGCTTCTCGCTCATCACCTTCGCGACGCCGCGCCAGTCCAGCAGGCCGGACTGCACCATCGTCTGCACGATGATCGACAGCGCCGTCTCGAGGCCGAGCATGCCGGGGCGGGCGGCCGCGAACTCGCAGCACTTGTCCTGTTCGGCGTGCGGAGCGTGGTCGGTGGCGACACAGTCGATGATGCCGTCGGCCAGTGCCTGGCGCAGGGCTGCCACGTCGGTGGATTCGCGCAGCGGCGGGTTCACCTTGTTGACGGCGTCGTAAGTTTCCAGGCGCGAGTCGTCGAGCAGCAGGTGGTGCGGGGTGACCTCGGCGGTGATCGAGATGCCCTGGGACTTGGCCCATTTCACCAGTTCGACGGTGCCCGCGGTGGAGGCGTGGCAGATGTGCACGCGGGCGTTCGCGTCGCGGGCCAGCAGTGCGTCACGCGCGACGATCGACTCCTCGGCGGCGCGCGGCCAGCCGTGCAGTCCCAGGCGCGCGGCGTTGGGGCCTTCGTGCGCGATGGCGTTCTTGGTCAGGCGCGGTTCCTCGGCGTGCTGGGCGATGAGCACGCCGAGCGAGTTCGCGTATTCGAGGGCGCGGCGCATGATCAGCGGGTCGTCGACGCAGTGGCCGTCGTCGGAGAACATCCTGACCTGGCCGATACCGGCGGCCATGGTGCCCATCTCGGCGAGTTGCTTGCCCTGCAGGCCGACCGTGACGGCACCGACCGGGAACACGTCGACGAGGCCGACTTCCTGGCCGCGCCGCCACACGTGGTCGGTGATCACCACCGAGTCGGCGACCGGACTGGTGTTGGCCATCGCGAACACCGCGGTGTAACCGCCCAATGCCGCTGCGGCGGAACCGGTTTCGATGGTCTCGGTGTCTTCGCGGCCGGGTTCACGCAGGTGTGTGTGCAGGTCGACGAAGCCCGGCAGCAGGATCTGGCCGTTGCCCTCGATCACCTCGGCATCGTCGGACGCCGTCAGACCGGTGCCGATTTCGGCGATGAGGGTGCCGCGCACCAGGACGTCGACGGGGTCGCCTTCGCCGTAGGGCTTGACGTTCTTGATCAGCAGCTCACTCATACCGTTTCCTCCTGACCGACGAGCAGCCGGAACAACACGGCCATCCGCATGTGCACTCCGTTCGAAACCTGCTGCAGCACAGCCGATTTCGGCGAATCCGCGACCGCAGAGGCGATTTCCATGCCGCGCAGCATCGGGCCGGGGTGCAGGACCACCGCGTCGTCGCCGAGCAGCGCGAGCCTGCGCTCGGACAGTCCGTAGTTGATCGAATATTCGCGGGCCGACGGGAAGAACCCGCCGTTCATCCGCTCCGCCTGCACGCGCAGCATCATCACCGCGTCGGCACCGGGCAGCTCGGCGTCCAGCGAGGACGAGATCCGGCAGGGCCAGGCGTCCACGCCGACCGGCAGCAGCGTGCGCGGCGCGACCAGCACCACTTCGGCACCGAGCGTGTTGAGCAGGGAGATATTGGAGCGGGCGACCCGGCTGTGCAGGATGTCGCCGACCAGCACGATCCGCTTGCCCTCGACGTCGCCGAGGCGCTGGCGCAGGGTGAGTGCGTCGAGCAGGGCCTGGGTGGGGTGCTGGTGGGTGCCGTCGCCCGCGTTGATGATCGACGGGGCGGCGCGGTTCTCCTCGCGGGCCCACTGCTCCATCCAGCGCGCGATCTGGTGCGCGGCACCCGAAGCCGGGTGGCGCACGATCAGCGCGTCGGCGCCCGCCGCGTGCAGGGTGAGCGCGGTGTCGCGCAGCGATTCACCTTTGGAGACAGAGGAACTCGACGCGCTCACGTTGATCACGTCGGCGCTCATCCACTTGCCCGCGACCTCGAAGGACACGCGGGTGCGGGTGGAGTTCTCGTAGAACACCGTCATCACGGTGCGCCCGCGCAGGGTCGGCAGCTTCTTCACCTCGCGGCCGAGCAGGGCCTGCTCGAAACGTTCGGCTTCATCGAGGAGTTCGGTGGCGGTGCCGCGATCCAGGTCGGCGACCGTCAGCAAATGCTTCACGCCGCCACCTCGCCGGCGGTCAGGTCCGGCGTGAACCACTGGGTGGCCGTGTTCATGCGGTCCCTCACTGCTCTTGACCTTCCTGATGCAGATACACACCGTCACGACCGTCGTGCTCGACCATCAGCACCGAGATGTCCTCGGCGCGCGAAGTCGGCACGTTCTTGCCCACGTAGTCGGCGCGGATCGGCAGTTCACGGTGCCCGCGGTCGATGAGGACCGCCAGCTGCACAGCGCGGGGGCGGCCGAGGTCGCGCAGGCCGTCGAGGGCGGAGCGGACTGTGCGACCCGAGAACAGCACGTCGTCGACGAGGACGACCAGGGAGTTCTCGATGCCGCCGTCGGGCACCGAGGTGCGCTCGAGCGGGCGGTGCGGGCGACTGCGCAGGTCGTCGCGATACAGCGTGATGTCGAGGGAGCCGAGCGCGGGGCGCACACCGGAGAATTCCTCGATCTTGTCCGCCAGCCGGTTCGCCAGAGTGGTGCCGCGGGTGGGGATTCCCATGAGAACCACCCGCGGTGCGTCGGCGTCGCCGGAATCCAAAGCGGTCTTCTCGATGATCTGATGCGCGATCCGCGCTACGGTCCTGGTCACGTCCGATGGCGACAACAACTCGCGACCGGCTGCCACCCACTCCGGGGTGTGCCGCTGCGATGTTTCGCCCGCGCCGGTTTTGGCCGCCCGTTCGGGCACAGCCATGCCGACCTCCTTCCCCGCCTCACCGGACGGTCCGTTAAAGGATGCCTCACTCGCCCGTCAGCCTATCAGCGCCGCGGGACGCCTTTGACCAGGTAGGCCCACCTGTGAGCACGACCACGGACCACCAGTCGATGACCACTGCCGTGTCCGTGATCACTGTCGGTCCGAAAGCCCAGTGAGCGCGCATGTTTCGCCACGATGCAGCGCCGCGGCGGCGGTCTCGACCCGAACCGCGCCGTGATCGCCTTCACGTCGCCGGAACGCCCTAGAAGGCTGGCGCCGCGTCGGTGACTCACCCGGTCGTCAACCAGCCTCACACCAGCAGATCCTCGCCAGGATCCACTAGTCGGACACCGTCGGGCGCCCGGAAAACACGTTGCCAGGTAGCCGCGGGGTCCACCATCATCGGTCATGACCATCGGCTTCAGCACCCATTCCAGGCCGACTCCTCCGGAGCGGATCGATCTGGGCGATCTCCTGCTGCGCCGCTGGCGAACCAGTGACCTGACGCGCCAGTTCGCCGCGCTGACCGCCTCACACGCCCACCTTCGCCCGTGGATGGCGTGGGCCGAGCAGCCACCGACGCTCGCCGGACAACGCCGCACCCTCCAGAACTCGGCCGCGCACTGGCCGACGCCCGACGGCTGCTATCGGTACGGGATCTTCACCGCGAGTGGCGAGGTGGTGGGTGGGATCGGACTCCACGACAGAGTCGACCCCACCGCCCTGGAGATCGGTTACTGGTGCCACGTCGCCCACACCGGCCGGGGAATCATCGCCCGCGCCGCCCACGCCCTGACCACCACCGCACTGACCCTCCGCCACATCAGTCGCCTCGAAATCCATTGCGACGCGGCCAATGTCCGCAGCGCGGCGGTGCCACGGCGGCTCGGATACGAGCTGATCAGCACTGCCTCCCGCCCGCGCACAGCACCCGCCGACTCCGGTATCGGAATGGTCTGGGCGACAACGAGCTGCCGTCCGGAGCCACCTCGGGCGGGCCGATGAGGTTGCTTGTCGGCCGATGACCCACAGACTAGACTGTGACGCGCACCACATCGCGACGGCGAGTTCGTACCGCCGCCCAGAGCGATCGTGATCCGATCGGAGCGCCGGGTCACGGTGTTCGATCGCCACCCCGGGCTCATCGGGCCGGGCCCCAGTCACTCCACCCCCCGCTCGACCGCGCAAGGAGATGACCGTCATGACAGTTGCCGTCGAACTCGAATTCCCCGGCTCGACCCTCGAACAGTACGACCAGGCCCTGGCGAAGATGGGCTTCGTGCACGGCGGCTCCGGCGGCCCCGGCCTCCTGTTTCACCTGGTCAGAAAGACCGACACCGGATTCCACGTCACCGACGTCTGGGAAACCCCCGAGCAATTCCACAGCTTCGCCGAATCCACCCTCGGCCCCATCGGCATGGAAGTAGGCATGCCCAACCAGCCCATCATCGAAATCCACGAAATCTACAACTACCTCGCCCAGAGCAACTGAACCGCGACACCGCCGATAGCTCGCCGAACCACCTCGACATCCGCGAGCACAACGACGCCCGCGCGCCCGCGCGACGATTGCCAGAGAGGATTCGGTTGCGAGGAGGGCGCGACGCCGGGTGCCATCGCTTCTATGGAATCGACGGCGTTGAGCGGGCGGGTCGCGGTGGTGACCGGGTTGAGTCGGCGGGGCGGGATCGGGTTCGCGGTGGCGCGGCGGTTGGCGCAGCAGGGGGCCGCGTTGTTCCCCACGCATTGGGCCCGCCGAGCTGATCGAGCGCGGGATCTTGCTCAATACAGTCAATCCGGGTCCCGTGGACACGGGGTACCTGACTGCGGCGACGGCGGATCGGGATCTGACGGTCATCGAGGAAGTGCGGGCCGCGTTTCCGCGCTGCCACGTCGGGGCGCCGGATGATCCGGCTCGGTTGATCGCCTGGCTCGTTTCCGATGACGGGCGGTGGGGGTCGGGCAGGTGATCGACTCCGAGGGCGGGTTCCTGCGGTCGCAGCGGTGAACTGCGGATCAGGCCGTGCGTGCGCGGAGGGCTTGGGCGAACCGGGTGAAGATCGGGGCCAGGTCGGGTTGTTCGGGCCAGTTGTTCACCGTGGCGAGTAGCCACCAATTGCGTTGTCCGCGTAGGTCATCGGCTACTTCGAGCCGTTCGAGCAGACAGGTCCGTGGGTCGGCAAACACCGCGGCGTCGATCGCCAGCTGCGGGATCACCACGAACGGTGCCAGCAGCACCGCGGCGGCCGCCATGCCGACAGCGAGGGAATCCTGGCCGTCACCGGTGTCGGCGACGCGTTTGCCGACCAGGATGTAGGCCGCCCACAGGACGGCCGAGGCGAAACCCACACCGACCGGCTCGACGTCGAGTTGCACACCGGCCAGCAACACCACCCCGACCGCCACGGACGCCGCCAGGCCAGCAACGCCACCCCCGCCGCGGCGGCGCGCAGCCAGGCGACGGTGGCCGGTTCGGTGGTGTCGAACAGGAATACCCCGAGTGCGGCACCCACATATTGCGAGGTCGCCGCGACGATGAACACCATCGGCACCGACCAGCCGGGCAGCGCGCGCGTCGCCGACCGATCGGTTGTCGAGATCGAATTCATCCCAGGAGTAATCCACAGACGGGCACGGATTTCCACGCGATCCGGCCCAGGATCGAATGACCCTGGGCCGGTTCGTGATTCAGGTGGCATCGCGTCGCCGTGGCGGTCAGGTGCGCGCCGGCCGGGCCGTACTGCCGGAAAGTCGGCGCCGCAAGCGTAGGAAACCGCTCTCGCGCGATTCCTAGACGCCGAACCACCTGGTCAGAGCCACGCGCAGATCGGCCGCGGCAGTGTCGGACGGCTCGTCGATCGTCGCCGCCCAGGCGATGTGACCATCGGGGCGGATCAGGAGAGCATCGGCCGGGCGATCGACAGTCTTTGCCGAGTGGATCTCGACGCGCGGCGCCCATTCCCCGACGATCTCGCGCAGGTCGGCGCGGTCGGCCAGGTCGAGCAAGACCGGTCGCGCGGCGTGCATGAGTTCGGCGACGGTGGTGGTGCCCTGGTCGGTGTGCAGGATCAGATCGGGCGCGAAAGTGCCGGTGAGCGAATGGGTTCCGGGTGCCGGGTAGCGCAGATCGGTGCCCGCGACGAGCGCTCCCATCCGGCGCAGCGCGGGTTCGTCGGCGAGGAGTTCCTGGAACACCGCGCGCAAGGCCTCGGCGGCGGGGTCCTGACCCTGGCGCAGTGCCGCCTGGGCGCGGGTCTGCAGCAGTGCGCGGCCGCCGGCGAAGTGGCGTTCGGAGTGGTAGGTGTCGAGCAGGTCCGCCGGTGCCCACCCTCCGATGTCGGCGGCCAGCTTCCAGGCAAGGTTCACCGAATCGGTCATGCCGAGGTTCATCGCGGCACCGGTGGCGGGCAGCAGGTGGGCCGCGTCACCGGCCAGGAAAACCCGGCCCACACGGTAGTTTTCAGCCTGCCGGTCCTGGAACTGGTAGCGCGACAAGCGAGTCGGTGCGCCGAGTGGAACCTCCGCGCCGAGCACGCGCCGGACGCTGTCGCCGAGTTCGGCCATGGTCAGCGGTTCGTAGTTGTCGTATTCGGCGTCGTCGTTCTCGGTGGTCTGGAAGAACATCACCCGGTCCTCGGAACTGACCCGTCCGAGCGCGAACACCCCGTTGTCGGTGCGGGTGAATCCCGGATCGATCCGGCCGACACCGGGTACCTCGATCCCACCGTCGGCGAGCACGGTCACCGACTCGTGCACCGCGACCACCGCCAACCGGTTGACCTCCGGATAGGTGCGGCCGGGGAATTCGATTCCCGCCAGTTCGCGAATCCGGCTGCAGCCACCGTCGCAGCCGACCAGGTAGCGGGCGCGCACCCGGTACGGCCCGTCCGGCCCGTTCACCTCCGCGATCACCGCGTCGTCGTCCTGGGTCACCGCGACCACCTCGTGTCCGCGCCGGATCTCGGCGCCGAGGTTTACCGCGTCCTCGGCGAGGAACTCCTCGACCCGCGCCTGCGGAATCGCCATAGCGTGCATCGGAGTTTCGTCGAGACCGGTGAAGTCCAGGTGCACGCCCCCGAAGGGGAAGATCGGCTTCGGACTCGGGTCACCGCTGACCGCCGTCATCCGGTCGAGCAGTCCGCGAAAGCGCAACACATCCAGAATCCGCCCACCGAGACCGCTGGCCTTCTGCGCGGTACCCGGCTGTACACGGCGTTCGAGCACCAACAGCCGCACCCCGGTCCGACCCAGCTCCCCCGCGAGCATCAATCCGGCAGGCCCAGCGCCGACAACGATCACGTCGGTGGTCATCTCTTGCATGATCTTGTCACTCCCGAATGTGGCTGGTCCCTGCATTGCCCAGCGATTGTGCAGCACCACCTGGGCCTTGCCGCAAGCCCCCGGGTGAGCTATAAGTTAGAAGGGGCAACGAGTTGAGACGGCCGCGTCAGTGGGTCCCGGACAGCGCCATCCCCGCACCGACTCCGATGATCATCAGCCCACCGGTGCTGCCGACAGTTTCGAGGCGACGGGGCGAACGCACGAACCACGACCGCGCCGTCGCCGCGAGCAACGCCCAGCAACCATCCGACAGCGCTTGGATCGTCAGGAAGATCGCACCGAGGATCAGCAACTGCGCGGGCAGCCCACCTTCGGCCGGAACCGCGAACTGCGGAAGGACCGCGCCGAAGAACACGATCGTCTTGGGGTTGGTGGCGCCGACGATGAATCCCTGTCCGAGCACCCGACTTCCACCGATGCTCGGGGCATTCGATTGCATGGCCGCCGCCAGCTCCTTGCGCTGCCGGATCGTCGCGACACCCAGATAGATCAGATATCCGGCTCCGGCAATCTTCACGAGCAGCAACAACGTCGCCGAGGCCATCAAGACCGCACCGAGGCCCACCGACACCGCGACCAACGGGACGAACGATCCGGCGACGGCACCTGCGACCGACAGGACAGCGGACCGGCGCCCCAGCGTCAGTGCTCGACCGATCGCGAACAGCACGTTCGGGCCTGGAATCACAATGATGATCAGAGAGGCAACGGCGAAGGCCGCGGCATTCGACAGCGGAACCATCTGTCGGAGCGTAGCTCCGCTCGACCGCGCTCCGCGCCGGAATCCGGCGACGCTGCGGCTCAGGGAGCGCGCAGAACCGAACGAACCAATTCCGCTATCGCCGAGCGTAAACGGTCGACCTCCCCCGCCCTGGCCAGTTGCTGAGCGAGTTCCCCGCCGACCGTCGAAAGCAACAGTGCGCCAACGGTGTCGGCGTCGATGTCGGGGCGGGCCTCGCGCAAGAGGGTGCCGATGTGCTGTGCCCAGAACGTGTGGAATTCGGCGCTGCGGGGATGTGGCGGCATCGCCTGATAAGCCGCGATCAGTTCCACGTCGTCGGTGACCAGGCTCGTCATGGCGTCGAAGAAGGCCAGTAGCCGGTCGGTCGCCGGTGCGCCGGGCCCCAGGGGCGGCGGGCCGCTCGTGACCGCCGTCATCAGCCCGGCTGCGCCCTCGGCTACGAGCTCGTAGAGCAGGCCCGCGCGGCTGCCGAACCGGTGGAAGATGGTGCCCTTCCCGACGCCTGCCGCTGCCGCCACCCGATCCATCGTCACCCCGGCCGCGCCGTGTTCGGCCAGCAGCGTGGCGGTGGCATCGAGGATCGCTCGACGGTTGCGCGCTGCATCGGCGCGTTCGGTGGGACGTCGGTCGGTCATCGCACCCGCTTTCTCGGCACCCGCCGATCCGTTGACAAGTTGACCGACGGTCCATATCGTTCGAGATATCTGGACCGACAGTCAACTTATGGAGTTCTGATGCAGGCAATCGTAATGACAGAGACCGGCGCACCCGAGGTCCTGGTGGCACGGGAGGTCGGCGAACCTCGCCCGGGCGAGGGGCAGGTCGCCGTCCGAGCGGAGGTGGTGCCGGTGCTGTACCCGGAGACCAAGATCCGGGCCGGCGCGTTTCCCTTCCCCGCGCCGCTGCCCGAGGTCTTCGGGTTCCAGGCGGCGGGCACCGTTGTCGATATCGGCGCCGGCGTTGATCGGGGATTGCTCGGCGCACGGGTGGTCGCGTCCACCAACGGCTTCGGTTCCTACGCCGAACTCGTTGTCGCCGAAGCCGATTCGGTGACAGTGATCCCGGACGAGCTGACCACCGAGCACGCCGCCGCGATCCTGATGCCGGGGTCGGTGGCACTGGCGCTGATGCAGACCGCGGCCGTCGCCGCGGGCCGGACCGTCCTGGTCGAAGCGGCAGCCACCGGCGTCGGCAGCTGTCTCACCCAGCTGTGCGCCGCCGCGGGCGTGCGCGTCATCGGTACCGCGGGCGGGGAACAGAAAGCCGGCCTCGCCCGGGCCAACGGTGCGCACGAGGTACTCGACCACACCGCGCCCGACTGGGTCGGCCAGCTGGCCGACCTGCTCGCAGGCGGCACGATCGATGTCGTATTCGATTCGATCGGGGGCGATTCACTGACACCACTGCTCGACTTGATCACGCCACTGCGCGGCCGGATCCTCAGCTACGGCTGGCTCGACGGCGCACCCGCACAGCTGGGCGTCACCGATCTGATCCTGCGTGGGCTCACGCTCACCGGCTGCGCGGGCACCGCCTGGCTCGGCGAAGTCGCGCGGCAGCGGTCGGCGGCACTGACGGCTTCAGCGCAGGGCCTGCTGACACCCGTGGTCCACTCGGTTCTCCCCCTTGCCGGCGCCGCGGCCGCGCACCGAATGCTCGAAGACCGGGTCGCGTTCGGCACCGTTCTGTTGCGGCCATGACGAACCCGGCGGCCAGCATTCGCGGGTTCCTGTTCGGGCGCGCGCACGCCGCCGCCAAGGGCTTGCGGCCCGGCACGGACTATGACGAGGAGCTCATGTTCCTCATCTGCGCGCTGCACGATATCGGTCTGTCCGAACGTGCCAACAGCGATTCGAGGTGGACGGCGCGGATTTCGCGGCCGAGTTCCTCGAAGCGCAGGGCGTCCGCGATGAGTGCGTCGACATCATCTGGGACGCCATCGCCGCACACACGACCGGTCTCAGCGACTCGCCCGTGTATCGCCGACGGCGACCCGCCGCCATCTGGATCGCGGTCACCGGCATCAGCCTCGACGAACATGATTCTCGACACGAGCGGCTGGAAGGACTGAGCCGACGCGGGATCGCACCGCTTATCGAACATACATTCGAACACGTTGTAGACTGGCGCTCATGTCGCTGCCCCTGCAAGGTTCACTGTTCGACGGTGAGGCGATTGCCCTGGGTTCGATCGAGGCGATCCGGCGCACCCAACTCGACGCGACCAGCTGGGTCGATGCGCTTCCCGGCTGGCTGAGCGGCGCGAGTCAGCTGTTCGACCGGCTGGCCGAGCGCGTTCCCTGGCATGCCGAACGCAGGCCGATGTACGACCGGGTCGTCGATGTGCCGCGGCTGGTGTCGTTCTTCGGGGAGAACGATCCGCTGCCGGATCACATTCTGGTCGACGCACGGGCGGCGCTGACCGCGCATTACGCGGCCGAGCTCGGCGAACCGTTCCGGACGGCCGGGTTGTGTTTCTATCGCGACGGCCGCGACAGCGTCGCCTGGCACGGGGACACGATCGGCCGCGGCGCCACCCACGACACGATGGTCGCGATCGTGTCGGTCGGGGCGCCGCGTTCGCTGCTGCTGCGGCCGCGCGGTGGGGGCGCCAGCGTGCGGTTCACGGCGGGGCACGGGGATCTGCTGGTGATGGGTGGGGCCTGTCAACGCACCTGGGAGCACGCGGTTCCCAAGACCGCACGCCCCGTCGGCCCCCGCATCAGCATCCAGTTCCGCCCACGCGGCGTCCGGTGAGCCGTCTGCCGCACTGAGCAATACTGACGGATTTCGCCGACATGGCGGATTGTCGGTGGCTGGTCGTAGGATCCGGGGATGGGGAGTTCACTTGTGCCGCATGTGCGGGCGTCGAATGCGTTGACGGGGCGGTGGTGCGCGACGTTCGGAGGCGAGGACGCGGTGGTGTCGGGGGCGGGGCTCTGGCCGTTGCTGGCCGTGCTGGCCGGGGCGGCGTCCGGGCGGGCGCGGGACGAACTCGCTGCCGTGGTGGGGGTCGCGGCCGAGCAGGCGCATGCGGCGGGGCTGGATATGCTGAAATCGCTGGATACTTCGCGGGAGGTGTCGACGGCGATCGGGGCGTGGGTTCGGCCGGGGCTGACCTTGCGCGAGGAATGGGTTCGCAGCATGCCCGCGGGGACGGTCGGTGAGCTGGGCGATCCGGCGGCACTGGATGTCTGGGCACAGGAGCAGACCCGGGGGTTGATCGAGAAGTTTCCGGTGCCGATCACCCCGGATACCGTCCTCGCGCTGGCCACCGCCTTGCTGGCACGCACTCGCTGGGTGAGTCCGTTCGACGAGATCCTCTACACACCGGAAACCGGTCCGTGGCAGGGACATCGGGGTCCCGGCCTGTACCGGACGAGCCATCCCGACGGCAGTGTGTCGGTACTCGGCGACGACGTCACCCGCGTGATCGTCACGGGCAACGGCGAACTCGATGTGCATCTGCTGATCGGCGCGGATCCGCGCCACGGCGTCGCCGCCGGCCTCGCGGCACTGGACGGAGCCGTCGGCGTGCGGACAGAACTACCGGTCGGCACGACAGCGCCCTGCCTGTCGGTGAGCCGACGGGAGACCTATGGCGGTCACGATTCCGTGGTGCTGAAAATGCCACCGTTCGACGTCGAGAACAAGCACAACCTCGCTCGCCACGCGGCGCTGTTCGGACTGTCCACCGCGATGAGTCACGGTTCCCATTTCCCCGGACTCACGTCCGATCCGCTGGCGCTGGACGCCGCGGGCCAGGATGTCATCGCGCGCTTCGACGCCGAGGGCTTCGAAGCGGCCGCCGTCACGGCCGTGGCTATGCGCCTTGGCGGCGTTCCGCAGAAGACATGGTCGACGATCACGTCGGTGAATATCGACCGGCCCTTCGGATTTCTCGCGGTGGATCGGCCGACCGGACTGGTCTTGGTGGCAGGCCAGGTCACGAAGCCGCCGGTGGCGTGGGTCCGGCCGGTCGGCGAGGCGCCTGCGCGGGGTCGAAACCCGGGGCCGCCGTGGTGAGATCGGTAATCGACATTGCCGAAGATGTTGCTCAGCAACAGGATTCGGTTTCGATACGGCTGATGGAGGCCGTATCCTGGTAGAAGTCCGCAGTCGGGTGCACAGGGGGTCGTGGTGATCGTCGTTGTCGCGGACGAGAGCGAACTCGAAGGCGCAGAACAGATCGTCGGCGCTGCCGTCCGTGACCAGGCGTTTCAGGCGGGCGGCGTCGCCGTGTTCCGCTGCCATGTGCCGGAGAACCGGGGCGGGTCGGTCGAGGTCGACGCGCTGGTGTGCACACCGCAGAGCGTGACCATCGTGGAGGTGAAGGGGTTCACCGCCCGCCAGGAAGGCACCCTTGCCACCCCACCGAACGGGCCGTGGACCATTGACGGCGAACCGGCCGCGCTCTATCACGCCGTCCGGGTACCGAACCCGTTCGTCCAGGTGCGCCGGCAGGTGTTCGCCGCCAAGAGCTTGCTGCAGCAGTCCGGGATCTTCGGCTGGGTGAACGCGGTGATCGCGCTGGTCTCCCAGCCCGGTGCCGAGATCACCATCGAGGAAAGCAGAATCGCCGACGGGTACCGTGCGGTGCTGATCGATCGTGATGACGTCGGCGCGCTGCACGACTATTTCCAGGCCGAGAGCGGGCGCACTGTCCGGCTCAGTATCGATGACGTCACCCGGGTGTTCGCCGCACTGAACCTGGGCCATCTGTTGCCCGCCCCCGATGCGCTGCTGGCACAGGGTTTTCCGGCCACTCTCGACCCGGCGACCACGTCCCGGCCCGCTGCTCCGACCGCCGTGGAGCTCGGCACTCTGCCGGAGACAGACGATTCCACCACCACAGCGAATTCGGCTGCGGCTCCGACCAGTTCGGCACGGGTCACCCAAGCGGCAACGCCCGCCTTTCTCGCTGCGATCGACAGGCTCGCCCATCGAAACCCGACCTCGGCTCACCCCGAGAAGTCGGCGACATCGACCCATTCCGAAGACGCGGCGCAATCCCCTTCTCCGAGCGAGGAATTGACCGGCACCCAGGCCGAGGAGTCGACCGAGGTGGCGGCGTCGGCCCCAGCGGCCGAACAGCCGACGCCCGAATCCGCTGAACCGGTGACGAACGAGTCTCCCGCTGCCGACGTTACCGAGGAAGACCCGTCACCGGACGAGCGCCCTGCGCGCGAGCCGACCGGAGAGGACGCGATCTCGCACAGCGAAAGGGCTCTCTCGCTGAGTAAGTCCGTCGCTGGAACCGAATCAGGCGCGATCGATGATCCGGTGGTCGATGGCACCGAACACACTGCGGGTGAGAGTGCGGAGTACCGGCACGACCCCACACCGGACGACGAGGTTGCCGCCACTCAGGTCGGCGCCGACACAGGTCCGACGGTCGGCTCGGGTCCCGCCGTCGGTACCGCTGCCGCCGTCGGTTCCGCAGGATCGACCGGCAGGACCGGGCCTTGGAGTACACCCTCGACAGCGAGCGGCACCCCCGCCGTCGCGCCCTCGTACCATTCCGCGGAACCCGAAGCACCCCAGAAGAACCCGGAGCACTGGTCCGATTGGGTCGAACGCGACCGGACTGCGCGGCGACCGACGCTGCCGGAAAGGTGGCGGTCGTGGCGTCGGGGGAACGGTCCGTCGCTGATCGAGCGGTGGCACAATCGCCCCGTTCGGGAGCGCAGCGCACGGCGGCGGGGCCTGCGCGTTGGGCCCGGTGTCGCGTTGCTGCTGTTCATCGCACTGTTCGGGGCCGGGTTCTTCGCGATCACGGCGGTGCAGGCGAGCCGCTTCGAGATGTCGGACTTCGACCGGATGTGCGGCGAGGACAAGAAGCCGTTCCCGAATGCCGCGCCCTATCAGCGCGACGGAGCACGGCCTATCTATCTGTCCGGTGAACTCACGACCATGGTCCACCCGGACGATCCGACCGCGTGGAACCCGGACGACCCGTCGACCGTGCAGCTCATCGCCTGCGTGAAGCAGCTGGAACTGCGCGAGCTCGTCCAGACCTGCCAGTACGGTCCCTCCTCCGGCGCACCGATAGGGCGCACCGTCAACCTCTTCCGCGCAACCTACGAGGTCGCCGTCTACGAACTCCACACCGGACGCGAGGTCGCCAAGGCGACGATGCTCGGCGAACGCTTCTCCGCCAACCCGTCGAATACCGATCAGGATCGTTGCCGAGCCGCCGCCGACGCCCCCGACTACCTCGGCCGCCGCCTCGGCCAACCCTCGACAGCCCAGCTCACCGGCTTCTTCGCCCCGTTGGTCCACGCTCCCCGCTGAACCCTTGACCTCGAGCGCACTCGAGGTAGCAAGATCACCTCGTGCCCAGGCACACCCGACACCGCGCCCACCCAGCGCCGGTCGCGCCTCCGCCGGTTTCCTCGTACACCCATCGGCGGAGGCCGTCGGGATCACATCCTCACTCCACCGCCGTGATCGATTGCGGCAGTGGCAAGCTGGCAGGGTGGAACAGCCGAACGTCTCGCAGGGGCACCAGACCTGGCAGGCGAGATCTGACCCCACAGACGACAGCAGCCGCACGTTCGCAAGGAACGTGCGGCTGTGACAACGGGATTCACGCCGAGACGGTGATTTCCCATTCGTGGATCGTCAGTTCCGAGGCTCCGGTGGTGTGCAACGGGTCGGAGTGGGCGATTGTTGTTGCGGCAGTGAGACTTTCGGCCAGGATGACGTAGGCGCCACCCGTGCCGTCGGTGAAGCCGCCACTTTCCTGGAGTTGCCCCTCGGCGAGCCGCTCCTGCAGGAAGGTGCGGTGCGGTGCGATCACCGAGGCGTCGAACTCGGGGGTGCGCATCGCCATCACGAGGTACTTGCGCGCCACGGTCAGGACTCCGACTCGCCGCGCGCGGCCTTCGTGGCGGCCGTGGCGGCCGCGGCGGCGCGAACCTGGGGTGCCACCTGCACGACCTGGCCGAGCACGCCGTTCACGAACGACGGCGAGTCGTCGGTGGACAGTTCCTTGGCCAGCTCGACCGCCTCGTCGACCGCGACGACCGGGGGCACGTCGGTGGCGTGGAACAGTTCCCACACCGCGATCCGCAAGATGGCCCGGTCGACGGCGGGCAGCCGCTGCAGGGTCCAGTCCTGGAGGTAGCCCTCGATGGTGCCGTCGACCCGGTCGAGGTCGTCGGCGACGCCCTCGACGAGGGTGGTGGTGTAGGCGTGCACGGGGGCCACGCTCTGGTCGCGGGTCGCGAGCTCAGCGCGATCCGAGAGCAGCACGGAGACGTCGACATCGCGCGCCTCCGCCTCGAACAGCAGGTCCACGGCCCGGCGGCGCGCCTTGTGACGCGCGCCGAGCTTCTTGAACGAGCCCTTCTTGTCTGCCGGGGAGTCGGTCACGATCAGCCGTTGACGCGGCCGAGGTAGCTGCCGTCGCGCGAGTCGATTTTCAGCTTGTCACCGGTGTTGATGAACAACGGGACGGCCACCTCGGCGCCGGTTTCCAGGGTGGCGGGCTTGGTGCCGCCGGTGGAGCGGTCGCCCTGCAGGCCGATGTCGGTGTGCTGCACGACCAGCTCGATGGTGACGGGGAGCTCCACGAACAGCGGCGCGTCCTCGTGCACCGCGACCTGCACACCCATGTTCTCCAGCAGGAAGCGGGCACCGTCGCCGATGGTGGCCTCCGGGATGGAGATCTGGTCGTAGGTGTCGCCATCCATGAAGATGTAGTCGCTGCCGTCGTGGTACAGGTAGGTCATGTCGCGACGGTCGACAGTCGCGGTCTCGACCTTGACACCCGCGTTGAAGGTCTTGTCGACAACCTTGCCGGACACGACGTTCTTCAGCTTGGTCCGCACGAACGCGGGGCCTTTGCCCGGCTTCACGTGCTGGAATTCGACGATCTGCTGAAGCTGACCGTCGATCTTCAGCACAAGGCCGTTCTTGAAGTCGCTGGTGTCCGCCACTGTCCTCGGATCTCCTCGTTCGTATTACTGCGTACTGGGGGTTACTGCGTTCTGCGCGCCGACGTCAGTCGACGACGATCAAGTCCTTGCTGGTGCGGGTGAGCAGTTCCGGGCCCGCTTCGCGTACTACGAGCGTGTCCTCGATCCGGACCCCGCCGCGGCCGGGAAGGTATACACCAGGTTCGACGGTCACCGCCACACCAGCCAGAAGTGTACCGGTACTCGTTTTCGCCACTCCGGGTGCTTCATGGATCTGCAGCCCGACCCCGTGACCGAGACCGTGCACGAACTGCGGGCCGTACCCCGCCGCTTCGATGATCATCCGGGCCGTGGCGTCGACCTCGCTGGTCTGCGCGCCGGGTTTGAGCGCCTCGGTGCCCGCGCGTTGTGAGCGGGCGACCAGTTCGTAGATCTCCCGCTGCCAGTCGGCGGGGGTTCCCAGCATCAGGGTGCGGGTCATATCGGAGTGGTATCCGTTGACCACCGCGCCGAAATCGAACTTCACGAAGTCGCCGGTGGCAAGGACGGCGCCGGTCGGGCGGTGATGCGGGATCGCCGAATTGGCTCCCGCTGCGACGATCGTCTCGAAGGAGATCGCCTCGGCACCGTGCTCGAACATCGCCCATTCGAGGTCGCGGGCAACCTGTCGTTCGGTGCGGCCCGGCCGCAGCAGGCCGCGCTCGAGCAGGGCGGCAAGGCCCGCGTCGGCGGCCGCGCAGGCCGCGCTCAACTGGTCGACCTCGTAGGGGTCTTTGACCATGCGCAACTGTTCGACCAGGCCCGAGGTAGGGACGAGCTGCAGTCCGGTGCGCAGTTCCCGGAACGCGGAGTGCTGATCGACGGTCACCACATGGCTTTCGAAGCCGATTCGGCCCAGCTGCCATTCCCCGGTCAGCTCGAGTATGCGGCGCGCGGTGGCCCGGCAGATCTCGGCCTGCAGGTCGGGGACCTGTTCGGCCACCTGGGCGGAGTACCGGCCGTCGGTGCCGATGATGGTGCGGTCCTCGGCGCCGCGCATATCCCACGAATGCACCAGCACAACGGCATTGGATCCGGTGAAGCCGGTCAGGTAGCGGATGTTGACCAAATCGGTCACCAGCAACGCGTCGACACCGTTTTCCACCAGCAGGCTCCGCAGGGCACCGCGCCGGGCCGCGTAATCGGGAGCCGAGTAGTCAGCACACATGGGTCAACGCTACCGCTCAACGGACGACACGTCGGCACGCGATGCTCCGGATTTCGTGTCGGTGGGCAATTGGATACGGCGTTGTTCACATACGCGGAAGTTGTCCACATTCTCGGGTACGGCCCGCTGTCGGCCGTCGCGGCGCAGCACGATCGAACCCATGACCACTGCCGCGTTCTGTTGCCTCATCGCCTGGTGCCTACTGCTCGGCGTCATCGATATTCATCTCCGTCGTCTTCCCAACGCGCTGACCGGCGCCGGTGCGGCCGCGGTGTTCCTGTTCGCCCTGTCGACAGGGGAATTGGGGACCGCGGTGATCGGTGCCGCACTGTTGACGATGCCGTATCTGGTTACCCATCTGCTCTCCCCTGCCGCACTCGGGGCCGGGGATGTGAAGCTCGCGGTGGCGCTCGGGGCCGCTGCGGCGATCGCCGGGCCACCGGCCTGGGTGTGGGCCGCGGTGGCAGCACCGCTGCTCACCGCCGCGACCGCGGCGGTGCTGCTCGGCGGGGATCGACTGCGGCTGGTGCTGGGACGTGGTGCACGCCAGGTGCGTGCCGCACCATCTGGACGGTTGGTTCCGCATGGTCCGGCCATGTGCCTGGCCACCGTGACCGCGATGGCGTTGGCATGACCGGCGGTGCGACGCGCCGAGACGATCCCGGTGACGAGGTTTTGTGGGCGGCCCGGAGCAGGCCGGTTCGGCCGGATCAGGGCGGTGGTCGCCACCGCGCGGTCCGGCGCGGCGGCCACGTGCCGCTCGTCACGTCGGACCGCATTCCCTGCTACACGTGTCGACATGGGAAGATGGTCGGCGTGTTGCGCTGGATAACTGCCGGAGAATCCCATGGTCCCGCTCTCGTCGCCCTCCTGGAAGGGATGGTCGCCGGAGTCGAGGTGACATCGGACGATGTCTCCGCACAGCTCGCCCGCCGCCGGCTCGGTTACGGGCGCGGCGCCCGGATGAAATTCGAGGCCGACAAGGTCACCCTGGTCGGTGGCGTGCGCCACGGCCGCACCATGGGTGGTCCGGTCGCGATCGAGATCGCCAACTCCGAGTGGCCCAAGTGGACCGAAGTGATGTCCGCCGATCCGATCGACGAGACCGAGCTCGCGGGAATGGCGCGCAACGCGCCGCTGACCCGCCCACGCCCCGGGCACGCCGATTTCTCCGGGATGCTCAAGTACGGCTTCGACGACGCCCGCCCGGTGCTCGAGCGGGCAAGCGCCCGTGAGACCGCGGCCCGCGTCGCCGCCGGAACCTTCGCGCGCAACTTCCTGCGTCAGGCCTTCGGCGTCGAGGTCATCTCGCATGTGGTGTCGATCGGTACCGCGGCCAACACCACCGGTGTCACGCCCGGTCCCGCCGATCTCGACGCGATCGACGCCAGCCCCGTGCGCGCGTTCGACGCCGAGGCCGAGGCGGCCATGATCGCCGAGATCGAAGCGGCGAAGAAGGACGGCGACACCCTCGGCGGTGTCGTCGAGGTGATCGTGGACGGGCTGCCCGTCGGGCTCGGCTCGTTCGTCAGCGGCGAGCAGCGCCTCGATTCGCGCCTGGCCGCCGCTCTCATGGGCATCCAGGCGATCAAGGGTGTCGAGGTGGGCGACGGGTTCGAGACCGCGCGCCGACGTGGCAGCCTGGCACACGACGAGATGCGTCCCGGCCCCGACGGCGTGCTGCGCTCGACCAACCGCGCCGGTGGCCTCGAAGGCGGCATGACCAACGGCGAAGCACTGCGGGTGCGTGCCGCGATGAAGCCGATCTCGACCGTGCCGCGCGCACTGGCGACGGTCGACATGTCCAGCGGCGAAGAGGCCGTCGCCATCCACCAGCGCTCCGACGTGTGCGCGGTACCCGCGGCGGCCGTTGTCGCGGAATCGATGGTGGCACTGGTGCTGGCGCAAGCCGCGCTGGAGAAGTTCGGCGGTGACTCCCTCGCCGAGACCGTCGACAACATCACCAGTTACGTCAAGCGGATCGGCAGCCGCCCACACGTGCCCGCGGACAGCCGTATCCCGTGACCGAGCAGGGGCAGCAGGGGTCCGCGCCGGAGAGCGACGCGGACCCCTCACCGGCGACCGTCGAGCCCGATGCTCCTGAGACCGGCGCCGACGACCGGATCGCACCGCTGGCGCGGGTGGTGCTGGTCGGGCTGCCCGGCTCGGGGAAGTCGACGATCGGGCGCAAGCTGGCCAGGGAACTCGGGGTGGCGCTCTACGACACCGACACGGGGATCGAGGACGATACCGGGCGCACCATTCCCGATATCTTCGCCACCGACGGCGAAGTGGAGTTCCGCCGGATCGAAGAAGAGGTGGTGCGCCACGCCGTGCTCTCCCACGACGGTGTGGTCTCCCTCGGTGGTGGATCGGTGCTGTCCGAGCGGACCAGGGATCTGCTGCGTGACGCGACGGTCGTCTATCTGGAAATCAGTGTGTCCGAAGGGGTTCGGCGCACCGGCGCGAGCAATACGCGCCCGCTGCTCAACGGTGTCGATCCCGCCGCCAAGTACCGGGATCTGATGCGCGAGCGTCGCCCGCTCTACCGGGAGATCGCCACCGTGCGCGTGCGCACCGACGGACGAAGTCCGGGTCGGGTGGTGCGGATGATCCTGGCCAAGCTCGGCCTGGAATCGGTGCGCACCGACCTCGACGCCACGCGCTCGAACACCGGAAATGTCACCGCGGCTTCGGGTTCGGTCACCAGCAGGCCCGACACCGGGAGCAGCAACCGGTCCAAGAACCGGCGACGGGCCAGAGCACGAGCCGCCGCCGCGCGCCGAGGCAGCACCGAGCAGGTGGGCGTAATGGCATCCGAACGTCGCGGCAGCGTCGACGACCGGAACCGTTCGGCGGCAACACAATCCGCGGCCGGCGGTGCCACAGTCGAGGAAACCACCGGTACCGCTCGCACCACTGGTGCGGCGCAGAGCGAGTCGCGCACGGCAGGCAGTCGGCGGTCCCGGCGTACCAGGTCGCGCCGGGGAGGCGCACGCATCCGGCCGGCGACCAGTCCTGCCACCCGCGATCCGGACAGCTCGTCAGGTGCCGGGTCCGCGAACCAGGAAGGCCGTGCGGGCAACGCCGAGAACCAGTCGGGCAACCGCGACGCCGCCGGGGGTCGGGCGGGCACGCGCAATGCCGCTGGTAGTCGGGTAGGCGGGCGCAACACGGTCTCGGGTGCCAAGGCGAGCAGTCGCGGCGTCGGCCGAGGCAGACGGGCAGCCAGCCGCGATGCCGGTGCCCCGGGGCGGGTAGGTCACCGTGGTGGCGAGCCCGCGGAACCCTCGGGCTCGGCGACGTCGGACCCTACGAAGGAGCCCCGGACCGGAGCCTCGCAACAGGTTCAGCGGACCGGGCCACCCGGTGACGCGGAACGCGGAACGAGTACCAACGAACGCAGGCGACGCGGGCAGCCGCGGCGACGTAGCGGGCGACGTAATAACAATGACCAGAAAGAATCGGAGCAGCGCACGTGACAGAACCGTCCATCATTGAGGTTCGCACCGCCGACCCGTACCCGGTGATCATCGGCCGCGGGCTGCTCGGCGATCTCGTCGAGGCGGTCAACGCAGGCAATGCCGTGCGGACCGTGGCGATCTTCCATCAGCCGCCGCTCGCCGAAACCGCCGAAGCGGTGCGTAAAGCACTGGCCGACACCGGGATCGACGCGCATCGCATCGAGATCCCCGACGCCGAGGACGGCAAGGAACTGGCCGTGGCCGGGTTCTGCTGGGAGGTGCTCGGCCGGATCGGGCTGACCCGCAACGACGCCATCGTGAGCCTCGGCGGTGGCGCCGCCACCGACCTGGCGGGCTTCGTCGCCGCCACCTGGATGCGTGGCGTGCGCATCGTGCACGTGCCGACCACGCTGCTGGCGATGGTGGACGCGGCGGTCGGCGGCAAGACCGGCATCAATACCGAGGCAGGCAAGAACCTCGTCGGCAGCTTCCACGAACCCAGCGCCGTGCTGGTCGACCTCGTGACTCTGGAAACGGTGCCGCGCAACGAGATCGTGGCGGGCATGGCCGAGATCATCAAGGCCGGTTTCATCGCCGACCCGGTGATCCTCGACCTCATCGAAGCCGATCCGGAGGCCGCCCTCGACCCCACCGGCGACGTGCTGCCCGAGCTGATCCGCCGCGCCATCCAGGTCAAGGCCGATGTGGTCGCCGCCGACCTCAAGGAATCGAGCCTGCGCGAGATCCTGAACTACGGCCACACCCTCGGCCATGCCGTGGAGCGCCGCGAGCGCTACCGCTGGCGTCACGGCGCCGCGGTGTCCGTCGGCCTGGTCTTCGCCGCCGAACTCGGCCGCCTGGCCGGGCGTCTCGACGACGCAACGGCCGATCGGCACCGCACCATCCTGGAAAGCGTCGGCCTGCCCGTCACCTACGACGGCGATGCCCTCCCCCAGCTGATGGACGCCATGCAAACCGACAAGAAGACCCGTTCCGGTGTCCTGCGTTTCGTGATCCTGGACGGTCTGGCCAAACCCGGCCGCCTCGAAGGCCCCGACCCGTCCCTGCTGGCCGCCGCCTACTCGGCCATCGCCCGCGAAACCACCCCTGGCACGTCGCCGATCATGCTCTGAATCGCACACCGCCGGACGGTCACTCTCCAGCGCACGCCGGGGAGTGCCGGTCCGGGTACGGCCCGCTCAGCTCGCGGCGGCGAATCCTGGTTCCGTTGCGGGGGTAGCGGATTCGCTCGAGCGCTGAGACCGGGTATGGCCGTAGGCAACACCAGCCATCGAGGGCAGGAAGACCAGCAGCACGATGAACGACGCCGCGGAGGTCAGTTCGTAGAGGATCCCAGCGTCGCCGAGCTCGATTCCGGGCACCTGATCGAGGACCCAGCACACCGCCGAGCTGGCCAGGCCCGCGCCGAAACCGGCGGCCAGCCAGCGGACGGTCAGGCTGTCGGCGCCCGCGCGGGCGTCGCGTACGCCCCAGGCGATAGCCACCGCGAGGATCGCGAGGAGGCAGGCCGCACGCCAGAAGGTGCCGTAGGTGGGCCAGAAGGCCATGGCGAAGCCCAGCAACACGCGGAGGGCAACGACCAGCGCGGCGAGGACGGTGGCGCGTAACACCCAAGCGGTCATGGGCAACACCTTAGCGGGAGAAAACTAGAACTGGTATCAATTCTGCGGATCGGGCGATCGTCGACGCAACCGCCGATCACGGTCCCGCCAGCGCGGCCACCATCGCGGCGCGCGGCGCCTGCTGCCCGGTGAACAGCTCGACCTGCCCATATGCCTGGTTCAGCAACATCTGCAGCCCGCTGACCACCGTGTGCCCGGCGGCCTCGACCGCCGTTGCCAGCGGGGTCGGCCACGGGTTGTAGATGGCGTCGAGCACTACCGGTGCCGCGGCTACCGCCGGGGCGATCGCCGCGGCCGCCTCCGCGGGCACCGTACTGACCACCGCACCGGCCGACGCACACGCCGCGCGCACCCGCTCCGTATCGAGCGGCACGACCGTGGCGCGCATACCGAGTCGATCGGCCAATTCCAGCGCGCTACGCGCCCGCCCGGCATCGCGCGCGATCACGGTGACCGTCTTCGCCCCGAGTTCCGACAGCGCCAGCAAAGCGGGCCTTGCCGTGCCACCGGCCCCCAGCACGACGGCCTCGTCGAGCGAGCAGACCCCACCACCGCGCAGCGCACCGAGCACGCCGTCGACATCGGTGCAGTCCGCCCGCCACCCGCCATCGGTGCGCACGAGGGTGTTGGCCGAACCGACCAGCACCGCGCGCTCGGTGCGCTCGACGGCCACCGCCAGCGCCGCTTCCTTGCCCGGCATGGTCACCGAAAGCCCGACCCACTCCGGCCCGAGCCCGTCGACGAGGCCGGGCAACTGCTCGGCCGAGCACTCGATGCGCTCATAGCTCCAGGGCAATCCGAGCGCCCGATAGGCCGCCAGGTGCAGTTGTGGCGAACGCGAGTGCTCGATCGGCTTGCCGAGCACCGCCGCCTTGCGCGCCTCAGCCACCGTAGGGCCGCGAGCTGTCGAGGATGCCGCTGCGCTGCGCCTGTGTGACCAGCCGCAGATGCTCCGAGTAGGAGTCGGTGAATTTCGTCGTGCCCTGCTTGTCGACGGTGACGAAGTACAACCACGCCCCCGGCTCCGGGTTCTCCATGGCGCGTAGCGCGCCCACGGACGGAGCGGCGATCGGAGTCTTGGGCAGGCCCTCCATCGCATAGGTGTTCCAGGGAGTTTCCGTGGCCCGGTCGGCATCGGTGGTCGCCACTTCGGTGGTGTCGAGCGCGTAGTTCACCGTGGAGTCGAACTGCAGCATCTGACCGACCCGCAGCCGGTTCACGATCACCCGAGCCACCTTGCCCATGTCCTGGGGTTTCGCCTCACGTTCGACCAGTGAGGCGGCGACGAGCGTCTCGTACGGCGACAGCTTCGTGTCGGCGCCCGACTGGAGCAGGCCGGTGCCTTCGTAGGCCTGCACGCTCGCGGTCACCAGCTGCCGCAGGATCTGTTCCGGCGTCGCGATCGGATCGAAATCCCAAGTCCCGGCGGCGATGAGGCCTTCCAGCTGCCGTGTTCGGTCGGGGCAGTCCTTGACCGCCTGCGTCGCCCATGCGGGCACGCCGAGTGCGGTCAAATCCATACTCGCGCCCGCGGCGTCGAGCTGTTCGTAGGTCACGCATTTGCGCTCGGGGCCGACGCAGCTGGCCTCGGCGATCTTGCGGTAGATGCCGTCGTATCGACCACCGGTGGTCGCGTCGTGCTTGTCGTGCAGCAGCCGGCCCTCGGAGATGATCACATTGCCGACCCGGGACTTCCCGCCCACCAACGCGGTGACAGCGTCGACGGCCGGACTCTTCGCACCGACCGCGTAGTAACCGGGCTGGACGCTGTTCATGCCCGAATTCCGCACGGCCGCTTCGTAGAAGGCTTCGGAGCTGGCGACCACACCCTTCTCGTGCATCGCCTCGGCGATCTGCGTCGCGGTGTCACCGGAGTGCACCTGAACCACCACGGGGGCACCGGGCGGGCCCGCGAAATCTTCGGCCGGGGTGAGGCTGCCCATCAGTTTGTATCCGGCGAAACCCGCGGCCGAGACGAACAGCACGACGAACACCACGCCGACGGCCCACAGATTGCGACGGCGCCGTTTACGCTCGGCCGCCTTGCGTGAGGCGATCCGCGATCGCTTGCCGCGTCCCGACGGGCGAGCGCGGCCACGGTCGGACCCTGCCGCACGGCCACGTTCGGACGCTGAACCGCGGCCGGACTGCGCCGCGCGCTGCCCGACCCGGCGCGGCGGGGGCGCCGGTTCTGGTTCGGGCTCGGGGTCGGGGTCGTCGTAGATCTCGTCCTCGTAGCGCGGGATGACGTCGGTGCCGTCGTCGTCGTCCCACCCGGCGGGACCGGCCTGGCGCGGCTCGTCCTCGCGCACCTCGCGCGCGTCCAGGCCCCAATCATCGCGGCGGGGGTAGCGCCGATCAGCTTCCCGTGCCCGGTAGCGTTCCTCGGCCCTGGTCCATCGGTCGGTCATGCATCGTCTCCGACCCTCGCCGTATCTGCTGCGTCCTTCAACACCGAACTCCGCTCGTCCAACCATCCTTGCAGAATCGACACGGCTGCCGCCTGGTCGATCATCTGCCGCTGGCCACGTGCGCGAACTCCACTGTCGCGCAGCGCACGTGCAGCAGACACCGTAGTCAAACGTTCGTCGGAAAGGCGTATCGGAATCGGGTCGATCACCCGGCGCAACCGCTTGGCAAACTTGCGCGCGATGGCGGCCGCCGTGCCATTTTCGCCGCGCAGGGTGCGTGGCAGGCCGATAATAACCTCAACCGCTTCGTATTCCCGCACAATGTCGGCAATTCTTGCGATGTCGGCGGGTGGACCACCCGCGCGCCCACCGGACTTCGCGCGCGCGACGGTCTCGACGGGGGTCGCCAGGATGCCATCGGGGTCGCTCGAAGCGACCCCGATGCGCACGCTACCCACGTCGATGGCGATCCGGCGGCCCCGACCCGGGTCGGTGGCCGGGTCCGGGCGATCGGCGGATTCCTCGCTGGACGAACCAGGGGTGGTCATCAGCCGGCGAGTTCAGCCACCCGGGCCCGGACCGCGGTCAAACCGGCCGGGATACCCGACGGATCCGAGCCCGCGCCCTGCGCCATCTCCGGCTTGCCGCCGCCACGTCCGGCGATACTCGGTCCGAAGGCCGCGACCAGATCGCCGGACTTGAAGCCGAGATCCTGGGCCGCCTTGTTCACGGTCACCACGAACGGCGCCTTGCCCTCGACATTGCCGAGCAGCACGACGACAGCGGCCTCGCTACCGAGTCGGCCACGGATATCGGTGGCCAGAGTCCGCAGGTCGCCTGCCGACACGCCCTCGGGCGCCGCGGCGGCCACCAGACGCACCGCACCGACCCGCTCGGCCTGCTCGGCGAACGTGCCCGCCGAGGACAGCACCGCGGCGATCTTGGTGCGCTCGAGTTCCTTCTCGGCCACCTTGAGCCGCTCCACGAGCTGCTCCACCCGACCGGGCACCTCGTCGGAGGGCACCTTCAGCGAGGACGCGACACCGGCCAGCAGCGCACGCTCCTTGGCCAGGTACTTGTAGGAGTCGAGGCCGACGAAGGCCTCGACCCGACGCACACCGGAACCGACCGAGGCCTCACCCAGCAGGGTGATCGGACCGATCTGCGAGGAGTGCTCCACGTGGGTGCCGCCGCACAGCTCCATCGAGAACGGGCCGCCGATCTCCACGACACGCACCTCGTCGCCGTAGTTCTCGCCGAACAGCGCCATCGCGCCCATTTCCTTGGCCTTGGGCAGATCGGTGACGAAGGTGTTCACCGGGAAGTCCGCGCCGACAGCATCATTGGAGACGGCCTCGATATCGGCCTTCTGCTGCTCCGACAGCGCGCCCTGCCAGTTGAAGTCGAACCGCAGGTAGCCCGGCTTGTTCAGCGAACCGGCCTGCACGGCGTTGGGGCCGAGGATCTGCCGCAGCGCGGCGTGCACCATGTGCGTGCCGGAGTGTCCCTGGGTGGCGCCGCGACGCCAGGCCGGATCCGCTTGCGCGAGAACCACATCGCGCTCGGTGATCTGACCCGACTCGACGGTGGCCTTGTGCACCCAGACCTTCTTGGCGATCTTCTGCACGTCGTTGACCTGCAGTTTCAGACCCGAGGCGGTGATGGTGCCACGGTCGGCGATCTGCCCGCCGGACTCGGCGTACATCGGGCTGCGATCGAGGATGACCTCGATGTTCTGGCCGACCGTTGCCACCGGGACCCGCACACCGTCGACGATCAGGGCCAGCACGGTGGCCTCGGAGGTCAGCTCGTCGAAACCGGTGAACTCGGTGGCGCCGCGGTCGACCAGTTCCTTGTAGACGGTGAGGTCGGCGTGGGCGTGCTTGCGGGCCTGGGCGTCGTCCTTGGCGCGTTTGCGCTGCTCGGCCATGAGCGAGCGGAAACCGTCCTCGTCGACGGAAAGTCCTGCCTCGGCGGCCATTTCGAGGGTGAGATCGATCGGGAAGCCGTAGGTGTCGTGCAGGGCGAACGCGTCGGAACCGGTGATCTGCTTGCCGCCCTTGGACTTCACCGCGGTGGCGGCGTTGTCGAACAGGGTCTCACCGGTGTTGAGGGTCTTGAGGAACGCCATCTCCTCGCCGACCGACACGGTCTCGATGCGCGAGAAATCGGTGCCGAGTTCGGGGTAGGACGGCGACATCAGCTCGGTGACGACCTTGATCAGCTCGGCCATCACCGGCTTCTCGGCGCCGAGCAGGCGCGCCGAACGCACGATGCGGCGCAGCAGGCGGCGCAGCACGTAACCGCGGCCGTCGTTGCCGGGGTTCACGCCGTCGGCGATGAGCATCGCGGCGGTGCGGGCATGGTCGGCGATGACGCGGAAGCGCACGTCGTCGGTGTGGACGACGCCGTAGGAGCGGCCGGTGAGTTCCTCGGCCTTGTCGATGATCGGGCGCATCAGGTCGGTCTCGTAGACGTTGTCCACGCCCTGAAGCAGGAACGCGACACGCTCGACGCCCATGCCGGTGTCGATGTTCTGTTTGGGCAGCGGGCCGAGGATCTCGAAGTTGTCCTTGGAGATGCCCGCGCCACGCTCGTTCTGCATGAACACGAGATTCCAGATCTCGATGTAGCGGTCCTCGTCGGCCTCGGGGCCGCCCTCGACGCCGTATTCGGGGCCGCGGTCGTAATAGATCTCCGAACACGGGCCACACGGACCGGGGATGCCCATCGACCAGTAGTTGTCGGCCATGCCGCGGCGCTGGATGCGGTCGGCGGGCACGCCCATCTCGAGCCACATCCGCTCGGCCTCGTCGTCGTCGAGGTAGACGGTGACCCACAGGCGCTCGGGATCGAAGCCGTAGCCGCCGTCTTCGACACTGTCGGTGAGCAGCGTCCAGGCCAGGGTGATGGCCTCGCGCTTGAAATAGTCGCCGAAGCTGAAATTGCCTGCCATCTGGAAGAACGTGTTGTGGCGAGTGGTGATGCCGACGTTCTCGATGTCGAGGGTGCGCACGCACTTCTGCACGCTGGTCGCGGTAGGCCACGGCGGGGTCTGCTGACCAAGGAAATACGGAACGAACTGGACCATGCCCGCATTGACGAACAACAGGTTGGGGTCGGCCAGGATCAGCGAAGCACTTCCGACCTCGGTGTGTCCGGCACGGACGAAATGGTCCAGGAACCGTCGTCGAATCTCGTGGGTCTGCACAAATACCCAGCCTACCGGGCCGGTGCACCGAGTTTTTCATCGACCGGGGTGGTTCGCGCCACGCCCCTGACCGGCTACTTTCCGCGGATGATGCGGCGCAGCTTCTCCAAGCGCGGGGCGATCGTGCGTTCGTTGCCGTGATCGGTGGGCAGGTAGTAGTCGGTGCCCACCAATTCGTCGGGCGGATATTGCTGGGTCACGACGCCCTCGCGGTACTTGTGCGGGAACTTGTAGCCCTTGGCATTGCCGAGCAGGGCGGCGCCCGCGTAGTGGCCGTCGCGCAGGTAGGGCGGAACCGCACCGGCCTTACCGCGGGAGACATCGGCCATGGCCGTGCCGATGGCGGTGGTCACCGCGCCGGATTTGGGGGCGGTGGCGAGGTGGATGGTGGCCTGCGCCAGGGCGAGTTTGCACTCGGGCAGGCCGACCTGTTGAACGACCTGCGCGGCGGCGGTGGCGGTCTGTAGCGCCATCGGGTCGGCCATCCCGATGTCTTCGCTGGCGTGGATCATCAGGCGGCGCGCGATGAAGCGGGGATCTTCGCCCGCGGCGAGCATGCGCGCCAGGTAATGCACGGCCGCGTCGACATCGGAGCCGCGAATGGACTTGATGAAGGCACTGATCACGTCGTAGTGCTGGTCGCCCGCCCGGTCGTAGCGGACGGCGGCCTTGTCGACGGTCGCCTCGACCGTTGCCAGCTCGACGGCGCCGTCGGTCGCGGACTCGGCCGAGGCCTCCAACGCGGTGAGCGCGCGGCGAGCGTCGCCGCCCGCGATCCGGACGATGTGTTCGATCGCCTCGTCGCTGACGGTGTAGGCCTCGGCCAACCCGCGCGGGTCGCTGATCGCGCGGGCGAGGACGGCGCGGATGTCGCTGGGGGTGAGCGGTTGCAGTTGCAGGACCAGCGAGCGCGACAGCAGCGGGGAGACGACCGAGAACGAGGGGTTCTCGGTGGTCGCGCCGACCAGCAGCACGACCCGGTTCTCGACGGCGGCCAGCAGCGCGTCCTGCTGGGTCTTGGAGAATCGGTGGATCTCGTCGATGAACAGCACGGTCTGCTCGCCCGCGGTGAGTCGGCGCCGGGCGAGGTCGATGACCGCCCGCACCTCCTTGACGCCGGCCGAGAGTGCCGACAACGCTTCGAACCGCCGGCCGGTGGCCTGCGAGAGCAGCGAGGCCAGCGTGGTCTTGCCGGTACCGGGCGGGCCGTAGAGCAGCACCGATGCCGCACCTGAGCCTTCGACGAGCCGGCGCAGCGGGGAGCCGGGACCGAGCAGATGCGCCTGACCGATCACCTCGTCCACGTTCGCGGGGCGCATGCGCACGGCGAGCGGAGCGCCCGAGTCGCGACGGAACACCGCATCGGCGCCGGGTTCGGCGGACGCGTGTTCGCCGGGCACGTCGAAAAGGCTGTCGCTCACGTTGTGCAGGGTACCGAGGCGCTCGGACATGTTCTGCGAAGCGCACCAACCGCCCTCGCCCCCGTCCCTGATTTCGACCAGAACCCGCCCAGCAAATGGACAGTTGACCAACATTTCTCGCGCGGACTTGCGCGGGAGCGATTCGTGGGCTGTGATCGCTGATCGTGGCCGAAAACAGCAGCGCCGTAGCCGCCCAGCCGGTCGGGTTCGCCCGCCGCACCCTGTTCGCCGGTTCCACGGCGGTGGCGGCGGTCGCGGTGCTGGGCACCGCCGCACCCGCCCACGCGTCGGGCGCCGTCTTCCGGCACGGTGTGGCCTCCGGTGATCCGCTGCCCGGCGCGGTCATCGTGTGGACCAGGGTCACCGTCGCCGAGGACGCCACCCCCGGTTCGGGCATCGGCGACGCGACGGCAGTGCGCTGGGAAATCGCGACAGACGCCGGTTTCGGCGCGCTCGCCGCGTCCGGCACCGTCACGACCTCGGCCGATACCGACCACACCGTCAAGGTCGACGCGACCGGCCTCACCCCCGGTCAGGACTACTTCTACCGCTTCACCGCGCGCGGCGAGACCTCCCCCGTCGGCCGTACCAGGACCGCGCCCGCACCGGACAGCGAGGTCGACCGCCTGCGGCTGGGCCTGGTCTCCTGCGCCAACTGGGAAGCGGGCTGGTTCGGCGCCTACCGGCACCTGGCCGCGCGCACCGATCTCGACGCGATCGTGCACCTCGGCGACTACATGTACGAGTACGCCCGCGGCAAGTACACCGGCCGCAACGGCGCGGTCCGCGCACACGACCCGGCGAACGAGATCCTCACCCTCACCGACTACCGCACCCGACACGGCAAGTACAAGACCGATCCCGACCTGATGGCCCTGCACGCCGCGGTCCCGTTCTTCTGCACCTGGGACGACCACGAGTCGGCCGACAACTCCTGGCGCGAGGGCGCGCAGAACCACGACCGGGCCACCGAAGGCCCCTGGATCGACCGCAAGGCTGCCTCGGCCCGCGCCTACCTGGAGTGGATGCCGGTGCGCGCGATCCGTGCCGACGGTGAGGTGCGGATCTACCGCCGCTTGCGTTTCGGCACGCTCGCGGAACTGTCGATGATGGATCTGCGCAGCTACCGCGACGAGGAGGCAGGGCCGGGCGAGGGCTGGCGTCACGCCGACGACCCGTCCCGCACGATCACCGGCCGCGCCCAGATGGAATGGCTCACCGCCGGACTCACCTCCTCCGCCACCCGCTGGAAGCTGATCGGCAACTCGGTGATGATCACACCGCTGGTGTTCCCGCCGCTGGAAGCGGCCACGACCCAGGCGATCACCGAGGCGCTCGGCATCCCGCAGGGCGGCATCACCGTCAACGGCGACCAGTGGGACGGCTACACCGCCGACCGCGACACCCTGTTCCGGACGATCGCCGACAACGAGGTGGGCGAGGTCGTGTTCCTCACCGGTGACGTCCACACCTCCTGGGCCGCCGACCTGCCGTTGAACGCCGCGAACTACCCGGGCGGGCCGACGGTCGGCGCGGAGTTCGTCATCCCGTCGGTCACCTCTTCCAGCGTCGGCGACCTGCTGAAGGTGCCCGCCCGTACCGCCTCGGTACCGGCGGAGGAGGCAATCAAGGCAGCCAACCACCACCTGCGCTACACCGAGCTCGACTCACACGGCTTCGGCGTGCTCGAGGTAACCCAGACCCAGACGCAGATGGACTGGTTCTACGTCGCCGATGTCACCGATCCCGCCACCGGCGTTCGGCACGGCGCGTCGTTCGCCGTCGCGGCGGGCGGACGGGTCGAACCGCGGCCCACTCCGGTGCTCTGACCGGGGTTCGCCGCGGTGCCGCGGAAATCGGCGCAGAATTCTTCGGACAGGGTTGTCGATCGCGCCCACGGTCGCTCGTCGGGTGAGTACGGCCACCCGACGAGCGGGCAGCCCCACACCGAAGGAGCACATCATGAGCCAGTACCTGGTCCTGATCTACGGCGACGAATCCACCTACGCCGCGTACTCCCCCGCCGAGCTCGACGACATGCTCGCCGCACATCGCGCTTTCCAGCAGATCGCCGGTGACGCCAACCTCGGCGGGCAAGCGTTGCAGCCCACCGCGACCGCCACCACGGTCCGCCACGATGCGCGCGGCGAGGTCGTCATCACCGACGGCCCGTTCGCCGAGGCGAAGGAAGCGCTCGGCGGCTACTACCTGCTCGAAGCGCCGGACCTGGACGCCGCGATCGCGATCGCCGCACAGGTGCCTGCCCCCACGGGTGGCGTCGAAGTGCGCCCGATCCAGGCCTACCCGCAGTCGTGACCACGGCGGTGGCCGCGGCCGTCGAGCAGGCGCACCGTCGTGAATGGGCTTTCGTGCTCGCCGCGACGGTGCGGCTGGTCCGCGATTTCGACCTCGCCGAGGAATGCGTGCAGGACGCCTACGCCACGGCGCTGACCGCTTGGGCGAGCGACGGTGTCCCGGCCAAGCCCGGCGCCTGGCTGACGACGGTCGCGCGGCGCCGCGGTCTCGACCGGCTGCGTCGCGAGGGCACCTTCCGTCGCGCGCTGCCCCGGCTCGTCGTCGACGAACCGGTGGCCGATACCGCCGACCTGGCGCTGGCAGAGCTGGACGACCCGGCGATCCCCGACGACCGACTGCGGCTGATCAGTACCTGCTGCCACCCCGCGCTCGCGCCGCAGGCACGGGTCGCGCTGACCCTGCGGCTGGTCTGCGGTGTCACCACCGCCGAGGTGGCTCGCGCGTTCCTGGTGAGCGAGGCGACGATGGCCGCGCGCATCACCCGCGCCAAGAAGAAGATCGCGGTCGCGGCGATCCCGTATCGAGTGCCCTCGGTGCGGGAGCTGCCGCAGCGGCTCGATTCCATCTGCGCGGTGATCCACCTGCTGTTCACCACCGGCCACACCGCACCCGCCGGCGATGTGCTGGTCCGGGCCGATCTCGTCGACCGGTCGCTGCAGCTGGCCAGGATGATGCACGCGCTCGTCCCCGACGACCCATCGGTGACCGGGCTGCTGGCGCTGATCCTGCTCACCGACGCCCGGCGAGCGGCACGGGTCGACAACGAGGGCAACCTGTGCACGCTCGAACACCAGGACCGCGACCGCTGGGACAGAGCGGCCATCGTCGAGGGCATCGCGCTGGTGAAACACGCTCTGCCACATACCGACCGGTATACCTTGCAGGCCGCGATCGCCGCGGTCCACGACGAGGCGCCCACGTGGGCCGACACCGACTGGCGAGAGATCATCGGCCTGTACCGGCTGTTGCTGCGCGATTCGCCGTCACCGGTCGCCGGGCTCAATCACGCCATCGCGGTCGGCCTCGCCGGCGATCCGGCACAGGCGCTGGCGCTGCTCGATCCGCTCGGCGCGGAACCCGCGCTGGCGGCCTATGGCTATCTCGACGCCGCCCGCGCCGCCTTCCTCACCGAGCTCGGACGCACCGCCGAAGCGGTCGCCGCCTACGAGTCGGCGCTGCTGCTCACCGACAACGCGGTCGAACGTGCCCATCTACGAGGCAAACTCGCCGCGCTGAGCCGCTGATCACTTGGTGCACTCCGTGATCGGGATCAGGCGCCTTCGGCCGCCAGCTCCCGCTTCCATTCGCGGAAGCCCTCCTCGGTGCGGCCGCGCCGCCAGTACCCCGAGATCGAGAGCCATTTCGGCGCGACGCCGCGTTCCTTGCGCAGGTAAGGGCGCAGCTGACGCATCACGGACTCGGCCTCGCCGTGCACGAACGCTTGGACCTGTCCCGGCAGCCACTCGGCCGCACGCACCGCGGCCACCAGTGGCGAGTGTGCCCCGGCGAGGTCGTCGGTGATCCGGTCCGAGGACACACCGCGATGTACCCAGTGCAGGCGCAGGTCGGCAGCCGAGACGAGGGGGATCTCGTCCTCGGTGCCGCCCACCTCGACGAACACGAGAGCGGGCGCACCGGTCGGCAACGCTTCGAGCGCGGCCGCGATGGCGGGCAGCGCCGATTCGTCGCCGGCGAGCAGATACCACCCGGCCGCCGGATCGGGCGCGAACGCACCGCCGGGTCCGTTCAACCAGAACCGCTCGCCCGGCTCCACCGAGCGCGCCCATGGACCCGCGACGCCCTCGTCACCGTGCACCACGAAGTCGATGCTGATCTCGCGCCGCCCGGAATCGAAGGACCGCACGGTGTAGGTACGCAGCACGGGCTGGCTGTCCGGGCCGAGCGTCGCCCGCACCGTGTCGAGGTCGAACGGCTCGGGGTATTCGACGCCGGGAACCGGGAAGACCAACTTCACGTAGGCATCGGCGAACGCGTTCGGTGAGAATCCGTCCGAGACGGTGCCGACCACCCGCACCAGGTGCGGGGTCAACCACTGCTTGCGGACGACTGTGACGGTGACCGGTATCGGCATGGCTGCTCCCAACTCCTCAGATCCTTGCCGACGGTACCCGCGTCGCGCCGGGAAGTGGGGAGCCCGCTCGCGCGGCTACTCCGACCAGCGCTCTTCGAGCATCGCCGAGACCTGTTCGGCGAAGTCGCCGACCGCGTCGTCACCGGTCATCCTGGCGTCCTCGGCCAGCGCGGACCAGCGATTGATCAGCGCTTCCGAGCGCGGCACCGACAGCCCGTGTTCGCGGGCCGTAGCGATGCGGGTGTGGTCGGCGGGCAGGAACCAGTAGGTGGACAGCCAGACCCAGATCAACCGGGCTTCGAGAATCCGTTCGGCCAGAACGGTGTCGTCGGCCAGCGACGGCCAGACGCCGACCACGACCGAACGCCAGGCCTCGACCATTTCCTTGGCGCGGCTGCGCGAGAGTTCGAAATCGCACAGGCAGCCGGGGAAGGAGACCAGCGCGTAGGCGATGTCGAGCGTGGCGTCGCGGAAACCGCCCCACTCGTAGTCGAGGAACCGCGCGCCTTCCTCGTTCATGATCACGTTGTCGGGGCACAGGTCCGACGGGCTGAACGCGCGATAGCGGCCACCGGTGAACAGGCGGTTGCCGTGCACGATGCGTTCGGCGATCTCGCCCGGCACCTCGATGCCGAACTCGGCTTCGAGCAGCCCGGGAACCTCGGCGATGGCGGCTTGGGCCTGCTGGGCGATCCCGTCGACGCGGTGTACCGAGTCGACCCGCCGCATCAGGGCGACGAAGTCGGGTTCGCGACCGACCGTCGCGGCATGCATCCGGCCGAGCGCCTGCGCGAACGCCATCAGCGAGTTCCGGGTACCGGGCTCCACGCGTGCCTGCAGCACCGAGGTGAGCAACGCGTTGTCGCCGAGATCGGACAGCACGAGGAGCCGGTCGGGGACGCTGTGCGCGATCAGGAAGGCACCGGGACGCTGCTCGCGGCTCAGCGCGGTGGTGAACTGGTAGGACACCGCCTCGCGCAGGAATGCCGCATCGATGCTGGCGACGCCGGGCGCCAAACCACCGGTGCGGCGGTCAGGACTGGAACCGCGCACCTGCTTCACGATCAGCGTGCGCGGCAAGGAAAATGCGTTTTCCGCAACACGCACGCGTAGGACTGTCGTCCTACCACTGCCGCTGAGCTCGATCGGATCACTCAGCTTTACCGGAGCACCCATTCGCTTTGTGAGCAACTGTTGTGCTGCGGACACGACGTCGGCGGCGCGTTCGGCCAATAGTGCGGTCATCGCCTCTCAAGCTACTCGTACCCGGTCACTTCTAGCGAGCGGTTGGACAACCTTTCCGCGTCGCTCGGCGTGTTGGCGCCGAGGTTGCGCGTGTGTGCCTGTTCGCTTGACACATCAGTCGGTCTTCGGGTTTTCTCATCGTGAACTGCTGTGCGCCACACCGCAAACCGGTTGAGTCGAAAGGTCTATCACAGTGACCGACACTCCGTACGCCGCATCGAGCGATTCTCCGGGCGGGTCGCCTGTTCCGGGCGGTGGCGGACAGTTCGCCGGGCCCACGGGCAGACATGAGGGAACCGGGCAACCACCGGCTCCCCGTTCGGGTCCGAGCAGGCACGGAATGGCCGGTGGCGCAGGCTATCCGCAATTCGAAGGCCCCGGCGCCGCCCAGTACGGGCAGGAGCCGGTCGAGCCGCCACCGCCGATTGCCGGCCATGGCGGGCAGACACCGCAGTACGGGCCCGCGGGCACGGGTCCCGGTTACGCGGTCCCCCAGGCGAAACCGGAGAATACGGCGTACGCCGCCGCCCCCGCATCCGGCGTGTCGCCGGGTGGTGCCGGGCAGACGCCCGGTTACTACCATTCGGGAGCACAGGCCCTCGATATCGGCCGATCGCTGAGCTACGGCTGGGAGCGATTCCGGGCCAATCCGGGTCCGTGGCTCGGCGTCACCGCGGTGGGAGTCCTGATCTATCTCGGCTTCGTCGCCGTCGTCCAGATCGTCCAACCGACATCACCGTTCAGTGTCCTGTTCCTGTTCTTGATGGTGATCGTCGCGCTGTGGCTGCTGCAGGCGGCGATGGTGCGCGGCGCGCTCTACGAAACCGACGGGTACCCACCTGCTTTCGGGTCGTTCTTCCGGTTCGTCAACGCAGGCAATGTTCTGCTGACCTCGCTGCTGGCGTTCACCATCACCCTGCTGCTGTCGTCGCTGTGCCTGGCGCCGGGGGTGATCGCCGGGTTCCTGTGCATGTTCTCGCTGCATTTCGTGATCGATCAGGACTACGGCCCGGTCGAAGCGATCAAGGCGAGCGCGCAGCTGGTGCTGGCGAATCTGTGGGCGTCGCTGCTGCTGGCGCTGACCGTCATGCTGGTCACCGTCGTCGGCGCGGCACTGTGCGGGCTCGGCCTGTTCGTCGCGGGGCCGGTGTGCGTGATCGCGGTGACCTACTCCTACCGGATGCTGACGGCGGGACCGGTCGCCCGCGTCTGAGATCAGCGTTCGAGCGCCGAGCGCATGCCGATGGCTCGTTTGAACCGGCCGATCGGCCCCTTGTCCTCGCCCGCCTTCGGCCGCAGCTCGAGCACCAGTACCCCGGCGATCACGATGCCGAACAGGTTCAGCGCCAGCTGGCCCGCCGACTCGAACGCCCGGTGCCACTGCCCGAGCGTCGCGGCCACCACCGCGTACCCGGCGGCGGGCACGGTCGTCACCGAGATGAAGACCCCGATCAGCGCCGCCGACTTGGCGGTGACCAGCGACAACATGCCCGCCGCGCCGGCGAGCAAGGCCACCACCAGTGAGAACGGTCCGACCTCGTAGATGAAGTCGACGCTGTGCGCGTCGACCACCCCCGCGGTCGTGATCCAGCCGAGCTTCTCCCACACGATCGTCGCACCGAGGGTGACAACCATCGCGATCGGGAAGGCCACCGCCAAGGCGATCATCGAGCGCCGCGCCAGCTGCCACTCACGGCGCACCAGCGCCACCGACAACGCTGCTAGGGGACCGAACTCCGGGCCCACCACCATCGCGCCGACGATGGTGACCGGCGAGTCGGTCGCCACCCCGATCGCGGCGAGCAGGCAGGCGATGGTCAGGAACGCTACGAAGGTGGCGTTGAGCGAGGATTCCTCGTGGGTTTCCTTGAGCAGCTGCTCCCAGATCACCGCGTCACTCGGGTCACCGGGCGCCGCGCGGACGGCGCGGTCCGCGGCATCGGAGAGCACCGCGGTGACCGGGCCGAGGGTGATCCCGCCGTGCTCGACGATGCCGAGCGATTTCACGTCGGCGAGCACCGTGTTGCCCGCCTCCCGAGCCACGTCGGCCTGGACGAGATCGCCCGCGGGCTCGAGCGCGACGCCGCGCATCACCGTCAGGTGGGTGACGCCGGCGTCGGCTTCGAGGATCCGCACCAGCTCGTCGGTCTGCTCGGGCGGGCTGATCACGCGAAGATGTAGCACCGGTGTCCTCCTGATCGGTATCGCCGGTGGCGATACGGGAACTGACCAGAAGGTACCGGGCTACCCTCGATGACCGCTATTTCTCGGCCGGAACAACTTTCGGCGCGGCGGTGGCGTCGCCCTTGCCCTTGATGTCGGGCTTGGCGTCGATGCCCGCTTCCTTGCGCTGCTGCGCGGTGATCTGCGCGGGCGCGTCGGTGAGCGGGTCGACACCGCCACCGGTCTTCGGGAACGCGATCACTTCGCGGATCGAGTCCTCGCCGGCCAGCAGCGCGGTGATGCGGTCCCAGCCGAAGGCGATGCCGCCGTGCGGCGGGGCGCCGTAGGCGAACGCGTCGAGCAGGAAGCCGAACTTGTCCTGGGCTTCGTCGTGGTCGATACCCATCACCGCGAACACGCGTTCCTGCACATCGCGACGGTGGATACGGATGGAACCGCCACCGATCTCGTTGCCGTTGCAGACGATGTCGTAGGCGTAGGCGAGCGCGGAACCGGGGTCGGTGTCGAAGGTTTCCAGGGACTCCGGCTTGGGCGAGGTGAACGCGTGGTGCACCGCGGTCCAGGCCGAGTAGCCGAGGGCCACGTCACCGCTGGCGGTAGCCTCGGCGGTCGGCTCGAACATCGGAGCGTCGACGATCCAGACGAAGGCCCAGGCGTTCGGGTCGATGAGGTCGCACTTGCGGGCGATCTCGCCGCGTGCTGCGCCGAGCAGGGCACGGCTCGACTTCACCGCTCCGGCGGCGAAGAACACGCAGTCGCCCGGCTCCGCACCGACCTGCTTGGCCAGACCCTCACGTTCAGCGTCGGTCAGGTTCTTGGCAACCGGGCCGCCCAGGGTGCCGTCTTCGTTGATCAGGATGTAGGCCAGACCCTTGGCGCCACGCTGCTTGGCCCACTCCTGCCAGGCATCGAGCTGACGTCGCGGCTGGCTCGCGCCACCGGGCATCACGACCGCGCCGACGTATTCGGACTGGAACACCCGGAAGGTCGTGTCCTTGAAGTAGTCGGTGAGCTCGGTGATCTCGACGCCGAAACGCAGATCGGGCTTGTCGGAGCCGTAGCGGCGCATCGCTTCCGCGTACGTCATGTGGGGGATCGGGGTGACGATGTCGTGGCCGACCAGCTTCCACAGCGCGGTCAGGATGTCCTCGGCCAGCAGGATCACATCGTCCTGGCGCACGAAGCTCATCTCGATGTCGAGCTGAGTGAACTCCGGCTGGCGGTCGGCGCGGAAGTCCTCGTCGCGGTAGCAGCGCGCGATCTGGAAGTAGCGCTCGATGCCACCGACCATGAGCAGCTGCTTGAACAGCTGCGGGCTCTGCGGCAGCGCGTAGAAGCTGCCCGGCTGCAGGCGTGCGGGAACCAGGAAGTCGCGCGCACCCTCGGGGGTGGAGCGGGTGAGCGTGGGGGTCTCGACCTCGACGAAGTCGTGGCCGGCCAGCACGTTGCGGGCGGCGGCGTTGACCTTGGACCGCAGCCGGATGGCGCGGCCGGGGCCTTCGCGGCGCAGGTCGAGGTAGCGATACTTGAGGCGGGCCTCGTCGCCGGGGGTCTCGTCGAGCTGGAACGGCAGCGGCGCGCTCTCGTTGAGCACGAGAAGTTCCTTGACGTCGACCTCGATCTGCCCGGTCGGCAGCTCCGGGTTCTCGTTGCCGTCGGGACGCTGTTCCACCACACCGGTGACCTGCACACAGAATTCCGCGCGCAGCTTGTGGGCCTGTTCGGCCGCCTCGCCCTCGCGGAAAACCACCTGCGAGACGCCAGAAGCGTCGCGCAGATCGATGAAGGTCACACCACCGTGGTCACGACGCCTCGCCACCCAGCCGGTGAGGGTGACGGTCTGACCGGCGTGCTCGCCTCGCAGCGAACCAGCCAAGTGGGTGCGCAGCACGGTATTCCTTTCGACAGACTTTCGCGGACTCGTCGCACCGGCGCAGATGTCCGGGTGCACTGCCATCGTAGTGAGACACGGTGCCCGAGTGAAAACCGATATCTACCCCACCGTGTCAAGCTTGTGACACCTGTTCGCCGTCGCTGGTCCCGCCGACGGTGAATCATGCTGTGAGGCAGCCCGACATCCGAGCGAAGGCGAGCACCGCGATGACCTTCAACGAAGGTATGCAGATCGACCCCGGCCGGGCTTCCTCGGGTGGCGGACCCGGCACGGGCGGCAAACTCGCCCTCGGCGGCGGCGCGGGCGGTCTGATCCTGTTGGTGATCACCTTGCTCATGGGTGGCGATCCGGGGTCGGTGCTCGGCAACTTCACCGGCGCGCAGGGCGAGCAGCAGGCGCAGCCGGGGACCGCGGGGACGCCGACCCACTGCAAGACCGGCGCCGACGCGAACAAGTACGTCGACTGCCGGGTGGTGGCCACCGCGCAGAGCCTGGACGCGGTGTGGTCGGTGCAGCTACCCGAACAGACCGGCAAGAGATACGTGCGGCCCGAACTGGTGCTGTTCACCGGTGTCGTGAACACCGGGTGCGGCAATGCCACCAGTGATGTCGGCCCGTTCTACTGCCCTGCCGACCAGACCGCCTACTTCGACACCGCCTTCTTCCAGGAACTGACCGACCGCTTCGGCGCGAGTGCGGGACCGCTGGCGCAGGAGTACGTGGTCGCACACGAGGTCGGCCACCACATCCAGAACCAGCTCGGCGATATCGGTAAGGCCCAGCGCGATCCACAGGGTGCGACCTCCGGCGCGGTGCGCACCGAACTACAGGCCGACTGTTACGCCGGCATCTGGGCCAACTTCGCCGACAAGCAGCCCGCACCGGGCGGCGGGCAGCCCTTCCTGAAGCGTCTGTCCGACAAAGACATTCGCGACGCGCTGTCGGCCGCCAATGCCGTCGGCGACGACCGCATCCAGCGTTCCGCCGGCCGCGGCGTCAATCCCGAGTCGTGGACCCACGGGTCCTCCGAACAACGGCAGAGATGGTTCCTCGTCGGCTACCGGACCGGTTCGGTGCAGTCATGCGACACCTATTCCGCGCGTGACCTCGACAACCCGCCCGGGCTACGCTGACCCCGAACGCGATACCCACGCACTGTCTTTCGATCGAGGGGAACCCATGCGCCCGACCCTGACCGGACTGCTCGTCTGTGCTCTCGCCCTGCCCGGCGCGAGCGCACTCGCCCATGCCGATCCGGCGCCACTACCGCTGGTGAGCCTGACCACGATCCCCGACGGCTGGTCACAGCGCACCGACCTGCGCCCGGTCTTGCAGGTCTTTCCCGACGGCAAAGCCGTGCACATGCCCGACGCGGTGAGCAAGGACCGCAAACCCGAGACCGCGCCAAAGAAGGTGACCGGAACGGTTGCCTCCGACGTGATCTCAGCCGCGCGCGAGGAGATCAACGCACTGAAGGACACCGATTTCGGGATCCCGGCAGGCGATAACCGGGGCACCCAGATCATCGATCTGATGCCCGAGGACCCGGCCGACGAGGCCCACTTGGTCATCTACTCCCCCGAGTCGTCCGATGGCCTCAACCCGGAGCAGAAGGCCGCCCGTCAACGCTTCACCGACCTCTACAAGAAGCTGGTCGACGCCTTCAAGAGCTGATCGTTCGACGCTGACCCGAAGGGCCTCGCCGGTGTCCACCGGCGAGGCCCTTGCCGGTCAGAACCGGTCCGCGGTCGCGTCTTCGTCGCGTTCGTCCTCGTGGACGGCGCCGATGACATCGGGCGTGGATTCGCCCAGCGGGCCGGTGAGATCGTCGTTGCCGGTGCGGCTCTGGTAGGGCTGCACGGTACGACCGTGCTCTTCCTCGTTGTTGCCCCGGCCTGCGCCCGCTCCCGCGCCACCGCCCATCATGCCGGAGGTACCGCCGGTGCTCGCCGCCGTGGTGGAACCCGAGCCCATCAGACCGGCGGTCATCGCACGGCCCGATGCGGGAAGCGCCGCACCCGGCAGGGCCGCCGTGGTCTTCGGCGTGCCCGCGCTGGGGGTGCCACCGGTACTGCCACCCGCGCTACCGCGCGCGGTGCCGAGCGCGCCGAGTGAGGCGCCCGAGCTGCCGCCACTGCCACCGGAACCACCGGTGCCAAGACTCGACGGTGTCGTCGAGCCGGCAGTGGTGGTGCCCGCGGTGGTGCTCGCCGCGGTGGTGGAGGAATCGCCGCCGGTGAGGGCTTCCTCCGCCTGGGTGAGCAGCGGTTCGCCGATGTTCTCCGAGGCCGCGGCCAGGACTTCATCGGGCGAGGGCAGGCCACTCTGGCTGGCGAGCTGCCCGACGACGCCGCTGAGTTCGCCGGTGTACCCCATCAACTGCCCACGGGTGACGTTGACAACCGACACCGCTTCACCGAGATGGGTGGTGGCCAAGCCGATCAGGGTGGCCTGGGTCGGCGGCAGCATGATCGTCGGCGCGAGCGCGGTGGCCTGGGCCGCGAACGTAGTGGCGATCGTGGTGAGCTGGGCGTTGCCGGTCTGGACGACAGCAGCCGCCTGCTGGGTGAGCGCGGAGATGTCGATGCCGCGCTGGCTGGTGTCCTGACCCTGGGTCTGAGCCTGCTGGCTGGCGGTGGTCGCCGCGTCGGCGGCCTCACCTTCCCACAACTGCTGCACGGTCTTCACCCCGCCTTGGGCCAGGCTCATCGCCTGTTCGATGACCGCGGAGGAGTTGCTCAGGATCGCGGTGGGGTCCAGCGAGCTGAAGACACCGGTACCGAAGCTGCTGAGCAGGTCGAGGAACGGCTGGAACAGGGTGTCGATGCCGGGCAGCGCGGGCAGCGACAGTCCGCTCATCAGCGCGGCGACCGGATCGTCGGTCAGCGTCGGCGCGGCAGCGGACGTGCTCGCGCCGGAGGTGCTCGCGGCGCCGGTGCCCGATGTGCCGGTGAGCGCGGCCTTGGCCTGGTCGTAGGCGGTCAGCGCGGCAGCCGACGCGGGCGCCGCGACCTGAGCGACCGTGCCCTGCAAGCCGCTGAGCGCGGAGGAGGCATCCTCGGCGACGCCGGACAGGATGTCCTGGGGTTGGACGCCGGTGCCGAGGCCACCGAGCCCGCCCAGCCCGGCCGGCGACATGCCGGCGTTCTGGGCTTCGTCGGTGATCTTCTGCGCGAGCGTGAAGACCGCTTCCCCGGTCTCGGCAGCATCCTCGGGTACCTGCATCAGCGGCACATCCAGAATCGCCTGCGAGTCGAGGGGTGCCGCACCCATCACCGATGCGGTCGCGGCATCGGCAGCGGCCATGGCGGCGTCGGGAGCGATGACGCCCGCGTCCGAACTCAGCGGCTTCACAGCCCAGCAGCCTGACGTGCGAGCTGGGCGGCGTTGTCGATATCGGTCGTCTCGAAGGTCACCGACGACTTGAAGGCGGCGTCGGAGAGCGAGCTGAACTTGGCCGACAGGTCGTTGATGTCCTTGGCCTGCAACACTTGTGCGGCCGCGAACATCGCGAGGTAGTCGGCGCCGATGAGGCCGAACACCGGCGTCGCCGCCGACACGCTGGCGACCAAGTCGAAATTGCCCGCCGCGGCGACCTGTGCCGCCACTCCGCCATTGGTCGCCGCGAACGCAGCGACCTCTTCGGTTTGCACCGAGAGATCGGTCATGCGAAATCCCCCAACTCGTCGTGAAAAGTCTGCCCTGCAGAAGCGAGCGGCGGCCGCGAAACTCCCGACGCGACCACCCAACTGCGATTGGCGCCAAATATAGCCGAACTCCCCGACAGTTTTCGAGTCGTGCCACCTTCGATCCGCGTGATCCACTGTCAAAACTAGAACATGTTCTATATCCTTGGGCTCATGAAGGTCGCAGTGACCGGCGCAGCCGGCTACCTCGGTACCAACTTGATCCCTCTGCTCGTCGAGCGCGGCCACGAGGTCGTCGCGATCGACCGCACGACCACTACCACCGCCGATCCGGCTGTGACCTGGGTCGATGGCGATGTGCTCGACCCCGCGTCGATGCGTGCGGCGCTGGCGGGCACCGAGGTGGTGTACCACCTCGTCGCGCTGATCACCCTCGCCGAACGCAACGATCTGGCGTGGCGGGTGAACACCGAAGGCGTGCGCGTCACCGCCGAGGCGGCGCTGGAATCGGGCGTGCGCCGGTTCGTGCACACCAGTTCCATCCACGCCTTCGATCAGTATCGCGCGGGCGGACACATCGACGAGACCTCCAGCCGCTCCGACGATCCCGGCCTGCCGGTGTACGACCGGTCGAAGTGGTCCGGCGAGCTGGCCTTGCGCCCGGTGATCGAGCGCGGGCTCGACGCGGTGATCGTGAATCCGACCGGCGTCTACGGTCCGGTCGATCACCCGGAGCGACTGTCCCGGCTGAACTCCATCGCCACCAAGGCGATGCGCGGCCAGATTCCGGCCATGATCGGCGGCGGCTTCGATCTGGTCGACGTGCGCGACGTCGCCAAGGGCCTGATCCTCGCGGGCGAGAAGGGTCGCACCGGTGAGAACTACCTGCTCGGCGGCGAGATGACCGCGATGATCGACTTCTGCCGGATGGCGGCGGCTCGTACCGGCGCCAAGGGTCCACGCTTCGCCGTCCCCGCGAAAGCACTCGGCGCGCTGCTGCCGGTACTCGAGCCGATCAGCAGGCGCCTCGGCTCCGACGTCCTGTCCAAGGCCGCACTCGGCGCGCTGATCTCGGCGCCGATCGTCGATCACGGCAAGGCCGAACGCGAACTCGGCTACCACCCTCGCCCGACCGAGGAAACCGTCGCCGATCTGGTCGACTTCCTGCGCGCACCGCGCAACGCCTGACCTCGAACACCCTTATGCCGCCACCGCTTCGCCGATGACGTCCGCCGTTGCCTGCTGCCCCGCGGCGTTGGGGTGCACCGGTGTCGCGTTGAGCTGACCCGGCACCGGCGGCTCGACCCACCGGGTCGCGAGATCACGACAGGCGTCGTGCCCGATGCCCGGGGTGTAGATATCGACATAGCTCGCACCGTTGGCTTCGGCCTGTCGCCGCATCGCGGCGTTGAGTTCCTGTTCGACACCCCGCGCGTAGGCGATATCGCCGGTGCTGAGCGGGACCTGGGGATAGCAGCGGCCCGATTCCGGCAGCACCGCCGGATATCCGACGACGTACACGCGCGCGTTCGGGGCGAGCGTCCCGATGCGCGCGATGGCGGCACCCATCGCGGGTTCGTTGGCCGCGATGTCGTCGCTGAATCGCGATCCCCAGGTGTCGCGACACGGCGCGCCGACATCGGCGGCATTACCGAGATTGAGCGCGATACATGACATGACCATCGTCTGGAACAGGTTGTCGTCGTTGCCGCCGATCTGATAGGTGACGACCCGGGTCCGCGGCGACAGCGCGTCGAATTGCGGTGGCTGATCAGGATATTGGGCGGTGGTCATGTGCACGGTGGCTGCCGACGCACAGCTGACGTCGGTGAGCTCCCACCCCGTCGCCGAGGCCAGTCGATGCGGATAGTTCGACACCGATCGAGTGCACAGGGGCGGGCTGCCCGGCACCGGGTCGAGCAGCCCCGGCGCGGCGGTGTAGGAATCCCCGAGCGCGACATAGGACATCGCGGGCGCCGAGGCGGCACCCGGAAACAGCAGGCCGACGACGAGTTGAGCGACGACCGCGACAAGCAACGGCCTTCCCATCGAACACTTCTTACCTAGACACCACCGCTCACCGGGCCGAAGGTCCGGCATCAGCCATTTTACCCGCGCCGGCGCACGAACGTGGCCCCACACCCTGCCCATCCGCGGTGGCGGCGCATCAGCGCCTCAGCCGATCGATCGGGTCGTCGACAGGCTGCCGAGTTGCGCTTGACAACATAGTCGAACACATGTTCGACTCGTGGAGTGCGGTGGCAAGCCCAGACCCTAGACGCCGATGACGGCGCGTTGCCAGGCCTCACCAGGGCCGGGCTGGTCCGCACGGTCCGCACCCCCGAGTTCGACGGCATCACCTTCCACGAGGTGCTGTGCAAGAGCGCGCTGAACAAGATGCCCGAGAGCTCCGCGCTGCCCTTCCGCTGGACGATCAACCCGATGCGCGGCTGTTCACACGCCTGCCGCTACTGCTTCGCGCGTGGCAGCCACGAATATCTCGGCCTCGACGCGGGCGAGGATTTCGATTCCGAGATCGTGGTGAAAACGAATATCGCCGCGGTCCTGCGCCGCGAACTCGCGCGGCGTTCCTGGCAGCGCGAGGCGGTGGCGCTCGGCACCAACACCGATCCGTACCAACGTGCCGAGGGCCGATACCGCTTGATGCCCGGCATCATCGCCGCCCTCGCCGATTCGGGCACCCCCTTCTCCATCCTCACCAAGGGCCCGCTGCTGCGCCGCGATCTCCCGCTGCTCACCGAGGCGGCCCGGCGAGTCGAGGTGAGCGTGGCGGTGTCGATCGCCATCCTCGATCCCGACCTGCACCACAGCCTCGAACCGGGCACGCCCGAACCCCGCGCCCGACTCGACCTGGTCCGCGCCCTGGCCGACGCCGGCTTCACCGTCCACGTCATGGCCGCGCCGATCATCCCCTGCCTCACCGACAGCCGAGCCCACCTCGAGGCCCTGTTCGCGGCGATCGCCGACGCGGGCGCGGCCAGCGCCGTGGCCTTCCCGATGCACCTACGCGGCCCCACCCGCGACTGGTTCCTCACCTGGCTCGGCACCGAACACCCCGCCCTCATCCGCCGCTACCGCCAGCTCTACGCCCGCGGCGGCACCGTTACTCCCCTCTACCGCGATTGGCTACGCGACCGAGTGAACCCCCTACTCACCCACCACGGCCTCCGCCGAACCCAGGGCCCCACAACCCCGCTCAGTCACCCACCCACCCCGCAGGACACGCAACTCGCGCTGTTCGGCTGACCGGATTCGATCGCGCGCAACTGCCAGGCTCAGCTCAGTGCGGCGACCTCGGAATCGGTGAGGACTACCGGCGAGACACTGTCCTTGCTACGCACCGCCCGCACCGCGCGATACAGCGGGCGTTCGTCGAGACCAGCGTCGCGGGCCTCGGCGCGCAACTGCCCCATCAGCACGTCCGAGATCGCGATGGCGGCGACGAGTTCGCTGGCGGCGAGCGCGTCGGCGAGTTTGCGCAGGCCGAGTAGGTGCAGTTCGCGGCCGCTGCCCACGTCGGTGTACATCGCCAGCGGCACCAATTGGGTGTCGCCGCCCGCGGTGACCCGCAGGACGATGCGGCTGAGCCGTGCCGGGTACACCAGCAGGTGCACGCCGGTGGCGTCGGCGAGGTCGAGAGTGTGTGCGCCGAACAGCCGGTGTGCGCGGATCACGGTGCCGCTCAACCACATTCGCCGTCGCTGGAACGCGAACACGTAGCCGATGGTCGGGACCGCGACGGCCAGCCCGATCAGAATCGCGTACGGCCAGCTCAGCCATACCGCCGACAGCAACCCTGCCCCGACACCGACGCCGAACGCGGTCAGCGCGAGCTTGCGCAACATCGGCGCGAACACCTCGGGCGCCACCAGGTCGATACCGACCGGTTCCGTCGCCGCCGACTGCCCGGACTGCCCGTCCACGATTGCCTCTCCACCCCCACCGGCCCGCCCGGAGTGAGGCGCGGTCAGATTACCGCGCCTCACCGGCCTCAGCAGCCGAGCGCGGGGCCCGGTGGATCTCCCGGCCGGGCGACCCGAGCGCCGGGCGCCACTCGCCAGCCGGGCGGACTCGGCGACCTACCGCCGGGCCCCACGACCGAGCCGATTCAGCGACAGGCCCCGAACCAGCAGCGGACTCAGCGGCCGAGTTCCTCGCGCAGCACCGCGACGACGCCGTCGAGCGGGACGGACCGCTGCTCGCCCGTCGCCATCTCCTTGACCCCGATCGTGTTCTCGGCGAGATCGCGATCACCGAGCACGAGGGCGTACTGCGCCCCCGAACGGTCGGCGCCTTTCATCGCGCCCTTCATCCCGCGTCCGCCGTAGGCCAGGTCGACGCTGATGCCGGCCGCGCGCAGCTCGCCGGCCAGCATGACCAGCTTCGCCTTGGCGGCGTCACCGAGCGCGACGCCGTAGACCTGGCAGCGCGCCGGATCGGCGGCCGACTTGCCCTCGGCCGCGAGCGCCAGCACGGTCCGGTCGACACCGATGCCGAAACCGATGCCCGAGAGCGGCTGTCCGCCGAGTTCGGCCATCAATCCGTCGTAGCGCCCACCGCCACCGATGCCCGATTGCGCGCCGAGCTGGTCGTGCACGAATTCGAACGTGGTCTTGGTGTAGTAGTCGAGGCCGCGCACCATGCGCGGGTTCACCACATACGGCACGCCGAGCGCGTCGAGGTGGGCAAGCACCTGCTCGAAGTGGGCCTTCGCCGACTCCGAGAGGTGGTCGATCATCAGCGGCGCGTTGGCGGTCAGCTCGCGGACTTCGGGACGCTTGTCGTCGAGCACGCGCAGCGGGTTGATCAGCGCGCGACGCTGGGTTTCCTCGTCGAGGGGAAGTCCGAGGAGGAACTCTTGCAGCAGTTCGCGGTACTGCGGACGACACGTCTCGTCGCCGAGCGAGGTGATCTCGAGCCGGAATCCGTCCAGGCCGAGCGAGCGGAATCCGGCGTCGGCGATCGCGATGACCTCGGCGTCCAGCGCCGGATCGTCGATGCCGATGGCTTCGATACCCACCTGCTGCAGCTGACGGTAGCGACCGGCCTGCGGACGCTCGTATCGGAAGAACGGTCCGGCGTAGCAGAGCTTCACCGGCAGCTGAGCGCTCTTGTCCAGACCGTGCTGGATCACCGCGCGCATCACGCCCGCGGTGCCTTCTGGGCGCAGGGTGAAGCTTTCCCCGTTGCGGTCGGCGAAGGTCCACATCTCCTTGCTGACCACGTCGGTCGACTCGCCGACACCCCGTGCGAACAGGGTGGTCTGTTCGAATACCGGCAGCTCGACATGCCCGTATCCGGCCAGTCGGGCGGCGTGGATCAAGCCGTCGCGCACGGCGACGAACTCGGCCGAACCGGGCGGCAGGTAGTCGGGGACCCCCTTCGGGGCGGTGAAGCTGCTGGTCTTGGTCACGATAGTCCAGTTTTCCCCACGGGCGCCCCCCGCGTCCAACCGGTTACCCTCTAGACGAACCTGACGACACGGGAGGAACGCGGTAGTGCCGAGTAACGAACAGCGACGGGCGGCGGCCAAGCGCAAGCTGGAACGCCAGCTGGTACGACGGGCCGAGCAGGAGAAGAAGCGCAAGCGCTTGACGATCGCGGGCTCGGTACTGGGTGTGATAGTCGTCGCGGCCGCCGCGGCCGGCGTGTATTTCCTCACCAGGGGCGATGACGACGCGGCGACGAACGCCGAAACGTCCTCGGCCGTGCCGACGACCCAGTTCGTCAACACTCCCCTGGACATCCCAGGTCCGCAGCCCCCCGCGGCCAAGCCCGCGACCGTCGACTGCAGCTACCCGGTGGGCCAGGAGCCCCCCGCGAAGCCCGTCACCGCGCCCGCCACGACATCGGTCGCCACCGATGGCCCCGAGGTCAAGGTCGCGATCGATTCCACGCAGGGCCCGATCGGTTTGTCGCTCAACAGCGCACAGGCACCGTGCACGGTCAACTCGCTGGTGAGCCTGGCCGAGCAGGGCTACTTCGATAAGACCAGCTGCCACCGCATCGTGGCCACGCCGGGCTTCGGCATCCTGCAGTGCGGTGACCCGACGGCCACCGGCATGGGCGGCCCCGGCTACAGCTTCGACAACGAATACCCGACCGACCTGTTCGCCGCCGGGGACCCGGCGCTGCAGCAGCCGGTGAACTACAAGCGCGGCGTGGTCGCCATGGCCAACGCGGGCACCTCGCCGGAGGGCAAGGGCACCAACGGAAGTCAGTTCTTCCTGGTCTTCGGCGACACCCAGTTGCCGCCGAAGTACACCATCTTCGGCACGATCGACGAGGCCGGACTCGCCACCTTGGACAAGGTCGCGGGTGGCGGCGTCAAGGGTGGCGCGGAAGAGGTTGGGCCTGCCATCCCGATCTCATTCAACACTGTCAAGGTGGGCTGACGACGCTTTCCCGGCGACGACACGGACCGGACACGCTCGCGTGTCCGGTCCGTGTCCGGTTTTCGGGCCCCGACGTGCGAAGAAGATCATCAGAGGCTAGGCAACCCTACGATTCATTCGGCTCGCGCTGCGCCCACCCGCATTTTCTCCGCTGCCACCGGCCCCGCCGGACATCGCACTGTGTCGTGCGCGCGGTACGCTCAGATGTCCACTTCCACAGCAGCATCGGGGAGCAGTCATGGCGGAACTCGACGACATCGGCAGCGAAACGGCGTCCATGATGCGCACCATGCTGCAGATGGCCATCTTGGTCGCGGTCAAGTCGCGTGAACACGGTCAGAAAGACGCCGAGTCACGCGCGAAGGCGATCGAGGCCAAGATGAAGGAAGCGCGGGAGCTGCAGATCCGCGAGGCCCGCGACCTCAAGGCCAAGGATCCGCGCAATGTCGAACTCGGGCAGATGATGTCGGTGGGTTCGTCGAAAACCCCGCAGCGCGGGCTGACACTGGAGAAGGACCCGTCGTCGCCGTTCGCCGCGAGTACGACGGTGGCCGCGACGGGTGTCACCGCACCGCAGATCGGATACGACTCCGCCGAGCGCCGGTCCGCTATCGCCGCGCACCTGCAACGGGCCGGAGTCGCACCCGAGTTGAGCCAGGTACGGATGCTCGTCGAAATGGGGCAGGGCATTTCGCCCGACGAAGCAATTCGCCTGCGCGACGCGGCAACCCGTCACGTCCCAACCAGGGAGCGTGGCGTCGACCCGCGCGGACTCGAACGCGGACGCTGACCCCGCCCCCGGCGGCACCTAAGGGGCCGCCGGGGAACAACGTCAGTTCGTCGCCGAATCACGCCCCGTTGGGACTCTCCTTGTCCCACAGGCCGTCTTTCGGCGCGGTCCACTGATTTGCATCGGGCTTCTCCAGCGGAAGCGATTTCAGCATTTCCTTGTGACCGTTTCGCACACTGCAATATTTGAACGGCCCACGCGGGTCGAACAACTTCGTCATGTGCGGGTCGGCATGGTCGAGGAACCACACGCTGATGCCGGGCCCGCCCTGCATGCGATAGTGCTCCCAGGCCTGCCACAGCGCCGCGAGCCGCACGGCAGCTTCGGGGTGGCGCCACCATTCGGGGCACCACACCGTATCGCTGATGTCGGTCACCTGCCGCTGGTAGATCTCGCTGAGATACTCCTTCACGAACTCCGCGACATCGGAATAGACCTTTTCCTGCTTGTCCGCGCCCGAAATCTCATTACTCACAGCGGCTTGACCTCCTCGATTTCACCGATCTCGTCCTGCGGCGGAATGGATTTCGACAGCGTCGTCGACGGTGAGGTGATCAGATCGTCGATCCGCGTCTTGCGGGTGGGGTCGTTGTCGTCTATCGAGCGCTTGACCGCGTCCGCGTACTCGGATTCCCACCACGGCACCGTGCGCACAAGAACCGCAGGCTGGCCCGAGGTGAACACCACCGCCCGGCCACGCGGGAGGGTCGCCAAGCCCTGCGCGGTGAACGTCACCGAGGAACTGAGCGAACGCGAGTAGCTCTTGCTGTTGCCCGACTGCGACATCGATGCCGAGATCGAGTCGTATTCACCGATCGCCTCGGATCGGTCCCGCAGGAAGGCCATGTCGTCGACACCGCTGCCGAGTACCTTGATGTTGGCGGCCGACCACAGGGCGTTCATCCCCGCCTCGCCCCAGCAACGAGCCCCTTGCGCCCACGACTGCAACACGGTCATCACCACGATGCCGCGTGACCCGAAGTGGCTGTACTGCTTGGGCAGGTCCTTCCAGCGGACCACGTTGGCTGCCTCGTCGAGCACCGCCAGCAGCGGGATCGGCAAGCGACCACCCGAGGACTGCGCGGCTTTGCGCATCGCCACATCGATGACGGCCTCGGTCAGCGCACTGACCAGGGGTGCCGCGGAACCGCGGCCTTCGAGCGAGAGGCTGTACAGCGTTCCATTGCGCTCGACGAATTCGAGCTCGTCGAACTGAAGCCGGTCGCTGTTGCCTCGGGTGATCCAGGGATGCACGTTCGACAGCTGGAGGCAGCGGATCATCTTCTTCGCAGTGCCGAAGATACCGCTCTTGGTTCGCCCTTCGGCGTTGTACTGCATGGCAAGGCCCGACGCGGTGAAGTCGTGGCCTGACTGTCGTAGGTGCTCGATCGGCTCGCTGTTCTGCGAGTCGGTCACCCACTCCCACACCTGCGTGATCGGCTTGCCTGCGATGGCAGCCGCGAGGAACAGACCGGCCAGCAGGTCTTCGGCCTCGGGATCGAAGAAGCTGTCGCGGTTCTCGCCATCGCCGGACTCGCTGTCGGCGAAGTGCCCGGCCAGTCGAGCCGCCCGCATCTCGCAACCCTCCTTGCGGAAGTCGACCCATGCCAGCGGATCCCAGAACCAGGTAGGTCGTTCACCAGCGACACCCTGCGGATCGAACACGAAGGTCGCGCTGCCCTTGGCTTCCCGGACGTTGCGCGTCGCGTCGACGACGTCGCGCTTGTTCGAGGTGGTCAGCACGGGCCCAATCGCGGAGAGGATCGCCGGAATCACCCGCGAGGTGGACTTGCCTTGCCGGGGCCCCCAGATATCCAGGTGGAGATCTTCGTACGATCCGTACAGCGGGGCGCCGTCGGCCACCGCGACGCCGATCGGCACTCCCGGCGCATCGGTGCTGCCGAGCCGCACACCGAGATCCTTCGCCTTCTCGCGCACCCCTGCCTCGGTGATCGACGCGATCGCACTACCACTACCCATGTGCTCGGACTTGTCGTCGACCGCCAACCGCCCCGCGCCCGCACGCTTCTTCAGCTTCTTACGGATCACCACATAGGCAATCGCCGACGCGATCACCAGCAGCACGATCACCGTCGACGCGCGCGGCCAGTGCAGCTTGCCCCGCGCCAGGTCGGCGACCACCGCGATCGGATTGACCGGAATGTTCTGCGGCACAACCGCCAGCGCGTTGCCCAGATGCAGGGCGGCGGCGAGGGTGAACAGCGCCGCGAAGCCGAACACGATCATGATCAGCGTCGTGTCGGGTCCGACCGCGGCCGGATCCGTCACCTTCTTCTTCGCCACGGGTGCCTCCTTGTGTGGACGTGGTTGGTGGTCAGCGGAACGCGTCGAGGCGCCAGCCTTGCGGCGTCTGCACCACGGTCGCGATGACCGTGCTCGGCGGTAGGGCTTCGGTGCGTCCGTTCGGGTAGACGACCGTTTGTTCGATGCCGATCTTGTACTGCGCCACCGTGGGATCGGCGCTCGCGGGCGCCGGCTCCCCCGAGGCGAAGGTGAACGCCTCCACGTGCGCTTTCGCCTTCGCCCAATCGGCCCACTGCAGCGACGGTTTCGGGGTTTCGGTGGCGCCGATCGAACTGTCCAGCATACGTATCATGCTGGGCCCCAGCCATTCTCGCGCGCGCTGCAGCGAGGATCCCGGTTGCTCGGTCGCGGGGTTCCAGGTGTAGACCTCGCGCAGGGCCACGACAGCGACCCCGTCGGGCGTGGTCGGGTCGACCGCGGCTTCGAGCAGGCGGGTGGTGGGGGTGGTCTCGGGACGCGTCGGCTCGGCGTCGCCACCGCAGGCGGGGACAGCGAGCAGGACCACCACGAGCATCACCGCCCCGGTTGTGCGGATTCGTGTTCTCTCCCACCAGGTTATCGCTGGTCGCGCGCTCACAACACCCTCCTCGCCCGTGCGTCGCCGGGTACCGCCACTTCGGCGACACCCCCGCCACCGCGATTGCTCGTCGGTGGTACCGCCTGGATCAGCTGACCGTTGCCCGCGTAGATCCCGACCTGCGTGGGCCCCTGCCGTCCGAAACCGCTGAACACCAGATCACCGGCCGCCGCCTTCGCGATCGGTACCTCCCGCCCGGCCTCCCATTGCTGTTCGGCGGTGCGCGGCAACGAGACCGCGCCCGAGGACGCGGCGAACACCGCCGCGGCCGTCAGTCCCGGCCCGTCGAAACCGCCACCGCTTGGCCCCTGCACGCCGCCACCACCCCACACGTACGGTGTGCCGAGCCAGTCGTGGGCAGCCTCGACGATCTGTTCGCCGGCACTGCCCTGCCCGGGGGTGAATCGGCCTTGCGCGCCGGGCGCCCGGTACTGCGGTTCCATCGACAAGATATTGGTGACGTAGGGCCTGGTCTCGGAATAGTGCGCCGCATACTGATTGGGCATGCCACCGGACGCCAGCACCGCCCCCTCACCGGCGTTGTATCCGGCCAGGGTGAGTGCGGTCAGATCGCCCGAGACGCGGCCCGCGGCCAGCCACCCGGCGATCTTGTTGGCGATCGAGCACATGTAGCGGGCTTGGCCGATGATCGCGTCGCCGTCGTCCCACACGCTGGCCGAACCGTTGCCGTCGGCATCGATGACGTAGGGCTGACCGTCGACGGGATTGATACCGGCCGCCGTGCCCGGCAGGAACTGGGCCAAGCCCTGGGCACCCGCGGGCGAGGTGAGCCCGCGCCGGAATCCCGACTCCTGCTTGGCTTGGGCGGCCAGCAGCGACGACGAGATCTCCGGGCACACCGTCCCCGCCCGGCGATACCAGATCTCGAGTTCGGCGGGCACCTTCCCGTCGGCCAGTACCCCACCGGCGCTACCGAATCCGCGCACGCAGTTCGGATCGCTCGAAAACGCCCGCGCGCCACCGACATCCGGGGTCGGTGCACCGTCGAGCCACGGCATCGGGTCGATCTGACGGCCACCGGTGAACCGGCCACCGGGCACGATCTCGAAATGCAGGTGCGGGCCACTGGATTCACCCGCCGAACCGACCATCCCGATCGGCTGACCCGCGGTCACCGTCTGACCGGTGCGCACCTTGACGCCCGCGTCCCACATGTGGCCGTAGACCGCGGAGTAGGCGCGGCCGTTGGTGTCGACCGAATCCACGACGATCCAGTTGCCGAAACCCGAAGCGGGACCGGCGGCGACGACGCGACCATCCGACACCGAGTAGATCGTGGTCCCGTCGGTCGCGGCCATGTCGATGCCCTTGTGGTCGCCGCCGCGCGAACCGAACACGTCGGAGACGGAGAACGTGCCGATCTCGAGCGGCAGCGTGCGCCGCAGCGGACCGACGCCGGCCGCCAGCACCGGCGTGCCGGTGACCGCCGGATTCGAGGTCGGTGCGGCAGCACTGGTCGCGCCGGCGCGATGGTCACCGCCGAGCTGGGGCAGGGTGGGCACCGACGATCCGTCCAGCACATCGCCGGTCTCGCAGGTCTCATCCGAGGACGGCAACACGATCACCAGCACCAGCGCCACCAACCCGATGACCGAGCCGAGCGCCGTCATCATGATCGTGCGGACGTTCACCGGCCGCCTCCCCGCGTTCCGCGCCGGGCGCCGACTTCAGCAACGCCGGTCGCGGCGGCGTTCATGTGCGGCGCCGGGACTCGTTGAGCGTGTCGGCGAGCGTGCGGTTCATCTCCGCGGCGGCGGCCAGCTGTTGTTGCAGCAGCGCCACTTTGCGGCGTAGCGCGGTGGCATCCATCCGGTCCAGGCTCGGATCCTGGGTCGCGCGAACCCAGTTGCGCACCGAATTGGCGTGCACGCCGATCTGTTCGGCAACCATCCGGCACGCCTCGGATTCGCTGCGCAACTTGTCGGTCAGCGCAACCACCTGGGCGACGGCGGCATTGCGGACCTCTGGCGAGACCCGGCGATAGGACCGGTGCGGCATCATTATCCTACTCACTCCCGTTCGAGTAGTCCGGCAGCGTTGACGACGCCTGCCCTCGAGGGCCTGCGTGGTGACGCTCCGCTGCCGCCTCCGGCCCGCCGTGGGCAGGCGTACCCCGTGGGTTGTCACCGAACTCGCTGAAGCGCTGGTTCGTGTCGTGGATTCCGCTTTCTCGCTCCGACACCGTGAATTCCATGTGGAAGGGGATACCGGGCCTGCGATCCTCGCCGACCTTCAGCAAGAACTTTCCGGTACCGGGCGGCGAGGGCCGCTGCTGGCCGGGCTTGAGCGCCTCACCGGTGAGTGCCTGCGGCGCCGACCAACTGGTCACCATCTCCTGCTCGGCCGAGGTGAACGGCACCGTGGAGTCGAGCCTGCTGATCTCCTCGGCGGGCAACGCGCCGAAGATCTTGGCGCGCGCGCGTTCGAGGAAGCCGATGGCCTTGGCGATCGCGGCGTCCGAGCCGAGCGCCTGCAGGTCCTTGATGGTGTGGCTGATCATGATCAGCGCGGTGGCGAGGCCACGCTGCAGGCGGGTCAGTTCGTCGACGCGGTCGACCATGAAGTCGCCGAGACCGAGCACCTGCCACAGCTCATCCATCACCACCTGGAAGTAGCGCTGCGGCCCGAGGTCGGCGTCGGCCAGCACGTGCGCGGCCTCGACGGAGGCGAACCCGTCGGCCCAGCAGGCCAGCATGACCGCGGCCTTGAGTTTCTTGTCACCACTGGGGATGTGCGAGACGTCGATGCACACCGCGACGGCGCTGGTGTCGATGGGAACACTGGTCTGGCCGTTGAAGATCGCGCCGAACGGGCCCTGGGTGAGCGCGCGCAGCGATCGGCGCAGGCCCTTGATCGCGTTCTGGTATTCATCGGCGTTGTCGGCGCCCGCGTCGAGCATCATCTCGGCGCCGCCGCCGACGATCACCTCGAGCAGGTTTTCCATGATCGGCGGTTTGTCGGGGGTGAAGCCGCCGGGCTGGTAGAGGATGCGCAGCGCGGTGGCGATCAGCGTTTCCTCGAAGTCGGCGACGCGGGCGCCGCGCACCAGTTCCACCAGGCCCGCGATCAGCGTCACCTGCCTGGCCCGCAGATCCTGCAGCACCTGACGTTGCAGTGCGGGTTTGTCTTCCAGGCGCGGCACGACCGAGCCGAGCACACCCGCGGCGAGGGGGTTCAGCTTGCCGTGCCCGTAGCCGAGGTCGATCACCTGACCGCCGACGAGCTCGACCATCTTGCGGTAGTCGGGTTTCACGTCGGCCAGGATCAGCGGGGTGATGCCCTGGGCGATGCCGCCGAGCACGATCCGGCGCACCAGCGAGGACTTGCCGAACCCGTTGAGACCGAGCACGAAAAGGCTGGGCGCGGTGATGAAACTGCCACGCATGAACCAGTTCATCGGATCGAAGCAGACCGGGGCGCCGGTATGCAGATGCGAGCCGAGCGGGGTGCCGATCAGCGGCGCACCGGCACCGACCGACCACGGCCACAGGCCCGCGACCTGGGCGGTGGTGGCCCGATACTCCACCGGGCGGCCGACGACGTTCATCTTGCCGCCGCCCGCGCCCGAGTAACCGCGGTCGGTCAATTCGGCGGTGGTGCGGTCGAATCCGTCTTTGACGACGGCCTCGGTCCGCGCCTGCGCGTTGTTGCGACGCAGGTCGTCGGTGTGGATACGGAAGGTCGCCCAGGCCGCGCGCAGACCCGACTGCTCGCGGGCGATCATCTCGTAGCGGGCGCGGGTGGCGTCATCGAGCAGCGAGGGACCCGACTGCGCACGGCGGTCCGGCTTGGTCGATTTCGCGGATCGACCCGCACCCATCGCACGGTCGGCGGCCTCATCGGGCCGGATCGCGCGAACCGCCTTCGCGGGCCTGGGCTTGCGCTTGCTCAGCTTGGGTTCGGCCTGCTTCGGCCGCCGACGCGGATCACCCTGGGGGCGTTGGTGTTCCAGACGTGGGCCGTGGTCCTCGTCGCGCAGCCCCCGTTCGGCCCGCGCCCTGGCGGCGCGCTCGGCATCGGGATGCGGGCGCCGAGTGCGCCGCTCCCCCGCACCTTCGCGGCCCGCTGCTCGCGATCCGTCACCGCGACCGCGCGTCTGGTCACCACGGGAACGAAGGCGGCCGTCCTCGTCCTCGCGCGGGCGGCGCGGTTCCTCGCCGCGCGGTCGCGTCGGGCGGCCTCGGTCGGCACGCGGTTCCTCACGCGATCTGCGCTCGCCCGGCGGACGTTCTTCGGTCGTGCGCGATCCCCGCGCCGAGCGCTCGCGCTCGTCGCCTTCGATGCGCTCGTCGAGGCCGAGCACGTCCTCGCTCACGCGCGGCGCGCTCCCCGCGGGCCGTGGCTCGCGTTCGCCGCGAATGCGCGGCGGCCGGTGGACCGGGCGCAACGCGACGTCGTCGCGATCGCGTACCGGGGGTTCGTATTCGCGTCCCATAATCGCCTCACCCCGCCAATGCCTTCGGAATGGTTGCGTGTTCGGGCAGGATCACGCCGCAACCGAGAGAGGCCGCGAACGCGGCGGACTGGTAGCGGTAGCAGCGCCGGATCTTGAGCCGGGCCTGCGTGGAGAGGTCACGGGTGATGGCTTCGATCCGGGGCAGGTCACCGCGCAGCGGTTCGGTGATGGTGACCAGCGCGCCGAAACGGGTGACACCGTGTCCGCGTGCCTGCTCCTCGCGAGCCTGCTGGGTGGCGCCGACTCGCAGCGTCGCCGCCGCCGAGACCACACCACGTTCGCTCTGCTGTGCGACGAGCGCGTTCTTGAAGTCGTCGTCGACGATCTCCGCGGCATCGGCGGCCGAATGCGGCCGGTAGACGATCGCGATGCGTTTGCGTGGCACTTCGGGATTGGGCGCGAGCAGTCGCTGCAGCACCCGTTCGTCCACCGCGCCCTCGGGCGCCGCGTCCATCTCCCAGGTCACCGAGCGGCCGCCGTCGTGGATCAGGTGATCCCACTTCTCGTCGTAGGACACCGGACCCGCGTCGTCCCAGCCGAGGCCGTGCCCACCGGGATCGGCCGCGGCCACCTCGAGATCGGCCTGTGAGGCCGGGTCGTAGCTGCGGCGGATGAAGGAGATGACCTCCTCCGCCGCCATCGGCTGCGCCCGCACGCCCGCCTCGGCCAGCGCCGCGCAGATACCGGGCAGCCTGCGCCCGATCTCCACCGCTTCCTCGGCCGGGTTCTTGCGCCGCTCGGCGGTGGTCGCCTTGAACGTGATCGCCACCCGCGGCAGCAATTGCACCCGCTCCTGCGGCAATTCGGTGGCCAGCTCGTACATCACCTGCTGGGCCAGCTCGGGGGCTTCGGGGCGGGTGATCGTGGAAACCTCGTTGAGCAAGCGGTTTCCGGTCTCGGGCACCGTGTCGATCACCGGCACCACCGCGACGATGTCGCTGGTCTGCCCGACCGAGGCGAGGAAGGTACCCCAGGCCGCGACCCAGCGATCGATCACCGGCTGGTCCACCGCCTCGTGCCCCTGCGGCCAGGCCCGCAACACCACCGTGTACTGCGCGAACGCGGGCAGATGGATCATCCCGAAGTGATAGCCACCGGCGTCGATGCCTTCGTAGAGTTTCGACGGAGCGAGCAGCCCGGGCAATTTCGTGACACCGCCGGGGATCCGGGAGAACCGGCCGCCGCGATACACGTGCTCGCCGTTGTTGCGCGAGCGCCTCCAGTTGAACATCATCAGTCCCGTCTCATAGCCCGAGCGGCCCCCCGTCCGCCACACCAGGGGCACCATCACCAGCGCGCCGAGCCCGCCGACGATGAAACCCCATGTGAATCCACCGACCATCGCACAGATCAGTGCCGTGATCACCACCACGAAACCGATCACGGTCTCTTCCCAGCGCAGGCCGAAAAGACCGGCACTGCGGGGTTTCTGCCACAGCCCGTACGAGCGGCGCTGGTAGGTGTCGGTCGCCGATGTGGTCATCGCGGAATCGTGCTCCTGCCGAGGTCGGGTGAACGATTCGCCCAGCGGTCACCGGCGACGTCGCCCATCGATTGGTCCGCGCGGCCGGTGGTATTGGCCGCGGTCCGCGCGGCCGCCACATTGCGCGCGCCCGCGGGCACCGCCCCGGAACTGGTCGTCGCGGGTGCGGGAGCACCCCCGCGCGGTGGTGGCATGGGTCGCGGCGCACCGCCGCCTCCGCCACCCCCGCCGCCGCCGGGCCCACCCGGCCGCGGCCCCGCACCGCCACTGCCGAAGTAGCCCGCCGAGCCGGGCGCCGCCACCGGCCGGGAGGCGACGGCCTTGGTACCGATCGCACCGAGTCCCATCGCGGCGACCGCCGTACCACCGGCCACCATCAGACCCGATCCGCCGGTGCCGACCGTGGCGACGGCCGGCGCCACCAGGCGCATCAGCGCGGGCAGCACGAACGCCACGCTGCACAGCAGCACCAGCGCGACCAGCATCCGCTGCGCGTCCTCACCGCTGGGCAACCCGCCGGACTCGGTGGTCTCGTCGACGTGGCCCGCGGTGGTGAACGCGATCATGTACACGATCGCGGCCACCGGTTTGAACAGCATGAACGCGATGATCCAGCCGACCAGCTTCTGATACGACTGCTTGCCGGTCCCGGTCGCCGAGGCGGCCGCGGCCAGCGGCAGCACGCCCGCGGCGACCACCAGCAAGCCCTGCCGAACGATGGCGAGCACGATCTGGGCGAGCGCGCCGAGCAGACCGACAATGGCGATGATCAGCACCAAACCTGGCGAAAAGGCCTGCAACTTACTGGTTTTCACCATCAACTCGGCCATGTTCTTGGCATTGCCGCCGGTGGCGTCTTCGATGATCCACTCGGAGAACTTGTCCGAGGCTCGCGTGCCCGCGACGATCACCGCGCCCAGCATCCACGAACTGAACACCACTCTGGCGAACAGGCGGAACGACTCGGCGGCCTCGCTCACGGCCGCCCCGCGTCTGGCCTCGGCCAATCGCCCGCCGGTAATGATCACCGAGGCGATCAACAGCAATATCTGGATCTGATAGGTGTAGTCGTTGATCTTGGTGAACAGTGCCCCCGAGTCGCTCACCGCCTCGTTGGGCACCTTCATCCAGAAGGTCAACGCCAGGATCAGCGCCTCGCCGAGGCCCTTCATCAGCGAGTCGACCACCTTGCCGAAGGTGGAATCCCACGCCTTGTCCTTGACGGCGGTGGCCGCTTCGCCGGGATGGGAGGCGGCATTGCCCGCCTTACACACCGCCGACGCCGCGTCGCCGAGCGAGACTCCGGGGATCGCGACACTGTCGAGGGTGTCGTGCAATTCGTTGCACGCCTCGTCGAAGCCGTAGGTCTGGCCATAGGCCACCGTCGGCGTCGCGATCATCACGGTGAAGATCACCGCGAAAATAGTGACGATCCGCCTCAGCATAGTTGGCACCCCTCGATGGTCCGCGCGGAGTCGATCCGGGCTGTGCTGTACCTCGATCACCATGTCGTCCACCCCGCCAGCGATTCCACGTACTCGGTCTGGGTATTTGCTGTCGTCGACGGTTTGAGCCGCCAGTCACCGGCGTCCCACACCACGATCATCCGCATGGCGGCGTATAACTGCTTGCCGTCGATCACCGGGCCGCGCGAGGCCAGCCGCACGATCGCCAGATCCTCGGCGAAGTCGTCGATCTTGAACGCGTCGGAGGCCACGAAGTACCGGGTCACCTTCTCCGGCTGCTGTTTCGGCAGCCGCTCACCCGAGAGCGCGGAGTCGTAGGCGGCCAATTGCGCTGTGCTGACCCGCAATTGCGTCACATACAGGTCGCGGTCGGCCGGGCGGGCGTTGAGCCGGTAGGTGATCTGCGCGGCGGCCAGCGCGGCGCCCTGCGGTGTGCGCGCGTAGCCGACGGCCAGTCCGTCTTCGATTCGCGACGGCCCGTCCGAGGTGGAGAACGGCACCGACGCGCCGTAGACACGCTGCCAGCCATGCGGTTTCTTGGTGCCCTCCGGCGCGCCGGTCAGCCAATCCGGGTCCGCGGCGGTACGTTGCGTACCCGGTTGCTGGGCCAGCGGCTGGCCCGCCGGGTTGTTCGGAACGTCCACCCGCCTGCCGAGCAGGTCGACCTCGGGCTCGGCGAATCCCGTTCCGCCCGCGGCCTGGGCGGGCGGTGGCGCGAAGTCGGCCTCGCTGGCGCCGTCGCGAGTGAAGTACACGACGGCGCCGACGACCATGATCAGGGCGAGCAGGGCACCGGAGGCGATCATGCCGAAGGACGCGCGGTCGCGCGTGCCCGGCTCCTTCTCGCTCACTGCGGTGCCTCCAATGTCACGATGTCTTGCGGTAATTCGTCGATCGGGTCGACCGGTCGGTCGACCGAGCGCGGATCGGGTAACTGCAGTCGCCAGTCTCCGCCGTACCAGCTGACCGTGGTGTGGTTCACCGCCCGTGACCGGTCGGAGTATTCGGTGTAGACGTCGACTGTCGTTCGCTCGTCACGATATTCGGTAATTTTGTAACCCAACAATTTCGGCGCGTACTCCGCCGTGGCGGGTCCGGTGATCGACAGCTGCACTCGGTTGATCGCCCACTCGTCACGCGCCGGGCCAGGGACGAGTTCGGCGTTCACCACCTGGGCCCACTGACTGTCCGGTGCCACCGACAACCGGATGGTGTGGGTCAGTGCCGCCAGCCCGGCCCCGCGCGGGGAATGCTCGAAACCCGTCGCGGCGCCCTGGCTCACCGTTGTCGGGCCCTGGTCGGTGTGCGGCAGGGGGATGCCCTGGTAGTCCTGCCAGCCGATCCCCGTCGGGGCGGCTGTCAGGTCGGGGCCGGTATCGCCACCGCCACCGCAGCCGACGGCTGCCGCGAGCAAGGCGATACCGACCGCGACCGGTCGTGTCACTGTGGAATTCATGCCGGCAGGAAGGCCAGCGCGATCGCGGACGCGGTACTGGCGACCGAGGCACCGATCAGGCTCATCAGGACGCCGTGCGAGGCGTCGTTCACCGCCAGGTCGCTGCGGAACGCGATCCACAGTCGACCCGCCGACAGGATCATCCAGGCCAGGCACGACAGCAGGACGAACCAGAGCAGCCAGTTGAGCAACTGCATCATCGGCGCCAACACGTCGGCCGGGATCTGCTTGTAGGCGAGCACGGTGATCACTAACCGATGACCGCACTCATGATCGTGCCGGCGCTGGTCGCGACGACGCCACCGATCATGGCGCCCGCCACCATCTTCGGCGACTCGAGACCACCACCGGTCCAGCGCTCCCACGCGAACTTGCCGCCCGCGTAGGTGATGCCGCAGATGCCCGACAGCAGGACGAACCAGGTGAGGTAACGCACCAGCTGCAGGATCTTCTCCGAGCCGGGGGGAGCTTCCGGAGTCGGATTACCGACCTGGGCCAGCACGGTGCCGTACGTGTCCTGCACGGCGAGGAGGATCATGCTCATCGGGTGCCTTTCTCCCACTGTAAAGGTGTTGTGCCACAAACACTTCGACGACGACACACGTTTGTACACCACCGACCGGCAACCCGCCCGGCGTTCATGATCGACCCTCGCCCGACGCGGCCGCGCCGAGACTCGTCCGGATCGCGGCGACCACATCGGTACCGAGGTCACCGATTTCGACCGGCACGTCGTCGAGCGGATCGGGGCGGCGTTTCTTGACCGCCACCTCGTCGCCCGGCGACCACACCGGAAGCACGTCGGACTCCACCAGAGTCCATTCCTCGAACCACGGCACCTGCCAGACGTGCCCGGCCAGCGAGCCGACCACCTCCCGGTAGCGCCGGATCTCCGGTGCCATCCGGCCCGGGCGCGCGGCGACGGTGATCATGCCGAGTACCAGTGCCGGGCCTGCGAGCCCGGCGTGGTGCTGGCGCAGCAGATCGTGCGCGCGGGTGAGTCCGGAGATGGTTTCCCTGGCGACCAGGACGACATAGGGAGACTCGCGGTCGAAGACACCGGGCCAGCGCCCGCGCGCGTCGGCGGCGGGGGCGAGCACATGGGACAGCGTGGTCGCGCCCGCGCCACCGTGCACCCCGAGCAACCACAGCAGCGGCGCCCGGCCGACCCCGGGCACCGGACGCTCCCAGATCTTGGCGCGCAGCGATTCTGGCGGCGCGACTACACCGGCGGGGGCGTCCGGTTCACGACGACGACGAAGATTCATGGCTGCCGTCATGATGCCACCCCGGCGAGCAAGCTCGCATACGCCGAACGCGTCGCCTCGGCGAGCTCGGCGTGGCGAACGAGTTCCCCGCGCGCGAGATGCGGATCGTAGGGGATCTCGACGACCTCGCGCACCCAGCCGGACAGATGCTCGCGCAAATGCTCCGCTACGCGCGAGTCGTCGTGCGAATACTGGTGTGAGACAACGATGGTGGTATCGGCGACCACCCCGGCGCCGTCGTCGCCGTAGTGGTCGTCGAGCCATTCCAGGGTCACCCGCAGCCGGTTGGCGGCGTCGACGCGGGCCGGAATGGCGAGTACCAGTGCGATATCGGCGTCGTCGAGCAGGGGTCGCAGTTGCCGTCCGGCAATCGGGTTGCCGCCGTCGTATACCGCCGTGTACCCACCGGTGTCCAGTGCCCGCGCGACAGTGAGAAATGTCGCGCGGCGGCGCAGCGGGGTCGCATCGCGCCAGAGCAGGCCGAAACCGGAGGTGGAGCGGGAAAGGCAGTCCTCGAGCGGTGCCGGTTCGTCGTCGCCGCGGCCGTATACCCACGACTGCAGGTTCACCGGATGCAGGTGTTTGTCGGCGCCGCGCAAGGCGATATCGCTGCCCGCCGCGGTCGCGTCCACCGCCACTGTCGTCGCACCCGCGGTGACCAGTTCCGCGGCCAAGCCGAGCGCCGTCGTTGTCGTGCCCGCACCGCCGCACCCGCCGACCACCAGGATCGGCCTGCGGGTGCCGTCGCGGCGCTCACCGTTGCGGCGCCGCAGCCGCACCACCGGAGCCGGATCACGCGCCAGGTCATCGGACGGGTCCCCGTCGGGGGCCTCGTCGAGCCATCGGCTCCAGTCGTCTGTCATCGCCTCTCCTTACCCTGCCGCGATGCCCGTGATGAGCGTGCGATCGCCGACCAGCGCGGTACGCACCGATTGCTTGGTGTAGGTGGCCGGTGCGCCCGCCGGCCGGAACTCGGTGACCTCCACCGTGAACCGGTCGGCCGCGACAGTGGTGATTCGCACGCAGTGGGTGGTCCCCACCGGGATGGTGTCGATACCGCGCTGGATCACGGCGGCCGGCGAGACATCGGCGTCGGGAGTGACCACCGCTCTGGCCTGCTCCCCCGATCGGGTCACGTAGTAGGCGTACTGGAAGGCGAGGACGGCGTCGGGGCCCGAGTCGGTGCCGCCCGATTCGGCGCTGCGCAGCACGATCTCGGTGCGTTCGGTCGGGCACGAGCCCGCGGTGTCGGCGGTGAGGTTGCCCGCGGTGAAATGCAGTGGTGGGGCGGCATCGCGGGCGGTGTCGTCGCCGCCGCGTCCGAAGAGCAGGAAGAACACACCGGTCGCGGCGAGGACGAGCACGAGGACCGAGACCGCGAGGACCACCCAGGCGCGCTGCCGTTTCCGGTTCGCGCGCAGGGCGCCGGAGGGTTCGAGGATCCGGGCGTTGTCGTATTCGTCGGCGGCCGCATCAGGCCAGGGGAATTGGACGAGTTCGGCGTCGTAGTCGTCGTCGGGGCCTGGTGCCGGGTCGGCGACCCAGTCCGACCAGCCGCCGGTGAAGTCGCTGCGACGTCCGGCCAGTTGTGCGGGAGGTGGTGGTACCGGCTCGGGTTCGACCGGGTAGGCCGGCTTCTCGTACTGGGCCGCGGCGACATCGACGGATTCAGCTGTCACGTCATCGAACTCGGCGGCCCGGTGGAACTGATCGACCTTCGAGCCCGGCAGTGGCTGAATCCGTCGGCGGCCCCGGTCGTCGACGGCGTTCGGCGCGGACTCGCGATTCCAGCTGTCCTGGTCGTCGACGGCGTTCGGCGCGGACTCGACATGCCGGCCGTCCTGGTTGCCGGCTTGCGGCTCGGACACGACGTTCCAGCCATGTGGGTCGCCGGCACCTGTCGCCTGATGCCGCGCGTGCCGGCTGTGCGGATCGCCGGTGGTGTTCGGCTGATCGTCGAGGGCGAGGCTGAACGGTACCGGCTGACGCTCCCCCACCGTGGCCTGCTCCGGTGTCGGCTCGGCGGTCGGGGTGAACTCCGAACTCGCCGAATATCGGTCGATGCTGTCGTCGTCGCCTGCCACCGGTTCGGTGGTGTCCGGGCGCGCGGGGGCACCGGCATCGGTCTCGGGCTCCAGCGCCGAGTACCAGCGCGACAATTCGTTGTACGACTTCAACATTCCCCCCTTTCCACGGCGCCGGGCACAGTTCGCATCGAAGACCTCTCGGTGATCAGTTCACAGAGAACGGACGGGTGATGGGTGCGGTGGTTACGGGTGTCGCGGCAGGCGGAGTCGTCGCGCCGCCGGATGAGGCGCCATCGGCTCCTGTCCCGAATGGAAATTGTCCCCCACCGGAGGGTTTGGGTGTCGTAGACGCGCCGGTCCGGCTCGGAAATATTCCCATACCACGCGAGTCGGACCCGCCGACCGGTACCGCACCCTTCCCGGAAACCCCTGCCGCGTCGCGGGCGAGGGCGGCGAACCACTCGCCGACGTACTGCGTCGGCGTCGCGCCGTTCGCGCCGACACCCATACGCGAGTACGCGTCATGGCGTTGCAGCGTGTTCCAGTAGCGCACCCAGGTGGTGACATCGAGGAGTTCGGAGTTGTCGGTCACGTTCTGCTTGACCGCGGTGAACGCCTCGTTGACCAGCCGCACCCCGGTGGTCGGCGGCACGAGTTGTGGGACCGCACCGGCCAGTTTCGTCCCGAGCAGCGTCAGCCCAGCCAGTGGATTCGACAGTGTGGCCGTGGCCAATTCGCTGATGCTCGCCGGGCTGATCACCGACTTCACCACGGTGGCGACGGCGTTGAGCCCGATCATGCCCACCTTCAGCAGTGCGTGATACGCGGCGTTCACATCGAGCTTGCTGCTCGGATCCGAGGCGTCGGACAATCGCTGTGAGATCGACTTCTTCGGCGAGATCGACACATCGGCCACCGTGGCGCCGGAGATGTCCTCCTCGACCACCGCGGTGGCGGTCTTGATGGAGGTGAACGCCAGCGCCTGCGCGATCGAGGTCAACGAGCCGATCGGATCGCCGCCGGACAGTTTCGACTGGCTCATGAGATTGGTGACGGCCCGCACGATCGGCGCCCCCTGCGGCGCGTCGCACGCGAGATCGCCGGTGGCACAAAAGCTTGCGACGCGACCGGTGAGCTTGCCGAAGTGGTCGGCCTGATCACTGTGCGGGGCAAGTCCACCACCGGACGCGATACCCTGCCGCACCGCACCGATGGCGTTCAGTGCCTCGCCGGAGGTTCCCGGTGCGGCCAGCGGCGACGACCGGTCGGGCGCGCCGGGGAACAGTGGCGCGTTCGCGGCGCGGGTCGGGTCGGCGAACAGGGCGACCGCGGCGACCTTGTCCGCGGACAATGCCCCGGTGCCCGCACCGACCTCCTGGGCGAACAGCGAGGCGACGTGGGCGCCTTGGGAATACCCGACGACCGCGATACGGGTGTCCGGGCAACGCTGCGTCACCTGGGTCGCCATCGAGCGCAGTCGCTGCAAGCCCCCGGCGACCGATTCCGTGTACGGCACCGCCCCACCCTGTACCGCACCGCCGAAACCCGCCTCGTAGGGCACGTAGGCCCGATCGACGAGTCCCGCCTCGGCCGCACCGGCCAGCATCGGGCGGAACACCGTGGACAGCATCCCGGTGTCGGTGCTCGGCGCCGCGTCGGGCGAGGACTCGCCCGTGCCCTGAATCCCCAAGGCGTACAGCGCCGGACACGCGGCGATAGATACCTGTGTGGACGGCGTGGTGGGTGTACCGTCTTCCGCGCCGGCCACCCCCGCCGTAACCGACAGCGAAGCGACGGTGAACGCGATCAGCGTCACCGTGAGTCGTGTCGTGCACCGAGCCATATCGATCCGCATCACAGTCCGTTTCGGCTGACCAGTGGAACGTTGAAACGCACTAAACCGTAACAGATTCCGGGTAACCCAACCGCTGCCCTAATCGGCCCTTTCACTGCCTCCAGCAAACCCGCTGCGGCCGGCAACCTTTCGGCGACCGACCGGGCAGACAGCGGCCCGGGCACCCTCGCGAGGCGAGAGTGCCCGGGCCGTAGTCGAGGTCAGGCGGCGGAGGTCACCCGGTACACGTCGTACACACCTTCGACGTTGCGCACCACATTGAGCAGATGGCCCAGGTGCTTGGGGTCGCCCATCTCGAAGGTGAACTTGCTGATCGCGACACGGTCGCCGTGGGTCGCCACCGAGGCGGACAGGATGTTGACCTTCTCGTCGGCCAGTACCTTGGTCACATCCGAGAGCAATCGGGTGCGGTCGAGTGCCTCGATCTGGATGGCCACCAGGAACACCGACGAGGGCGACGGCGCCCACTCGACGGCGATGATCCGCTCCGCCTGCTCCTGCAACGAATCGGCGTTGGTGCAGTCGGTCCGGTGCACACTCACCGCGCCACCGCGGGTGACGAAACCCATGATCTCGTCGCCCGGCACCGGTGTGCAGCACTTGGCCAGCTTCGCGACCGTTCCCGGCGCCCCGGGAATGAGCACACCGGCATCACCGGTGACGCGCTGCCGGGCGGGCGTGGTCGACGGTGTCGACCGCTCGGCCAGCTCGTTCTCGACATCGCCGATCCCCCCGAGCTGGGCCATGAGCCGCTGCACCACGTGATGCGCCGACACCTGGTGCTCGCCGACGGCGGTGTAGAGCGTGGAGATGTCGCTGTAGTGCAGCTCGTGCGCCACCGCGGTCATCGCCTCGACGCTCATCAACCGCTGCAGCGGCAGCCCGACGCGGCGCACCTCCTTGGAGATCTGCTCCTTACCGCTCTCGAGCGCTTCCTCGCGCCGCTCCTTGGCAAACCACTGGCGAATCTTGGCTTTCGCGCGCGGGGAGACCACGAACTTCTGCCAGTCCCGGCTGGGCCCGGCGTTCTGTGCCTTGGAGGTGAACACCTCGACGACTTCGCCGTTCTCCAGCTGCCGTTCCAGCGCGACGAGCCGTCCGTTCACCCGCGCGCCGATGCACTTGTGCCCGACCTCGGTGTGCACCGCGTAGGCGAAGTCGACCGGGGTCGACTTCTGCGGCAGCGTGATCACGTCACCCTTGGGCGTGAACACGAAGATCTCCGGCGACTTCAGGTCGAAGCGCAGCGATTCCAGGAATTCCGCGGGGTCGGCGGCCTCTCGCTGCCAGTCGAGCAGCTGACGCATCCACGCCATGTCGTCGACTTCGGCGGCGTCACCGGAGTGCTTGCCCTTGGTCTCCTTGTACCGCCAGTGCGCGGCGATGCCGAACTCGGCGGTCCGGTGCATGTCCTGGGTACGGATCTGCACTTCCAGCGGCTTGCCGTCGGGGCCGACCACGGTGGTGTGCAGCGACTGGTAGACGCCGTAGCGCGGCTGCGCGATGTAGTCCTTGAACCGGCCTGCCATCGGCTGCCACAGCGAGTGCACGACACCGACCGCCGCGTAGCAGTCGCGGACTTCCTCGCACAGAATGCGCATGCCGACCAGGTCATGGATGTCGTCGAAGTCTTTGCCCTTGACGATCATCTTCTGATAGATCGACCAGTAGTGCTTGGGCCTGCCTTCGACGATCGCGTTGATCCGCGACGCGGCCAGGGTGTTGGTGATCTCGGCGCGCACCTTCGCCAGGTAGGTGTCGCGCGAGGGTGCGCGGTCGGCGACCAGGCGCACGATCTCGTCGTATTTCTTGGGGTGCAGGATCGCGAAGGCGAGGTCCTCGAGCTCCCATTTGACGGTGGCCATGCCGAGGCGATGCGCCAGTGGCGCGATCACTTCCAGGGTTTCCTTGGCCTTCTTGGCCTGCTTCTCCGGCGGCAGGAAGCGCATGGTGCGCATGTTGTGCAACCGGTCGGCGACCTTGATCACCAGCACGCGCGGGTCGCGCGCCATCGCGATGATCATCTTGCGGATGGTCTCGGCCTCGGCCGCCGAGCCCAGGTTGACCTTGTCGAGTTTGGTGACACCGTCGACGAGGTGGGCCACTTCCTGGCCGAACTCTTCCTTGAGCTGCTCGAGCGTGTAGCCGGTGTCCTCGACGGTGTCGTGCAGCAGGGCCGCGACCAGCGTGGTGGTGTCCATGCCGAGTTCGGCGAGGATGTTGGCGACCGCGAGGGGGTGGGTGATGTACGGGTCGCCGGACTTACGGAACTGCTTGGCGTGGCGTTCGTCGGCGACGTCGAAGGCGCGCTGGAGCAAGCCGAGATTGGCCTTCGGGTACAGCTCGCGGTGGACGGTGGCCAACGGTTCGAGGACCGGCTTGACCGCCGCGATCCCCCGTTGACCGGTCATCCGCCGAGCCAGCCGGGCCCGCACGCGCCGGGATGCCGAACTCGGCACCGCCGCGGTCGGGGATTGCCTGGGCGGCCCCGGGGTCGTCGGAGCATTGCCGTTCTGCGAAGCGCCGGTGGCCTCGCCCAATTGTCGATTGACTTCCTCGCCTGCCCGAAGGCCGGAGATTCCCTGACTCACGACAGGGCGTTCCTGTTTCACAGAGGCTGCCTCTCTACGCTTACGCGCGGGGAGGTCTTACACCATCTCCGCAGGCCAAGACGCTGAGCCCCAGCGCCTGAATGTTCTTGGCGGCGTTTACATCCCGATCGTGAACCGCCCCGCACGGACATATCCACTCCCGAACGCTCAACGGCAAGATGTCGACAATATGACCACACGCTGAGCACGTCTTGCTCGATGGATAGAACCGGTCGATCGCCACGACCTCGCGCCCGCGCCAGTCGGCCTTGTACTCGATCATCGACCGTAATTGCGCCCAACTCGCATCCGCGATGGCGCGGGCGAGATTGTGGTTGCGGACCATGTTCCGCACGCTCAGGTCCTCGATGGCGACCACTTGGTTTTCGCGCACCAGCCGAGTCGAGAGTTTGTGCAGATGGTCCCGCCGCCGGTCGGCGATGCGGGCGTAGACCTTGGCGACCTTCACGCGCATCTTGGCCCGATTGTTGGATCCTTTCTGCGTGCGCGCCAGGCGTCGCTGGGCCTTGGCGAGGCGCTCGCGGTCCCTGCGCTCGTAGCGCGGGTTGCGAATCTTCTCCCCGGTGGACAGGGTGCACAGACTGGTTATCCCCACATCCACGCCGACCGTGGCACCGGTCGGTTCGTGCTCGGTCACGGCCTCCTCGACCAGGATCGAAATGTGGTATCGGCCCGCAGCATCCCTCGACACGGTTACCTGAGAGGGCTGCGCTCCCTCGGGTAGCGGCCTCGACCAGCGAATGTCCAGTGCCTCGGCCTGTTTGGCAAGTTTGACCTGCCCATCCCGGAAGGAAAAACAGTTCGCGAAGTAGGTGGCGGAGTCGCGACTGCGGCCCTTCTTCTTGAAGTTCGGGTAACCGCCCTGTTTGCGCCAGAACTTGTCGAACGCACCCTGCAAATTCCGCAGCGTCGCCTGCAGCGGCCCCTTCGACGGCTCGGTGAGCCAGACCGTGTCCTGCTCGCGCTTCCACTGCGTCAGCATCTTGTCGGTCTCGGCATGAGTGACTCGCCGCTGCTCTTGTGACCACGCGCGGGAGCGTTCGGCCAGAGCGCGGTTGTAGACGTAACGGACACAGCCGAAGGTGCGAGCGAGCTGATCGCGCTGCTCCTCTGTGGGATAGAAGCGGTACCTGTACGCCCGCTTCACCACCTTCGACGCCACAGTTGACAGAATACAGCAGCATTCTGTCAACCGGTTGATCAACTGAAACCGGCCTGAAGATCGAAGCCTTCGCGCTACGTTCCTCAGTCATGCCACCGCCTCCCACGCCCACCAAGGCGATGTCGGCCGAGTGCCGCAACCGCCCAGCCTTCAACATTAGTCCCCGCAGCGATCCGGTGTTCGATTCCCTACGGTCACAAGCGTGAGACGGAAGCGACCCGGCCCGAAAACCGGCCCCGATCAGCGGACCGATCAGCGTTCGTCGGCCGGCGGTCTGCGCTGGTGGTCGCCGTACGCCCAAACGACGGCGACCCGATGGCCACAACCCGTGTTCACTGCCTCGACGACCCGACCAGCGGAACAGTCACCAACGTGGTCACCAAGGCGGCAAGCACTGTCACCGGCGTAGCAGCTGTAGCTCTCCGTTCGCCCAGCGTCGTTGCTGTTCGGCTTGTTGCTGCTCTGCCGAGCGGCGCCTCGCGCTGTTCACGCTGGGCGCCCTCACGAAGTCCGGCCGGGAACGCGTCGTCGGCAGCGGGGTCTTGCACCACGTAACGGCCTGGTCGGTCGTACTCGGCGAAACGGGTTGTGGCGTGGCGCCGTCGGGGGCGGCGACTCTCCGGGCTACATGCCAGCACTCACACGATGCCACTCAGCAGCGGCAACACGGCGACGATGATCAGCTACGTGGCTTTCGGCAGCCGCCGCACCGGGCGACATAGCCACGTCCACCAGGCAATAGCCACAACACCCCGGCGACCACCGCCGCGAGTTCATACGGCATCGCGATCGTTCATCCTCACTCGATCCCCACCCGACTGAAAATCAATCCGCCATTGGACACGTCCTGCGATGAATTGCCAAACCGGCGCGGCGAAGGTGCAGTACGTCTGATCGTCGACCGCTGCATGTAGGCGGTGGTCACGAAGTGAGCTTTTCGGTGATAGAGATCATGAATCGAATCGCCTTGGTCAGCTGCTCATCCGTCAGCGGTGTTGCTGCGGACTGAGTGATACTAAAGCCGCCCACATGGTCGTTGATATATCCGTCGACTTCGACCTCTGATTCATCGCGCGCACCGGGGCGACGGTCCAGCACCCAGATCGGATAGCCGTAGCCGTCGACTAACGAGTAGTTCTGCCCCGTTCTGAGGCTCGCATTGGCCGCGCGCTCCTTCTCTCGTTCGGCGTGCGGAAGACCTTTGCTCCGATCTATAAAAAGGGCGGCAGACATATGCCAGGAGTCCGGCCCATGGAAATTGCATGTTCGCCATCCCGCCCCATCTTCGTCCATTTTGTACTTCGGATCACGCGTACCACCCTGCACGTCGGAGATATGCAGTTCTTTCGCGATGAAGTCACTCCAGGGGACGCAGAGATCCGATAGCGAACGAGTTGACTCTTTTGGCTCTTCTCCAGCGGCACAGCTAGCGGTAAGACCGGCCGTCAGCGCGAATGTGACAGCAAGATGGGCTATTCGGGTCATTTGACGGACCCCAATCCTTGACCGTACTGAATGTGGTAGTTCTGCATTTGGTCTTGAAATATGCCACCGCGATGGTTATTCAGGACATTCGTCAGGTTGCCGTTAATTGTGTGGGCATCCCCGCCTTTGACTGCCAGGAGTTCGTCATAGCTCTTCAATGCGCCGTTGTCGTTGAACATGTAGCCGTAGGTCGGACTGTGATCGAGTAATCCGTGAGATTGAAGCGCTTGCGCAATCTGATAGTTCTGCCGAGAAGCATCGTAGGTGCCGTAACTGACAGTGGTCGCCGGAGTGTCGGGTGGCAGGTAGACACCGACAATGCTGTTCTTCGCAACCGTGTTGTACGCGTCATAGGCTGGCACCCACACGTCTTTCACAAAAGGGATATATTTCATTCCTGTGTTCAATGTAGATTTGATGCCATCGTAGGCCTCCCCCTTCGTGGCAAAGCCTCCGGCCCCATCAACTTTCGCATCTTTGCCGCGTTCTTCAGCTTCGGCGGTGAGGCCTTGGTCGATCAATCCCCGTATTACACCGGCACGACTCGCAAGCTCACCATTCGCCTCGCCCGGATTCTCGACTACCGAATTCACCCAGGATTGTTGCAGATCCGACGTTGCCATGAACGCCTGCGCATTGAAATATGTTGCCGCATCTTTGTCCGTATCCATGACCGTGAAAATACTCAGGGCTTTGGTATAGCTCTCATCATCCTTCCAATAGAAGTTGCGAGTTGTTGTTTTCTGATCATCAACCCCCGCAATATCGGCAATATAGGGGCTGAGAGCCGACGCAATGCCTTGTGTTGCGCGTGGGTTTACCTCACCGATCGATTCGGAGTTAGGGCCGTTGAGATTGAGGAGTTCGTCCTTGTGCTTGGTGACGTAGTCGGCCAGCCCAGACGCAGCCGATCCGGCACGATCGGAGACGGCGGGATCTGCCGATGTCGCGTCGCCTTCGATCCAACTGAGCATGTTTCCGACTGCAGCACCATCGTCTCTGTTGTATTCGTTCGTCAGCAACTGACCGAAGATGTTCTCTCGTTTGCCTTCGTCCACCATCACTTCGGTGACAGCGATCTTGTCTTCGCCCGCTACCTCGACCATATTCTGAACAAGGTTACTGACCAGTCCATCGGGCTCACGTTCTCCGGATACTTGGTGCCCTGAATGCTCGGTGAGGGCACCGGCTTGCTCGAACAGCTTGGTGTTGATTTCGCTGCCGGGCGCGGACATTTTGTCGCCGAGGGCGAGCATGGAGGTGACCTCACGCAGCTCGCCGCCGTTGATGTTGGAGTGCTTGGTGCGGTTGCCGTCTTGGACGGCGTAGTCGCGGGTCAGGACGTTCGTTAGGCCGGTCGGGATCTGGTTGAGGCCGCCTTGCAAAGGCATCGGGTTTCCGGTGGGGCCGATGCCGGTTGCGCCGACATTGGGGTTAGCGAGGGTGTTGAGCCCGTTGACAACGCTGGCGGCGTGCACGGTGTCGCCGCCCGCGCTCATCTGTTCGGTCATCGACACGAGGCCGTCTTTGCCTGCGGTGTTGTAAAACGAGTGGAGGTAAGCGAAGTGGGCTTCGGTGAGTTCGACGTGCTTGCCGGAGTTGATGTCGGCGATGTTCTGGGCGGTGAGTCCGGCTTCGGCCAGGCGGTCGGCAATGAGGCGCATCTGCTCCGGGGTCGCGTTCTTGTCTGCGACCAACAGACCGTCCTGCACACCGGTGCTGCCGGAATCGATGGTGTCCATGGTCCACGACCCCAGACCCACTTCCCCGGCGGCCTTCTGCACCATGTCGAGCAGCTCTTGCCCGGCTGCCTGCGCTAATGCGAGGTCTTCGGTGTTGAACTGGTTGACCAACCCTTTGACGCGGTTACTCGCTTCGACCGCGTAGGTGGCGAGCTGCTCGGCGCTCATCGGGATCGTTTGACCCGGCACAGCTCCCGGAACGTCTTTCTTTCCCGGCGGGACGGTGACGGTGCCATCATCGGCCACTGTGAAGCCTTGCCGCAGGTAGTCATCAGCGGCGGTGACTGCGGCGGTGCAGTAGCCGTCCATCGCGGAGCCGTGTTTGCGGTATGCCTGGGCGATGTCGTCGAGTTCGCCGATGAGGGTGTTTCCGGCGATACGTTCGCCGAGGGAGCGCTGATTCGCTGCGGTGGCAGCCGAGCCTTTCCAATGGTCTTGGCTGGCATCGACTTTGACGTACATGTCGTTCATGTGCTTGCTGAAGGCGGCCACCAAGGCATCGATCGCTCCAGCGACCGCACCGGTGGTTGCTTGCGGGTGGAAGCCGCGCATAGCGGCCAGTCCGACGGTCACGAGTACGCCCCTTTACCGAGGTTGCCGAGCAGGTCCGCGAATGCCTTGTCGGCTTCTTCGTAGTTCATGCAACAGCGGATCGCGGTACCGCCCATGGCATTTATCCGCGAGGCCACCGAGGCCATTGCGGTCTTGACCTGATCCCGCGCCGCTGCCGATACCGCAGCGGTCGCCGTTCCTTGCAGGTCATCGACACCGACCCGGAATGTGGTCTGGGTGTCCATGGCCTCGATTGCGGCGCCGATCCGGCACAGCTCCATGCCGAGCCCGACCAATAGTTCCTTGTTGACGCTCAGATCCGTCATACCCTCTGGCCCCTCACTGATACGAAAATTCTGACCGGCAGCCGCACCCGACGCCGCTACTTCACCGGTGGCAGAACCGCTTCCACTGCCTGAGCGGCTTCCTCGATGTGCTCACATGCCACCCACTTCGTCAGCGCCGCCGAACTGGATACCTTCACGACAAAGACACCGTCAGGACCGGGCATCGCAATATTGCACGCAGGGTCATCCTCGAGACGGTGACCGAAGGCCTCGCGCCCGTTGACTGTGAGCTCACGTTTTGCAAGGAAGTCGGGGCGCTCGCGAAGTTCGTCCAAGCTCAGCGTGCTTGACCAGAGCGTGAGCGACCCAACCCGAAGCTGTTGGCCGCGAACGTCTTCCATCCTGTCGAACTCACAGCCTATGAACGAATAGTGGTCGAAAACAAAGTCGGCCCGGTGTCGAGATGCCGCATCGAATCCGAGCGCCGTGACGACGTCGTCACCTATCTGGGTGCAGGAATCGTAACCGGCAACCCGCCCCGATTTGCCAGGCTGCGCCGGTGCTGGACCAACAGTGACCGCGATCGGCGGACGCGCGGACTGTTGCTGGCTCGACGGCTCCAGATTGGAAGTGTCTGAGGACTTGTCTCCTGTGCAAGCGGTGATTGTCAGTGTCGCTGCCACCACAGTTGCGGCGCCCAAGCGCCGAATCATCGAGTTCACGCGCCGATCCCCTCCTCCGCCAAACGAATTCGCTTCTGGCTCAGTTCATCGACCTCGGTGACCAACCGAGCCGAACGCAAATGAGCCTCCTGCAAGTCGAGAATTCCGACGATGACTTGATCGATCGCGTCGATGCCTTCTGCCGCCTTCCCTCCGAACCCCGCCTGAAGCTCTTGCGCGGACTCGAACCCACCGAATCCCTTCGCATACACGGCGTTCTTCATGTCCTTCCGGACGTTCGTCAGGACGGCGAGGAGGGTGTCGTAGACAGCGACCATCTGCCTGACCGCGTCGGGATTGAAATTGAACTGGCCGTTACGCGCGCCTTCGAGGAAGGCACCGATTTCGGCTTGGCCGTAGTCGAGTTGGAGTTTCGGGGCATCGGTTGTCATCGGTTCCGTTCCTTCACTCGGCCGAGCCCAGCACGTTCGGCGACAGCCGCGGCGAGCGTCGGCAGATCTACTGGGAGCACAGCGGTTTCGTCATTACGCACATCGATGAGGTAGCGACCCGCACCGAACCGGCCCGCCTCGACATCGATCCAGCTCGAATACCGGGCCGGTCTCGGCGATTGCTGGTCCACGTCGCGTTCAATGATCAGTTGGCCTTCCGCACTGCGTGGCAGCCGCAGCAGTTTCCGGATTCGTTCATCGACGGGAAGTCGACCATCGGGATCGCGGTTCCATTGTTGCTGCATCTGCTCGCCCCGAACCCGTGGGGTGTAGCCGACCATCCTGCCCGCTTCACCGGCCGCAGCGGGTGGCAGCGTGGCAGCCACATGCACCGGAGCCAGACGCGCGGTGGTAGCGACCACACGCACCGGCCCGGTCGGTGTCGATTTGCTGGACCGCTGGAACAACACCACCCCGTGATCCCGGTCGATCGCCGCGTGAGTACGGACCTGGGTTCCATCGGAAAGCGTTCCGAAACAACGAATCCGGGCCGTGGGCGCGGCAACAAGCGCCATCGCCGCACTCAGGCCCTGATCGGCCTTCGCCGGATACGCCGCCCGCAAATGCTGTTCCATCAGGATGGCATCGTGCTCGGTCTGCGGTGACAGATCGATACGGATCGGGTCGGGATGGGCGAACTCGTCGAGCCCGGTCTCGTTGCGCCACACCCACGCGAACGCATCCGGTGACAGCATCCAGGATTGTTCGTTCACGACGAACGCTCCCCACCCGGCCGCTGAACGGAATTCCCGGACTCACTGGTCGGGGCGGGCGCTGCGGCGTTCCATCCGTAGGAAGCGAGCAGATTCGCCACGGCAGGCGACACCCCAGGCGGGGTCGCGGGGTCCGCAGACACCGGGGGCCCGGTCGGCGCTGCTTGGTCTGCGTGCGTGGGAGCGGGTGGTGGCACGGCCGCAGTATTCGGCGTGGATGCCGCTGGTGTGACTGCTGGCGCGGTGTCGTCTGCGACGGGCTGTGAAACCTGTGTGGGTGCCGGAATCGGGCCCCCGTCCACTGGGACCTCAGAAATCGCGGGAGCTTGGCGTGAGGTCGGGGCGGTGTTCGACGCTGCGTCGGGGTCGTAACCGATCACCGGCGAGATTCCGATTATCCCGTCGACCCAGTCGTCATGGACTCGTCGCAAATATTCCGGGGAAGAGTGTTCTTCGTCATTTGGTCCGCCTTTGCGCTGACCGGCACCGGGCATCATGGGCCCCATCGGACCACCACCGAGCCGACCGCCGCTAGCAGACCCGGACGCGCCGCCCGGAGCGCTCCCGGTGCTCAGTGCTCCGGGTTGCCCAGGGATCGCGGCGCCCCGCCCTGGGGCCGCGCCACCTAGACCTGGAACCCCGGCGCCTACGCCACCGAGCGCACCGGTCGGGATTCCTCCACTGGTGCGCGGTGTTGCGTTGCCCGTCGCGTTCGGCGAGGCCGAGGAATCGCCGCCCGTGTTCGTTCCCAGGCCTGCCGCCGAGGTTTGGGTCGAGTCGTTCTGCCCGGCCGACTCGTCGCCGCCAGTCGCCGATGAGTCTGTGCCAGTGTCGGTTTCGTCGCCGGTGCCGGTGCCGGCACTGTCGCCGATGGCGGTGGAGTTCTCATCGGCGGGTTGTGGCGTCGTGGTGTCCTGGGTGCCCTCGTTACCGCTCGGCGCGGCCCTGTTCGGTGACAGTGTTGTGCCGCCCTGTCCGCTCGTGCCCGCCGTCGCGCCGTCGCCGCCGATCGACTGCACCGTGGGATAGGCGGGTACGCCGGTCCCAGCAGGCGGATAGTTGGGCGTGTACAGCTGGGTCATCGCTTCCCGTACCGCCACCGTCGCCTGATCGGTCTTGACACGTTCGTCGGTCGCGGTGACCGGGTTCACCAGCCCGGGCAAAATCTGGGACAGCGGGTCATCAGGATCGGACCCTCCCCACTCCGGCATGGGAGCCGACACCGCAGCGCGGATCGTTTCCGCAGCGCATGCCAATCCGTCGACCCGTGCGTCGACGGCTGCGAATACCTGCGACATGGAATCGATCGTCTTCAACAACCGTCGCGACGCGGACTGGGCCGCAGTGCCGCTCTCCCCTGCCCATTCACCATCGCTGAAGAGTCGATCGATCTCGGTCCATGCTGTTTGCGCCCCGGTGGACAGGTGTGTCGTTGCCGATTGCCACACCCCACGTATGGTCTGTAGCCCAGCGACATCCATCCCACCCTGCCCACCGTGCACAGCGTCGTAGATCTGCTGGTGCGACATCGACCCGAACTGATCGACCGTCTTCGCGTAGTCCGGGTCCGAGCCCTGCCCCGCCAGCGCGTCCTCGATCTGCTTCGATCGCGCCGCCGCCGCGCCCAACTTCTGCGGCAACTGCTCCACCATTGTGGTGAGCGCCGTGACCGCCGCCGGATTCATAATCGCCGGTAGCGGACCCCGTTGCAGGATCACTTCGTCCAGCCAGCTCATCAGCCCTCCCCTGTTGCCGAACAGCCCCGCCGGACACGACCGAAGCCACCTCGAACCGTAGTCGACCTACGCAGCGAATCGCGATCCCCGACCCGAACCATCAGACTGGCCATCGCGAGCCGCCCTCCATAACCGCCGTCAATTGCCCGATATCAATTCAGACGCACGCCATACCCGGACGGTTCCACCAACCTTTCACGATCCCAACTAGTGAGATAAGTCAGGGGCAATTCACTGTGCGGATTTCCCCCTGGAGCAGCCGAGGCGCACTCACGGCTACTCCTCGATTTCCTGCAAATCCGGGCATCAGCTAGCTGGTTGAACGGCCTATATGAAGACGTCGAGGCGTTTCAGGCCGGCGGGCGCGCCCGACCCCCGCAGTGCTCGTCGCCGGGGCAATGCAGGTGCGAATGCTACGGCCGTCAAGGCGGCCTGGCGGAGTGGCGAGAAGGTCGAGAATCGTCGGAGTGATGTCGACGAGGGTGTAGGCACTGGTGGTGCCCGGGGTGAAATCGGCGCCGCGGGCGATGACGAAGTTGGCGGTTTCGGCGGGGGTCTGGCCACCGTGGCCGCCGGTCGGGAGGTGGCCGTGGTCGGTGGTGACCAGGACGGTCCACTGTTCGCGGGGAAAGGCTTCCGCGCGCCGGTCGACTACCGCGACGATCTGGCCGACCAGGGCGTCCACCCGGCGAATCGCGGCAAGGTAGGCGCGCGACGCTCCGCCGTGCTGGTGGCCTGCGAGGTCGACCTGGTCGAGGTGAGTGAACACCAGGTCGGGGCCGGCACGCTCGATCGAGGACACCACTTCGGTCGCGGTCGCGGCGTCGGTGGCCGACTCGTCGGGGTCGTCGGCGACCGGGGCGGTGGTGAGGGCGAGGTCGGCGCGCCGGTCACCGGTGGCGGCGATCGTCGCGATCTGGTGCCAGGTGCCGATGGACACGGTGTGCCGGGCGGGGTCGGCCCGTTCGATCCGGGTGAACACAGTCGGGTGCGCCAGGAACGGACTCGCGTCGAATTCGTTGTCGGTGATCCCGTGCTCGGTGTCCCACACCCCGGTCAGCGCGCTCGCCCACGACGGCCCGGAAATCGTGATGTGCCCCGCGATGTTGCCTTGCGACAGCAGCCCCTGCGCGGCGAGGTGGCGCAACCGTGGTGCCTGCGCGGAGTCGGCCTTGTCGAACATCAACCCGTCGATCCCGATGACCACGACCTTGTTCACCACCGCGCCGACCCCGCGTCGCGGCGCTCCGAACGCGGCAGCCGCATCGACCGTCGCCCCCACATCGTCGAACGCCGCCACCGACCCCGCGGCAGACCCGACCAGCGGAATCGTCACCAACGCGGTGACCAGCGCAACAAGCACTTTCGCCGGGGCCGACATCTCGCGCATACCCTCACGATGAGGGACCGCGTGCGCTTCGGCGAGCCCGCCACCACGGTATTCATCGACGTTTCACCGGGTACGCATCGCCTGTACGCCCCGCTGAACAACCAACGAACCGCATCCTTTCGTCCGGCCTCGCGCCGGGGTCTGCGCTTCGTCGGTGGATTCCACGAGCCGGCCACCACCGTTGTCCGCGAATTCCGTTGACAACAGGGTGGCCGTTGTGGCCCTCTTGGCAGGTGGGGAACCCAGCGCCCGTCCGCATTGCCGCCACCGCCGACCTGCATATGCGTCCGGCCGTCGCAGGCAAGTTCCGGTCCGACTTCCTCCGTCTGGGCACACACGCCGAAATGCTGCTGCTAGCAGGTGATCTCACCGACGGCGGCACCGAGTACGAGGCCGAACTCCTCTGCGCCGAACTCGTCGACATCGCCGTGCCGGTCATCGCGGTTCTCGGCAATCACGACCACGACGGCGGCTGCACCGATCTCATCACCGGCATGCTCACCGACATCGGAGTCCAAGTGCTGGAAGGTGATTCGACGATCCGCACCATTCGCGGCCACCGCATCGGCATCGCCGGCGTCATGGGCGGGTCCGGCGGCTTCCCCACTCACCCCGGCGACCCGGAGAACGGCACCGACGAACACCGCGCCCTCATGCGCCGCGGCACCGTCGATGCGCACCGCCTCCACCACGCCCTCACAGCTCTGCACACCCCCACCCGCATCGCTCTCACCCACTTCTCCCCCACCACCGAAACTCTCACCGGCGAGGCCCCGTCGATCTACCCCGGCCTGGGCTGCGAAGCCCTTGGCGAGGCCATCGACACGGCCGCCGCCACCCTGGCCCTGCACGGCCACGCCCACTCCGGCACCGAATACGGCCACACCACCGGAAACGTCCCTGTCCGCAATGTTTCCTACCCCGTACTCCGCCGCGCCTACGCCCTCTACGATCTCGACACCACAGCCTTCGGTGACTGAGCGCGGAAGGTGAAAGGCTCAGCGGCACAGGCGAACACCGATATCGTCACGGATTCGAGCCGCCATTCGCGGCGATGGCCCGCGCCACCGCGGTGCGCTCGACTCGCCGAGCGAAACGCGGCCACGCTGTCGCCGACGCGGCTCAGCGCGCGGAGCTGCCCTCGTCGACGTCGAACGCCCACACCACGGCAGGCCGCCCGGTGGCCTTCACCCGGCGACGTTCACCGGTCCGGCCCAGCCCCGGAATCGCGGCGAGCGTGCGGTTGAGGTTGGCCGCGTCGGGACGAGCGCCGTGGAGGGAGGTACTGAGATCGACCGCGCGGGTAGCGGGAAACTCGGTGCCCGCCAGCGCTCGGGTGAGCGTCGCGTCCTTCCAGAGGAGTCCGGCCAGCAGGCTACGGCTGGTGTCGACGATGCGATTGTGGTCGAACGCCAGCGGCGGGACCTTGTCGAAACCCACCCACTCGGCAGGCCCATCGTGTTCGGCGACCACCGCCCACATGGCGATGGCCAGCGTCGGGCCGCGCGGGTCGCGATGGGGCTCGTCGAACGTGACGAGCTGGCCGACGGCACCGATCGCCTCGGTCGGCACACCGAGTTTGGTGTGTACGGCGCGTCGGGCGGCGTCGACGAGGCGTTCGCCGCGGCCGAGCAGCACGCCGGGTAGCGCGAGTTCGCCGGTGAACGGCTCGAACTCGCGGGGGGCGATGCCGAGGCGAACGCCGCTATCGGCGTCCCAGCACCGCAATGTCACGACGTCGATCGACACAACGGATTGCTCCACGTCACCCCATCCTGCCTCGAGCGGCCCTGCTCCGGGCGCATTGCGTTGTCACCGGCCGATACCGCGGTTCACAGTACGGATGCCCCGATTCTTCCCTGCCCACCGACAGAACCGGGCCGCCCCCTCCGGTCGGCGCGCGGAGCCGCGACAGCGCGGTCGCGCCGATCCGGGCCGTGGGCGGTCAGCACCACAGGTACCCGCAACCGCTCGGCCAGCCACGCTGCCGGGTCGTCGTCGATCGGCGCGAGAATCGGTGTCGCGTCCAGCAATTGGCCGGTGAGCCGCTGCTGGTGATCGAGATCACGCCACCGGCCGGGGGCGAGCTCGGTCAGCCTGCCCGCAGGTGTGTCGTATGCCTGTGCGGCACAGAGCGTTCCGGGCACGTCGAGGTGGTTGACGACCAACCCGTCGATCCCACCGCACACATCGACGGCGTAGCGCAACAGGATCGGGTCGAGGTGTCCCTGCCGGAACGCACCCTGGTACTGCCCCGTGCCGTTGTGCGGTTCGGGAATTCCGAGTGCCGCTTCGGTCGGCAGCGGACCCGCGCCGTGCCGGGTCATATAGGTGCGGGTGACGCCGAGAACTACTGCGGTTCCGCCGATTTCGCGAATCATGGCGCGCGCGTTGCGTGGCTCGACCGTCGACCAGGTGGTGTGCGGGTGCAGGCCACGCCACTCGTCGAGCAGCACCCCCTGCGCACCCTCGAACACCAATCGCCCGCCGTGCGCGGCCCTGGCGAGTTCATCCGCGCCCGTGATGCGGACGGCTCGCGCGAAATCGCGGTACATCGCCACCAGGGCGTCGATCGATTCGTAGCCGTGCGTGCTCGGCCCGACGAGGCTGCCGTAGTGCGCGGCAAGCCGATCCAGTTTGGCGCGCAGTACGGTCGGCGCCCGGCAGTCGGCAACGGTCGGCGCGTCGTGTTCCAGTGCGTACCAGGCTGTTTCGCCGATGCCACGGCCACAGGAACCGTGCCGCGAGGCACCCCTCGCGTCCTCGCGCGCACGGTTCGCCGCGATGTGGATCGGCGTGGTCAGCAGGGCACCCCCGTCGACGGCGAGCAGGCCGAGCGGGTCGCGAACGCCGAGCGCGGCCAACTGTTCGGATTCGGCGGCGAGCGCGATCGGCTCGACCAGCATGTGCCGCGACAACAGGGTCGACACCCCGGCGAAGGTCCCCGATCCGAACTGCGCGAAGGTGTGGTGGCGACCATCGGCCACGACGTTGTGCGCGGCCTGCGCACCGCCGTTGAACCGCACGACGGCCGCCACCCCGAGATCCGCCTCGGGTGAGCACAACCAGTCGACCGTCGCACCCTTACCCGCATCACCGAAGCCCAGGTCGACGACGACGAGGTGATCAGCACCGAACATCGCAGCGTTCCTTCCTCTTCGAGCTCAATGCCCCGGTGGTAGCGCGCGCATGGTCCGCCCTGGCTTCGACCCGAGCGCCCGGCCGACCGCGTCGGCCTCCGCACCCGACCCGACGTCGCGCAGATCGGCCAGCCCGGTATCGAGATCGACCCGGTCCTCGCCCAATCCGATGGTCAGCGCGATCAATTCGCAGACCGCGCCGGGATCGTCGAGCTTCAGGAAATTCTGCCCGAGCAACGCCCGCCAGTGTTCGGCGATCTCCGGATCCCGGTAGTACGACGACTGATTCGGCAGGATGTAGTACACGTGCCAGCGCTGCTCGAGTTCGCGATAGATCGACTCGACGGACACATCGCGGCGCACATGGTCACCGACCACCGCCCGGATGTGCCGCGCGGCCAGGCGAGGCTTGTTCAGCTCGTCGCCGATCAGGAACAGATAGCCCTTCCTACCGCGCTTGTCCCAGGCGTCCGTCGCGACGTGCTCGGCGATGAAATAGGCGGCCAGTTCATAGCTTTCGGACTTCTGCCCGCCACCGCCGCCTTCGAGCAGGATGGCCCGCAGCTGTTCGTCCATCCGGTTGTCGGATTCGAACTGCCCGACCTGCAACGGCACCCGATCGGTATCGGCGTCGCCGATCGCGCCGAACAGGACCTGCGGATCCTGCGCGTACCCCTTGTTCTTCAGCAGCCCGTGCAGTTTCCCGAGCTTGTCCTGCATGATGCGCGGCACCCGCCCCATCGACCCGGTCACATCGAAGAGCACGGCCACCGGCAGCGAGTTCCCGTGTTCGGTCGAGTCCCGGCACTCGCGCTTGCCGACTCCGAACGGATCGAGCAGCGGATGCGCGCACCAGGTGTCGTACGGCTTCGCCCGCATCTGGGCGGTGTATCCGAAATCATCCACTCCTTGCCGCGCGCGATATGTCTTCCCCGCCCGGTAGGCGGTGTCGTCCCAGTTCCCGTACCCCATCCGAACCACTCCCTCTCACGTTCTCGCTGTTTTAGTCTATTCAACCAAAACGGCGATCGTCAAGGGGCACCCCCAGATTCGCCACACACCCTCCTCGTCAGCTACCTTCTGGCACATGCCGTCGGCTCCCCACGAAGTGGTGATCGATCTCTTCCAGCACCAGCCCGCCCTGGTCGCGCCCCTCCTCACCGGACTGGGTTGTGAGCTACCCGAGTACGAGACGATCACCACTGTCCCCGGCGACGCCACCGTCCTGGCACCGACCGAGTATCACGCGGACACCGTTGTCGCCTTTCACCACGATGGCCGACGAGTCTTGGCGGTCGTCGTGGAAGTACAGCGCAGACCGGACCCGGACAAACGCTGGTCGTGGCCGGTCTATGTAGCGTCACTGCGAGCAAAGCTCCGCTGCCGGACATTGCTACTCGTGCTGTGCCCCGATGCGCGGACGGCCCGCTGGGCAGCAAAGCCGATCGATATCGGCTATGGCAATCCCTCTGTCGGACTGTGCCCGATCGTCCTCGACCCCGCCGGCATCCCGGTCGTGACCGACCTCCAAACCGCCACAGCGCTACCCGAGCTGGCAGTGCTTTCCGCGTTGGCACATTCCGAACATCCCGAGCACCGGTCGATCTGGCTGGCGCTGCTCTCTGCCCTCAGCACCCTGGGTGGCGACCGTGCTGCGCTGTACTATGACTTCATCCTGTCGACGCTGCCCGTCGCAGCACGAACCGAGTGGGAGACGCTGATGGCCGCCGGGCTTCAAGGGTATGAATACCGCAGCGACTTCGCTCGCACGTACTTCGCCGAAGGGGAAGCACGTGGAGAGGCACGTGGAGAGGCGAAGTCGGTTCTGACCGTGCTCGACGCGCGCGGGATCGCGGTGCCCGCCGACGTGCGCGATCGCATCCTGGAATGCGGCGACTTCGAGCAGTTGCAGAAGTGGCTGCGTAAGGCGCTCGAGGTCAACCACGCCGCCGACCTGCTGGACTGATCGCCGGGCGCTACTCGACGAGCCCCCCGGGGGTGAGCTCGAGCCTGCGGGTGACCCCGATGTCGTCGAGGAAGCGCTCGTCGTGGCTGACCACGATCAGCGCACCCTCGAAACTCGCCAGTGCCTGGGTGAGGTGGGCGAGGCTGGGTAGGTCGAGGTTGTTGGTCGGTTCGTCGAGCATCAGCAGTTTGGGGGCAGGCTCGGCGAGCAGCAGGGTCGCCAGGGCCGCGCGCAATCGCTCGCCGCCCGAGAGCGCGGCGGCGGCGATGTCTGCGTCGGCACCGCGGAACAGGAACCGAGCGAGCTGACCGCGGATCTGTTCCGGTGTCGCGTGCGGTGCGGCCGCGGCGACGTTCTCGAAAACCGTTCGCGTTTCGTCGAAGACGTCGAGGCGCTGCGGCAGCAACCGCCACGCCACCTTCGGCTCCTCGGCGACGATCCGGTGCAGCAGAGTGGTTTTGCCCGCCCCGTTGCGCCCGGTCAACGCGATCCGCTCGGGTCCGCTCACGCGCAGCTCGACTACCGGCCCGTTGGCCAGTTCGACCTGCTGTAGGTCGAGCACATCCTGCCCCGGATACAGCCGGGTACCGGGGAGTTCGACGCGGATCTCCCGGTCGGCACGCACCAAGTCCTCGGCGTGGTCGAGGGTTTCGCGGGCGGAGTCGAGTTTGTCGATGTGGGAGTTGCGCAGTTTCCCCGCCGACACCTCGGCAGCGTTCTTACGCAGTCCCGCAATGATTTTCGGCACCCGCTTGTTGTCCTGCATCTTCTGCGCGAAGCGGGCCCGCCGGTCCAGTTTCGTTCGCGCGTCGACGAGTTCGCGCGCCTGCTTGCGCACATCGCTGCGCGCGTCACGCACGGCAGCGCGCGCCGCCTCTTGCTCGGCCTCGATGATCCGCTCGTAGTCGCTGAAACCACCTCCGAAGGAACGGATTTCACCCGCACGCAGTTCGGCGATGCCGTCCATCCGGTCGAGCAGTTCGCGATCGTGGCTGACCACGATCACGGTGCCGGCGAACTGCCGGATCACCGCGTAGAGCCGCCCGCGGGCGACCGCGTCGAGGTTGTTGGTCGGTTCGTCGAGCAGCAGCACATCGGGTTCGCGCAAGAGTTCGGCGACCAGGCCGAGCAGCACGGTTTCGCCGCCGGACAGGGTGTCCAGGGTGCGGTCCAGGTCCTCGACCGACGTGGCGACGTAGTCGAGCCCGAGCTTGCCGAGCAGTGCGACGGCCTCGTCCTCGACCTGCCAGGACATGCCGACGGTGTCGAAGTCCACGGGCTCGCCGATACCGCTGTCGATGCGGTGCAGTGCCTCGCGCACCTCGGCGATGCCGAGCAGGGCGTCGACCCGCTGACCGGTGCGCATGCCCAGGTCCTGACGCAGGTACCCGAGGCTGCCCGGCACGGAGACCGACCCACGCACCGGCTTCAGTTCACCGGCCACCAGACGCAGCAACGTGGATTTTCCGGCGCCGTTGCTGCCGACAAGGCCGATCTGCCCGGGTCCGACGACAGCATCGAGCCCGTCGAAGACAGCGGTGCCATCCGGCCAGTGAAAGGTGAGATCGGAAAAAGAAAGAGAGGTCATGCGGATCCCTGGAGGTGCGACGGATACACGGTGCGCAGCATGCGGACCGTCCGAGAGCGCTACCTCAAGAAATCAACGCGTGACTCCGATCGCCGGGAACAAGACCCCTCATTGATAACACCCCCGCACCCCGGCGCGCCACCCCTTTCCTAGACCTGTGAGCCCGCTCATGGCGCAGCTAGGCTGGATTCAGGGCGAGCGCACAGGCACAGCCCACTAGCCGAGGAGTGCGATGTCGGAGACGATTGTGGTGCGGACAGCCGGTCAGAGCGACATCGATGCGGCGGCGCGGACGCTGGCCGAGGCCTTCCAAAACGACCCGGTAATGAGCTGGATCCTGCCGGATCCGCACCGGCGAGCGGTCGGTCTGCCCCGATTCTTCGCCACCATGGCGCGCCACATCTTCATCCCCAGCGGTGCGTCCGAACTGGCGCTGCGCCCGGACGGCACGGTGGGCGGCGCGGCCCTGTGGACCCCGCCGCGCCGGGCTCAGACGTCGACGATCACCGAACTTCGCACGATGCCCGGCCTCTGGCGCGCCTTCGGCCGCCGCACACTGGCGGGCAAACAGGTCGGTGACCTGGTGAAGAAGAACCACCCCGCCGAACCACACTGGTACCTGGGCATGATCGGCACTGCCCCGGATGCCAGAGGCGGTGGCTTCGGACACGCCCTGCTGCGCTCCCGGCTCGAGCGCGTCGACGCCGAAGGCGGACTCGCCTATCTCGAATCCAGCAACCCGGCCAACGTTCCGTACTACGAACGCTTCGGCTTCACGGTGACGGCCGAACTCCAAATCCCGGGCGGCCCGCCGATCTGGCTGATGCTGCGCGCGGCACGCTGAGGATGGGTCAGATCTTGACGATCGAGGTCACCGGGTAATCGCCCTGGTGCTCGCGCCCCTTCAGGAACTCGAGTTCCATCACCACGGCGGCGGCGACCACCTCGGCACCGATCTCCTTGAACAGGGCGGCCGCGGCGGCGAGGGTGCCGCCGGTGGCGAGGACGTCGTCGAGCAGCAGGATCCGCTTGCCCTCGAGGGCGACACCGTCGGCGGGGATTTCCAGTGCGGCGCAACCGTATTCGAGCTCGTACTCGCGCGAGACAACCGGCGGCGGGAGCTTGCCGCCCTTGCGGATAGCGAGCACACCGGTGCCGAGGGTCGCCGCCACACCCGCGCCGAGCAGGAAGCCACGCGCGTCGACACCGGCCACGAGGTCGACGTCGGGGGCGATGGCGGCGAAGCAGTCGATGACCGCGCGGAAGCCGGCGGCGTCGGCGAAGACCGGGGTGAGATCGGCGAAACGCACACCCGGCGTGGGGAAGTCGTCGTGCCAGCGGGTCAGCCGGGTGACCGCCTCGGCCGCCTCGGCGGTCCGCTCACTGGCCTGATCGTCGGACTCGGCCACCGCGTGCTTGCTCATCAACCCTCGCCTCTCACGTCTACACTTCTCATCGCTGCAACACCCAGCGATCCATGTTCCACCCGGTACCGGCCTGTGTCGGCCCGGCGATCCCGTTCTGCATGCCGTTGCCGAAGGCGATGGTGCGCGGCGTCGCGAACAGCGGAATGCTCGGTAGCTGTGCCCACAGCAGGTTCTCGGCCTCGGTCAGCAGGTTCAGCGTCGCGGTCGAGTTGGTCTCGCCCGCAAGCTGATCGGTGATCGCATCGTAGCGACCGTTAGCAAAGCCACCGAAATCGAGACCGCTACCTGCCCGCAACGCGGCGAACGCGACCACACCCGCGCTCGACCCCGCGGGCCCCTGCACCGCACCGGTTCCGCCGAGCACCGCGTCGACCGCACCCTCAGGAAGCCGCAATGGCGTGAATTCGGGCGCACCCGCGTCGACCACGGTGATTCCCGCCCCGCGGCAGGACTCGGCGATCATCGCCACGGTCTGCGCGCGACGCGCGTCCGGCCCCTGATAACCGATCCGCACCGTCGGCTGCGCCGTGCCGACGGAGGCCAAGGTCGCGGTGGCTGCGGGGATGTCGGCGCCGCGATACCGATCGGCGCCCCCGATCACCGCCGGGTAGTACAGCGAATCCTGCTGCACCACACGGGCATTGAGAACACCCGCACCGAGCCCGCGCTTCGGCGGCTCCCCCGCCTTACCGAGGGTGTCGAACAGCGCCTGCCGCGGCACACACTGCGCGAACGCCCGGCGCACCTCCACCCGCGAGAACACCCCGCCGGTGGCGAGCACGAGCTGTTCGGCGCCGCGACTCGCGACCGTCTGCTCGTCGAAACCGTCGAGCTTCAGATCCGCGACCGACCCGGCCCCGAGATCGACGACCCCGAGCGCGTTCTCCTTCGCCTTGGCGGCGAAGTCGGTGCCCTTCGGCCACACCACGATCCGCTTGGTCTCGGGCGCATCACCCCACCACTTCTCATTGGCGACCAGCACCAAACCGTCCTTGGCACTGAAGGATTCGATCCGATACGGCCCCGACGACGGGAACTTCGTGAGATCGAGCGCCCCCGCCTCGACGGTCCAGCCGCTGTTCCAGAAATCGGCGATCCGGCCGATCACCGCACCGTCGCCGGTCTGCAGGGCGTTCACCACATTCGGCACCCCGACCGCCTGCGCCACCACGTGCGCGGGCATCACCTCGGCCGCGGTGAACAGCGTCCGCCACGGCAGGTAGTGCTTGCCCGGCCGGAACACCACGGTGGCGTCCTTGGATCCCGGCTGGCAGTCGATCCGTTCGATCTCGTCGTAACCTGCGGTGCTCGCCGCGTCGAACAACGAGACGGGCCCGCGATCGCCGGGGCGGGTGAACTGGCCCGAGCGGGCCGACCACGCCAGCACCAGATCGTCGCAGGAGGTCTTCACCCCGTCGGAGTACACCCCGTCCGGGTTGAGCCGGTACTGCACCGTCTGGGTCTCGCCCGGTACTTCCTTGGCCGTGCCGAAGTCGGTGTCGGCCACCTGCTGACCATCGGGTCCGGTGTAGAAGAACCCGGTCAGTACGCGGCCGAACACCGCGGTGGCACCGCTACTGGCACCGAGCGTGCTCGCGCCGTTGTAGCTGGCGACCGCGGCGTCGACCGCGTACCCGATGGAGGGCACCTGGTTCTTCGCCGAGCAGCCGGCCACCACGGAGGTGGTCACGGCCGCCGTGGCGAGCACGGTGATCAGTCGAATCGTGCTGCGTCGCATGATGAGACCCCCTGCTTGTCGGTCGTCAGTGCCTTCTCTTCTGACGCTTCCCGCTCGGACGCGTACCCGGCCGCGGCGCACCGCTGTCGGTCGGTCGCGGACCACGGGCCGCCGATGCACCCACCGGAACCCGGACGCCCGCGCCGACCCCGGCACGCTTGTCCAGGACCTTCTTGGTGTGCGCGGCCACCGGACCCCAGCGTTCCTTGATCGAGACCAGCACCGGCACGGCGAGGAAGATCGAGGAGTAGGCGCCGACGATCATGCCGACCAGCTGCACCAGCGCGAGGTCCTTGAGCGTGCCGACACCGAGCAGCCAGACCGCGATCACCAGCATGCCGATGATCGGCAGGATGCCGATGACGGTGGTGCTGATCGAGCGCATCAGCGTCTGGTTGGCAGCCAGGTTGGCCTGTTCGGCATAGGTGCGTTTGTTCAGGTGCAGCACACCCCGGGTGTTCTCCTCGACCTTGTCGAAGACCACCACGTTGTCGTAGAGCACGTAGCCCAGAATCGTGAGCAGACCGATCACCGCGGCCGGTGTCACCTCGAACCCGACCAGCGAGTAGATACCCGCCGTCACGAACAGGTTGAAGAACAGCGACACGATCGCCGCGATCGACATGTCTCGTTCGAAGCGGATGGCGATGTAGATCATCGTCAACAGCACGAACACCGCCAGCGCGATCAGCGCCTTCTGGGTGATCTGCCCGCCCCAGGTCTCGCTGATCTCGGCGATGCTGATGGCGTTGCGGCTCACCTCACCCGCGGAATCCTTGGGCTGGAACCGATCGAACAGCGCCGACTGGACCTGCTCGGTCTGGGTCAGGTCGAGGGTTTCCGAGCGCACCTGGATGGTGGCCGAGGCCCCGGAGCCGACCTTCTGCACCGATACCGGCCCGTGGCCGAGTGTCTGGGCATAGACGTCTTCCACCTGTTGGGTGCTGACGTTGTCGGCCGCGGGGATCTGGATGCGCGAGCCGCCCTCGAAATCGATACCGAGGGTGAAGCCACGCACCGCGATGCTGAGCAGCGAGATCAGCAGCAGCACCGCCGACATCGTGTAGAAGAACCTGCGCCTGCTGACAATCGGGAAGCCGCCGGTGCCGGTGTAGAGCCGTTCGAAGAACCCGTGCTTCGGGCCCTGTGCGGGCTCGTACTTGTCCAGGTTCACCGATTCCTCGGTGGGGTTGTCGTTGCTCATCGTGACATCTCCTTCGACCTGGCCTGGCCGCGTTCCCTGGCGATCTGCTGAACCGAGCCGAGACCGTTCACCGACGGCTTTGCCCAGAACGGCGAGCGGGCAGCGAGCATCAGCAGCGGTGCGGTGACCAGATAGAGCACGATCACGTCGAGCACGGTGGTGACACCGAGGGTGAAGGCGAAGCCCTTCACCTGACCGGCGGCGAGCAGATACAGCACGACCGACGCGATCAAGCTGACCGTCTTACCGGACAGGTTGGTTCGCTGGGCTCGTGCCCAACCGCGCGGCACGGCCGAGCGGAAGCTGCGGCCTTCGCGCATCTCGTCCTTGATGCGTTCGAAGAACACCACGAACGAGTCCGCCGTCAGACCGATACCGATGATCAGACCGGCGATACCGGCGAGGTCGAGGGTGAAGCCGATCCACCGGCCGAGCAGCACGATGATGCCGTAGACGGCGACACCGGCCGCGATCAGCGAGAACCCGGCCAGCAGGCCGAGCATCCGGTACACGAGCAGGCAGTAGAGCAGCACCGCGATCAGGCCGATGGCACCGGCGAGCAGACCCGCCTTCAGCGAGGACAGGCCGAGCGTCGCCGAGACCGTCTCCGCTTCCGAGGTCTGGAACGACAGCGGTAGCGAACCGTACTTCAGGGTGTTGGCCAGCTCGGACGCGCTGTCGGCGGTGAAGCTACCCGAGATCGAGGTGCGACCACCCAACTGCGGGCCCTGCTGCACCACCGGGGCGCTGACGACCTTCGAGTCGAGCACGAAGGCGACCCGCTTGTTGACGTACTCACCGGTCAGCGCCTGCCAGGCGTCGGCGCCGGCGGACTTGAACTCGAGGTTCACCTCGTGCCGGGCCTGCGCCGAGTTCAGGGCGGAGGTCGCGTCGGCGATCTCCTGGCCGTCGATGCGGCTCGGGCCGAGCAGGAACACCTCGGTGCCGTCCTGCGAGCAGGTGACCAGCGGCAGGGTCGGGTCGTCGTTACCGGCCAGCGGGTCGGGCTTGGTGCAGTCCATGGCCGCCAGGGCGACCTGCTGAACCTGCTGATCGGTGCCCTGGCGCAGCGCCTTGGCGTCGGCGATCTCCTTGGCCTGCTGCTGCTGGTGGGTGAGACCACCGGGCGGTGGCGTCGGCGTCGGCGGTGCCTGTGCGGGGAACACCCGCGACTGCGGTGCGGGGGTGGTCGGTGCCTCGCCGGTGGGCGCGGTCGACTCACCGGGCGCGGGCGCCGGAGTGTCCGTCGCCGCCGGGGGTGCGGTGCCACCTGGTGGTGCGGTGCCGGTCGCGGGCGGAGCCGCCCCGCCTGCCTGCGGCTCGGTCGCCAACAGCACCGGGCGGATGTAGAGCTTGGCGGTGGTGGCCAGCGCGCGTGCCTGCTGGCTGTCCTCGCCGGGCACCGTGATGACCAGGTTGTCACCGTCGATGACCACCTCGGAGCCGGAGACGCCGAGACCGTTGACACGGTTCTCGATGATCTCCTGCGCCTTCTTCAGGCTCTCCTGGCTCGGCTTGTTGCCGTCGGGGGTACGCGCGGTCAACGTGACGCGGGTACCACCCTGCAGGTCGATGCCGAGCTTGGCCGACGGGGAATGGTCACCGGTGAAAAACACCAGCGCGTAGATCACGGCCAGCAGCGCGGCGTAGACGCCGAGCAGCCGGAACGGATGCGCCGATCCTTGGGAAGGTGGCACAGCAGGTCATCTCCTAGGCGGAAGTCGAGGCTGGATCGGTGGGCACAACGGTGCCCGGCCCGGAAACGCAGTGCGCGCCCGGGCGGGAAAAGAGACTGGTCAGTCCTTGGTCAGCCGGGTCTCGGTCTGTTCCACGGCTTCCTCGGCGGGGGCTTCGGTGACCTCGGGGGTCTGTTCGGCCGTCGGCTCGTCGGCACGCACCTCACGGATCGCCTGACGCAGCCACGTGGTGACCACATCCTCGGCGATCTCCAGGTCGACGGTGTTCTCGTCGAGGTCGACGACGGTGCCGTACAGACCCGAGGTGGTGACGACAGCGTCACCGACCTTCAAGGCCTCCTGCATCGTCGAGACCTTCTCGGCCTCCCGCTTCTGTTTGCGGATACCGAAGAACATCGGCACGAGCAGGGCCAGGATCAGCAGCGGAAACAGGAAGTCCATCGTCGAAGTCAGTCCCTAGTCAGTGGTGGACGTGCAAGTACGCCTGACAGTCTGCCAGTTCCGCGCCGCGGCGACACACCGGACACCGACGCGCGCGTGAAACGACCCCGGTCCGCGGTGCGCGAACCGGGGCCGAGGGCACTCAGGCGACGGGGCCGTAGAGGTAATCGTCGAGCGGGAAGGTGACAGCCTCGCGGTGCGCGGCGGCGGTGCTGGTCGGTCGCAGCAACGCCGCTTCACCGTGCTGGTTGAAGTAGTAGCTGCGCGCGGTGGCGCAGTCGCCGCCGTAGAACACCGAGGAACCCAGCTTGCCGGTCATCCGGTCGAGGAACTCCGCGTTGGCCTCCTCGGTGACCTCGAAGGTCTGCTCGCCGCGGCGGAACAGTTCGGTGAACAACCGGCCCATGTGCTTCATCTGGGCTTCGATGGTGGTGAAGTACGACAGCCCGCTGTAGGAGTAGGGGCTGTTGAGGCTGAGGAAGTTCGGGAACTTGGGCACGGTGATGCCCTCGTAGGCCTGAAAACGGTTGTCGCGCCAGAACTTTCCGAGGTTCACGCCCTCGCGGCCGACGATCTCGATGGCCGGGAAGTTCACGTCCCAGAGATTGAAGCCGGTGGCGAGCAGCAGGGTGTCGATCTCGGTCTTGCGGCCGTCGGCGGTGACGATGCCGTCGGGTTCCACATGGTCGATCGAATTCGTTTCCAGCCGTACGTGCGGTTGGTTGAACGTCTTGAAGTACTGATTGGAAAACGTCGGGCGCTTGCAGCCGAAGTCGTAGTGCGGGGTGAGCTTGTGCCTGGTCTCCGGATCACGCACCTGCGCGAACAGGTGCGCCTTGGCCAGCGCGGCGGCCGCCCGGTTCAACGGTTTGGCCTGCTTGTAATGCAGCACGCCGACGACCATCAGCGCCTCGAGCATGCCGGTATTGACCAGCCGTGCCGCCTTCTGCGTGAGCGGGACTCTGTCGAACAGTTCCCGCACGACCCCCGGAATCGGGGCGTCGACCTTGGGCACCACCCAGATCGGGGTCCGCTGGAACACGGTCAGCGCGTCGACCTTCTTCGCGACCTCGGGCACCAACTGCACCGCGGTGGCGCCGGTGCCGATGATGGCGGCCTTGCGGCCGGTCAGATCGTAATCGGCGTCCCAGTCGGTGGTGTGGATGATCTTGCCGGCGAAGGACTCGATGCCGGGGAACGGCGGAGTGTAGGGCTGGGACAGGAACCCCGTCGCCGCGAGCAGATAGCGCGCGGTGAGCGTCTCACCGCCGGCGATCGAGACCACCCACTGCTGGTTCTCCGCGTCCCAGCGCGCACCGTCGACGACGGTACCGAACCGCATCCGCCTGCGCAGATCGTATTTGCCTGCCACGTGCTCGGCGTATTTCTTCAACTCGGCGCCGGGTGCGAACAGCCGGGTCCAGCGCGGGTTCGGCTCGAAGGAATAGGAGTAGGTCACCGACGCGATGTCGACCGCCAGACCCGGATACCTGTTCACATGCCAGGTGCCGCCCAGGTCGTCCTCCCGTTCCAGGATGACGAAATCGCGCAACCCGAGCCGGTCGAGTTCGATGCCTGCACCGATGCCACCGAAACCCGCTCCGACCACGACCGCGTCGAACTGAGGTACCACGTCGAACCTCCACCTCGAGCTAGGAGAATGCCGAATCACCAGAATGACGCGTCATTCCGGTGACATCGACAGTAACATCGTCAATGTGACGAAGCCACCCTCGCGAATCCACCAGCGCAAAGCCGAATTGCGCAGGGAGATAGTCGATACCGCGTTCGACTGCTTCGCAGAGAAGGGCTACCACGCCACCGGGATCGCCGATATCGCCACGCGCCTCGGCATCGGGCACGGCACCTTCTACCGTTATTTCGCGAACAAGCGCGACATCATCGACCATGTCATCGACGAGGTGAGCGGGCGCATCTTCGGCGCGCTCGACGATGACATCGAGCCCGAGAGCGCGGCAACCATCACCGAATACGCCGCGCTGATCGCCCGGATCGGCGATTCCCTCAACCGCGTCCTGCTCGACGATCCACGCACGGCGCACCTGCTGCTGTTCCACGCCACCGGCATCGACGACGAACTCACCGAACGGGTGTACGGCCTGATCGACGCCACCGAGATCCTCATGACGCGCTACCTCGAGCACGGCATCCGTGTCGGTTACCTTCGCGCCGATATCGACACCGCCAGTACCGCCAAGGCGGCACTGGGCATGATCGTCGCCGGGCTCGTCGCGGGCATGCGAACGCCTGATCCGGCATCGATGTCGGTGTACAGTCACGCCGTGCGGCGGCTGTTCATCGATGGCGTGCGCGCCGCTGCCCGATAGCGAAAAGCCGTGGGATAGAAGGGCAATCCTGAAACAATGACCGCTGTGACGCCCGACGATGTGAGCCGCACCCACTTCGCCATGCCGACGCTGGGGCATCGCGGCTACCACGCAGACGAGGTGGACGCCTTTCTGGAACGGGTGTCGGCCACCCTCGACGGGCAGGGCGCGCTCACCGCCGACGACATCCGCCACGTGCACTTCGGCGCACCGCGTTTCGGCGGTCGCGGGTATCAGGCCGACCAGGTCGACGACTTCCTCGACCGGGTGCGCACCGAGCTCGAACATCGCCAGAAGGGCGGCGCTCCCGTTCCGGCGGCACGGGCGGGCGACGATGTCGCCGAGATGCTCACCCCCGACGACGTGCACCGCATGCGTTTCACCCAGTCCGCCATCGGCAGGCGCGGCTATCACGAGGAAGAGGTCGACGCCTTTCTCGACCTGGTCGCGGCGACCCTGGCCCACAACGGCCCCGGCAGCCTCACCACCTCCGACGTGCGCGGCGTCCGCTTCACCGACACCCGCCTCGGCACCCGCGGCTACGCCCGCGAAGAAGTAGATGCCTTCATCGACCTGGTGATCACCGCCCTGGAACACCCCGAACGCCGACTGTGATTGTGGCGGCTGGTGCCGCGGGTTCTCGGCCTGGAAGCCTCGATGGGCGGCTACGCCGCGGTGGTGCCGCCCATCTCCCTATCCCTGGATGCTGTGGAGTTCGGCTTCGCGCAGGTCGTCGGGGAAGACGTAGCGGCGGAAGGCCCAGAAGCGGAACGCCATGGCCAGCAGGACGCCGAGGATCTGTCCCGAGATGAAGTTGGCGACCATCTGCACGGTCGGATCCACGTGCGGCACACGCAGATCGAGCGCGTAGAGCGACAGTGCCTGCGGGATCATCGTGACCACGATGCCCAAGGCACTGACCGCGAAGAACAGGGCCGCTTCGTGACTGCGCTGCCTGCCGCCACGGGCGTTGAACGACCACTCGCGGTTGAGGATGTAGGAGGCGATCGTCGCGATCAGCGCACCGAGCAGGCGCGCGGTGAGCGGCTTGTCGCCGAGCACGGTCAGTTTTACCGCGTACACGACCCCGGTATCGATGAACCAGGTGACCGCACCGACCACGGCGAATTTCAGGAGTTCCCGATGCTTCAAGAGCAGGGAACGCAACGGCTCGGGGAATCGTTGCACCACCTCTAGGACTGCCACCGAATCGACAGTAGACGACGCCGCGGTACCGTGCCCGCCTGGAGCCGAGGTATCTCAGTCGAAGCGATCGACGCTCGGCTGCGGTTCGCGCCCACGCACTTCGATGGCGCCGATCACCAGATCGGGCGGTGGTACCAGGCCCAGATGCTCCCAGGCGCCCGCCGTCGCGACCCGACCGCGGGGTGTGCGGGCGACGAGTCCGGCACGCACCAGGAACGGTTCGCAGACTTCCTCCACGGTGGCCGCCTCCTCGCCGACGGCGACGGCCAGGGTCGATACGCCCACCGGTCCCCCACCGAATCCACGCACGAGCGCGCCGAGGACGGCACGGTCGAGCCGGTCAAGGCCAAGGGCGTCGACGTCGTAGACCTCGAGCGCCGCCATCGCGATCGGGTGGGTGATGATGCCGTCCGCCCTGACCTCGGCGTAGTCGCGGACGCGGCGCAGTAGCCGGTTGGCGATACGCGGAGTACCTCGGGAGCGTCCGGCGACTTCGGCGGCGGCGTCGTGGTCGATCTGCACGCCGAGGATGCGGGCCGAGCGGGTGAGGATCTGCAGCAGTTCGGCGGGGTCGTAGAAATCCATGTGGCCGGTGAAACCGAAGCGGTCGCGCAGCGGGCCGGTGAGCGCGCCCGAGCGGGTGGTGGCGCCGACCAGGGTGAACGGGGCGATGTCGAGGGGGATCGAGGTCGCGCCGGGGCCTTTGCCGACCACCACGTCGACGCGGAAATCCTCCATCGCCAGGTACAGCATTTCCTCGGCCGGGCGGGCCATCCGGTGGATCTCGTCGATGAACAGGACATCGCCCTCGACCAGGTTGGACAGCATGGCGGCGAGGTCGCCCGCGCGTTCCAGTGCCGGACCCGAGGTGATGCGCAGGGCGGTGCCGAGTTCGCCCGCGATGATCATCGCCATGCTGGTCTTACCGAGGCCGGGCGGTCCCGACAGCAGGACGTGGTCGGGGGTGGCGCCGCGCAGGCTGGCGCCGCGCAGGACGAGTGCGAGCTGTTCGCGCACCCGGGGCTGGCCGATGAACTCGTCGAGCGAGGTGGGACGCAGACCGGTTTCGGCTTCGCCGTCGGTGCTGAGATACCGGGCGGTGAGGTCGGATTCGTCGGTCTCGTCGATGTCGTCGTCGTACACGGTCTACCTGTTCTTGCCGAGCAGGCCGAGCGCCGCGCGCAAGGCCACCGAGGTGGTGGCGGTCGGCTGGTCGGCCAGGACGGTGTCGACGGCCTGTTCGGCCTGCTTCGCGGGGAACCCGAGGCCGATGAGCGCTTCGGAAACCTGTTCGCGCACAGGGGTACTCGGCGTTTCCGCGCCAGGCGGACCGGTGGGCACAGCAACCTGATTCACCTTGTCGCGCAGTTCGACGACCATCCGCTCGGCGCCGCGTTTGCCGATGCCGGGGACCCGGGTCAGGGCGGCGACATTGCTCTCGGCCAGCGCTTTTCGCAGCGCCTCGGGTTCGAGCACGGCGAGCACCGCCATCGCAAGGCGCGGGCCGACGCCGGAGACGGTCTGCAGCAGCCCGAACAGTTCGCGCGCTTCGGTGTCGGCGAACCCGAACAGGGTCATCGAGTCCTCGCGCACGATCATCGCCGTGTAGAGGCGGGTCTGTTCGCCGCGGGTGAGCCCGGCGAGGGTGGCCGGGGTGGCATTGAGTCGGTAGCCGACGCCCGCGGCCTCGATCACCACGTGATCGAGCGCGATCTCGAGTACCTCACCGCGTACCGACGCGATCACCCGCGCACCACCTTCCGTTGTTCGGCGAGCCGTTGTTCGTAGCGGCGGCGGACCTGCTCCGCCTGCGCCTGCGCGGCCGCCATCCGGTCCATCAGCGGCGCCCGCCAACAATGACAGATGGCCAGCGCGAGCGCGTCGGCGGCATCGGCGGGTTTCGGCGCGACCTGCAACCCGAGAATCCGCGTCACCATGGCGGTGACCTGTGCTTTGTCCGCCGTACCGTTGCCGGTGACAGCGGCTTTCACCTCACTGGGCGTATGGAACGCCACCCGGATCCCGCGCCGCGCGGCGGCCAGCGCGATCACTCCACCCGCCTGTGCTGTTCCCATCGCGGTCCGCACATTGTGCTGCGCGAACACCCGCTCGATCGCGACAGCTTCGGGCCGATGGGTATCCATCCACTCCTCGGCGGCATCGGCGACTGCCATCAACCGCAATGCCAGCTCGGCATCCGGCGGCGTCCGCACCACCCTCACATCGAGGGCGACCACCTTCCGGCCAGGCCCACTGTCGACCATGCTGAGCCCGCACCGGGTAAGCCCCGGATCGACGCCCATCACCCGCACCGGCCACCCCTTCGAAGACACGAACAGTTGTTCGAAAGTCTAGAGCATCGCCGAGTTCCGGCCGACCAACGACACGACACTCACGCCGGTCGCGGCGCCAGCCCGAGTAGCGCGGGATCGCGTGCGTGTTCAGCCCAGACCCGCGCCGGATCCGCGACCAACTTGCGCGTCCGTAGGTCGAGCAGGCCGCTCACCACGACATCGTCGCGGCGACCTCACCGTCGTCCCTGGTGAACGTGTGCTCCACCCGATGGGTCTTGCCGTGCCCCACTCCCACGGGCAATCGATCTCGACGGTGTCGTTCGCGCGCAACTCCCGCAGATAGCGAACGTTCAGCTCGAGCGACGCCGAACAGACTTGGGCACAGCATGTTCCCTCGGCGCTTCGCACCTACGCAACAAATTCGCCACCGCATTCACTCGAGTGAAAGCCATCACCTGACCGCCAAGCCCTATCGCGACGAGCCGGGAAGGAACAGGCCGAAAACTCACCCCAGAGCTATCGAAACCAGACGTCACCGCAACGCCACGCAGCAATGTCGGCCGTCTCCACACCCGCCGAAGTAGTTCACACTATCGCCACCCATCAAGCAGCCACCGAATGAAGATCGCGGTCCACGGCTTCACTCAACCTGAAACTGCACCAATCTCTGACAGCTCCCCGCTGTCGGAGACCCCAACCCAGACACGCCCACATTCGATAATCGACGACGACCTACTACCGGTGAACCGAAGTCTGATTTCTTGTCCGTCGACAAAAAATCCCAGGTCGTCGTGCAATTGCACTATGGATCCATGCCGTAATCGAGCTGCGTCGCCATCGGTCGGTCCCCAGATACTCCGATCGAGCACAGGAGCTGCACCGTCGGCAATTTTACGATATCCCGACGAACTCTCGACAGACACATGCGATACAGGCGGGGCGGTGAGAACAATCGCCGACACCAACATCCCCGTATCCAAATCCACCTTGAACTCGACCTCTCCACCTTTGCGCCCTGAAACCCGAAGGTAGAGCAAATCGGTTGAAGGCCGAGGTGACCACGAGACTTTCATCGGAACCCAGGGATCGACCTCGACAGAGGAATCGGAACAACCCCGATGCCCAACCACTTTTACCATTGATCTCCAATCAACCGAGCGGCAGCGCATGGATGACAACAGGGAGCTGACCAGCCTCGCGCGGCGGAGAAAATTTCAATTCCCAGCCACCAACACGTACGAGCTCATTGTAGGGGACGCCATCCCGGCTGGCCTCGGCGGCTGCGGCCTGCAGACTTTTCATCTGTGCCTGCGTTGCCAGATCCAGTTGCTCCTTGGTAGCGCCGCGTCCTGCCATGTGCTGCAAATACTCCGCCATATGCTCGGTCGCATTACCATGAACCCACATCCGGTTTTCCCCGACCTGCATTTCATAGGAACGAGGCAATTCACTTCCGGGATAGTTGTCCTGCGTTGCCTTGATGTCGTTCCAGAACGCGTCGTCTCTAACGTTCGGATCAGTAGTCTTCCTTCCCGTTCTCCAGTCTTCGAACTTTTTGACGAGTTGTGTTGTCAGATCTTTGATGCGCTGGATAGTGTCCCTTGTTCGTGCACCAACACGCTCAATGATGACCTCTGTCCGGAGCTTTGCCGCTTTGACAGCTATCTTGATCAGGTCCACGAATTTGTCGATGATCCTGGCGACGGCGACGGCGGTCTTGGCAGCCACCGCTGCGCCGCCCACTCCGAAGCTGACAGCGGAAGCGACCACAGACAGGGCTAGGTTGACCGCGACTTCGACGGCGATCTCTGTGGCGAGTTGTTCGCACAGTTGCCTGAGGTCTTCCCGGAGATCATCGTGGGCTGTTTTCTGGTCACGGCAGGATTGCGCGAGTTCTCCGTACGCCCCGCCGAGATCGCTTACGGCTGTTTTGAGTTGGCGCAGGTCTTCATCGATGAAGCTTGCGTCAGGGGAGGTTACATGCTCGAACAGAGCGGCGGCGCGTTCGATTTCAACCGGTGCTGCTGTGACGAAGGCGTTGTTGGCCAGGTTGTGCCAAACGTCGCCTGCGCGCGACAGTTTGGCTGTGTCCCCGTCTGGTATCGGTATCCCGACTTTCACGGCCAGTTCGAGTCCGTCGTCCACAAGCCCGCGACCCGGCCCTCCCGCCGAGGGGGGTACCAGGAGGGATGGAAGTTCCTGCGGGGACAGGGTAAACGACGGATTAAGGTTGGGAGCGGCCGGTTCTGGCTTGCCGCTATTCGGATCATGATCGGCGAGGGCGTGGTTGTACCCGGCCTGCCTGAGGACCTGGGCGTACCCGTCGAGTGCGAGTACCATGTCGATCGACATGGTGTAGATGTCTTTGCACTGGTGGTCGTAGGATTCTGCCCAGCTCTTGCCGTCGCCGACGCTTCCAGCCATGTTGGTGGTGTCGCCGAAAGATCTCATCGCGGTTTTGAACGCCTCGAAATGGCCGGAGGACGCCTTCGCGCAGATGTCGGCCGCGTCGTAATAGGTCTGCGCGGACACATCCAGAACTGTCACTGGCTACCCGTCGAGCGGCCGAGCATCTGCAGGTTCGCCGCGACGGCGGCGTTGTATCGGTCCCGCGCCGCAAGCGCTGATGCACGCATCGTCTCGATGCCTTCGGTGACATCCTGAGCGCCGCTCACCCATTTCGTGAACGCATCGTTGGCGGCGATCGCAGACGGGCCGGTCCAATTGGACTGGATCTTGGTCGTGCGTTGCTGGATACCGGCAATGCTCTCGGTGAGGAACCCGACGAAGCCGCTGAGCTGCGTGGAAATGTCGTCGAGTTCGTCGAGTTCAACACGGTAAGAGTCGGTCATGAATTACTTCCCCCCAATGTCTTACGGCAGATCCAGCGAGCTGGTGTCCGAGGCGCGTCGCGTATCCAGCTCGACGTGTGTGTCGGCGACCACACCCAGCAGTTCAGCCAATGTTGCCAAAGCCTCCAGAACAGTTTGAGCGCCCTTGCTCGTTTCGTCCCACCCGACGCGATACGCGGTCGCCGAGTTGCCGGTCCAATTCTCCAGCAACCTGCTGACGTCAGCGTCTATGGCGCGGAGTCCGTTCACGAGTTCATGCGCCGTCAGCTGGACGTATCGACCAGCACCGGTGACTTCGGCGGGAACGACGTCGAACTTACCGTCCCACGATTGCGACAAAGGACCCCCTCAGCGGACATTCGATTGCCGCGAGCATACCGGATCCTCCGGTCGCCGAGTAAGGTGCCAGCTCTCGATCCCAGGTGTCGTCACCACAAACACTATTAGGCCGACCGTTGTGACCGAAATCCAGTCACTGCCGGTCGTGATCGAATCGCGCGACATCCTGCCCCTGATCGGCACCTTGAGTGTCACGCGCAAATTTGTTGCACCTCCATCGAATTCGCATGGCACTCCGACAAGTCACGCAGGATCCGATCCAGTAAACGTGCGCTGCGTAGCGTCGTGAGCTGCGGTTTTGTTAGTGGTTACCGCTTTGGCAGTGTGGGCGATCGGGTTCTGGGATGTTCTCAGGCAGCGCTGCCGGGCAAAGACAGTGGTGTGAGAGCGCTGCTTCGGCTGTGGCGCTAGTCGGTACGGCACGCGAACCGCGCGTGGTCGGCGAACTGCTAGTTCTCCGAGCTGGTGGCATGCAGTCGCGGATCGAGTCCGGACACCAGATGGGGATCCGAACCCGAAACGGCACAACGGTTTCCGCGATTGCCGCGAGTTTGTCACCGGATTCTGCCACACTCTCGCCCGACCGATCATCACCGCCCGGCCGCGGCTCGCACTCGCACTCGCACTCGCGACAGACCACATCACCGAGCGAGCGCTATTCGAGTGCAGCGGTGAAGGCCTCGAGCGCACGATCGTCGAACAGCACGAACCGCACCGGCGTCACCTTCGTCTCGGCCGCGCGGACGGTCTCGACCGCGATCCGCGCGCCATCGTCTATCGGCCAGCCGAAGATGCCGGTGGAGATCGCCGGGAAGGCGACCGTCGTCGCCCCCAATTCGTCTGCCACGCGCAGGGATTCGCGATAACACGAGGCGAGCAGCTCGGATCGGTCCTCGGTGGCCGACCACACGGGGCCGACCGTGTGGATCACCCAGCGAGCGGGGAGCCGACCCGCTGTCGTCGCCACCGCCTGCCCGGTTCGCAGACCCTTGCCGTAGTGCGAGGCACGCAGGTCGCGGCATTCGGACAGGATCTGCGGGCCACCTTTGCGGTGGATCGCCCCGTCCACGCCGCCACCGCCGAGCAGCGAGGAGTTCGCGGCGTTGACCACCGCGTCCACCTGCTGTTCGGTGATGTCGCCCCGGACCGCCTCGATTCGCGTCATGTCCTCATTGTGCCGGGGCACCGAGTTCGACCACGAGTACGGTCGAGGTGAGCAGGCATGGTCGGTCCGTCCGAGGCGAGGAGAACCACACATGGCCATACCCACAGGTGACATCGTCCCGACGCCCGACGGGCGGGATCTGGTGATCACCCGGTCGTTGGGGTTGCCGATCGAGGAGGTGTGGGCGCGGTTGACCGATCCGCATCTGACGTCGGGGTGGTACGGCACCTGGGAGGGCGACGCGGGCACCGGCAACACCATCCGGGTGCAGATGCGGTTCGAGGAGGGTGAGCCGTGGACGCCGATGCACATCGACGACTGCACCCCACCGATCCACCTCGGCATCTCCTCGACCGACCAGATCGGCGTGTGGCGCCTGGAGGTGACCTTGCTCGACACCGGCGCGGCCACCGAGCTGCGGCTGGTCCACCATCTGACGTCCGAACACCAACTAGCGGAGATCCCCCAGATCGGTCCGGGCTGGGAGTACTACGCGGACATGTTCGTTGCCGCGTGCACGCACACCGAACGCCCGGATTTCACCGACTACTACCCGTCGATGTCGAGCTACTACAAAAAGCGCGCCTCCTAGCTGAAACGTGAACCGCCCCAGCCGAATTCACGGCCGGGGCGGTTCACGTGACCAGGAAACCTACTCGGCGTCGAGTTCCGCGGCGACCTCGTCGGAGATGTCGACATTGGTGTACACGTTCTGCACATCGTCGCTGTCTTCGAGCGCGTCGACCAGCTTGAACACCTTGCGAGCACCCTCGGCGTCGACCGCGACCGACACCGACGCCTGGAAACCGGACTCGGCGGAGTCGTAGTCGATGTCGGCGGCCTGCAGAGCCGAACGCACCGCGACCAGATCGCCGGGCTCGGAGATGATCTCGAAGACGTCGCCGTGGTCGTTGACATCCTCGGCACCCGCGTCGAGGACCGTCTCGAGGACGTCGTCCTCGGACAGGCCGTTCTTCTCGAGGGTCACCACGCCCTTGCGGGCGAACAGGTACGACACCGAACCCGGATCGGCCATGTTGCCGCCGTTGCGGGTCATCGCCAGGCGGACCTCGCCCGCGGCGCGGTTGCGGTTGTCGGTGAGGCACTCGATCAGCACGGCGACACCGTTGGGCCCGTAGCCCTCGTACATGATCGTCTGCCAGTCGGCGCCGCCGGCCTCTTCACCACCGCCGCGCTTGCGGGCGCGCTCGATGTTGTCATTGGGGACCGATGTCTTCTTCGCCTTCTGGATGGCGTCGAACAGCGTCGGATTGCCCGCAGGGTCACTACCACCAGTGCGGGCCGCCACCTCGATGTTCTTGATCAGCTTGGCGAAGAGTTTGCCGCGCTTGGCGTCGATTCCCGCCTTCTTGTGCTTGGTGGTGGCCCATTTGGAGTGGCCGCTCATGCCCTACTTCCTTCAAGTCGGTTGCGCGTCTGCCCGGGCGGACAAGCTCGATCCAGCCTACTCACCGCGCGCGAGGCCCGCCGACGCGGGCATTCACCGCGCGATGCGTACCAGGTCGACGAACAGTTCGTGCACCCGCAGATCGCCGGTCACCTCGGGATGGAACGAGGTAGCCACCACATTGCCCTGCCTGGCGGCGACGATGCGCCCCTGCGCGGGACCGTGCGGCACCCGCGCCAGCACCTCGACACCGTCCCCGACCCGCTCCACCCACGGCGCGCGGATGAACACCGCGCGCACGGGCGTGTCGAGGCCGGTGAAGTCCAGGTCGGTCTCGAAGGAGTCGACCTGACGACCGAACGCGTTGCGCCGCACCGTCATATCGATGCCGGACAGGTGCTGGGCGTCGGCCCTGGTGTCGAGGACCTCCGAGGCGAGCAGGATCATGCCCGCGCAGGAACCGAACGCGGGCAGCCCGTCGCGCAGCCGCGCCCGCAACGGTTCGAGCAAGTCGAACGCTTGCAGCAGCTTGGAAATCGCGGTCGATTCACCACCGGGCAGCACGAGCCCGTCGACGGCCGCCAACTCCGACTCGCGCCGCACCAGCACCGGCTCGGCGCCGCAGTGCGCCAGCGCGGCAACGTGTTCGCGCACGTCACCCTGCAGCGCGAGGACACCGATGGTCGGCCGGGAGGCGGTCGAGGTTGCGTTCACAGCCGTTGAGCTTACGAGCCCCGGCGATGTGGGCACGCTCACGCCGTGCCGTCAAGGTTCCGTGACGCGTGCAGCGCCGGATGAGCGACACCGTGGCGTGCCACCTGCGCGTGCAGGTTCCCTGGTCGTGGCGATCCGGCGCGGCGGCCACCCGCACGGATCACCACCTGTGCTACTGGTGGCGCGGCGTGCGGATCAGACCTTCCTGGACGACCGCGGCGACCAGATTGCCCTCGCGGTCCCAGATCTTGCCGCCGGTCAGCGCGCGACCGAAACCCGCCGACGGTGAGGACTGGTCATAGAGCAGCCATTCGTCGGCGCGGAACGGGCGCAGGAACCACATGGCGTGGTCAAGGGAGGCGTTCTGGGTCGGTTCGTCGGGGTGGGTCACCTTCGACGAGCCGAGCAGCGTCATGTCGCTCATGTAGGCCAGCGTGCAGACGTGGAACATCGGGTCGTCGGGCAGCTCGTGCCGGTACCGGAACCACACCTGCTGCGGGGAGACGGCGCCGTCACGCGCGACGACCTGTTCCTGCGGGACCGTGCGGATGTCCCAGTGCTCCCATTCGCGCATGGCCCACAACCGCTCCGGGGTCAGGGTCACGCTGGCGTCGGGCAGTTCGTCGGGGCCCTCGGCCGGGGGCATCACGTCCTGGTGCTCCGGCCCTTCGTCACCGTGATGGAACGAGGCCGACATCATGAAGATCGCCTGCCCGTCCTGCACGCCGGTGACCCGCCTCGTACCGAAGGACCGGCCGTCGCGGATGCGCTCGACCAGGTAGACGGTGGGTTCCTCCGGATTGCCCGGTCGCAGGAAGTAGCCGTGCAGGGAATGCACCTGGAAACTGGGGTCGACGGTGCGAACCGCCGAGACCAGCGCCTGCCCGGCCACCTGACCGCCGAAGGTGCGCGGTAGCTGAGACTCCGTGGAAGCACCACGGAAGATGTCGCGCTCCAGCCGCTCGATCGCGAGCGCCTCTTCGATTGTCGCCATGTGCTCGAGATTATCGCCTCGCCGACCGGGCGGTATGTCCGGCTCCGCACGGCGGCCCGAAATTTGCTGAGATGGTCCGGTGCCGACGTTCACACCCACCTCGCCCACCGCCCTCGCCCGACTCGTCGCCGACGAGCTCGTCGAACTGCCGGGGCGGCGGGTGCTCGCGGTCGACGGTGCCGATGCCGCCGAGCCAGTCGAGCTCGGCCGCCGGATCGTGGAGACGCTCTCGGATCGGGGCCGATCGGCGGCGGTGGTGTCGATGCACGACTACGTGCGACCCGCGTCGCTGCGCATGGAATACGGGCGCGATGACGAATGGTCTTATCGCACAGCATGGTTCGACTACGAGGCGGTGCGGCGCGAGATCGTGGACGCGATGCGGACCGAAGGGCGCTGGTTGCCCGCGCTGTGGGATGAGGAGCGAGACAGGTCCGCGCGGGCGGCGATTCGCGTGGCGCAGGCCGATCTGGTGCTGGTGCTCGCGGGGCCGATGCTGCTGGGTCGCGGTCTGGATTTCGATCTCGCGATCCGCTTGGAGCTGAGTGCGCACGCGGCGCTGCGCCGCACGCCCGCCGAGCAGCGATGGACGTTGCCCGCTGTGCGCGATCACGCGGCCGAGCATCCCGAGGAAGCGACCTGGACCGTCCGCTGGGATCATCCCGATCGGGCGGCGCTGCGCGGCTGACATCGCGAAAACCGAGACGGCCGAGGCGCAGACGCGAAAGCCCCGTCCGGACATTCCGAACGGGGCTCGAGCGAGGACGATCAGGCGCAGGCGACCGAGGTCTGACCGAGGTTGGTCAGCATGCCGCAGGCCCACGACTTCTGGACCTTCCACTTGCCCTCTTCGGCCACGAACGGCACGTCGACGACATTGGTCTGGCCATTGACGGTGAAGTTGGCCTTCGCGTTGACGCTGTCACCGAAGGAGGTCACCTCGGTCACCTGGACCTGGACATTGTTGTCCTGAACGGCTTGCGCCAGGCGGTTCGGCAGCTCGGGATCAGCCTCGATGCCCTGCACGAAGTCCAGCTTCTGGTCGTTGGGGACCGACGGATCCAGCGCCGTGGTGAGCTGGGTGTTGAGCTGCTCGACCGTCGGCACGGCGGGCAGGTTCGCGGCCGCCGAACCCTGGGCGCCGGCGCTGGTGGTGGTCTTGGGCGCGGGCTTGTCGCCCTTGTCGTCACTGCACGCACTCAGGCCGAGGGCAGCGACCACAGCCAGTCCTGCGATCGCGACTCGTCCGGTCCTACGAAACTTCATCCACTCGTCCTTACGTCGGGTCGGAATCTCGCCCTCTGGGCGACGGCCCAGACCGGCGCCACACAGCGCAGGCCTCGATGCCACGGCCCGGACGCTACCCAGTGATGTTGAGGAAACTCTGAGACACAGACAACGTGGGTCTGTGAGATGCACCGGATTGTGATGCACCCCAGCACTACCCGGAACGCAGACCCGCCACCGCCTCGACTAGTCGGGCATGCGTCGGCGCGTCCGCTGCCGCGATCAGCCCGTGCGGTTCGGTGTGCAGCGGTTGCCCGGCGAGGCCGGTGACCACGCAGCCCGCCGCCTGGCACACCGCGATCGCGCTGCTGAAATGCACACTGTCGCGGATATCGCCGCCGGTGATGTAGGCGGCGCGCCGCCCGGCCGCGACCCAGACGAGGGCGAGCGACGTCGACAACACCCGCCCATGGAACTCGCCTGCGAAACCTTCTGCGTCGAACAGTCGCGCCGGGCTCGACCACGGGAACGGGTGATCGAGATCGACATCGACCAGGTGACTTCCGGCCTGCGGGCGCAACGGCTCGTCGCGGCCGCCTGCGCGCCGGAACGCACCCTCCCCCGCTGTCCAGAACACTTCGCGGGCGAACGGGTCGGCGGTCGCCGCCACCTGCACGGCATCGCCATCGCGCAGGGCGACGTTGACCGCAACGAACGCGGTGTCGACCGCGAAATTCCTGGTGCCACAGAGTGGATCGACGAACCAGGTCCGATCGCTGCGGGCGGAACCGGTGACGCCCGATTCCTCGGCGACGAACCGGTCGCCGGGACACGTGGCCGCGAGGACATCGAGGATGGCTTTCTCGGCCGCGATATCGGCCTGCGTGGCGAAATCGTCGCCCTGTTTGGCGTAGTGAGTGAGCGGAGCGTGGAACGCTGACCGAATCACTTCCGAAGCGACTTCTGTTGCGTGGATTGCGATTTCACTATCTGAGTGGTGCACCGTTTCCAGGCTACGGACCCTGCCGCACCCCGGCAGGAGAACCAGCTGTCCTCAACCGCGCATGGGGCGGTTCGCCTATCCGGCGCAGACGCGCAGCGGTCCTCAGCCGCGCATGGCCGCAGCGAATGCGGAGGTACGCCTATCCGGCGCAGACGCGCAGCGGTCCTCAATCGCGCATGGCCGCAGCGAATGCGGAGGTACGCCTATCCGGCGCAGACGCGCAGCGGTCCTCAATCGCGCATGGCCGGAGCGAATGCGGAGGTACGCCTATCCGGCCAGGTACACGGCGAGACCGAGTCCGCCGATCCCGACGGTCACCCGCAACACGCTCGGCGGGATCACTTTCACCACCGGCGGACCGCACCAGCCACCCGCCAGCGCACCCGCGCCCAGCGCCAGCGCCGCACCCCAGTGCACCGGCCCGAAGGCCGCGAACCCGATCGCGGCCACCAGGTTCGCGATACCGAGCAGGAAGCTCTTGAGAATCGATGCGCTCCAAATGGATTCGGAGGTGCACAGCATCATCATCGACAGGTAGATCACGCCCGCGCCCGCGCCGAAATACCCGCCGTACACCGACGTGAGCAGGATGCCGAGCGGCACGATCCAGGGGGCGCTGAGCTCGCCGACATGGCGGCGGACCAGTGGTTGCACCAGCAGCGCGATCGACGCCATGGCCACCAGGAACGGGACAACCACCTCGAACGCGTCGTCCGGCGCGACCAGCAGGGCGAGCGCACCGAGCAGTCCGCCCACGGCCGACAGCACCGCCCAGCGCACCAGAGTGGCCCCGCGCCCGATGAGCTCACGTCCGGAATTCGCGGTCGCCCCGACACCGACGGCGACCATGGCGACCGTGTTGGTGACGTTGGCCGCGACGGGCGGCAGACCGGCGGCCAGCAGCGCCGGATAGGAGACGATCGAGGCCATCCCGGTGACGAAACCGATCAAGCCGGTGAAGAATCCCGCGACGACCAGCAAGGACAAGTCGAGCGCGGTCACGGACCGACTGTACGGTATGCCCAGTTGGCAGCAATTCCCGGGCATCCACCGCACGGGCGTGCGCGCGACCCCGTGGGGCGCGGGCCATCCGAGGCCCACATCGAACACCGCCCGCGGGATCGCGACGACGCGCCGAGGGCCGTGCCAGGATGTCACCGTGCAGATGACGACTTTCGAGCCGGGCGAACCACCCGTTCGACGTAACCGGCTGGACTCCAACACCGTTGCCCGCCTCGACGACGTCACCACCTTCGCCCAGCTGCTCGACGCGTTAGAGCTCGTCCGCATGGATCATCCCGACGCCCGGATCCTCTGCACCCTCGACGATCTCGGCCAGTGCGCGTACACGAGCATGCACGCCACCCTCGGGCTCGTGGAAGACGACAGCCACGCTGCGGACGACCCCGCTGCCACCCACCACGCCGAGAACACCACGGTCTCCCGGATCGCCGCGCTGCTCGACAACCCGTCCGCCCGCGTGCCCTGGGAGGCATTGCGCGACACCCGCAATGCCTCCGAGGACGAACTCACCGCACTCGTCGCCGCCAACCGCTCCCCCGATCGCGTGGTCGACGACGTCGTCCTCATCCAGCGCGTCCCGGTGGACCGCGACGACCTCGCCATCGCCGGCATCCCCAACGGGTACTTCGCCGACGACTGGAGCACCTACGACAACCACACCGTCATCCGCCGCATGGCCACCCACGGCTACCGCCACATCGCCATCGGCGCCTCCCTGCTCGCCTTCGCCCGCCCCACACCCCCCACCCCCGAACAAGCAGCAGCCCTGGTCACCGACCTCACCCACCTCTACGGCTCCCCGACCGCCATCGTCTGGCACGAACTAGCCGTCCTCCTGCCCACCCAGCGCCAGCTCATCCTCGGCTACGCCGAGAACTTCGCCGACGCCCTCACCACCGACACCGAAGGCGCGGCGGGCCAGCCGTAGGCCGCATCATGGGATCGGAGTAGTCAGGCAACACTGAGCCGTCGCCCGAAAACGCTTCGGCGGGCGTCGTGATCACGACGCCCGCCGAAGCGAATGTTTCAGTGCCCGAACGAAATCGGGCCCACGATCACCAGCCGCGCTCGGCGAGACGGTGCGGCTGCGGGATGTCTTCGACGTTGATGCCGACCATCGCCTCGCCCAGGCCACGCGAGACCTTGGCCAGCACGTCCGGGTCGTCGTAGAAGGTGGTGGCCTTCACGATGGCGGCGGCGCGCTGCTCGGGGTTGCCGGACTTGAAGATGCCCGAGCCGACGAACACGCCTTCGGCGCCGAGCTGCATCATCATGGCGGCGTCGGCCGGGGTGGCGATGCCACCTGCGGTGAACATGACGACCGGCAGCTTGCCGGTCTGGGCGACCTCACGGACCAGCTCGTACGGGGCCTGCAGTTCCTTCGCGGCCACGAAGAGCTCGTCTTCCGACAGCGAGGTCAGGCGGCGGATCTCGCCGCGGATGGTGCGCATGTGGGTGGTCGCGTTGGACACGTCGCCGGTGCCGGCCTCGCCCTTGGAGCGGATCATGGCCGCGCCCTCGGTGATGCGACGCAGCGCCTCACCCAGGTTGGTGGCGCCACAGACGAAGGGGATGGTGAAGTTCCACTTGTCGATGTGGTTGGCGTAGTCGGCGGGGGTGAGAACCTCGGACTCGTCGATGTAGTCCACGCCGAGGCTCTGCAGGATCTGCGCCTCGACGAAGTGGCCGATGCGGGCCTTGGCCATCACGGGGATGGAGACCGCGGCGATGATGCCGTCGATCATGTCCGGGTCGCTCATCCGGGACACGCCGCCCTGGGCGCGAATGTCGGCGGGCACCCGCTCGAGCGCCATCACGGCCACGGCGCCCGCGTCTTCGGCGATCTTGGCCTGCTCGGCGTTGACCACATCCATGATCACGCCGCCCTTGAGCATCTCGGCCATGCCGCGCTTCACGCGGGCGGTGCCGACGGTGTTGGTGGTCTCAGGCGTAGTCACGGCTGTCTCCTGTGTCATGGGCGCCAATCAAGTCGCTCGGGTTCGGTTCACCGTCGATTCTAGAGCTGCCCGAAATCGGCCTTCATAGCCAGTTGAGCACCACTGGCCTTGCCACGACCAGCAGCGATGCAGACTCGGCCCACGGCTGGCCTTCTCCGGTGGCCTCGATGACATCGATCGCGGTGCCCGAGTGCACACCCTTGTTCGCGCGCGGCCTACACCCGATGGACCGAACGGACGACGAGCCCGTGCCGTCCCGGCCGAGTCTCAGCGGATCGAGCGCACGACGTGCTGTGTATCGTCCTCAACCGCGGTGACGGCCTCGGTGAGCAGTTCGTCGAGGTGATAGGGGTAGACGACCTCGCCCGCGTCGTCGAGTGCGCGGATGTCGTCGGCGGTGCACCAGCGGTGGTCGGTGATCGTGCGGCGTTCCAGGGCGGTGAGGTCGGCGGGGCGCCATTCGAAACCCGGCGAGCGCAGCGTGAAGAACAGTTCTTCGGAGCGGATGAGTTCGCCGTTGAACGGGAACACCGCGACGCGACGCCACAGCGGACCGCGTAGCGACGCGGGATCAACGCGCTGACCGGTTTCCTCGTAGATCTCGCGGACCGCGGCGTCGCGCAGGTTCTCCCCCGGTTCGACCCCGCCACCGACGGTGAACCAGAAGGCGACCTCGGGAATCATCGGGTCGTGGCCGCGCAGCAGCAGCACCCGGTTCTGCTCGTCGAGCAGGATCACCCGCGCGGAGGTGCGGGTGATGTGCACAACCAGGCCGGTGGCGGCGGCGGGTGTCGCGCGTTCGGTGATCTCGAAATAGTGCGGCAGCGGTGCGGTGCCGCCCAGGTGCAGGATGCGCACGGGCCTGCGGGTGCGCAGGGCCAGGGTGTCGCGCACGGCGTCGTTGTGGAAGCGGCGCGCGATCAGCACGCGTGCCTCGGCATCGGCGAGTTCGGCCACCAGCTGGGGTCGCAGGTGGTCGATGTCGACCACCGACAGCGCGGCGGAGAGCTGGTTCTCGATCGTTTCCCGGTCACCGCGGTCGGCGCGTTCGGCGCGATCGGCCAGCGCGGCGAGCTGCGTGGCCCGTTCGGCCCGGCGTGCATCGGCGCTCACCGGACCGGCCTCCCCGAAACGGTGTACGCCGAGGTCGGGCTGTTGCTGCCGGTGGTGGTCGGCTACGGCCATGGCCACCGCGCGCGCGACCACGGCGCGACGGGCGAGCGCGGCATCGAGTGCCTGCCAGGACTGATCGGAGCGCACGTGCAGCCGGTCGAGCCGGTTGGCGGTGGAGTAGGCCCACACGCCCAGTGCGAGGACGAGCAGGGCGACCAGCCCGAGAACCAGGACGGTGGTCGCGGAGAAAGTGATCATCCGGCGGCCCGCACCCGGTTGTCACCGACGGTGACGGTCTCGTACACCCGCAGGATCTGTTCGGCCACGACCGGCCAGTCGTAGCCCGCGACCACCTGGGTGGCGGTGCTGACCAGGCGTTCGCGCGTCTGGTCGTCGGTGAGCAGGGTGTCGATGGCAGTGGCCAGCGCGCCGGAGTCACCGATCGGGGTGAGCAGCCCCGCTGTCCCGTCGCGCAGCACGCGCCGGAACGCGTCGAGCTCGCTGGCGACCACCGGGGTGCCCGCGGCCATCGCCTCGATCAGGATGATGCCGAAACTCTCGCCGCCCAGATTCGGCGCGACATACACATCGGCGCTGCGCAGCGCGGCGGCCTTCTCGGCATCGCAGACCTGTCCGAGGAACCGCAGATGCCCCGCGTGCTCGCCTGCCTCGCGGCGCAGCCGCTCCTCGTCACCGCGCCCGACGATGAGGATCTCCACCTCGGGATGGTGTTCGATGAGCGCGGGCAGCGCGCCGAGCAGCACGTCCATGCCCTTGCGTGGTTCGTCGTAGCGACCGAGGAACAGCACCGTGCGGCCCGCGCGCGGATAGCCGTCCAGTGGCTCACCGCGCGCGAACGCGGAGACATCGACACCGTTGGGGATCTCGACCGCGTCGGAGCCGAGTGCCTCGACCTGCCAGCGCCTGGCCAGCTCGGATACGGCGATCCGCCCGCTGATCTTCTCGTGATACGGGCGGAGCACACCCTGAAAAGTACTGAGCACCAACGACTTCGTGGTCGAGGTGTGGAAGGTCGCCACGATCGGCCCCTCGGCGATCTTGAGCGCCAGCATCGACAGGCTCGGGGCGTTGGGTTCGTGGATGTGCAGCACGTCGAAGTCGTTGCTGTCGATCCAGCGGCGGATCCTGGTGTAGGCCATGGGGCCGAACGACAATCGCGCCACTGACCCGTTGTAGGGAATCGCGACCGCGCGGCCCGCCGAGACGACGAACTCGGGCAGCGGTGTGTCGTCGGAGGCGGGGGCGAGCACGCTCACCTTGTGCCCGCGTTCGATGAACACCCGGGCGAGCTCGACCACATGGGCCTGCACGCCGCCGGGGACGTCGAACGAATACGGGCAGATCATGCCGATCTTCACGGCTGCCCTCCCGCCTGCTGCGCGGTGATCCGCGACAGTCGTTCGGGCGACAGATCGCCTGCCCAGAGCGGTTGCAGCATGTGCCAATCGGCCGGATGCTCGGCGATATTGGCGGCGAACCGGTCGGCGAGCGCCTGCGTCGCGGCGGCGACACCACCGGAAACATCCAGTGCGGGTTCGGCTTTGAGGCCCCAGCCTTCGGTGCCGTTGTCGTCGGCGGTGAACCAGCCGTGCACGGGAACCAACGCGGCACCGGTCTCGATGGCCAGTTTCGCGGCGCCGCCAGGCATCCAGGTGCGTTCGCCGAAGAAGTCGACGGGCACCCCCTTGCCGGTGAGGTCGCGTTCACCCATCAGGCACACGATCCGGTTCTGGCGCAGCCGCTCGGCGAGCGCTTCGAACGGCGGCTGCTCGCCACCGGTCAGCGGGAACACCTCGAAACCGAGGCTTTCGCGGTATTCGACGAACCGCTCGAACAGCGATTCGGGCTTCAGTCGTTCGGCGACGGTGGTGAAGTTGTCGTAGTGCTGCACCAGCCAGACACCGGCCATATCCCAGTTGCCCGAATGCGGGAGCACCAGGATCAGCCCGCGACCTGCCGCCAACGCGGCGTCGACATTCTCCAGGCCACCGACGTAATAGTCGATCTTGGTGTGGTCCATCGACGGCAGCCGGAACGCCTCACGCCAGTAGCGGGCATAGGACCGCATGCTCGCCTGCATCACCTCATCGGGGACCTGCTCGGGTGGCATACCGAGTACGCGAGAGAGATTGCGGCGCAACTGTTCCGGGCCGCCGCCTTGCACCACACGATCGGCACCGAGGTCGAAGACCTTGCGCACCAACCCTTCCGGTGCCGATCGCACCAGGCGCCAGCCCGCCGCATACCCCCAGTCGCTCGCCTTGTCCGTCAAGCTCACGACGCTGATCCCTCTTCCTGCGGTGCGGGCGGAATGACCACCCGGGCACCCGGCGAATTGCGCACTGCCAGCACCCGCTGCAACACCGTCACGATGCTCAGCACCGCCAGCACCCACATCGCCACGTACACGGCCAAGGTCAGCCAGTCGATATCCCAGTGCCCGCCGATGCCGGTGAGCCCGGCGCCGACCAGCACGATGACCAGGCGGTCCGGGCGTTCGATGAGTCCACCGTCGGCGGACAGGCCACTGGCCTCGGCACGCGCCTTGGCATAGGAGATCACCTGCGAGGTGACCAGCACGATCAAGGTCAGCGCGAACAGTTGCTTGCTGTGCTCGTGGTAGACCGCCCACCAGGCGAGCCCGCCGAAGATCGCGCCGTCGGCGACCCGGTCACAGGTGGCGTCGAGGACCGCACCGTACTTCGTGCCGCCGCCGCGGGCGCGCGCCATCGCCCCGTCGAGCATGTCGAACATGACGAACAGCCAGATCACCATCGTTCCCCAGAACAGGTGTCCGGAGGGGAACAGGGTCACCGCGGCGGCGATCGTCGCCGTGGTGCCGATCAGTGTCATCGCGTCCGGGGTGAGCCCCGTCCCGACGAGCGCTTTGCCCAGCGGCGCAGTCGCTTTCGCAAACGTCTGGCGGCCGAAGAAGCTGAGCACGGTCTTTATTCCTCCCACGCCTCCGCCAGCAGCTGCCGCGTTTCGCGCAACAACTGAGGCATGACCTTCACCCCGCCGACCACGGTGATGAAGTTCGCATCCCCGCCCCAGCGCGGAACGATGTGCTGGTGCAGGTGGTCGGCGAGCGAACCACCGGCCACACCACCGAGATTGAGACCCACGTTGAATCCGGCAGGCCGCGAGACCTGCTTCATCACGCGAATGGCCCGCTGGGTGAAGGCCATCAGTTCCGCGCTCTCGGCGGGCGTGAGGTCCTCCAGGTCGGCGACCCGGCGATAAGGCACCACCATCATGTGCCCTGGGTTGTACGGGTACAAGTTGAGCACGGCGTAGACATGCTCGCCGCGCGCGATGATCAGGCCGTCTTCGTCCGACATCTTCGGGATATCGGTGAACGGATGCCCGGTCGCGTCCTTGGGCTTGATCTCACCGGTGATGTAGGACATCCGGTACGGCGTCCACAACCGCTGGAGGCGGTCGGGCTGGCCCGCCCCGGCGTCGACGATCGAGCCGGCGTCGGGGGCGAGGTTCTCGCTCATGAAGCTGCATCCTCTCGGCATGCGCGGGCGCCCTGCGTGGTTACGCAAGCTACCGCCTCCGGGCGCTGACCGCTCATGCCGGAACCGCCGCGGAGACGACCTCGAACCCTTCGGCGGTCGGTGAGGCGTTCTCGCGGTGGGCGACCCAGTTGGTGATCGTGGCGACCGCATCGGCGACGGGCACACCGTTGACCTGGGTGCCGTCGCGGAACCGGAAGCTCACCGCGCCCGCTTCCACATCGCGTGCGCCCGCCAGCAGCATGAACGGCACTTTCTGCGCGGTCTGGTTGAAGATCTTCTTCTGCATCCGGTCGTCGCTGCGGTCCACCTGGGCCCGCACGCCGGCGTCGCGCAACTGCTCGATCACCGAATCCAGGTGCGGGACAAAGTTTTCCGCCACCGGGATGCCGACGACCTGCACCGGCGCGAGCCAGGCGGGGAACGCACCGGCGTAGTGCTCGGTGAGCACACCGAAGAAGCGTTCGATCGAGCCGAACAGGGCGCGGTGGATCATCACCGGACGCTGCTTGGTCCCGTCGGAGGCGGTGTATTCGAGGTCGAAACGCTCGGGCAGGTTGAAGTCGAGCTGCACGGTCGACATCTGCCAGGTGCGGCCCAGCGCGTCCTTGACCTGCACGGAGATCTTCGGGCCGTAGAACGCGGCGCCGCCGGGGTCGGGCACCAGGTCCAGGCCGGACGCCTCGGCGACCTTCTCGAGGGTTTCGGTGGCCTCGGCCCAGAGTTCGTCCGAGCCCACGTACTTCTTCGGATCCTTGGTGGACAGCTCGAGGTAGAAGTCGTCGAGGCCGTAGTCCTTCAGCAGGCCGAGGACGAACTGCAACGTGCTGGTGAGCTCGGCGTGCATCTGCTCTTTGGTGCAGTAGATGTGCGCGTCGTCCTGGGTCATGCCGCGCACCCGGGTGAGGCCGTGGATCACGCCGGACTTCTCGTACCGGTACACCGAGCCGAACTCGAACATCCGCAGCGGCAGTTCCCGGTAGGAACGGCCGCGCGCGCCGAAGATCAGGTTGTGCATCGGGCAGTTCATCGGCTTGACGTAGTAGTCCTGGCCGGGCTTGCGGACCGTGCCGTCCTCGTTGAGTTCGGCGTCGAGGTGCATGGCCGGGAACATGCCGTCCTTGTACCAGTCGAGATGGCCCGAGATCTCGTACAGATGCCCCTTGGTGAGGTGGGGAGTGTTGACGAACTCGTAGCCCGCGTCGATGTGGCGCTGACGCGAGTACTCTTCCATCTCCTTGCGGATGATGCCGCCCTTGGGGTGGAACACCGGCAGACCCGAACCGAGCGCGTCGGGGAAGGAGAACAGGTCGAGCTCGAGGCCGAGCTTGCGGTGGTCGCGGCGCTCGGCCTCGGCCAGCAGCTCCAGGTGGGCGTCCATCGCCTCGGTGGATTCCCACGCGGTGCCGTACACACGCTGCAGGTCCTCACGGTCCTGGTCACCACGCCAGTAGGCGGCCGAGGAGCGGGTCAGCTTGAACGCGGGGATGAACTTGGTGGTGGGAATGTGCGGGCCGCGGCACAGGTCGCCCCACAGTTTCTCGCCGGTGCGCGGATCGAGGTTGTCGTAGATGGTCAGCTCGTTGCCGCCGACCTCCATGATCTCGGGATCGTCGATACCGGACTTGTCGCTGATCAGCTCGAGCTTGAACGGCTCGCCTGCCAGTTCGACGCGGGCATCGTCGACCTCGACGACGCGACGCGAAAAGCGTTGCGCGCCTTTGATGATCTTCTTCATCCGCGATTCCAGCTTGGCCAGATCCTCGGGGGTGAACGGCTTGCCGACCTGGAAGTCGTAGTAGAAGCCGTCCTTGATCGGCGGGCCGATCCCGAGTTTCGCGTCGGGGAACTCCTGCTGCACCGCCTGGGCGAGCACGTGCGCGGCCGAGTGCCGGATCACGCTGCGCCCGTCCTCGCTGTTCGCGGGAACGGGCTCGACGTCGGCGTCTTCGGCCGGAATCCAGGACAGATCCTTGAGTGCGCCCTCGACATCACGCACGACGACGACCGTGTCCGGGCCCTTCGTGGGCAAGCCCGCTTCCCGCACCGCTGCGCCCGCGGTCGTCCCGGCCGGCACCCGAACGAGAGCGACGGGACTGATGGGTGCAGAGGTGGTCACGGGAATGTTCTCCTTGACGTCGGTGCCGGGTCATCCGGCAGGTCGCACAGCGTCGGTCACGCAGGGGATCCTGCGCCGCCCATGCTATCGGGACCGCTGAGGGGGCGTGTCGATGGACCTAGGACCGCGTGTTCGCCGACGACGGCGAGGAGAGGCACCGAAGGTGCCGGACATGTAGCCGATCCGGCCCGATTCAGGACCGAGTGCGCGCTGCGGCCGCCAGCTGCTGCGCTCGATCGGCGGGCGCACGTTTCGGGCAGCTCGTGCACATCTGCCTGCCGGGCACCTCGTAGACCAGGCAGCACGAGGCGCGCCGCACGAAGGTGCGGCCCTCGACGGTGACGAACCGTGGCGCGGGCAGGCGCGAGCCCACGTCCGCCGCCAGCCGGGTCGCGGCTTCCTTGGTGCCCGCGTCGAGCGCCCGGTTACCGATGGCATCGGCCACAACAGCCCACAGCGAGGGAGCACCCGCCCCGGAAACAGCCGCGACCTGGGAAATCACCGCGGTCAAGGTGTCACGTAAGGCGGTCGCGACCTCCTCGGCCGCCGCCGCACCGGTCTCGCCACCCACGTCCGAGCGCACCGAGCGCCCGGTGGCATCGACCGGCACCCGGCGAAATTCCGCGTGCTCGACACCACCGTCCGGGCGGATCGCACAGTCGAATTCGCCGAGCGCGGCGACCGGAGCGGGCGTGCCCGCCGCGTAGGCGACGGCGATCTGCTCGACCAGCGTCGAGGCGACCATGCACCACCACAGGGTGCCCGCGACCCGGGGCACATCGGTGCCCCAGGTATGGCTCATCGCGTCGATCCGGGCCGCGACCCAATCGGGGTCGGTGAGTAGGTGGCCCGGAACCGTGCTCACGACATCAGGGGACTGCGTAACCATGGCCAATCGACTCCGATCCACCCTGCGACCATCGAATATGTACCGAGCAGCCACAACGTCACCAGGACGAGGGCGAAGGTGCCCACCGCACCGAGCACCTTGATGAACCAGCCGCGCGAGGTGTACCAGTCCATGACGATCCGGTATTTGCCGCGCACCCAGTTCAGGGTGTGATGGGCCCAGACGAACTCGGTGGCCAGGATGCCGAATCCCGCGAACACCAGCGCCCAGCCGGGTCCGGGGTACGGGATCGTGATGATCCCGATGATCAGCACCAACCCACCGACCACGCCGACGGCGATGCGGTAGCCGACGTTGAGGGTAGGGCGCTGCGCGACGTGTTCCCGGAAGGCGCGCCAGCGGTCCTTGAAGGTGTCCCACCGGCCCCGCCCTGTGACGGACTCGTCGTCCGGGGAGTCGGGGCCGTCGGTGACGCGCTCGGCGGCGGTCGGATCGCTGGTCATGAATTCCAGCCTACGAGTCCGACCGCCGCCGAGTCGCGTCGCGCGCCTTCGCGCACCGGCGACACCCTTACCTCCGCCCGCGCGCACGACCGCGTTCTCGGCGGAGGGTGCGCATCAACTGGTGACGGCGAGTGCGGCGTGATCGTCGATCGCGCTGACCCCGTCGAGAGTCACCTCGAGCACCCGCGATGTCGCGATATCGAAGAACAGCCCCGACACCGCCAACCCACGCGCGGCGACTGCGCGTCGCACCGCGGGATTGCGTCCCAGCGTCTCGAGCTGCACCGCGACATTGACCATGCTCAGCTGATCCACCTCGTCGTATCCGGCCGCCTTGGCCGCGGCGGCCACGGGATGGCCCGCGAGGAACCGGTGCAAGGTCGGCTCGGCGTGACGCAACCACGAGCTCAGGCCCCCCGCGGTGTCGGCGGCGGAGTAGACCGCCTTCATCGCGCCGCACGAGGAGTGCCCGCACACCACCACCGAACGCACCGCGAGGCTGTCCAACGCGAAACTCAGTGCCGCTTCGACGGAATCGTCACCGCTGACCGGCACGAGATTGCCCACATTGCGCACGGTGAACAGATCGCCGGGGCCGCTGTTGGTGATCACGTTGGGCACGATCCGCGAATCCGAGCAGGTCAGGAAGAACGAGTCCGGGTCCTGACTGTGGTGCAGCCCGTCCAGATGCGGACGCACCACATGGGCGTGACCGCGATGGAAGGCCGCGACACCCGCGGTCACCGCGTCGCCGCCGGACTTCTGGTGCCGCCACGGCCGGAGCATGTCGTCGATGGCGGCGCGACCGAATCCGCGGATCGGTGGCGCGGCCGGGGTATCGGCCATCCGCGCACTGCCAATTTCGACGAAATCGACACGGCCACCACCGCTTTCCTGCTGACGCTGCCAATCCTCGATCGCCTCGAACGCGGCGTGGTCGAGGAAGTCGACGGTCATCTCGACCGTCACATCGACGCCCGCGGGCACCTTCGCCAGTTCACCCGACAGTTTCGGCAGCGCGAGGAAGGTGCACGAGCCGTCGATGTGGACCTGCCAGCGTCCATCGGGCAGCGGCGCCGCCGTCACCTGTACGCGCACGACCCGCCACAGCAGCAGCCCGAACGCCAGCGCGAGCCCGATCACGACGCCTTCGAGCAGGTTGGTGAACACCACGCCGAGCACGGTCACCACATAGACCAGCAGATCACCGGTGCGCCGGGCCAACCGGATGTGGGCCAGTTTCACCAGCTGCATGCCGATGACGATGAGCAGGCCCGCCAGCGCGGCCTTGGGAATCTGTTCCACCAGGCCGACCAGCGCCACCGAGAACAGCAGAATCCAGAGTCCGTGCAGCACAGTGGAAGCCCTGGTGCGCGCGCCTGCCTGCACATTGGTGGCGCTGCGCACGATCACGCCGGTGATCGGCAGGCCACCGGCCAGGCCCGAGACGACATTCGCCGTGCCCTGGCCGATCAGTTCCCGATCGAATCCGGTGCGTGGACCGGTGTGCATCTTGTCGACCGCGACGGCCGAGAGCAGGCTCTCCACGCTGGCGATCAACGCGATGGTGAGCACCATCATGGCGATCGCCGACCAGTTGCCCGACGGCAGTTCCGGCAGGCCGAGCGCGTCGAAGACCGACCCGCTCAGCGCGATGCGCTCGACCTCGGGCAGGCCGAGCGAGAGCAGGGTGCCCACGAGCACCGCCACCAGCGGACCGGGCACCGCGCGCAGCTTCGGTGGGACGTACTTCCAGCCGAGCATCACCGCGATCACCACGGCGCCGACGAGCGCGTCACCTCCGTGCAGCGACAGCAGCTGACCGGGCAGTTCGATCACATTGCGCAGCGCGGTGCTGTGCGAGGAACCGCCGAGCAGCACATGGACCTGCTGCAGGGCGATGGTGATGCCGATACCGGCGAGCATGGCGTGGACCACCACGGGGGCGACCGCGAGCGCGGCGCGCGCGATCCGGCTGAGTCCGAACAAGATCTGCAGCACACCCGCGGCGACCACGATGAAACAGGTGACGCGCCAACCGAATTGCGCGATGGATTCGGCCACGACCACGGTCAGACCCGCGGCGGGGCCGCTGACCTGCAGGACCGAGCCGCCGAGCAGGCCCGCGACCACACCACCGATCACGGCGGCGGCGAGGCCGGCGGCGATCGGCGCACCGGAGGCGACCGCGATGCCGAGCGAGAGCGGCAGCGCGACAAGGAAAACAACGATGGAAGCGGGTAGATCGTGACGCAACAGCGTCTGTTGCCAGGCGGGGCGGGATGACTCGTTCGACGGGTCGTCCACACGGGGTGGGGCATGGTCGTTCTCGACAGACATGACTCTCCTTCGCCGACTCCCGGCGCTGGGCCGGGGCCGATCATCACGAGGGCGGTGGTGAAGCAAAGGGGTTGGAGCGAAGATTCCGGTCCATCGGCGAACCGGGAACTGATAGAACCAACCTATTGGTAAAGAATTGGCAAAGCCAGTGTGCCGCAGAAACAGTGGGTCTCGCCATAACGGCAGGCAGTCTGTGGCGTGACCCACACCTACCCCCCTTTACACGGGCTCGGCCGCGATCCTGCGGGCCTCGTCGAACCCCGAGATCCCGTCGGCGTGGATCTCGATCACCCGCGCGGTCGCGAGGTCGAAGAACAACCCGGTCACCGCGACTCCGCGCTCGGCCATCCCGCTGCGGATCGCCGGATAGTCGATGAGGGTCTGCACCTGCCGGGCGACATTGACCATGCCGAGCTGGTCGACCGGGCCGAAGCCCGCGAGCTCGGCCGCCACCGCGACCGGATGGCCACCGTGGAACGCGGCCAGGGTCGGCTGGGCGTGCGCGAGCCAGTCGTCCAGACCCGGCCCGGCCTGAACCTGCCGGTACAGCGCCTCCATCGCACCGCAGGCGCTGTGCCCGCACACCACCACCGAGCGCACGTCGAGCTTGTCCAGCGCGTAGATCAGCGCGGCCTCGACCGAGACGTCGCTGCCACCGACCGGCACCAGATTACCGACATTGCGGACGGTGAACAGGTCGCCGGGGCCGCTGTTGGTGATGACATTGGGCACGATGCGGGCGTCGGCGCACGTCAGGAAGAAGGTGTCGGCATCGGGCCGGTGCCGCAACCCGGCCAGGTGCGGCCGCATCAGGTGCGCGTGCTTGCGATGATAGGCCGCTATGCCGGCGGCGATCGGGTCGACGCCGCCGCTGCGCCGCCATGGCCGAATCGCCTCGTCGACCGCCTTGCGCGCGTGCCCGTGTTCGGGCGGCCCGTCGTGGGTGCGGGCCATCCTTGCGGTGCCGAGTTCCACGAAGTCGACTGTGCCGCCGCTGGATTCACGGGCGTCGGCCCATTCCGAGAGCAACTCGCACGCCGCGTGGTCGAGAAAGTCCACACTCATTTCGACCGTCACGTCCACACCCGCAGGTACCTTCGCCAGTTCGGTCGTGAGCCGGGGCGCGGCCAGGAACGTACAGGTGCCCGCGATGCGCACCAGCCAGGTCCCGTCGGTGCGCGGCGCCGCGGCGATGGTGAACCGCACGACCCGCCACAGCAGCAAGGCGAACGAGGCGAGCAGCCCGATCACCATGCCCTGCAACAGATTCAGTGCGACGACCGCGATCACGGTAACCAGGTAGACGTAGATGTCGCCGGTGCGGCGGGCACGTTTGATATGCGCCAGCTTCACCAACTGCACCCCGATCAGCACCAGCAGCCCCGCCAGCGCCGCCGTCGGGATCTGACGGACCAGGCCGACCAGCGCGACCGCGAACACCAGGATCCAGCCACCGTGCAGCACAGTGGCCGCCCTGCTGTGGGCGCCCGCGTTGGCGTTGGTGATGCTGCGCACGATGACCGCCGCGATCGGCAGACCGCCCAGCACGCCCGAGACCATGTTCGCCACGCCCTGACCGCGGAGTTCGCGGTCGAAGTCGGTGCGCTGGTCGGGGCGCAATTTGTCGACCGCGACGGCCGAGAGCAGCGTCTCCACACTGGCGATGAGCGCGACGGTGAGCATGGTGAGCACCAGCGGCAGCCACCCGCCGTGCGGCAACGCGGGCAGCCCGATCCCGTCGAGCAGCGAGCCGTCGAGGCGCACCCGTTCCACTGTCAGCGGCAGCACCAACGAGACCACCGTCGCCACCACCACCGCGACCAGCGGGCCGGGCACCACCCGTAGCCGGCGCGGCAGATACTGCCATCCGATCAGCACGGCGATCACCAGCAACCCGACGAACAAGTCACCCTTCTGCACCGACATCACCTGACGCGGGAGCGCGGCGATGCCTGCCCACGGCGAACTGATCGTCGTTCCGCCGAGGAGCACGTGCACCTGCTGCAGGGCGATGACCACGCCGATGCCGGCGAGCATCGCGTGCACCACGACCGGCGCGATACCGAGCACGGCTCGCGCGACGCGGCTGAGCCCGAACAGGATCTGCAGCACACCGGCCCCGACGGTGATGAAACACATGGCGGCCCAACCGAATTGCTGGACCGCGCCCGCCACCACTACGGCGAGACTCGCGGTCGGCCCACTGACCTGAACCTTCGAGCCGCCGAGCAACCCGGCGACCACCCCGCCGACGGCGGCCGCGATAAGCCCGGCGACGACCGGCGCGCCGGAAGCAAGGGCGACCCCGAGCGACAGCGGCAACGCGACGAGAAACACCACGAGTGACGCTGGAAGATCTTGCTGGAGAACCGATTTCAGTGACGCATGCGACGGCGTGCGCGCCGTCGCCGTGGTGGTGCCCGGATCATTGTCGGTCATCATTCTCCTTCGCCGGGGCGGATGGGCTCCCGGTTCATCGGTCGAACATGCACTGGCAATTGATGCTGAGCTGCGAGCGAACGGCGGATCTGCAGCACTGCTCGAAAGAGAGCGGACTCCAGACACAGAGTCGGATCAAGAGTAAAGAACTTCCCAAGCATTAGAAAATGTTCCGGGAAGAATGGGACGAAATCGCCGTCGATTTGTGACCTCAGTCACACAGCATGTTCTCGGCCAGCAGCAGCGCGATCACCACCCCGGTGCGGTATTGTAGGTACATACCTACACCGGGAGGGTTGCGATGACTTCGATGAGCGCTCGGGAGTTCAACCAGGACGTCAGCGCTGCGAAACGGGCCGCGACCGAGGGGCCGGTCGTGATCACGGATCGCGGTGAGGACGCTTTCGTGCTCTTGTCCATCGACGAGTACCGGCGACTGAAGGCTGACAGTCAGGATCTCGTTTCCCGGCTGAGCATGGACGACGACATCGAGTTCGAGCCGGCGCCGCTGCAGGTGGACCTGCGGGTCGCGGACCTGTGACTTTCCTCCTCGACACCAATGTCATCAGCGAGTTGCGCAAGTCGCAGCAGTCGGCAAACCCACATGTGCGCTCATGGGTGGCGCAACGACGACCATCCGACCTGTTTCTGAGCGTCATCACGATCATGGAGGTCGAAGTCGGTATCTGCCGCATCGAACGACGCGACGCCGCGCAGGGCAATCGATTGCGCACGTGGCTCGAAGGCGACCTGTTGGACGTCTTCGCGAACCGGATTCTGGCACTCGACCTCGCCGTCGGCCGACGCGCCGCACGGTTGCACCTTCCGGACCCACGCCCCGAGCGCGACGCGATGATCGCGGCTACCGCGAGCGAGCACGGTATGACCGTGGTGACTCGTAATATCAAGGACTTCGAGCCGATGGGGGTTCCAGTCCTCAACCCCTGGGTGCGCGCCTGACGGTCCGTCCGATGACAACGTGATCTCGTGCTCAGCCGATGTCGACTACCCGCGCCCATACGGGTGGGCTGTCCGGGACATAGTCCGGGTCGTCGTGCCGCCATGCGCGTTCTCGGCGGAAGAGGCCGACTACGGTTCGGCAGGCCGGTTGGTGGGAGGGCCAGGGGGTTTGGCCGTCGGTCAGGGCTACGAGCACGTCCGGGCGGGTGCGCAGGGCCTGGGTGAAACCGGTTCGCAGGTCGGTGCCGCCACCGCCGATCAATGTCATGCCCTCGGCCTGGCACAGCGGGTGGGCGATTCTGGCCGCCACGTCGCAGGAGAACACGGTGACCAGGTCGCGGCGGCCACCGACGGCGCGGATGATGGCGGCGACTTCGAGCAGGGCGCTGCCCAGTTCGTCGTCGCTGACCGAACCCGAGGTATCGATGACCACGCTGACCTTGGGTGGGGTGCGACGCAGGCTCGGCAGCACGATGCCGGGCAGTGCGCTCGAGCGGCGGGCGGGGCGCCGGTAGGTGTAGTCCTCGCCGACGCCGGGGGCCGAGGCGGCCGCGCGCAGGGCCGCGCCGAGCAGGTCCCGCCATGGTTGTGAGGGGTGCAGGGCCTCCTTCGCCCAGCGTCGCCAACCCTGGGGCGCGTCTCCTGGACGGCCGACGATGCCCTGTGCCACGAGGAATCGGACGCCGTCGCGTTGCTGTTCGCTGAGACCGTCCGCGCCGTCAGGTCCCAGCTCCCACTCGCGCTCCGATCCGTCCGCGCCACTACCGCAGTCGAGCCACGCCATGGCTTCGGTGAGGTGCCCGAGGCGGAACTGACCCAGGTAATCCTCCATGAGCTGCCCCGCGCTCAGCCCCAAGGTGCTGGGCAACACCGCGCCCTCGGGCCAGACCAACCCGTCACCGAACGTGTCGTCGTTGATCTCGGCATCGGCGGCGATATTCATGCGCAGCCGCTCCCCAGGACCGGTCAGGTCGTGGGCGTGCGCGTAGCGGTCGCTGCGGGCGTGATGGTCTCGCAGCAAGTGCGAAACCTCGTGCACCAGTATCGAAGCCAGCTCTTCCACCGGTGTGCAGTCGACGAACCGTGGCGACACGTAGCACCGCCAGTATTTGTCCACGCTCATCGTCGGCACCCCTCGAGACTCGACAATGTGCAGCGCGTACAGAGCGGTCGCCAGATAGGGACGGGCCGAAACCGCGTGCAGCCGTGCGGCATACAGCTTGCCGAAATCCAGCCCGGTGGTCTCCGCTGTCATCGGCCCGCCTTGACGGCAACGCGGGCGGCGGCGCGATCGGCACTCTGCGACACCGACACCACCCCGGCGAGCTTTTCGATTGCCGCGGGCACCTCCCAGTTGTCGCGGCGCAGAGTGGCCAGGGTGGTCGCGGGAACAACCACCAAGTCGGGCGCTCCGGTTTCCACTGCTTTGACCAGCAGCGACCACGCCGCGTCCCACCGAGCGCGCTCCGGTCGTTTGCGGACCGCGGCCACCACACCATCGAGAACGGCCTGGCGCAGGTCGCCCCGCGTCGGCAGTTCGGCCGCGACGGGATCGGCCAGCAGCGCCTCCGGGTCGGGCAGATCCATCCGATCGATGCTGGTCAGCAGTTCGAAACCGGGGCCGTCACCGACCGTGCCACGGATCAACTGCGACAGCACATCACGACTCGCGTCGGCCGCGGTGGCGAAGGCGATCAGTCGCACGGTCATCTCCCAGCTCCGCGGTGACGCCCAAGCACCACCCCGCCGGGTTTCGGTGGTTGGCATCTGATGCACGAGCTTGGGCCGCGCCGCGAGCAAGGTGCATACCGCACGACGTGCGAATGTGACTGCCTCCGAGAAACTTTCGGGTGCGAGCCGAGGCAAGGTCGCGCGCGGCCATGTTCCGCCGAGGCCTCGGACGACGACATCGTGCTCGTGGGTCCACTGCAGGTGCACGAAGCGGTTCGCCAGCGGCGGGCTCAACTCCCAGCCGTCGGCGGCCGAGGAGCGCGGGTTGGCGGCCGCGACGATACGCACGCCCGGCGGCAGTTCCAGTGCGCCGACCCGCCTTTCGAGAACCACGCGCAGCAGCGCGGCCTGCACGGCGGGCGGTGCGGTGGACAGTTCGTCGAGGAACAGCACGCCGCGACCGGCTCGCACGAGCCGAACCGCCCAGTCCGGCGGTGCCATCGGCACGCCATGGGTCGCGGGGTCCTCGCCGATGATCGGCAGGCCCGAAAAGTCCGACGGCTCATGCACACTCGCGATCACCGTGGTCAGCGGCAGGCCGAGGGACTCGGCGAGCTGGGTCAGGGCAGCGGTCTTGCCGATGCCCGGCTCACCCCACAGCAACACCGGCAGGTCGGCGGCCACGGCCAAGGTCAGCGCTTCCAGTTGTGTGTTCGGTCGCGGCTCCGTCTTCACCTCACCCAGCAGGGCGAGGAGTTCGCCCGCGACGTCGAGCTGGGAGTCGGTGGCGCGAATCGGGAGCGGCGGGCAGAGCGTGGGAACAGTCATGTGTGAATCACCTTTGGGTTCAGAAGAATTCGATGGATGAGAGCAAGTGGAGCGAGCTGGGCCCCAGGGGCGGCCGACAAGCGCGAAGGTCTGCCACGCGAAAGGCCGCGCGAGCCGAATCGGGAGTCCGGCCGTCGAGGCGAGGCCCCGGTGACCCACGGATCAGCTGGTCATCGCGGACCCACACGACTCCGCCTGTCAGCGCGACAAGGCGTGACCCTGATGGCCCGGACGGCAACTCAGTGCAAGGCCGGGTGTCTCGGACGTGCGCGACGACCCTTGCGGTCGTACCGGTCGGGAGGGGTGTGACCGCGACCGGGTGCGGGTAGGCCCGCCCGGAACAGACCATAGGTAATCCGTTGTCGTACAGCGGCTTCGAGTGCGTCGCGAAGCGGTCCGTCGCGCAGCACCGCGTCGGCGCCGAGCTCGGCTTCGACGATGGTGAGGGCGCCGTCGATATCGCCGTGGTCCAGGCGGTCGCAGACGCCGGCGAGCCAATCCGGTTGGCGCAGTGAGCGGTCGATGGCTTGCAGGCAGGGGATCGGGGTTCCGGTCAGGGCTGCCAGGAGTTCCTCGTGCCGGATTTCGGTGGGGTCGTGATCAAGGGCGACGAGCACCCCGTTCACCAAGCCGATCCGGTGGCGTTCGCCCCGGCACTCCACGATCCGATGACCGGCGGTGATCCCGGATGCCTCGGTCGGCGCGCCGTCACAGCCGAGCGCCGAAGCGACCAGCGGGTGCAGGCGATCGGCGGTGATCACACCGGCGCGCAGCAACTCCAGGTCTGGGAGCACCCAGGTCGCCGCATCGGGCAGGACCGGAAGGGCGGAGATTCCGCCGCGCGGGCGTTCGCGCGAAACTCGCACTGCGGGTGGGTCTTCCGCGCACACGTCCAACACGACACGTTTGCGCGCACCACACCGCACCAGCACCAACCCGGACCGACGCCCCTCGGCCCGCAGCAGAATCCCCGCTTCGTCCGCCCACCGATCGAGAGCACAACCCTGCGGTACCGATCCGGTCAGTCCGAAGTCGGGCCGACCGGTGCGTTCGACACCCTGCGGTACCGATCCGGTCAGTCCGAAGTCGGGTCGACCGGCGTGTTCGACCGAATCGGGCAGCCTGAAGTCCGGTCCGTCACCCAGGGGCCGTGGCACGGAATTCCCGGCGCCGGATTCGTCGTCCCGTGTCGGCTTCGGGACGACGAATTGTCCTGCGCCGGAGCGGATTCGCAGTTCGCCCACTCGACGTGAATCCCACAGGTGCCGGTGCAGGTCGAGCCGGTAGCGACTGTTGGGTCGGGGGTGTGGGTGCATGCGCGCGCTGGTCGCGGGGCTCGCCAGGTCCCACAGCGCGAGGCTGATCCGCTGTCCGGCGCCCGCCCATGCCGGTGGCGTGCGGACCACCAGGTACACCGAATCCACACCGCCACACTGCATTACGTCACCGGCCGCGTTGTCGAGACCAGCGATGCCCCCGGTGTCGTAGCGGGCCAGCACCATGGTCAGCCCGGGTCGCAACAGACCGTCCGGCGCGATTCTGGGTAGATGCCAGCGCAACAGATCAGGCGCCAGGTGCCGCAGGTCGGCCCGTACTCGGGTGGCAAGTCCTCGCCCGTGCGTGCGCGCCAACGCCCCCAGATCCACCTCGAGATCGACGTGTGCCGCGGCACAAGCCCCCGACCAGTCGCCGGCGAGCCGCCGTGCGGTGGCAACCTCGATCATGCGCGGCGGCACAGCGAGTTCGCGCACACGCAGCCAAAGGTCAAGGCGTGCATCGTCAGAGGACGTACGGGAGAGCTGCGGGTTTTCGGTGAATTCCCCGCGTTCACGCAGGAGAGAAGCCGGTTCGATGACCGGCGTGGGGCTCAACGGCCCGGGCGCAGGACGCCCTTTCGACTGGATGTCATGTCGCCAGTATGCACAACAACGCGCGAGCCGACAAGCGGTGATGTTCGATCACCCGGTCGGCAACTGGGTCGACGAGGTAGGCGGGCCCAGGTCAGCGACCTGGGCCCGCCTCACCAGCGTCTCGCTACCGCGCGTCGGTCAGCTCGCGCGCGTCGGACTGCGCGCCCAACTGCGGGTAGGTCGGGTATTCGATGCCCGAGATGTACTGCACGGTCCGCACCACCTGGCACGAGTAACCGAACTCGTTGTCGTACCAGACGTAGAGGATCGCGGTGTCACCCTCGACGATGGTGGCGTTGGCGTCGATGATCGAGGCCGCGCGCGAGCCGATGAAGTCGCTCGAGACCGCGTCGGTGGCGGCCGTGTAGTCGAGGTTGCGGCTCAGTGGTCCCGCCAGGGAGACCTGACGCAGGTAGGCCAGCACGTCTTCCTTGGTCGTGTCCTGCTTCAGCTGCAGGTTCAAGATCGCGACCGAGACGTCCGGGGTGGGAACGCGGATCGAGTTGCCGGTGATCTTGGCCTTGAAGTCCGGCATCGCCTTCGCGACGGCGGAGGCGGCACCGGTCTCGGTGAGCACCAGGTTGAACGGCGCGGAGCGGCCGCGACGATCGGCCTTGTGGTAGTTGTCGAGCAGGTTCTGGTCGTTGGTGAACGAGTGCACCGTCTCGACGTGTCCGCGGACGATCCCGAATTCGTCGTCCATGGCCTTGAGCGGCGGCACGATCGCGTTGGTCGTGCACGAGGCGCAGGAGAAGATCTGCTGCGACAGGTCCAGATCGCGGTGGTTGACGCCGTGCACGATGTTGGGCACGTCCCCCTTGCCCGGCGCGGTGAGCAGCACCTTCGCGATGCCGGGGCGCAAGTGCTGCTCCAGGCCGTCGCGGTCACGCCAGCGACCGGTGTTGTCGATGAGGATCGCGTTGTCGATGCCGTAGGCGGTGTAGTCGATCGTCGTCGGGTCATCGCTGTAGATGAACTTGATGACGTTGCCGTTCGCGGTGATCGTGTCGTTGCCGGTATCGACCTTGATCGTGCCGTTGAAGTGCCCGTGCACCGAATCCCGGCGCAGCAGCGACGCCCGCTTGGCCAGGTCGTCGTCGCCACCCTTGCGCACCACCACCGCACGCAGGCTCAGCCCGTTGCCCGACCCGGCCTTCTCGATCAGCAGCCGGGTGACCAGGCGCCCGATCCGCCCGAACCCGTAGAGCACCACATCGCGCGGCCCCTGCGACACGGCCTTGTTGTCGTCACTCACCGGCGCCAGCACCGCCGTGGTGAACTCCTCGATCGACAGCCCACGCGCATCCGCGTGATAGGCCATCACGAGCTGACCCAGATCGATCTTGCAGGGTCCCAGATCCAACCGGCTGATCACCTGCAGAAACGGCAACGTCTCGTCCACCGACAGCTCTTCGCCGCCGATCTGCCGCGCGAATCGATGCGTCCGCAGAATGCTGATCACCGACTTGTTCACCAGCGACCGACTGTGCAGCAGAATCGTCACACCCTTGCTGCGATACAGCGTCCCGATGATCGGAATCATCGCCTCAGCAGCAGCTTCCTGAGCGTTCCAGCGATCAAGTTGTTCGGTAGTCAACACACGTCCTCTGGGTTCATCGATATTTGCGCCGTATTGATGCTAGTGAGGTCCACAAATTCACCGAGGACCACTCCCTGCTGGTGAGATCGGCGTCGCACCTGACCCGCCGCTCACCGCGACGCCCGCCAACCGCAGCCCTGCCCTACCCGGGGGCATGACCTGGGCGCTCACCGGGCTCAGCGCGGGCATCGCGCTCGGTGCGCTGAGCTCGGTCACAGCCGAAGAAATCACCCTCTCCCGCATCCTGCCACCGAGGACCGACCTTGTCCCCGGTCTGCCAGGTCGGGGCCGACGACGCGGTCAGGTCGCGGCAGTCCAGCGGATCAGGGCTGGTGCCACCCTCGCGCACAACGGGTTCCCGGTCGCATCGGTGAGGCCGAGCCGGGCCTCGAGCACTCCCGATTCCGTCGCGGCGGCCACAACCTCGGCGGGCACGTCGGCGAGCATCAGTTTGGCCCGCCGGAACATGGTGAAGGTTGCGGCGTCGTCGACGGCGCCCCAGCTGAGATAGAGGAACCGCTCCCCCGGCCTGCCCTGAATGTAGGGCCCGCGGATATCGGTGCCGTCGACGGTGCACTCCACAGTCCACCGGACAGCGTCCGCGTCGCCACGCTGCGGATCGAGCAGCTCCTGCGGACGATTCTTCCGCTGGACGCCTACGTGGACGTTCGAGTACGCCGTCTCGATCCCCGCCGGACGGCAGGACAACCCGGGCAGTTGCGTCCCCACGATTCGGATGAGCATCTGACCATTCTCGTGCACCCGCCGATCGAGGCCGTGCCTACGCGCCCTCGACACCGCTCAGGCGTTTCTGGTCGGTACTCCATCGAGGACGACCACGCGAGTACCCGCCGCGAGCAGGCGCGGACACCACATGCCGATGGCACCGGACGCGGACCTGACACCCACCGGCATTGCCGACACCATCGCCGACGTCATCGACCAGCTCGACCTGCATGACTCGACCTTGATCGGCGATGACGGCGGCGGAATGCTCTCGCAGCTGGTTATCACTCGCCGGCCCCACCGGTTCGGCCGGCTGATCCTGACACCGTGCGATGCCTACGAGAACTTTCCGCCACCACAGTTCAACTACCTGTGCCGGATCTCCCGAGTGCCCGGTACAGAGCATCTCGCGGACCGCGCCCTGCACAACTCGCCGCGGACTTCCCGAACAGCCAACTGGCGGAAATCCCGAACTCGCGAACGAGGGTCGCCGAGGACCAAGGGAATTGGGTCAGGGCTGACCGCTGACGACGGCGGTGACGGCGTCGAGGAAGGGCTGTCCGCCCATCGCGTAGCCGCCGGCGATCGCGCCGAGGACCAGTCCTACGGGGCCGGTGACGATGCTGAGAAAGCCGAAGCCGAGGACGGTGCCGATGAGGCCGCCCAGGATGCCGCCGGCGACCACGCCGACGACGTTGCGGTTGATCTCGTTCGTCAGCTGGGACATGGGGCTGATGGTCTGGATCTCGCCGATCTCGGTGGCGCTCGCCTGCGGGGTGAGGACGAGGTGGTGACCGTTGTCGGAGATCGTCTGCGCCACTCGCATTGTCGCGCCGGAGATCTGGTAGGTGAGCGGGATGCGGGTGACGACCGCGCCCGCGTCGGAGGTGAGGGTGACCGCGGTGTTGTCGTCGGTGGTGGTGAATGTGCCGCCGGTGACGGTGGTGGTCAGTACTCGGGAGAATTCGGTGAGAACGGCCTCGTAGTGCACCGACTGGTCGACCCCGGACGCGGTGGGCTGGGGGGCGGGTGCGACCGGCTGCGCGGCGGCAGCCCCCGCGGTGATCCAGACGGCGGTGCCGACCAGGAGCGCGGTGGCAGGGAAGTGACCGAGTTTCATCAGGGATTTCCTTTACGCATGACGAAGACTGCGCGGCCGACCAACGTGCCGATACAGGGCACGAAACTTGGTGTCCGCCAGTGAGATCGGGCAGACCCTAGCATCATTCTTCACCGGTATTGTCATCCGTTCCGAATTGGGCGCTAGACCAAGTATTCGCTGTAAAAAGATGCAGATTCACAATTCGACACGCTCGTGTGCGGCCGTGTAAGAACTGTCAGGCAAGTGGGGCGCCGGTCGGGACGTCCAGCGGATGAGTAGGGACAACACAAATGGCGCGTCGGAGGAACTTAGCCGTGGCCGGCGTATCGGTTGTGGCGGTGTTTGCCCTGGCCGGGAGCTTCTACGTCGCACTTACCGTCGTCACGGGGTTCGGCGCGCGGGTACCCGGCCTCCCTGAAAATGATTCTGCCGCAAAAAATTCGCCGAGCGAGGTTTCGGCAACCCAGCCGCTGGGAACCATTGTCGAGCTATCCGGCGGGGTCGCGTCCACACTGAGTAAGTCCGTAACCCGGATTCCCCGGGTGAATCTCAGCGTCGGCGATTGCGTGGATTTGGGCGTGAGCTCGGCCGATATTCGACAGGCCGCGTGTGGTAGCACCAATTCTCACTACAAGGTGACGGAATTGGCGTCGGCGAGCGGCCGCTGCCCGGGCGACGTCGACCGCGCACAACCTCGGGCACTTCCGGGCGGCGTGGACGAGACCGTCTGCTTGGACATCGATTGGACAGTCGGCGGCTGCATCGATCTGTCCGGCGGTGCGGTCAGGCACGTGGAATGCACTGCCGACGTTCCCGGCCGGCTCCGCGTGCTCGAGATCCGACACGACACCACGGACGTCAACGTCTGCACGGCGGGCGACCGCGGTGTCGTCTACGACGAGCGCCGCTACGTGGTCTGCGTCAGCTCGCGCTGAACAAGGTCCGGTGCAGCATCCGAACCGGACCTGCGCAGTCCATCAGACCCCGCATCCCTGGTCGAGACTGCACGCACGGCAGGCCATCGCTGTTAGGGCTCCGACCTGCCGTTCCACTGTCTTCTGTCTTCCCAGCTGGTTTCGAACCGGTGAACGCGGTCCGCATCGGTCCAGTCGACCGTTGCTGACCAGGCGATCTCAGCGCCTCAGCCGTGACGGTGTCGACCGCGTGTGAGATAGCCCTCATTCGATCGGAGGACCTATGACACCGGGGAGACGAGCGCGTACGCATACCCGCCGCGCGTTCGGGCGGCATGCTGTCGACCGGCGAGTGGCTCAGCGCAGCCCGGGGTGCTGGCGCGAAAGGATAGGCACCAGAAGACGTTTCGGCAGGAAGGGCACCAGCGCGGCGGCCGCGCGGTTGGCCAGGCCCGGGATAGCGACCATGGTGCCCTTGGCCAGGCCGCTGATCCCGACGCGGGCCACCACCTCCGGCGATTCCCACATTACGGCCGGCAGTGCGCCGTGCGCCTCCTCGGAAGTGAAGCCGGCGCGCTCGCCGAAACCGGTGTCGACCGGTCCGGGGCACAGCACGGTCGCGGTGACGCCGGTGCCGCGCAGTTCGCCGGACAGGCTCTGGGTGTAGGACAGCACGAACGCCTTGCTCGCGCCGTACCCGGCCTGGCCGGGTAGCGGCTGAAACGCACCGGTGGAGGCGACATTGAGCACCGCTCCCGTGCCACGGGCCACCATCGCGGGCAGGAACCGGGTGCACAGATCGACGACCGCGACGACATCGAGTTCGACCATGGCGATCTCGGCATCCGGGGTGGCCTTGTGCACGGGGCCGAGCGTGGAGATTCCGGCACAGTTCACCAGGATCGAGGGCGCGAGACCGAGCGCTTCGACACGACCGAGCAGCGCGGCGCGGGCCTCGCGGTCGCCGAGGTCGGCGGCGAGGATATCGGCGCGTACACCGGTCGCGGTGATCTCGGCGGCCAGTTCGGCCAGCTTGTCGGCGTTGCGCGCGACCAGCGTGACCTGCTGGCCGCGCCCGGCCAGCTCACGGGCCAGGGCGGCGCCGATGCCGGAGGACGCGCCGGTGACGATCGCGGTGCGGTCGCCGGCGGGAGAGGGAAGACTCATGCGCCCCAGCCTAGGGCCGGTCACGCAGGGACGGCGGCCGACCAGGCACATTCGGGATGAAGCCGGGCTCGACCGCGACACCGCGCGGCCCCGCGTCCCCGGCACCAAATCTGAAATAAAACTGTGTCTGAAAGTGTGGGCGGAACCGACTGCGAGTGGCGAGAATTGGCTCCGACGGTTCGGCACGATTCAGCACCTGCCGCACCGTCACGAATCCCCTTCGGCAACAGAGGAATTGGACGATGAACAGGTTGTCGAGATCCATCGCGACGATGTTGGTCGCCGCCGTCGTCGCGGTCGGGACTGCGGCGGTCGGCGTCGCGCGGGCGGAAACGCCCGGCGCGCAGCCCTGCACCCCGTACACGGCGATTTTCGCGCCGGGGACCTGGGAGACCACGCTGGGAGCCGATCCCGGGGTGCCCGTCGGGATGCTCCGGCCCGTCGGCGATGGACTGCAACGGCAATTCGGCCGTGACATCACGGTGCTCTATGTCCCCTATGCCGCAAGCGCTTTCGACCTGGGTCTGAGCTACGCGGAGTCCTTGAGCACCCTGGAATCCCGCTTGCACCACATGATGCGTGGCCTGTGTAGTTCGACGCGGGTCGTCCTCGCCGGCTACAGCCAGGGGGCGGACGGCATCGGCGATCTCGCCACCGAGATCGGCAACGGCGATGGTCCCATCGACGCCGATCGAGTGGTCGGTGTCGGACTACTGTCCGATCCGCATCGCGATCCGAATACCACACTCTCCCTGGGAAATACGCAGCCCGGCCACGGCATCGCCGGAACGCGAAGCCGGGATTTCGGTGCGCTGACCGAGCGGGTTCGCACCCTGTGTGCCGACGGGGACCTGTACTGCTCCCTCGATGCCGCCGCCTCCCCCTTTCTCGCCGTGTTGGGCCGGGTCCTGAGCGGTGATCCCGAACCGATCGCGCACGTCATCCCCGCCACGGTCGATCCCAGCAGCCTGATCGCTCAAGCCGTCACCATGGGCGCAGGCTGGACCGCCACCGCGGCGAACCTGCCTACCATTCTCGACAACCTCACCCGCCTCCCGGACTTCATCGCGGCGGGTGACATTCGCGGTGCGCACGGGGCCGCGCGTGCCCTGAATGTTGCCCTGGACCCGTTGGTCCAGGCCGCCGCGGGTGTAGACCGGGTTCTGGTCGCCCAGGTCATCCGCGCTGCCGCCGCCGCCGACCCCTCTGGCCGGACCGCAGCCGTGAGCGTCATCGCCGACGCCCTCATGGACATCGATCTTCTGAGCATCGCCGACAGGGTCGGCCGAATTCAGGAAATCCTTTGGCGTGCGGTCGAATCCCTCGATCGCAACGATCCCATTGCCGCCGCCGCCGACCTGGCGACCTTCGCCGCCACCGGCGCCGACCTCACCGGCGCCGTGCTCGGCCCCGTCGCCGCCGGCATCCGAGCCGACCTCCCTGCAACCACCCGCACCGTGCTCAGCATCGCCGATCCCGCCACGGTCGATGAGCTCGTCCAACTGGCCCGCCAAGGCGTGGACATAGCCAACTTCTACTCCTCGAACGCCCACATCGACTACGGCGACGACGTCCAGATCCTCCTGGGCTACCTGAGCTCCCAGGCCGTTTCTTGACATCCTCCTCGACCTGAAGGTCAAGGATTCCTACCAGCGACCTACGGCCGCTCTCAGCGGGTTCCTGTTTCACCGGGACATGCCTGCCGCTAAGCGGCAGGGCTTACCAGCCCTCCGCAGGCGTTTAACCTCTCGGCCTGCCCGGCCGCGAGAATGTTCTTGGCCGCGTTCAGATCGCGGTCATGCGTGACACCACACGCGCAGGTCCACTCCCGCACATGCAACGGCTTCTTACCACCGACCAACCCGCACACCGAACACAAACGAGTCGACGGGAACCAACGATCCACCTTCGCGAAAGTGCGACCGTATCGGGCTGCTTTCTCCTCCAACATCCGGGCGAACATGCCCCACCCCGCATCGTGCACCGATTTCGCCAACCGGGTCCGCGCCAAACCTTTCACACACAGATCCTCGACATACACCGCTTGGTTGTCGCGGATGATCGCCGTCGAGTTCTTGTGTGCCCAATCCCTGCGCGTATCAGCCACCCGCGCATGCACGCGAGCCACCCTCACTCGAGCCTTGGCCCGGTTGACTGAGCCTTTCTCCTTGCGGGACAATGATTTCTGCGCCTTCCGCAATCGGCGTTCGGCTCGACGCAAAAATCGTGGCGAGGCGATCGTCTTACCGTCCGACATCACCGCGAAACTCGCCAGACCGAGGTCGATACCCACTTCGGCATCGACACCGGGCAACGCCTCGGTGGTGGTCTCCACGACGAACGACGCGAAGTATCGTCCCGCCACGTCCTTGATAACCGTCACACTCGACGGCGCCGACGGCAACTCCCGCGACCAACGCACCGCCACGTCCCCGACCTTCGGTAACCGTAACCTGCCAGCGGCGGTGACCCCGAAGCGCGCGTTCTTCGTGAACCGGACCGCCTGCCGATTGTCCTTACGGGACCGAAACCTCGGCAGCGCGACCCGCGCGCCCTTGCGTTTGCCGGTAGCCGAAGCGAAGAAGTTGCGGTAGGCGGCATTCAGGTCGGCCAACGCCTGCTGCAATACCACCACCGAGACTTCCCCCAGCCAGGCGCGGTCGGGAGTCTTCTTCGCCACGGTCAACCGTTTCGACAACTCCGCATCCGAGATACGCGGCAATCCCTGCTCGAACGCGGCTTTCCGTGCGGCCAAACCGTCGTTGTACACCACCCGCGCGCACCCGAACGCCCGCGCCAACGCGATCTGTTGGCCCGGTGTCGGGTAGACGCGGAAGTTGTACCGCAGCTGCACAATTCGCAGCCTACCATCTTGGCCTATGGGTGACTACAGCGAAATCCGCACAGGCAGACACTGCACTTTCCTCCTTCACGCACACTTGGTCTTCGTCACCAAGTATCGGCACCGGGTCTTCGCTGACGCGCACCTGACCCGGATGGAAGAGATCATGCGGGCAGTCTGTGAGGACTTCGAGTGCGAGCTCGTCGAGTTCAACGGCGAAGCCAACCATGTACACCTATTGGTGAACTTCCCGCCCAAAGTTGCCCTGTCCAGGCTGGTCAACTCGCTCAAGGGTGTCTCCTCGCGTCGGCTGCGCCAGGAGTTCCCGGACCTGGTGCGCCACTATTGGCGCGCTAACCGCTTGTGGTCGGCGTCGTACTTCGCCGGATCGGTAGGTGGGGCACCGTTGTCGATCGTTCGGCAGCACATCGAGCAGCAGAACCGTCCCGTTTAGAGCACGCTCGGGGCCTTGGCGGCCCTCCCGCGTCCGCTTTCACCACCGCCCTGAAGGGCGGCGCACTAGCGGACACTCGGTAGCGTGTTCAAGCCAGGTCAGGGCTCGGCGAACACTCGCCGTTGCGTCGGATCAACACGACACAGCATCGCCGACCGAGTTGTCGAGACGCACCCCCAGGACTCGCGACAACTCGCCGACACTGTCGGCACTGGGTGTCACCACATCGCGTTCCCAACGGCTGATCTGGTTTCCGTCCGCAATTCCGATCCAGTCGGCCAACTCCGCCTGGGTGAATCCGGAGGCCATCCTCGCCGCCCGAATCGCTTTGCCGATCCTCGTGGACATGGTCTCCCCTCTCTGTCGATGCCCTCGGCACGGACTGCATCGGCGCGGGTGCTCGTCGGCGAACACTCGTACTCCTGATGCGGTCTCGCACAGCCACATTCGAAAGATATCGGTGAATCGACCTTCGAAGGAGGCTGTGACTGCACGGCAACTGACTGTGCACGCACAAACTTCCGCGCCGCCGGGGCGCGGACCTCCCGGCTACTTCGGTGGGTTGTCCGCATCGGTGCCACTGCGGCGCCAGTCACGTGGCGTCGTGCCGAATGCTTCGCGGAATCGCCGGGCGAAGTGGGCGGCGTCGCGGAAACCCACGGCACCGGCCACAGACGCGATGGACCGGTGCTCGTAGCCTCTGTCGATCAGCATGTCGCGGGCCCGGACCAGGCGTTGTTCGATGATCCACTGCTCGAGGCTGATACCCGACTGCGCGCATACCTTGTACAGGTGCCGAACGGAGATGTTGTTGGCGGCAGCGATATCGGGGGTCTTCAAGGTCGAATCGGACAGGTGCGTCCGCACATACCCGAGGATCTGCTCGATCAGCAGTTGCTCCGGGATGGCGGCGCCGTCACCCGGCCCGCGCCCGGCCGCCGAGATCAATAGCGCCCGAACCATTTCCAGGCACGCCTCGCCCACAGAGGCTGCGGCCGGATCAGTTTCGAGCTGGTCGGCGATCGCGACGAGATGCTGGATCTGCGCCGTGACCATCGGGTACAGCGGCGATGCCGCCAGTCGCCCGTGAGCCGCGACGACCGTTTCCGCGGAAATGCCGAGGCGCTCCCTGGACAGCTGCAGGCACAGCGTTCCGCCGAGACCGTGCCAGCCGGAGGCGAACGCGGTGGCCAGGTCGATCACTTCGCAGGCGCCGGGTTCGATCAGCGTTTGCGCACCGAACTGTTCGTGCCTGCGGACCTGTCCGTTCTGCACGGTCACCGTCAGAGTGTCGCTGGGGGTTGACCGCTCATGCCGACTGGTTCGGCAGACCTGGTGACCGGATACCTCCGAGCGGGTGAGCGCGATCGGACCCAGCATCCAGGCCTGGTGCCGGCTGACCACTTCGGCAGGCGAATCCCACATCTGCAGGTTCGCCCCGATATCGGCTTCCTGCAGAATTGCGGTGACGGCCTCCCGCCGGTCCGCCGGCGTGAAGTAGTCGGAGTCGATCAGCACTGCCATTGTGATCTCTGCTTCGGATTCTCGCCGCGGTGGCGTCGCTCCCGTCGCCGGCCGCTACGCGTTTCGGATGGTGCAATTCGGGCCACGGTGGTTGCATGGGCCTGTAGTCGGCGATGCTATCGCGCCGTGGCGCGCCCGGAGCCCGATTCGGCAGGGTTGCGCACCGACTTCACCGACCTGCGGTGGCGTGTTCCCTTGCCGCGGTGGGCCGTAACGCCAGGATTCGACGTTCGGCAGGTGTCGCCCTCGCAGCCCATTCCGGCCGCAGCGCCGCATAGGTGCACACGTCGCGCCACCGACCCTCGGTTCGGTACAGCTGCCGCAGCCGCGCCTCCGGCGTCAAGCCCGCTCCCGACATCACCGTGTCCATCACCGGATGATCGTGCCGGTGCCCCGCCCAAACCCGGTGAATCCCGAGCGGCCCGAAGGCGAAGGCCGCCATCAGCCGCCCCGCCTCGATACCACCCGCACGCAGCGCCCCTTCCGGAACCACGACCAGACCGCCGATCATCGCGTTGCTGCCGAAATCCTCTACCAGCAGGCCGATGGTGCCGACCATGGTGTCCGCACCCGGTGCCGTGATCGCCAGCGTGTACTTGCGCCGGGGACTCTCGCCGCGGGAGCGCAGGGCGGCGTCGAACGACACCGCGGCCGCCCGGACACCCATGCTGTCGGTGCCCATGTACCGGGTCAAGTGCGGGTCGGTGAAGATCCGCTGATACACGCCCAGATCACCGGCACGGAGATCACGTAACCGCAGCCGCGTACCGACCAGTTCCACGTTGCGCAGGTCGATAGTCAACGGACTTCCTCCATCGCCCGCACGAATGCCGGAGCAATCCGGGGATCTATCGCGGGTATGAGCTCGTCGAGGTCGATATAGGTTCGCCCCGACCCGATCAGCTCGCCGAGCAGGATCCGGCGAGCCGTGTCCGCCACCAAGGCGCCGCCGAGCATCACCCCGGAGGCGAGTTGAGGCCAGCTGGACAGGCTCCGGCCGACCTCACCGACAGCGTCGCGCATCGCCGGACTCAGCCGCGGTTCATCGACCACTGCCAGCAGAAACGACAACAGCTCGCCCCGGTTCATCCGCGCGACATCGGACGAGGTCGACTCGCCGGTGCGGCCGTGGAACAGCGGGCGATGGGGTTCGCGATCGAAACGCTCCACATCCAGCAAGCCGCGATCGTTGGCGTCCATCAGTACCGGGATCCCTCGGCGCCGCGCGCACTCACGGGCAGCGACTTTCGCCCATACCGTGTCGCATTCCTCCACCACCAGATCCAGCGGCCGGGTGCCGCCCACTCCATCGAAGAACGGCCCGATCGACTCCTCGGTCAACCCGTCCATGAACACCTCGACGTCGAGATAGGGATCGATCTCGAACATCTGACGCGCCGCCAGCACAGCCTTGGAAACCCCGAGATCACCCACCCCTGCCCGCAGCCGGTTCAGATTCGACAGCCCGACGGTGTCGAAGTCGGCCAATCGGAACGAGCCGCCGACCCCTTCCATCGCCAGCGTTACAGCCGCGCTGTTGCCTACCGACAGCCCGATCACACCGATCCGCCGATCGCGCAGGTCTCGCTGCTGCGCCCGGTCGATCTTGTTGCGATTCCGATCTGTCCGCACCCGCTGGAAACCCTCGCGCGCCAGCACATGCACCAACCGGCCGTTCCACGGATAGAACACCCACGTTCCCCACCGCCATAACGGAGTCTCGCCACAGATCCGACGACGCGACGCTGCCAGCAAGCCCGGTGAATGCGCGACAGCAGGGTCCTCGCAGCGAATCAGTTCGTCGAGCTGATCCTCGATCGTGTCGTGCACTGCACTCACAGAACTCGACACTGCCAGCGCTTCCAGGTCACGCAGTCCTTCCGGGCTCGATGCATCGAGCAGCACCGGACGGAAATGCGATGTCGCAGCGCCGGGCGTAAGTACCGTTGGACGCGAAACCGAGCGATGCAGAACCATGTGCGCACAAACCTCCGACACTCATAAGGCGAACAAATACCCGCTCGCCTCTTTCGACCAGGACGCGCAAAGGATACAGACAGCACACGTTCAGCAAACCCACCTTCGGTCCACCGGCATGGCGCGCCAATACCGCTGACAAACTGGGACTATGACCATTTGGTCCAGGCGCGAAAGGCGACCCGCCCCATCACCCTTCCTCGGTCTCGCAATAATCCCGCAAGCATTGATTCCACGGCCTCGGGACCCCGACGTTCACTGCCACCAGAGCGGGTTCCTTGCCGTCCATGCGCGGGACGGCCTCGGAGTTTATTCGCCGCCCAACGCCAGCTCGAGGCCAGGCCGGTCGCCATCGCGCCGCGTCGTAGGGCGTCATCTTCCGAATGGTGGGGTGTGCGTGTTTAATGGAGTTACCCGGCAGCGTTCTCGCTCTAGTTCAATGAAATGAGGTGCGGCCATGATCGTGCTCGGGTTGATTTTGTTGTTAATCGGCTTCCTGACCGGGATCTCGATCCTCTGGACGATCGGAATCGTCGTCCTTGTTATCGGATTGATCCTCTTGCTGCTCGGTTCAACAGGGCGCGTGGTCGGTGGCCGGAAGCATTGGTACTAGAGCCATAGGCAAAGAGTTCACACCACAATTCCGTCGATGGGCGAAGCGGAGGAGTTCCTCCTGATCGACCCAACGACCGGGCAGCCGCTGATGCGCAGGTTGCGACGGCTGCGGAGGGCTCGGCCTTCCGTTCCAACTGGAACTCTCGCAGTGCCAGATCGAGACCAACTCGGCGGCATGTTCTGACTGTCGCCGATTACGCGCACGTCTACTGGAGATGCGATCGATGGTGGCGTCCGCCGCGATGGACAACCGCTACCGGCGAATGGCGAAGCGATTCGCCGACCTTGGTCCACGAACAGGGGACCTCATCATGGCGCCGGCACAGGCCCGCCGCGGAGACATTGCGCGCGGCGAACTGGACGTCCGTCCGGTACTGTCTCATCGGCGATGGACTCGACCCCCGCACGGCCCGGGCCGTTCCGATTTCCCCGCAAATCGAACTATCGATCGACCACATTCGTGACGCGCTCGACGAAACGCTGCGGCTGAGGGCTACCTATTCCGTGGTCCGGCATACCCGTTGTCTTCTCTCACGGAACTCTTCGGGCCGCCAGCCGGGTGGGCCGAAGATATAACCCAGCTTGTTGCGCAGACCTCGTGCGCTGCGGACGTCATCCATGATGTTTCCGTACTCGTGATACTCGAGTTCGAGCAGGTTGTGGGTGTTCACCGGCTTGGTGAGCCCGTAAGTGGGTCGGTGCAGCTCGGTTTGGAAGGTGCCGAAGATGCGGTCCCACAAGATCAGTATGCCGCCGTAGTTCGTGTCGAGGTACTGCTGGTCGCTGGCGTGATGGACGCGATGATGAGACGGGGTGTTGAACACGAATTCCACTGGCCGGGGCAACCTGCCGACGACCTCGGTATGTGTGAAGAACTGGTAGATCAGGTTGATCGAGAACGCCGGATAGATCATCCACGGCTCGAAGCCCAACAGCGGCAGCGGGATCCAGAACAGGCCCTCCGACCACGGGTTCCATTTCTGCCGCAGGGCGGTACTGAGGTTGAAGTGCTCGCTGGAATGGTGAGCTTGGTGACCGGCCCAACCGATGCGCACCCGGTGGGAAAACCGGTGGTTGCAATACCAGGCGAAATCTACTGCCACGATCAGCAGCAACCAACTCCACCACGTATCGGCCCGAATATGCCAGGGCGCCAGGTAAGTCCACAGGAAAACGAAGGCCACCAGCGAGACGAGCTCGAGCAGGAACAACGACACCAGCGACACAGCACCCATGCTGATGCTGACACGCACATCGGTGGCCTCGTACCCGGTCACCTCGCCGTAATCGTGGACCCGCAGCACCACCGCTTCGATGATGACGAACACCAGAAACACCGGAATGGCATACAGCAAGGGATTGTTCATCTGGTGCCAGAGCTGGGACATCAACGAGATCTCCTCAAACATGCTGCACACAGCGGCGCCGATGGGCGGCCAGGTGTGGTGCCGCTTCCCCAGGATCACGACTCGGCCAGATCGTTGCTGCTGGACCACCGCGAACGACGTGGCTTGCACTACGAGCGTCGATGCAGTCACAGCCGTATCAATCCACGCTGGATTCGTAGCGAACCCCAGGTATGGATGGGAACCCCGTAGTCGACCACAGAGCCCGAAAACGATGCCGGAGTGTGGGTCTCGATCCGTTGATATCATCGAGCGCTGTTCGCCCGGACTCGGGCCGGTGACCACTCAGGGCTCCGGCAGGCTCGGCCGGCGCCTATGATCTGCGTCGACGCGAATTCGGCAGCAGCTCTTGGGGCTTCCTAGAGCTGGCACGTCGGCCGCGCATCACCGAGTGTTCCGCCGCGACGCGGTCGCGCGACCATAGCCGGGATCGCCACCTACCTGGGCATCTCCCACGGCTCCCTGACCACCTGGCTGGCGTGGCGATCCGGCAACCCCGAACAACCCCGGCACCCAAGCCAGTCGCCGAGCAAGAAGACGCCCACCTATCACCGATCGAACCCGGCTCGACGATGCACGAGGCGTGCCGCCCTGACGCCGCGGCGGGTGACGGCGCCGAGGACGACGAATACCCACACGGTCACCACCGCGGCGAGCACACCCGCCGGGTAGTCACGGTCGAGCACGGTGGGGTTGTCCGGGAGGGCATCGCCGCGACCGACTACCGGCACCGCGAGCACCACGACAGCGACCGTGGCGACCGCGCCGCAGGCCGCCGCCGCCCACCAGGTACCTGGCAGGATCCGGCGAGCCCCGACCCCGACAACCACGCACAGCGGTGCGAAAAGTGCGTCGTGCAGAACGATTCCGGCGGCGAACCACACCCCGACCGAGACCAGATCGGTTCTGCTCAGCTCCGACAGCAGAGCGATCCCATAGCCCGTCAACCCTATGCCGAGCAGCGCGAGCAACACCCGGACGGCGCTCATCCCAGCACCTCGATCGTGGACAGCCATTTCGTTTGCAGCACGCCGGGCCGGCTCGGTGCGATCAGGCGACAGGGATAGCCGTGGTCCAGGTCGAGGGTTTCGCCGTTGACCGCCAGCGCGACCAGTGTGTCGGCATCGATCACGTGAGGTTGCGGCAGAATCGAACTGCTGTAGAGACCGCCCTGCTCGAGTGAGATGAACCGGACCTCGCCGCCCCGGTATTCACCGACTGCGGCGAGCAGATCGCGCAGCCGGACGCCGGTCCAGTCGGCGGTGGCGCTCCAGCCTTCGACGCAGGCGATCGGCAGTCGAGCGTTGGTCTGCGGCAGGGCGAGCAGTTCGGCTCGGGTGAAGCCGCGCCGCCGCTCCCCGAGGACGACTGTCAATCGATAGTCGACATCGGTGGCGCGGGAGGCAACTCCGGCCGCCGCGGCGGAGCGGTTGACCGGTAGCCCCTGGGGCCCGTGCCCGCTGCGCGGAGCCAGGACCGATATCCGGCGCAGAAACGGCACTGTCTGCCCCGCGACGGCGACCACCGCCACCGTGGCCGACAGGCCGGCGGCAGCGAGTACCGCTCGGCGCGAAATGTCGTGGTGTACGGCGGTATCCGTGGGTTGGGTGTGCTGGCCGTCATCGACGCGGCGGCTCAGAGCGGAGCGGACCACCGGGATCTTGACTGCCAGGTGGACGGTCAGCGCGCCGAGGGCGACGTAGGCCATGGCGTAGTGCACGGTAGGGAAGAAGAACTTCCACGGGTAGTACTGGACGGTGTTGAGCAGCCCGGTACTCAGCTGGAAGATGGTCGAGCCGACCAGCAGTGCGATCGAGCCGCGCTCGAGCGCGCGAACCGGTGACCCGATCAGTGGCTTCGCGAACAGCCTCGGATACACCGCCCACAGCTTCACCAGCAGCAACGGGATCGCCGCGATGCCGGAGAGCACATGCAATCCCTGGGTGAGCTGATACAGCCAGACCGGGTGCGCGGGCCACCGGAACCAGTCCGGCGGATGCTGAATCCAGTGGCTCAGCAGGCCGGTCACGAAACAGACGAGCACGGCCGCGCCGAGCGCGATACCGACCCGGGCAGCGACCTGCGGCCCCCGCGCGCTCGATACGCGCAGATCGGCAGCCCGCGGCGTTCTCATCGCTGCCCCACCGTCGAGCCGGCGGCCGGGGCACTGTGGTGCAGCCACGCGATGTATCGCCCGGAGACATTCGCGGTCGTCAGCACGCGCAAGCCGGCCGCGGCCGCGATCGGATCGGCGAGCTCGATGCCCACACGTGCCCAGGGGAACCATTCCCCGACCACGGTCCGGGTCTCCAGGCGGATCGTGTCGGTCACCATACCGGTTCCTGGCGCGGCGAATTCGACGACGACGATGCCGTCGCGCGCGAGCAGGGACCCGGCGTTGGCCAGCATGCGCACCGGGTCGGCACCGATGCCGAGGTTGCCGTCAGCCAGGATCGCATACGCCCAGCGGCCCGAACCGGGCAGCGGCCCGAACAGATCGCGGCGCAGCGCGGGGGCACCACGGAATCGGCTGACCGCGACGGCCATCGGCGAGATGTCGACGCCCAGCGCGATGACGCCGCGCCGCACGAGCCCGGCCACCAGCCGTCCTGGACCGCATCCGAGATCGATGGTCGGGCCGTCGCAACAGCAGATCAGGGCGGAATCGGCGAGCCGGTCGACCACCGCGTCGGACGCACCGAGCCAGCGCCGGGTCGGCAGCGGGCGCCGCGACCCGTTCGCGGTGCGGACCCAGCAGTCGTCCCCCGCCAGCGCCTGATCGAACAGTGCGGTATCGATGGTGCTCATCGCCGCGCCAGCCCGCTCCAGCGCAGCGCGGCCATCGCGTCGGCGAAATGCCCGCCGGTCACCGCAGCCACGTGCAGCGCGTCGTCGAAGGTGTCCACGTCGGCGAAAGCAGGCAACAGCCGAACCCGATTTCCGCAGTCCTGCAACGCTTCCCTGGTGAGAGCCCCCGTGTGTGGCGTCGACATCGGGACATCGACGAGTACCCGCGCAGCCTGTGGCTCGGTCAGGCCGAGCGCCCACCAACCGCCGTCCTCGGCGAGGCCGAGGACGGCGTCAGCTCGCGCGCGGCCATCCGGTCCAGCGCCACCGTCGAGCAACGCGCGCGCCGACCGGGTCAGTACCTCGGGCCCGACCTGCGGGGTGTCCATCCCGATCTGCAACACGGGTAGTCCGTGGCGCGCGGCGTCGGCGTGCGCGTTGGCCAGCCGGGTACCGAAGCCGGTGCCACGCTGGGGTATCACCTCGAACTCGCTCAGCGCCCTGGTCAATTCGGTGCGGCGTTGCGCCGCAGCCAGCTCCCCGGTGAAGGCGATGACTCGATGGGCGACCCGGCTGCGTGACACCGAATCCAGGGTGTCGAGCAACGAGGCGGCGGCGATATCTGCCGCGTCTCGAGGTGTCAGCGGGGGCGTCAACCGGGTCTTGGCGTACCCGGCGATCGGCGCCTTGGCGATCACCAGCAGTGTCACCGCCAGTGTGGTCGGCCCTCCACCCCCGCTCATCGCAGGACCGCCAGGAAGTCGCGGGTCGCGTGCACCGAACCCCGCCATGACCCGGACACTTTGGAAACCCCTCCTGCCCGCGGGCGGTAGGTGATGTCGCGCTCGACGATTCGCCAGCCCGCGCCCGCCGCGCCGACAAGGAGTTCCAGGGGGTACCCGGATCGAGTGTGCAACGGCCCGAGCGCGAGCAGCGCGCTGCGGCGGGCCACCCGCATCGCGGCGATGTCGTGGACCGGCAGCCCGTATCGGCGTCGCAGCCGCCATGCGATCACCTGATTGCCCAGTCGCGCGTGCCACGGCCAGACCCCCGTAGATACCGGGACGCGCCGCCCGACGGCGAGATCTGCGCCATCGCGCATCAGCTCGACCAGTGCGGGCAGCTCACCGGGGTCCATCGATCCGTCGCCGTCGAGCACCGCGACCAGTTCGGTGCGGGCGGCCGCGATGCCGGCCTGGACCGCAGCACCGTAGCCGGGCGTGACCTCCGACACCACCGTCGCCCCGTTGCCCCAGGCGACGGCCGCTGTCGCGTCGGTCGAACCGTTGTCGACGACCAGTGCGTGATAACCGGGCGGGATGGCTGCGAGCACCTCCGGCAGCGCCTCAGCCTCATCCCGGCACGGGATGACGACGGTGATCTCACCTGGATTTTCCAGCGGTTTTGTCATGATTCGACGCTAAGCCCCCCGGACCGGAAATCCTGTGACGAAACAATGACAGCGCGCCGCTGGGCCCACGCTGGTCACCGGGCACGGACCTAGGGTGAGAACTGTGCAAACCCACACCCTGGTCACCGGTCGGCGTCGATCCGGACTCCGCGGCGCGCCCGTCGGTGCCGCCCTGGCCGCCGCGCTGATCACTGCCGCGTTCGTCGTCCCGCGCATCGCGAGTGACCCCTGGCGACGCTCGCTGTACGCGGGCGCGGCCCCCCTGTTCGGCACCTGGTTGCCGCATGCCGGATGGGGAACGATTCCCGCCGTCGTCGTCGCTGCGGCGGTCGTGCTGTACGGCCCGACCCTGGCCGGGTCGCTGCCATGGCGGCGGCTATTAGCGCTGGCCTGGCTGACAGCGACCACCTGGGCGTTCGCGCTGGCGATGGTCGACGGCTGGCACCGCGGCTTCGCCGGCCGGCTCACCGATTCCAACGAGTACCTCCACGAAGTGGCCGGCGTCACCGACATCCCCGCGATGCTGCGCGGCTTCTCCGGCCGGATCCTGGATTTCCAGCCGGACTCGTGGACCACCCACGTCGCCGGGCATCCACCGGGCGCGCTGTTGTTCTTCGTGCTGCTCGACCGCGTGGGTCTCAGCGGCGGCGGCTGGGCAGGGCTGGCCTGCATGCTGATCGGCACCAGCACCACGGTCGCGGTCGCGGTCGCGCTGCGCGCACTGTGTGCGCAGGACCGCGCTCGCGCGGCGCTGCCGTTCCTCTCACTGGCCCCCGCCGCGCTCTGGTTCGCGGTCTCCGCGGACGCGATGTTCGCCGGTGTCACCGCGTGGGCGGTCGCGCTGCTGGCCGTCGCGACTCGCTCGGCGAGCCGGCCGATCATCGCCGTCGCGGCGGGGATGCTGTTCGGGTTCGGCATCTACCTCAGCTACGGGCTGGTGCTCATGGCGTTGCCCGCGGTCGCGGTGCTCATCGCCGCGCGCACGGTGCGGCCGCTACTGCCCGCACTGCTCGGCGCACTTGTCGTCGCCGCCGCTTTCACCGGGGCGGGGTTCTGGTGGCTCGACGGGTACCATCTCGTGGTGCAGCGCTATTACCAGGGCATCGCCGCCGAGCGACCGTTCGCGTACTGGTGGTGGGCCAACCTCGCAGCGACCCTCTGCGCGGTCGGCCTCGCGAGCGCGGCAGGACTGCATCGAGCACTGTCCTGGCCGAGAGTGCGCGCACTGGACCCGACGGCGCTGCTGGTCCTCGGGGGCGTGTGCGCGATGGTGGTCGCCGATGCCAGCGGCTTGAGCAAGGCCGAGACCGAACGCATCTGGCTCCCCTTCGCCGTCTGGGTTCTCGCCGCGACCGCGTTCCTCCCACGATCCGGTGCGCGAGCCTGGCTCGCCGTCCAATCCCTGGGTGCCCTCCTGATCGCCCACACCATCCTGACGAATTGGTGAGCGCATGTGCATTCTGATCGCCGACGACGACCCCGTGGTGCGGGAGGTGGTACGCCGCTACCTCGAACGCGACGGGTACTCCGTTATCGAGACCGGTGACGGCCCGGCGACATCGTCGGCGCTGGCCGAACACGGTGACACTATCGAGCTCGCTGTGCTCGACGTGATGATGCCCGCACCCGACGGTATCGACATCTGCCGGGCAGTGCGCTCGGGTCAACGCCCACAGACACCGATCATCCTGCTCACCGCGCTCGGCGACGAGGACGACCGGGTCCTCGGCTTGGAAGCCGGTGCCGACGATTACGTGACCAAACCGTTCAGTCCCCGCGAACTCGCGCTGCGGGTCTCCTCGGTTCTCCGCAGATCACACCTGCGGCCCGATACCGAACATCTCGTCCTGCGCGACGGCCCCATCGAGATGCACCCCACCGGTCGGCTCGTCTTCGTCGACCGGGAGCCGGTGGAGCTGACCCCACGCGAATACGACCTGCTCGTGTTTCTCCTGCGCCATCCGCAGCAGGTGTTCAGCCGCACCGAACTGCTGGCCCAGGTGTGGGGCTGGGACTTCGGCGACCTGTCCACCGTCACCGTGCACGTCAAACGGGTCAGAGCCAAGCTCGGCGACCTGCACCGCATCGATACCGTCTGGGGCCACGGATATTCCTGGGCTCGCGCCGACGCCCGACCGAAGGACGACCATGCCTGAGGACACCACCCAGCTCGTCGGCTACGCCCTGGCCTGTTCGGTGCCGATCGTCGTGATCGGCGCGCTGCTGCTGCGGGCGACCAGCAACCGCTCGCTGACCACCAGCATGGCGGTGCTCGTCCTGATCCCCACCCTGTCGACACTGGCCGGTGTCATCGGCGTCAGCGGGCTGATGTTCACCCACGAACTCCAGCGCACCGCCATCGTCCTCGCCGTTGTCGCGGCGGTGACCGTGCCCGCCGCCGTCCTGCTCGGCCGCGAGCAAGCACGCAAAACCGTATGGGAGAAGCAGATCCGCGAGCAGGAACGGGCCGCGGAACAAACACGGCGGGAACTGGTGGCCTGGGTCAGCCACGACCTGCGCACCCCGCTGGCCGGCATCAGGGCGATGGCCGAGGCATTGTCCGACGGTGTCGTCCACGCCAAACCCGACGCCACCCGGTACGCCGAGCAGATCGGCATCGAAACCGACCGGCTCGCAAGGATGGTCGACGACCTGTTCGAAATGTCGAAGATCAACGCGGGCGCGCTGCGGCTGGAACTGGAACCGGTCGACCTCCGCGAGCTGATCGACGAGGTACTGGCCGCCAACCGTCCCACCGCCGACCAGGCCCAGGTGTCGCTGCACGCCGAGCAACCCGACACCGGCATCGTGATCACCGCCAATGATCACGCGCTGGGCCGGGTGCTGACCAATCTCGTCTCCAACGCCATCGCCCACACACCACCTGGCGGACACGTCGCGATCTCGGCCGGCACCACCGACGACCACGCCTGGGCCCGCATCGAGGACACCGGACCGGGAATCGCCGACGACGACCTGCCACGCATCTTCGAAGTCGCCTATCGCGGCAACGCCGCCCGCTCCCCCGTCGCTGCCGACGGGATCCCCGTCGGCAGCGGCATGGGACTGGCCATCGCCGCCGGTCTCATCGAAGCCCACCACGGCGACATCACCGCCGAAAACCGGGAACAGGGCTGCCGTTTCGAGGTCAGACTGCCACTGCCGGGGACCTGATACCTACACCGCCGGCATGCCAACCCCCGCCGTCGGTCGCAACGGCGCGGTGGCGAACTGCGCAAGACCCGCTGCCGGATCGACCTTGGCCACGAATCCCAATGTGCGCCGGGCACGCTCGGGATCGGCCACGATATGGCGCACGTCCCCGGCACGGTAGTGTCCGGTCACCACCGGCGCCGGACCACCACAGGCCTGCGCCAACACCGACGCGACCTCGCCGATCGTGATCGGCTGCCCCGACGAGACATTGAGGGCCACGAACCCGGGCTGCGGCTGTTCGACAGCCGCTAGGTTCGCCGCCGCGATATCGGTGACATGCACGAAATCCCGCGCCTGGCCGCCGTCCTCGAACACCTGCGGTGCTCGCCCCGCCTCCAGCGCCGAGCGGAAGATTGCCGCGACACCGGAATACGGTGTGTCCCTGGGCATCCCGTCGCCGTAGACGTTGTGATAGCGCAGCGCGGTGACACTCGCGCCGGTCACCGCAGCCCAGGCCGCCGCGTAGTTCTCCTGCGCCAGTTTGCTGGCCGCGTACAAACTCCGCGGCCGCAACGGCGCGTTCTCGTCAACCGTCGACCAGCCGAGAATCTCACCGGTCGCCGGGTCGCGGTGTTCGAACATTCCGGCGTCGAGGTCGGCCCGATCGCGCATACTCACTTCGACCGGGCCGCACTGCGCGCCGCGATAACACCCTTCGCCGTACACCACCATCGACGAGGCCAGTACGAGCTGGCCGCACCCTGCCCGGGCCATTGCCGCCAGCAGCACCGCGGTGCCGTAATCGTTGTGACTGGCATAGGCGGGCGCGTCCTGCGCGCTCACACCGGCCCCGACGACCGCAGCCTGGTGACAGACGACGTGGACCCCGTCGAGCAGCGCGTCCAGCGCCGCTCGATCACGAACATCGGCGTAGCCCACACCTTCCGGCGGTCGTGCGGCGGTGCCGTGCGCGGCGGGCAGCATCAGATCGACGGCGACCACGTCATGACCCGCCGCCTCGAGCACGCTGTGGACATGGGTGCCGATGAAGCCGGCCGCGCCCGTCAAGAGAACCCGTACCACGTTCAGCTCCTTTCCGACGACATACTGCTAACGGTGCCGTCAGCCCAGGATCGGGCGACAACAGTGTTCATGGCGCTGCGTTCTATCGGGGTCATAGCCCGATCCTGCCCCCTCGGCACCGTGATGCCGACGCGCCCATCGGTGCCGTCAGACTTTTGTCACGACCCCCGACGCCGGTCAGGGTTATCGAACCCCTTGCTATGACCGTCGACGGTGAACCCGCTGTTAAGGCCTCGACCGACGCGGTGTTTACCGATGAGGTCACGGATCTCAGCGACGTGCCTCGATCGCGCTCTCGGCAGTGCGCGACTCGCCTACAGATCACGGTCGAAGTGCTCATATCACGCGGGTCGTACACCACCCGACGTCCGCCTCGGTCTCGTCGACTGTTGCTGACTCGGCGATCTCATCACCTCGGCCGCGACCACTCACCGGACCGAGAGTCGAGCAAACCGGCGCTGGATACTCGGGAACACCAATGCGCTGGATACTCGGGAACACCAAGGTGAGCATCAACGCCGAGGGCGATTCACTTCCCGTCTACCTGTGTTGCCTGGCGTAGGCGAGCTCGGTCACACCGCACGGCGTGGGGAACCGGCCAGGGCCGCGGCACGACTACCTGCCTGGGCGTTATGGCGCGAAGCCGGTTTCGGAGGTGGATGTCGATGAAGACCGCAGTGATGTCGCGGCGCGCGGAACGGCCGGGTGCCGTGGTGTTGGCGACTGTGCTGGTGTTCGTTGTCGTCGGTGCTGCTGCGGACTTTCCGTATCTGGCGGCCGGGACGGCGTATCCGGGGATGGTGCAGGCGTGGATGTACGGCGGGCTGCGGATCGTCGCGATGGTCGCGGGGGCAGTGACCCTCGGGGCCCTGGTCTATGTCGTGAGTTGTACCGAGACGGGCGCGTACGGCCGGGTGGGGGTCGACGGCTATGCCGGCATCCGGCTCGTGGAACGCACAGGTGTGGTGTGGGCTCTGGCCGCGACCGCGCTGGTGCCGGTGTCGGCGGCCGACATCGGGGGGATGTCCACATCGGAGATGCTCGCCCGCGGGGCGCTGGGGGCGCTGATCGACGCGGGTGACAAACCGAAGGCGTGGCTTGTGGTGGCGGTGTTCGCCACTGCGGTGGCTGCGCTGGCGCGGCTGGTGCTGTCGTGGAACGGCGCGGTGGGACTGGCGGTGCTTGCCGGGATCGCGGTGTTGCCGCCGGTGGTGGTAGGGAATGCGGGCGAGGGGCCGGGGCACGATTACGCCACGGGGGCGGTGATTCTTTTTCAGCTCGCGATATCGGTGCCGGTGGGTCTGCTGTGGTGTGTGCGGGACCATCTGACGCGCCGTGGGTTGCACCGGGCGGCGGTGCTGCGCCGGACTCGTTTGCTGGTCGCGATGTGCCTGCTGGTCGCGGCGGTATGCGCGGTTGTGCTGGCGGTGCTGTTCGTGCCGGCCGCCGCGCTCCTCGGCACGGGGTATGGGCGGCTGGCGGTCGGGGGGACTGTCCTGCTGGGCGTGGTGGGAGTTTCGGTGGTGTGGCGCGGCACGAGTGTTGCGCTGGGCGGGGCCGCGGCGCTGGTGGCGGTGGTGCTGTTCGCGCTGGCTGGGATGCGGCCTGCGCCGGCGTTCGCGGGCAGGCAGTTCACCGCGCACGAGGCGTTCATCGGATTCGACGTGCCGGTACCGCCAACGGGGTGGCAGTTGCTGACGTTCTGGCGTTTCGATGTCGTGCTGGGCGGTGCGGCGGTGGTGGGGGCGCTGTTCTACTGCGCCGGGGTCGTGCGGCTGCGGCGGCGTGGCGATGCCTGGTCGCGGTGGCGAGGACTGTCCTGGCTCGCTGGGTGCGGGGTGCTCCTGATGGCTACCTCGTCGGGGATAGGCGCGTACGGGTACGCGATGTTCAGCCTGCACATGATCACGCACATGGCGTTGAACATGGTGGTGCCGGTGCTGTTGGTGCTGGGGGCGCCGGTGACGCTGCTGCTGCGGGTGGTGCCGCCGGCCGGGCGCGACGGGCTGCGCGGGGTGCGGGAGGGGGTGCTCGCGGTGCTGCACTCGCGTCCCACCGCGGTGTTCGCGCATCCGGGGTTCTCGATCTCGGCGTTCGTGGTGTCGCTCTACGGGCTGTACTTCACCTCGTTGTTCGAGGCGCTCAACCGATACCACTGGGGGCACCTGCTGATGAACATGCACTTTCTGCTGGTGGGCTACCTGTTCTACTGGGCGATCATCGGCATCGATCCCGGGCCACGCAGGCTGCCGCATCTGGGTAGGCTCGGCATGTTGTTCGCGATCATGCCGTTTCACGCTTTCTTCGGGGTGGCGGTGATGTCGATGACCACGGTGATCGGCGAGCGCTTCTACACCAACCTGCAGTTGCCGTGGGGGATCGATCTGCTGGCCGATCAGCGAGCCGGTGGCGGCATCGCCTGGGTGGCCGGTGAAGTGCCGGTGCTGATCGTGGTCGGCGCGCTGCTGTCGCAGTGGGTAGCCCAAGACCGGCGCACCGCGGTCCGCACCGACCGCAAGGACGACACCTACGGCGATTCCGATCTCGACGCCTACAACGCCATGCTCGCCGAGCTGACGCGGACCCGCCGGTGAGGTTCAGCGGCCCGGTCGCACCCGGCGCAGCCGCAGGCTGTTGGTGACCACGAAGAACGACGAGAACGCCATCGCCGCACCGGCGACCAGCGGATTCAACCAGCCCAGCGCGGCGATCGGTATCGCGACGATGTTGTAGCCGAACGCCCACATCAGGTTGCCCCGGATGGTGCGCAGGGTCGCATGGGCGAGTTCGACCGCGTCCGGGACGGTGTCCAGATCGGCACGGACCAAGATGATATCGGCCGCGGCGATCGCGACATCGGTGCCTGCGCCGATCGCCAGACCGAGGTCGGCGGTAGCCAGGGCGGCGCCGTCGTTGATGCCGTCGCCGACCATCGCGACCCGGTGCCCGGCTGCCCGCAACTGCTCGATGACAGTCACCTTGTCGTGCGGCAGCAGCTCGGCGTGCACTTCGGTGACGCCGACTTCGGCGGCGACCGCGCGGGCGACGTGTTCGTTGTCCCCGGTGAGCACGACCGTCCGCAGGCCGAGGCGGTGCAGGCGCTCGATCGCCGCAGCGGCGGAGTCCTTGACCGTGTCGGCGACCGCGACGACCGCCGCGACCCGGCCGTCGACTGCAACCAGCACAGCGGTCCGGCCGGCGCGAGCATGCCGGTCGGCCTCGGCGGCGAGCGTGTCGGGGACGAGAAGGCCGCGCTCGGTCATCAGCCGGGGGCGGCCCACCAGGACCTGCCGATTCAGCACTCGACCCTGGGCGCCGAGACCGGGCATTGCCTCGAAGTCCTCGACGGGGTCCAGTTCTGCCGCGGCGCGGGCATGATCGGCGATGGCGCCCGCGACGGCATGTTCGGAGGCGGCTTCCACAGCGCCGGCCAAGCGGACCACTTCGGCTTCGGCGAAGCTATCGGTACCGACCGCCACGACCCGCATCCGGCCGTTGGTGAGGGTTCCGGTCTTGTCGAAGACCACCACATCGACGTCGCGGGTGGCTTCGAGCGCCTGGTGGCCCTTGATGAAGATGCCCAGTTGCGCGCCGCGACCGGAGGCGACCAGCAGCGCGGTGGGGATCGCCAGGCCCAGCGCGCACGGGCAGGCCACCACCAGCACGGCGATCGCCGCCGACGCGGCCCGGTCGGTGCCGCCGCCGAGCAGCAGCCAACCCACGAACGTGGCCGCGGCCAGCGCGAACACGATCGGGACGAATACCGCCGAGACTCGGTCGGCGACTCGTTGCATGCGGGCTTTGCCCTGCTGGGCTTGCTCGACCAGGCGGATCATGCCGGACAGGGCGGTGTCCGCGCCGACTGCGGTCGCCTCGACGGTGAGGCGGCCGGTCAATGCCACCGTGCCGCCCACTACCGAGTCGCCCGCACGGACCTGCACCGGCACCGACTCACCGGTCATGGCGGCGGCGTCGACACTGGACGCACCGCCGATGACGACGCCGTCGGCGGCGATCGTCTCGCCGGGGCGCACCACGAACTGGCGGCCGACCCCCAGTTCAGCGGTCGGCACGATGATCTCGCGGCCGTCGCGGGTGAGGATGGTGACCTCGTGCGCGGCCAGCGCCGCGAGCGCGGCCAGCGCGTCCCCGGCCGTGCGGCGGGCCCTGGCCTCGAAGTAGCGGCCGGCCAGGACGAAGGCGGTGACTCCCGCGGCGGCTTCCAGATAGATCGAGTCGCTGGACCAGATCGCCGCCCACACGCCGTCCGGGGTGTCGGTGCGGGGTGGGCGCAGGTACATCGCCTGCAGCGACCACAGGGTGGCGGTGAGCACGCCCACCGAGACCAAGGTGTCCATGCCGACACCGCCGTGGCGGGCGTTGCGCACGGCGCGCAGATGCAGGGGCGCCGCCGACCACAACACCACGGGCAAGGCCAGGACGGTGAGCAGCAACTGCCAGCCGGAGAAGCGGGTGCTCGGGACCATCGCGAACATCACCGACAGATCAGCGAGCGGGAAGAACGCGACCAGCGCCACGCACATCCTGCGGCGCAGATCGACGACCTCAGCCTGGCCGGACGCCGACGGAGCGAACGCGGAGCCGCCGGAAGCCGCGGGTTCGGCAGTGTAACCAGCGGCGACGACTTCCGCGCACAGCTGCTCGACCGGCACCGCGCCGGCGTCGATACTGGCGATGCCGGTGGCGTAATTGACGGTGGCGGTGACGCCGTCGAGTTTGTTGAGTCGCCGTTCGACGCGGGCCGAGCAGGCCGCGCAAGTCATCCCGCTGACGGCCAGCCGCACCCGCTCGGCGGGCGGGGCGGACGCGAGGTCAGCGGACACGACGGCACACAGAGACGGAGCGCGGCGCGGCGGCACGAACAGTGAGCAGCGGAAGACGGTGCACATCCAGTCAGTCGGACGCGCAAGCGGGGCGGTTCCCGGCAACGGGGGTGACCCCGGCGACACCCCGGCCGGATGCGAGAATCGGCGCGTGAAATGTGCGCTCGCTCGGGAAGCGCTGTCGGCCCGGCTCGACGGCGAAGACGAGCCGGTGCCGGCCGACCGGCTCGATGAGCATCTCGCCAACTGCCCCGACTGCCGATCCTGGTATGCGGTGGCGGGCAGGATGACCAGACGGGTCCGGGTCTCACCCGCGCCGCCGATCCCCGACCTCAGCGCACAGATCCTGGCCGCCCAGCCCGTCGCGGCGCCACGACGGGCTACCGCGCGGACCGTGAGCCGGGTACTGCTGGCTCTGACCGGTGCCGCGCAACTGACCGTTGCGCTGGCTCAGGCGCTTGGCGTGGATTTCGGCATGACCGCCGCGCACGGCGAGCACGCCGCGGCCATGTCGGCGCATCTGCTCAACGAAACCACCGCGTGGACGGCCGCGCTCGGGGTCGGTTTCCTCACCGCCGCACTGCGGCCGCGTACGGTGGCCGGTCTGCTGCCGATGGTGGCGGCGTTCGTTGTGGTGCTGGGCGGGTATGCGGCGGTCGATGGGATGCAGGATCGGGTCACAGTGGCCCGGCTGGCCTCACATTCGCTGGTCCTGCTCGGTGCGTTGCTGCTGATGCTGCTCGCCCGGACCGGGAGTGGAGTGGGCGGTCGGCGCCGTCGGATCGGGAGGAAGACCGGCAGGGCCGATACCCGAGGTGACGCGTCCGATCCGGTCACGTCCGCTCGCGGGTCGTCGGCGGCCTGACCACGGCGCCGGTCACGCCGCTCAGTCCAAGCAGCCGGGCCGCTTCGGCGGCCGAGACCCCGGGGACTGCGACGGCGTGCTCCGACTGCCAGTCCCGGTCGAAACCGGCCAGCTCGATATCGCACCAGCGCAGCACCGCGGCCCGCTGTGGCGGTGATAGCTCCCCGCAGTCGGCGACCAGGGACCGCCACCGCTCCGGGCTGACCACCTGGCAGCTGCCGGGGGCGCTCCGCGCCAGCACCTCGCCGACAGAAACCGGCGCCGGGCCGAGCAGGTCGACGATCCGAGGGGTAACCGGTAGCGGTGTGCCGAGGATGGTGGCCACGGCCCGCGCCACCTCGTCGGCGCGGGTCATCGGCTCGGTCACCTGGGTCGCCGGGCGCATACCCACGGCGGTGACTGCCGCGAGGAGATCGTGCAGGAAGTCGGTGCCCGCACCTCGGCTGTCCTGCGGAGCCGGGAGTACGCGGCCGAGCCGCACCACGGTGGTAGGGACCCCGAACTCTCGAGTGGCCGTGGCCAGCAGGTGCTCGGCGACGCATTTGCTCTGGGCGTATCCGGTGGGCAGGGTGGCCGGATCGGCCAGCCGGCCGCGGGGCCCGGCGGCCGTAGCAGTCGATACGAGGGTCATCGCCGCGCCGTGTGCCTGGGCCAGCCGCACCAGCCGATGGGCGGCTACGACATTGACTTCACGCAGGGTCGTGTATGAGCGCACCGCGCTGATCTGGGCGGCGTTGTGGACGATCTGGGTGAGGCCCGGTAGCAGCTCCCGGTGCCCGGTCAGATCGTCACGCGCGCAGTCGCCGAGTAGTACGGTCAGGCGGCCCAGATCCCAGGCGGTGTCGAAGACATCCCCGGCCCCAATCGCCGCGCAACCGGTGCGCAGCCGGGCGCGGGCATGCGCCGCGGAATCAGCGCGGACGACGGTCAGGATGTCGGCAGCGGTGTGGGTGAGTAGATCGGTCAGCAGATACGCGCCGAGGAAACCGGTCGCACCGGTCAGCATGATCCGGGCGGCCGGGGCCGAGGAGATCCGCGGTGTCGGGGTGTGCTCATCCGGTTGCTCCGCCCGGTCCGGCGCGCAGCGTTCGGCAACACCGTGCCCGCGCACGCGGTGCGGTGCGGTCAGGGCGGTGCGCAGGGCGGTGAGCTCGGCGGGGAGGTCGGGGACGGGTTCGGGGTCGGCGGTGCCTGCAGCCAGACGAGTGGCGAGTCCTGCGGGGGTCGGTGCGGTGAGAATGTCGTCGACGGCGACCGGGCAGTCGGTGGCCACGGTGAGCCGGTTGGCCAGTGCCAGGATTTGCATGCTGGTGCCGCCGGCGGCGAAGAAGTCGTCGCCGGGGCCGAGGTCGTCGCGTCCGAGGACCTCGGCGAAGATCGCCAGCACAGTGGTGGCGTCGGCGCCGCCGGGGGCGACGACGGGCAGACCGCGACGGTCGGCTTTGAGGTTGCGGGTGCGGGGCAGGGCATCGACAGCGGTGATCCGGGCAGGCACCCAGGCCGATGGCAGCTGATCGGCCAGCACCGCGCGGAGGTCGTCGAACCAGGTCGGTGGGTGTGATTCGATGACCGTGATCAGCGCGCCGATGGCGTAGTCGCCGTGGCGGGTGACCAGGGCGTCACCCACGCCCGGCTGTTGCCGGAGAAGGTCTTCCACCGCGCGCGCACCGATCCGGGCGCCGGCGATCTTGATCATGCCGTCGACCCGGCCGCCGAATTCGAGCATCCCCGAGGCCGCCAACCGGACCCGGTCACCGGTGTCGAACGCGCGCACCATGTGCGCGCCGACGGGCACCTGCCCGAAACCGGAGCCCGCACCGGTTTCGGGCAAGTAGCCCTCGGCCAGCATGGGCCCGTACAGGTGCAGGATTCCGGCCGGGCCCGCTGGGTCAGCGGGTTCGAGACGGTCGACCGCCAGGACCGCGCCCGCATGCGGGAACAGGGTGCCCAGTGGCACGTTGTCCGGGTCCGACTCGGTGAGGTCGGTGCTCACACACACGACTGCCGCTTCACTCGGGCCGTAGGTGTTGTGCAGTACGGGTCCGCCGTTTCGCCGCCAGCGGGCGACCAGCTCGGGAGACGCCTCCTCACCGCCGATCACGACCTGGCGCACCGATGGCGGCAGCGACAGGACTCCGGCGTCGACAGCGATGGCGAGTTCGTGCCAGATCGCGGTGGGCAGATCCAGCACTGTGACTGCGTACCGGGCGGCCAGGCCGGTCAACTCTGCCGGGGTGCGCCGGTCACCGGCGAGAACTAGACAGGCGCCCGCGGCCAGCGTCACGAAGATCTCCTCGATGCTGGTGTCGGCATGCAGGGGCGCGAACTGCAGGACCCGGTCTGCGGTGTCCCACCGGTAGCGGGTCACCGCGTCGGCGGTGAATGCGGCCAACGCGGCGCCTCCCACCCTGACTGCTTTCGGGCGGCCGGTGGAACCGGACGTCAGCACCGCGTATCCGGCGCCGGCCGCCATAGCGCCGATCGCGGGCGGGCTGGTCACGTGGTGTGTGGTGCCCTGTTCGATGTGCTCCGGAATGACGATCGAGGCGGCCTCGGGCGCGGCCGCCGCGACAGCATCGGCAGCGGCGGCGATATGCACGACCGCCGCCGGCGACAGGGACTGGAGGAGTTCACGCAAGTCGTCGACCGGCAGCGTGGGATCGAGCGCGGTGTGGGCGGCGCCGGCCAGCTGTGCGGCCAGCACGGTGACGATGTCGGTGGCGCTGCCCACCGGGAACATCGCGACGATGTCACCGGAGCGGACTCCGTTGCTGGTCAGCGTGGCCGCGCGGGCTGCCACGCAGGCGCTGAGCTCAGCCCGGCTGAGCGTACCGGCGACGTCGATCAGGGCGGGCGCGGTGTGGTCGGCGGCGACGTGCTGCTGCCACTCGGCGAGCGGGTGCGGCGCCGGAGTCGGGTCGGGTGCATGGAGGGGCAGGTAGCTGACGGCGAGGTCGGCGGCCCGGCAGTCCGGTGCGGCGGCGGCGGCCTCGATGACGCGGACGAGGGCGTCGGCGTGCTGGGCCAGTTCGCCGGGCGAGTAGCAGCGGGGGTTGGCGTCGATCGCCACCTCGGCGGTGCCGGTGCGCAGGTAGAGGTTGACCGAGAGATCCTCGACGGGTCCGGCGCCGCGATTCTCGGCGCGCACCTCGACACCGGGCAGGTCCAGGTCGTAGTCGAACGCCATGATGTTCACGACAGGTCCGAGCAGGGTCCGCCCGCCGCCGAGCAGGCCGAGGTCGGTGCGCAGCCGTTCGTGCCGGTAGCGAGCGTGACGGCGGGAACGGCCCAGGGTCGCGCCGATGCGTGCGGCGAGCTCGGCGACGGTCTCGCCGGGGTCGACACGCACCGGCAACGCCACCGCGTTGAGCACCATGGCAGGCACCGACGCGGCCACCGAGCCGATTCGGTTCATCATGGGCACGCCCAGCACGACATCCCGGTCGCCGGTGCGCCGCGACAGATAGATCGCCACGGCGGCCAGCACCGATTCGGCCACTCCGTACCGGCGGCCGGTCGGGGGCGCCCAGCGGGTCAGGGCGCGCCGGGTGCGCAGGCTGCCGGGGGCGGGCGGGGCGGGGGTCGCGGTGAGGACGGGGGCACTGCGCGAAGGCACTGTCTGCTGCCAGTAGGCGCCGGCTTCGGCGTGGGCGGGAGAATCCGTGTAGGCCAGGTCCTCGGCGACGACGTCGGCCAGCCCGCGCGAGGGTGCAGCAGCGGCCAGCCCGCGCGAGGGTGCAGCAGCGGCCAGCCCGCGCGAGGGTGCGGTGACGGCGTCCTGCCCGTGGTAGTGCTCGGCGACCCGCCGGGCGCACTGGGCGAACCCGTAGCCGTCGAGCGCGACGTGGTGGGCGCGGTGGTACCAGATCACCCGGCCTGGCGCGAGGATCAGGACCCGGTGCGCGGTGGTGACCCCGGTGTAGGGATCACACCGCGCCTGCCGGTCGGCGCGCATGATCGACTCGGCTTCGGCGGCAGGGTCGATGGCGCCGGTGAGGTCGGTGACCGTCACCGGGACCAGTTCCGGCGCCTCGATCCGCTGCACCACACTGGTTCCGTTGTCGTGCAGCATGATTCGCTGCGCCTCGGTGTCGGCCACCATGCACCGGACTGCGCGGGCCCAGCGGTGCGCGTCGACCGGGCCGGTGAGGGTGAGTGATTCGGCCAGGGTGAACAGGCTGTCGTGCGGCCAGAGCCGCTGGGCGGTCGCGATACCGTGCTGCGCCGCGGTGAGCGGCAGATCCGTGGTCATTTCTCTCCCTGGTCGTCGCGCACCAGCCGGTCGAACCAGACGCCGAGCACCGGCTGTTCGGCCAGGTCGGCGAAACCGATCCGTGCGCCCGTCGCCCGCCAGCGTTCCAACAGCGTGTTCAGCCTTAGGGAATCCAGGCCGAGGTCGGTCAGGTCGGTGTCCTCGGTCAGCTCCGCCGGGTCGACGAACAGCACCTCGATGAGGTCCTCGACGAGCTGGGCTCGGGTCAGTGGCACGCGGTGGTCTCCGTTTCCGTGGTCTCGGCGGGCGTCGGCTGCGCGGTGCTCGCCCGGGCAGCGCAACCGAAGGTCACTGCGGTGCCGAGCACATAGGCCGCACCGAACAGGGCCTGCCACAGCGGCCGTCCGTAGATGTAGTTGGACTGCTGGACGAACAGCAGCAGTTCGATCATCGGCGCGACCGATCCGAACAGCCACAGCCCCGACAGCGTCCTGGCCCAGCGGGTGCGCCGGGCCGGGCCGCGCCGCAGCCAGATCAGCAGCGGAATCAGCCACACCCACTGGTGGGTCCAGCCGAGCGGGAACAGTGCGGCGGCCAGCACGGTCGGCACCCACAGCGCCACCGCCCGGTCACCGGGCCGGCGCACCAGGACGGTGACCGCGAGCGCGGTCAGCACGGCGGCGCCGAGCCACCACGGCCACTGCCAGCCGATATCGGCTCCGATGAACCGGCTCAGCGCCGCCCGCAGCGACTGGTTGGCGACCGTGCCCACCCCGCCGACCCGTTCGACCGCGTCCAGTCCCGATCCCTCGAGCAGAAACCGGCGCGACATCGCCGGAAACGCCATCCAGCCCACCGCCAGCGGCACCGCAACGCCCGCCAGACCCCAGCCCACAGTCCGGTAGCGTCCGGCCAGTACCGGGCCGAGCAACGCCGCGAACGGCACGATCTTCGCCGCGGCGGCCAGCCCGATCGCCGCCCCGGCCACCGAACGGGCCGACCACCCCCCGATCAGCACGGCCAGCAGCAACAGCAACGCCAACTGGCCCTCATAGAGACAGTGCCGCACGGGAGCGATCCACAGCAGCCCGGCACTCCACCAGGCCGCCGACCGCCACAGCCCCACCGCGCCGAGGTGCCGCTGCCCGGTGACCAGGCTCAGCGACAGCAAGACGCTGCCGAGCAGCGCGGCGATTCCGAGCACGGTCCAGCCCACTGCGACGACCGGAAACGGCAGCCAGGTCAGCGGGGTGAACGCGGCAGCCACCCACGGCGGATACAGGAACGGCAGCATGACCGAACCGTCACCGGTGCGGCTGGCCGCGTCGTAGAGCGTCCCGTCGGCCAGCCAGCCCGGCGCCGAGACGAATACCCGCAGGTCACCGAGGTAGTACTCGACTGCGGTGATCTGCAGGAAAACGACCATCGCGGCGATGGACCCGGCGAGCGCGACCCACGGCGCCGAGGTTCGGAGTCGGCCCGGTTCAGTTGACGAGCCGGTCACGACCCGCCCAGAATCGTCGGCGCAGCTCGCGGCGCAGGATCTTGCCGCTGGGGTTGCGCGGGATGGTGTCGACGAACTCGTAGCGCGAGGGCACCTTGAATCCGGCGAGTCGCCCGGTCAGGAACCGCACCAGGTCCCGGGTGCCCAGCTCGGCGCCCGGCCGCGCCACCACGAAGGCGTGCACTCGCTCGCCCCAGCGGTCGTCGGGCACGCCGACCACCGCGCAGTCGTGGACCGCGGGGTGGGCGTTGATCGCTTTCTCGACTTCGGCCGGGTAGACGTTCTCGCCCGCGACGATGATCAGGTCCTTGACCCGGTCACGGATCACCAGGTAGCCGTCGGCATCGAGGTAGCCCGCGTCCCCGGTGGCCACCCAGCCGTCGGCGCTGAGCGTGGCCGCGGTGGCCGCCGGATCTCCGGCATATTCGAGCATCCGGGCAGGGCTGAGCAGGAACACCTCCCCGGATTCCCCGGCGCCCGAGGGCGTGCCGTCTTCGGCACGGATCTGCACGTCGACTCCCGGGTAGGGCCTGCCCGCGGCATGTAGCCGCTGCTGTCCGGGCCGGTGGTCGGCCGCGGGCAGGCAGATCGCGGTGTTGCCGGTCTCGGTGAGGCCGTAGATCTGGGCGAAGTCGCAACCGAAGGTGTCCACCGCGCGGGACAGCAGGTCGGGACCGATCGGCGAACCGCCGTAGACGATCTTGCGCAGCGAGGCGAAATCGGCGGGCCGTACCCCCGGCTCCGAGAGCATCAGCAGCAGCATGGCCGGGACGAAACAGCTGGTGGTCACCGCGTGCGCACGGATCGCGGCCACCGCGCCAGGCGCGGTGAACACCGGCAGCACGATATTGGTGACCCCGGCGTTGAGGCCTTGGGTGGCCCACCACAGCCCACCGATATGGAAGGAGGGTAGGGCGATGAGGTTCACGTCGCCCTCGTGCCAGTCGATCCAGTCCAGCCCGGCGGCGTCGAGCAGGTCACGGATGGCGAAGAAGGTGCGGTGAGCCAGCACAACGCCTTTGGCCCGGCCAGTCGTGCCGCTGGTGTACATCTGCACGATCGGGGTGTCCGGGGTCTCGGCAATGTCGGCACCAACTGGGCCCCTGGTATCGCGCCAGGCCGCGAATTCGTTCACCGAGACCACGATCCGGTCGGTCCCGGCCCGTGCCGGATCGTCGGTGACGACGACCCGGGCGGCGCTGTGCCCGAGGATGTAGTCGACCTCGCCGGGCGCCAGCCGCCAGTTCACCGGCACCAGGATTGCCCCTATCCGGGCACATCCGTAGAGCAATTCGTAGACCGCGGTGGTGTCTTTGGCCAGGTGGACGACCCGGTCCCCCGCCTCGACACCTGCAGCGCGCAGCGCCGTAGCCACCGAGGCGGACCGGTCGAGCAGCTGCGCGTAACTCACCGGTCCGGCACTGTCGGCCACCGCGGTCCGGTCCGGGGTGCTCCTCGCGTGGCCGGTCAGCGCCGCCATGAGCGTCGCGATCTCGCTCACTGGTCGCCGTCCCCGCAGGTGCCCGGCGGATCGAGCAAGACGATCTCGATGTCGCCCGAGGCGCATCCGCCGGTAGCGTCGGCGAACTCGATATGGGACTGCACGACGAACACCGGCCGCGACCGGTTCCGGAACTCGACCCGGCCGATGGTCAGTTCGGCGGTGTAGGCCCGTGACCCGATGGGCCGCCGGAATCGGCTCGCCAACCGGGTGATCAGAATCGCGGGCAGCTGCCGCTCCCAGTAGTCCTCGAGTGTCCAGTTCGCCAGTTCCGGAATCAGCTTGTCCCGGATCGCCGCGGCGACGGTGTAGTAGAAAAGCTGGTTGAACGAGATATTGAACTCGACGGCATTGAAATGCCCGGTGTCAACGATGTAGCAGGGCTCGGCGATGCCGAACTCGCCGGTGCCCACGACGGTGTCGCCCCGCCGGATCGCCCGCGCCCGTTCGAGATAGACGGTGCCTTTGCTGACGTAGGGCCGCATGGTCCGCGCCAGCAACTCGATGTCCTCGGCGGGGCTCTCGACGATCGAGACAGTGCAGGCCGGACTGCCCGTGGTCATGCTGCTTCCTTACTTGTCAGGGGGTGCTCGTCGAGTACGGTCACCCGGAACGACTCGGTTGCCTCGTTGCCGGGGTTGTGCAGCGCACGATGGATCAGCGTGCGGTTGTCCCAGAGCACGAGATCGCCGGGTTCGTAGGACTGGACGAAGATGTTGTCGTGTTCGAAGCTCTGATCCAGCTGGCCGGAGGCGGCGAGCAGGTCGGTGAGCAGCGAGTCCGGCAGCGCGCCTCCCGCGGCGTCCTGGATCGCGTAGGTGAACGCCTCGCAGACGTAGAGCACCCGCTCCCCGGTAACCGGGTGGACCAGCACCGTTGGCCAGCGCTGCGGTGGCGTCTTGCGCTCGACTTCGGCGATCACCTCGCCCAGCGGGCGGAACACATCGCTCGGCCGGATCTTGACGTAGCGGCGCGAACTGTGCAGGGAGTGGGTGTTCTCGATCGCCGCGCGCAGGTCCGGCGCGAGCCGCTGATAGGCCTTGGCCATATCGATGAAATAGGTGCCGCGCCCGACAGTGGGCAGTTGCTGAGGGTAGAAACAGGTGACTGCGAAGGGTTCTGGCATGAACTGGTAGTCCGAGTGCCAGAACGCCCCGGTCTTGGGCACGCCGACCCGGCTACTCGCGCGGTCGATGTTGGAGGAGACGAAGACGAAATCGCTGTCGGGGTGCCGGTACATCGGTTCGTAGTAGGCGACCGGCTTGCCGAACTCCGACCCGAACGCCACGAAACCGCGCACGTCGAGGGTCTGCTCCTTGAACACGACGATCTTGTCGTGGTAGATGTGGCGCCGGAGGGTGGCCAGGTCGTCGACGGTGGCCGTGGCCGGGTCGAAATCGTGTACCTCGACGCCGCGGCGTACCCCGGTCCTGTTGCCGATCTTCATGTGTGTACCTCTGTCCCGCTGTGCGGTTCCCGGTATTGCGCCCCGGGGAACCGCGAAAATCGTTCGAGCCGACCCGCCGAGCTCCGCAGGAGCCGCTGCTGTCGTTGGAAATAGTCGGGCGCGGTGGCGATTCGGTTCCCGCCACGCCGCAGCGTCAGCCGGTCGTGGCCGCGGCGACGGTGGTCTCGACCACAGCGTGCACCGCGGGCTCGGTCACCATGGACAGGTGCCCGCCGGGTACGGCGTGCACGCGCCCGGCGGATACGCCCAGCTCGCGCCAGCGTTCGGCCTGGCCGGGCGCGTCGACGGTGAGCAGCACGGTGACCTCAGCGCAGTCGTCCGCGCGGACCCGGTACCGGCGCTGTGCCCGCATTCCCAGCTCCCAGAACACCCGCTTCTGCCGGGCAAGGTCGTAGCGCACCATTCCTGCCCCCGCGGCCAGTGCCAGGTCGGCGGCCAGCCGCACCGGGCGGGCCGGCCGGGAGCACGTGGCCGCGGTGCCGGTGAACCCCTCCTGTTTGTCGCTCCACTGCCCGAGGGCGGCGTCGGCGTCGACCACGGTGTCGAGCAGGATCACCTGCGCCACCTGGTGGCCACGCACGCGCAGCAGCCGTGCGGTTTCGAGCGCCACCATGCCACCGAAGGAATGCCCCACCAGCAGATACGGTCCGTGCGGCTGCGCGGCGGCGAGGGCCCGCGCGTGTCGGCGGGCCGCGCCGCGCACGGTCCAGGATGCCGGCGAGCGGGATTGCAGGCCGTGTGCCTGCACTCCGTATACCGCCAGTTTCCCCGTCGCCGGGCTGCTGAGCGCGGAGACCAACGGGAGGAACCAGGCGGCCGAGGCGCCCGCGCCGGCGAAGCAGAACAGCGCGGGCGTCGCGCCCGGCCGCAGCTGCTGGCACGAGCTGTCGCCGGCGCCGAAGCCACCGCGGTGGCGCCGCAGCAGGCGCGCTGCCTGTTCGTCGAGGGTGGGATCGTCGTGGAAATCGGCGACGGTCAGCGGCAGCACCAGGGTGGTGCGGGAGCCGACGATGACCTCTTCCACCGCTAGCGAACTACCACCGAGCGTGCCGAAGGTGTCCGCCGGTCCGGGCTCGACACCCAGCGCCTGCGACCACACCCGCGCCAGTTCGGCCCGCACCGCCGCGTGTCCCCGCGCGCGACGGCCGCGCCGCGTTCTCCTCATCACCGACCACCTCCGCCTTACCAGTCGGCCCGTACCCGCGCCGGGTTCCCGACGCTCGACACTCGTCACATGTGGTATTCTGCGGCTGCGCCCCGGCCTGTTCGGCCGTCTCGACCACCCGCTCGCCGTCTCTTCCGCGGTTTCCGCCGCACGGCTCGAGAGCGATTTTCCTGGTGCGCGATATACCTTCCGACGACAGCCTCACTGTGGCGTCCCCTGATGCGGGCACCGCACGGCATTTCATCGCCGATTCCGGCGCGCTGATGCTGGCCGCGGTCCTCAACGGGGGACTCGGGCTGGTCTTCTGGGCCGTGGCCGCGCGCACCCTGCCCGTAGAAGCGGTGGGCCGTTCGGCCACCATCGTGATGGCCGCCACCACCATCGGGGCGCTGTCGAACCTGAGCATGGGTCCGTTCTTCGAGCGTTTCCTGTCCACCGCGGGCGGGGCCGGGCGCACGCTGATCCTGCGCACCCACGCGGTAGTGGCCGCGCTGGCCGCCGCACTCGCGCTCGGCTATCTCACTGTGGCGCCGCGCGAGCTGTTCGCCGACCGGTGGACCGCGGCGGCGTTCGTGGTGACCGCCGTGGTGATCGGGGCTTTCGCGCTGCAGGATGCGATCCTGATCGGGCTGCTGCGGGGGCGCTGGTCCGCGCTGAAGAACATTTTCCACGCGGTGGGCAAGCTCGCGCTGCTGGTGGCGCTGGCGGTGCTCGCCGGAGATGCCACCGCGGTGCTGCTGGCCTGGACTGTGCCCGCGGCGGTGGCCGTGCTGGTGGTCCAGGTCCTCGTCGTGACCGGACGAGGCGGCCTCGACCAGATCTTCGCCGTCACCGGCGCGCTGCCGCCCGTCCGGGCGCTGGTGCGCGAATGTGCCTCGCTTTACGGGATCGTGCTGGTGAACGCGCTGCTCCCGGTCACCGTTCCGCTGCTGGTGGTCCACGCGCTCGGGGTCGCCGATGCCGCCTATTTCGGGGTGGCCTGGACCCTGGTGGCCGGGGTGAGCCTGGTGCTGGCCGTGATCAGCGGCCCGTTCGTCGCGCGCGCCGCCACCCGTCCACCCGATCTGCCCGCGCTGGTGCGCCGCCAGACCCGGTTGCTGCTGGCCGTCGCGACCGCGGCGGCGGTGGCGCTCGGTGTAGTGGCGCCGATCGCCTTGATCGCCCTCGGCGCCGGTTACGCCGACAACGCCCGCTCACTGTTGCTGGCCATGGCGGTGACCCAGCTTCTCTCGGTGCCGGGTTACATCTTCGGCGGTCTGGTCCGGGTGCAGCGGCGGCTGGGGTATGCGCTGTGTGTGCAGACCGGGATGGCGGTGGGTGTGGTCGGCCTGACCTGGGCGCTGCTGCCCCGCTATGGGCTGACCGCGGTCGGGCTGGCCTATCTGGTGATGGAGTTCGTCATGATCGCCGCGGTGGCCGTGCCGGTGCGCCGGATGCTGGCCGAGATCCGGTCCTCGGCCGAACCGGAAGCGGTGCCCGTCCGATGAGCGCGGCCCCGGCGGTGACGGTGCTGATCCCCGCGCACAATGCCGAGCCGTATCTGGCCGAAGCGATGGATTCGGCGCTCGCGCAGAACTTCACCGATATCGAGGTGCTCGTCATCGACGACGGCTCCACCGACAACACCGCCCGGATCGCGCAGCGCTACGACGACCCGCGGGTCGTCCTGGCGCGCCAACCCTGGTCGGGAGTGGTGGCTGCCGCCAATCACGGTCTCGACCTGGCCAAGGGTGCGCTGATCGCCCGGCTCGACGCCGACGACGTGATGTGGCAGGGCCGGCTGCGCGCCCAAGTCGAGTTCCTGGCGCGGCATCCCCGCGTGGTCGCGGTGGGCACCGACTACCGGCTGATCGGCACCGCGCACGGCCGGGTGCGGATGCCGCGCAGCGACCGCGCTTGCCGACAGCGGCTGGCGCTGAGCAGCTGTTTCGCGCATTCGAGTGTGCTGATGCGCGCGGCGGTGCTCGACGCCGCAGGGGTGCGGTACCGGCCCGAGACCGAAGGCATGGGCGAGGATTACGCGCTGTGGTGCGACCTCAGCGCACACGGCGAGTTCGCCAATCTGCCGATCATGGGCCTGGATTATCGCGTCCACGACACCCAGGCCACTCGAGTGCGCTGGGCACAGCTGGTCGACTCCTCATACGCTGTCGCCCGCCGGCACGCTCTGGCACTGGGACACCCGGTGCCCGACCGCGCTGAACTGCTGGCGTTGCTGGCTCCCTCGGACCCGCCGCGGCCGTGGCTGGTCGCCCGGGCGGCAAGCAACGCGCTGCGCCGGTCACCGGGCTGGGAGACGACCCGGTTCGTCACCGCCACTGCCCTGCGGCGATGGAAGGAGGCCGCCGATGCCCGCATCCACCGGTGAAACGCCCAGCGCGAGCGGCGCCGATATTCCCGGTGTTGACGTCATCATCCCGGTGTTCGACGCCGCTGATCACATCGTCGACTGTGTGGCTTCGCTGGCGCGCCTGGTCCCCCGGCCTGCCCGGGTCATCGTGGTCGACGACTGTTCCACCGATGACAGCGGCCCGATCGCCGTGGCCGCACTCACCGCGGCGGGTCTGCCCGCCACCCTGGTGACCATGCCCGAACGACGCGGTCCTGGCACGGCCCGCAACCGGGGCTTGGCCGTGGCGACGGCACCGCTGGTGTGGTTCGTCGACGCCGACGACACCGTCGCACCGGACATGCTGCGAATACTGGGCACCGCGCTGGGCGAACACGATTTCGCGGTCTGCCGCGCCACGCTTGTCGACCCGACCGGGCGAGTCCTCGGCATCGACGAACCCCTCCCGCCGAGACCGGTCGTGACCGGTGCCGGTTACGCACGGCTGCTCGTCGCCGGGCGGGCTCGCGCCTACGCGCCGACCAAACTGTTTCGCCGCGCCGCCCTGTCGGCCCGCCCCTGGGATGAAGTGCACCGCTACGAGGACCTGGCCGCGATGATCGGGGTCGCGCTGGGCGCAGGCTCGGTCGCAATGGTCCCCGACGCGCCCTACCACTACCGCAGGCACAGCGGTTCGGCCTCGCAGCGCTTCGACCCGGCCAGTTTCGAACTGCTGCGGATGCCGCGACGGGCACTGGATCGGCTGGCCGCGGCGGGCGCCGCGCCGTCGCGAGCCGAGACCGTCGCGTTCGTGCTGCGCGAATCGGTGTTCCCGCTGGCCCATCTGGCGATGCGGTCGGCTCCCAGCCCGGACGCCGACCGCGCGATCGCGGCGGCCCGGGCTCTGGTCCGGCCCGCGCAACTGCTGGTGCTGGCGGGTGCGGGCCGGTGGCGGCCTGCCCTGGCCGCGCTGGTGCTGCTGATGTTCCCCCGCCGCTACGCACAGATTCTGATGAGACGATGAGCATTCGTGACGACGACCCGGCCGCCGACGCCGTCCGCGCAGTGTGGCGCGAAGTGCTCGGTGTCGACAACATCGAACCGGGCGATACCTTCACCGGTCTCGGTGGCACCTCGCTACAGATCGTCGAGGTGCGCGACCTGCTGCGCCAGCATTTCGGCGTGCGCCTCGGCATCGCCGACCTGGCCGGTGCGACCACCGCGGCGGCGCTGGGCGCCCGGCTCGACGCGGCCGGGCGCGCGGCATTCACCCGCCGCACCGGCGCGGTGACCCGCGTCGGCGAGGACACCACCGAACCGCGGGTGCGGGTGTTCTGCCTGCCGGGTTCCGGGGGCAGCGCGTGGTCGTTCGTGCCGCTGGCCGCGCGGCTGCCGGCCGAGATCGCGCTGTACGCGGTGTGTCAGCGTGGGCTGGAGCGGCGCGGGCCCGCGCACTTCCGGATGCGCTCGCTGGTGCGCTACGCCACCCGGGCAATTCGCGCCGTCCAGCCGACGGGACCCTATGTGCTGCTGGGACATTCGATGGGCGCGGTGGCCGCGCTCGAGGTGGCGGCCCGGTTACGCGGCAGTGGCGGCGAAGTCGCGCTGGTGGTGCTGCTGGACGCACCGTTGCCCGCTGCCACCGCCCGGCTGCTCGGCGAGCCCGCGCATGCACCGGGCATCGCGGTCGGGGGTGCGGGTCGATCGGCGGCCGACCGGCTTCGCCTGTACGCGGCGATACCGACCGCCGGACTGGTCCGCCGGGCGGTGGGCCGCCAGCAGGAACTGTTCTACGAGATCGGGCTGCGGGTGCAGAACCGGCACCGGCTGCGCGCGGTCGCGGGACCGGCGCTGGCGGTGGTCACCGATCAGACCGCCCATCAACTGCCGGGCTGGCGGCAGGTGCTCGGGGAGGTCACCGTGGTGCGGGTGGCCGGCGGCCATATGGATGTTGTGCGCGAGGGACCGGTGCTGGCCGAGTTCGCCGATCGACTCACCGCGGCGCTCATGCCCGGATAGACCGCGGCGCGACCGAACGTTCGGCCGCGCCGCGGGTGACGCCGGAGTCGGGGCTACACGTCCCAGGTACGCCCGAAAGTGGTGACGGAGTCGCCGGAGTCACTGACCACGGTGACGTAGGGCTGGATCGTGGCCGGGCCGACGACGCCGGTGACGGTGCCGAGGAAGTTCACGACGCTGATCTTCCCGGTGGCCCCGCTGATCTTGCCGCTGGCCGCCTCGACCTGCTTGACGCCGGGGCCGAAGCCGACCTCCATCTCCGCGGTGAGGGTCGGGATCAGGCTACCGCTCAAGCCGAGGCTCGAGACGCCCGAGTCGATGTCGAATCCGAACGACGGGGTGGAGTAGCTGACCTTGATCTTGCCGCCGAAGGTCGCCGGGTAACCGATCAGGTACCCGATCTTGACGGTGCCGGTGAACTCTTCGGCCTTGTCCCCGGTGACCGTGAACTCGGCGGTGCCATCGTGAGTCCACTGGCGAGTCAGCGGGTTTCGGTCCAGCGGTGCCAGGCCGCGCACGAAGGTATCGGACATGATCGCGCTGATCGTGCGCTGCTCGGCGTCGACCACGACCGAGGTGCTGTCCACCGCGGCGCCGGCCGTGCCCGCGCTGAAGGTGACCGCGACGGCGGCGGCCAGGCCCACAACGGTGAGCCGTCCCCGGCGGCGAACTGGCGAGGACGGGTTGGAAGGCTTCATTGTTCCTTTTCTCTTTCTGTCGCTGCCGGATTCGGTCCCGGCAGGTGTGCGGAGTTACACCGTGGAGAAGGGGTCGGCGCGGTGCGCCTGGTAACGCCGGGGCAGGGCCGCGAGGGCTCCGGCGGCGAATAGTTCGGTCCAGCGGGTGGGCGGGCCCGCGGGGTCGAGCTCCACCCGCGCAGGCAGCCCCGGGAAATCGAGCGAAGCGAAAACCGATGTCGGATCGGCGAATTCGGCCCGCAGGTGTAGAACCTGCGGGCCTGCCTGCACTGGAGCGCGGTGGTAGGCGGGGCTGGGCACCAGCCGGTGCGGCATCCAGCCGTGGTCGGCGGGGACGAAGCCGGTGAACCGATCACGGTCCACCACCAGAACATTGAGCTCGGTGTCGGCCGGATCGGCCAGCTCGGCGGTGATCGCCGCGTCGCCGAAGGCCCAGCGCGGGCCGGCCAGCTGACCAGCGGGCGGGCCGGACACCGCGTAGCCCACCGCCCGCTCGCCGACACAGCGGTCGAGCACCGCGCGATAGTCCGACGTCCGGGGCAGGAAGTTCTGCAGGTAGCGGTACGGCCGGTAGGGGTCGCAGCGCAGAACGCCGCTGTCGAGTGCCCACAGCGAGTCGAACAGAGTCCAGCCGTGCGCGCCGGTCACCCGGATCGCCTCCCGCAGGAAATGTGCCTGGGCGGGGATCTCGGGCAGACAGGTCGAGGAGAAGACCGCGTCGAACCACCCGTCAGGGAACGGCAAGGTGAACTGCGCATCCAGGCAGATCGGATCCACGTCCGAGGTGACGAACCGGGTCACCGCGAGCAGATTCACCAGCTGACCGTCCACGCAGATCAGCTGCGCGGGCAGCCGGTCGCTGTGATCGAGGATGTTCTCGAAAACGCCGTGCCCGCCGCACAGCGACAGCACCCGATCACCGACCGGCAGATGCGCCAACTGCAACGCCGTGGCCGCCGCCCGCGGCGAGTAGAACCGCTGCGCGTAGAAGCTGTGCGCCAGCATTGATTCCGGGTCGCGCTTCGTCCTGGCCGTGGCGACCGCAGCCCGGACCGCGGCGAGCCGCCGGTGGGCGCGGGCCGCCAGCGGCCGGGACAGGACCCGATCGAGGCGGCGGCGCACCCCGAGATCGCCGAGCACACCGTAGTCGGCGTCGGCGGCCAGCGCAGCCGACTCCAGCCGCAGCCCCCTGGTGTGCAGGTCGACCGCGAACTCGGCGTAGTCGCGGTATCCGCCGATCACCAGCCGGTGTACCAGCGGACTGTGTCTGCGCAGCCAGTGCAGCAAACCTTCCACGTCGCCGCGCCGCAGGTACTCGATCGCCGCGGCTTGGATGGGCACGTAGGGGGCCAGACCCTCCTCGTGTCCGCCGTAGCCCTTTCCCAGGCCGAGCAGCAGGACGCCGCCCACGATGGGGAAGTCGAAACTCTCCGACCGCACCAGGCCGAACTCGACACGGTCACCGTCGCCGACCGCGCCCTCGGCGAGGGTGAGCGGTCCGCCGGTATACGGGCAGACCAGTGCTTCGATCGTGGCCGCGCGCATCAGTGTGGCGCCTGCGCGTAGACGCTGACCCAGTCGACCTGGATCTCGGTCCGCGCCGGTGTGCCCACCCACGGGCAGGGGGTGACGCCGTCGGCCTGGGCTTTGCGGCAGCCACCTGCCTGCGCCTGGATGCCGAGCCACATGGGCACCGACGGCACTCGGCTGCCCTCTTCGGTCGCCCAGACCCGGCCGTCGACCGTGTACCGGATCAGCCCCGGCAGCCATTCGACACCGAGCGTGTGCCATCGGGTGAAATCACCCTCGAGCACCTGCTTGGTCTTCTCGGCGCGTCCCTCGGCGTCGGTCCAGTGCAGGAAGGCGTCGAGATACCCACGGGCGCCGCCGAAGCTCTCCGCGAAATCGATCTCCGGCGGCCACACCTCGTTCTGCGGCCACAACAGCAGGTGATAGGTCACGTCGTCGCTTGCGTCGGCGCGGACGCGGACCTCCCACTTGCCGTACTGCTGCGCGTGCGGCCACATCCCGGCACCACCGGTCACCATCCGGCCGAACTCCTGATAGCCGGCCAGCACGAGCATCCCGTCGCGCACGGCGGTGTGCGACGGCAGCCAGAAACTGTCCGGGTCACCGCCGGGCACACCGCTGTATCGGCCCCAATCGGCCTGTGCCAGATCAGGTCCGGTGAAGTCGTCGACGAACACCTGACGCCAGCCGGCGCGGTCGCCGCGTGGCACGAGCACACCGGACGGGCCACCGTCATCGGCCGCCGATCCGGTCACTCGCACCAGCACCAGGCACAGTGTCACCGAAACCGCGATCGAGCCGAGCACTGCGATCCAGCGCAGCGCGGCGGGGATCCTTCTCATGTCAGCACTCCCATCCGGATCGCGGTGGCGCTGAGCCCGAGCACCAGCGCGGCGAAGACCAGCCCGTGCAATACCGGATGCGAGGTCATCAGCCGGTCGATGCTGCCCGTGCGGGGCACCGATCGTTCCCGCAGTGCGGTCGAGACCGCCAGCAGCACCAGCGCGATACCGAACATGACCGCGCCCGCGGGACCGGTCACGAAATTCCATAACACTGCGGTCAGCTCCTTCCCGTGCGCGCCAGCACCAGTGCGTGCGATGTGCGTTCGACAACGTGGTAGCGGCCCTGGGCGACCAGCTGGTCACCGAAGTCGTAGAGCCAGCCGTGCGGCGCGCCCCACTGCAGTTCCAGCGCCGACTGCTGGCTGGTGCTGAGCAGGATGTAATCGGCGTCGAAGGCATCGACGCATTCGACGGTCCACACCGAGCACTGCTTCCCTTCCGGCCAAACCACCGTGGTCAGGCGCGACATCTTCACCACGCCCTCCCCGTTCGAGGGCAGTAGACGCACCCGATCGGGCACACTGTCGAGCAACGACCTGGCCGCATCGACCAGATCTGCCGGGTTCCGCTCGAAAGCGGTGTTGAGTCCCCGGGTGGTGACGCCGAGCACGGCGGCCACCCACACGGCCACGGCGAGCGCGACCACCGCCGCACCGCGCCGCAGCGCGAGCGGGCGCACCCAGCGGTAGAACCGGGACAGCAGCAGCGCGGCCAGCGGCGCCATGATCGGCAGCGCGTAGAAGAAGCAGCGCAGCACGACCTCCCCGCCGTAGCTCTGACCTGCTATCAGCGCGAACGGCGCGGCCAGCAGCGCCGCGACCGCGAGCGCGGTCCGCCTGCGCCGGTACAGCAGCCAGCCGAGGCCGGCCAGCACTGCCAGGCTGCCGCTCCAGGCGATCCGCACCAGCTGCATCCGTTGATACTGTTCGGCGCCGCTGAACCGGTCGCCGAGACCGGATTGCAGGGAGTCGCTGACTTTGCCGAAGTCGCCGAGGATCACGTGCAGGTGACCGGTCCAGTAGTCGGGCGCGCCGTAACTGAGCCACGTCAGGAACACGATGCCGACCGCGACCGGCAATGCGCGCTGGCGCAGCGACCCCACCCCGGCCAGCAGGGTCAACGAGATGATCGTCAGTACCGGGGTGAGCTGGTGGCTGACCACGGTCGCGGTGGCGATGCCGAACAGCAGCAGCTCGAGCAGCAGCACCTGCCGGCGTCCGATCGATCCCGGCAGTCCCGGAACCCGCACCACCATCGCCGAAACACGCTGGACGAGGGTGCCTTCCAGCGGCGGCAACGGCGCCGACCGCAGCAGCCACAGCAGGGTGGCCACGATGCTGCAGTGCATGACGAACGCGATCGCCTGGGGCGAGAAGTAGTCCTGCTGGAACCAGTTGCCGCAGACAAAGATCGCCATGGCCACCCAGGCCAGGCGCCGACCGCCGGTGATCAGGGTGGCGATGGTGAACACCGGCAGCGCGGCGAACGCGGTGAGCACCGCGGGTGCCCACAACAGCAATGGGACGGCGTCGGGCAGCCCGGCCAGCTGGACCAGCACCGCGGCGGCATCGAAGAACCCCGACCAGCTGAACCGTGCGTCCAGGCTCGGCGGCAGCCGGTGCGCGGTGCCGATGTAGTCGATGAAACCCACGTGCACGAATCCGGTACCCACCACCGGGCTGCCGTCGGCGACGCCGACCAGCTGATACAGCAGGCACACCAGCACCGCGAGCGCGCTCGCCGCGACCGGTTGGTCCAGCCGACGGCGGCCGACCGCGAGCCCGAATGCCAGCCCGACCAATGCCAGCGCCAGCAGCAGTCGCCAGCTCACGACGGCGATCAGCCCATAGGGCCCGGTCGCGTCGAGGTCGATGACCCGGGTCTCCCACCAGCCCAGCAGCGTCGCCGTCACCACCGAGAGCACAGCGACACTGCGCCAGCGGTCCCACCAGCGCGGCCGCCATCGGGCCGGGATTACCGCGGGAACGGACCTGTCGTTGTCGCGCGACCGGGCCCGGTCGTCGCGGCTGTACCGCGCGGCCGCAGCCACCGACACCGCGCTCACCGCCACCGCGACCGCGGTCGGCGCCCACCAACCTGCCGTGACCTGCCACAGCGAGGTCAGCAGCCAGACCGCCCAGGACGTGCTCACGCCGAGCATGACCGAGATCGCCCGGCTCGGCAGCCGCAGCAGCGCCACCAGCGGGATACCCGGAGCCGCTGACATCAAGACCAGCACGAGCACGAGCCGCAGCCCGCCGCCGACATCGGCCGCGGCCGCGGCAGTCGCAGCGGTCGCGGCCACCGCGACGCCCGCGACGAGCACCGGTGGCAGTGCCGCCTGCGCCCGCCCGCCGCCCACGGCCGCGGGCGGCGGGGCGATGGTCGAGATACTCACCGGCGCCTCTCCCGGATGCTGATGCTGCGGGCGCGGCGCGCACTGCGGACCAGGTGTGCCGGGCCCGCCACATAACCGGCCAATTCGATCCAGGTCAGCGACGCCGGATAACCGGCGGTCTTGCCCGAGTTCTTGTCCGAGGCCGGGTCCAGCAGCAGACGCAGCCCGCCGGGCAGCACACGCACCGTCTCGCGTAACCCCCGCGGTCCGCTCGTGGCGTGCCGCAGCACATTGGCGCACATACCGACGCCGTAGTCGTACATCTGCTTGCGCAGCTGGGCGACGGTAGCGCGGTGGTGATGGCGCACGATGGCCGACGGCTGGTAGAAGATCGCGCACCCGCCGAGGATCACCCGGCGGAAGACATCGAGATCCTCTCCCCCACGGGCCGGTGAACCGGTCCCCAGCGCGGTGTCGAAACCTCCTGCGGCGCAGATGATTTCCCGTCGCAGTGCCATGTTGTTACCCGAGCCGAACTCGCTACCCGCGACCGGGTAGGCCGGCCCGCGTCGTCCACGCACGGCCTGCGGCTCATAGGCGCGCAGCCGGTCCAGAACGGCGGTGCCGGCTCCGGGCTCCCAGACCATCGGCCGGAAGCCTCGCTCGAAGCCGCTGCTCTGCTCGAACCACCGGTGCGTGGCAAGACCGAGATCGGCGGGCACCACGAGCCCGGTCACACAGCCGATCTCGGCGCCGGGATCGGCGTCGAAGACCTCGCTCAGCCGTGCCACCCAGTCGGGCTCAGCGGCAACGTCGTCGTCGGTGAACGCCACGACCGCACCGGTTGCCGCCGCGACTCCGGCATTGCGGGCCCAGGACACGCCACGGCGGAACTCCTCGACGACTCGCAGCCGCGGATCATCGAGCCCGGCCAGCGCGCGGCGAGTGCTGCCCGAGGCCGGGTCGTTGTCGACCACGATCACCTCATGGGCGGGGCGGGTCTGCGCGTGCAGCACCGCACGCACCGCCGTCGCCAGCGAGTCCGCGCGCCCCAACGTGCACACCACCACCGACACCGAGGTGTCCCCGACCGGCCAGTCCGGCGCGGGCGCCGCAGGCTGATCGGCCCGGAAACGCCGTGCCGCATCGAACACCTGCGCGTGCAGATCGGCGTCGGGGTCGGGAACCAGCTCCACCTGGCCCAGTGGCCGGTGATCAGCCCGCACCAGCACATGCACCCGCTCGGGAACAGTGGCCGGCACGACCGCCGGGGACGGGCCTGCGTCGGCATCGACACACCACACCGGTGCCGACTCAGTAGCCGGACCCGACCGCGGCACCACGGCAAGCGAATCCGGTTGCCGTGCCACGGCGGCCATGGCGCCGTCACGGAACAGCAGACCGCGCGCCAAGCCGGCCACCGCGGCGAGCAAACCGAGCACCGTCCAGCAGATCCTGGCCGCCGCCGCACGATCACCGCGGGCGAAAGCCATCGCCTCCCGGCCCATCGCGCGCGGAATCGCCACCAGCGCGTGGTCGGCTTCCGCGGACAGGGCGCCCGATGCGCCCTCCAGTCGCATCAGCATCGCCTTGGAGCCCCCCTCGGCGAAGCAGCGGCGCACCAGATAGCGGCGGGTGCACCGGTCGGCTTCGAGGTGGTGCAGGACAACGGCACCGGGAATGCGCCGGATGCCGCCGGCCGGATCGGCCGCACGCAGCCGGATCGCCAGATCGGTTTCCTCGCAGCCACTCGGTGTCGTCCCGCGTCGGCCCAGTACCGACCGGAACCCGCCCACCGCGACCGTCGCATCGCGGCGCAGGCCCATGTTCGCCCCGATGGGATTACGGACCTGTGCGCCCAGCGGCGCCATTCCGGCGTAATCGCAGCCGACCACCCAGTCGAATTCCGGTGGCAGCCACGGCGGCCGCTCGCCCGTGCCCGGCCACACCGGGCGGACCTCGCCGCCGACGGCGAGCAGGTCCGGGTCGTCGAACGCCGCCCGCAGGGAGCTCAGCCAGCCCCGCTGTGGCACCGCGTCGTCGTCGACGAACAGCACGATGTCAGCGCGGGTCGCCTCGACACCGGTGTTGCGCGCACCGGAAAGCCCCTGCGCGTACCGATTTTCGACGATAGTGATGCTGCTGCCAGGAAACGCCGCCGCCGCCCGCGCCCGCAGCACCGGATTGTGGTCGACGACGAGCACCACACTCGCCCCCGCCTGGTTGGCCTGCGCCGACACCTCGCTCACGCACGCCGACAGCAACTCCCATCGCCGCTCGGTGTAGCAGCAGATGATCACCGTCACCGAAGGGTCATGCTCGTTCACTCGGCGTCCTTCGCCGCGACGTCGGCCTCGGTCGGCCGAAGCGCCGGTGAGCGGCGATCAACCACCGGGCACGGCACCTCTGTCCGCCGCGGCGCGAAATGTGTCGCGGCCGGCGACAACCGAATGCTGCGGTCGCGAGTTCGCCACTCCTGCAGCAACGTCCGCAGCACCCGGCGACCGTCGCGCCAGGCATTCAGGTTGCTAGGGCCGTGCAGCCGGCGCTTCTCGTGGCTGGGCACCTCGCGGATCACCAGACCTGCGGCGGCGGCCCGGCAGGTGATGACAGTCTCGATCTCGAAGCCGTCGCCCCACCGCGGGAGACCGTCCGCGGGCCGGTGGTCGGGCAGGCCGAGCAGCGGGATCACATCACGCCAGAAAGCGTTGTAGCCGTAGCACAAGTCGGTGAAGTGCATACCGAAGAGCCGGTTGACGAGCGTGGTCAGGCCGTTGTTGCCTGCGCGGCGCAGCACTGTGATGTCGGCGCTGCCGCCGCCCGGCGCGAACCGAGTGCCCTTGGCGAAGTCGGCGCCGGCCAGCAGGGTGGCCACGAAGGCGTCGATCTCCCTGGCGTCGGCCGAGCCGTCGGCATCGAACATGACGATCACATCGCCGGTGGCCGCGGCGAATCCGCAGCCGAGTGCGTTGCCCTTGCCCCAGCGGGTCTGGCGCAGACAGATCGCGTCCGGCCGCAACTCGGCCACCACCGCCATCGACGCGTCGGTCGAGCCGCCGTCGACGACGATCACCTCGTAGTCCGCGGACACGGTGGGCAGCACCTCGCGCAGATTGCGTTCTTCGTTGAGCACCGGGACCACCACCGAGATCCGCGGACCTTCGCCCTGCGGCGAGCGATCGGTGTCGCCGAATTGTCTGCCGCGGTTGTGCCCGCGATACCAGTGGCCGCCAGTAGGCATCGGTTTCGTCCCTCAACTCCCGGTCGGCTCACTCGCACCGACTCACCACACAAGTCGGACCGCGGCGACGCGGGGTTCCCGTCACACGGCGCGAACCACCGTGCGCTGGATCACGATCCGGTGATCAGCCGGTGAACGCTGTCGCGCTCCCAGAACTTTCCGGCGCCGCCCCGGCGGCCTGCGGCAGCCCCGTCAGCAGGCAGGGACGGCCGGTGACGGGATTGTCGACGACTTGGGCCGCGACCCCGAACACCTCGAGCAGCAGCGCCGGAGTCAGGGTCGCGGCGGGTGCACCGGCCGCGGCCACCCGGCCTCCGTGCAGCACCACGACATGATCGGCGTAGGTGAGCGCGTGACTGAGATCGTGGATGGCGAGCACGATCGTCGCGTCCAGTTGCCGCAGCAGTTCCAGCAGCGAGAGCTGGGCGTGGATGTCGAGATGGTTGGTCGGTTCGTCGAGCAGGATCACCGGCGCCTGCTGGGCCAGCGCCCTGGCCAGCAGTACCCGCTGACGTTCGCCGCCGGACAATTCGGTGAACGCCCGGTCGGCGAATTCAGCCACCCCGACCCGGTCCATCGCCGCGAGCACGATCGCACGGTCGCGGCGCGAGTCCGGCTGGAGATACTTCTTGTGTGGCGAGCGCCCCATCGCCACGATCTCGCCGACGGTGAAGTCCGCGGCCGCACCCTGATGTTGGGTGACCACCGCACGAATTCTCGCCATCTCCCGCGCCGAGGTCCGCCATACGTCGTGCCCGGCGATATGGGCCGTGCCCGCACTGGGGCGCGTCGCCCGGTAGATCGCGCGCAACAAGGTGGACTTGCCCGAACCGTTCGGCCCGACCACCGCGGTGACCCGGCCCGGTGCGGCCTCGAGGTCGACCGCGTCGATGATCGTGTGCCCGGCCAACTCGACGCGCAGACCCTGCGCGCGCACCGCCGCCCCGGTCATACCGCGCCTCCGGTCCGGCTGCGCTTGAGCAGCCACAGGAAGAAGGGTCCGCCCAGCGCGGCGGTGAAAATGGTGAGCGGATACTCGTTGGGCACGTCGATCGCCCGCGCGGCCAGGTCGATCAGCACCAGGAAGGCGGCACCGTAGACCGCCGCCGCGGGCAGCAGCCGACGGTAGTCCGCGCCGGTGAGAGTACGCACCACATGCGGGATCATCAGCCCGACGAAACCGACCCCGCCCGCGATGGCGACCGCGAGCCCGGTGAGCACCGCGACGATGACGATCAGCTGCACCCGCAGCCTGTTCACGTCCACACCGAGGGCCACGGCGTCGTCGTCGCCCATCGACAGCGCGTTGAGTCCGCGCCCCTGCACCATCAGCCAGACCAGGCACACCGCCGCCAGCGCGGCGGGCAGGGCCAGCGCGCCCAGCTCGGCGCCGGCCACACTGCCCATCATCCAGAACAGGATGCCGCGGATCTCGGCCGGCTCGGAACGCAGTTGGATGAGGCTGGTGGCGGCGGCGGCGACCTGCCCGACACCGACACCGGCCAGCACGATCCGCGGCCCGGTGAACTGCCCGTGCTGATGAGCGAACACCAGCACCAGCACCAGCGAGATCATCGCACCGACAAAACCCGCGACCGGCACACCGACGTTGCGCAGCCACAGCGCCGACGCCGACGACATCACCACCACCGCCGCCAGGGCCGCACCGGAGGACACACCGAGCACGAACGGATCGGCCAACGGATTGCGGACCATACCCTGCAGTACCGCACCCGCCACCGACAACGCCGCGCCCACGATCGCCGCGGCCAGCACCCGCGGCACCCGCAACTGCCACACGATCATGCCGTCGAGCGCGTCGGGCGCGGGACCGCTGTGCAGCACATGGAACCGGATGGTGGTCCACACCTGCCCGATCGGCACCGTCACCGAGCCGAACGAGATCCCGATCAGGCAGGCGGCAACCAGCACCAGCGCACCGACGCCGAGCACCAGCCCGATCCCGCACCGGCCGGACCCGGCCCAGCCGGTGCGCGGCCGGTCAGAACGCGCCGGGGTGGGCGACGCGGGCGATCTTCTCGATCGCGTCCGCGTTCGCAGGCCCGAGGTAGACACCATCGGACACCTTCACATAGGTCTTGGTCTTCGACGCGTTCCACTGCGGGTAGGCGGCGAAGAGCTTGGCGGCCTCGGCGTCGAGGTCCTCGCCCGGCCGGTAGGCGCCGAGCACGAGCACGTCGACCTGCGCGGCGGCCAACTGTTCGGCGCTCAGGTTGCCGGTCAGGTCCCAGCCACCGTCGGGGAAGCTGGGATCCCCACCCGCCGCGCGCACGACCGAGTCGTAGATTGTGCCGGAGAAGACCGCGGGCAGCCCGTTGGCGTTCATGACGCTCATGTCCGGGAACGCGATCAGCATCCGTTTCGGTTCGCGCCCGGCTACTTTCGCGCGCACGGCATCGATGCGTCCACGCAGCTGCCCGACCAGATCGGTAGCGCGATCGGGCACGCCGAAGACCTGGCCGATGAGCTCGGCGAACGCCATCGTGGACTCGGTGGACCCGGCGCGGTACGCCTGCTCCTCGGCCGGGGTGACGTTGCGCGATTTGCCGTAGGCGCAGTTGACCGGGTTGACCAGGGTACGGATTCCGGCCTGGTGCAACATCTCCCGGCTGGCGAAGCCGAACTTCGGGTCGAAACCACCCGACCAGGTGGAAACCACCAGATCCGGGCGCAGCGACAGCGCCTGTTCGGCGGGCACGTCGGCAGCCGCGTTGAGCGCGAGGTCACCCTTCGACACGGCGGCAACCTTGTCTGCCATGCCCGGAATGTCGGAAACGCCGTAGAACTGGGTGTTGGCCACGATCCGGTCACCCAAGCCGAGCGAGACGAAGGTCTCCACCTCACCGACCGAGGCGCCCTGCAGGATCAGCACCCGCGACGGCGGTCGGTCGAAGGTCTGCTGGTAGCCACAGTTGTCCACGCTGACCGGGAATCCGGCCGCCGGGCCCGCGCCTGCCTGTGTCTGCTCGACGGTCGGCGACCCGCAGGCCCCGAGCAGTCCGGTGCCGGCCGTCAACAGCCCGCACAGCGCCAGCCGGGAAAGGCTTCGTCTCTTCACGCCGTGTACTCGCCCTCTGGAATTCGGGGGACGACGAGCCGGATGCGACCCATCTGCATCAGGTAGTCGGGTCCGGCGGCCTCCCGGTTCCCGTGTTCTCGGTCACAGCGCCGGTCTCGCGCGCCCGGCGCATGTGCCGGTTGCGCCGGGCCAGCGCGGCGAAGAACAGCACGGACCCCAGTAACACGGCCAGCACGAGCTGCGCAAAAGGGACCGCCCACAGTGTTTCCGCGCGCACCACACCCGGCTCGGTGAAGGTCACCGAGGTCCCGCCCACATCGGAGGGCAGGAATCCGGCCTGTGCGTCGAACCGCACGCCCGGCCATACCGCGGGCAGGTCGATGCTGCCGTGGTAGGCAGCGCCGGGCACCAGTACCACGGCGGGCAGATCGGCCGGGTCGGGCAGCACACGCCTGCTGTAGAGGCCGGTCAGTCCGGCGATTACGCGGCCGGCCACCGTCACCGTGCCGGTGTTGACGACGGTGAAGCCGACGGTCGCCGAGCCGGGGCCGAAGGGGTCAAGCGACGGCCGGTAGTGCCCGGTCACGGCGGTGATCTCGATCGCCGCCCGCAGCGGACCCGACACCCGCAGCGGCGCCGGGCGCCACCAGTCCACGGCCGACGGCGAATCCCCAGGCTGCACCCCGGCCGCGCCGAGTGCGAACGGGTAGTCGCCGGGTGTGGTCCCGGCGGGCACTGTCACCGTGAACGGCACCCGTAGCGAGGCCACCGCGCCCACGGTCACCTCCGGCACCATCGGCACGACCCTCACCCCCGCCGGCGGTTCCGGTGACCACGCGAGCGCGCCGTCCGCAGCGGTGACCAGCCCGCCGGTGCGCAGCCGCACGGTCACCGGCCTGCTGCACGCGTTGACGATCTCGATCCCGCCGAGTGCCTGGTCACCAGGTTGCAGTTCCCGGCGCCCGTCGTCGAGGGCCGGGTCCTGCAGTGCCCAGCACGGTACAGCGGTCTGCGCCGTGGCCGCGCCGCCGAGCGCCACTCCACCCAGCAGGCCGAGTACAGCCAGCGTCACGGCCAGCAGCGCGCGGCCGGCCGTCGAGGGGCGCATCGGGTTCATGACCGACAGCATGAACGCCACCCCCGTGCCCGCTCAACTCCTCCCGCAGAGCGCCGACTGCCCGCGCACACTCCCGGGAACCAACCACGCGCGCGGCCCGACCAATCAGGTATGCGGTGCGAAACAGCTCGGGAAGCGGTGTCAGCGCAGATCGACGGCGAACCGGTGCCGGTGCCCGCGGCGCGGCTGGCCGAGCATCTCGACGGCTGCCCGTCGTGCCGGTCCTGGCAGCTGCTGCTCCTCGGCGTGGCACCAACGGTCGACCGGCACCTAGCCGGCACGGCACCGCGACTGCCCGGATCCCTCGGCGAGGCGATCGACACCGATGCGGGACCGCCAAGCCGGGCATCGGCCGCGCTCACCGGTCCCGGCGCATGGACGAATCTGGTCCATATCGCGCTGGCCGCCGAAGTGGCGCTGCTGGCGGTGGCGATCGGATTCCCCTTCTGGGCAGCCTGCCTGGCAGCCCTCGTCGGCGTCACCGCACTGTTCTCGATCCGGCGGGTCACCGCTCGCCGAACCACATACCAGCCCGACGCCGATATCCCACCGATCGTCCTGCCGGCCCGGGCGGAGCCGGGGCGGCCCCGGCTGCGCGCGGTCACTGATCCAGGGCCCGGCCCCACACCATGACCTTGATCGGGACGCCGGGTGGGCTGGGTCGGCAGCGAGTCGAGCTGGTGGTCGACGGAATGACCTGCACCGCCTGCGCCGAACGGGTCCGGCGCGGCCTGGAGCGGCTCGAAGGAACCCGCGCGGCCGTGAACCTTCTCACAGGCGCTGTCGAGGTTCACGCGCCGATCAGCCACGACACCGCCACGCTGTGCCAGGCGGTCGAGGCCGCCGGATACCAGGCGGCGCCCCGCCTCGAGCCGACGCCGCCCACCACCGGTCACGTGCCGGGCACACTCGCCAGGCACGCGTGGGCAGCGGCGGCGGCGACCGCGGTGGTGGGTGTGCTCTCGATCACGCCACGCCCACTGCCGCTGCTGCCCGCCACCGGCTGGCTGTGGCTGCTGGTGGCCGTCACCGCGGCCACCGCACTCACCGGCGCCGCCCCGATCCACCTGGCCGCATGGCGCGCGGCCCGCCGCAGGCACACCACCATGGACACGCTGACCAGCCTCGGTGTCCTCGGCACCCTGTCCTACAGCGTGATCACCCTGCTCGCCGGATCGGCGCCCACCCGCGGCGGGGATTGGCCAGGTGACACCGGCCTGCTCTGTGCCACCACCGCCGTCACCACCATTGCGCTGGCCGGTCGGCACCTGCGGTACCGCGCCGAGTACCAGGCCGGGGCAGCGATGCGCACACTCGCCGGCGCCGCGACCCGGCCGGCCTCCGTCCTCGACGACACGGGCCGGGTCCATCCGGTCGCCATCGAGGACCTGTGTGAAGGCGACCGCCTGCTCATCCGGGCGGGTGAGCCGGTCGCCGTCGACGGTCTGGCTATCGACGGCACCGCGCTGCTGGATCTCAGTGCCCTCACCGGCGACCCCGGCCCGGTTCCCGTCGCCGTGGGGGCGGCGGTCGAGGCGGGCAGCGTCGTCATCGACGGCGCGCTCACGATCGAGGCCGCCGCGGTGACCGACCGGGCCCGGTTCGGTCAGCTGCTGCGGACCACCGGCGGCTCCCCTGCCTACCGTGGCGAGTTCCAGCGCCTCGCCGACCGGATCGCCGAGTACATCACCCCGGCGGTGCTCACCCTCGCCGGGGTGACGATGACGGTCCGCGTCGCCGCCGGCGGCTCGTGGCAAGCCGCAGCCGAATCGAGTCTGGCGGTACTCCTGGCGGCCTGTCCGTGTGCCCTGGGCCTGGCAACGCCCACCGCACTGCTGGTTGCGACCGGGCGGGCGGCCGGGCTCGGCATCTTCTTCAAGAGCCAGCGCGTGCTGGAACAGGCGGAAACCGCCGCCTCGGTCGGCGTCGTGGTGTTCGACAAGTCGGGCACGCTCACCGAACACGGCCCCACGGTCGCCGAGTTCACCATCGCGCCCGGAACCCGGCGCTCAGAGGTGCTCCGGCTCGCTACGGCGGTGGAGGCGGGTTCCCGGCACCCGGTTGCCGCCGCCTTCACCCTCGCCGCCCGCGCCGAGGGTCTAGGTGTCCCGGTGGCCTGCGGGGTGATCGAGGCACCCGGCCTCGGCGTGCTCGGCTGGGCCGACGGCCACCGGGTCGCGGTAGGCAGGCCCCGCTGGCTGCGCAGACACGGGTTCACGGTTCCCGACCAGGTCCGGCGCGAGCATGCCCGCCAGGAGCAGCGGGGCTGCACCGCGGTGCTCGTCGGACTCGGTGACCGCGCGGTGGCCTCCGTCGCCGTCGCCGAACAGGTCCGCGACAGCGCGGCACCGGCGGTCGCGGCGCTGCGCCGGCTCGGCCTGCGCCCGATGCTGCTCACCGGCGACAACCGCTATGCCGCGCAAGCGGTGGCCGACCGGGTCGGCATCGACGATGTCATCGCCGAAGTGCTGCCCGAGGACAAGGCCGAGGTGGTGCGCAGGCTCCAGGACGCGGGCAGGCGGGTTGTGGTGGTCGGTGACGGCGTCAACGACGGACCCGCCCTGGTCGCCGCCGACCTCGGCGTCACCCTCGACACAGGTACCGGTGTGGCCGTCGCCGCGGCCGATGTGATCGTGACCGGCCACGACCTCACCCGCGTACCGGCCGCGATCGGCCTCGCCGGCGCCACCGTCGCAACCATCCGCACCGCGCTGCGCTGGGCACTGGGCTACAACGTGCTGGTGGTCCCGCTCGCGGTGTTCGTCCTCGACCCGCTCACGGCGGCCGCCGCCATGGCGTGCTCATCGATCTTCCTGGTGTCGCACAGCCTGCGGTTGCGCCGTTACACCCAGCCCACCGACCGGTAGCCCTGCTGCCGAAGCCGGGGCACCGCGCCGCGCGGCTGTCATCAGATAGTCCTGATGTGGATCCCGACTCGCCGCCGCGCGACGACCGAATCGTCGCGGCGCGATCTAGAGTTCGCGACACGATCCGTGGTAGTCGACCCGTCCGAGGAGAACTCTGCGATGCTGCCCATCCCGTCCCGTTCCATCGCGCACCGGCTCACCGTCGGCGCCACCGTCCTGGTCATCGGTGCGCTGCCCGCGGCGACCGCTTCCGCCCACGTCACCGTTTCCGGCCACGAAGCCACCCGCGGCGGATCGGGGGTGCTGAACTTCCGGGTGCCGAACGAGTCGACGACCCAGAGCCCCACCGTCGCCCTGACCGTGCGCATTCCGAAGGTGACCGCCGTGGACACCGAGACCGTGACGGGATGGCGCGCCACCGTCGGCAAGCAACCCGACGGTGCCACCGAGATCACCTGGACCGCCGATGCCGGTACCGGCATCGGCCCGGACCAGTTCGGTGAGTTCTCCGTGCTGGCCAACGGCCTGCCCGATACCGACCGCCTCGTCATCCCCGCGATCCAGACCTATGCCGACGGCACTGTCGTCCGGTGGGATCAGACGCCGGGCGCCGACGGCACCACCCCGGAGTACCCGGCGCCGACGGTGACGCTGCGCGCCGGACCCGCCGGTACCGCGCTCGACCACGGCGACATCCCGGACCTGGCGACCCAGCAACCGTCCACCGATGACACCGCAGCCCGCTGGCTGGGCGGCATCGGCATTGCCCTCGGTGCGCTCGGTCTGCTGACCGCACTGGGCGTAGCCGTGCGCTCCCGCACCAGCTGAGCACCGATTCCTGGTGCGATTCAGGCCAGTCCACCCGGCTGGCCTGATCAGGGCACTATTCGCCCGCCGCACCGTAGACGACCGCGCGAATGCGATGATGGACCCGCTATGACCGACATTCCGCACACCACCCCGCCCGCCCGGGTGTCGCGGGCGTTGGTTTTCGCGGTGCTGTGCGTGTTGTTGTCCGCGGTGGGGCACGCGCGCACGTCCGGTCATCCGCTCTCGCCGTCGACGCTGATCCTCGCGGTGGCATTCGCCACCGCGTTCGCCTGGGCAGCTGCCGGCCGCCAGCGCGGTCTCGTGCCGATCGTGACCGGTCTCGCCGCCGGTCAAGGCCTCCTACACCTGTGGTTCGCGATCGACCCGGCCGTCGCCCACTCCTCCCACAACGCGCCGAACGTGGGGGACGATCCAGCTGCCATGGTGGCGGCGCACTGCTTGGCCGCGGTGCTGTGTGGCCTGTGGCTCTGGTGGGGCGAACACACCACGTTCGCACTGGTGCGCACGGTGTACGCACGCGTGCTGCTACCGCTGCTGCTGTTGCTGCTGCCCGATCCGGACACCGGATCCAGCCGCATGCCGGCCCGTACCCGAACCACCGCCACCCGGCGGCTGGACCCGCTACGGCACTGCCCGCCCCGCCGCGGGCCGCCCTCGCTCATTCGCTGGTCTCCCGAGACCGTCGCGGCATCGTGATCCACCGGCACACTGGTCTGTTCGGCAGATAGTGGTTCGCCGGGTCCTGATGGTGCCCGGCGGAAGCCGTCGCGCACCGACTCGGTCCGCGACGATTCACCGTTCCACCGGCATGGTGCCGTTGTGGGAGCGGTCCAGCCGTCTATGTGCGCCGCCGGCGCACATACCCGAACAGAGATCCCGATATGAGCCTGTACGACTCCGTGCCGCACCGTCGCGGCACACCATCCCGTCCGCTGATCCCCGAGGGTGCGCCATGCTGAGCACCGACGAACAGTTGACCGCCCTGGCACTGGCCGCGGGCGCGGGCGATCGCCCGGCCCTGACCGAGTTCATCCGCCGCACCCAGGCCGATGTCTGGCGATTCGTCGCCCACCTGACCGATGTCCAGTCCGCCGACGATCTGACCCAGGAAACCTACCTGCGGGCCATCGGCAGCCTGCCGCGTTTCGCGGGCCGTTCCAGCGCCCGCACCTGGCTGCTGTCCATCGCCCGCCGCGCGGTGATCGACCGGTTGCGCAGTGCCTCGGCCCGCCCGAAGACAGCTCACTCCGCCGACTGGGAGGCCGCGCTCGATCAGCAGCGCGACCGCCGCACCACCGAGGTGGGAGAGGAGATGGTCGTCGCCGACCTGTTGCGATACCTGCCCGAAGAACGCCGCGAGGCGTTCGTCCTGACCCAGATCCTCGGCCTGTCCTACGCCGAGGCGGCCGAGGCCGCCGACTGCCCGGTGGGCACGATCCGCTCGCGGGTAGCGCGAGCGCGGGAGTCACTGCTAGAGCTGTGGCGTGAAATCGAGGCCGAGTCCCCGGTGGTCCGCGTGCTCCCGGTCGCCGCCCGGCCCGCTGCGTCACCGGTCGCACGCGCCATGTGACCGCGCGCTGACCGCTGCGCCGTGCCCGGCCACCGTTTCCGGCCGGGCACGGCGACGCGGCGCGCGGCCGTGGAAGAGCAGCGACAGAACCGGAACCCGCACCACGAGCGAATGGATCGATAGCGCACCGGCGAGCGCGGCGCCGACGAGCACGACGTACTCCACCGGCGCCGGCCAACCAACCGGCAACAGCAGCGAAGCGAACCCGAGCAGCAGCACATTGTGGAAGACATAGACCGTCATCGCCGCGCCGGCCAGATGCGCGGTAATCCGGCGCGGTCGCGCCGCGTACCGGCGCACCAGGGTGAGCAGTACCGCCGTCATCCCAGCACCGACCACCGGAACCGCCGCGTGGTACGCGCTAAGGGCGGCCGCACCACCCATCGTCTCCACCGCCGCCGTCACGCCCGCGGCGACACACCAGCAGAGCCCGGCGAGCGGCGAGCATCGCACCGCCCGGGCGGCCAGGTCCGGGCGGACGGCCGTCGCGGCACCGAGTACGAACGATGGCGCATAGATCAGCGCCTGCCGCACGTTGACCAACCCGAACAGCACATTATCGACCTCCGCGAACACGGTCACCGCCCACCCGGCCGACGCGAACAGTGCCGCGCCGGCCGCTGTAACCGTCACCTGCCACCCGCCGGCGGTTGCCCAGCCCGCCGCCCGGCTCAGCGCCGCACGCGCCCGTACCCGGCCGAACCACGCCACGGCCGCCGCCAGGACCAGCCCGTAGCCGAACAGCACCACCAGAAACCACAACTGGAAGACCCACAGCGACGGCTGCGCCAGCAGCCCCGCCCAACGGCGCATGGTGCCGTCGCCCGGCCCGGTGGTCCGCGCGATCAGCCACAACTGCGCCGGCCCCAGCAGCACCACGCCAACGGCGAACGGCACCAGCAGCTGCCTGGCCCGTTCGGCCGTCCACTGCCCCAACGGTTTCCGCTCGGCCGCGCGCACGGCGAAGTAGCCTGCGATGGCGAAGAAGGCCGGCATCCGGAAGGTGTGCACGAACCCGGCGAACGCCGCCACGAGCGGACCAGCCGAGCTGTCGGAGTACCAGGGCAGCCCACGGTAGACGAAGGCCGCGTGGAACGGGATACCGAGCAGCACCAGCACCGCCCGCGCCGCGTCGACCCAGGGCAGTCGCGTCCCCGGTGGCGCCGCACCGGTCACCCGGCCGCTCATGACGTCCCGGACCCGGTGACCGCACTGCTCATGCTTGATGTAGTCGGCGCGCGGCAATCGACAGTTCCCAGCCGGGTACCGAAATCTTCCCGCCGGGAACCGAATTCCATCGCCATCCGACTTGTGAAGAGTCGGAGAAGATCGCCGCTGTCACCGTAGGCGGAACACGGAAAGGCTCGCTGAACACGTGAACACAGGACGCAAGAACCCGCTGGCCGGAGCAGAACGGGCGGAACGACGGCGGCGGATACTCGTCCAGGTCGTGTTGTCCGGTGTACTCGTGGCACTGGTCGTCGCCATCGGGGTCAGCATCGCGATCAAGAAGGCGGACCGGGACCGTGACGCCACGTCCGTCATCGGCCCGGTCGTGACCCCCACCCTCACCGCCACGCCTGGCCCCGGCGGAACCACCGTGACTCTCGCCGGTAACGGAGCGGTCCGCGTCGGCCGACCGACCGCCCCCGCCGTCGTCCGCGTGGTCGCTGACCTACAGTGCCCCGCATGCAAGGCTTTCGACGCGACCTACGGCGGGGTTCTCGAAGCGGCAATCGCCAACGGCTCCGCGGCCGTTGAGTACGACATCATCGCATTCCTGGACCGTGCCTCACGCACGCAATACTCCAGCCGGGCCGCGAACGCCTCCTACTGCGCCGCCGAATCTGCGCCCACCACGTACCAGCAGTGGGTGAAGACCATGTTCGACCACCAACCCGACGAAGGTGGCGACGGGCTGCCCGACCGAACCCTGATCGAAATCGCCAAGGGCATCGGCGCTACCGACCCCGCCTTCGAACGCTGCGTACTCGACCACCGCTACACCGGATATGCCGCCGCGCGTACCGAAGAGGTCATGAACAGCGGAATCCAGTCAACTCCCTCGGTTTTCGTCAACGGCACCCTTGTCGCCCCCGCCCAACTCGCCACGGCGATCGAGGCCGCTACCACTCCAGGTGGCTGAACGACACAGTTCCCGACCGTCCGAAGATTTGACTGGTGCGCACTTCTGTTCACACGGTCCCGTTGGGTGGGCTCCCGCGCCGATCTGGGTGCGAAGCGGAATCAGAAAGGTAGTCGATGAGCGAGGGACTCCGGGTTGGGGTTCTGTTGTACCGGCTTCGAGGAATTGGACGCGTTCGGGCCATCCGAAGTACTTCGTCTCGCCGCACTGAGCTCAATGTCCGGTTGGTAACCAACGGCCCTGCTGGTGAACCGATTCGCGAACCGTGGTGGTACCTGATCACGCGCTCGACGAGCTGGGACCTCGTCGTGGTTCCTGGCGGCGGCTGGGCTCGACGTCCAGGCCTTTACATCCGGGTCCGCCTTGTCGACAGGAATAGCACGATCGCGAGTGCGGTGAACCGGGCTGCCGCGACGAGGTCCACGCTAAAGAATGCCGGACTCGAGGGGTCAACCACCAGACAGCGGCGGGCGCACTGTGCTTTCTCTGCAACCCGTCACGCCTCTTCACAACTCCTCTTATACGTGGCTCATGGTGCTTTCAGTGCCAGATTCGTGGGGCATGATGTTCGGCCGTGACCGACATGTTGTCGCTGCGGCTGGTCCTTTGTGGGCGTTGGTCGAGCCTCTGCTGCCCGAGTATGCACCCCGACGGCAGCAGGACAGGATTGATGGCGGCCAGCCTTGTCTTAGTCAAGAACCGCCGCTGTCCGATCGAGACTTCGAGGTAGCCGACGAAGCGGTAGGCCACCGCGTCGAACACTCCCAACTCCTCGAACAGCCGCGCGCGACCGTAGCGTCCACCCGACACTTCTCCGCTTACCACCCGCAGCAGGTTCGCGACTACTGCAGATTGCGCGAAACCACGGCCGCCCGGGTGGAGTAACGGGTCATGTCCAGACGTAGCCCGAAGAGGACTCCGAATCCGAGCCGCTACGTGTCGATAAAGCTCGCCGCCGAGCGAGCCGGCGTCAGCGCGGACACCATCCGGCGGATGATCGCTGAGGGCTCGCTGCCCGCCTACAGGTTCCGGGCCAAATACGACTCGCCGTCGAGGACATCGATGCGGCTATGCGACCGATCAACTAACCCGACAATTCGTGATGAGCATCACAGTCGGTGGGCCACGATGGCTTGAATCGAAACCCACTTGCATGGTCACTCGCGGCCGCATTTCGGGACGATATTCAACGTATATTCAACGAAAAAGCCCAGGCCGTTGCCAATATGGCTCTGACCTGGGCTTTAACCAGTGGTCCCAGCTGGTTTCGAACCAGCGACCTTCCGCGTGTGAGGCGGACGCTCTCCCGCTGAGCTATGGGACCGAACACTGTGTCGGGCGGTTTTTGAGCCGCTCGAACGAGATGGAACATTAGCACGGGGGGCCGGGATGACACCAAATCGCCTTGTGAAGCGGGGTTTCGGCGAGGCGGAGCTGCTGGGGTCGGGGTCCGCACGCGCGTACGCGCGTGCGATCGATGTCCGCGCCGGGCGCTCCGGTCGATAGCATCGATAGATGCGCATATCTACGTTTCACGATGGGTGGATTGCGGACCCGGTGGGCCGCGGATGGGTCCGGGTGGATGTGGACGACATGCGTGTAATTCGCATTTGGGCCCGTTTACCAGGCGATTTGTAGTCTGCGTTGAACGTCGGCTAATGTTCTCATCGCACCGCAGAGAGCAGCAAAGCCGCCAGGCCGAGCCGCTCCCCTAAGTGTGAAGTAAATGCGGATGTGGCGCAGTGGTAGCGCATCACCTTGCCAAGGTGAGGGTCGCGAGTTCGAATCTCGTCATCCGCTCGAGAGGTAGGTAAGGCACTAGCCCCATCCTCCTTTGTACGGTGGAGTGGCCGAGTGGTGAGGCAACGGCCTGCAAAGCCGTGCACACGGGTTCGATTCCCGTCTCCACCTCGCGCGATTAGCTCAGCGGGAGAGCGCTTCCCTGACACGGAAGAGGTCACTGGTTCAATCCCAGTATCGCGCACCACCGTATCGAGTCAGGCCCCCTTTCGAGGGGGCCTGACTTGTTTGCGTCACCGATCGAGTGCGCCGAGCCTGTAACCCAGATCACTCTCGGCGCGGTTGGGGAGTGAGCTCCCCTAGTATCGGCACACGGCATCGCCGGGCAGGTCCGGTGCGGGACCGGCGGCATGGAGGGGCAATCGAGTGAGGCAGATCCTGTTATCGGCGGGGATCGCTCTGGTCGTCACCATCACGCTCACACCAGGGTTGATCCGGGTGTTCGCGCGGCGGGGGTTCGGGCAGGAAATCCGGATCGACGGGCCTGCCAGCCATCACGCCAAGCGCGGCACGCCCACGATGGGCGGGTTGGCGATCGGGGCAGGGGTGTGGTCCGGGTATCTGGGATCGCATCTGATCGGATTGCTGTGGGGCGCGCCGGGACCGAGCGCGTCGGGGGTGCTGGTGCTGCTGCTGGCGTCGGCACTGGGTGTGGTGGGGTTCCTCGATGACTCGATCAAGCTGCGCAAGCACCGCAATCTCGGGTTGACCGCGGCGGGCAAGTACATCGGGCAGATCGGGGCCGCGGTGGTGTTCGCCGTGCTGGTGCTGCGCTTTCCCGGCGCCACCGGGCTGACGCCCGCCGGTCGCAACCTGTCCTATGTCCGCGATATCAGCACCATCACCTTCGCCTCGCTGTTCTTCGTCGTGTTCATCGTGTTGCTGGTGGTCGCGTGGTCGAACGCGGTGAACATCACCGACGGGCTCGACGGGCTGGCGGCGGGTTCGATGAGCCTCACGCTCGGCGCGTACGTGGTGATCACGCTGTGGCAGTACGACAACTCGTGCGAGATCAGCCCTGGACGCGCCTGCTACACGGTGCGCGACCCGCTCGACCTGGCAATGGTCAGTGCCGCGGGCGCTGCCGCGTGCATCGGATTCCTGTGGTGGAACGCGGCGCCTGCCAAGATCTTCATGGGCGATACCGGTTCGCTCGGCCTGGGTGGACTGCTGGCAGGGCTGTCGATCACCAGCCGCACCGAGCTGCTCGCCGTGGTGATCGGGGCGCTGTTCGTCGCCGAGATCATGTCGGTGGTGCTGCAGATCGTGGTGTTTCGCACCACCCACACCCGGCTGTTCCGGATGGCGCCGTTCCATCACCATTTCGAACTCAACAATTGGCCGGAGACCGCGGTGATCATCCGGTTCTGGGTACTGGCCGGGATCGCGTCGGCGACCGGGCTGTGCCTGTTCTACAGCGAGTACCTGACCTCGCTCTAGTTGTCGGGGCCTGCGGCTACGCTGACTCGATCGAGCGAGGGAGGTCGCTGCAGTGAGTGCCGAGATCGTCATGCCACCGGGTCACGACATCGCCGCCGACGTCTCGTTCGAGCTCGAGGAACTCGACGAGCTGGTCGCCGAACTCCTCACCGACCATGCCGAACGCGCGGCCCGCGACGCGCGGATCGTCGCGTTGCGACTCGGGGTCGGTGGGCAGCGCCCGGAAACCCTCACCCGTATCGGCGCACGTTACGACCTGGCCCGCGATCGGGTCCGCCAGCTCCACACCAAAGCGATCGGGCGGATCGTGCGTGACGCCGCCCGCTCGGGACACCGGTCGGCGCGGGTGTTCGCGCACCGCTATCCGGTCGAGGCGGGTGATCTGCGCCTGGTGCGCATGCTGCTGGCCGAGACGTACGCGACCGATACCGACCTGGTGGCCATGGAGTGGTCCTATCTCAAGCTCCGGCTGGCCGGACACGAACAGGGCGACGCCAAGCGGGTCGCGGGCTACGTGATGCAGCGAATCCTGGGCTGGCAGAAGAAGACCGCCAGCATGCTGGCCAAGCTGCATGTGCCAGCGGAGAGCGCCGACGATCTGCGAACGCTGCTGGGTGACGTCGAGTGGTCGACCGGTTCCGTCGCCCCGCTGCCCACCGAGTCGGCGCGTGTGGCCGACGGTGACGATGCCGACCGCGGACGGTTCTACTTGGCGAAGGCAGGCCGCGACGTGGCCTACGACTCCGCGATGGCGGCCCGATTACTCCGAACCCTCGACGCCGACCCGGCGGTGGCGGCGTTCCAGGAAGAGCCGACCGCGCTGACCTACACCTTCGGCGGTGAGGATCAGGTCCACTATCCGGCGGTCGCCGCGCGCCTCACCGACGGCCGCACGGTGCTCATCGATGTGGTCCCGCTCGGCCGCATCGCCTTCCACCACAACCGGCTCCAGAGCGAACTCGGCCGCGACTACGCACGCGAGCACGGCTGGGGCTGGCTCGCCTGGACCGGCAGCGCGCTCGGTACAGCGCAGCTGGCGGCTCGCCCGGTCGATACCGCGATCGAACAACGCCTGACCACCGACCTCGAGCAGGGCCCCTACGATCGGCAGTCGCTGGCGACGGCCAGCGCGGAAACCGGCCTCGATCTCCTCGACCTGGCCGGTCTCGTCCTGCGCAACGACTGGCAGTGGGACCGGTTGCCGATGCGGCTCAGCGCATCACCAGCGCGCCGACCATCACGGTGAGCACCAGCAGCATCGCGCAGCAGGTGAGCCACTGCCACTGATTCAGGGTGCGATCCATCCGCCCGATGCTCGCGCGCAGGCTCGCCGCGACGCGCTGCTGGGCGACGAGTTCGCTGCGCAGCCCGGCCATCGTGATGGCTTCGGCGTCGGCGTTCACCCCGGCCCGATCGATCCGGTTGTGCAGACGGCCGACCAGCCGCTGCTTGTCGCGCACGGCCTGGCGCGATACCGCCAGCTCCACCCGCTGATCACGCAACTCCGTGCGCTGGTGCTCGATCATCGCGGCCTGTGCCGCGGTGTGCCGTTCCCAGGTGCCCACGTCGGACCACCCTCCTGTCGTGAGATCCGCGTGCCCCCAGTGGATTTCGCCGGACACCCAGCCTTCGAGAAAATCGCGCAACTCCGTGCTGTCGCGAGCCGGGGCGGCGAAACCGGTCTCGCCCGCGGCGAGCATGCCCTGGTCGATGCGGTAGTCGGCGGCCGCGGGCGCGAAATCGGCGATGCCGACCGCGGGGACCAGCGGCACCCAGAAACCCTGCGGGCATACCCACAGCACATCGTCGATTCCGGCCGCCTGCAAGCGTCTCCGGTGTGCGCGGGCCGCGGTGATGTCGAGTGGGCCGCTGCGCACCTCGACCACGCAACGCCGGTCGCCGCGGCGCCAGTAGATATCGACGGGGATATCGTCGATCCGTGCGTCGACCTCGGCCTCGTCGGCGCCCGCCGCCGTGAGCCTGCCGCAGATCCAGTGTTCCAGACGCTGCGTATTCCATTGGGTCGCAGCACATTCGGGGCACCCACAGCCATACCCGGTACGTTCGGTGACGGCGCGGCGGCTGCCCTCGGAAATACCCAGTTCGTCGAGCAGCGCTTGTCGTCCACACGCCACCTGGGTCTCGCTCAGCCGCTTCGTCCTCACACCATCACTCCCTCACCAACGAACCTGCCGTAGGCTCACGCGCACGTCCTGGACATCAGGTTCCCGCAGCCATCGACAAGGCGCCAGCCCCCTTGACCCGCGCTCGGGAGCGTCACCGCCCGGTGATCGACGTCACAAATGCGACTCTGCTTGTATATCAAGCCATTTCATTGCGTCAACGTCGCACAAAGACGCCTAGATCTTGATCATTTCGATACACAGACCCGGCCTGTTGCATGTCCGTTTCATACTGATTGTGAATCGGTTCGGCGCGTCGCGTAAGCGGTCACCACAACACGTGCTGTTGCCCCGGTGGATATGATCGCTGCGGCCGAGGCGGGCACGCTCGGGCGACCACGGGAAGTAGGGTGTGCATGAACCACGCTGAGCACGACGAATCCATCGGGTCGATGCTGGCGAGTATCGCCACGGCGCTGCGCGAAGTCAGCGACAAGCTCGATATCGTCGCCGCGCGGGTCCAGTTCGACGTGCCAACCTTCCCGATCGACGAGGATCTGCCCGACCACACCCGGATCAGGCGCCTGGAATCCTGGGCGTTCCGTGCGTCACAGGACATTTCACGCCTGAGCTCCCGCCTCGATGCCCTCGACAACGACGGTGAGCCCGATTCCGGCCGTCCGGCACGGGGCTCACGCAGCCGTCGCGAGGTCCGCGAAGCTGCGGAGGCCGCCGAACGTGCCGCCGACGGACTCGATGACCACCTCTCCGCCGCCGATCCATCAGCGCCCCACCAGAACATCGACGGCTCCCGGCCACCACTCGAACGCCGCAACTCCCCCACCCGGCCGACCACCGATCACCTCGGCGATCCCACCGCATTGGCCGCGACGCCGATCGCTCGTTCCGCCTCGGGCGAGGCGGTGGCGCCCTTGGGCCGATCGATCTCGTTCGACAGTGATTCGGTCGTCGCGGCCGGCAGCGATGGCGCCGGGGACGAACTGCCGACGCCGAGCCGGCGGCCCGCGCCTACGCGACTCGGTGCGACAGCGTTGTCCGGCAGTACCGGCGCCGCATCCGGCGAGAGGGTCGCGACGGCCGGCGACGCGACGTCGACGAACGGGATCAACGGCACCGGGCATGGCGTGGCCGCAGACATCGCGGCCCGGCGAAACGGCACGCCGGTGCCTGCGGTGATCGGAACGGTATTGACGGCACCCGCTGGCGATCACACATCGGGAACGAGTGCGCCGATATCCACGAAGTCCACTGCGGCGACACTCGCCGAGGATCGCGCGCCGACCTCAGGTCTCGACGGCACGGACAACGGCACAACCTCGGCAGCTGCGAGCGCAACCTTGCCGGGCAGTGCGGAGGTGGGCGATGTCGTGCGTGCGGGTGGCGTGAACGGGTTCAGTTCCAGTGCGATGAAGCGGGTTCCGGAGACACCGGTCGAAGCACAGTCTGCGCGGACCTCGGCGGGCGCACGAGATCCGCTGACGGCGGAAACCAGCCCAGATGCCGTGATCGAGCGGGCCCGCCCGGCCAAGAAGCCGACGGACAGCGCGGGCACCGGAGGCGGCAGGCTCAGCGCTCCGTCGCCGGATGAGCTTGCCAGCAACGGGAATGGTGTCGCACGGTCCGCTGCGGCGAACCCCACCCACGCGGCGAACGACCACCTCGCCTCTGGATTCACAGCGGGTGACCGAACCGCTACGGCCCCGAACGGTAAGCCGGTCAACGGATTCGACGCGCACACCCCCGAATTCCCCCCTCGGTCCGACGCGTCGGCGGATGCTCGGACCACAGGAAACACCGCCAATGGCATCCACTGGTCGTTCACGGAAGATCCCGCGCCGACACCTACGGCCCCTGACCGAAACGGGCACGCCCGCAACGGCTTCACCACCGACTCCGCGCGCCGCTCCGATTCCCTCTTCGACGACTTCACCCCCCGCGACCGCCTGACCACCGGCGAGATCCCCGAGCCGCCGACCGCCCCGGGCGCGCCCGCACGACTCACCCCACCGACAGAACTCACCACTCAGCGCAACCACGTCCCGGTGGATCCGACGCGCATCGCCGACTCATCGCCTGTCAACGGCGCACCGGATATCAGCGACAGCCCGGCATACTCGAATCGGCCGTCGAGCATCGATCGACCGGCGAACACCAGCGGACTGCCCGACCACAACGGCCTGCCGAACCACACCCCACTCACGAACCACACAGCGCTCACCAATCACGATCGCCCGGACGACGACGGCTCCGATCCGCCGACCCTCGGCCTGCCGACCGGGCGCGGCATGTCGACAAGGATCCCGGATCCCCTCGAACGCCCTGTCGCCGACCCGATTCCGCCGAGCGCCACCGACTCGGCCGGAATCACCGTAACCGGCACCTACCGTGCCTTCGACATCGAACGCGCCCACGTCGACAAGCTCCAGGCCATGCTCGACGAGCTGAAACGCTCGGCCGGCCTCCCGCCCGGCCGCCGGGACGTGTTCGGCCCACCGACCCCCGAACTCGGCTAGACCGACCGCACTCCCGTGTCCGTCAGGCGGGCGTCGCCAGCGGGACGAGACCCGGGTCGACGTCCGGTTTCGGGGGTTCGTGCAGGACGGTGCCGATCAGGTCGCGCAGGGCGCGATGGCCGGCGTCGGCGGTGTTGCGAGGATGCCACGCCATAGCGACGACGGGGGCGGGTAGCGGCAGCGGGATCTCGAACATCGCCAGGCCGAGCGCGGTGCGTGCGGCTCGGGACAGCAGTTCCGGTGCGGGGCAGACCAATTCGGTCGACGCGAGGGTGAGCAGCGCGGTGGGCAGGTCGGCGACGGTGGCGACCACGCGGCGGGTGCGCCCGTGCAGGGCGAGCCGGTCGTCGATCGGGCCATGGGTGCGACCGGTGGGGGAAACTTCCAGATGGCGGGCCGAAGCGTAGGCGGCGACGGTGGGGCGGTCGGTGGCGAACGGGTGGTCAGGAGCGGCCACACCGATCCAGCGGTCGGTGAACAGGCGCTTGACCACCGTTTCCGGATCGGTCTTCCCGATCATGCCGACTTCGACGTCGACCCGGCCGTCGCGCAGCGCCACCGCACCATCGGCGGCGTCGGCCGCGAGCAGCCGCACCGTCACCCCTGGTAGCTGTGTGTGGACCGCGGCCAGCAGCGGACCGGACAGGCGCGCCCCCACCGAATCACCCACGCGGACAACGAAATCCCGATGCCTGCCGGGCCCGTGCCCGTCGCGGGCGGTGAGCAACGACCGTCCCTGATCGACCAGGCTTGCCACATCGTGGCGCAATTCGAGGGCCCGCGGCGTCGGCACCATCTGTCTGCCCGAGCGAACGAGCAGCGGATCGCCGAGCACCTCGCGCAGCCGGGTGAGGGTGCGGCTCATCGCCGAGGTCGAGGTGTGCAGTCGCCGAGCCGCCTCGGTCACGCTGTTGGTGTCGAGCAGCGCGTCGAGAGCGAGCAGCAGGTTCAGATCCAGCGCGTCCACGCGAGGATTATGACCAACGCACCGATCGCCGCCAAGCGTTGCCGACGGCGATCCGGCGTGTCGGCTACCGCTCGGCTACGGGCGCCGGTGTGGGCGACACGGGAGCGGCGACCGCGCGATTGCGCAGCACCCCGCGGTAGGACGACGGCCGCACGGGTCGCACCCACTGTGCCAGCCGCGACAGCTTTGGCAGCGGCGTGCCGAGATCGTCGAGCATCTCGTCGATATTGGCCAGCGAGAACGGAACCACCGAGGCACCGTGCGCGTGGTTGCCGTCGCTGCGTTCCCGCGACCACGCGAGGCGGGCGTCGATCTCGTTGTTCATCATCTCGGCCATCGGCGGCATGAACCTGCCCGTGAGCAGCCCGGCGATCCAGTGGGCGCCCACCTCGGCGCTGAGGGCGCTCACGTGAGAGCAGTTGTAGCCGGCGAAGCTGAGGTTGGGGACTTCCACGGGCAGGATGTGGCGGTAGAGCCGGAAGTCGCTCATCTCGTCGGTGAGGGCGCGCCGGACGAACGGGGTGAGGAACGGCACCTCCTGCCGGTATCCGGTGGCGCAGACAACGATCTCGGCCAGTTTCAGGCTGCCGTCGGCCAAGCGAACCGCGGGCCCGTGCCGCCCACCGATCAGTTCGGTGATCTCGGTGTCGCGGTGCACGCCGATCCGGCCCGCCTCGACCTGCTCGGCGAAACCTTCGGTGGCCAAGCTCGCGCTGCTGGTGCCGATCTCGGAGATCGGGCCCGTCGGCACCAGGTCGAGCTCACGCAGCCGCAGCTTGCGCGTCACCCGCTCTTGCAGCAGGTCCATGTTCGCCTGGCGCAGCGCGAGGCGGTCGAGCAGTCGTTCGGCACGGCGCGGGAAGCGGGAGGCGAAGTGCGCCTCACCCGCACGGGTCAGCAGCAGGCGCTCGTAGTCGGCGCCGAGGCCGAGTTTGCGCGGCATCTTCCACGTGAGTCTGCGCGCCACCACGGTGGTCTCGTCGGCGATATGGCTGACGGCCTCGGCTACATCACACGCGGACTTGCCGTAGCCGAGCACGACCACCGAGCGGTCGCGTGCCTGCTCGACATCGTGGAATTCCGAGACATGGCACAGCCGTCCGCCCGCGGCACGGAAAGCCGCGGCGCCCGGCAGGTCGGGCAGCACCGGGTCGCTGTAGACACCGTTGGCGACGATCAGGTGATCGCAGGTGGTGCGGTGCCCGCCCATCTGGTCGCGGATCTCGAGCAACCAGCCGCTGTCGACCGGGTCGGCCGCCACCACCTCGGTGCCAAGGCGCAGGTGCGGGCCGAGGCCGAACTCCTGCACGTATCCGGCCAGGTAGGCCTGCATCTGCTGACCGTCCGGCCAGCGGGGGAAATCTTCGGGCATCGGGTGATCGCTGAACGCGTACGTGGACTTGCTGTTCTGCGCGCGAAGTCCCGGATACCGGCGGGTGGCACTCCATACCCCGCCGACGTCGGGGGCCCGGTCGAAGACTTCGACCGGGAACCCCGCCTGACTCAATACCTTCGCGCAGGCCAAACCCGCCACTCCCGCACCGACGATCCCGATGCGGCTACCGCTCGTCATGCGACGGAGACTACTCGGACAGAGAGGTCTGGTGCCACCGCGCAAGTACAGGCCCTCGACGGACGGAGACTACTCGGACAGAGAGGTCTGGTGCCACCGCGCAAGTACAGGCCCTCGACGGACGGAGACTACTCGGACAGAGAGGTCTGGTGCCACCGCGCAAGTACAGGCCCTCGACGGACGGAGACTACTCGGACAGAGAGGTCTGGTGCCACCGCGCAAGTACAGGCCCTCGACGGACGGAGACTACTCGGACAGAGAGGTAAGGTGCCACCGCGCTGGACGGCCCACAGTCTGTGGGAGAGCGCCCGACCCAGCCGTTGTGCCGCCACGCTGTCGTAGTCCACAGTCCCGCCGCCCCCCTGGGTGACCCGTGCTGTACTGGAAGGATGACCAACAGTTCCGTTGTCGTCGACCGCGCCGGACTCTGGGACGCCGAGGCGCTCAGCGATGTCGCCGCCGCGACATTTCCGCTCGCGTGCCCGCCCGAGGCCACCGCGGGCGACATCGAGATCTTCCTCGAGCAGATGCTCTCGGGCGAACGCTTCGGCGAATATCTGTCCGACCCGGCCAAGACCGTGCTCAAGGCCGTCGAGGGTGACGAGATCGTCGGCTACGCCATGCTGATCACGGGCAGGCCGAGTGACCCGGAGGTCGCCGCGCAGGTGAGTGCGGGCGAGGTGGTCGAATTGAGCAAGATGTATGTGCTGCCGGGACACCACGGCAGCGGTGTCGCCGCGGCGCTGATGGAAGCCGTGGTCGGCACCGCGCGCGACTCGGGGGCAGGCACGGTGTGGCTCGGGGTCAACCAGGCCAACGAGCGCGCGCAGAAGTTCTATGCCAAGCACGGTTTTCGGCAGGTGGGGACCAAGACCTTCACGGTCGGCAGCCAGCTGCACTCCGATTTCGTCTTCGAACGCGCGCTCTAGGCCCTCCACTACGTTCTCGGCCCGCCCGACTCTGGACTGAGTGGAGGGTGCGACGAAGGAGTACCCGGAGGGAGGGAAGAGGCGGGGAACAGGGCCGAGAACTGCGGCACCAGCCGCTAGACGACACCGGCCTCGAAGCGCGACAGCGCGAGCAGACGCGAGATCGCGCGCAGGTACTTCTTGCGGTAACCGCCGTCGAGCATCTCCTTCGAGAAGATCTCGTCGAGTTTGACGCCCGAGACCGTCACCGGGATGCTCGCGTCGTAGAGGCGGTCGGCCAGTACGACCACGCGCAGCGCGACGGCCTGATCGGTCACGGTGTGCACGTCGGAGATGAACACCGACGCCACGCCCTGGATCAACGCACCGTACTTCGACGGATGCAGCGTGCTCAGATGCTTCAGCAGCACGTCGAATTCGTCGAGCGTGGAACCCGGGGTGAGCACGGCCCGCTCGACGAGCAGCTCGGTCGAGGTGGGTTCCGGGGCGGGCGGCAGGTCGCGGTGCCGGTAGTCGGGACCGTCGACCCGCACCGGATCGAAGATCGAGCCGAGCTTCTTGATCTCGCGCAGGAAATCCGATGCCGCGAAACGGCCTTCGCCCAGCTGGCCGGGCAGCGTGTTCGACGTGGCCACGATGGAGACGCCACGGGCCGACAGCTCGGTGAGCATCCGCGAGACCAGCATCGTGTCGCCCGGATCGTCGAGTTCGAATTCGTCGATACACAGCACGCTGTTGGCCGAGAGCCGCTCGACGGCGTTGTTGAAGCCGAGCGCGCCGACCAGGTTGGTGACCTCACCGAAGGTGCCGAACGACTTGGGCGCCGGGGAGCTGTGGAAGATCGAGGCGAGCAGGTGGGTCTTGCCCACACCGAAGCCGCCGTCGAGATACAGGCCCGCGCCGGACACGGCCTTCTTCTTGCCGAAGAGGCTCTTCTTCGAGGCGGCCTTGTGGATTCTCGCCACCTGACCTGCGAATTGCTCGGCCTTGGCGACCGCGGCCGCTTGGCTCGGTTCGTTGGGGTCAGGGATGTAGGAGGCGAAGCTGACCTCGTCGAACATGGGCGGGGGCACCATCTGCGCGACGAGTTGGTCGGCCGGGACCTCCGGATGGCGATCGACAAGGCGTTCTTGCATGGACAAATGGTACGGACGTGGTTGCATCGATCCCTATGCAGCGTATCCACAATGTGACCCAGCTCGCAGACCTCGACCCCGACGCACTGGCCAGGTGCTATGCGTATCCGCGGCAGCTGGACGGTCCTTGGGTGCGGGCGAACTTCGTGAGCAGCGTCGACGGCGCGTTCACCATCGACGGTGTTTCCGAGGGATTGGGCACCGAGGCGGACAAAGCAGTGTTCACCGTCCTACGCGAACTGGCCGATGTGGTCGTGATCGGCGCGGGCACGCTGCGCGCGGAGAACTACGGCGGCGCGCACCCCGACCCGCAACGGCGCATCGCGCACCACCGACACGGAATCGGTGGCCACCCCGATGGCACCCCGCCACCGATCGCGGTGGTCACCGCCACCGCCAAGCTCGATCCCGGTTCGAAATTCTTCACCGATGCCGAGGTGCCACCGCTGATCATCACCACAGCCCATGCGGCCCCGGAGCAGGTCAGCGCGCTGGAGGACGCGGGCGCGCAGGTTGTGGTCGCCGGTGAGGCTGCGATCATGCCCGCCGCGCTGATCCGGGTCTTCGCCGAGCGCGGCCTGCACCGTGTGCTGTGTGAAGGCGGACCACATCTGTTCGGGCAGCTGGCCGAGGCGGGTGTGGTCGACGAACTGTGCCTGACCACCGCCCCGATGCTGGTCGGGGGCACGGGCGGGCGGATCTCGCTGTCGGCGAGCTCATTCGACCTGCCGATGACCCGCAAGCAGCTGGTGCTCGCCGAGGACGGCACCGTTCTGGCCCGCTGGGCCCGTCGATGAAACCTGGCGCCGAACCTGGCAGTGTGTAGCGCATGCGTTGGACTCGGGCCGCGGCAACGGCCGCGACACTGTCGATCATGCTCGCGGGCTGTGGGGCCGGACCGTCGGATCGGCCCGTCGTCGCCGTCGAGCGCCCTGGGGCCGGTGGTGCCCAGACCGACGCGCCCGCGCCGCAGGACCTCGCCAAGGCGGAAGTACCCACAACCGACCTCGCCTGGCGTGATTGCACCGCGGCCACACTGAGCTCGCTCGACTTCGGCGCCGCCCCCGCGGGTCTGGTCCTCGACTGCGCCGAGTTCTCGACTCCGATCGACACCGCGGGCACCGTGCTCGGCACCTTCCGCGCGGGCGCCCTGCGTGCCCGTCTGCCGCAGACGCCCGCCGACGCGGCCCCGCTGGTGCTCACCTCCGGTTCGGACCGTTCCTCGGCCTCGACGCTGGCCGGGCTGGCGATCGGGCCCAACAGCGCGTTGCTGGCCGCGCAGCCGATCGTCGCGGTGGACCGGCGTGGCATCGGCGCCTCCCAGCCCATCGACTGCATTCCGGCGCAGCTGCGCGCGGTGATGACCGACCTCGGCCAGACCGGAGTGGGCAACACCGATCAGGTCGGTGCCGTCGCAGGCTTCAGCCAGGACGCCACCATCGCCTGCCGCGATTTCCTGCAGCCCTACGAAGGCACGTTCGACGCACCGCACGCCGCCGACGACATCGAACAGCTGCGCAAGCAGTGGCAGGTCGACAAGATCAACCTGCTCGGCGCAGGCAACGGCGCCAAGGTGGCCCTGAGCTACGCCCGCCGCTACGGCGACCACCTGGCCCGGCTCGTGCTCGACGCCCCCGAACCGGTCGGCGCCGACGCCACCACCATGGCCGAGGCACGCGTCACCGGCGCCGAAGCCGCCCTCACCGCGTTCGCGCAGCGCTGCAAGGCCGCCAACTGCGCACTCGGGGCCGATCCGCGTGCGGCCGTCGTCGCGCTGATGAACAAGGCGAACAGCGGTGGGCTCGGCGAGATCTCGGCCGCGGACCTGTCGACCGCGCTCACCGGTTTCCTGTCCAGTCCCCGCGGTGATCAGGCGAATCGGGTCACCGCCCTGGCCGACATCCTGGCCGCCGCCGACCGTGGCGATCGCGGACCGCTCTCGGCCATGGTCGTGCGCGAGGCCGCCGCGATCACCTCCGACGGCGAGTTCGTCAACCGGTGCACCGACAGCCAGCAGCCCCCGACCGCGGACAAGGCCCGTGAACTCGCGCAGACCTGGGCGAGCAAATATCCGGTATTCGGGCGCAATGCCGCCATCGGGCTGATGGTCTGCTCGGCCTGGCCGGTCTCCACCGCGGCGCCGCTGCCGACGAAACTCGACGTGCCGGTGCTGGTGTTCGCCGGTGCCGCCGATCCGGTCGTCGGCGGGGCCGCCGCCTCGGTGACCGGTGCGCTCGGCTCGGCGGGTGCCCGGCACGCCACAATGACCTGGCAGGGCTGGGGGCATCCGGTCGTCACCCACTCCGGGTGCGCGCAGAAGGCCGTCAACGACTACCTCGCGGAGGCGAAACTACCCGCCGACGGCGGTGCCTGCCCGGCCTGATCCGGTCGGGGCAACCACCCGGATCCGGCGCGTCATCCGGGTCCGGCGACACCATCGCAACCAGATCCGGTGTACCGTGCCCCAGTGTTGTTCCGACAGCTCGAGCCTCGTACCGCTCGCACCTCCGCCGAGGTGATCAAGTTCGCGCTCTGGCCCTTCGCGGTCATGATGGTGCTGAACCGCGTCTTCATCAAGGCCATCAACGGTTTCGTCACCGACGACTACCGGCCGGTGTACAACGCCTCGTTCGAGTTCCTGAACGGCAGGCCTTTGTACACCGCCGATTTCTCGTCGGTCGACCCGCACTATCTCTACTATCCGAGCGGAACGCTGCTGATCGCGCCGGTGGCGATCATCGACTACGAACTGTCGCGATGGCTGTTCATCGGGCTCAACGCGGTCGCGATCCTGCTCGCCTGGTACCTGCTGCTTCGCCTGTTCAAGTTCGGTCTCGGCTCGATCGCCGCGCCCGCGCTGCTGCTGGCGATGTTCACCTCCGAGACGGTGACCAACACGTTGGTCTTCACCAACGTCAACGGCTGTCTGCTGCTGGCCGAGTTGCTGTTCATCACGCTGCTGCTGGCGCGTCGGGACCTCTGGGCCGGTGTGGCGCTGGGTTTGAGTATCGCGGTGAAACCGACGCTTGCGCCGTTGCTGCTGGTCGCGGCCGTTCGCGGCCAGTGGAAGGTGTTCATCACCGCGCTCGGTGTGCCGCTGACGCTCACCGCTATCGCCTGGCCGTTGTCGAAGGACCCCGAGAAATTCTTCACCCATGTCGTGCCGTATCTGGCGAAGACACGCGACTACTTCAACAGTTCGGTGAGCGGCAACGGGCTCTACTACGGGCTGCCGCACGGGCTGATCCTGCTCGTTCAGGCCGTCATGGTCGGTGTGGTCGCGGTGTCGCTGTGGCTGCTGTGGCGCTACTACCGCCACGACGACCTGTTCTTCGTCACCACGTTCTCCGGTGTGCTGCTCACCGCGTCGTTCCTGCTGCCCTCGCTGGGCCAGATGTACTACTCGATGATGCTGTTCCCGTTCCTGATGACGGTGGTGCTGCGAAATTCTCTGCTGCGCAACTGGCCCGCCTGGCTGGCGATCTTCGGGTTCATGACCTACGACAAGTGGCTCTCGGATCGCTGGCAGGGCGTCGGCCGCAACCTCGAATACCTGCGGGTGACCTTCGGTTGGGGGCTGCTGCTCATCGTCGTGTTCTGCGTGCTCGGTGACCGCTACCTGGCCGCGCGTCGCGAGGGCAGACTGCAGTTCGGGATCGACCCGACGTGGATGACGAGCGCGCCCGATTCGCGCGACGGCACCGATGAACCGGTGCCCGTCGCGCCGGTCGCCGAAACCCCGCCGCACCACGAGGATCCGGTGGCGCCGGTCGAGGAACGCGAGCCCGCGCTCAAGTAGTTATCGGCCGGTGACGCACCGCTCACGGCGCGCACCGGCCGAACCTATTAGCGTGGAGCCATGAGTTCCGATACTTCGTTGCCCACGCCGCGTATCCAGCTGACGCCGCAGCAATGGCGGGCGAAACTGGATCCCGAGGAATACGCCGTCCTGCGCGAGGCCGCCACCGAGCGCCCGTTCATCGGCGAATACACCGACACCAAGACCGAGGGTGTCTACACCTGTCGCGCCTGCGACGCCGAATTGTTCCGCAGCACAGAGAAATTCGACTCGCACTGCGGTTGGCCGTCCTTCTTCGATCCCGCCGATTCCGGCGCGGTGATCCTGAAAGCCGACAAGACCTTGGGTATGCGCCGCGTCGAGGTGATCTGCGCGAACTGCCACAGCCACCTCGGACATGTCTTCGAGGGCGAGGGCTACCCCACCCCCACCGATCAGCGCTACTGCATCAACTCGATCGCGTTGCGCTTGCAGCCCACGGAGGGGTCTACCAGCTGAAACACTGGAGCTCAATCGCTCGGGAAGCCCACCGCCGCCATGGGTAGGTGGTCAGTTGCTGCGGGCGGGCGCGGTGCGCTTGGGGTAGACACCATGACCGACCTGCAAGTACGACAGCCGATCGGCCAGCCGGGTGCTGAGCCGTCGGACCGCGTTGTAGACGTGGGCGTCCTTGCCGATCACGACACGGCCCCGACCCTTCGCGGTCGTATCGACGATGCGGCGCGCCACCTGCTCGGGCTTGGCCGAGAATCCTTTGGCGAGCCACTCGGGGGCATCCATTTGCTGAGCGACCTTGCGCACCAGGTCGGTCCAGACCGAACCCGGAAGCACCGTGGTCACCGTGACATTCGAGCGGCCACGCAAATCCTGCGCCAGGCCGTAACCGAACACGGCGAGCGCGGCCTTGGACGCGCCGTACACCGCTGAGCCGGGCACCGGAACGATCGCCGACAGGCTCGAGGTGTTCATGATGACGCCCCGAGGGCGGTGCAGCAGGTGCGGGAGGAAGGCTCGCGACATCCACACCGCGCCGAAGAAGTTCACCTGCATCAGCGTCTCGATCCGAGCGTCGCTGAGGTCTGCGACGGTCTGGAGTTCCTGGGCGATTCCCGCGATGTTGAACAGGCCGTCGACTTGTCCGTGGGCGGCGATCACGCTGGCGGGGAACGCGGCCACGGCGGCACGGTCGCAAATATCGATCGGGTGGGCGGTGAAGCGCGCGCGGTCGGTGACCAGTGCGGCGGTGGCGGCCAGCGCCTGCTCATCACGATCAGCACCGACCACGACCGCGCCGCGGGCGATCAGCTCCAAGGCGACGCATCGTCCGATGCCGTTCCCCGCTCCGGTGACGACGAAGACGCTGCCCTCGATCCGCATGCACGATCTCCCAGTTATTCGCTGTATAGCGGACAGCGGTCCACTCATGGTGCCTGTTCCCTCGGGTGTGTCAGCCGAGGGTCAGCTGAATCGGCTCGCGCGAAAGGGTGGGGCGGTACATGCAGCGTGTGCCCGAGTAGATGGTGGGCATGCATTCGTTGCAGTGCACGCATGCCGAGCGCGTGGATTCATCGGTTTGGATGCGGCGCAACAGATTCGGTTCGCGCAGCAGGGCCCGGCCCATGGCGACGAATTCGAAGCCCTCGGTCCTGGCCAGGCGCATGGTGTCGAGGTTGGTGATGCCGCCCAACAGGATCAGCGGCATCGACAGCGCGCGCCGGAAGTGGCGGGCCCGCTCGAGCAGGTAGGCCTCCTGGTACGGGTACTCCTTCAAGAAGGACTTCCCGACCAGGCGAAAGCCAAGGCGGGCAGGGCCGGGCAAGACTTTCGCGAAGGAGCGGCGCGGTGGTGTGCCGTGGAACAGCATCATCGGGTTCAGTAGCGAACTGCCCGCGGTCAATTCGAGGGCGTCGAGCGCGCCGTCGGCCTCGAGCCAGGCGGCCACCTGGAGCGATTGGGGAATGGTGAGGCCACCGGCCTGACCGTCCTCCATATTGATCTTGGCCGTGACCGCGATCCGATCACCCACGGCATCCTTGACCGCACAAGCGATTTCACGCGCCATCCGGGCCCGATTGAGCAGGGATCCGCCGTAGGCGTCCTTGCGCCGGTTCAGCACCGGACTCAGGAACGAGCTGGCCAGATAGTTGTGGCCGAAATGAATCTCCACCGCGTCGAATCCGGCCTGCTCGGCCAGGCGTGCGGCTTCGGCGTGCGCGGCCACGGTTTCGGCGATCTCGGCGACAGTGGGAGTATTGGTGAATCTCATGCCGAGCGGGTTGAACATCCGGCTCGGCGCGAGCGCGGGCACTCGATTGGAGGCGGCGTTGGCCACCGGTCCGGCATGACCGATCTGCGCGCAGGCCGCGGCACCCTCCGCGTGCACGGCATCGGTCAGCTTCCGCAGTCCCGCAACGGCTTCCGGCCGCATCCAGATCTGATGCCGATCGGTGCGACCGCCCGGCGCGACCGCGCAATACGCGACGGTGGTCATGCCGACACCGCCGGCGGCGACCTCCCGATGGAAGTCGATCAGTTCCTCGGTGACCAGGGCGTCGGGCGTGCGTCCTTCGAAGGTCGCGGCCTTGATCACCCTGTTGCGCAGGGTGATCGGACCCAGGGTGGCCGGTGCGAAGATGTCGTTCATCGCTGTTCTCCCGTCGGCGCGGTCAAACCGGCCACCACGAAATCTCGCAGTGTCTCGAGGTCCGGCTGCGCCATTCCGTGTTCCTCGATTTCGGGGCTGCCGAAACGCATGATGATCAGATCGAAGGCGAGCATCCACCGACGGCGGCTCTCCCGGTCATCCAGCTCCGGGAGCAGCGTGGCCCAGGTGCCCATTCGAAACCACGGGCCTTGCCACGTGGTGAGATGCCGTCCGAGGACGAACCTGGACAGCAGTCGAAGATGCAAGCGGCCCAAGGGATCTCCCGCGAGCTGGACGAAGGGGGCCAGGATCGTGTCGACGACGGCGGGTAGCGGATCGCGCCCCGCGCTCGCGCGGGCGAGACCATCGGCCCACAGCGGCCCCAACCGGTCCTCGATCAGCGCACCGACCAGGGCTTCCTTCGATCCGAAGTGGTAGTGCACCGCGGCGGCGTTGGCACCGGCGGCGGCACAGATGCCGCGCACCGAGACCTCGTCGTAGGGCTCGGTCAGCAGCAATGATTCGGCGGCGATCAGCAGTCGCTGCCGCGTCCCCGTCTTGACCTCATCGACCATACCCAGAAGTGAAACACGTTTCAATCGACATTTCAATCACTGTTTCAATCAATGGCTGGATGCTCCGCCCCGGTCAAACGAGACCGCGCACGTCCCACACCCACACACCGTCCACCTGCTCGGCCGGTGAGCCGAGCAGGTCATCCACTGTGCGACGCAGGGCATCACTGCTCTTCGCCGGCGGCAACACCACCACATCGGCGCCCCAGAAACGCAGGTCGGAGACGGCCTGCTCGCGCAGAGCTCGGTCGATGACCGGAACCGTATCGAGCATCCGGACCAGCATGAGCAGAACCGCGGTGGGTCGGGGGTCGGCACCATAACCGGCCCCGTGGTCCGCGCCGCTCGGGCCGACGAAGTAGCCGCCGACGAGCGGGAAGGCGAAGTCGGCGTCGACCTGCCACCGCAGTGCGATGGCGTCCCCCGAGGAAGGCGGCGGCACGATCACCAACGAGCCGTCCGAAACATACTGCCGCACAGTGCCGTCGGCGAAGAACGCGGGCGCCGGAGGGCGTTCCACAACGGGCAGCATGGTCGGCGCGATGGGCAGCAACGCGAAGGTCAGGGCGCCGAACCAGGCAACGGGTCGCCGCATGGTGGCGGAGGTGCGCCGCAATTCGATCGCCCGCTGGGTGCCGAGGGCCAGGATTATCGCGATGGCCGGAATGGCTGCCATGGCGAACCGTGATTCGACGATCCCGTTCAGTGGCGGGATCCACCCGAAAGCCAGCCACGGCATCGGCACCATCGCGAAGTCGCCGTCGCCGAAGCGCACGACGCCGTCGAAGGACAGCACAATGCCGAGCGACAGCGTCGTGAACACCACGATGACGATCCCGGCGGCCCGCACAATGCGCTCGCGCCGCAGAAAGAACGCGGTCACGGCGACGAGCAGCAGTAGCGGCCAACCGAAGTAGGTGTTGTCCTCGGTCGGACTGATGCTCACGTCGGGGCCGAACGAGACCATGCTGCCCGCCGATTCCGGCGAGAACTGCAACAGCGACAGAATGTCGTTGCCGACCCGGCCGATCCCGATGAATCGATGCGACTGCGGTCCGGCGAACTGCCACCACAGCCCGAAACCGGTGAGCGTCAGCGTGATCAGCGCCGCGAGCAGGACCGGCGGGGCCACCGCGCGCAGCGTGAGCGCGATGGCGCGCCGGGTGCGCAGGTAGGCGAAGGCGAAGACCGCGAAGCCGAGCGCGAAGATCAGCAGCGACTCCTCACCCAGCGTGAGCTGCACAGCGACCAGCAGTCCGAGCACGATGGCCGCGCGCGGTTGCCACACCGGTCGCGCCCCGGCGGCGTTCTCCGCGTGCCGCGCCATTTTGATGACCTGCACAGCGATGAGCGGAAGCAACACGAGGACAACGAAATTCGCGTGCCCATTGGTATGCGCGATCATCGCGGGTGCGAAGCCGCAGAACAAACCGCCGACGGCCGCGGCGAATTTGTCGGTCACCAGTTCACGCGAGAACACCCAATACCAGGCGAACGCCGTCCCGAACAGGCCGAAGGTGAGCGCCGACACGAAAGTGACGGTCGGCCCGAAAAGCAGGGTGACCGGCGTGAAGGGTACCCCCCAGCCATACATGGTGGTATTGGCCATCATGTTCACGCCGTCGGGATAATTCTGTAACTGGGTGCTGAACGGACTCGCCAGGTGGGTGATGTTTCGTGCCGTGAGGGCGTAGAACCACTCGAAAAGCGTCTGGTCCTGATCGCTCTTGCTCAGGTAGCCACTTCGGGGGTTCGACCACAGCCCGGCGAGTACGAAAACCGAGCGACAAGTAGCATCCGGCGACGATCAGGTCGCTGCGCGCCGAACGCAGCCACCGCGCCGGAGTGCGGCGCGACGCACCCGTTTCCGGTGCGATTCGATCGATAGCCGCTATAGCGGATCGGCCCTCTTCGGTCCGATCCGTTCCCCGCCCTGGTACCACGCGCGAATCTCTCTCACCGTCATTGCCACAATCAGCCCGCTCACGATACGTGAATGCGTGACCGCGGCAAGATCAGGCCGATGAGAAAGGCCCGCTCCATGACCGGGCCTTCGGCGTTTCCGCCGCTACGGCAGTGCGGTGATCAGCTGTTCGACCTCGACCCGCGGCCCGGTGAAGAACGGCACCTCTTCGCGCACATGCAGCCGAGCCTCGGTCGCCCGCAGATCACGCATCAGATCGACGATCCGGTGCAGCTCAGGGGCCTCGAACGCGAGGATCCACTCGTAGTCGCCCAGCGCCATCGAGGTCACCGTGTTGGCCCGCACATCCGGGTACCCGCGCGCGGCCTTACCGTGGTCGGCGAGCATCTTGCGACGCTCCTCGTCAGGGAGCAGGTACCACTCGTAGGACCGCACGAACGGGTAGACGCAGATGTAGTTCCCCGCGTCCTCCCCCGCCAGGAACGCCGGGATGTGGCTCTTGTTGAACTCCGCGGGCCGGTGCACCGCGACGTTGCTCCAGATCGGGGCACTCGCCCGGCCGAGTTCGGTCGTGCGCCGGAAATCGGCGTACGCGGCCTGCAGATCCTCGACCCGCTCGGCATGGGTCCACAGCATGAAATCGGCGTCGGCCCGCAGCCCCGCCACGTCGTAGATCCCCCGCAGCACCACACCCTTGTCGGCGAGCCCGTCGAAGAACGCCCGCGCCTCCTTGATCGCCCCCGCCCGGTCCTCGCCGAGCACGCCCGGCTGAACCTGGAACACCGAGAACATCAGGTAGCGAATGGAGGAGTTGAGAGCCTGGTAGTCGAGTCGCGCCATGGATCTATGGTGCCACTGCGGCGTTTTCGCCCGCCGGTGGGGCTCAGTCCCCCACCGGCCTACTCGCCCGCCACGGCGACGATTCATCACTGCCGAACACCGAGGTCACCGTCGTCACCTCACCCGCGTGAAGTTCGACGGGCCCGAGATCGGGATCGAGAATCAGGATCCGTCCGCTGTTCTGCTCACCATTGATGGCCACAGCGGGCGATCATGCAGCATCGCTATCGCCGATGTCCGATGACACGCCGCTGGTCAGCCGGAGAAGCTGTCCAGTCCGGTGAGCTCGCTGGACAGAGTCCACAGACGCGCGGCAGAGACGGCATCGACGGCCCACGGCTTTACGCCGCCGACGAGCATGTCGTCGTTGGTGGCGAGTTCGGCGACATCGCAATCCTGGCAATAGGCACCCCCGAACGCTGCGAGCGGTGCGGCGGTCGCTGCCCAGACTGCTGTCGCCGCCCCCTGCGCCGGGGTCTTGAAGCCGTCAGCCCGGCTACCTTCACTGCCGATCCAACCCTGCGCGACCTGTTCCGCACGGGGGATATTGCGTTGCAGTGGTGTGAGGATGCTGCCCGGGTGCACGGAATACGCGTGGACCCCCGCCACCGCACCGATCACGTCGAGGTGGGTGGCGAACAGCGCGTTGGCGGTTTTGGACTGACCGTAGGCCCTCCAGATGTCGTAATCGCGGCTGAAATGCAGATCGTTCCAGCGGATATCGGACAGGAAGTGCCCGGACGACGCCACCGCCACCACGCGAGCTCCGCTCTGAGCCAGCGCCGGACGCAATCGGTTGACCAGTGCGAAGTGTCCGAGATGATTGATCGCGAAGTGCGCTTCCCAGCCCGGCCCGACATGCCGGCGCGGGTAGGCCATGACCCCTGCGTTCGCGATGATGACGTCGATGGTCAGGCCGGTATCGAGAAATCGTTCACTGAACGTCCGAATACTGTCGAGGTCGGCCAAGTCGAGTTCAGCCACCTCCGCACTCTCGGTGTCGCGCAGTGCTTTTCGAGCCATTTCGACCCGACGGGCAGGCACGACGACGTGCGCCCCGGCACGCGCCAACGCCACGGTGGCCTCCTTGCCGAGACCTGAGTAGCCACCGGTGACAATGACCGTCTTCCCCGTCAGGTCGATGCCGTCGACGACCTCCTCGGCCGTGCTGCGCGGCCCGAACCCGCTACTGATTCTGTGCTGGTGTGTGATCGCCATGCGCCCGACGGTAAAATCTAGAGTGCGATCTAGGTCAAGCTGTGAGGACGTACGGTGAACGGTCTGTCTATCGGTGACGTCGGTCGGGCCACCGGCCTCGGGGTGCACGCCTTGCGATATTTCGAACGGGAAGAACTTTTGTTGCGCCCGATCCCTCGGTCCTCCGGTGGTCAGCGCGTATACGCGCAGGCCGACGTCGAATGGCTCCTGCTCTGCAACCGCCTGCGCGAGTCCGGAATGCCCATCGCGACCCTGCGAACCTTCGCAGGGCTCGTTCGCTCGGGTCCGGGAAACGAGCGGGACCGTCTGTCCCTACTCGAGGCTCACGAACGGTCTGTTCGCGACAGACTGGCCGAACTGACGGCCGATCTCGAAGTGATCCATAACAAGGTCCTCACGTATCGCAAGCATGTCGACGACGGAACCGCGGCGGGCGTCTGGTCCCCCGTGCCACCGGCCTGACAGAGAACCAAATCCGCTCCCTGGCATATGTGCCGGTCGTCCTGCCTACCGTCGCGGCACGACTCAGGATGACGCAGCCGACTCGGCGACCCAAAATGTCTGGTCGGTGTCCACGTTCGGTCGTCGACGAACACGCAACGACACGGCGCGACACCACTGCGAACGAAGTCGTTAATCGACGCGCGACGCCAGCGACATCGCGATGCGACCGGCCGCTGCCGTGCCCGAGGCCACGCAGGCGGGGACGCCGACGCCGTGGAGGTAGGCGCCCGCTACTGCGAGGCCGTCGAGGGGGGTGAGAGCGGATTCGAGGGTGGCGATGCGGTCGGTGTGGCCGGGGGCGTATTGCGGGAGGCCGCCGGGCCAGCGTTGGGCGACGGCCTCGAGTGGGGTGATCGGGATGCCGGTGACGGTGGTCAGGTCGGCGATCGCGGCGGCGATGAGGTCGTCGTCGGTCCAGGAGAGCGGTTTGTCGTCGCCGAGGCGGCCGAAGGAGGCGCGGACGAGGGCGACGTCGCGCTCGGCCAGGTGCGGCCATTTGCGGCTGGACAGGGTGAAGGCCTTGGCGCGCAAAGGTTCTCCGGTCGCGACGAGGATGCCGGAGTTGTCCGGAAGGGGGGTGTCACGCGGGAGAGCCAAGGCGACGAGCGCCGAGGAGGACAGCTCGATACCGGCGGCCGCCCGCGCCGCTTCGGGCGCCACGTAGTGCAGGAGCCGGGCGGTGACCGGGGCGGGCGTCGCGATGACGACGGCGTCGACGGCTCCGAGCGGGTCGACCACCCAACCCCGCAATGCGCGGGCTACGCGCGTCGCGGCCGTGGTCATGACCAATCGGGCTCCCGAGGCTTCGGTCAGTGCGGCGAGCAGGGCACCGTAGCCGTCACGCAGCCCACCGAATACGGGGGCTGAGCTGGGGGCGGGCATCGCAACGCGGACAGCCTCGGTGAGGCTGGAGGCGCCGTTGTCGAGCGCCTCGGCCAGGGTGGGTAGCGCGGCGCGGACGCCGATGGAGGCGCTGATCCCGGCGTACACCCCGCCGAGCAGCGGATCGACGCTCCGCTCGACTACCTGCCTGCCGAATCGGTCGCCCACCAGGGTCTGCACATCGATGTCAGCGCCCGGTTCCCAGTGCATCGGACGCTGCTCCTCGGTGGCGACGCGATCGAGCGTCGCATCGTCGACCAGCCCGCGCAGCGACTCGGCATCGGACGGAATCCCCATCAGCGTGCGCCCCGGCAGCGGATGCGCCGCCCCCTGCACCCAGATCAGCGGCCGCTTCCCCGCAGGCCGCACCAACTGCTCGTCCAGGCCGAGTTCGCTCATCAACTCGATCACCTCGGGCCTGCGCCCCACGAACGCCTCGGCACCGAGATCGACTGGCTCCCCGGCCAATTCGCGGGTCTGCAGTACTCCGCCGACCCGCCCGCTCTGTTCGAGCACGACGATGTCGACATCATCCCCCAGCCGCTGTCGCAACCGATAAGCCGCGACGAGCCCGCTGATTCCGCCACCGACGACCGCGATCCTCATGCCACGACCGTAGCGGGGCGGATTTACAGCGAGTGCACCAACTCGACCAGTGCCGTCAACACACCAGGATCGGTATCGGGCAGCACGCCATGGCCCAGATTGAAGATATGCCCGGTCGCACCGAGAGTGATCGCCTCGTCGGCTTCCCGCAGGATCCGCCGAGTCTCGGCCTCGACCGCGTCGAACCCGGCGAACAGGATCGCGGGATCCAGATTGCCCTGCAAGCCCTTTCCGGCACCGACCCGACGCACCGCGTCGGTGAGCGGCACTCGCCAGTCGACACCGACCACATCCGCACCGGCCTCACCCATGGCACCCAGCAGTTCGCCGGTGCCGACGCCGAAGTGAATGCGCGGCACGCCCGCCGAAGCAACCTCGGCGAACACTCGCTCCGAATGCGGCAGCACGTACTCGCGGTAATCGGCCAGCGACAGCGCGCCCGCCCAGGAATCGAACAGCTGCACCGCGTCGACCCCGGCCGACAACTGGGCCTGCAGGAAGGCGATCGTGATGTCGGTGAGGGCGCCGAGCAGGGCGTGCCAGGTCTTCGGGTCGGCGTGCATCATCGCCTTGGTGCGCTCGTGCTGCTTGCTGGGCCCACCTTCCACCAAGTAGGAGGCGAGGGTGAACGGAGCGCCCGCGAACCCGATGAGTGGGGTGTCGCCGAGCGCGTCGGTGAGCAGTCGCACGCCTTCGGTGACCGCGCCGACCTCTTCGGGACGCAGTCGCGGCAGCGCGCGCACATCGGCTTCGGTACGCACCGGCGAGGCGATGACCGGGCCGACGCCGGGCACGATATCGAGGTCGATGCCCGCGGCCTTGAGCGGAACGACGATGTCGGAGAACAGGATTGCCGCATCGACACCGTGCCGGCGGATCGGCTGCATGGTGATCTCACACACCAGCTCCGGGTCGAAGCACGACTCGAGCATGCCGATGCCCTTGCGCAGTTCGCGGTACTCCGGCAGTGACCGGCCGGCCTGACGCATGAACCACACCGGGCGCCTGCTGGGCGTCGCGCCGGTGGCGGCGGCCAGGAAAGGGGCATCGGTCAACCGGCGGCGGGTGTAAGTGCTCATCGCCGTTCATCCTAAGCGTCGAGCCCGGACGAACCCCACAGCCAGGCAGGTGTGGGACGAACCACACGTTCGACCCGCCGCGTACCCGACACCCGCCACACCCGTTCGCGTCGCACATCGTGCATCGCACCGACGTCGAGAATGCACCCTCCGCAACGTCAACGGCACGCAACGCGCACGGCGGCGCGCCTCCGACGGCGTCGGGCGCCCACCGTCTACCGTTCCTCCTCGTGACACCGCTCGACATCCGCGACGGCGCCGCACCGACCGGGGGAACGCCCCGCGAGCCTGCTCCTTTTCGGGCGGCGGTCGATGCGATGGGCACCGCAACAGTGCACCCCCGAATCGAGCTGGCGCCTATCCGTCCTCCGCAACGGTTGGCGCCGTTCTCCTATGCGCTCGGAGCGGAGGTCATCCACCCCGACAGTCCCGTGGTGCCCACCGACTCCGAGGGCGACGCGTTCGGCAGGCTGATCCTGCTACACGACCCCGACGGCGACGAGGCCTGGAACGGTGTGTTCCGGCTCGTCGCCTACATCCAGGCCGACATCGACGCCGCACTTGCCGCCGACCCGCTATTACCCGAGGTGGCGTGGAGCTGGCTGGTCGACTCCCTGGAATCGCGCGGCGAACCGTTCACCGCCCTCGGCGGCACGGTCACCGCGACCAGCTCGGTCCGCTACGGCGATATCGCGGGCCCACCCCGCGCCCACCAGCTCGAACTGCGCGCGTCGTGGACCGCGACGACCACCGAGATGCGCCGGCATGTCGAAGCGTTCTGCGAGGTGCTGGCCTTTGCCGCCGGGTTGCCACCCGCCGGGGTCACCCATTTACGACCGGAGTCCTATACCCGCACCGATCACCCTTGATCGCCACGTAGAGTTCACGTCTATGTCGGTCGCCGAGGAACCCACCGCAGCAGAGCCACTGCTCGTCCCTGCCGAGGGGGTTCCACCTGTGCTGGCGACTGCCGACGAGGTCGCCGCGGCCGCCAAAACTCTCGCCGCAGGCACCGGCCCTCTGGCCGTCGACGCCGAACGCGCGTCCGGTTTCCGCTATTCGGCACGGGCGTACCTGATCCAGCTCCGCCGCGAAGGCGCGGGCTCGTTCCTCATCGACCCGATTCCCGTCACCGATGCCCTGACCCCCTTGGCCGAGGCGATCAACGACCTCGAATGGGTCCTGCACTCCGCTGATCAAGACCTGCCCGGCCTCGCCGAACTGGGTTTGCGCCCCGCCCGCCTGTTCGACACCGAACTCGGCGGCCGCATCGCCGGCTACGACCGCGTCGGCCTGGCCGCGATGGTCGAGAACCTGCTCGGCCGTTCCCTGCGCAAGGGCCACGGCGCCGCCGACTGGTCGAGCCGCCCGCTGCCCGACGAGTGGCTCAACTACGCCGCCCTCGATGTCGAACTGCTCCTCGAACTCCGCGACACGGTTGCCTCCGACCTCACCACCCAGGGCAAATTCGACTGGGCCGCAGAGGAATTCGAACATGTCCGCACCATGGACCCACCCTCCCCCAAGGCCGACCGCTGGCGCCGCACCTCCGGCATCCACACCCTGCGCCGCACCCGCCAACTGGCGATCGTGCGCGAACTGTGGACCACCCGCGACGAACTCGCCCGCGCCCGCGACGTCGCCCCCGCCCGCATCCTCCCCGACTCGGCCATCGTCGCCGCCGCCACCGGCGAACCCCGCTCGATCGCCCAACTCCGCACCCTCCCCGTCTTCGGCGGCCCCCGCCAACGCCGCTACTCCCGCGACTGGCTGGCCGCGGTCGAACGAGGCCGCACCCTCCCCGACAAACAACTCCCCCCACTAACCCTCCCCTTCGACGGCCCACCCCCGGTCAACCGCTGGGAACGCCGAGACCCCATCGCCGCCGCCCGCCTCACCACCGCCCGCGGTGCGATGGGCGAGCTCTCCACCGAACATTCGATCCCGGTCGAGAACCTCCTGTCCCCCGACCTGGTTCGCCGGTTGTGCTGGGACGGACTCCCCGACTACAAGAATGTCGGGGAGTCCGAAGAATTGTCAGCGAAGATCGAGGCATTCCTCCTCGCCGGCGGCGCCCGCAACTGGCAACGCACCCTTGCGGTCCCTGCTCTGACCAAAGCATTGACACCCGCAGTCGACTAGTTGCATGGGTATGTGTTCGCGTTGGCGGAGGGAACAAGTCCGAGAGGGTCCTGGGTGAGGTATCGGCCGGTTTCGGGGTCGTAGTAGCGGTGATTGTTGTAGTGGAGCCCGGTTTCGGGGTCGTGTTGTTGGCCTTGGAATCGGTGGGGGGTGTCGGGACCTGTCCAGGCAGTTTGACCCCAGAGAGTGGCGCTAGCTGTATGAGGCCATGACGTTCGTGACACCGGCCCGGAGCAGGGTGGCTGGTGGTCGGTTTCCGGCGGCCGAATGCGGTCGATGATAGTTGTCGTGAATATTCCAGATCCGGAGAGCTTCGGTTCGTTGATGTTCGGAGGTCCATTCGCGGGCGTAGAGGAACTCCTCGGCCAGAATCCGGTTGTAGCGCTCCACTTTGCCGTTGTGGCGTGGGGTGTAGGGCCGGATCCGCTGATGCCGGGCACCTTGTAGGACGGTGGCGAAGTCACCGGCTCGGTAGCAGGCACCGTTGTCGGTGACGATCCGTTCGAGGAAAACGATGCCGTGAGCGGCGAAGAACGCCCGTGCCCGATGCACGAATCCGATGGCTGTGACAGCCTTTTCATCGGGGAGCGCTTCGGTGTAGGCCAGTCGGGAGTAGCCGTCGACCGCCGAGTGTAAGTAGGTGTACCCGGCTCGTGCGCCGCGCTTTTTGGCGGCGTCGACGGCTTTGGCGTGGGCCGAGCCCCGGCCGTGGGTGTGCCAGCCGCCGCCGTCGGGGATCCGCCCGACCTTCTTCACATCGACGTGGACCATGTGACCGGGCCTGCGAGCGATGATGGGTCGTGACACCCGGTTGTCGGCGCCGCTGGGGTCGATGAACCTGCGCCGGTTCAGACCCAACCGATCCAACTGCCGGGTGACCGTTCGGACGGCGATCTGTTCACCCTCGCAACCTATTTCGAAGGCGATCCGTCGGGCTGACCACTTCTTTGTGCGACGCAGGCTCTCGATCCGGGCCACGACCTGGGCTGTGGTGGCAGTGGGCTGGTGGTGCGGGACGCTGGAACGGTCAGCGAGGCCGACCTCGCCGAACTGTCGGTAGCGGTTGACCCATTTCGATGCGCATTGGCGTGAGATTCCCATCTCCGCGGCGACGTGGGCGATCGGGCGTGTCTGGCAACGTTGAACCAGACGGCGACGGCCTTCTACTGACAGTGGGGCATAACGGTGGGTCACGGACGGATCTTTCGGTCGGGCGGACGGAGGATGTGGTGTTTTCCATCCTGCCGCCGGGAGATCCGTCCCCTCAGCTCACCCCTGCCCAAGCGTCAACAACATCATGACCCGCAACATCGCACTCATTCAATTATTTTGCACACGACATTGGTCACTTCTTCCATCCAGGGTGACCGGCATCGGAATTGACCGAAGCACCCGTTTACCAGTGCTCGACTTTTGATTGCGGATTGTATTTGAGTGCTTCCACATCGTAGGTGTCTGCCGAGGATGAGAGCACCCGCACCTCGAAGGAGAGTTCTGTTGGAGATTCGACCCTCAGCACATCGCGCAACCCTCCGATAACGTCCGCGGCAAGCGCCTCATACTCGCAATACCGTACAGGCCAGCCCAATTGACGAACCCAACCCGGTTCACCCGACTTAGATTCGACAGGAACTACCAATTCCACCTCATCATCAGGGGTTGCAATTTCCGCCCGTAGACCGCCAGGGAGCATGACAAACTCAACAAAACTGCCTTCACTGACACTTATTCTCAAGTAACCATTGCGTGGGATCCGCGTGAAGGTCACGGCCAACGCTGCGGAGAGTTCTGCCCAGTCGGCAATCTTAATGTCCACTATTGATTACCTTCGGTACGAGCCTGATACGACGGATTAACCATCTGAATATTGAACCACTGGGTACCCATGTAAAGACGAATGATCACTTTGGGAAATACCCATCGCACCTCACCGTACACCCCTGCTATCCGCTGAGCGGGTGCACCGATTACCGACTCGATCAGCTCGGCAAGGTCGGTATAAGCATCATATAGGTACGAGACTGTTGTGACAGTAGGTTTCGGGATTGGGTCGATAACAGTCCACGAAAAGTAGTTAACAAACCCATTCGTGCCGCGCCAGCTCGCTAACGGCCTAGCCAGATCTAGGCCAGTATCCACGTCTGCTCCATACTTGAAATGAGTCTTGATCCGCCAGCCCAGTTCCTCGCATAACCGATGCATATTCTCGTCGGTCCATAACAAATCATAACCGGTGACAATTGGAAGCGCTTCAGCGATTTGTCTGTCAATCATCTGCCTGCTCTTGAGGGAAGATTCCGGCAGTAGTTCCTGATCGGGACGCACGGAACCCGCTTTGCTCACAGAGGCTTCGGGTGACTCCGTATAGATGTTTGCAAATGTCGAAATTCTGGTCATTTCATCGCCCACTAGCCTGATCTGGGTCCCCAACCCAGCCGATGCAAAGCTAATGTCCGAATTCAGCCGATATCTAATCCGCGCCACAGTCCATACTGGGCCTACCAACACGACAGTACCGTCTGGCTTCTCACCAGAACGTACTACATCTCCAAGTTTTACCTTACCCTCAAGGCACCGATTTATGATGAGGGCCGATCCCGAGGACTCGATCTCAACCTCATATAACTGCAACTTTGCATTATCGGTCATATTCGTTCCGCCCTTTCTATGAATTCTTGGATTTGCTCTGCAGTCATCGCCGGCGTCTCGTCCATAATATCACGCATATTCCCAGTATCTATTCGTCGAGGTATATCGATACCCATATCTGCGAGAATCTCGCGCGCGGCCGATGCCGGTATTTCAATACTTGCGCGGGAACTGAATTCTCCCGGCGAGATATTCACCGGAACTTCCCGTTCGACCGGGAAATATCCGTAATCCATATCCCGCTCAACGCCAGCAAGATCATCGCCCCTCGCGATTTGAACGACCGCCTCGCCATAATCTTCAGAGCCCGTCGCAAAAATTGTCGCAATCCTTGGGTCTTCACTGGTCGGTGTCCATCCAGTCTCCGCGAGCCCTGGGTTTCCTTCGTACCCTCTCGTAGTTCCACGAAATAGCGGGTCGTTTGAAGATCGGGAAGAGGTTTGGCTGCATGATTCGGGTGCCAGCCCCAACGGATCGGACCATGCTGTGGGGTTCCGCGGATATGTGTAGCTATTATTTGCCGGTGCCAATCCCAAGGGGTCAGATGTGATGTATCGCCCAGTTTTCGGGTCAAAATATCTGTGGAGGTTATAATGCAATTCCGTTTCAGAATCGTAGTACTGACCCTGCAGCCGATGAGGACACGTGGCGCCCGACCATGTCAGTGCGCCCCATAGCGTAGTGCTTGCGTACGAAACTGCCGTACCAGTATGACCGTCGATGAGAAGTTTCGGCGCTCCGTCCGTTCCCGTCACAATCACATGGAATTGAGATTCGACGCCCTCACGAAATATCGACTGAGCGAGCGGAATGTAAGTTTCGGGCTGGTAGGCCCAGGCCGTAATCTCAGCGTATTCCCGCGTTTGTACCGATTGCTCGACAAGGTGCGTCCGATCCCATGTGTACCGGTACCGATCGCTACCGGTGACGTTCTCTTTGGTTACGCGTCGACCAAAAGCATCATACGTGTATCGCCAGTGCTCGCCATTCGGCGTGAATACACCCGTTAGCTGGTCATTATAATCGTATTCGAAATTCCATACATCCGATTCTCCGACAGCCTTTTGATGCTCTCTGCGCACCAATCGGCCTGCAGCATCGTGAGAGTACGTAACGCCACCAATACTCGTGAGGATGTTATGCCGATACTGATGGCGGGCGGGTTCTGAATCCGAGGCCGGATCATCCGAGATATGCGCGGCGATCAGATTGGACAGTGCATCATACTTGTAGTACTCGACTACGCCAGCGTGTGAATCAATGATGTAGTTGACACGACCTAGAGAGTCGAGTTCATACTTGCGATACTCGGCGCCCCCTGGCCGAGCGATCATGTGCGCATCTAGCAAACCATCTGCGCGCCAAGTGTACTCATCTCGCTGGATTAGTTGCGTGGGTATCCCGGTCGCCGGCTCAAGCTGTACCAATTCATGGACGGTCCTATGGCCAGTCCCTTTGTGCGCCCAATGCTGCCCTACGACGGGCGTGCGCCAACTGTTCTGACGACCCGAAGCGTCAAATGTAAATGAAAACTTGTGGCCGGAGGCGATTAGCTCTTCGATCCTGCCGCTCGTGTTATATCGCTTCTTGGTCGAATTTCCATTGGGAGTGGTGTAGTCGACTTCGCGGCCGTGAGCGTCGTAGGCGTACAAAGCTGGGGGCTGATCGTCCATCTGTTGCGAAAGGAGTCGGCCGCCCGGGGTATGAGTGAGTGCAATAGCATGGGTCGTGTCGTCGCCATGACCGTTCCGGGCGGTCGCGATGTGACCGGTCGGTGTATATGTGCGCGATATCCAATCGTCGGTGCTTGTTCTGATGCTCGTGAGTCGGCCGAGGCGGTCGTATCGGTGGCTGAGTTCAACTTCTGTGGGCGTAGTGACTATTTCTGGGCGGTTCAGAAGGTCGTAGCGGGTGGTGGTCTGAGCGCCGCTGTAGTCTTTTGAGCAGACGACATTATTGGTTTCGTCGTATGTGTAGTTCCAGGTGTCACCGAGCGGATTGGTGACTGCGATCAGGTTTCGTTCCGTGTCGTAGGTATAGGTCGTCGTCTCGCCACTGGCGTCGCGGCGAGAGGCACAGAGATCGAAGGCACCGTAGGTGTAATGGGTGTGACCGCCAACAGGATTGACGTACGCGAGTAGATTACCCTCACCATCGAATTGCCATGAGTCGGTCGTACCATCGGGACCGATCCTTGAAAGCTGTTTTCCTTCTGTGGAATACACATAGGTAGTGGTGAGCCCCAGAGCATCGGTAACAGCACAGGCGCGTCCGAAGTGGTCCCGCGCGATTCGAGTTACAGCACCGTCTGCATTGGTGACCCGAACCGGTAGGCCGGCGCCATCGACGTCGACGGTGATCGTCGTTCCACTAGACTCGACGATTGTTGCCGGAGCACCGACCGGATGGTGGGTGTAGGACGTGTGCACACCATCGGGATCGGTGACCGAAACTAAATTGCCGCGGCTATCGTAGGTGCGATACGTGGTCGAACCGTCAACATCGGTGACGGTCGCCGGACATTTCGGTCCTTGATAGTCGATGGTGATTGTCAAACCGTCGGGGCGGGTGATTCTGGTTAGGTCACCGTTCTTGTCGTAGAGGTAGCTGACAACATTGGTGTAGGAATCGATGTACTGAACGGGTTGGCGATACTCGTTGTACTCGGTGCGTACCGTCGCCCCCCGCGGGTTGACTGTGTAGCGCAAGCAGAGTTCTTCGTCGAATTCGAAGATAGTGACGCCGCTGCGGGAATTTGTGTAATGTGTTCTGGTACGCCCATACTGGGGCAGTTTCTCGTAAGCGAAGGTAGCCGACAAGATGCCTTCGGTACCAGTCTGCGCGACGACACGGCCCATTGTATCGTAGGTGTTGCGCATTTCGGTGCCACGGGAATCACGCCAACCCAATATCCGATGTTGAGCGTCGTACTGATAGGTAGTTGTGGCGCCGACACCGTTTGTAACAGCAGTGAGTTCTCCAGCGGTATAACCGAATTCGCGGACGAGGCTGCTGACGTCGGTTCCGTCAGCGAGCGTACCGACCACAGTGAGGGCCGTGATCCGGTCTTCGGTGACGCTGATGTTGACTCGATACCCACCGGAATGAACAACGTGGGTCGGCTCGCCATTATCGTTGAAGTGGAACAGAATTCGGTTGCCATGGCGGTCAATGATCTCGCTGATGGCGTAGTTGCCCAGCTGGGTGTCTAGGCCCCCCATACCCGGGTTGGGGTAGAACGCCCAGGTCAGTTCACGATCGGGGTCATAAACGCGGTAGCCGCCTGTCTCGGCGCGCGTCATCGTTGCACGAGTGCCCTTGTGGACGGAAGCGACTGCAACGTCCGGGGCCGTATGGGGGAACTGCCATAGCTCACCGTCGGGCCCTACAAACTTGACACCGACCTGGTCGACGATAACCCGCATATCCACCGTCGCTGCCCACGAAGGGCCGAACCATCGCCCGAACCTGTAGGACGAGCGGTGTCGGCGGGCCAACGTCAACGGCAACACACCCAGTAGGTTTACGTCGGTTTCGGGAAGGAGGAATTCCCCGGTAGCCGCGTCGACGGGGTCGTTGCAATCAGTGGTCTGTTTGGCGGTCTTGTTCAGGTCGGGCTTGCCGGAATCAGCCTGGTCGGGAAGCTTGGTATCCGGCTTGGTCGTATCGGTCAGCGTGGTCGCAGGCTTGGTCTCCGGGGTATCGGGAGTCTTCGACGGTGTGTCCGTTGTAGTTGCCGGATTCGTTGGCGTGTCAGGCTGTTTCGTAGTCGAGGGTGTCGTCGAGGTGTCGGTGTTCTTCGTGGCTGCGGGGCTGGTTGTGGTGTTGTCGGCGTTCTTCGACGACTTCGACGGGGTCTTCTTGAATGCCTTCGCGATATCACCGAATGCCGACTTCAACTGCTTGAGCAATGGCTTCAGCTTCGCCATCGTCTTGGCCAGCTTCGAAAACAGCTTCGAAATCGTCGCCACTGTTTTTGCGATATAGGCGGTGGCTTGGATCGCGACGAGCGGGGTCGCCAAACCGACCGAGAACACCAGTTCGGCGGCCCAGACCGCGAGACGGCCGACGGTTTGAGCTACCAGGTCTCGGACAGTTTCGCGGACTGCTGCCACGATGCCGCCAGCCATACGGATCGCTGAGGCTGCCGCGGTCGCGGCGGTATTGGCCGCGGTGAGCAGGTTCGTGGTGTTGGAAGCCGCCGATTTGTAGGCAGTGGCGGTTTGGCCGGTCCAGTCCGAGACGTCTGCTGTTACTGCGGCGTTTTGGGCTGTGGCTACCTCGCTGATGCGGGTGGCGACGTTGTCCCAGGTTTTGGCATAGGCCTCGATCTGGGCGGGGTCGCCGGCGATCCAGTCCAGGGCGTCCTGGAGGGGTTGGCAGTGTTCGATGAGCCAGCCGACGCCGTAGCCGGCGAGGGTGCCGAGGGGGTCGACGACCAGGGAGACGGCTTCGGCGCCGAGGCCAACGACGCCGAGTCCAACCTCGATCCAGGAACCGCCCGAGATCGCGTCCGACAAGTCAGTGACGGAGCTGACCAGGCTGATGCCGGTGGACCAGTCGGTGGTGACTTCCCTGGCGGCGATGAGGGGATTCGTCATCAGACGTCGAGGTTCTTCAGGGCGGTGGCGTTGGTGTTGTCGCGGGTGGTGAACGCGTCGGCGACCGCGGTCAGATTCGAGCTGGTGTCACCGAACGCGCCAATCGCGGCCTGGATGGCGTCGATACCGTCGGTTTCGACCGCGTCGACGAACAAGGGGCCGAGGAAGGCACAGAGTTTGCCGAAGGCGTCGGAGGGGGCGGAGACGGCTTGGGCTGCTTCGAGGGCTTCGGTCAACCCTGAACCGGCGGAGGTGACGTTGGTGGCGTGGGATTTGATCTTGTCCGGGGAGATGCTCAGTTCCCGGCCTGCGCTTGTCATGTGGTGCCTACCCCTCGTACGTGATGCCACCCCTGGTCGACGGGCACTCCCTACCGTGACCTGCGGTGTTCGATCCTGATCGAGCAGGTCGGCCTGACGGCGACGACCTGCGGCACGCCGTGCCAATGGCCGAGCGTAGCGGATGCGAGAGGGTTGATGCCGATGGTGAATTCGATGGAACCAGAACGTACTTCGGTGCGTCTAAGGGTGTGAAGGAGTGCCGTCTCGGTGCCCGACTGTTCGTGATGCGCAGGGTGGTGAACATAGGTCCCCGACCGCATGACTCGCATCCGTCGGCAGTCGCCGTGGGATGTTGTCGAAGGTTGGCAGAACTCCGGCATGGCGGAACGCGATGTTGTTGTGGAGGTTTCATGGGGCTGGGGCAGTGGGATGAATTGAGCAGAGTGGTGTCGTAGGCTGTGCGGAACGACGGGGTGCCGGGTGCGGGGAGCATTCGGGGCGGCCGTGGGGTTGGTGCGGGCTCGGCCGGATGGTGTGGCTCGGTGATCGGGGAAGACGGAGGATGCTCGTGCGGCGACGGTCTGTGGTGGTGACCACGGTGTTGTGTGGGGTGTTTGCGGTGGCGGGGTGTTCCAGTACTGAGAGTGGGAACGCGCAACCGAGTTCGACTACGGATCTGTCGGCGGCGACTGCGGCGTTGTGGGATCCGTGTTCGCAGATCCCGGATTCGACGTTGACAAGCCTCGACATCGACCTCGCATCGAAGCGGTCGGGCATCCTCGGAGCAGAAGAGCCGGGGTGGAAGATCTGCCTGTGGGAAGAGAACGAGTTCCCCCCGAACTACGGGATTTCGGTGGGATCTTCAGTACATACCGTAGATGAAGTGAGAGCCAAGCCCGGAAATGTCGACTTCGCCGAAGTGAAGGTCGCAGGCCGCTCAGGCACTAAATACCGACAGAGCCTCAACGACGTAGATGAAGAGTGCACATTCGTGTTTTCGACAAGCACAGGGTTTGTACAACTCGGCATGCTCAATGTCAGCACGAAATCTAAGACTGTACCGCCGTGCGAACGACTTTCACCGATTGCAGAAGCGATCGTTCCACTCCTTCCAAAATAGACTCCGACCGACATAGGGGGTGCGGTGGCTCCAACTGACGAGAAGTCCCGCTGGCAGTACTTGAACGAAGAGGCAAAGGCAGGCCGCCTCTACTTGGATCCCTCAGTTGCAACGAGTTGCCGGGATGCAAGCAATACACAAATCGCCCTGTTCACACAGCTCAAGAATGATCTGCAGATGCTGGCTAGTGTCACCGGCCTAGGCCGCTTCACTGCGGCCGACGAGCTGGCGAAGATGCTCGGCATGAAAGCTATCGGCGGAGAACGTGATTTCAAAACAGCTTTTGAGGAACATATAGCCGTACTCGAACTGATCCGCGACACCATCGAGATCTCGGTGAAGAAGTACGAAGACCAGCAAGTAGCCCAAGCGCAAGCATTGAATTCGCAGGGCGCCAACCTCCCCAACGGTGGTGCATAGTGTCATTCTTGGACAACCTCGGCAGGGCCGCCATCAGCGCCGTCCCGGGCGGCAATACATACCTCGCGTTGAAGGACTACTCCGAGGGCAGCAAGCCGACGCGGTCTACGGACGAGAGCCCGGACGCTCATATCGCACGGAATCGACTGGCGGAGTTGAAAACTGAATTCGACGGCACCTATCAAAAGCCGCAGGTTGTCTCGTACGACGAACCGAGTCAGATGTCGGACCTGTACGAGCGGGTCTCCGCGATGTCGATGACTGAGGTCAACACATTGCACACCCGCTGGGAAACTCTGCGGAACAAGCTCGAAGAAGGTTTCAAGACCTACGACACTAAAATCGGCGATGCGATCGCCGAGAAGTGGGTCGGCGACGCGGGGGCCAGTGCCGGTGCCGGAATCAAAGACTATGTCGAGAAGTCGGGCAACCTCCTCGGGTCGGCGCAGATGATGGCCGAGAAGGTGAAGGTCGTCGAGTCCGCCATGCAGATCGCCAAGGATCGGGTCCAGCCCCACGAAGGCTCCACGATCAGCGGGATCGCGAGCTACATCCCCGGACCCACCTGGAAGATGGACAGCCACAACGCCGACACCGCGAAATCCGAAGGGGCGGAAGTGGTCAAGGGCATCTATTACGAGGCGATCAAGATCGCGGACACCGATGTCCCACTCGTGCCGCAGCCGTACAACCCCCTCGAGACCGGGGCTAAGCCGGGCGATGACAAGGGCAACAACGACGGCACGACGGGCACGAAGCCGACCACGCAGCAGCCCACCACCGAACAACCCACCACCGAGCAACCGACCACCGAACAGCCGACGACGGAGGATCCGTCCGACGACGACACCGGTGACGACACAACGCCGTCGAGCACAGAGCCGGCTGCGACGACACCGCAGTCCACTGTGCCGACCACGCCGACCTCACCGGCTGGCACCACTCCCGCGTCGACGACACCGATGGGGACCGGTGGCTCTCCGGGCGGGGGTTCTCCCGGTGCGGGGACACCTGGTTCCGGTGTTCCAGGAGCGGCCGTTCCGGGCACGCCGGGTGGCGCGGCTGCCGGGAAGGCTGGTGCGAGCGCAGGAGGCGCGGGTGCCGGCGGCGCGGGCCGTGGGATGTCGGGCATGGGCGGTATGGGTGCCGGTGGCGGACGCGGCAAGGGCGACGACGAGAAGGAAGCCGGGACGAAGGACTATCTGATCACTCAGGAGAACGGTGAAGAACTCACCGGGCTCAGTGAGGACCAGCGAGCCAGAACCGTGCCCCCTGTGATCGGAGAGTGAACGTGGCTCAGTGGCAATTCAGCGCGCTCGGGTTCACCGTGCTGTGGCGGGCGGCGGATCGGGATGTGCTGCCGTATCCCCTGCAAACACACTCGGACGCGGTGACCGTGGACGACTACGACCAGCTGTGGCAAGACGAGGCGCAGCGGATTCTGCCGATGTTCGACCGGTCCCTGGAAGCGGCGGTGGGGATTCTGCTAGAGCCGGAAGCGCGGTTCGAACTGGCCGGATACGGCGACGGGGAGAAGTTGCGGTCGTTCGCGGCGGTGCGGGGGCAGCAGGCGGTGCTGGTGGAACAGCAGCGGGTGCCGCTCGACCGCGAGGGTGGTGACATCCGGATGAGCATGCTCGAGATCGAGCAGCTGCCCGACAAACTCCTTGCCCGGCTGCCGAAGACGGGGGCGGCAGGCGGGGACGGGTTCACGATGAACAGCAACGACATCGACGAGGAAACGCCCTACGATCCATGGGCGGCCGATCGGCGCACTCCGCAACAGAAGGCGGACGATTTCTTCGGGCGGACACGGTCGACGCTGGTGTACGTGGCGGGCTATCCGGGGGCCGCGACGGACAACCGGCCGCAACCAGGTCAGGGCTTCCACGTGATGGATTTCCCGGATGGGCGTTATCTGGTCACCGAACGTGGCTCGGTGATCGAGGCGCGCCCGGGTGATACCGGTGACGCGCGCGGGTCGTTGGTGCGGTTGATGAAATCGGCGCTCGCGATCTATCGCGAGGACAACGAGCCCACGTACCGATAGCCACGCATCGACCCTGCCGCAGGCTGCGGCAGGGTCGATGGTGGCTACTGGGGGCGGCATAAAATCAGTCGACCCGAGGCGTACTCGGCGATAGCGTCGATCCTCGCCATCATGCCGCCATCGAAAGGTCACGCCATGCTCGAAGCCGAAGCGATCGCCGCCAACCGGGCGAATTGGGACGACCGGGCCGACGTGCACGCGCGCTCGCAGATGTATGACGTCGATGCCTTTCTGGCCGATCCGGACGACATTTCCTCGGTGGTGCGCAACGATCTCGTGGTGCTGGCGCCACACCTCCCGGAATCCGGGATCCAGGGGCGGTCGCTGCTGCATCTGCAGTGTCACATCGGCACCGACACCGTGTCCTGGGCGCGGTTGGGCGCGGTGGAGGTACACGGACTGGATCTGTCGCCGAACTCGCTGCGGCACGCGGCGCGGATCGCCGAGGCCGACGGTCGCGACATCACCTGGGTCGAAGGGGACGCGCGGTTCGCCTCGGCGGTGCTGCACCGACGCTTCGAGACCATCGTGACCAGCACAGGAACTATCGTCTGGCTACCGGAGCTCACCGCGTGGGCGCGGTCGATCCATGATCTGCTCGAACCGGGTGGGGTGTTCGTGATCCGCGACGACCATCCGATTCTGGGCGCGATGCAGCTCGAACTGTGGGAGATCGACGACGATTATCTCGGCGGTGGTGGCGCTCGGAGCTACTCGGACTCGGGTACCTACACCGAGGACTCGGACGGGCAGATCACCCACACCACCAATCACGAGTGGCGCCACGACCTGGGGGAGATCGTCGGAGCGCTGCTCGCGGCCGGACTCGTCATCGAGGCGTTGGCGGAACTGCCCTTCATGGATTGGCCTGCGTATTCCGATCTCGTGCCCTGCGAGCAAGGGTGGACGCTGCCAGACGGTATGCCGCGCATCCCGTTGAACTTCGCCATCGTCGCCCGGCGGCCTGTCCACTGAGCCGAGAACGCCTCAGCGGGTACCGGCCGCCACGCCCGACGCGCGCTATCGGGCCCGGATCAGCGCGATTGCAGCCAGCCGCCGATCCGCTGGGCGATGGCGTCGGGAGTGAGGCCGAGTTCTTCGAGAATCTCGTTGCGGGAGGCATGGTCCAGGAACTGCTGGGGCACACCGAGATCGCGGGTGGGGACGTCGAGGCCCGCGTCGCGCAGGCGGGCGGAGACGGTGGATCCGATGCCGCCGTGCAGGCCGCCGTCTTCGACGGTGACGACGAGGCGGTAGTTCTCGGCGAGCTTGACCAGGGTGTCGGAGACCGGGATGACCCAGCGAGGGTCGACGACGGTGACCGAGATTCCTTGGGGGTCGAGCAGTTCGGCGACCTTCATGGCGGTCTCGGCGAAGGGGCCGACGGCGACGATCAGGACGTCACCGTGCTGGGACTGCGCCGAACCGGCACTGGGGACCGCCAGCCGAAGCACATCCAGCCCGTCGAGACGTTCCACGGCCGTGATGTCTTCGGCGACACTGCCTTTCGGGAAACGCAGCACGGTGGGACCGTCGGAGACGGCGAGCGCCTCCGCCAGTTCCTCGCGCAGGGTGGCGCCGTCGCGGGGGGCCGCGACGCGGATGCCGGGGATGATGCCGAGCAGCGAGAAGTCCCACATGCCGTTGTGGCTGGCACCGTCGGGTCCGGTGATGCCTGCGCGGTCCAGCACGACCGTGACGGGCTGCTTCAGCAGCGCGACGTCCATCAAGAGCTGGTCGAACGCGCGGTTGAGGAAGGTGGCGTAGATGGCGATCACCGGGTGCATGCCGCCCAGCGCCAGACCGGCGGCCGAGGCCATGCCGTGCTGTTCGGCGATACCGACGTCGAACATGCGCTCGGGGAAGCGTTCACCGAACGCGGCCAGGCCGGTGGGGCCCGGCATGGCGGCGGTGATGGCGACGATGTCCTCGCGACGCGAGCCGTGCTCGATGAGCTCTTCGGAGAACACCGCGGTCCAGCCCTTGGCCTTCTTGCCCGCCAGCGGGCGGCCGGTGCGGACGTCGATCGGGTCGCAGGCGTGCATCTGGTCGGCGACGTGGTTCTCGGCGTGCTCGTAACCGTTGCCCTTGCGGGTGACCACGTGCACGACGACCGGACCACCGAAATCCTTGGCGCGCCGCATCGCCGCCTCGAGCGAGACGAGATCGTGGCCGTCGACCGGGCCCACATACTTCATGCCCAGGTCGGAGAACAGTTCCTGCGGGCTCACCGCGTCTTTGATCCCGGCCTTGAGCGCGTGGACCATCGAATACGCCGAATCCCCTACCGCGGGAATACTTTTCAGAATGCGTTTCCCGGCGACGAGCGCGTGCTCGTAGGCGGGCTGGGTGCGCAGCGCGGTCAAGCGGTCGGCGAGTCCACCGATCGTGGGGGCATACGAGCGGCCGTTGTCGTTGACGACCACCACCACCGGACGATCGGGCGCACCCGCGATGTTGTTGAGCGCCTCCCAGCACATGCCGCCGGTGAGCGCGCCGTCCCCGACGATCGCGACCGGGGTGCGGTTCTGGTCGGTGAGCGCGAACGCCTTGGCCAGACCGTCGGCGTAGGACAGCGCGGCCGACGCGTGCGAGGACTCGACCCAGTCGTGTTCGCTCTCGGCGCGACTCGGGTAGCCCGACAGGCCGTCGCGGCTGCGCAGCGAGTCGAAGCGGTCCTTGCGGCCGGTGAGGATCTTGTGCACGTACGCCTGGTGACCGGTGTCGAAGATCAACGGGTCGGCAGGCGAATCGAAAATCCGGTGCAGGGCGATGGTCAATTCGACCACCCCGAGATTGGGACCGAGATGGCCTCCGGTGGCGGCGACCTTCTGCACCAGGAACTCGCGGATCTCGCCCGCCAGTTCCCGCAGTTGCGGCACGCTCAGCCGGCGCAGATCTTCGGGTGAATCCACCCGCGACAGCACTCCCACCTGAACTCGCTCCCTCCGGACTACATTGTGATTCGCCCAGTGTATTTGCCCGCGTGACGGGCACCGGCTCGCGGTCCCTTCCCAGCGTGGGCACGGCGAGGTCCACGGTCGCGACGACGATACTCCCGCATGCCCGCTGAACAGGACGCGCGAGCGGAAATCGGGTTCGGCAAAGGCTTACCTCACCGCGTTCTCGGCTGTGAGGACAATCTCGCGCGCGTCCCCGCCCGGCCCACCGACGACCCGACCTACAGTGACGCTGTGACCCGACCGCACGGCGCGACGCGCACGATCGACCCGGGTGTGGTGGCGGGCATCCTCGACGAGGTGTACGCGATCTGCCGCGACGACACCTCCGGCGCACCCGCCGACTACATCCCCGAGCTCGCCGCGGTCGCACCGGATTCGTTCGGGTTGTGCCTGGCCACCGCCGACGGGCTCGTCTACGAGGTCGGCGACACCGATATCGACTTCACCATCCAGTCCATCTCCAAGCCGTTCACCTATGCGCTCGCCCTCGCCGATCGCGGGCTCGACGGGGTGGCCGCGCACATCGATGTGGAGCCGTCGGGCGAGCCGTTCAACGAGATCAGCCTCGAACCCGACAGCCAGCGCCCGAGCAATCCGATGATCAACTCCGGGGCCATCACCGCGGCCTCGCTGATCAACGGCCGCGACGCCGCCGACAAGTTCGAGCGGGTCAGGCGTTGCTACTCCGGGTTCGCCGGGCGCGAGTTGACGATGAACGAGGCGGTCTATGAATCCGAGGCCCGCACCGGGTACCGCAATCGGGCGATCGGGTACATGTTGCGCTCGGTCGGCATCATCGACGTCGATCCCGACGACGCGGTCGACCGGTACTTCCGGCAGTGCTCGATCGAGATCACCTGCGCCGATCTGGCCGTGATGGCGGCGACACTCGCCGACAACGGGGTCAATCCGAGGACCCGCGAACGGGCGCTGTCGACCGCGCTCACCGAACGGGTGCTCAGCGTGATGACCACGTGCGGCATGTACAACGCCGCAGGCGACTGGGTGACCACGGTCGGGCTGCCCGCCAAGAGCGGGGTCGGCGGCGGGATCATCGCGGTGCTGCCTGGTCAGCTCGGGATCTCGGTGTATTCGCCGAGGCTGGACGGGCAGGGCAACAGCGTGCGCGGGGTCGCCGCGTGCCGGGAGCTGTCACGGCGGCTCGAGTTGCATTTCTGTCACGTGACCCGGTCGGCGCGCACGGCGATCCGCGCCGACTACTCGGTGGCGCAGCTGCCGTCACGGTTGCGCCGGACACCAGAGGACGCCGCGGTGCTGGCCGAGCAGGGTGACCGCGCGCGGGTCTACGAACTACACGGCGACCTGTTGTTCGCCGGTGCCGAGCGTGCGGTGCGGGCGATCGAGGGCAGGGCCGACGAGCTGGACGCGTTGGTGATCGACCTGCGTCGCGTCGGCGAGGTGAGCCAGGTGGCCCGCCATATGCTCGATGAATTGCAGACCGAGCTCGTGCGGCGCGGCAGCCGGGTGGCGTTGGTCGATCCCGATGCCAAGCTCGGGCACGAGGTGTCGAGTCTGGATCCCGACGACCCGCTCGGGCGGGTGTTCATCGACCGGGACACGGCGACCGAATGGTGCGAGAACGTCGTGCTCGACCGGCATCGGCAGCCGGGCACGCGCGTGGGCACATCGATAAGCCTCGACGACCATCCACTGCTGGTCGGGCTGGACACGGCCGATCGGGACCGGTTGTGCACCGATTTCGAGATGCGCACGTTCGCCCGTGGGGAGGTGATCGCCGAGCGCGGGGCGCAACGGTCGGGGCTGTATCTGATCCTCGACGGGCGGGTGCGGGTCACGTTTCCCGGCACCGACGGGCGGGTGCATCGGTTGGTGACGTTGTCGGCGGGGATGTCGTTCGGCGAGATTCCGATGCTGATCAAGGAACCGTTCGTCAACGAGATCGTCGCCGAAACGCACGTGCGGGTGGCGGTGATGAGCCCGGCCGTGTTCGACGAGCTAGCCGAGCAGCACCCGCAACTGAAACTCGCCCTGCTGCAACGACTTGCGGCCGGGGCGTACGCGCAGATGGACTCCGCTGTACGAACCGTATCGGCGAACACCGAGAACTACTGACCATCTCCGAACTCCGCTGTACGAACCGTATCGGCGAACACCGAGAACTACTGACCATCTCCGAACTCCGCTGTACGAACCGTATCGGCGAACGCCGAGAACTACTGACCATCTCCGAACTCCGCTGTACGAACCGTATCGGCGAACGCCGAGAACTACTGACCCGGGCGACGGAACTCGGTCCGGACGGGAGACGTTGAGCAGCACAGCAGCCTTCGACCGACAGGAGTACCGCGGTGAGCAAGAAGTCCTGGCAGGCGAGCACGACCACATTCGGGCGCGGGGTGGTGCGCGCGGTACCCGATCTGATCCGGTTGACGTTGTCGGTGGAATCGCGCGCCGACACCGTGGCCGCGGCGTATGGGCGTGCCGGTGACCGGGTGAGCGCGGTCGTCGCGGCGCTGCGGACAGACGGGGTGAGTGATGCGGACATGGCGACCAGTGGCTTGAGCGTGCGCACCGAGACGGTCTACACCGACAACGGGCGCAACGAAATCTCCGGCTACCTGGCGTCCACCGGGCTGAGCGTGTCGCTGCGCGAAGGGACCGGCACCGACCCCGCCGAAACCGTTGCCGCCGCAGTGAACGCGGGCGGTGACGACGTCCGCCTCGGCGGCCTCACCCGCGGCATCGCCGACCCGGCCCCCCTGCTCGAGCAAGCCCGTGACGCAGCCTTCGACGACGCGAAGGCGAAAGCCGAGCAGTACGCGACCCGCGCCGGGGTAACCCTGGGCGCCGTCCTCCAGATCACCGAGGACACCTCTCCCCCGTCGACCCGCGCCTACGACATCAGCGCCGAGATGGACTCGTCCCCGATGCTGATGGCCCGCGCCAGCTCCCCCGTCCCCGTGGTCCCCGGCGAAACCGAAGTCGGAGCAAGCGTCCGCGTGACCTGGGCCCTCGACTAACCCCTTCCAGCCTCTCCCGAAATCCGCAGCCCTACCGAACCCAGGTCATCGGTCGAGCAACGCCACACACTCCACATGGTGGGTAGCCGGAAAAGCATCAAACGCCCGCAACTCCGCAAGGTGATAGCCAGCATCCAGGTACAACCCTAGATCACGAGCGAAAGCCGCTGGATCACAACCGATATGGACGATACGCCGAGGATCGGCATCGGTGACAGCGGCAACGACATCCTTACCCGCACCCGCCCGCGGCGGATCGAGAACCACCACATCCGGCCTGCCGGAAGCACTTCGAGCCCATCGCTCGACCCGGTCACTTCGCAATTCCAGCCAGGGCAGATCACCCAGCGCCGCCGCACCGTCGACCACCGCCGACCGGGCGGACTCGATACCGGTCACCGCACCGGTCTGCCCTGTCTGCTCGGCCAGGCGTGCGGCGAACACTCCGACACCGCTGTAGAGATCCCACCCGGACCCACCAGCAGCAAGCCCCGACCATTCGGCGATCAGATCCGAATAGCATTGCGCCGCACCACGATGCGCCTGCCAGAACCCCGTCGCCGACAGCTCCCAACGACGCCCCGCCACATACTCCACAACCCGACCGGAACCTTCGACCACGCACTCCTCACGAGGCGCGTTCATCGCCGACTTACGCGAAGCCGCCCGGTCCCGGATCGCGCCACGCTCATCACCCGCGGGCGGCGCCGACTCACGACGGCGCCCCGGACGCTGACCACGACCGCGACTCGCGCCACGCGGTGTCTCGGGGCGACCGGACGGGCCGCCGGCCGGAGTCTCGGCCAGTTCCACGATGTGACGCTCACCGTCACCGTCGATCGCGACGACCAGATCAGCCCCCGGCGTCCACAGCCGATCCGCGACACCGTCGAGCGCACCGGCGACAGGCTGTGGACAGCGCAGATCCGCGATCACCTCAGTGCTGCGGTGGCGGTGCACACCCGCACGCCCCGCACCGTCCACGACCAGCCGCACCCGCGTGCGCCAACCACCGGTGACCTCACCGGAATCACCCGCGATCGGTTCGACCGTCACCTCGCGCTCGATCTTGGCCAACCGGCGCAACTGCTCTTCCACCACGGTGGCTTTGAGCGCACGCTGCGCCGCGGGCGTGGCGAAGGAGAAATCACAGCACCCCGCACCGCCCGGCCCCGACACCGGACAGGTCACGGGTACCCGGTCCGGGGACGCCTCGATGATCTCGACGGCATCGGCACGGCAGAACGAACCGCCGCGATCCTCGGTCACCCGAGCCCGCACCAGCTCACCGGGCAGTCCGTGTCGCACGAACACGACCCGGCCCTCGTGGCGCGCGACGATGAAACCACCGTGCCCCGGCGCCCCGAGACGCACCTCGAATTCTTGTCCGCTCCAATCACTCACGGCAACACCCACTCTCACCCTCGACCGGCGCGCCGCTCATTCGCGACTTCCTGGTCGTTCGAAACCTCGGCGCACCGATCCCGGTGCGTTCACATCTGCTGTTTGCTTGGCGCGAGCGGAGGAACTGAGCTGCCACGGCACGCTCGTCACCATCACACCGGGCTCGAACAGCAACCTGCCCTTCAACCGCAACGCGGACTGATTGTGCAGTACCTGCTCCCACCAGTGGCCAACCACATATTCCGGGATGAACACGGTGACCACGTCGCGCGGTGCGTTCTTGCGCACCCGCTTGACGTATTCGAGCACCGGCTTGGTGATCTCGCGGTACGGCGATTCGATCACCTTCAGCGGCACGTTGATCTCGCTGTTCTCCCACTCGCGCACCAGTTTGCGGGTGTCGGCGTCGTCGACGTTGACCGTCACCGCCTCCAGGGTGTCGGGCCGCGTGGCACGCGCGTAGGCCAGCGCCCGGCGGGTGGGCAGGTGCAGTTTGGAGACCAGCACGAGGGAGTGGGTGCGGCTGGGCAGCACACCGTCCCAGTCGGATTCGTCGAGTTCGCGCGAGACCGAGTCGTAGTGCTTGCGGATCAGCTTCATCACGATGAAGATCGCCACCATCACCAGGATCGCGATATAGGCACCGGCGAAGAACTTGGTGACCAGCACGATCACCAGCACGGTGCCGGTCGCGGTGAGACCGATCGCGTTGATCACCCGTGAGCGCTTCATCTTCGAACGTTGCGCCGGATCGGTTTCGGTGCGCAGCAACCGCGTCCAGTGCCGCAACATCCCGGTCTGGCTCAATACGAACGAGACGAACACGCCGACGATGTAGAGCTGGATCAGCTTGGACACCTCGGCACCGAAGAACACCACGAAGGCGATCGCCGCGCCCGACAGGAAGAGGATGCCGTTGGAGAAGGCCAGCCGGTCGCCGCGGGTATGCAGCTGACGGGGCAGGTAGCGGTCCTGAGCAAGGATCGAGCCGAGCACGGGGAAACCGTTGAACGCGGTGTTCGCTGCCAGCACAAGGATCAGCGCCGTGACGATGGTGATGAAGAAGAAGCCGACCGGGAAACCGTGGAACACGGTCTCGGCGAGCTGGGCGATCAGCGTCTTCTGGTGGTAGTCGGCGGGCGCACCGATCAGGTTCGAGGTGTCATGAGCGTAAACGATGCCCACTTTCTGGGCCAGGATGATGATGCCGAGCAGCAGCACGATCGCGATGGAGCCCAGCAGCAGCAGGGTGGTCGCGGCATTGCGCGACTTGGGTTTGCGGAACGCGGGCACACCGTTGCTGATGGCCTCGACACCGGTCAGCGCCGCACAGCCCGAGGAGAAGGCGCGTGCGATCAGGAAGGCGAAAGCCAGGCCGTAGAGGTGCTCGTCTTCGGCATTGAGCCCGAAACCGGCGGACTCGGCCTTGATGTCGTCGCCGAGCACATAGGCACGGAACAGCCCCCAGACCAGCATCGCAACCATGCCGACGATGAACGCGTAGGTCGGAATCGCGAACGCGGTGCCGGATTCGCGTACACCACGCAGGTTTATCGCGGTCAGGATCACGATCGCCACCACCGCGAACAACACCTTGTGCGTGGCGACGAACGGAATCGCCGAACCGATATTCGACGCGGCCGAGGAGATCGAGACCGCCACGGTGAGCACATAGTCGACCAGCAGCGCGCTGCCGACCGTCAAACCCGCGTTGGGGCCGATATTCTTGGTCGCGACTTCGTAGTCACCGCCACCGGAGGGATAGGCGTGCACATTCTGCCGGTAGCTCGCCACGACCACCGCCATCACAAACGCGACAGCGAGACCGACCCACGGCGCGTACACATAGGCCGAGATGCCCGCCGCCGACAGCACCAGGAAGATTTCCTCCGGGGCGTAGGCGACCGACGACATCGCATCGGAGGCGAACACCGGAAGAGCGATACGCTTGGGCAACAGCGTGTGGCCGAGCGTATCGCTACGGAACGGCCTGCCGAGCAGCACACGCTTGGCTGCCGTCGTCAACTTGGACACCGGGCTGAGCATAGAGGAGTTCACCAGTACCTTCGCGCGCACGTTCATCGGCGTCACGGCGATGTCTGGATTGTTTGTACCGCGTCAGCGCGGGGAAAATGGGCGATGGGAGCATCCGGCGGGTACGGTCCTTGCCGGACGCCACGGGTAGGCCAGGAACGAGGGTGCACGGTGTACGTAGTGATCATGGGGTGCGGGCGCGTCGGCTCGTCACTGGCGCGTGCGCTGACCCGGGTGGGTCACGAGGTCACGGTCATCGACCGCGATCCCACCGCGTTCCGCCGCCTCGGTGAGGGCTTCACCGGGCAGGAGGTGATCGGCGTCGGGTTCGACCGTGAGGTGCTGACCCGCGCGGGAATCGAGCGCGCCGACGCGTTCGCCGCGGTGAGCTCCGGTGACAACTCCAACATCATCTCGGCCAGGGTGGCCAGGGAGATGTTCGGTGTCGAACGTGTCGTAGCTCGCATCTACGACGCCAAGCGCGCCGAGGTGTACGAGCGACTCGGCATTCCGACGATCGCGACCGTGCCGTGGACCACCGACCGGTTCCTGCGCACCCTCATCGGCGACAACTCGACCACCACCTGGCGCGACCCCACCGGCGCGGTCGCGGTGACCCAGCTGACCCTGCACGAGGACTGGTCCGGCCGCACAGTGCGCGATCTGGAACGCGAACTGCAGGTGCGGGTGGCGTTCATCCTGCGCTTCGGCCAGGGCCTGCTTCCCGAATCCAAGACGATCGTCCAGGCCGACGACGTCGTCTACGTCGCGGCCACGTCCGGCACTGTCGGCGAGGCGATCGCGTTGGCCGCCAAGCCCCCCGTGAGCGAGGACTGAACACATGAAGGTCGCCATCGCCGGAGCGGGCGCGGTCGGGCGCTCGATCGCCAGGGAACTGCTACGCGGGGGGCATCGGGTGATGCTGCTCGAACGCCAGCTCGACCACATCGACCCGGCCGCCATCCCCGACGCCGTCTGGGTCCACGCCGACGCCTGCGAGCTGTCGCTGCTGGAGAACGCCGATCTCGAGACCTACGAGGTGGTGATCGCGGCCACCGGTGACGACAAGGCGAATCTGGTGCACGCCCTGCTCGCCAAGACCGAGTTCGGGGTGCGCCGGGTGGTGGCGCGGGTCAACGATCCACGCAACGAATGGCTGTTCAACGAGTCATGGGGCGTCGATGTGGCGGTCTCGACGCCGCGGCTGCTCGCCTCGCTCGTCGAGGAGGCCGTGTCGGTGGGTGATCTGGTGCGGCTGATGACGCTGCGTCAGGGACAGGCCAACCTGGTCGAGATCACCCTGCCCGCCGATACCCAGCTGGCGGGCAAGCCGGTGCGCACGCTGTCGATGCCGCGCGACACCGCGCTGGTGACGATCCTGCGCGGTGGCCGGGTGATCGTGCCGCAACCCGACGATCCGTTCGAGGGCGACGACGAACTGCTGTTCGTCACCTCCGTGGAAGCCGAAGAGGATCTGCGGCTGACCCTGGCGACACACGGTGTGAAGCCGTAAGTCCTTACGCCACTTTCAGTTCCGCGCGCAGCTTGTTGAGCGCGCGGTGCTGCATCACCCGGACAACGCCCGGGCTGGTGCCGATGGCCTCGGCGGTCTGGGCCGCGCTCCAGCCGAGCACGATCCGCATCACCAGCACCTCGCGGTGATTCGGGGCGAGCACCTTCATCAGTTCGTGGGTGGCGGCGCGGCGTTCGAAGGCGAGTACCCAGTCCTCCGGTCCCGCGGCAGCGCTCGCGGTGTCGGGCAGGTCGGCCGTCGGGTAGGCGGTGTGCTTGCCGCGACGGAAGGCGTCGGAGACCTTGTTGGCGGCGATACCGTAGACGAAGGCCAGGAACGACTTGCCCTGATCGCGGTAGCGCGGGATGGCGGTGACGGTGGCGATCAGGACTTCCTGGGTGACATCGTCGGCGGTGACGGTGAGATGGCCGGTGGCGCCCATCCGCGCCGAGCAGTACCGGCGAACCAGCGGGTGCACCAGGCGCATGATCTCCGCGACGGCGTCGCGGTCACCGCGGGCGGCGGGGCCGATCAGCGCGTCGAGTTCGGCGCCGATGCGCTTGCTCTCCGACAGCGCCGGCGTCGGCGTCTTGGCGGCGTCGCGGCGGGCTGCGGTGGCCGGTCGCTCATTTCGATGCTCGGTTGCCATCATGGTCGCCGGTCCTCTCACGATCATCGCGTTTTTTCGGTACGCATTGATCGTGCGACGAACAGGCGGTCGCAACCAGGCACCCCAGGGTGGGTACTTTCCCCCCTCCGGCGGCGCGCCACCCACCCTTACGCGGACACGGATTCCGTTCCGGCGCCGGGCTTGTCGGCCTTCTCAGCAGGCAGATGTCCGGCGCGGCGCACCGCCCACACGGTGACCACCAGCGCGATCGCGGTGAGCGGCCAGCCCATGCCGATGCGCGCCACGGCCAGCCAGGTGGTGTGGTCGGTGTCGTAGAGCTGCGACTGCACCAGGTAGCGGGCACCGAACACGACCACCCATACGCCCGTTGCCAGGTCGTAGAGCTTGCGGATGCGCTTGTCGGTGCGCCATCGGTGACCGTGACCGTTGAGCGCGCCCCAGATCACCCCGACGAGCGGTCTGCGCAGCAGGATCGACAGCGCGAACACACCCGCGTACACCAGGCTGGTGTAGATGCCGAACAGGAAGAAGCCCTTGGCCTCTCCCACCCGCTGGGCGATGAGCGCGCACACACCGACGCCGAGGAAGCCGGAGATCGCCGGCTGGATCGGGCTGCGCTGTACCAGCCGCCAGATGAGGATGGCGGCGGCGACGCCGAGGGCGGCCCAGATGGCCACGGTGAGGCCTGCGAAGGTGTTCACCGGGACGAAGACCAGAACGGGGAGGGTGGAATAGATCAGGCCGCTGAAACCGCCGAGCTGCTCGAGCAAGGTCTGTTCGGCCTTGCCGACCTCGGTGTCGATCTCCGGGTCCACCGATTCATCGGTGACCACGGGCAACGCCACGGTGGCTTCGGGGTCCGCGGCAATGCGGTACTCGTCGCTGGAGGGCATACGTCAGCTGTTCCCGCGCAATTCGTAGTAGGGGTTGAAGATCACTTTGCGGCCGTCGCGGTCGCCGACGCGGCCACGGACCAGAATGCGCCTGCCCGGTTCGATACCGGGAATGCGCCTGCGCCCGATCCACACCAGGGTGATGGCATCGGTGCCGTCGAAGAACTCTGCCTGCACCGTGGCACCGGCCGCCTTCGGACACGCCTCGACACTGCGGAGCCTGCCCAGAATCGTCGCCTCTTCACCGCGACAGCAATCCTTGGCCCGCCGGGCACCGGAGGCATCGACCGTCTCGGCCAATTCCTCGGCGTCGAGCTGATCGATATCGGCGGTGAGACGACGACCGAGTCGGCGAAAATATCCCGAGTCCGGACCCGATCCCGACTTGTGTCCGCCCGTGGATGACGACATGTCACGCTTCTCCCGCTAGTTGGCCGTACACCGCCACTGTAGATGGGCAAACGCCCGGCCGCTACGCTCGGTCGGTGTTGCGCACCCCACCCCAGGTCACCGTGGTCGCCCTGCCGGGGACCGGCTCCGACGCCGATTTCGCGGCCCGCGCGTTCGGGCCTGCCGCCCATGCGCGCGGACTCGCTTTCCACGCCGTCGAACCGGACCCGCAAGCCGTGATCGGGAGCTGTACCGCGGCTTTGGACGCTGCCGCGGCGCGCGGTCCGGTCCTGGCCGCGGGCATCTCCCTCGGCGCCGCGATCGCGCTCGACTGGGCAGCCGAGCACCGTAGCGCGGTTGTCGGTGTCATCACAGCATTACCCGCCTGGACGGGTGCCGAAACCGCCGCGTGCCCAGCGGCGTTGAGCGCCGCGGTTACCGCCGGGCAACTGCGAGCAGACGGCCTCGAGGCGGTGATCGAGCGGATGCGGGCGTCGAGTCCGCCGTGGTTGGCCGACGCACTGACCCAGTCGTGGCGCGGGCAGTGGCCGCATCTGCCCGCCGCGCTGGACGAGGCCGCCGGATACGCGTGGCCGTCACTGGCGGAATTGGCGAGCAACAACGTGCCGGTCGCGGTGGTGGGCGCCGGTGACGACCCGGTGCACCCGATCACTGTCGCCGAGGAATGGGCAGCGACTTTGCCGTCGGCCCGACTCCACCGAGTGACGCTGGCCGAGTTGGGCGCCGACCCAGCGATACTCGGACATGCCGGCTTCGCAGAATTGGGCGCGTTGCTACCGGCTACCGAACAGACAACGAAAAGCCTTGCAGAACAACTGATTTCGCGAGTACATCGATAACTCACCGGGCACCCCCAGCACAGGACCCACCCCGCACCGCCGGCCCGGTCACCAGCCAACCGCCTCCCCACGACCGGCAAAGTCGCGGAGAGGCGGGGGAGCCTAGTTCAGGCCTAGTTGTTGCATGGCCGAACCGTCCGCGCCTCGGCGCGGCTCGTCCGGCAGCTTCGGCGGGAGGGCCGAGGGCGGCGGGGCGGCCGCGGCGGCCGCTTGTGCCTCGAGGGCGTCCTGCTGGGCCTGGACCTGCTGCTGGTGGGCGGCGGCCAGCTGTTCGGCCAGTTCCTGCGGCAGGACCACCGGGAGCGGGTCGCGTACGGGCAGAGGGTCGGTGCCGCGGCGGACCACGGCGTCGGCCAGGACCGCGCGGGCCGCGGTGATCAGCGGGCTACGGTCGTCGACGGCGCCCTTGGGACCAGCGGCGACCAGGCGGATCATCCAGCGCGGGCCGTCGACGCCGATGAAGCGCAGGTCGGCGCCCTCGGTGATCGCCTTGACCTCACGGCCCCACGGGCCCTTCTCGACCGCCACGCTCGCGCCGTCACCGCGCAGCGACTCGGCCAGATCCGCGGCGACCGTGCGCCACTGGCCCGCCGACTTCGGCGCTGCGTAGGCGGCGACGGTGAGCCTGCCGTGCTCGGTCGCCAGGTGCACCGCCTGCGGGGTGCCGTCGGGGCTCATCTCCACCTGCAACTGCCCGCCCTGGGGCACCGGAATGAGCACCGAACCCAGGTCCAGGCGCCGCGAGATCGCTTCGTCGGAGACCTCGCTGATGTCGTAGGGGCCCGCGGCGGCATCGGGGGCGTGGTCGAAGTTGCCGTAGATGCGCTCATCGGTCGGCGCGTCGTCGAAGTCGAGGCGCGCGAAGTCGGGGCGCTGGAACTCGTCGGTGTCGTACTCGTCGGAGTCCGCGTCCAGGTCGTACTCGACCTCGTCGTACTCGACCTCGTCGTACTCGACCTCGTCGTACTCGACGTAGTCGGCCTCGTCGTCGCGCGCGCGCTTCTTCTTTCCGAACAGACCCATCACGCCTCCTTGCCGGCCAGGCTGGCGTGCCCGCCGCTGGACCCGTATCCGCCGGTGCCGCGGGCGGTGTCGTCGAGATCGTCGACCTCGGCGAAATCGACCAACTCGACCCGCTGCACCAGCAACTGCGCGATGCGGTCACCGCGTCGCAGCTCGATGGCGGTGCGCGGGTCGTGGTTGATCAGGCACACCTTGATCTCACCGCGGTAGCCCGCGTCGACCGTGCCGGGCGTATTGACCACCGACAGACCGGCCTTCGCGGCCAAGCCCGAGCGGGGATGGATCAAGCCGACCGTGCCCATCGGCAACGCGATCGCGATCCCGGTGCCGACCAGCACCCGCTCGCCCGGTTCGATGATCACATCCTCGGTGGTACAGAGGTCGACGCCCGCGTCACCCGGATGGGCACGCGTCGGCACAGGGATGCCGGGATCGAGCCGCCGCAGCGGAATCGGTGCAAGTGCGTTCACATCGGTCGAGACTACGCGGTCCAGGCCGGACCTTCTCGTCGCAGCCCTGGTGCGGTGACCTAGTGTTGAGGGGTGCCCGACCAGCCCCATTCCCCGACGACCGCGACCGCAGACACCGACCACCGCGCGCCGAGCGCGCAGGGTCCGTCGCCCTACTCCGAGCGCCTGTGGGTGCCCCTGTGGTGGTGGCCGGTCGGCTTCGCGATCGCGGGCCTGCTCGCGGCCGAGATCCACATGGGTGCGCCGGGGCTACGGGCTTGGCTGCCGTATGTGCTGCTGGCGCCGGTCCCGGTCTGGATTCTGTTGTGGATGAGCAGGCATCGCCTGGAGGTCACCGTGGCCGACGATGGTACGGCGGAGCTGCGCGTCGACCGTGCCCACCTGCCGGTGAGCTTCGTCGCGCGTGCCGTGGCCGTCGCGCCGACGGCCAAGAGCGCGGCGCTGGGCCGACAACTCGACCCCGCCGCCTATGTGCAGCATCGGGCCTGGATCGGCACGATGGCATTGCTGGTGCTGGACGACCCGGACGATCCGACGCCGTACTGGTTGGTCAGTACGCGGAGGCCGGACCGGGTCTTGACCGCGCTCGGACTCCCGAGCGCGGGCTGACCCTTCCTCGCTGATCCGTACTGGATCAGAGTGCGCAGTCCATGCAGATCAGCTGGCCACATAGTGATGCGCACTGCTCTGCTTCAGAGCGCGCAGTCCATGCAGATCAGCTGGCCACATAGTGATGCGCACTGCCCTGCTTCAGAGCGCGCAGTCCATGCAGATCAGCTGGCCACCCTTCTCGGTGGCCAGTCGGCTGCGGTGATGCACGAGGAAACAGCTCGAGCAGGTGAACTCGTCAGCCTGCTTCGGGACCACCCGAACGCTGAGTACCTCGTCGGACAAATCCGCGCCGGGAAGCTCGAACGATTCCGCTGTATCGGATTCGTCGATGTCCACGACGGCGGACTGCGCCTCGTTGCGGCGCGCCTTCAGCTCCTCGAGCGAATCCTCCGACACCTCGTCGGATTCGGTGCGCCGCGGTGCGTCATAGTCGGTTGCCATGTCGTCTTCCCCTCAGTCCTTACTCCGTATATCCCGGATCAGTCGATTGCCGTAACCCCGCAGGGGTCCGGCATTCGTACCGCCCCGCCGGTGGTGCACCTCACACGTGCACCGGTGGTCTATCAGGTTCGATCGGCCAGCGATCTATTCCGACAGCGTTCGGTAAACGCAGGACATGCCCTTGTTGTTCCCGCGACCGACCACCGTTTCACCGGTAAATATTCGATCTGGGCGGCCAGACAATAGCGGACCAATGGGCGAAAGTCGCAATCAAACCCGCGCCGAGCCGAAACCGACGACGAATCGTCACCTGCCGGGAAACTCGCCGAGACCTCCCGGACTCGCGCACCGCCGTGGGACTCGTAGAGTGAGCGCGTGGTTTCACTGATCACCGAAGGCAGCGCGACTGATCGCGACGGCAAACCCTTTCCGCGGCGGCGGCCCGAGCTCTGGCTCGCGCTCGTCCTCGTGCTGGCTCTGGTGAGCCTGTTCGTCTGGATCACGGCGTTCCGAACTCGTGACGACAGCAACGAACCGATGGCGTGCAACGCGCCGAGCACGCCGACGGCCACCAACGCACCGAAGCCCGCGGCAGTGGGCACCCGAGTGGGTCCGACGCGGCTCGCGGAGGTCGACCCGGCGGCCCTGTCGGAGTCCAGGGTGCGGGTGTTCAACGCCAACGGCAAGAGCGGCCAGGCGGGCAACATCGCCTCGGCGCTGGCCGATCTCGGCTTCGCCGGCGCGCCGGGGACACAGGTCGGTAACGATCCGGTCTATGTCAGCGGCGACCTCACCTGCACCGGTCAGATCCGGTTCGGCGTGAACGGTCGACCGGCGGCCGCCTCGGTGCAGCTGATCGCGCCCTGCGCCGAGCTGATCGAGGACCCGCGCACCGACGACACCGTCGATCTGGTCCTCGGGCACGCGTTCGGCGAGTCGCTGCGCCCCGGTGCCGACGCCGAGGCGGTGCTCCGGTCGCTGAAGAACCTGGCCCCGGGAGCGAGCTCGTCCTCGATCGATCCGGAACTCGTCGACGCCGCGCGCGAAGTCAAGTGCTGAGCTAGTCCGGTAGGGCTGTCGGCGCGCCGACACGGTCGAGTAGCTCGTTGAGGTCCTTCGCGATGCCGGGGGCGGCTACGACCGTGAGTTCGCCCGCGGCGCCGCCGACGGTGACCGGGGGGACGTGGACGACCGCGCCCGCTTCGGCGGCGATGAGGGCGCCCGCGGCCCAGTCCCAGGCATTGAGGCCGTGTTCGTAGTAGGCCTCGAGCCTGCCCGAGGCGACATGGCACAGGTCCATGGCGGCCGCGCCGAGGCGGCGGATGTCGCGAATCCGCGGGAGGATCTCGGTGAGCAGCTGTGCCTGGCGGGCACGGCGCGCGCTGCCGTAGGCGAAGCCGGTGGCTACCAGGGCCACCGAGAGCGAATCCTCGCTACTGCACCGAAGTGTCACGCGGGTGCCGTCCGGGCGCACAGCGTGCGATCCAGCGCCCAGTGCGGCGCTGTAGGTGGTCGCGGCGGCCACGTCGACCACGGCGCCCGCCACGGGCTTGCCATCGACCACCGCACCCACCGAGACGGCGTAGCCGGGGAGCCCGTAGAGGAAATTCACGGTGCCGTCGATCGGGTCGACGACCCAGGTGACGGTGCCCGGCGCGGTGGCGCCGACATCGCCGCCACCCTCCTCCCCCAGAATCGCGTCGCCGGGCCTGTGCTCGGCGAGCAGCCAGCGGATCAGCTGTTCGGATTCGGTGTCGACAATCGTGACCGGATCGGTGACGTGTCCCTTGGTGGCCACGGCGCCCGCCACGGGTCCGCCGTCGGCGAACACCTCGGGCCTGCGGGCGCGCACATGCGCGGCGGCCGCTTCGGCGAGCTCGACGGCAAGGCGCCGCAACTGCTCGTAATCGGCGGAGGTGCTGGGGGCTGTCGGGGTCGCGGGCTCGGTGTATTCGGGCACCTCTCCATCGCATCACATGTCGTGGCGCGTCGCGCGGGAGGTGACTACCGCTACTCTCCATCCTGGTGCCTGTCAGGCACATCGACCGCGTCAGCAAGGGGTTGAACCATGTCCACTCGGGGGCACGCATTCGGGATCGATATCGGCGGCAGCGGCGTGAAGGGCGCCGAGGTCGATCTGGCCACCGGCCTGCTCACCCATGACCGCATCAAGATCGCGACACCGCAGCCGTCAACGCCCGCTGCCGTCGCGGCGGCGGTCGCGCAACTGGTCGCGCAGGCGGGATGGGAAGGTCCGGTCGGCATCACCATGCCGTGCGTGGTGCTCGACGGCCACGCTAGAACGGCGGCCAACATCGACCAGGCCTGGATCGGCACCGATGCCCGCGCGTTGTTCGCCGAGGCACTGGGTGGGCGAGCCGTCACCGTGCTCAACGACGCCGACGCCGCGGGCCTGGCCGAGGACTCCTACGGCGCGGCTCGCGACCTCGACGGGCTGACGCTGCTGCTCACCTTCGGCACCGGCATCGGCTCCGCGCTGCTCTACAACGGCGTGCTGGTGCCCAACTCCGAACTCGGCCATCTCGAGATCGAGGGCGTCGACGCCGAGGATCTGGCCGCGGCCTCGGTCAAGGACAACGAGGACCTCACCTACCCCGAGTGGGCGCAGCGGGTGAGTCGCGTGTTGCGCCATATCGAGGATCTGTTCTGGCCGAAGGTGATCGTGGCGGGCGGCGGCATCAGCCGTGATCACGAACTGTGGATTCCCTTGCTCACCAACCGAACTCCCGTGATTGCGGCCGTGTTGAAGAACACCGCGGGTATCGTCGGCGCGGCGATGGCCATCGATGCGGGCATCGCGCCGTAGCCCGGCGCGGCGGGTGACGCAACGCCTGGGTGGCATCGTGCCATCAGTACCCTGGTTGGATCGTTACAATGGAACACGTCCGGCGGTGAGCCGGTGAAACCTTCCGGCCGCGGCCGGTCGCGAGAAGGTCGGTGAACGAGCGCCGACTTCCCCCGGCCGACGCATCGCCGGTGCAACCCGACCGACCGCTCCGCCGGAAAACCACTCTGGCGTGACGCCGCACGAGACCGTCACGAAAGGGCGTACGTGGTAGCCACGAATACCCGTCAGACCGCCGACTCGGCCTCCGACGCCGATGCCGACGACGCCGTAACCCCGGCCAAGAAAGCGCCGGCCAAAAAGGCCGCCGCCAAAAAGGCCCCGGCGAAGAAGGCCGTAGCCAAGAAGGCGCCGGCGAAGAAGGCTGCCGCCAAGAAGGCTCCGGCCAAGAAGACCGCCGCGAAGAAGGCGACCTCGGGCGAGGGCGGAGAGGAGCAGCTCGACGACGAGTCGGTCGACGTCGACGATCTCGGTGATCTCGAAGTCGCCGAGGACGAACTCGTCGGCGAGGAAGTCGTCGTCGAAGACGTCGCCGAGGAAACGGCCGAGGTCGCCGAGACCGCGGAGCCGTCCGAGAAAGACAAGGCTTCCGGCGATTTCGTCTGGGACGAGGAGGAGTCCGAAGCGCTGCGTCAAGCACGCAAGGACGCCGAGCTCACCGCCTCCGCCGACTCGGTGCGCGCCTACCTCAAGCAGATCGGCAAGGTCGCGCTGCTCAACGCGGAAGAGGAGGTCGAACTCGCCAAGCGGATCGAGGCCGGCCTGTTCGCCGCGGAGAAGATGCGCGAGTTCGCCGAGGCGGGCGAGAAACTCTCGGTGACGACACGCCGCGACTTCAACTGGATCGTGCGCGATGGCAACCGGGCCAAGAACCACCTGCTCGAGGCCAACCTGCGCCTGGTGGTCTCGCTGGCCAAGCGCTACACCGGTCGCGGCATGGCGTTCCTGGATCTCATCCAGGAGGGCAACCTCGGTCTGATCCGCGCGGTCGAGAAGTTCGACTACACCAAGGGTTACAAGTTCTCGACCTACGCGACGTGGTGGATCCGTCAGGCCATCACCCGCGCCATGGCCGATCAGGCCCGCACCATCCGTATCCCGGTGCACATGGTCGAAGTGATCAACAAGCTCGGCCGCATCCAGCGCGAGCTGCTCCAGGACCTGGGCCGTGAGCCCACGCCGGAGGAGCTCGCCAAGGAAATGGACATCACGCCGGAGAAGGTGCTGGAGATCCAGCAGTACGCGCGTGAGCCCATCTCGCTGGACCAGACCATCGGCGACGAGGGCGACAGCCAGCTCGGTGACTTCATCGAGGATTCCGAGGCGGTCGTCGCGGTCGACGCGGTGAGCTTCACCCTGCTGCAGGATCAGCTGCAGTCGGTGCTGGAGACGCTGTCCGAGCGTGAAGCGGGCGTGGTGCGGTTGCGCTTCGGCCTCACCGACGGTCAGCCGCGCACCCTCGACGAGATCGGCCAGGTCTACGGCGTCACGCGTGAGCGCATCCGCCAGATCGAGTCGAAGACGATGAGCAAGCTGCGCCACCCGAGCCGTTCGCAGGTTCTGCGCGACTACCTCGACTAATAGTTCTACGAAACGAGGCCCGTACCACCGAATCGGTGGTACGGGCCTCGTTTTCGTTTCGATCGCTACATTCCCAGCGGTCTGTTTTATCCAATTCACCGACGGGGTAATCGTTTCGTGATCAACCCCACACAAGTGGATTGCACTGTGTAGGAAACGGATTGGCGATCTTCACCGTATCGTCACGTTCAGCTTTTCGTTCTACCGCCTCGAGTCTGCGGTATCGGCATTGAGGGTTTTTCGCGCGTGCTCGACATTTATCACTTCAGCTACGGCTGGATCACCCCTGTTCTCGCCTACTTCATGTCTGTCACGGGCTGTCTGCTCGGGCTCCAGTGCGCGGCTCGGGGTCGCAATGCCGACGAGGGACGGGTCGCCTGGCTGATCGGTGCCGCGATCGCGATCGGCGGAACCGGCATCTGGGTCATGCATTTCATCGCCATGCTCGGCTTCACCATCCGCGGCGCCGACATTCGCTACCACATCCCGTTGACGCTGTGCAGCGCGATCACCGCGATGGCGGTGGTCGGGATCGGGCTGTTCATGGTGAACAAGCCGCAGCCGACCCTGCGCTCGTTGCTCCTCGGTGGCACCATCACCGGCCTCGGTGTCGGGACCATGCACTACACCGGCATGTACGCGATGAAGTCCAGCGCGACCGTGAAATACGACCCGGCGATCGTGGCACTGTCGATGGTGATCGCGGTGGTGGCTTCGGTCGTGGCGCTGTGGTTCACGTTGCGCGTCAAGGGTTTTCTCGCCACCGTGGGGGCGGCGCTGATCATGGGCGTGGCCGTGTGCGGCATGCACTACACCGCGATGGCGTCGATGCACGCGCACACCGGGCAGCAGACCGCGCCCGCGACGGGCGCCGAGGCGATGGATCTGCTGGCTCCGCTGATCGGGGTGAGCAGCATCGTCACGATGCTCGTGTTGATCAGTGTGAGCCTCACCGAGATCGAGAACGAGGAAGCGCTACCGCGCATGTGGCTCACCTCGCGGCATCGTCCGCGGCCACGACCGGTCAGGCGCACACCGCCGGTCGCGCAGTTCGCGCCGGCGCCGCAGCAGCAGTACCGCACCGAGGAACTGAGTTACGACGGTGCAGGCGCTTGGCCGCGTCGCGTCGTCGACTGATCAGCTCGTCGTGACATCCGAACGGCGCCTGACGAATTCGACCACCGGCTCGACCACGCGCGCCGCGATCGGCCCGAGGATCGCCATCAGCAGCACATAGGCCGAGGCCAGCGCGGCCAGTTTCACGTCGGCCTTGCCGTAGGCGACCGCCAATCCGGCGATGACAATGGAGAATTCGCCGCGCGCCACCAGCGCCGCGCCCGCCCGCGCGCGACCCATCCGCCGGATTCCCTGCTTGCTCGCCGCCCACCAGCCCACCGCGATCTTGGTGCCGGTGGTCACCACCGCCAACGCCACCGCCCAGCCGAATACCGGCGGGATCGCGGCCGGGTCGATCGACAGGCCGAACGCGACGAAGAAGATCGCGGCGAACAGATCGCGCAGCGGCTCCAGCAGTTTCGCCGCCTCGTGCGCGGTGGATCCCGAGATGGCGATGCCGAGCAGGAACGCGCCGACCGCTGCCGAGACATTGAGCGCCGAGGCCACACCGGCCACGAGCAGTGCGGCACCGAGCAGCTGGAGCAGGAACACTTCGCGATCGGCGCTGTCGAGTACCGCCGAGACCACCCGCCCGAAACGCAGCGCGACCACGAGCACCACCGTGATGGTCGCGAGCGCGATCGCGAGGGAGATCAGTCCGTTCAGCAGGCTCAGCCCCGCCAGCATCATGGTCAGGATCGGCAGGTACACCGCCATCGCGAGGTCTTCGAGCACCAGGATCGACAGCACCACCGGGGTCTCGCGGTTACCGAGGCGGCCCAGATCGTCGAGTACCTTGGCCACGATCCCCGATGACGAGATGTAGGTGACCCCGCCGAGCACGACGGCACCGAGCACACCCCAGCCCAGGATCAGCGCCACCGCGACGCCGGGGAGCGCGTTGGCCACCAGGTCGAGCACTCCGGCCGCCCAGGAGCGCCGCAGGCCGGTCATCAGCTCGGGGGCGGTGTACTCGAGCCCGAGCAGCAACAGCAGCAGCACGACGCCGATCTCGCTCGCTATGTGCCCGAACTCGGTGGCGGCGTCGAGTTCGAAGAACCCGCCGCGACCGAACGCCAGCCCGCCGAGCAGGTACAGCGGAATCGGTGACATCCCGAACCGGCCGGCCACTCGCCCGCAGATCCCCAGCGCGAACAAGATCACGCCGAGCTCGAGCAGCGCCAAGGCCTGCGAGGTCACGGCGCTCAGCCGTGCATGAGAATCTTCGCGGCCGCTTCCAGGCCGTCCGGGGTGCCGACGACCACGAGCAGATCACCCTCGGTGAAGGTGAAGTCCGGGCCGGGTGACGGGTGGAGCTGACCGGCGCGCATCACCGCGACGATCGAGGTCTTGGTGCGGGTGCGCATGCCGGTCTCGCCGAGCGTTCGTCCCGCATAGGGTGATTCGTCGACGATGGCGAGCTGGCGGGTGGTGATGCCCGGCAGATCGCGATGGTCGTCGTTGAGTTTGGCGACCAGCTGCGGCGCCCCGAGCAGGTTCGCCAGCACCGACGCCTCGTCGGTGGACAGCGGCACCTGCGCCGCGATGGCGTCCGGGTCGTCGGGTTTGGACACGATCAGATCGATGTCACCGTCGCGGTGGGCGACCACCCCGACGCGGCGCCCCGACCTGACCTCGAAATCCTTCCGCACTCCGATGCCCGGTAGCGCTGTGACGTCGACGTTCACATCGTCAACAGTAGCCGCGCCCAGCGTCGATTGTGGTCTACGCCACTCCGTCCCGGCGCGGTGTGGTGAACACGCCGTCGGGGCCGGGCAGGTACGGCTGTGCGGCGAGCACCGCGGCGACCGGCAGCGGGGCGTAGAGATGCGGGAAGAGCATCGACGACGGGTCGCTCGGCACGCCCGGCTCCCACTTCACCTCGCCGGTGAACGCCGTCGGGTCCAGCCACAGCACGACCATGTCGGCGCGCCCGGCGAAGAGCCGATTGGCGGGCAGGTGGACCTGCTCGGGGGTGGACAGATGGACGAAGCCTGCGTCGGCCAGTGACGGCGGCCTGCGTTCGCCCGCGCTGCGGGCTTGTTCCCATTCTTGGGAAGAACACAGGTGAACAAGCGTGTGAGTGTCGGATGTCACGGGTAATCTCCGGGTAGACAACAGGTTCGGACGGTCAAGACCCTGTCACAGGTCGACATGATCGGCCCGGTTCGGTGGTGCGCCCCGTGCGCAGCGAGCAACACCGCAGCGAGCGACATATCGATGAGTATCGGGATCGAGTGGGAGGTGGTATCAGCGCTTCGCGGGTGATCGGTGGGTGCTCGAATCCGACGACCGGCGGGTGTTCGCTTTCAGCGAAACCGCAGGTCTGTTATCGAAAACACAAAGATTCACTTCCGGGAACAAAGCCTGAACCCCGAACGTCTGACAGAGTAGTCGTACCACTGCTGGGAAGTAGCGGACGCGAGCCGCGTGGAGTGACCACGAGGCCCACACCTAGGCGAACGGCCACGCAGCGCCGGGAGCCGGGACGGAGGAGTCATGCCAGGAACCCTGACCAGCACCCCACTGACCGCGATTGATCGTTGCGATCGTTGCGGGGCGGCTGCCCGAGTGCGTGCCGTGCTTCCCGCGGGTGGCGAGTTGCTCTTCTGCCAGCACCACGCGAATGAACACATGGACCGCTTGCGCGAACTCGAAGCCGTGATCAACACGGACGAAGCTCCCGCGATCTGACCACTCCTCGCGTCCGGAACAACCACATCTGACAACCGAAAACTCCCGACAGCGGGCGACCCGGACAGGGCGCCCGCTGTCGCTGTATCCGGGTATCGCCACCAGTCAGGCGTACCTGCGCCGTCGCTGCGACCGTGCGCAGCCGAGAAACGCTGTCGCGTCTGCGCCCATCAGAGGTCAGCGAGCAGGCCGTCGACCAGAGTGGCCACCCCGTAGTCGAACGCACCGTCCGGGTCGGCGGGGGCCTGGTAGTGCTCGCCGACGGCAGCGCCGACCCGCCCGGCCAGCGGGAACTCGCCGACGGGCATCACCCGGGCCAGCAGGGGGCCGTTGACCTCCCACCATTGCGCGTCGCTCAGCTGCGCGGCGGCGCCCGCGGCCGCGACGGCGAGGCGGGCATTGCCGGTGGCGAAGTCGGTGAGAACCGCGATCGCGCGGTCCATGGCCAGATCGCCCAGGCCGATGCCATCGATCGCGGCCAGTTGACGTTCGTAGCGGCGCATCCTGGCCGGGCCGAGCACCTGGCGCCACGGGGACACTTCCAGGAGCCAGGGGTGCTCGATCAGTTCGGCCCTGATCTGGGTGGCGATGGCGATCATGCGTTCCCGGACCGGCAGGTCGGCCGGGATCGGGGTGTCCGCGGCGGCGACGGCGTCGACCATGAGCACGATCAGGGCGTCCTTGCTGGGGACGTAGGTGTAGAGGCTCATCGCGCGCAGGCCCAGTTCCGCGGCGACCGCCCGGATCGTCAGCTTGTCGATACCGTCGCGGTCGGCCAGGGCGATGCCCGCCGAGACCACGTCGTCGACGGTGAGGCCGGGTTTCGGGCCGCGCGCCCCCGGCGTGGACGGCAGGGCGTGGCGCCACAGCAATTCGATGATCCGGGTGGCCTGTGCGGTGGATTTCGCGTCCTCGTCGGCGGGCACGGAGCCGTCCTCTCCGGAACGTGTTCGAGCATTCGGGAACAAACTCAGTACAGTGTACGTTGTTCGGTTGTTCGTGCTGCCCGATCAGAGGAGAACGCTCTGCCCGCCACTCAGGCCACCTACCTCCCCGACCGTCATCTGTTCGCCCTGTGGACGTGGACCGGGCACGACGTCGGCCCCGCTCCCGCCGGTGTCGGCGACCCCGAGACGCTGACCCTCGCGTTGCCCGTCGGCGAGCGTGGCGCGATCGAGCCCGTCGAGGTGGCGACCGCTGTGGTGACGCCCGCCGAGCTCACCGGCGTGACCATCGATGACCTCGCCGCGTCCGCGCTGGCCTGGCGCACGCTGCTGGCTGTCGAGCCGCTGTCCGCGACGGCGGGCACGCGGGGCGCCGACGCGTCCGAGGCCATCGCCCAGTTGCCCGCTGCCGCGCACGCGGTTCCCGACGCGGTCGGCACCGCGATCATCTCCGCCGAGCGGGCGGCGCGGGTGTTGCGCGAGACACAGGCGCTGGACGGGGAGCTCGCGGGGGTCCTCGATGCCACGCTGCGGCCATATCAGGTGCGTGGGGTGGGGTGGTTGCGCGAGACCGTTTCGGCGTACGGCGGAGCCGTGCTGGCCGACGAGATGGGCCTCGGTAAGACGGTGCAGACGATCGGGTTCCTCCAGGGGCGCGCCGACGGGCCGCAGCTGGTAGTCTGCCCGACCTCGCTGGTCGGGAACTGGGTGCACGAGATCGAACGGTTCGCGCCGGGGTTGACGCCGGTGCCGTGGCGTGGCGGTGCGGTGTCGGCGGGAGCGGGGACGGTCGTCGTGACCGGGTATCCGACCGTGCGGCTGCACGGGGCGGCGCTGACCGGTGAGCAGTGGGCGACCGCGGTGTTCGACGAGGCGCAGGCGCTGAAGAATCCGCGCACCCAGGTGTCGCGGGCGGCGCGCGCGTTGACCGCCGACGCGAAGGTCGCGCTGACCGGCACACCGGTCGAGAACCACCTCGACGAACTGTTCGCGCTGCTCAACCTCACCGTGCCGCGACTGTTCGCGCATCGAACACAGTTCCGGCGCAGGTTCGTCCGGCCGATCGAGGAGGGTTCGGCCACGGCGGCGGCCCGGCTGCGCGATGCTGTCGAGCCGGTTGTCCTGGGACGCAAGAAGCTTCAGGTGGCCGCGTCGCTGCCCGCGAAGATCCACAGTGATCTGCTGTGCGATCTCACCGCCGAGCAGGAACGGGTGTACGACGCGGTGCTCGCCGAGGCCCTCGACGAGGGATTCGGCTCGGGTCTGGAACGACAGGGACGGGTACTGGCCGCACTCACCCACCTCAAGCAGGTGTGCAACCACCCCGGACTGGTCTCACGCGACCTGGGCGAACTCGCGGGCCGCTCCGGCAAACTCGACCTGTGCACCGACATCGTGGCCACCAACCTCGACACCGGTGATCCCACGCTGATCTTCACCCAGTACCGCAAGACCGGCGACCTGCTGGTGCGGCACCTGGCCGAGCAGTTCGGCGTCGAGGCGCCGTTCTTCCACGGCGGGCTCGACGCCACCCAGCGCGGCGACCTCGTCACCCGCTTCCAGGCGCCGGACGGGCCGCCGGTACTGATCCTGAGCTTGCGCGCGGCCGGCACCGGACTCACCCTCACCCGCGCGGCCGACGTGATTCATTTCGATCGCTGGTGGAATCCGGCGGTGGAGGCGCAGGCCTCGGACCGGGCGCACCGGATCGGGCAGACCCGCACCGTCACCGTCACCACCCTCACCAGCGCCACGACGGTGGAGGAACACATCGCGGCGATGCACACCCGCAAGTCCGCGCTCACGGACCTGTCCGATACCGCGGGCATCGCCGAACTGGCCCGACTCGATGACGACGCCCTCGTCGACATCCTGCGCCGGAAGCGAGAGAACTGATGGCCGACAACGAATTCGGTTACACCCCATGGGGAATGGACTGGGTCCGGCTGGCTGAACCGCTGCGCCAGACCCGCCCGGAACCACTGCTGCCCCGGGCCCGCAGCATCGCCCGCAACGACGGTGTCGGCATCGAGATGCAGGGGCGCACCGTGCGCGCGCACCTGCATCGCGGCGGTCAGGCCTCGATCGCGCACGTCGAGGTGGCACCGCTGTCGCGGGCGGCGGTGACCGCGATCGGTCACACGATCACCGACCCGACCGTCCTCACCGACGAGATGCACCGGGCCCTGCTCGACGCGGGTCACTCCCCCGCGCCGAGCCTGGTGAGTACCGATTGCTCCTGCTCGGCACGGACCGCGCGCTGCGTGCACGTATTCGCGACGCTGTACACGATCGCCCGCAAGGTCGACGAGAATCCGCGCCTGGCATTGGAATTGCAGGGCTACTTCGAGGCCACCACCGACTCCGGCCTCCCCGCCCAGGAACCGCGCTGGACCAGCTTCAACGCTCTCGACCCGACCCAGTTCTTCGAGCCCGCCTCCTGAGCCTTCGGGGAATCAACGGCCGGAAGAGCCGCAGGCGACGCGGCTCTTCCGAACACGACGCCGGCACCGGACATCCCGAGCCTGCCGGTGCGGGAGCAACACGGTGATGTGCCCATCGACCCTTCTCAGGCGTTCGTGCCGCCGTCCACCGTGAGGATCGCGCCGGTGATCGATCGGCCGGACGGTCCCGCGAGGAAGGTGACCAGGTCGGCGACGTCGGCGGCGGTACCGAACCGGCCGAGGGCGTTGAACTCTCGTTGCGTCGAGGCGTGGTCGCTGCCGGCCGGGTTCATGTCGGTGTCGGTGGGGCCCGGCTGGACGAGGTTGACGGTGATTCCGCGCGGACCCAGTTCGCGCGCAAGGGCTTTGGTGAATCCGTTGAGGGCCGACTTGCTCAGGTTGTACAGCGACAGCCCGCCGAAGAGTGCGCGTTCGGACAGGTTGGAGCCGATGGAGATGATCCGGCCGCCCTCGCCGAGGTGCGGCAGGGCGGCCTGGCCCGCGACGAAGGCGGCGCGTGCGTGGATGTTCAGCGCGCGGTCGATCTCGTCGAGGGTGAACTCCGCGTAGGGCTTGGCCGGGAAGATGCCCGCGTTGTTCACCAGCACATCGAGGCCACCCAGTTCGCGCGCGGTCTGCTCGACGGCGGCGACGACCTGTGCGGCATCGGCACTGTCGGCCCTGATCGGCAGTGCCCGCCTGCCCAGCGCCTCGATGTCGGCGGCAACCGCCTTCGCGGCTTCCTCGTCGCGCTGGTAGGTGAACGCCACATCGGTGCCCGCGGCGGCCAGTGCGCGGGCGATGGCCGCGCCGATCCCACGGCTCGCGCCGGTCACCAGTGCCACGGTGGTACTGCTCGTCATCAGGCTCGCTCCAATTTTGTAGTGGTCGATACACAAATAGACAAGCGTATCCACACCCAGCCGTCAAGAGTTTCTTATCGATCGACACAGAAATAGCGGGCGGGCGCCGCGACCCCCACTCGCCGCGGTATATTTACCGATCGGCACAGAAAGGTTTCGCATGGCAGAACGCGGGCGCCCCCGGGGCTTCGACCGGGAGATCGCGCTGCGCCGTGCGATGGAGGTGTTCTGGGAACTCGGCTACGACGGCGCCTCGATGAGCGACCTCACCGCCGCCATGGGCATCAACTCCCCCAGCCTCTACGCCGCCTTCGGCGACAAGCAAGCCCTGTTCCGCACCGCCGTCGAGCTCTACGGCCGCAGCGAGGGTTCCCACACCGCCATGGCGCTGCGCGAGCAACCCACCGCCTACGCCGCGATCGAGGCGATGCTGCGCGGCAACATCACCGCCTATACCGATCCCGGTCTGCCGGACGGCTGCATGGTGGTCCTCGCCGGCGCGACCTACACCACCCGCAACGCCGCGGTCCGCGAGTTCCTCGTCGAAGCCCGCCGCCGCACCACGGCCGACATCCGCGCCCGGCTCGACCGTGGCGTCACCGACGGTGACCTCGCCCCCGATACCGCCACGGCTTCGCTCGCCATGCTGTACAGCACTGTGCTCTACGGATTGTCGATCCAGGCCAGAGACGGTGTCGACCACAACGACCTGAGCGCCGCCGTCGACAGCGCCATGCAGGTACTCGCGGCCGCGACACGCTAGGCGACGCCGCGCGATCGGCGATCTGCTGGACTACACCCCGAGACCCCGAGTAACGGCCCACCCGACAACCCGTGCGGGACCCCTCAGAGTCGACGCAGGGCCGCGATGCGCTCGCCCAATTGATCGACACTCGCCAATGCCGTTGGCGGACCACCACATTCGCGCCGGAGTTCGCCGTGGATCACGCCGTGAGGTTTGCCGGTGCGGTGGTGGTGCATCGCGACCAGGCTGTTGAGTTCGCGGCGCAGCTCGCCCAGTTTGTCCGAGGTGGCGACGCGTTCGGCGACAGCCGCGGAGTGAGGGGCGGACTCCTGCGCGGCGCTGCGGTCGGCGAGCTGACGGGTCTGCCGGTCACGGAGCAGGGCACGCATCTGGTCGGCGTCGAGCAGGCCGGGGATGCCGAGGTAATCGGCTTCCTCGTCGCTGCCCGCGATCGTGGCGGTGCCGAACGAGGATCCGTCGTAGATCACCTGGTCGAGTTCGGCGTCCGCGGCGAGTGCGACGAAGGACTTCTCGTCCTCACCGGGCTCGTCCTTGGCCTTGTTCGCGTCCATCAGCAGCTCGTCGTCGAGGCCGTCCTTCTCCCGATGCGGCTTGCCGATAACGTGATCGCGCTGCAACTCCAGCTGGGCGGCCAGGTCGAGCAGCACCGGCACCGACGGCAGGAACACGCTCGCGGTCTCTCCCGGCTTGCGGGCACGCACGAAACGGCCGATGGCCTGCGCGAAGTACAGCGGCGTCGACGCGCTGGTGGCATACACCCCGACGGCCAACCTGGGCACGTCGACACCTTCGGACACCATGCGCACCGCCACCATCCACGGCTGGGTGCTCTTGCCGAACTCACCGATGCGCTGCGAGGACTGCGGATCGTCGGACAGCACCACCGAGGGCCGCTCGCCGCAGATGTGTTCGAGCAGTTCGGCGTAGTCGCGGGCCCGTTCCTGATCGGTGGCGATCACCAGACCGCCCGCGTCGGGCATGCCGGACGCGCGCAGCTGTCGCAGGCGCACGTCCGCCGCGCGCAACACCGCCGAGATCCAGTCGCCCGCAGGGTCGAGGGCCGTGCGCCAAGCCCGCGCGGTGTGTTCGGCGCTGAGTGGTTCGCCGAGGCGGGCGGTGTGTTCCTCGCCTGCGCTGTCGCGCCAGTGCGCGTCGCCGGAGTAGGCCAGGAACACCACCGGACGCACGACGCCATCGGCGAGCGCGTCGGCATAGCCGTAGGAGTGATCCGCGCGCGAACGCGGGAAACCGCCTTCGTCGGGCTCGTAGGTGACGAACGGGATCTTCGAATCGTCACTGCGGAACGGGGTTCCGGTCAGCGCGAGTCGGCGTGTCGCGTCGCCGAACGCCTCCTCGGTCGCCTCACCCCAGGTCTTGGCGTCACCCGCGTGGTGGATCTCGTCGAGGATCACCAGCGTGCGACGGTTCTCGGTGCGCACCCGATGTCGCGTCGGGTGGGCGGCGACCTGGGCATAGGTCACCACGACGCCGTGATAGTCGCCGGAGGTCGCGCCGGTGGAGTTGGAGAACCGCGAGTCCAGCTGGATCCCGGTGCGCGCGGCCGCGGCCGACCACTGGTGCTTGAGGTGTTCGGTCGGGGCGACGACGGTGATCTGATCCACCGTGCGATCAGCCAGCAACTCCGCGGCAACCCGCAGCGCGAAGGTGGTCTTACCGGCGCCGGGTGTCGCGACCGCGAGGAAGTCACGCGGCTTGGTGGCCAGGTATTTCGTCAGCGCGCGCCGCTGCCAGGCGCGCAACGAACCCGAGGGGGCACCTCCCGCGGCAGAATCGCCTGGTGTCCCCACTTGCTTCGCCGTAGCGGCACCACCCGACCCAGTCACGCAGACGACCCTAGCCGCCCGATGCGGCGTGTCGCCAAACCGACGCGGGGTGGGCGACAGGCATCACAACCGCACCCGTGGTCACCGGCCATTTACCTGTTACCCGCCGACACGATGCCCGGCCCGCACCACACGGACCCCCAACGTGCGGGATGCTTGACACTGAGATGAGCAACGACCAGGTCCCTGCTGCCGACGCGGCGCACCCGCCACACACGCACCCGCCCCGCGACTCGCCCGCACGTCCAGCGGTCGCCGCGCAGGCTGCTCCGCAACGTCGCAGCGATCACGCGCCGTGGGTGCGCTGGCTGGCTACGGCGTGGCGGTTGGTGGTCCGGGTCGGGGTCAAATGCTGGGACAACTCGATCTTCGCCAAGTCCGCGGCCGCGGCGTTCTGGCAGACGTTGTCGCTGGCACCGCTGCTGCTCGGCCTGCTCGGCAGCCTCGGCTATGTGGGCGGATTGTTCGGGCCCGACACCGTACAGATCGTAGAGAGCAAGATCATCGCGTTCAGCCGCGAGTTCTTCAGTCCGTCGGTGGTCTCGGATCTGATCGAACCGACCGTCGACGACGTGCTCGGCCGGGGACGCGGCGCGGTGGTGTCGGTGGGTTTCTTGCTGTCGCTGTGGGCCGGATCCTCGGCGATGGCCACCTTCGTCGACGCCATCGTGGAGGCGCACGGGCAGCAGGACGCGCGTCACCCGATCTGGCAGCGGATCTTCGCGCTGCTGCTGTATGTGCAGTTCCTGGTGGCCGCGGTGCTGATCTTGCCGGTGATCGCGCTGGGTCCGACCAGGATCGGGCGGGTGCTGCCCGAGGCTTGGCGGGAGCCGGGGTTGCGGCTGATCGACACGTTCTACTACCCGATCGTCGGGCTGCTGCTGATGGTCGGGTTGACCACGCTATACAAGCTGGCCCTGCACAAGTCGCTGCCGTGGCATCGGCTCTTCGGCGGCGCGCTGGTGGCGGGGGTGTTCTTCCTGGCGGCCAGCGAACTGTTGCGCCGCTATCTGTCGTGGATCAGCGCTACCGGGGTGAGTTACGGCGCGCTGGCCACCCCGATCGCGTTCCTGCTGTTCACGTACTTTCTCGGCTTCGCGGTGATCCTCGGCGCGGAGTTCAACGCCGCCGTTCAGGAGTTCTGGCCTGCCCGGGCCACCCGGATCGAGCAGGTCAAGGAGTGGATCACCAGCCAGGTGCGCGGTGACGACGAGGAGGGCGAGGAGCACGACGAAACCGCCGACGCCTCACCCGAGGCACCGGCGGCACCGACCGAGCGCTGCGCTCAGTCGCCGTCCTTGCGCAAGCCCTCGTAGACCTTCTTGCAGTCCGGGCACACGGGCGAGCCGGGCTTGGCCGAACGCGTCACCGGGAAAACCTCGCCGCACAGGGCGACGACCATCGTGCCCATCACGGCACTTTCGGCGATCCGGTCCTTCTTCACATAGTGGAAGAATTTGGGGGTGTCGTCGCTGGTCGTCTCGTCGGTCGTGGTTTCCGGGCGTACCAGAGTGTCTGTACTCACGCCATCCATGATGCCGCATCCGTCGCCCGCCCCGCTGACCAGCCGCGTGTGCGCTCGACGGCGCCGAGTGGAAGACTCGGGGTATGCAGTCCTACGGCGATGTCCCAGGCGCCGACGAACCGAAGCCGGACCCGGAAGTGACCATGCCCACCGAGCCCAAGCCCTCGCGTGGGTTCTTCCGTCCCGCCCCCGCCGAACATGCCGTGTTGATCACCGAGGCCGCGCCCTCGCTCGACGAGCAGCATCGTGCCAGGGTGCGCCGCTACACGTTCATCATGGCCTTCCGGATCCCCTGCCTGATCCTGGCCGCGATCGCCTACAGCGCGTTCGAGAACCCGCTGCTGTCGATCCTGATCATCGCCGCCTCGGTGCCACTGCCGTGGATCGCGGTGCTGATCGCCAACGATCGGCCGCCGCGCACCAAGGACGAACCCAGCCGCTGGGACGGCCGCAACAATCAGATCGCCCTCGAATCCGGGCACCACAAGACCCTGGAATAGGCGGCCGGCGCCGCCCTCCGCGCAGTTCAGACCAAGGCGGCCGGTCAGCTACCGAGCCGTCTTCGGTCTTCGAACCAGCATCGACATGACGGCCGCGATGCCGCAGAGGGCACCCGCGACATACCACGCGAGGTCGTAGGAGCCCTGGAGGTCACGGATCAGGCCCGCGCCGGTGGCGGCGATCGCGGCGCCGATCTGGTGGGCGGCGAAGACCCAGCCGAACGCGATCGGGCCGTCGGCGCCGAAGAGCTCGCGGCACAGCAGCACTGTCGGTGGGACCGTCGCGATCCAGTCCAAGCCGTAGAACACGATGAACACCCACATACTCGGCTGGGTGTGGGGGCCGAGCAGGGACGGCAGGATCAGCAGCGACAGGCCGCGCAGCGAGTAGTAGCCGAGCAGCAGGTAGCGCGGGTCGACGCGGTCGGAGAGCCAGCCCGAGGCGATCGTGCCCGCCACATCGAAGATCCCGACCAGTGCCAGCAGTCCGGCCGCGGTGGTCGGTGGCATCCCGTGATCGTGGGCGGCGGTGACGAAATGGGTGCCGACCAGGCCGTTCGTCGAGGCACCACAGATCGCGAATCCGCCTGCCAGCAGCCAGAATCCGGGCTTGCGCGCGGCCGAGGCCAACACCGTCAGCGCCCGGTTCGCGCCGCCGGCGATCGGCACCCGCGCCCCCGCGTCCGAACCGGCGGGCGCCCCATAGGCCCGTACGCCGACATCGCTGGGGTAGTCGCGCACGAACAACCACACCAGCGGCACCACCGACAGTGCCACCGCCGCCACGATCACCGACGGCAATCGCCAGCCGTGCTCGGTGGCGAGCATCGACACCAGTGGCAGGAACACCAGCTGCCCGGTCGCGCCCGCGGCGGTGAGCACCCCGGTGACCAGGCCGCGACTCTGTACGAACCAGCGTCCGGTGACGGTGGCAACGAACGGCATGGACATCGACCCGACGCCGATGCCGACCAGCAGTCCCCACGACGCCACCAGCTGCCACGCCTGGGTCATGAACACCGTCAGCCCGCTGCCCGCGGCGATCAGCACCAGCGCCGAACACACCACCTTGCGGATGCCGAATCGGTCCATCAGCGCGGCGGCGAACGGCGAAATCAGGCCGTAGAGCAGCATATTCAGCGAGATGGCGGTGGAGATCGTCGCGTGTGACCAGCCGAATTCGGTGTGCAGCGGGTCGATGAGGACGCTGGGAACCGAGCGGAAGGCGGCCGCGGCGAGCAGGGCCACGAACCCGACGCCCGCCACGATCCACGCGGGATGGAGTCGACCGCGTCCGTCGGTGCCGCCTGCCGGCGTGCGAGTGAGGTTGTCGGCCGGTTCGTCGCCGGTAGGCGGCAGGGGCGCACGTAAATCGGTCACTCGGCCAGCGTGCCGCATCGGCGAAGGACGGACTAGTGGCCGGTATGACACGTTTCGTCGATATCCCGCCAACGAATACGGGCGCGCGGGCCTGTCGACGGCCGCACCCGCACCTCGCACGCAAGGTTCTCCCGGCCGCGCCGATCGCGATCCGCTCGCGCAACCTGGTCGACAGCGGCGCTCATGCCGCCTACCGTTCGGACAGGAGCCGACAGTGCGACCGGAACCGGCCGACCGCTCGGCGAGTGCCGCATAGCGGAAGGGAGACAGCATGATTCGCTGGACCTGGGCGTTTCTCGATCGGCCCGTCGATCTGTTCGCCGACTGTGCGCGGTTCTGGGCGAAGGTCACCGATTCCACAGTGTCGGTGCCGCGCGGCGAGCACGACGAGTTCGTCACGCTGCTGCCCGCCACCGGACCCGCGTGGATCAAGATGCAAGCGGTCGGTGACGACGGTGGCATCCATCTCGACCTCGACGTCGACGACATCGCTTCGGCGGTAGCGACCGCGACCGGGCTCGGCGCCCGCCTCATGTCCGAGCTGCCCGACTACACCGTGCTGGAATCGCCTGCCGGACAGACGTTCTGCCTCACTCCGGCCGCCGACCGATCGGGTCTCGGGCCCGCACCGGTCACGGTATCGACCGCACCCGATGGCACAGTGACCCGCCTCGACCAGGTCTGTCTCGACCTGTCCCCCACCGACATCGACGCCGATACCGCCTTCTGGCAGGCACTCACCGACTGGACGCACAAGCCCGGCCGCCGCCCGGAATTCTCCCGCCTCCGCGGCCCCGACCAGCCACTGCACTTTCTGCTCCAGCGTCTCGACGACCCCGGGCCCACGGGCGCGCACGCCGACCTGGCCTCGTCGAACATCACCGCCACCGCCGCCTGGCACGAATCCCTGGGCGCCACCCGAGTCACCGACGCCGAACACTGGATAGTCCTACGAGACCCCGGAAACGCCCTGTACTGCGTGACATCCAGAGACCCTTACACCGGCTGAGCCCCGCCCTTGCCGCCGCTGCCACCTCCACAGCCCGACGACATGGCCGACGCAAAGCGCCCGCCGGTTGAGCCAGCGCAGACATCGACTCTGACGCGACATGCACACCGACTGAGCCACCAGCGATGCCGACTACCGCAAGTCGAAAATCGGTCGGCCCCGCCTGGAGTCGACCCACCGCGAGCGCAGTCGATGGGCCCATCCGACCCAACGGCTGTCCGTCCCCGCCGCGCCGAGCCGCGGGATCATGAGTCGCCGCAAGCGACTCGAGACTCTGTGTGCGCGGCGACACGCGGCGGCGTCGATCTCGGTGCTCGCGGTCCTGGCAGAGTAGGCGCGTGCCTACGAACCCGACGATGACCGACTCCCTGCTCACCGCGCTGTGCCCGGACCTGCGTACCGCGCTGATCCGGGTCGGTTACGACGCTGACACGCTGGTGGAGGCGTTGGGGCCGGATGTGCATGCGGCGCTGAGCCGTTCGGAGCCGGTACCGGTGCGCCGGGCCGCGCGCGCGGCCGGTGACCTGGGCACGCTGGTGCGGTTGTTGCTGCTCGGCGATGTGTTGCCCGAGCGGGAGGTCGCGGCCGCGCTGGCGCCGGTGCGCATCGACGCGGCGGTGGCGGCGGGTCTGCTCACCCGCGAGGGTGACGAGGTCAGGGCCGCACTGGATCTGCGGCCGCTCGATGTCGGCACGGGTACGCGGTGGATCCTGTCCGATCTCGACGATTCGATGCGGCGGCGCACACTCACCTCCGATCACGTCCTCGGCGTCGGGCACGCGTCACTGTCCCTGCTGCGCGCGACACCGGCCGAACCCGTCGGCACCGTATTGGATCTGGGCACCGGCTGTGGCGTGCAGGCCGTGCACGCGGCCGGTTACGCGGGCCGGGTCACCGCGACCGATGTCAACGCGCGGGCCTTGTGGCTGGCACAGGCCACGGCGGCGCTCAACGAACTCGATATCGAGCTGCTCGAGGGGTCCTGGTTCGAGCCGGTGGCCGGGCGGCGTTTCGATCAGGTCGTTGCCAATCCGCCGTTCGTGGTCGGTCCGGCGCGCATCGAGCACACCTATCGTGACTCCGGGCTCGCCCTGGACGGCGCCAGCGAACTGGTCATCGGGCAGGCGCCCGCGCTGCTGGCACCCGGCGGCACGGCGGCGATGCTCGCTGCCTGGGTGCATGTGGACGGCGAGGACTGGCGGCAACGGGTGTCGAGCTGGTTGCCCGCCCACGGTGTCGACGCGTGGGTCGTGCAGCGCGACGTCGCCGATCCGGCCCTCTATGTCGGCACCTGGCTGCGCGACGCGGGCCTTGACCCCCGCGACCCCGCCGCCCAGGAACAGGCGGCACGGTGGCTCGACGCCTTCGATACCGCCGACGTCGAAGGCATCGGGTTCGGCTTCGTCTATCTGCGCGCGATCGACGGCCCCACCGAACTTCTCGCCGAGGATCTCACCCACGGTTTCGACGACCCGCTCGGCAGCGAGGTGGCCGGGTATTTCGCGCGGTCGGCGTGGCTGCGCGCGGTGGCAGGCGACGAAAAACTCGCGTGGACATCCCGTTTCGCGCCGAGCCCGGCGACCGCGCTGGAACGGGTGTACCTGCCCGGCGAGTTCGGCTGGACCGAGCAGGTGTCCCGGCTTCATCGCGGCGACGGACCACGCTGGCAGCACGAGGTGGACGAGTCGACGGTCGCCCTGGTCGCGGGAATGCGGCCCGACGGACTGCCGTTGTACGAACTGATCGAACTACTCGCCCTCGCCGACGGAGCCGAGCAGGTCACATCGGAATTCGCCGCCCAGGCACTCGGCGTGGTGGCCGGACTCGTCCGCCACGGATTGGTGCGGCCCGTCTGAACCGGCCCGGTGGTGGCGAGTTGGCGACCACGGCGCTCTTCTCAGGAACTTCTCAGCCGTTGGGGTGGGAACCAGCAGCTCAGAGCGGTTTATCGACCGCGGGAACGGGAACTTTCTCTAAGTCGGGTCCGTTGAACGGGATGAGACACCACCGACAGGAGGCAAGTCATGACAAGCCCCGCCACCACTCGTTTGCGCCCCAGCGAGGCCGATATCGACGCCCAGAGCCCCGCAGCCGATCTGGTACGCGTGTACCTCAACGGAATCGGACGCACGGCACTGCTCACGGCGGCCGACGAGGTCGAGCTGGCCAAGCGCATCGAGGCGGGCCTGTATGCCCAGAACCTGCTATCAACCGGTAAGCGGTTGACGGCGGCTCGCAAGCGTGATCTGGCGATCCTGGTCCGCGAGGGCTCCGCTGCCCGCTCGCACCTGCTCGAGGCCAACCTGCGTCTGGTCGTATCCCTGGCCAAGCGCTACACCGGCCGCGGCATGCCGCTGCTGGACCTCATCCAAGAGGGCAACCTCGGGCTGATCCGCGCGATGGAGAAGTTCGACTACGCCAAGGGCTTCAAGTTCTCCACCTATGCCACCTGGTGGATCCGTCAGGCCATCACCCGCGGCATGGCCGATCAGAGCCGCACCATCCGGCTGCCCGTGCACCTGGTAGAGCAGGTGAACAAGCTCGCCAGGATCAAGCGGGAACTGCACCAGCAGCTGGGCCGCGAGGCCACCGACGCCGAACTCGCCAACGAGTCGGGCATCCCGGTGGAGAAAATCGCCGACCTGCTCGACCACAGCCGCGACCCGGTGAGCCTGGACATGCCCGTCGGCAACGACGAGGAAGCTCCGCTCGGCGACTTCATCGAGGACTCCGAGGCCACCTCCGCCGAGAGCGCGGTCATCGCGGGCCTGCTGCACCACGACGTGCGCAGCGTCCTTGCCACCCTCGACGAGCGCGAACAGCAGGTCATCCGCCTGCGCTTCGGTCTCGACGACGGCCAGCCGCGCACCCTGGACCAGATCGGCAAGCTGTTCGGCCTGTCCCGTGAGCGCGTCCGCCAGATCGAACGCGAGGTCATGTCCAAGCTGCGCAAGGGCGACCGCGCCGACCGCTTGCGCGCCTACGCCAGCTGATCCAAAATCTCGACGGCCCCACGGGGTCGTCTGCCGAAACGCCGACCGGCGACCGCGAACCCCTCCCCTCCGGGTCGCGAGCCGGTCGGCGTTGTTCGTTCACCCGGCGCCGCGTCGGATCCCCGGCCGGACCGGCCGCCTGGGCGGGGCGACCGCGGCTCACGCGACAGCAGGTCAGGACTGTCGCACCTCAGGCCAGCCGGCGGGGGCCGGTGTCGAAGCGGCTGGGTTCGGGGCCGATGCGGGCTCGGACGTAGATGATCTCCGCCGATGCCGAGGCGGCCAGCACGGGGTCACAGGAGAGTTCGCGCATCTGGGGGATGTCGTCGAACAGGGCCGAAATGCGTTGGGCCAGTTCGGCGAGGGCTGCCTTGTCGACGCCCGCTCTGCCCGGTCCTTCCGACAGCAGCGGTGCCGCGCGTGGTGCGTCGATGAGTGCGGTCGCTTCCTCCTGGGTCAGCGGCAGGGCGCGGTAGGCACGGTCGCCGAGCAGGTCGATGATCATGCCGGAAAGGCCGAATTGGATGACCGACCCGAACGAGGGGTCGTCGGTGACACGCAGCACGCAGCCGACCCCCTTGGTCGCCATCTTCTGCACGTGCAGAAGCGGATCGCCGCAGATCTCCACCAGGTCGGTGTAGGCCTGACGGACCGCGTCCGGTCCCCACAGGTCCAAGCGCACCCCGATCAGATCCGGTCGGCGCCGCCACAGCTCCCCGGTCGCCTTGGCCGCGACCGGATAGCCCAGTTCCTCGGCCGCGGCGACCGCCTGTTCGGCATCGCGCACCGCCCGGAACTCGACCACGTCGATCCCGTAGCAGCGCAGCAGCAGCACCGCCTCCTCATCGGTGAGCCACCGTCCGCCCGATTCCGCCAACCAGCCCTCCACCAGGGCCGCCGCGGCCGCGGTGTCGATCCCCGGCGGGCGCACCACCGGCGAGATCGGCCGGTCCCGCCAGCGCGCGTACCGGTCGACCCTGGCCAGCGCACGCGCGGCACGCTCCGGGTCCGGATAGGACGGGATGGACCCGCGCGCGGGTGCGCCCGCGGTGGTGCGCACCGCCAGCTGTCGCGGAATGCCCGATTCCGCGACAAACGTGGTGAGCACCGGCTTGCCCGGCGCCGCCGCTGCGGCCGCCCGCAACCCATCCCCGAAACCCTCCATCGACACCGGAACCGGGGGCGCGACCACAACGATCACCGCGTCGACCTCCTCGCTGCATAGCGCGGCGAGGACCGCTTCCCTGAAGTCGGCCGGCGTCGCCTCGGGTCCGAGGTCCACCGGCCCGTCCACGCCCACATCGACGACGCCCAACTCGACGGGCCCGGCAATGCCGGCATCGCGCTGCGGAGGTTCGGCACTGTCCGCGCCGCGGCCCGCGCGCCGAGCACTTCGCGCGCCCCACCCCGTCCGGCCGACACGATCCGCACCCTGCTCCGCACGATCGGAATCCCGTGCGGTCCGCCGCACACGATCTGCTCCCCGCCCGGACCCTCGACGATCTGCCCCCCGGCCGGCTCGCCGTGCTCGGTCCGCGTCTGGCTTGGACACTTGTGCCGAATTCCGGTCGATCCGCAGAGGATTGTCCGCACCTCGCTCGGCCGACACCGCACGACCCGACTCCCGATCGGCCGGCCGGGCGCTGTCCACGACCTGCCCCTCCGGCCAGGCATTCTGCACGCCCATCGGCCGGGTGCCTTGCACGCCCCGCTCGGTCGGGCGGGCGCCGGGACCTCGGTCGACAGCGGTCACCGGCCGGTACACGTGCAGCCCTTCGCTGCGGGCGGCGTCGATAGCCAGCCAGTTCAGCGCGGCACTGTTGCCGACCACGGCGACCCGGGGGCCCTTCGGAAGCGGCTGACAGGCCAGCAGGGCGGCGCAGTCGAACAGCTCGGAGATGGAGTCGACCTGGATGATCCCGGCCTGGCCGAAGAGGTCACGGACCACCGTGCGGTCCATGTCCGCACCTGCCGCCAGGCGCCCACTGCTCACCGCGACGATCGGTTTGCCGCGTGCCACCCGGCGCGCCAGCCGGGAGAACTTGCGCGGATTACCGAAGCTCTCCAGGTACAGCAGGATCACCTCGGTGTCGGCGGCGGTGTCCCAGTACTGGAGCAGATCGTTGCCAGAGACATCGGCTCGATTACCTGCCGAGACGAACGTCGACAGGCCGAGGTTGCGGGCCGCGGCCTCGCCGAGAATCGCTGCTCCGAGCGGGCCGGACTGGCAGAAGAAGCCGATCCGCCCCCGCTCGGGGAGGACCGTGGCCAAGGTGGCGTTCAGGCCGACCGCGGGGTCGGTGTTGGCGATGCCGAGCGCACTCGGCCCGACCACCCGCATGCCGTGCCCGCGTGCCGCGGCGACCAGGGCGTGTTCGGCGGCCAATCCGGCCGCCCCGGTTTCGCCGAAGCCCGCGGTCAGCACGACCAGGCCCTTGACTCCCTTGGCCATGCAATCGTCGAGGACCGCCCCGATCGCGGCAGGCGGCACCGCCACCACCGCCAGGTCCACCTCGTCGGGGATCTCGCGCACGGTGGCGTAGGCCCGCACGCCGCGCACCGAACGCCGGTGCAGATTCACCGGGAACACCGGCCCGCTGAAACCGCCGGCGAGCAGATTCGCGAGCACGGCACCGCCGACGCGGGTCTGCTCCGGTGACGCGCCGATCACCGCGACCGAACCGGGGGCGAGCAGATTTCCGACGCTGCGCGCCTCCGAGGCCGCCTCCCGCGAATCCCGCACGGTGCGCAGCGCTTCGGTGGGGTCGATGGCGAATTCGAGGTGTACTTCGGAACCGTCGCGACTGCGCTGCAGTTGGTAGCCCGCCTCACGGAAGACCGTGATCATTGCCTCGTTCTCGGCCAGCACTTCGGCGACGAACGCGACCACTTCGTTCTCGGCGGCGGCACCGGCCAGATGCTCGAGAAGGACCGAGCCGAGCCCGCGTCCCTGGTGCTCGTCGGCGATCACGAAGGCCACCTCGGCCGCGCGTGGGCCCGGCCGGGCGAGCAGCTCGTAGCGGGCAACGCCGATGATGGACGTGCCGAGTACCGCGACGAGGCCGACCCGATCGCGGTAGTCGACGTGGGTGGTGCGGTACATGTCCTTCGGCGAGATCTGTGGGTACGGACCGAAATACCGCAGATACCGGGTGCGATCGGACAGACCGGTGTGAAAGGCGGCGAGCGCGTCGGCGTCGGCGGGCACGATCGGGCGTAGCTGGACCACACCGCCGTCGGCGGCCAGCACATCGCCGTACCAGTGTTGGGGTGGCGCAGGCGGATTCGCGGGCGTGTCGGAGGTATCGGGCAGCAGTGGCTCAGTCACGGGGGTCCTCCGGGTCGAGCCCGAGCAGGCCGAAACTCGCCCGCCGGGTGGCCGTGATAGCGGTATCGACCGCTCGCTGGGCGCGGATCTGGCCCGCGTCGCCGATCTCGGGTGTGCCCCCGGGGCCGTCCCAGGCCCGGTAGGCGGTGTCGCCACCGTCGCTCATGGTCGTCGGTGGTTGCACGCGCGGCGCGGATGCTCGCACCTGTTCGATCCAGTCGGCGGGCACCGGCGTTTCGGGAGCCAGCGGCCGGTCGAGTGCCGCGGCGAGCAGGTGGGTCCAGGCGCGCGGCACCACCCGCACCACGCCGTATCCGCCGCCGCCGATGGCCAGCCAGCGCCCTTCGGCGTATTCGTCGGCCAGGTCCCGCATCGCGAGGAACGCCGCGCGCTGGCCGTCGACGGTGAGTTCCAGATCAGCGAGCGGATCCTCGCGGTGGGTGTCGACACCGCACTGGCTGATGATGATCTGTGGCCGGAAGGCGGCCACCGCGCCGGGTACCACCGCGTGAAATCCCCTCAGCCACTGCGCATCCCGTGTGCCGGGCAGCAGTGGCAGGTTGATCGAGGTACCTTCGGCCGCCCCGACACCGGTCTCCTCGGGCCACCCGGTATTGGGCCACAGCGTGGCCGGATGCTGGTGCAGCGAAACGGTGAGCACGCGCGGATCGGCATAGAACACCCGCTGCACGCCGTCGCCGTGGTGGACATCGACATCGAGGTAGGCGATGCGGTCGAAGCCGTGGTCGAGCAGCCACGAGATGGCGATGGCGGCATCGTTGTAGACGCAGAACCCGGCCGCCGAATCCGGCATGGCGTGGTGCATTCCGCCGCCGATGCTCACCGCGCGCCGCGTACGGCCCGCCGCGATCTCGCGGGCGGCGGCGAGGGTGCCACCGACGATCACCGACGCCGCCTCGTGCATGTGGGGGAACACCGGATTGTCGGCGGTGCCGAGCCCGTAGGCGGCGTCCTCGGGTGTCGGCGGTCCCTGCCCGGCCCGGCGCACCGCCTCGATGTAGGAGCTGCTGTGGACCCGCATCAGGTCGGATCGGGTGGCCGCATCGGGTGCCAGCGGCTCGATTCCATCGAGAAGACCTAGGCTTTGGGCAAGCGACATGGTGTATCGCAAGCGCGCCGGCTTCATCGGGTGCTCCGGACTCCAGGTGTAACCGAGGAATCGCTCGGTCCATACGACGGTCCCTGCGTGTTCGCTGCGCGGCGACGTGACCATGCTCGCCACGCTAGCCGGAAGCAGCGGCCCCCGTGCGGCGTTGACATGCAGTAGAAATAGGGCCGCTGGTCCGACGGGCGCGCCGGGGTTCGCGCGTGGGTAGAATTCGTGCTGACGAAGGGGTATCAGGTGAAGGATCTGGTCGACACCACGGAGATGTATCTCCGTACCATCTACGACCTCGAGGAGGAGGGCGTGGTGCCCTTGCGGGCGCGTATCGCCGAACGCCTCGAGCAGAGTGGTCCGACGGTGAGCCAGACGGTCGCGCGGATGGAGCGCGACGGCCTGCTGCTCGTCGCCGGCGACCGCCATCTCGAGCTCACCGACAAGGGCCGGTCCATGGCCGTGTCGGTGATGCGCAAGCACCGGCTCGCCGAGCGGTTGCTGGTCGACATCATCGGATTGGACTGGGAGAACGTCCACGCGGAGGCGTGTCGCTGGGAGCACGTGATGAGCGAGGAGGTGGAGCGGCGCCTGATCGAGGTGCTCAACCACCCGACCACCTCGCCCTACGGCAACCCGATTCCCGGCCTGGACGAACTCGGCCTCAGCGACGCTCCCGCCCCCGAGGAGAAGCTGATCCGCCTGTCCGATCTGCCCAACGGCGCGCTGCACGCGGTGGTCGTGCGCAGGCTGGCCGAGCACATCCAGACCGACCCGGAGGTCATCGGGCGGTTGCGTGAGGCGGGCGTGGTGCCCGACGCACGCGTTACCGTGGAAACCAAACCGGGTGCGGTATTGATCACGGTGCCCGGCCACAACGGTTTCGAACTGTCCGAAGAGATGGCGCATGCCGTCCAGGTGAGGCTGGTCTGATTCGTGAAACTCCTTGTCACCGGCGGCGCCGGCTATGTGGGTGGCGGCTGCGCCGCAGTGCTGCTCGAAGAGGGCCACGAGGTCGTCGTCGTCGACGACCTCTCGACCGGTAACGCCGACGGCGTCCCGGCCGGTGCCCGATTCGTCGACGGCGATATCGCCGTCGCCGCCCCCGAACTGCTGCGTGCCGAATCCTTCGACGGCGTCCTGCATTTCGCGGCACAGTCGCTGGTCGGCGAGTCGGTGGAGCAGCCGGAGAAGTACTGGCACGGCAATGTCGTGAAGACACTGACGCTGCTCGAGGCGATCCGGGAGACCGGCACCCCACGCCTGGTGTTCTCCTCCACGGCCGCGGTGTACGGCGAGCCCGAGCAGGTCCCGATCACCGAGGACTCGCCCACTCGCCCCACCAATCCCTACGGTGCGAGCAAGCTGGCCATCGATCACGCCATCACCTCCTATGCGGCCGCGCACGATCTGGCCGCGACCAGCCTGCGCTACTTCAACGTGGCAGGCGCGTATGCCGGGCTCGGCGAGAACCGGGTCGTGGAAACACATCTGATCCCCCTCGTGTTGCAGGTGGCACTGGGCCACCGCAAGGCCATTTCGGTGTACGGCACCGACTGGCCGACGCCGGACGGTACGTGTGTGCGCGACTACATCCACATCCGCGATCTGGCGCAGGCACACCTGCTCGCGCTCTCGTCGTCGCAGCCGGGCACGCACCGGATCTGCAATCTCGGTTCGGGCACCGGTTTCTCGGTGCGCGAAGTGATCTCGGCGTGCGAGCGGGTCACCGGGCTGCCTATCGAGACGATCGACGCACCGCGCCGCGCGGGCGATCCGGCCGTTTTGATCGCCTCCAGCGACCGCGCGGTCGCCGAACTGGGCTGGCACCCCGAGCACAACGACCTCGACGAGATCGTCTCCGACGCTTGGGATTTCCTGCGTTCCCTCGGCACGAAAGCCCACAGCGCTCGCTGAACCGCCCGCCTCACGGCGCGATCGGGCCGATGTCGACCCCGAGATCGGCGGCGATCTGGTGACCACAGTGCGCGAGTCTGCGTAGCCGATCGGGCCGCAGCCCGGTCTGCAGCGACGTCTCCAGCAGCGCCGCCATCGCGTGCTCGGCGTCGGCCTCGACGGCGGCGGCGATAGCGACACCGGCGAACGGTCCGTCGCCGCGCAGATAGGCGCTGAAACCCAGCAGGGCCGCTGCTTCGGCGCGGTCGGTACCCGGAGTCGCCCGAGCCAGCTGCGTCCACAGCAGCTCGGCGGCTTCGGCGTGATCGCCCAGTGCCAGCCCGTACATGGCGTCGCGGATCGGCCGGTCACGCAGGGTCGCGGCCAGTCGCGCGAGTTCGCGCTCGGCACGCGGTGCGCCGGAGGCGGTGTCGGCGATCTGCCACAGCACCCATTCCAGCGCCCGCCGCTGGTAGGCCGCCGTGTTCCCAGCGCGCGTCGCCGCCGCCAGCCCGCCCCGGTACCGCGCGTCCGCCGCCCCGAGCTGGGCACGCACTCGCGCGCTCAGCAGGTCGTCGGGAATCATCAGCGCGGTCATCTCGTGGCGGGAACCGCGAATCTGCTTGCCTTCCAGCACATGTGACAACGCCACGATCGACGATGACGGATCGGCGACCAGGCCGGTCCCGACCGTGCCGAACACGCTGCTGTAGCGCTCGCCCACCGCGATCGCGGGCACCGACCAGGCACCGCGTACCGCGATCCCGTCCTCGGCGAGCACGTCGATCAATTCGGCCGCACGCAAGACTTCCTCGCCCTCGAACTCGGCGCGGTCCTCGACGAAGACGGCGAGCACCCCGGTTGCGTCTTCGCGCAAGCAGATCGATGCCAGGCAGGCGATGAACTGGTCGAGCAGCCGCATGTCGGTGGCCACGTCGAGGTCGAAGCGGACCACCGCCTCGATTGCCTCGGCCGCGCCACCCGCCACCTCGTGCAGTACGGCGACAACGAGGGATCGTTCAGGGACGAAGCCGAGCATCGCGGGCAGGGCGGCGATCAGTTCACCGGGTTCGTCGACGCGCAGCGGTGGGCGCGGCAGTCCGCCGGGATAGCGGGGGGTGGATTCGGCGCAGCCGAGTGCGCGGGGAAACGGCCCGGTGCGCTCGGCCCGGCGGGTGGGGTTCGTCGAAGGCGTCATGGCTCCACTGTGCCCGCCGCCTACCGCACACCCGGTGCACCGACCTGGGCTTTTATCCGCCCTGTGGGTAGCGCTGGAGCTGTGGAGAAACCCCGGTCCCAGCGATACGCCGCCGGCGAATCTGTCACCGCCTCGTGGTAGCGCGTCAGCTGCCGTTCACGGAGGCAACGGTTGTCGCGAACATTTCGTCCACGGCGGCTGTATCCGGTTGTCCGGCACCGAAAGTCATCGACGTCACCGTGATGCGCACGTCGCCGATCTGCCCGACCGAGGTCTGCATCGTCTGTGTCAGCCCCGCACCGCCGACTTCGGGAACCACGGTGCGCCGCAACGCTATCGCATCGTCGGTACCGGCCGGCCCGGCCTGGTCGAGCACGGTCGTGACGGTGGAGCCCGCACCGGCCCGCCGGACCTGGATCTGCCCGCACTCGTGGAGCCGATTGCGCAGCCGCGCCACCGGCTCGGTGCTACGCGACAATTCGACGGTGAGCGTGGCCCGGCTCGCATCGTCGGTCCCGACCGCTACCACCGCGGGCTCGCCACCGGACTCGGCCTCGGTCGGCGTGCACTGCGCCGGGCTGACCGTCGCGCCCGCTCCCACCCCGTCGAGATCACCCGCGGCCGCCGTCGCCGCCTGTGCGGGCAGCACCACCGCCGGGTACCGGGCCGGGAAACGCGAAGGTGAAGGCAGTAGATCGGCCAATGAACCATCGACCTGTCGCACCGACACCGCGCTCTCGGCGACCGGCGTCCCGCTGACGCTCTGCGCGCATCCGGTGAGCACGAACGACACCGCCGCCAACCCCAGCCACCAGCGACGCAGGCCCGGATCACCCGCACGGATCGGTGTCACCTGCGCCACGTTCACACCGTCCACTGTGCCCCACCGCGTCGATCCGCCCGATCGCGCCACGCCGTCCGGGAAGTCGCGGCGGGCACAAGACCCACGTCAGCAGCCCGGTCGCCACACCGGGCGGGAATGCGCGGAGAGTACAAGACCACCGTCAGCAGCCCGGTCGCCACACCGGGCGGGAATGCGCGGAGAGTACAAGACCACCGTCAGCAGCCCGGTCGCCACACTGGGCGGGAATGCGCGGAGAGTCCATGCTGTTGCCTACCAGGACGAGCCGTCCCCGGCCGTGTGCGATGGCACTACCTCGCGTGGGGGACAATGGAGATCCGCTTCCCCCACCCCGCGAGCGATGGTGGACCGCGCAGGAAGGAGAAACGCGATGGATGACCAGTCGCATATGTACGAACTGGAGTTCCCGGCGCCGCAGTTGTCGTCGGACGACGGTGCGGGCCCCGTACTCGTGCACGGCCTGGAAGGTTTCACCGACGCCGGACACGCCGTGCGCCTGGCGACGACCCATCTGCGCGAGAGCCTCGAATCGGAGCTGGTCGCGTCCTTCGATGTCGACGAGCTGCTCGACTACCGCTCGCGCCGTCCGCTGATGACGTTCCAGACCGATCATTTCGCCGATTACGCCGAGCCGGAACTGAACCTGTGGGCGCTGCGCGACACCGCGGGCACCCCGTTCCTGCTGCTCTCGGGCCTGGAACCCGACCTGCGCTGGGAGAAGTTCACCACCGCGGTGCGACTGCTGGCCGAGCAGCTCGGCGTGCGCCGCACGATCGGCCTGTCGGCGATTCCGATGGCCATCCCGCACACTCGTCCGCTCGGTGTCACCGCGCATTCCTCGGATCGTTCGCTGATCGGCGAGCACCAGCGCTGGCCGGGCGAGTTGCAGGTGCCGGGTAGCGCGTCGTCGCTGCTCGAGTACCGGATGGCGCAGCACGGCCACGAATCGCTCGGGTTCTCGGTGCACGTGCCGCACTACCTGGCCCAGACCGATTACCCCGAGGCCGCGCAGACGCTGCTGGAGAATTTCGCCGACAACGCGGGCCTGGACCTGCCGCTCTCGGCGCTGGGTGAGGCGGCCGCGCGTGTGCGTGAGCAGGTCGCCGAGCACATCGCGGGCAACGAGGAGGTGGAGACGGTCGTCACAGCGCTGGAACGCCAGTACGACAGCTTCGTCACCGCCCAGGAAAGCCAGTCCAGCCTGCTGGCCGCCGACGGTGAGCTGCCCAGTGGTGAGGAGCTCGGCGCGGAGTTCGAGCGCTTCCTGGCCGAGCAAGGTGGTTACGACGACACCTCCGGCGACGGTAAGAACTGACCCGCCGGACCCACTAGGCGTACCTGCGCCTTCGCTCCGGCCGTGCGCGGCCGACGAGGGCTTCGCCCGCTGCGCAGACTAGGGTGGTCGGAGTGGATCTGACCGACCTGCTGGAAATTCCCGGGACCGACGCCGACGCGCTCTACGAGTCGTTCGCGGCGTGGGCCGCCGAGCAGGGCACCTCCCTGTATCCAGCGCAGGACGAGGCGCTGATGGAGTTGGCGTCCGGGTCCAATGTCATTCTGGCGACGCCGACCGGCTCCGGAAAGTCTCTGGTGGCGGTCGGCGCGCACCTGTTCGCCATGGCCAACGGGCAGCGCAGCTATTACACCGCGCCGATCAAGGCCCTGGTCAGTGAGAAGTTCTTCGCGCTGTGTGAGGTGTTCGGCGCGGAGAACGTCGGCATGGTGACCGGTGACGCGGCGGTCAACGCCGACGCCCCGATCATCTGCGCCACCGCGGAGATCCTGGCCAACCTGGCGTTGCGCGAGGGCGCGGCGGCCGAGGTCGGCCAGATCGTGATGGACGAGTTCCACTTCTACGCCGACCCCGACCGCGGCTGGGCGTGGCAGGTGCCGATCATCGAACTCCCCCGCGCCCAATTCCTGCTGATGTCGGCGACGTTGGGCGAGGTGGACTTCTTCGCCGCCGATCTCGAGGCGCGCACCGGCCGCTCGACCACGGTGGTCGCGGGCACCGAACGTCCTGTCCCACTGACGTTCTCGTACGTGCGCACCCCCATCACCGAAACCCTCGAAGAGCTGGTGACCACCCACCAGGCACCGGTCTACGTCGTGCACTTCACCCAGGCCGCCGCCCTCGAACGCGCGCAGGCACTGACGAGCGTGAACTTCGCCTCCCGCGCCGAAAAGGACGCGATCGCCACCGCCATCGGCGATTTCCGGTTCGCGTCGGGCTTCGGTAAGACCCTCTCGCGCCTGATCCGCCACGGCATCGGCGTGCACCACGCGGGCATGCTGCCCAAATACCGCCGCTTGGTGGAGAAACTCGCCCAGGACGGCCTGCTGAAAGTGGTGTGCGGCACCGATACCCTCGGCGTCGGCATCAATGTCCCGATCCGTACCGTGCTGCTCACCGGCCTCACCAAATACGACGGTGTGCGTACCCGCCGGCTCAAAGCCCGTGAGTTCCACCAGATCGCCGGACGTGCGGGCCGTGCGGGCTACGACACCATGGGCACCGTGGTGGTGCAGGCACCCGAGCACGAGGTGGAGAACACCCGCCTGATCGCCAAGGCGGGCGACGATCCGAAGAAGCAGCGAAAAGTGGTGCGCCGCAAGCCTCCCGAGGGTTTCGTGTCGTGGAGCGAGGAGACCTTCGACCGGCTCATCGCTGCCCCGCCCGAGCCGATGGTCTCGCGCTTCGCGGTGACGAACTCGATGCTGCTCAACGTGATCGCCCGCCCCGGCAACTGCTTCTACGCCATGCGTCACCTGCTCGAGGACAACCACGAACCGCGCCCCGCGCAGCGCAAGCACATCCTGCGCGCCATCCGCCTCTACCGTTCGCTGCGCGATGCCGGTGTGGTGCAACAACTTTCCGAACCCGACGCGAAGGGCCGGATGGCGCGGCTCACCGTCGACCTGCAACGCGACTTCGCGCTCGATCAACCGCTGTCGCCGTTCGCGCTGGCCGCGTTCGAACTCCTTGATCGCGAAAGCCCCACCTACACCCTCGATGTGGTCTCCCTGATCGAGGCGACCCTCGAGGACCCGCGCCAACTGCTGATGGCTCAGCAGCACAAGGCCCGTGGCGCCGCTGTCGCCGAGATGAAGGCCGACGGCATCGAATACGAAGAGCGGATGGAGCTGCTCGAAGAGGTCACCTGGCCCAAGCCCCTGTCCGAGCTGATCGATCCCGCGTTCGAGACCTACCGGGCCGGACACCCCTGGGTGTCGGAATTCGCGCCGTCGCCGAAGTCGGTGGTGCGCGACATGATCGAGCGCGCTATGACCTTCGCCGAACTGATCTCGCACTACGAACTGACCCGATCCGAGGGCGTCGTGCTGCGCTACCTCGCCGACGCCTACCGTGCCCTGCGCCGCACCGTGCCCGATGCCGCACGCACCGTGGATCTCGACGATCTCACCGAATGGCTCGGCGAACTGATCCGCCAGGTCGACTCGAGCCTGCTCGACGAGTGGGAACAGCTCACCAACCCGGGCGCCGAGAACGACGCCCAGCAGATCGCGTTCGGCGCCGAAACGGTGCGCCCGATCACCGCCAATGAACGCGCCTTCCGGATCATGGTCCGCAACGCCATGTTCCGCCGCGTGGACCTGGCGTCGCGCCGCCGCTGGTACGAGCTCGACGAGCTGGGCACCGGCCCCGACTGGGCCGAGGACTTCGCCCCCTATTTCGACGAGTACGACACGATCGGCACCGGTCCCGACGCGCGCGGCCCGCAGCTGTTCGCAGTGGAGCAGCGGCCCGGTTTCTGGCACGTGCGCCAGGTGATCGACGACCCGGCCGGCGATCACGGCTGGGCGCTGACGGCGATCGTGGATCTCGAGGAGTCCGACGCCGCGGGCGAGGTCGTGTTCGACGAGGTCACAGTCACGGCAGGCTGAGTGATACCAGCTGCCTATGACTGATAGGACGAATGTTTGACGGATTCGTTGTTGGGTAGGCGCCGCTGGTAGTCTCTCCCGGCCGCCGAGGAGAAAGTTCACCGTGCCCGAATCCCCGTACCTTGTCATCGACCCCGAGCGGGTACGTGCCAACTACCGAACCCTCGACGCCGCCGTCTCCACGGGCACCCGGATCAGGTACGCGGTCAAGGCGGCCCCGGTGGCGGAACTGATCGCCCTGCTCGACGACGAGGGCGCCGAATTCGACGTCGCCAGCATCGGCGAGATCGACCAGTGTCTCGATCTCGGCGTCGCCCCCGAGCGGCTCTGCTACGGCAACCCGATCAAGAAGAGCGCCCACATCGCGCGGGCCTTCGCCCTCGGGGTGCGCCGCTACGCCTTCGACACCGAAGACGACCTCGACCGCATCGCCGAGTACGCGCCCGGCTCCGAGGTCGAGTGCCGATTCCTGTCCTCGGCTCCCGAATCACGGACCCCGTTCGGCACCAAGTTCGGGTGCGCGCCCGCCGAAGCCCTGCGATTGCTGGTGCGTGCCCACGATCTGGGTCTGACGGTCGGCGGCCCCTATTTCCACGTCGGCTCCCAGCAGCTCGACCCCGCCGCCTGGCGGATCGGCATCGAGCAGGCCGGTGAGATCGTCAAGGCGCTGGCGGACAAGGACATTCACGTCACGGCGGTCAATGTGGGCGGCGGTCTGCCGATCTCCTACGCCGAGCAAGCCCCCGAACTCGACGCGATCGCGGCCGCCATCGGGAGCGCCGCCACCGAGTTCCTGCCCGCGGCTACCGGCCTGATCGTGGAACCCGGCCGTGCGCTGGTGGGTAACGCGGGCACCATTCACGCCGAGGTCGTCGGCGTGCGTTTCGCGCCGGATGGCCGGCGCTGGGTGTATCTCGACATCGGCCGATACAACGGTATGGCCGAGACCGAGAACGAGTACATCGCTTACCGCTTCGTCACCGATCGCGACGGCGATCCGGCCGAGGAAGCGGTGGTCGCGGGTCCGACCTGCGACGGCGACGATGTACTGTATCAACGCACGAAGGTCCTTCTGCCGACCACGTTGCGAGCCGGTGACCGGATTCAGATCCTGCACACCGGCGCCTATACCGCGAGTTATTCGTCGGTGTCCTTCAATGGTTTTCCGCCCTTGACCGTTCATGTCTCGGGCGCTGAGCGAGAGTGAGTTTGCCCATGACGGCGGAATTCACCGGTTGGCACGTGCTGGCCGAGTTCGGTGGCGTCGACACAGACCTGTGTGACGATCTCGAACGACTCGAATCGGCGTTGCGTGAGTCTTTGATCGCGGCGGGCGTCACCATCTGCGAAGTCGTACATAAAAAGTTCGATCCGCAGGGGGTGACCGTCCTCGCGCTGTTGTCGGAGTCTCACGCCTCGATTCACACTTATCCGGAGTCCGGCGACATCTTCGTCGACGTCTTCACCTGCGGCAGCATCGGTGCGGGCGCGACGAAAGCCGTCGAACTGCTCCGGGACAAGTTGTCCCCCACCACTGTCCGGATGCAGGTGGTCCAGCGTGGCCACGGCGCCGAGAAGATCTACGAACCGGTGGGCGACGGCCTGACCCGGATCTGGGATCTGCACGAGGTGATCGTCGATACCAACACCCCGTTCCAGCACATGGTGATCGCGCGGACCGATCAGGGGATCTCCCTGTTCTCCGACGACGACCGCCAGTCCACCGAGTTCTCCCAGGTCACCTACCACGAGGCCATGATGGTCCCGGCGTTCGTGCTGGCGGAGAAGCTCGATCGGGTGCTGATCATCGGTTCCGGTGAGGGTGTGGCCTCGCAGATGTCGGTGGCGGCCGGGGCGACCCTGGTCGACCATGTCGATATCGATCAGCGCGAAGTGGAGCTGTGCGCCGAGCACCTGCCCTACGGCTACACCACCGCCGAACTCACCGCCGCGGTCGCCGGTGACGGACCGATCCACGTGCACTACGCCGACGGCTGGGATTTCCTGGCCAACGCGCAGGACGCGGGCACCCGCTACGACGTGATCGTCATCGATCTGCCCGACGAGCGCGTCGAGGACGCCCAGCACAATCGCCTCTACGAGGCGGAGTTCCTGTCCCGATGTAAGGCATTGCTCGCCCCCGGCGGCGTGCTGTCGGCCCAGGCGGGTTGCGCGACCATGTGGCGCAACGAAACGCTGAAGCGTTCGTGGGGTCGTTTCCACGAGCAGTTCGCCACCGTGGTCCCCTACGGCAGCGACGAGCACGAGTGGACCTTCCTGTTCGGCCTGAACGAGAAGATCGACGACCCGGTCCGTGGCATGCGCGACCGGCTCGCCCTGCTCCCCTACCGCGCCGAAACCATCGACGCGCGGGCACTGGAGCGCGGCGCGATCGAGCCGTACGCCCTGCGCGGCTGATTCTCGACCCCGCGCGAAGGCGGTGACCCGAAGTTGCGGGTCACCGCCTTCGTCGTAGGCACCGGCCGATCCGGCGGATTCACCGGTCCGCGGGCGGCGACCGGGCGACACTGGTCTCAGTACCCGAGCCCGCCAGTGCAGAATCGAGCCCGCAATGACGCAGACCCCGCTGTCCGCACACGGCCTGATGCCGGTCCGCCCGCCGTCCGAGCACCGGCCCCGTCTGGACGCGCTGTCCGCGGCGGGTATCGCCGAGTTCCATCGCCTGTTCGCGGCCGCGCAGCCGGTGACGACAGCCGAGTTCGCGGGCCTCGAGGGTGATCTGGTGATGCGCTCGTTTCCCGGATCCGCGCAGCGGGTGCTCGGACCGCTGATGGCGCGGCCCTCGTACTCGTGGGTGGGGAAATCGTTTCGTCACGTGGACGACACCGTGGCGTTCGGCCACAATGTCTTTCGCCTCTTCGGCGGTGTGCGCGGGCTGAGCTTCGTCGCGACGGTGGGCGATTCGGTGGTCGACGGCAAGTCAGCGGTGCGGCTCGACTACGACGATTCCCGCACGGGTCCGCGCAGCCCCGCTCGCGGGATCTACGACGAACTGCGCGAGATCGAGCCGGGATTGTGGCTGGGGCCCAGCTATTTCGTGACGCGCGGGAGACGAATCTCGATGGGCTGGTTCGCCCTGGACGCCTCGGTCGAGTTCGACAGCCTGGTGTGAGCCGGGTGCACCGACCCCGATTCAGCGCACCCAGCTCATCAGCGGTAACTCATTCGGCGGCGCGCCGGGCGCGATACTCGGCGACGTTCAGCCCGCCCACACCCCGATCTGTCAGCGGCAGTTCGTCGATATCGGCACGGACGGTGCCCTGCTCCTGCGCCTCGCGCAGCGCGGTGGCCACGCCGTCACGCCACGCCGCCCAGGCACTCGACAGCGAACTCCGCAGCAGCTCACTGCCTTCCAGTTCCGCGCCGAGGTTGGCGATCAGACAGCCGCCAGCGTATTCGGCGGTGACGAAATCCTCGGTCATGGTCGCGAAGAAGGCGCGGATGCCGCTGAGCAGCCCTGCACCGACCTCAGTCGTCGTCGACACCACGCGCCGCGAGCGCCTCGCCCATCGCGTCGGCGGTCCGCAACGCCCGCACCACTACCGGCGTGATCAGTGCGGTCACCGACCAGGACACCCCGCACGCTCGCCGCGCCTCGCCGACATCGTGGACGATCTGCGCCAGCAAGGGAACGCACCGAATCGCCAGGGCGAGAAGCAGACTCACCCGCTCCGGGTTCACCCCGACGCGACGCAGCGGTCCGAGCGCGCGAGTCAAGGCGTCGAGCATGTCGGTCACCCGCGTGGTCACCGTGACCAGGGCTGCGAGAGCGACCGAAACCAGCAGTACCCCGCAGACCACGACGGCCCGCGCGGGTGAGGTGGTGAGCAGCTGGAACACTCCGATGATCGCGGTCATCCACAGCACCGGGCGCACCTGGGCGAAGGCCACCCGCCAGGAGACGCGGGCGAGCGCGAACAGACCCGCGACCACGGCCACGGCCACCAGCACACCCAGCGGACCACGGACGAACACGGTCATCGCGAGGATCGACACCAGCAACAGCACCAGCTTCACCCCCGCGGGCATCCGGTGCGGCAGCGAGTCGCCGGGGCAGTACAGGCCCATCATTCGATCAGTTGCCGATACGCGTCGATCGCCGCCACCGGGGGGCCGTCGAAAACGACGGAACCGTTGTCCAGCACCACGACTCGATCGAATCCGTCGAGCAGTCCGAGCTGGTGGGTCACCACGATCACCTGCTGATCGAGAGAGTTCAGCGCCTGCGAAACCCGCCGCGCGTTGCGCAGATCGAGCAGCGTGGTCGGTTCGTCGGCCACGATCACCTCGGGCTCGCGGATCAGCGCGGAACCGATGGCCAGTAGCTGTTTCTGGCCGCCGGAGAGCAGGTGTGCCGGATGGTCGGTGTGGGCGGCGAGGCCGAAGCGGTCGAGCATTCGCCGCACCTGTGCCGCGATCTCGGCCTTGCTCAGGCCGCTGCGGCGCAGCGAGAACGCGAGATCCTCGGCGACCGTCGGCATCACGATCTGGGTGTCGGGATCGGTGAACACGAAGCCGACCTTGCGCCGCACCTGCGCACCCTTGCGGGCCACGTCGAGTCCGTCGACGGTGACGGTGCCGGTGGAGGGCTTCAGCAATCCGTTGAGCATGCGGGCCAGCGTCGACTTGCCCGACCGGTTGGCGCCGATGAATCCGACCCGGCGTTCGGTGATCCGCAGATCGATATCGCGCAGCACGCTCCGATCGCCGAAACGGTGTCCCACCGCGGCGACGACGATCTCGCTCACGACGCCCGGCGATCAGGCACGGATCAGCCCGGGATAGGCGCGATGCACACCCTTCGCCACGACCGTGGCGATCACGACCTTGGCCAGATCACCGGGCACGAACGCGAAGTTGGTCGACACCGCCGCCCACGGGCTGAGATCGGTGCGTACCAGCAGTCCCACGGTGCCGAACAGGTAGATGATCACGATGCCGCCGAGTGCGTTGATCAGCAGGCCGAGCACGATCGGATACTTCGGCAGGATCATCGCGGTGAGCAGCCCGATGACCAGCGTTGCCGGAATCCAGCCGATCAGGTAACCGGCCGTCGGCGACGCCAGCGCGGTGAGTCCGTGATCAGGCCGCTGCCGCAACCGGAACGAGACAGTGGAGGATGTTGCGCCCGCCGGAGATCGACTACGATCGGAGGGTTGGTATCACTCGGAAGGCCCCGCCGTACGGAAACATCGCGCGCGCGATCCGTGCCCGAGGAAGGCCAGTCATGTCGATTGCGCTACAACGCTTTTCGAACTTGATCGCCGAAATACACACCGCAGGCACCGAACCGGACCGCTGGGATGGAGTGGTTCGCGAGATCACCGATACCTTCGACGCGATGCACGGCTTTCTCGTGATCGCCGACCCTGCCCACGGCGGCGTCGAGGTCAATTCCGCGGGCGCGATCACCGCCGCCGAAGTGCGCAAGCAGCTCGACGCGGGCGCCGGACGGGTGAACCGGCTGCCGGTCGGTGCCACCGCGACCGGCGAGGAACTGTTCGGGTGTGGAAACGGCGGCGGTGCCGCGGCGGTGCGGGCGAACGGCCTGTCCAACAGTTTCGTCGCTCGGCTCACCGGCGATCTGCCGTCGTCGTGGCTGTGCCTGACGATGCCCGACCACGGCGCGGTGATCGACCAGCCCGGCGGTCCGGTGCTACTGCGAGTGCTCGTACCGCACCTGCGCGCCGCGCTACACACCCGCGCGAAGCTGGTCGGCATGGCACGGGAACGGGCGTTCGCGCTCGCGGCGCTGACGAAGGCCCACCACGGCATCATGATCGTCACCGCCGACACCACACTGGTCTTCGCCAACGCCGCGGCCGAGCGCATCGCGCGGGAGTCCGACGGGTTGACGGTGGACTCGTTCGGACATCTACGGGCCCACTCCGCACACGTGCAGGACCGGCTGCGCCAGTTGATCGACGAGGCCACCGACTCGGAGTTCGGCGGCGGGAACGTGGCCATCGCCCGTCCTTCGGGCAAGCGGTCGCTGATCCTGCGGATCTCGGCGCTGGACACGCAATCCGGCAACGGGCTGTGGCCGAGGGCCGCGCTCGTGGTGCTCACCGATCCGGATCATGAACCGACACCGGATCCGGCCGTGCTGCACGAGCTCTACGGATTGACCGACGCGGAGGTATCGGTCGCACTGTGCGTACTGCGCGGCGACGGACTCCCCGCCGTCGCCGATGAACTCTCCGTGTCGGTCTATACCGCCCGGACTCATTTGCAGCACATTTTCGCCAAGACGAAAACACACCGGCAGGCCGAATTGGTCCGGCTATTATCGACCACCGCGATTTCGGCGCAGTGATATTTCGATATTAAATCGGGTGGAATCCCACCCCAGGGCCGCCGCGGGAATTCACATCGTCGAGAATTCTGGTGAAATTGGCGCCCACTTGTGGGCCCACGCACGGCACCGCGACGTATCCGTTGACAATGGCGACGAGAGTAGATCCGACCACCACGGGTGCGCCGGAATCACCGACGATCACGCAGATCTGTGTCAGCGTCCAGTTGGCGCCGCCGAAAACATCGCCGTAGACCAAACCGCAGGTCTGCCCGGTAGTTCGTCCTTCCTTGCAGGCGACGGCCGGGAACTGCGCGGGCAGTCCGACACCGGTGATCGAGGTCGAGCCGACGTAGTTCACCGGGTTGACCAGACCCGCGTCGAAGCGGATGACCGCGTAGTCGAGGTCGGTACTGGTGAACGCGACGGTGCCGACAGACCCGGCCTCTTGATCAGCTTCCGCGGATACTCCGGCTCCGGCCACCGCGCAGTGTCCCGCGGTGAAGCCGACCAGCTGACCTGAGCCGTCGAAGCCGATGGTGGTGAGTGTGCAGGTCGACCCGTCGTCGAAGATGATGCCCGATCCACCACCGAGGGTCACCGGGGCAGCCGCCTGCGCCGTCCCGACTGTCGCCCACATCAGCAGCAATGCGGCGGCGACCTGCCACCATCGACCCCATGCCATAGGGACACTCCCGCACTGTGGTGCGGGAGTGACTCGATTACTCCTCATGGTTGCTGGCATCGGCGTGTCAGACCACGCATACCGGGTAGAGGAACGGCACTGTCACCAGGACCGGAAGACACGCCAGGAATGCGCCGGGGATGGTGATGAACGGCGACAACACGACGGGCTCGACCTGAACAGGAAGCGGTGCGACGGGAGCAGGATCCGCCGCAGGTGCTGCGCCGGCGACACCGGCACCTAATGCGATCAGCGGCGCACAAGCGAGCACCGCAATGGTTGAACGAATCTTGTACATGACCATTCCTTCGACTGTCTGACTACGAGTCGTGTCGGTCCCGAGTCGGGATCGTCACCGCTTTCAAGAACAGCACCGGCGGTCGGGAATTTCGTCGTTCGAACAGATGAGATCAGAAAGGGCGCTTGGATCGGATGACCGCTGCGAGGTATTCGTAGTCCGCGGCCCGCGCGGATGACCCTCGAAATGCTAGCCCGATCGTGCGGCCAGGGGCGGGGGCGGCGAAGCGCGCGGTGTCCAGACTCGCGCGCGCGGTCTCGGCGGCCACGGCCATCTCCGGGATGAGTGTCACGCCCAGCCCGCCTGCCACACATTGCACCACCGTGGTCAGCGACGCGGCGCGCGTGTCGCCGACGGTCCCGGGCTGCACGTCGACCGAGCGGCACAGGTCAAGGGTCTGATCGCGCAGGCAGTGACCCTCGTCGAGCAGCAGCAGTGGCAGGTCGGCGAGTGCGGGCGCGGCCAGGTCGGTGCGCCCGGCCAGGTCGTGCCCGCGCGGGGTGACCAGGACGAATTCCTCGCTGTAGAGCGGGATCTCGACCAGGCCGCTCGCTTCGCTCGGCAGCGCGAGCACCGCCACATCGAGCACACCGGTGCGCAGTCCGTCGAGCAGCCGCGAGGTCTGGTCCTCGATCACCTGGGGCACCACCCCGGGCAGTTTGCGGCGTAATTCGGGCAGCAGCTCGGGCAGCACATACGGCGCGACGGTCGGAATGATGCCGAGGCGCAGCGTGCCCCCGAGGGTGTCGCCGGTCGCCGAGGCGACGAACCGATCGGCGGCTTCCAGCGTCGCCCTGGCTTGCGGCAGCAGCCGCATCCCGGCGGCGGTGACCAGCACGCGGCGGGTGCTGCGCTCGATCAATTGGAGCCCGAGTCCGTTTTCCAGTGATGCCAGTGCCTGCGATAACGTGGGTTGACTCACAGTCAAACGCGCTGCGGCGGTGCCGAAATGCCGGTATTCGGCGACGGCCACGAACGCACGCAGCTGCGACAGGGTTGGCTGATAAGTCTGATCACTCACACCTATCAGTGTACGACCAGCAATCGGCTTTACCTTTCAGTAGGCTGACATCAATCACCCACGAATGAGGAGACCAAGCATGGCTCTGCTGACCATCGGCGACCAGTTCCCGGCATACAACCTCAAGGCCGTCATCGGAGGCGATCTCTCCAAGGTCGACGCGCAGCAGCCCGACGATTACTTCACCCAGATCACCAGCGACGACCACGCGGGCAAGTGGCGCATCGTGTTCTTCTGGCCCAAGGACTTCACCTTCGTGTGCCCGACCGAGATCGCCGCGTTCGGCAAGCTGAACGAGGAGTTCGCCGATCGTGACGCGCAGGTGCTCGGCGCCTCGGTCGACAACGAGTTCGTGCACTTCCAGTGGCGCGCCCAGCACGAGGATCTCAAGACCCTCCCTTTCCCGATCCTGTCGGACCTCAAGCGTGAACTGGCCGCTGCCACCGGCGTTCTCAACGCCGACGGGGTCGCCGATCGCGCCACCTTCATCGTCGACCCGAACAACGAGGTGCAGTTCGTCTCGGTGACCGCCGGTTCGGTCGGCCGCAATGTCGACGAGGTGCTGCGCGTGCTCGACGCCCTGCAGTCCGACGAGCTGTGCGCCTGCAACTGGAAGAAGGGCGACCCGACCATCGACGCGGGCGAACTCCTTTCGGCCAGCGTCTGATTCACCCTTCCCCACCGGAATACCCCAGAGGAGCCCCACTGTCATGAGCATCGAGAACCTGAAGAGCTCTCTTCCCGAGTACGCCAAGGACCTCAAGCTCAATCTGTCCTCGCTGGCCCGCACCACGGTGCTCAACGAGCAGCAGCTGTGGGGCACCCTGCTCGCTTCGGCCGCCGCCACCCGGTCGGCGACCACCCTGCGTGAGATCGCCGAAGAGGCCGCCGACGTGCTCTCGGCGCAGGCGTACGACGCCGCGCTCGGTGCCGCGTCGATCATGGGCATGAACAACGTGTTCTACCGCGGTAAGGCGTTCCTGGACGGTCGCTACGACGACCTGCGGGCGGGTCTGCGGATGAACATCATCGGCAACCCCGGTGTCGACAAAGCCGATTTCGAGCTGTGGTCGTTCGCGGTCTCCTCGATCAACGGCTGCGCGCACTGTCTCGAGGCGCACGAGAAGACGCTGCGCGAGGCGGGTGTGTCGCGTGAGGTGATCTTCGAGTCGTTGCGGGCGGCGGCGATCGTCGCCGGTGTCGGCCAGGCGGTGGCGTCGACCGAGGCGCTGGCCTCGGCGGCCGTCTGATTCGAGACATCGGCTTCGCGCCTGCTTGCGCAGGTGTGTGCGCGGCCCCGATCCGGATTCCGGGTCGGGGCCGCTGTCGTGGGGAGGGGACACGTCCGGGCGCTTGCGGTTCGGTCGGCGCCGCTGCGCGTCCCGGTAGGCTCGCGATCATGAACGCACATGATGTGCCCGATGCCCCGGACATCCAGGTCGAGGTCGTCCGAGTGTTCACAGATCCGGCCGGAAATCTCGGCAACGCGCTCGGCATCGCCCGGGCGGGCGATGTTGCCGCCCTCGACAAGCAGGAGCTGGCGGCGCGGCTGGGGTTCAGCGAGACCACGGTGGTCTCCGATCCCGTCGACGGCGTCGCCGACGTCCGCATCTACACACCCGTCGTCGAGTTGCCCTTCGCCGGGCATCCCACCGTCGGCACCGCGTGGTGGCTGAATGTCCAGCGCACGCCGGTGCACACCTTGCAGGTGCCCGCAGGCCCGGTGGCCGTCACCCAGACCGACGGCCTGACCTGGATCACCGCGCGCGCCGAATGGGCACCGAAATTCGCGTTCCAGCAACTGGAGTCGGCCGAGGCGCTGGCCGCATTGTCGCCCGGCGACTTCACCGAGGGCCAGCATTTCTTCTGGGCCTGGACCGACGAGTCGCGCGGCGCGCTACGGGCCAGGATGTTCGCTCCCGCGATGGGGATCGCCGAGGACGAGGCGACCGGGGCGGCGGCGGTCGCGCTCACCGGGCAGTTGCGTCGCGGGCTGATCATCACGCAGGGGCAGGGCTCGCAGCTCTACACCGAGTGGGACTCCGACGGGTGGGTTCGCCTCGGCGGGCGGGTCGCCGAGGATCACGTGGTGGTGCTCTGATCGGCGCAGACGCGACAGCGTTGCTCAGTTGCGCACGGCCGCAGCGAAGGCGGAGGTACGCCTAGACATCCGGTTGACTGCCGAAGCGGCGCAGCCAGGGTGGTCTGGCCGTCCAGTGGCCGCGCCGCTGCGGTGCGGCGGTGCCCAGGTCGGCGAGGATGCGGGTTTCGAGCGCGCGGGGCGGGGTGTGCTGGTCGTCGGCGGCCAGCAGTGCGAGCACTTCGTGCACACCGCGGACGCGGGTGGCGAACTGCGACAGGCTGTTCGCGGTGGTGGCGGTGAGTTTGTTCTCGATGTGGTGATGTTCGAGTTCGGCGACCGCGTCGAGTGCGTAGGCATCGGCCAGCGACAGCACCGAGCCGGGCGGGCACCACGACCCTCTGGCCGTCCACTGGTCGATCCGCTGCTCGGCGAGCCGTTCGATGCTCTCGGCCAGCAGTCTCGTGACCATCGGCACGCGCAGGCCTAATTCGCGGCCGATGGCGCGGTAGGTGCGGCCGCCGTAGTAGGCGAGGACGAAGATCTCGCAGTGGCTGTCGAGTGGGTCGTCGAAGCCGAGTCTGGCCGCGGCCGCGAGCCATGGCATGTCGTCGCCGCCGCGGCGATCCAGCCGCAGGCGCTGGACCGCGAGGCGATGGATCTGGGCCAGTAGCCAGGACTGGTCGGGGGTGAACGCCGGGCTGCCGAGGGCGATCTCGGCAGCTGCGCCGGGGTGGTCCACACCCGGACGTTCGGTGCCGGGATGTCCGGCACCCGGCCGATCCGTGCGCAAGCCCCATTGGTCTGTGCCAAGACGGTCGGTACCGGCATTGCCGGGGCCGGGGTGACCACGGCCGACTTCTGGGTGGTCCGGGGGGAGAGGACGGGGGCCGGGGTGGCCGCGGCCTGCGCCGTCGGTGCCCTCATGGTCCTGGTAGTCGGCGCCGAGGTGGTCCGGTCCGGCACGCGAGCCGGAATCGGTGTGGTCGGTGCCCTCGTGATCGGATCGGCGGGAACCGTCGCTGGTGTAGACCACCCCGCGACCGAAGGCAACGTCCATCGAACCGTAGGTGTGGGGGGCCAGGTCGGATCGCTGTTCGGTCGCGACGAATGCCGAACGACCCCACGGCGTCCCGAGGTCCGGACCCGGACGCGGTGGCGGGCCCGCCACTGTGTCGTCGGCGGATTCGGCCGGGCGGGCAGCGGATTCCCGGTCGCTGTCGTCCTCGTCGACGATCCATTGCGCCGCTCTCGCACGCCGATATCCTTCGCGGACAACATCTTCGGCCGCGCCGCGACGGTGCAGCACCCGCAGGGCCAACCCGAACGCGGCGGCGCCGGTGGCGCGATAGAGCGCGCGCATCTCCTCGCGATCGTCGGCGCCGGAGACGATCGCGGGGATCCGCGTACCGCCGCCGCGGACCCCTGGCGGCGGTTGGGGACCGCGCTGCCCGCTCATCGTCGAATTCCTGCCCGCACTAAGGCAATTCGCAGCGCAAGCGGTTGTGGATCGGTATTCACCGGCCGATCGCGGCGATCAGCATGAACGCGGTCCCGAAATCCATCGCCACATGGGGCACCAGCGCCGAGGTCAGCGGGTGGGAACCGGCGGGATGGACGAAGCGGTGCCAGCGTGACCGGTGACCGACGGTACCGAGCGCGACCAGCGCGTCGAGGCCGAACAGCACCGCCAGCACGACGGCGGGCCAGCTCGCCCCACCGGCGCCGTGCACCGCCCCGTGCCCGGCCATCGCGTAGAGCATCGCCGCCGCGGCGACGGTGTGAAAGCCCAGTGCCAACACGCCGTCGGGTGCCGCGCCGGTGCGTAAGCCCATGACGCGTTCGGCGAGCAGGATCGCGAATGCGACGGTGAGGGCGGTGAGCAGCCCGCGCATCGCGTGCGGGTCGGTGGCGGCGGGGAACACCAGCATCGCCAGCATCACCAGGCACATGAGCAGGTGCGCGCTGTCGGATGCGGTATCGATCCGGTGAGCCTGCGGCGTTCGCCTGGTCAACCGGGCCACCACGATCAGCGATGCCAGCACGAACGCGGCGACCACCGGCCACCGCACGAACGCATACTGCTCCACGAAATCGGCCACACCCCACCACTTTCGAGTCGGCACCCGCGCCACCATGCTCGCACCCACCGGTGGTGCCCCGGGGCGTTTTCGGCGGTCAGGGCGCACCTGACCGCGACGCCTCACGCCGAGACCCTTGCGCTGTGCCCTCAGCACCGCTCGCTCCACACGGCACGGTCACGGCCACAGTAGCCGACCCGGATCGATCGGCATCGGCATCGATCTGCAAACTGGACTGATGACCGATAATCCAACTGCCGCGGTCGACCAGCTTCGGGTGGTGGCCGATGATCTCACCGGCGCAGAAATCCGGACCCTGCTGGCCGCTCACCACGCGGAAATGGCGGACACCACCCCCGCCTGCAGCATGCACGCCCTCGACCTCACTGCCCTGCGCGATCCCGCGGTCACGGTGTGGAGCGCGTGGTCCGGCGACGACCTCGCCGGGTGCGGTGCGCTGAAGGAACTCGACACCGAGCACGCCGAGATCAAGTCCATGCGCACCGCGGAGGGGTTCACCGGCCGTGGTGTCGCCGCCGCGGTGCTCGCCCACCTGGTCGCGGTAGCCCGAGAACGCGGGTACCGGCGGCTGAGCCTGGAAACCGGCGCCGAAGACTTCTTCGCCCCGGCCCGCCGCCTCTACCTGCGCCACGGGTTCACCGAGTGCGGCCCGTTCGGCAGCTACTCCCCCGACCCACTGAGCCGATTCTTCACCCTGGGGCTGACGGAACCAGTGGACGAATCAGCCTAGGGCGCGGGCGAATCCGTCCGCGAGCTCGGCGACCTGTGCGTCGGTCATGACGAACGACGGCGAGATCTGCATGGCGCCCGCACCGGCGGCGCGGCCCGAGATGCCGTGTTCGCGCAAGGTTTTCACCAGGGCGGGACCTTCGGCGGGGTCGGCGAGCTGGACGGCGGCAACGGCGCCGAGGCCGCTGCGCACTTCGGCGACGCGGGGGTGCTCGGCCAACGGGGCCAACGCGGTGTGCAGGGTGGATTCGAGGCGAGCGGCTTCCTCGATGAGGCCTTCGCGTTCGACGATGGCGAGGTTGGCCAGGGCCGCGGCGGCGGCACCGGCGTGGCCGCCGTAGGTGTAACCGTGGCGGAACCAGGTGCCGCCTGCGAAGAAGGGCTCGGCCAGGTGCGGGGCGATGAAGACCGCGCCCATCGGGAGGTAGCCGGAGGTGAGGCCCTTGGCCGTCGTCATCAGATCGGGCTGCAGGTCGAAGCGGGTGGAGGCGAACCAGGAACCGCCGATGCGGCCGAAACCGGTGACGACCTCGTCGGCGACGAACAGGATGTCGTGGTCGCGGCAGATCTGGCGAACCTCGGCCAGATAGCCCGCCGGCGGCAGGTACACCCCACCGGCACCGATGATCGGTTCACAGAAGAACGCGGCGATCTGCTCGGCGCCGACCTCTTCGATCAGGGCGAGCAGCGATTTCGCGTCGTCCCATTCGACGGTGCGGGTGTCGGCGACCAGCACGCCGTAGCCCTCCTTGTTCGGCGTCAGACCGCCGAGCGCGGTGCTCGCGTAATGCATGCCGTGGTAGGCCAAACGACGGCCGACCAGGATCTTCTTGTCGGTGCGGCCCTGTTCGTGCCAGTAGCGGCGGGCCAGTTTGGCCGCGGTTTCCACCGAATCGGAGCCACCGGAGGTGAAGAAGATCTTGCTGCCGGGAACGGGGGCGATCGACGAGAGTTTCTCGGCGAGTTCCTGGGTGGGGGCTTCGGTGAGGTCGCCGAAGTTGGAGTAGTGCGCGATGGTGCGCAACTGGTCGGCGACCGCGTCGGCGATCTCACCGCGACCGTGCCCGACGTTGGCGAACCACAGCCCAGCGGTGGCGTCGAGGTAGCGCTTGCCCGCGGTGTCGAAGACGTAAGCACCCTCACCGCGAGCGATAACGAACGCACCGTCACGATTGACGGCACCCATATCGGCGAATCCATGCCAGAGCGCATTCATGAGTCCACATTTACCCCACCCGGCCGCGCCGCGCGCACCGGGCCCGCCGCAGGCTCAGTCCTCGGCCTCGCGTTCGCGCCACCACGCGGGCAGATCGCCCAGTGACGCCATGGCTACCGCCAGAACAGCGAACACCAGGGTGAGTACGACCAGCCCGATCGCCATCGACACATAGCCCTGGCCGGTGGGATTGATGAACGGGTAGGGATACCAGTCGACGATCGGACCGCGGATCAGGCTGTAGACGCCGTAGATGAGCGGGAAGACCAACCACTGCCCGATCAGGGCCGGATTCGGCCGCAGCCGCCGCGCCATCGCAACGAAGATCCAGTCCAGCACCAGGATCATGGGCAGGTACCGATGCATGATGTCGTTGATCCACTGGTCGTTGAGCATCACGTCGATCCGCGACAGCAGCACGGCGTAGACCACCATCGTGATGAGCATGTACAGCGTGGCGGCACCACGCACCAGCTGCCAGCCGCGGCTCTGCGGGGCGACCAGACCACCGATGAGCAGCACGATCACACCCAGGATGTTGGATTCGACCGTGAAGTAGCTCAGGTAGTTCGTGAGCGAGAAGGTCGCCGAGTCGATATTGCGCAGCGGTATCCACAGCAGGGCGACGAGACCGAGCAGCCCGAACCCGATCCGGTACGCCCTGATCCACCACGCCGTCCGCACCGATGCACTCATGTGGTTCTCCGTTCCCGGACGCCGACCCCCCACGCCCCGGATCTTCGCATGACAGGCAGGCGACAACCGGGAGTTCGGTCCTCGCGTCGCCGTCGGGCCACCGGACGCGCGGACCGCGGCGGGCACGCGCCGCGGTGTGTCGTTGGTCTCCGCGACGGCGCGAGCGGGTGATGCGCGGGAAAACCGGTGGCGGGCTTCGCTACGCTGGTAGGCGCAATGACCAGGACAGCTAGCACCGGAACCCGCGCGCTGCGCACCCGCCTGGCGGAGGTCTCGCTGCGCGATGAACATCGGCTCCAGCGCTTGCTCGACCGTGCGCGGCCCGACGATCTGCCCGCCATCGAGACCCAGATCGCCTCCGCCGAGACCCGCGTGGCCAATCGCCGCGCGGCGCTTCCGCGGATCACCTACCCGGAACAACTGCCTGTTTCCGCGCGCCGCGACGACATCGCCGCCGCCATCGCCGCCAACCAGGTCGTGATCGTGGCCGGTGAGACCGGTTCCGGCAAGACCACCCAGATCCCCAAGATCTGCCTCGAACTCGGTCGCGGGATCCGCGGCACCATCGGCCACACCCAGCCGCGCAGGCTGGCCGCGCGCACCGTGGCCGAACGCATCGCCGAGGAACTGGGCACCGAACTGGGTGACGTGGTCGGCTACACGGTCCGATTCACCGATCAGGCTTCCGATCGCACGCTGGTCAAACTCATGACCGACGGCATCCTGCTCGCCGAGATCCAGCGCGACCGGATGCTGCGCCGCTACGACACGATCATCATCGACGAGGCTCACGAACGCAGCCTCAATATCGACTTCCTGCTCGGCTACCTGAAGCAGTTGCTACCGCGGCGGCCCGATCTCAAGGTGATCATCACCTCGGCGACGATCGATCCCGAACTGTTCGCCCGCCACTTCGCGGATGCGCAGGGCACGCCTGCGCCGATCGTCGAAGTGTCGGGTCGGTCGTATCCGGTGGAGTTGCGGTACCGGCCGCTGTCGCTGGAACTGCCCGGCGCAGACGACGACGAGGAGGACACCCGCGTCGTCGACCGCGACCCCACCGACGCCATCGCCGACGGGGTGGTCGAACTGTTCGCCGAGGGCGACGGTGACGTGCTGGTGTTCCTGTCGGGCGAACGCGAGATCCGCGACACCGCCGACGCCCTGCGCGACCTGAAACTCCCCCGCACCGAGATCGTGCCGTTGTACGCGCGCCTGTCGGCCGCCGAACAGCACAAAGTCTTCGCCCCGCATACCGGGCGCCGGGTGGTGCTGGCCACCAACGTCGCCGAGACCTCGCTGACGGTGCCGGGCATCCGCTACGTCATCGACCCCGGCACGGCGCGCATCTCGCGCTACTCGATGCGCACGAAAGTGCAGCGGCTGCCGATCGAAGAGGTCTCCCAGGCCTCGGCGCGGCAGCGATCGGGTCGCTGTGGTCGCGTCGCCGACGGTATCTGTATCCGGCTGTATTCCGAGGACGACTTCGAGGCGCGACCCGCGTTCACCGAGCCGGAGATCCTGCGCACCAACCTCGCGGCGGTCATCTTGCAGATGACGGCGCTGGGGCTGGGCGATATCGAGAGTTTCCCGTTCGTCGAGGCACCCGACCGTCGCGCCATCCGCGACGGCATCGCCCTGCTCGAAGAACTGGGTGCGCTCGCGCACGGCAGCACGAAATCTGTTGACGGCGAAGCCGATTCGGGCGGGCATCTCACGCTCACGCCGATCGGGCGGGAGATGGCGCAGCTGCCGGTGGATCCGCGGATGGCGCGCATGCTCGTCGAAGCGCAGCGCAACGGGTGTCTGGACGAGGTACTGATCATTGTCGCGGCGCTGTCGATTCAGGATGTGCGCGAACGTCCCGTGGAGCATCAGCAGGCCGCCGACGCCCAGCACGCGCGCTTCGTCGTCGAGGGCTCGGACTTCCTGGCCTACCTGCGGCTGTGGGATTACCTCACCGAGCAGCGCAAGTCGCTGTCGTCCAACCAGTTCCGCCGGATGTGCCGCGACGAGTTCCTGCACTACCTGCGCATCAGGGAGTGGCAGGACCTGCACGGCCAATTGCGCACGATCGCCCGCGGGATGGGCTGGAACGATGCGGGCGCGAGCCGGGGACAGACGAACTCCGGCACCACAATGCTCGGCGAATCAGCCGGGGGCCGGCGTACCGCGGCTGCCGGTGGTAGCACCGCCGAGGGCGCCGGAGGCAATCGCGGACGCCGTGGTCGCGGCCGTGGGAATTCCCCACGCGCGGTAACGGAGTCGACCGCCGGGGCGAACGCCGCCTCCGACCGTGCGGACACGCAGGGCGAAGGCTCGCGCCAGGCAGCTGGACGATCTCGACGAGGCGGCGACGGAGCACAACGGGGGCAACACGCATTGTCGGCGAAAGCTGTTGGCGGGTCGGCGGATTCGTCTGACGAGGACGCGATGCCATGGCCGAGTACCCAGATCCACCAGTCACTGCTGGCGGGCATGCTGTCGCATATCGGTGTGCGCGAGGCGGAGTCGCGGGAATTCCTCGGGGCGCGCAATGCGAAGTTCATGATCTTCCCCGGGTCGTCGCTGGCCAAGAAGGCGCCACGCTGGGTGATGGCGGCCGAGCTGGTGGAGACCTCGCGGCTGTGGGGGCGGATCGCGGCGAAGGTGGAGCCGGAGTGGGCCGAACGGCTCGCCGGCGATCTGGTGAAACGCACCTACTCCGAACCACATTGGTCGTCCAAGCGAGGTTCGGCGCGGGCCTACGAGCGGGCGACCCTGTACGGCGTGCCACTGGTGACCGGGCGGCCGGTGGACTTCGGGCGCATCGACCCGGAGCTCTCGCGCGAGCTGTTCATCCGCCACGCCCTGGTCCAGGGCGAATGGCAGACGCGCCACGGATTCTTCGCCCGCAATCGGGCCCTGATCGACGACGTCGCCGACCTCGAGCATCGGGCCCGGCGGCGCGACATCCTCGTCGATGACGACGTGCTGTTCGAGTTCTACGACAAGCGTATCCCCGCCGATATCGTGTCGGTGCGCCATTTCGACAGCTGGTGGCGCAAGACCGAGCGCAACGATCCCGCGCTGCTGGACTTCTCGACCGACACCGTGGTCAATGCCGGTGTTGCCACGCTCGACCCGACCGACTTCCCCGACGCCTGGCGCCAGGGCGAACTCAGCTTCGGGCTGACCTACCAGTTCGAGCCGGGGCAAGACGACGACGGCGTCACCGCGCGGATCCCGGTGGAGCAGCTCGCGCACGTGCGGGCGGTCGGGTTCGACTGGCTGGTGCCCGGCATGCGCGAAGAACTCGCCGCCACGTTCATCAAGACTCTCCCGAAAGCGTTGCGGCGCGCGATCGTTCCCGCGCCCGACTTCGCGTCGGCGGCGTTGCGCGCGCTGACTCCGCGCGCCGAGCCACTGCGCACGGGGCTGTCGCGGGAGTTGTCGCGGCTGGGTTCGGTCACCATCACCGCCGACGACCTCTCCCCCGCCGCGCTGCCCGATCATCTGCGCATGACCTTCGCCGCGGTCGATCAGCACGGCAAGGTGCTTGCCAAGAACAAGAGCCTTCAGCAGCTGAAAGTACAACTGGCCGAACAGGTTTCAGCGTCGGTCGCGCGCGCCACCGCCGGTGCCGAGCGGGCACCGGCGACGGTGTGGACCTCGGAGTCCCTTGGTTCGGTCGCGCCGACCGTGAGCCGCGAAGTCGCGGGCCAGACCGTGACCGGGTACCCGGCACTCGTACCGGAGGGCGAGGGCGTCGCGGTGCGCGTGCTGAGCTCGCCCGGCGAGCAGGCGGCCGCGATGCGAGCGGGTGTGCGCACCCTGCTGCTCGCCGCGATCCCGACCTCGACTCGCGCGGTCACCGCCGGACTGCCCGCCCGCGATCGGCTGGCGCTGAGCCAGAACCCCGACGGGTCGCTCGACAAGCTGGTCGAGGACTGCCGGATCGCCGCCGCCGACGAACTCATCGCCAAGGCGGGCGGCCCGGTTCGCACGCCCGAGGAGTTCGACAAGCTGGTCGCGACCGTCCGACCGCAACTGTCCACGGCGGTCGTCGCCCTGATCCGCACCGTCGTGCCGGTACTGGCCGCCGCCCAGCAGGCGCGAGCGGCGCTGGCCGATACCCTCGAGACCGATATCGCCGGCGACGTCGGCCAGCAACTCGATGACCTGCTGTTCCCCGGTTTCGTTGCCGAATGGGGACGGGTGCGACTGCGTGAACTCCCGCGCTATCTCCTCGCCGCGGCACAGCGCCTGGAGTCGCTGCCGGGCTCGGCGGTGCGCGACCGTCAGGCCATGGTCGAGGTGGACCGGATGCTCGCCGCCTACGACCAGCTCGTCCGCGCGCTGCCTCCCGGCCGCAAGAATGCCCGCGAGGTGACCGAGATCTGGTGGATGATCGAGGAGCTGCGGGTCAGTCTGTTCGCTCAGAAGTTGGGCACGCCGTACCCGGTGTCGGCCAAGCGCATCGAGAAGGCGATCAGCACGATTCGTCGCTGAAACCGGTGCGGGAGTTGAGGATTCGCCACCGAATTCTTGTGGACCCAAGGTCTGGGAGTGCTCAGCCGAGACAGCGTGCCGTTGCGAGGTGGCAGCCGGCCGCGGCCCCGCGATGAGCCAGGGCGCGTCGTAGGTCAGTCGGTCGCGGCGACCGCGGCAGCCGCGCGGGCCGCCCGCATCTCGGTGATCTCGCGTTCGAAATCGGCTGCGCTGGTGAAGGATCGGTACACCGAGGCGAAGCGCAGGTACGCCACTTCGTCGAGGTCGCGCAGCGGGCCGAGGATGGCAAGGCCGACCTCGTGGCTGGGTACCTCGGGAGAACCCTTGGCGCGCACCGCGTCTTCGACCTGCTGGGCGAGCAGGTTCAGGGCGTCGTCATCGACTTCACGACCCTGGCAGGCCCGGCGCACACCGACGATCACCTTCTCGCGGCTGAACGGCTCGGTCACGCCACTGCGCTTGACCACCGACAAGATCGCCGTCTCCACGGTGGTGAATCGGCGCCCACAGCTCGGGCAGGAACGACGGCGGCGGATCGCGGTGCCCTCCTCGGCTTCCCGCGAGTCGACGACGCGCGAGTCGGGGTGTCGGCAATACGGGCAATGCATCCGAGGGTTCCTTCGTCGATGCGCATTTCTATTCCATGGCTCTTGACAGGATACCGGTCAGGATGGCACAACCCGCCACTGCGTGGTCAGGTCCGCGATGATGTCGGGCAGCCGGGCGAGCATCCGGCCCCGGTCGAGCTTGACGGTGAACGGTTCGCGATACACCGTCACCGCGCGTGCCGGGTCGGTCACGAGGTCGAGATGGCGTGGCAGCAGGTCGGCGGTGATGTAGTCCCAGCGGGTCTCACGATCGGCCCAGTTGAACGCGGGCAGCGGCATCCGCAGACCCAGCGGCGCCCCCGCCGCGATCGGCGACCATACCGTGACCGGCGCGTACACGCCCGGAGCGCGGGTGCCGGGGACGGCGGGCTTGCCCGCCACGGTGGTGACGTAGGTGAGTACTCGACCCCTACCGTCGCGACCGCGCGAGGTCACATCCCACTGGTCGGCGACGATCTGGTTCTGTTCCCGATCGGCCATGGCGACCAGCGCGTCGGCACGGCCCGCTTCGGTGCCGCCGTCGATCCCGTTCCAGGCCACCCGCATGCCGTCGTCGAGCAGGCCGGCCGCATACATCTCGTCGATGCCCGCCATCCCGTCGGCGAGATAAGCCTCGTGCATCGGGACCAGGTCGATGAAGATGTGTTTCTGCATGATCATCAGCCGGGTCTGATACCAGGCGAGGTCGGCGGCGGTCAGCCGCGGACCGAGGGCAGCCAGGCCGGTGACATCGGACGGGACCCCGGTGAGCAGTTCCGGCGGGGTGGCGCGAAGCAGGTCGGCGACAGCGGTACCGAGTTCGTGGATCCCCCCGACCGAGACGGCCCCGGCGATGTCGCCGACGTCGAAGAAGCCCGCCGCGAAGGACGCGCCCGCGATGCCTGCCATGCCCGCCCAGTAGAGATCGGGCCGGGCGGCGGCGAGGCGGAAGTAGTTCACGTACACCTGGCTGAAGGTGGCCGAATTGGCCGCGACGCCACGCTCGGGCGCCCAGGCTTCGAGGTCGATCGCGGCGTTATCGGTGGCTACGACGAGCCAGTACTGGTGCAGCAGCGTCGCATACCGCGTCGGGTCGATGCCGTCGGCCCGCGCCTGGGTCAGCGCTTCCCGCAGGGGTGGCTGTGCGGACGGAAGCTCCGGGTGCAGCCCGCCACCGTATTCGCCGTCACCGTTGAGAGCGGGCAGATCGAGGTACTCGGTATAGGCGGGAACCGCGTGCGCGGCGGGTACCACCAGCGCACCGAGCATCGCAGCGAGCAGTAGAGCGATCGAGCAGCGGCGCACCGAGACCTCGCATCCGGGTTCGACCGGGGACCCGCCCCGATTCAGGATGCCCGTCACCGTAGCAACGTGTTCTAGTTTCAGGGTGCGATTCGTCGATACCGACGATCTCGCACGCTGCCGAAGACCTCCCCGAAAACGTTTCCGCGCAGCTATTTTCGACTCATCGACCCGGCTCGATCCGCGCGCCGGACCCGGCCCCCGCCTGCTCCGAGATTCCGGGGATCGTCGAGTCGACGTGGTCGACGAAACTGCCCGCGCGTACGTGCGCCAGCCCGAGGAGAGCCACAACGATCAGCGCGGTCACCAGCGCCGTCACGGCCAGCGCGGCGAACCCGACCTTGGCCTGTTCGACTCGGTGCAGCGGATGTAGGCCCCGCGCAAGGCCGGCACGCACGGGACCGCGGGCATACAGCGAGAGTTCGCTGCGCGGTGCTCGATGGTGCGGGCCGCGATCCGCCGACGGGCGAGCGACCGCGCGGGTTCGGCGCGCAGGTTCGCTGCGGGGCACGGTGGCGAAGGCGAGATCGAGCTCGGCGTCGGTGAGTTCGATACGCCGGGCGACGCGGACGATATCGGCGGCGGGCAGGGCGTCGACGGGCGCACGCAACACGCCGGACCGGACGATACTGCCCGCGACTTCCGCGAGCGCCGTCGGGGCCGGGCGGGTCGAGGCGGCGCTTGCGATCGGCGCTTCGACCGTCTGATTCTCGGTGCCTGCCGACTGCGGCATCGCCGGCCGGACCAAGACGAAAGGCCGTGGCGCGCGGGCGGTCCGGCGCCGACGGAGAATCGGCTCCGAGGCCGGGATGGGGTCTGCGGAACGCAGGGCGCTGGTTGCTGTGCTCATCGGAAGAACCTCCGGGGTGGTGTGCTCCGCTGCTGCAAGAAAAGTACTGGTGAGGCGGCGATGCCTCCCGTTGTTCGAACACCTGTGCGACGAACTGATGTTCGATTTCTACCAGATTCCCGCGCCGCTGTCAGCACGAAACGCCCGACATGCTCGAACAGATGTTTGATAGTTCGGCGTGGCCCGACTAGCCTCGAGATGGCGAATTCGACAACTCAGAAGGGCGGGACACGGTGACCCACACAGACGACACGGGTGACGAAAGCGGCACCGGCACCGTCACATCGGGATCCGGGACGGATCTCACCGTGCGTCAGCGCACGGTCCTCGATGTCATCCGTTCCTCGGTGACCGAACGGGGCTATCCGCCCAGCATCCGCGAGATCGGCGACGCGGTCGGCCTCACCTCCACCTCCTCGGTGGCCCATCAGCTGCGCGCCCTCGAACGCAAGGGCTATCTACGCCGCGACCCGAATCGCCCGCGCGCGGTGAACGTCCGCGGGCTCGACGAGGCGGTCCGCTCGGTCACCACGCTGCCCCAGCAGACCGACGAGGTGGACCCGAGCCGCCCGACTCCGACGTTCGTCCCGGTCCTGGGACGGATCGCCGCCGGTGGCCCGATTCTGGCCGAACAGGCCGTGGAAGATGTTTTCCCGCTGCCGCGCGAACTCGTCGGCGAGGGTTCGCTGTTCCTGCTCAAGGTGGTCGGCCAGTCGATGATCGACGCGGCGATCTGCGATGGCGACTTCGTCGTGGTGCGTCAGCAGAATGTCGCCGAGGGTGGCGATATCGTCGCCGCGATGATCGACGGCGAGGCCACCGTGAAGACCTTCAAGCGCAGCGGCAAGGACGTGTGGCTGATGCCGCACAACCCACACTTCGAGCCGATCCCCGGCAACGACGCGCAAATCCTGGGCAAGGTCGTGACCGTCATCCGCAAGGTCTAGCGGCGCGCGGTCGCGGTCATCTCCCAGATCAGCAGCTCGGCGGCGGCCACCGCGGTGGCACGGTGGCCGCCCGTCGGGGTCAGGCGGACGGCGTCGCCCTGTGCCCTGCGGCGCCGATCCAGCCGATCAGGCGGTTCCGGTCACCAGGGCAGCGCGTTGCGCAGGCGGCCCACCAGGGTGCGGCCGGAATCGCGGTCGCGCTCGTTGAACAGGAACTGCAGTTCCTCTTCGAGACCCTTGCGCACCACATCGCGCAGATCGGTGGCCGCACCGTCGAGGTCGTCGGCCGCCATCCACGGCGTGGGGTCGATGGGGGCACCCGCGGAGAAGTAGAACCGCTCCGGGCGGGGCAGTACCGTCGGGCCGACACCCTTGACCAGCGGCGGGTTCAGCTCGGGATTGATGCCGAGCAGGCGGCAGGTCCAGCGCAGCGGAGCCATCACCGGATGCTGACCGTCGAAGACGATGTCGTAGGCGTCGTCGATGCCGATCATCGCCAGCGGCACGATCGGCACCCCCGCCTGAATCGCCATCCGCGCGAAACCGGTGCGGCCCTCCCACTTGAGCACGTACTTCTCGCCCTTGCGGCGGATCGCCTCGCGGCCACCACCGGGGAACACCACCACCGCTTCCCCGCGCTCGAGCAGCGCCAGGCAGTTCGCGCGGGTACCGCGGACAGCGCCGAAGTGATGCAGGAAGTCCCGCACGCCGGGCACCATCAGCACATGCTCGGCCAGGCCGCGCACCAGCCTGCCGCGCACCCGCAGGATCTCCGGCATGATCAGCGGCGCGTCGATCCCGCCGAGCAGATTGTGGTTGGCCACGATCAGCACCGGCCCTTCGGCCGGGATGTTCTCCAGACCGTAGAACTTCGGGCTGGTCCACCACCGCACCGGCGCGAACAGCACTTCGAATGCGCGCATGTCCCATTCACTCGGCGCCGGATTCAGCGGCGCACCGTCCGACAAGACCTCGCCGGACCGAACAGGATCGCCCTGCGCGACCCCGTTCTCCTTCACATTCTTCGTACCATCATGGTCGTTCGACATAACACCCTCCTGCAGTCGATATTCGACCATAGCGTCCGAAAATGCCTGTGTCGCATCGACATTTGTCCCGCAACCAGCGGGCAAATCCGCGACAAGGATCAGCTGAGCGCCGGCTCGGAAGGGCCGGAATGGGCGTACTCGGACAGTGCCGCGGCCAAGGCGTGCGGCACGCGTGCGCGAACCCGGGTGCCACCTTCCTCGTGGTCGGCGGTGACGATCCGGCCGTCGGCGTGGATGCGGGCGAGCAGGTCGCCGCGACTGTAGGGCAGCAGCACACTGATGTCGACATCGAGTCCGCCGAGCACCTCGGAGAGCCGCTCGCGCAACTCGTCCACCCCCGCGCCGGTCTGCGCGGAGACGAAGGCCGCCTGCGGCAGCATGCCGCGCAACCGGGTGAGCTCGTTCGGATCGGCGGCGTCGATCTTGTTGACCACCAGCAGTTCCGGCGGGGCAGGCGTGCCCTGCTCCCTGATCACCTCGGTGATCACCTCGCGCACCGCCCTGATCTGCTCGAGCGGCAGCGGGTCGGCGCCGTCGACGACGTGCAGCAGCAGGTCGGCGCCGGTGACCTCCTCCAGCGTCGAGCGGAAGGCCTCGACCAGCTGGGTCGGCAGGTGGCGGACGAAGCCGACGGTGTCGGTGAACACCATCTCGCGGCCGTCGTCGAGCGCGGCCCGGCGGGTGGTCGGGTCGAGGGTGGCGAACAGCGCGTCCTGCACGAGCAGGCCCGCGCCGGTGAGCGCGTTCATCAGGCTGGACTTGCCGGCGTTGGTGTAGCCGACGATCGCGATCGAGGGCACCCCACTCTCGCTGCGGCGCGCGCGCATGGTGTCGCGGGCGGTCTTCATCTCACGGATCTCGCGGCGCAGTTTGGCCATCCGCTCCCGGATGCGTCGACGATCGGTTTCGATCTTGGTCTCACCGGGACCACGCAGACCGACGCCACCGCCGTTGCCGCCCGCCCGGCCACCGGCCTGGCGCGACATCGACTCACCCCAGCCGCGCAGGCGGGGCAGCATGTACTCCATCTGCGCCAGCGAGACCTGGGCCTTGCCCTCGCGGGAAGTGGCGTGCTGGGCGAAGATGTCGAGGATCAGCGCGGTGCGGTCGATGACCTTCACCTTCACGACCTTCTCCAGCGCGGTGAGCTGCGCGGGCGTGAGCTCACCGTCGCAGATCACCGTGTCGGCGCCGGTGTCGAGAACGACCGTGCGCAACTCCTCGGCCTTGCCCGAGCCGATGTAGGTGGCCGGGTCGGGCTTGTCGCGGCGCTGGATCAGCGCCTCGAGGACCTCCGAGCCCGCCGTCTCGGCGAGCGCGGCCAGCTCGACCATGCTCGCGTCGGCCTGGGCGACACTGCCGGTGGTCCAGACACCGACCAGCACGACGCGCTCGAGGCGCAGCTGGCGGTATTCGACCTCGGTGATGTCGGTGAGTTCGGTGGACAGCCCGGCGACGCGGCGCAGCGAGGTGCGCTCGTCGAGCTGCATCTCGCCGACCGTCGGGTCGGCCGCCCAACCAGGCTGTTTCATGCGGGCCGCGTGGCGGGCCAGCGCATCATCGACGTCACCGCGATCGGCGGCCACGTCGGGATCGGCCGCGGTGGTGTGCTCGGCCGATGTGGATTCTGTGGGTTCTACTGGTTTCGTCATACGTTCTCTATGCTGCCACGTCCAGGTGACAGCGTGCACGCGGTTATCGGTGCTACTGCGCGTCCCACCAGTCCCGCGACAGCGCGCCCGCGGCCAGCAGCACCGAGGGGCCGCGCAACCAGGCCCGTCCGTCGGCGATGCCCACACGGACCTGTCCGCCGGGTACGCGCACGGTGACCTCGCCGGATCCGGTGCCGATCGACACCCCGGCGGCGGTCAGCGCGGCGGCGGCCGCGGCCACGGTCCCGGTCCCACAGGAACGGGTTTCGCCGACGCCGCGTTCGTATACGCGCATGTCGACGGCGTTGTCGGCGTCGAGCGCGGTGAGTATTTCGACGTTCACTCCGTGCGGGAAAAGGTCGGGGTCGAAGCCGGGCGACACGCTCAAGTCGAGTTTGGCGAGCGCGTCGACAGTCAGTCCGTCGTCGACGCAGGCCAGGTGCGGATTGCCGACATCGATGCCGATACCGGCCAGGGCCCAACCGGCCAGGGTGGCGGTGGAGGGGCCGAGTTCGCGAACGACACCCATGTCCACGGTGACCTCACCGTCGGTCGGCCCCGCGGCGTGCACGACGACCGGACGGGCGCCCGCGCGGCTGCCGACGACGTACTCGGTGCGCTCTTCCAGCCGGGTGGCGTTGAGGTAGTGCGCGAAGACCCGCACGCCGTTGCCGCACATCTCGGCGATCGAACCGTCGCCGTTGCGGTAGTCCATGAACCAGTCGTCGGCGCCGACACCCTCGGGCAGCGCTGCCAGGACACCGGCCGCGCGCAACGCACCGGCCTTCGCCACGCGCAGCACACCGTCGGCGCCGAGGCCGCGCCGGCGGTCGCACAGTGCGGCGACGCGGTCGACGGTCAGGTCGAGGCGCACCGCGAGATCGGGCAGCACCACGAAATCGTTCTGGGTGCCGTGGCCCTTGCTGAATTCGATGTCGGACACGTCCGTCATTCTCCTCTGCGCCGCTGTCGGGTGTACTACCGGGCGAACGTGCGCCGCTGCCTGGCGATCTCGTAGAGGCTGATCGCCCCCGCCGACGGCGCGCCGAGCGAGCTGGCGGTGCCGCCCATCGGGATGGTGACCAGGTCGTCGCAGGCATCGGCCCAGGCCGAGCTCATGCCGGTGGTCTCGTTGCCGACGACCAGGATGGTGGCCTCGGTGAAGTCGTGGTCGTAGAGGGTGCCCGGCGCGTCCTCATCGGTGCCGACGATGCGGGTGGGGATGCCGCGAGCCTGTTGGCGGTCACGGAATTCGAGCACCTGACCGGGGCCCGCCGCGCGCAGCACCGGCATCGCGAACAGCGAACCGGTCGAGGCGCGCACGGCCTGCGGGTCGAACTGGTCGGCGCCGTGGCCGGTGACGATCACCCCGGACGCGCCGAAAGCGTCCGCCGAGCGGATCAGGGTGCCGAGGTTGCCGGGCGAGTTCGGGCGATCGAACACGACCACGACGGGTGCGTCCTCCCCCGGTTCACCGGGTGCGTAATCGGCCAGGTCGGGGTGCTGTGACACCGCGACCGCCACGATCTCCGGCGCGCTCGCCGCCTTCTCCCCCAGCTCGGCCATGAGTTCGGGGACCAGGCCGACCTGCGGCACCTCGGCGGTGTCGAGAATCTCGCGCGCCCAACTCGACAGCTCGGGGCCGCCGAGCCGGTAGAGCAACGTTTCCAGCGGCCAGTCATTGGCCAGTGCCTGGGTGATCGGGCGCACGCCTTGCACGAGGAACCGGCCGTCACGATGACGTTTGGTCCGGTTGTTGAGGTAGGCCTGCCACACCTGCACCGAGGCGTTGCGGGTACTCACTCGTCGCGTCACTGCGCTGTCCGTCCTATCGGGTCGGTGTTCGATTGTCGGAGCAGCGCCAGCGCGGTCGTGGCGAGCTCGGGATCGGCGCCGTCGACCCAGGAGACCCTGGGGTCGCGGCGAAACCACGACCGCTGCCTGCGCACGTATCGGCGGGTGCCGATCAGGGTGCGCTCGCGCGCGTGGTCGAGATCGTATTCGTCGTCGAGGTAGGCCAGTACCTGGGCGTAGCCGATGGCGCGGCGGGCGGTCTGGCCCTCGCGCAGGCCCACCTCGAGCAGTCCGCGGACCTCGTCGACCAGACCCGAATCGAACATCAGGGCGGTGCGGGTCTCGATGCGGGCGTCGAGCGCGGCCGTCTCGCGGTCGACGCCGAGAATCGCGGTGTTCCAGCGTGGGATGCCGATGGTCGGGGCCGAGGCGGCGAACGGGCGGCCGGTCAGTTCCACGACCTCGAGCGCGCGCACCATGCGCCGGCCGTCGGTGGGCAGGATGGTGGCCGCGGCGACCGGGTCGGCCTGCTGTAGCGCCGCGTGCAGCGCCTGCACGCCGCGCTCATCCAGGAGTGCTTCCCAGCGAGCGCGGACCTCGGGGTCGGTGGCCGGGAAATCCCACTCGTCGAGCAGGGCCTGCACGTACATCATCGAGCCGCCGACGATGACCGGGGTCTTTCCGCGCGCCATGATGTCTTCGACGATGGCGCAGGCCGAGCTCTGGTAGGCGGCGACGGTCGCGGTCTCGGTGACATCGAGAACGTCGAGCAGATGATGCGGGATATCGCGGCGCTGGTCGGGCGGCAGTTTCGCGGTGCCGACATCCATCCCGCGGTAGAGCTGCATCGCGTCGATGTTGACGATCTCGCCGCCGAGTTCGGTAGCGAGATCGAGTGCGAGGTCGGACTTGCCGGTGGCGGTGGGGCCGACGACCGCGATCGGTCTACGCGTCACTCGCCGCTACCTTCCTGTCCACAGGTTGCCACACGCTCACGTCGTAGCCGACGCCGAAGGGCGCGCCTTGGTACAGCGTACGTACCCGCGGATCGGCCGAATCCGTGGCGAACAGACCACCGAGTACCTGGTAGGCGGCCCGTCCGTCGACGAGCAGCGCCGCGCACAGGTGCGGCTCCAGCGCGGCCAGCCCCGCCCGCGAACCCGTGCGCAAGGCGGCGTCGAGGTCGTGCTGAACCGCGGGGGCCCGCTCGTCGAGATAGCCGGGCGCCTTGACCGTCAATGTCGCGGCACCATCGGCGACGACGAGCACCGCGTACGGGTCCTGCTCGCTGTCGAGCTCGCCGCGGAGCGCGGCGCCTGCCTCGGCACACGCCGCGGGCGAAGCGTCGGCGGCGAACAGCCGGGCGCGCACCGAAATCCGCGGTGCGGCCTGCTCCCGCAACCATCCGGCGATCAGTAGCGGAAGGGGAAGCTGGGCGTCTGCTGGACCGGGCTGCTCGCCCGCCGGACCGAGCCCGACGACGACATCGGCGCCGAACCCACGAAAGGTTCCCCGCGTCGCCGAACCGTAGATCCGGTCATGGCTGCCGACGCCGACAACGATCCACCGCTGCGCGGTCGCGGCGAGGGTGGCCGCGGCGGCCAGGGCGGCCGCGCGCAGCACCACGGTCGGATCGTCGGGATCGCTGCCGGACACCGGGACTCGCCCACACAGTTCGGGCACCAGCATCGGCGGCGACGGGACCAGGGCCGCTATCGAGAACACGCGGTAACCGTAGCCGCAGCGCGCACCGTGGCCCGCATCCGGCGCCGCGCGGGCGTGCGGGGGTCTGCGAGTGTCCGGCGTAGCGATGCTCGTCGAGATTGCTAGTGTTTTCAGGTGCGACTACCCACGTCGTCCGGGACGAAATCCCAGGAAATCCGCTATCCGATCCTCCGGATCGATGGTTTCCGCGGCTCGAACCGGGTTCAATGGGATGTGCTAGGGCGTAACCAGGCAGCCGTGACGCGCGGCAGGGACGGAGAGCAATGACCGACAGCAACGGAACCGCGAAGCCCACCCCAGGTCCGGCCCCGCGACCGTCCGGTACCCCCAAGCCCGGCGGGAATGCTGCGCGTCCGCCGAAACCGCATGCCGTGAAACCGGCGCCGGGCCCCGATCAACCGCATCCGCACGCTGTGATCGTGCCGAGCGCCACCGACCCGAGCAAGTGGGGTCGCGTCGACGAAGACGGCACCGCCTGGGTGCGGACCACCGAGGGCGAACGAGTCGTCGGTTCCTGGCAGGCGGGCGACGTCACCGAGGGCCTTACCCACTTCGGCCGCCGCTTCGACGATCTCGCGACCGAGGTCGCGCTGCTCGAGGCCAGGCTGGCTGCGGGCGCGGATGCCCGCAAGACCAAGGCCGCCGCGCTGGCACTGGCCGAGACGCTGCCGACCGCGGCCGTCATCGGCGACATCGACGGCCTCGCGGCCCGTCTGCAAGCCATCACCGAGCACTCCGAGGAAGCCGCCGCGCACGCCAAGGAGGAGAAGGACCGCGCCCGCCACGAGCACACCGAGCGCAAGGAAGCCCTCGCCGCCGAGGCCGAGCAGATCGCCGCCGACTCCACCCAGTGGAAAGCCGCGGGCGATCGGTTGCGCGAGATCCTCGACGAGTGGAAGTCGATCCGCGGTGTCGACCGCAAGGTCGACGACGCGCTGTGGAAGCGCTACTCCAAGGCCCGTGAGGCGTTCAATCGCCGTCGCGGCGCCCACTTCGCCGACCTCGACCGCGAACGCGCCACCGCCAAGACGCGCAAGGAAGAGCTGTGCGTGCGCGCCGAGGAACTGGCCGACTCCACCGACTGGACCGGCACCGCCGCGGTGTTCCGCGACCTGCTCTCGGAGTGGAAGGCCGCGGGCCGGGCACCGCGCGAGGCCGACGAGTCGCTGTGGCGGCGGTTCAAGAGCGCCCAGGACGTGTTCTTCGCCGCCCGCAACGCGGCGGTCTCCGAGCGCGACGCCGAATTCGACCACAACGCCACCGCCAAGCTGGAACTGCTGGCCGCCTACGAGCACATCGACCCGGCTAACGGCGTTGACGCCGCCCGCAACGCGCTGCGCGAGCTGCAGGACAAGTGGGATGCCATCGGCAAGGTTCCCCGCGAGCGCATGCAGGAGCTGGAAGCCAAGCTGCGCGCCATCGAGAAGCGCGTGCGCGACGCGGCCGATCAGCAGTGGCGTCGCTCCGACCCCGAGGCGGTCGCGCGGGCGGCGCAGTTCCGTGAGCGGGTCGCCCAGTTCGAGGAGCAGGCCGCCAAGGCCACCGCGGCGGGCAAGAAGCGCGATGCGGACAAGGCGCTCGAGCAGGCCAAGCAGTGGCGCGAATGGGCCGAGGCCGCCGAGGGCGCCGTCAGCAATCTGTGAGTGCGAGACAGGGAAACCCCCGACCGATCGGTCGGGGGTTTTCCTGTCCTCGCAGGATTATTCTCCGGTGAGGCGCTTGCGGTCGCGATCCTCGGCTTCGCGTGCCGCGTTGCGACGCTGCTCCTCCGCGGCGAGCTGCACGGCGGTGCGGCTCCAGACCACGCGGACCCAGTGGAAGGTGAGCACCATGATCGCGATGGTGCCGAGGATCAGGCCGATGCCGGGGCCCGCGCCCTCGTAGTTGCCGAGGCCGGGGGTCTGGCGGTGCCAGATCGAGAGCACGCCGAACACGCTGCCCACGGCCGAACCCGCGCAGGCTATCCAGGCCAGCACCCACCGGCGGGTGGTCAGCGCCAGCAGCGAGAAGCCGACACCGAAGACGATCACCAGCCACACGAAGATCCGCGACGGCAAGCCGATGTGCTCCACGCCCGCGGCGTCGGTGTCGAGCAGCACGTCGAAGCCGCGCGCGGTGCCCGCGGTCGGCAGTACGAGCGAGATCAGCAGCGCGAAGACCGCACCCGCCACCACCAGCGCCCGCGCGCCGGGGTCGATCTCGCCGGCGATGCGGCGCTCGACCGCGTCGAGCTCACCGCGGAACTGTTCGAAATCCTGGTCGTTGCGCGCCGGGTTCACCGCGTGTCCGCTCCTGTCCACAGGCTGATCGTTGGCGGGTCCCACTGTGCCATCACCGGACGCACCGTTCGCATCCGACCCACTACGACCGGTAGTAGATTCGTCGTCGCTCACGACGCGCAGCCCGTCGAACAGCCGGTCTCGACCGTCTCGACGACCGGTGCGCCGATGCGGGGCAGCCCGAGCCCGACACCGATCGGCGCCGTCTTGGGCGTGATGCCACGTTCGTGCGCGTCACCGGCGGCGGTGCGCCGATGCGACTTCACCGCACTGTCGGCGATGAGGTGGTGCGGTGCCGCCTCGGTGATGTCGACGGTGACGATGTCGCCCGGCCGGATGCCGGTCACATCACCGGGACGGAAATGCACCAGCCTGCCGTCGCGCGCGCGACCGCTCATCCGCGCGGTCACCGCGTTCTTCTTGCCCGCGCCCTCGGCGACGAGCAGTTCCACCTCGGTGCCGATGAGCGCCTGGTTGTTCTCCCAGGAGACCTGGTCCTGCAACGCGATCAGCCGTTCGAAGCGTTCCTGCACGACCTGCTTGGGCAGCTGATCGGGCAGTTCGGCGGCCGGAGTGCCCGGACGCTTGGAGTACTGGAAGGTGTAGGCGCTGGTGAAGCGGGCGCGACGGACCACGTCGAGGGTCTCGAGGAAATCTTCCTCGGTCTCGCCGGGGAAGCCGACGATGATGTCGGTGGTGATCGACGCGTGCGGCATCGCGGCGCGCACCTTGTCGATGATGCCGAGGAAGCGTTCCTTGCGGTAGGAGCGGCGCATCGCCTTGAGCACCCGGTCCGAACCCGATTGCAACGGCATGTGCAGCTGCGGGCAGACATTCGGGGTGGCCGCCATCGCCTCGATGACGTCGTCGGTGAACTCCGCGGGATGCGGTGAGGTGAACCGCACGCGTTCGAGGCCCTCGATCTGGCCGGTCGCGCGCAACAGCTGCGCGAAGGCACCCCGGTCGCGCGGCTGTTCGGGATCGACGAAGTTCACGCCGTAGGAATTGACGTTCTGCCCGAGCAGCGTCACTTCCAGCACGCCCTGGTCGACCAGTGCCTGTACCTCGGCGAGCACGTCACCGGGACGGCGATCCACTTCCTTGCCGCGCAGCGCGGGCACGATGCAGAACGTGCAGGTGTTGTTGCAGCCCACCGAGATCGACACCCAGCCCGCGTAGGCCGACTCCCGCTTGGCGGGCAGCGTCGACGGGAACGCCTCGAGCGATTCGAGGATCTCCACCTGGGCCTGCTCGTTGTGGCGGGCCCGCTCGAGCAGCACCGGCAACGAGCCGATGTTGTGGGTGCCGAACACCACGTCGACCCACGGCGCCTTGCGCACCACGGTCTCACGGTCCTTCTGCGCCAGACAGCCACCGACGGCGATCTGCATGCCGGGACGACCCTGCTTGACCGGGACCAGCTGACCGAGGGTGCCGTAGAGCTTGTTGTCGGCGTTCTCGCGCACCGCACAGGTGTTGAACACCATCAGATCGGGCGTCTCCCCGGTGGCGGCTTTCGTATAGCCCGCGTCCTCGAGCAGCCCGGACAGGCGTTCGGAGTCGTGCACGTTCATCTGGCAGCCGAATGTGCGAACCTCATAGCTGCGCTGCGTCACAGAGCCGTGCTGCGTCGCGCCCTCAGTCGCGTCCTGAACCGTCGAATCCACCTGTCCAGGGTACGGGCAGCCCCGGCTGTGATGCGCATCACGGTTGCGTTCACGCGATAATACGCAAAGGTAACGGGCTGCCACCGGGTTACCAGCAGGTGTCGTGTCGGCGTGCCGTCACGGCATGTCTTGGAAAGCCGGGCAATTCTCCAGAATGGACATAAGGTTTCTCACCATGACCGACGACGCCGCACCCGCGAACGGGAACGCCGACGCCGCAGCCGCCACCGCTGCTCCGCCGATGATCTCGATGCGCAACGTGGACAAACACTTCGGTGAGCTCCATGTCCTGCGCGATATCCACCTCGAAGTGCCCCGTGGGCAGGTCGTGATCGTCCTCGGCCCGTCGGGTTCGGGGAAATCGACCCTGTGCCGCACCATCAATCGCCTCGAACCGATCGACTCCGGTGACATCGCCATCGACGGCGTCGCACTGCCCGACGAGGGCAAGGCTCTCGCCGCGCTGCGCGCCGAGGTGGGCATGGTGTTCCAGTCGTTCAACCTGTTCGCGCACAAGACGATCGTCGAGAACGTCATGCTGGCGCCGACGAAGGTCCGCGGGAAGAAGAAAGACGAAGCGCGCAAGCACGCCATGGCCTTGCTCGAGCGGGTCGGCATCGCCAACCAGGCCGACAAGTACCCGGCCCAGCTCTCCGGTGGTCAGCAGCAGCGCGTGGCCATCGCCCGCTCGCTCGCGATGGACCCCAAGGTCATGCTGTTCGACGAACCGACCTCGGCACTGGACCCGGAGATGGTCAACGAGGTACTCGACGTGATGGTCGCCCTCGCCAAGGAGGGCATGACCATGCTCGTGGTCACCCACGAGATGGGCTTCGCGCGCCGGGCAGGCGATCGCGTGCTGTTCATGGCCGACGGCGAGATCGTCGAGGACACCGCGCCCGAAGCCTTCTTCACCGCACCGAAATCCGAACGCGCCAAGGACTTCCTCGGCAAGATTCTCAGTCACTGACTCGCAGCACCATTGTCACAAGGAGAAGGAAACCCATGAGGATCAATCGTGCGATGCGCGTCGGAATCGGCGCAGCGGCACTGGTATTGGCAGCCACCGTCACCGCGGCCTGTGGTGGCGGTGACGACAAGTCGGCCCTGGACAACGCCAAGGACGGCAAGCTGACCATCGGCATCAAGTTCGACCAGCCGGGTCTCGGCCTGCGCAATACCGACGGCACCTACAGCGGCTTCGACGTCGACGTCGCCAAGTACGTTGCCGACAAGCTCGGCGTGAAGGCGGACAACATCACCTTCAAGGAAGCGCCGTCGGCGCAGCGCGAGACGCTGATCGAGAACGGCCAGGTCGACCTCGTCGTGGCCACCTACTCGATCAACGACAAGCGTAAGGAGAAGGTCGATTTCGGCGGCCCCTACTACATCGCGGGCCAGGACTTGCTGGTGCCTGCCGCCAACACCGACATCACCGGTCCCGATTCCCTCGCGGGCAAGAAGGTCTGCTCGGTGAAGGGCTCCACCCCGGCCCAGAACATCGAGAAGAACTACACCCAGGCGCAGCTGCAGACCTACGACACCTACTCGCTGTGCATCGAGGCGATGCGTAGCGGTGCGATCGACGCGGTCACCACCGACAACGTGATCCTCGCCGGTTACGCCGCGCAGTCGCCGGGCACCTTCAAGCTGGTGAACAAGACCTTCACCACCGAGAAGTACGGCGTGGGCCTGAAGAAGGGCGATTCGGAGCTGCGCGGCAAGGTCAACGACGCCATCCAGGCGATGATCGATGACGGTTCGTGGAAGGCCGCCCAGGAGAAGAACTTCGCCGGTACCGGCATCACGGTGCCCGCGCCGCCGGTCGTCGACCGCTACTGATCGACCATCGCATCGGTGGCCCGGGGATTCCCGGGTCACCGATGCGATGTTGTCCTGCTGGCTTTCACACCGATCGGAGGACGCGCGTCCGTGTTCGACCTGATCTCGAGGTATGACAACCAAATCCTCGATGCGTTCTGGGTAACAATCAAACTCACCTTCTTCTCGGCGATCGGTGCGCTCGTCATCGGTACCGTCGTCGCCGGTATGCGCGTGTCTCCGATCCCGGTCGCGCGCTGGATCGGCGCGGCGTATGTGGCCATTTTTCGCAACACTCCGCTCACGCTGATCCTGGTATTCACCTCACTCGGCCTGTACAGCACCCTCGGGTGGACGCTCGGCAGTGACGAGATCAAAGTCATCAACTATCGCTGGGCGATCATCGGGCTGAGCGTCTACACCGCCGCTTTCGTCTGCGAATCGCTGCGCTCTGGCATCAATACCGTCGCGCTCGGCCAGTCCGAAGCGGGCCGATCGCTGGGCTTCGGCTTCGCCCAGAACCTCCGTTTGATCGTGCTGCCCCAAGCCTTCCGGGCCGTCATCGCACCCTTGGGCAGTGTGCTGATCGCGCTGACCAAGAACTCGACGGTCGCCTCCGTCATCGGCGTCGCCGAAGCCGCGTACCTGATGGGCGCGATGATCGAGAACGAAGCCGCCATTCTCACGATCGGTGCGATCTTCGCGCTCGGCTTCGTCGTCCTCACCCTGCCGACCGGGCTGTTCTTCGGCTGGCTGGCCAAGCGATACGAGGTGGCACGATGAGCGGCGCTTCGGTTCTGTTCGACGCTCCAGGGCCCCGCGCCCGGCTGCGGCACAACCTGTACTCGGTCCTGGTCGTGATCGTGCTCGTCGGCGCGGGCTGGTGGCTCTACGACGCCTTCGCCGACAAGGACCAGTTCACCGCGGCCAAGTGGAAACCGTTCCTCGAAGCCGAGATCTGGGAGACCTACCTCCTGCCCGGCCTGGAAGGCACCCTCACCGCCGCGGTCATCTCGATCATCGGCTCGGTGTTCTTCGGCATGATCTTCGGGATCCTGCGCCTGTCCGACCACACGTGGGTGCGCTGGGTCGCCGGGACGGTCGTCGAGCTCGCCAGGGCGATCCCGGTGCTGATCTTGATGATCTTCCTGTTCGCGGTATTCGGCGACTACGACCTGTTCCCCTCCGATCAGCTCGCGCTGGCCGCGGTGGTCATCGCGCTGGTCATCTACAACTCCGCGGTCATCGCCGAGATCGTGCGCGCCGGTATCAAGTCCCTACCCAAGGGACAAACCGAAGCCGCCGTCGCGCTGGGGTTGCGCAAGAACCAGCTCATGCGGTTGATCCTGCTCCCGCAGGCCGTCACCGCGATGCTGCCCGCCCTGGTCTCGCAGATGGTGGTCGTGCTCAAGGACACCGCGCTGGGCTACCAGATCACCTATGTGGAGCTGGTGCGGTCGGGTCAGCAAGAGGGTGCGTCGCTGCAGAACACGATCCCCGCGCTGATCGTCATCGCGCTGATCATGATCTCGCTCAACATGGCGCTGAGCTTCCTGGCCACCACCCTCGAAAAGCGGTTGCGGTCGCGGAAGAAGAGCGGTGGTGCGGTGCTGGCCGCCGACTCGATCCTCACCGACGCCGCGCCCGGCGTAGACATCACCAAGAAGTAACCGCACCAACAACAGTGGGGCCTGATCCGACCGGATCGGGCCCCACTGTTGTTCCTGGTCCTCGCCGATGAGGCCGAATGCGCGCAGCAGCGGCCCGATCCTGTTTACGGCCGAACGTAACCCGCCTTCTCCTTGTGCCATTCGATCGGCACCATACCGATGGCCTTCGCGAACTCGACCACCGCGGTGAACACCGCCGGATCGGTCCGCTCGGTGCCCATGACCTCGGCGGTGTCGAACGTCCAGACGTCGGCAAACCGCCGCGGTGGATCAGCCTGCGGTGACGAGTCCCTCGGCGACCATCCAGTCCCGGGCGACCTCGGCGGGTTCGCGGCCGTCGATGTCGACCTGACGGTTGAGTTCGGTGATCACCTCGTTGGTGAGCCGGGCCGAGATCGGGGCCATGACCCCGACGACCTGGGGGTGGGCGTCGGCGAAGTCACGGTGCATGACCAGCGACGCGTTGTACTTCGGGAAGAAGGCCCTGTCGTCTTCGAGCAGCACCAGCTCGAGGGCCGGGATGCGGCCGTCGGTGGCGGCGACCGAGCCGAATCGGCACTGTTTCGCGTCGGCGGTGGCCTGGTAGACGAGCGCGTCCTGGACGATCTGACGGTGGGCCTTGCCGAGGTCGATCCCGTAGGCGCCTGCCAGGCCGGGGTAGCCGTCCGGGCGGACATTGAACTCGGTGCCGACGCAGGTGGTCGCGGCACCGGGATCTTTCGCGATGAGGTTCGCGTAGTCCGACAGCGTCCGTACCCCGGTCTGCTCGGCGTTGCTCTTGCTCGTGACGAGGGCGTAGGTGTTGTTCATCGGCGCCATCGCCGCCCAGACCATGTCGTGCTCGGCGAGGTCGGCCTCGCGTACCGCGTCGAACTGGGCCGCCTCGGTCGGGATCGGCTTCTCCTTGCCGAGGTAGTTGATCCAGCCGGTGCCGGTGTAGTCGTAGGCGATGTCGATCTGGCCGTTCAGTTGCGCGTCGCGCAGGCTGTTGGAGCCTTGGATATTGGTCAGGTCACGCACATTCGCGCCCGCGGCCGTGAGCGCGAATTCGATCATGTAGCCCAGGATGTTGGCCTCGGTGAAATCCTTGGAGCCCACCGTGACCGCGACACCGTCGAGTTCGGGCACGGGTTCGATGCTGCCCGGGCCGACCGGCAGCGGCACCGAACCACCCGACTGCAGACCGCAACTCGCGAGCACCAGCACGCTCAGCACCGGGACGAGCCCGCGCAACAATCCGGTGAATCTCACCGCAACCCCCTCGGCCCGAGGAACTGTTCGGCCAGCGCACCGAGCCAGTCGACGAACAGTGCCAGCGCGACAGCGAGTACGGCGCCGAGTGTCAATGTCACGGTGTCGCGCAGTTTGTAGCCGGTGTCGATGAGAATGCCGAGCCCGCCCGCGCTCACCATGAACGACAGGGTGGCGGTGCCGACGGCCAGCACCAGCGAGGTGCGTAGACCGGCCAGAATGTAGGGCACGGCCAGGGGGAACTCGATGCGGCGCAACACCAGTCCGGCCGACATGCCCTGCCCCCGGCCCGCGTCGATCAGTGCCGGGTCGACCTGCTGGTAGCCCAGGATCGTATTGCGCAGGACCGGCAGCAGCGAGCAGAACACGATCGGCGCGACCCCCACCCAGAACCCGGTGGTGCGAGTCACCAGATAGCACAGCACGATCAGCCCGATCGCCGGAGCGGACGCCCCGATATTGGCGATGCCGACGAAAAGTGGTGCCAGACGACGGAATCGGGACCTGGTGAGCACTGTCGCGAGCGGCACGGCCAGCACCACAACGATGAGCACGACCGCCGCCGTGATCAGGATGTGCTGCCAGGTCACCTGGGCGACATTGCGCACGCTGATACTGGCCTGCTGGGTGACGGTGAGATCGCGCCGGAACGCCCAGACGAGGACACCGACGGTGAGGATCAGCACGATCACCGGCTGGACCAGCAGGCGCAGGAATTCGGCGCGGCGCTGGGTGGCGGGTGCGGCGGTCGCGGCGGGGACGTCGACTATCGAGTTCGTCCGAACAGAAACGGCATTCGTCATCGCGCCGCCCCCTGTGCCTGCTCGGATTCGATCGGCATTCGTGGCGCCGATCGCTCGGTGCCACGCCCGGTGCTCGACGCCGATGCCCCCGGTAGACGATGCGATGGGTCGCAGACGGCGACGCCGTCTGCTGGTGTCGTCGACCTCGGTGCGATCGGGGTCGATCGCGGCTCGGCCGTCATGCCGGCGCGGCTTCTGTCGCGGCCAGATGGCCGATCAGCGTGTCGACGGTGACGGTTCCGGTGTAGGTGCCGGTGTTGTCGACGACGACGGCGGAGGCGGTGCGTTCGGTGAGAAGCGCGGCCAGCGCGTCCTGGAGAGTGGCGTCGGCGGGAAGGGTGGTGCCGATTGGAGTGCCGAGCTCGTGCAGTGAGTCCGCGTGGGCGAGTTCGTCTGTCGAGACCCGACGCAGTGGGCGGCGCTGTGCGTCGAGGACGATGCCCCAGGTTCGGTCGGCCTCGCGCAGGGCCGTGGTCAGGGCCGTGGGAGAGTCGCTCTCCTCGACGGCGATGCCCTGGTCCAGGTCCATGTCGGCGAGGACGGTGAGGCCGAGCCGGTCGATGGTGGCGGTGGCGCCCACGAAACCGGCGACTGTCTCGTCGGCGGGGGCGGCCAGGATCGCGGCGGGGGTGTCGTACTGCAGGATGCGGGAGCGGTCGCCGAGGACAGCGATGCGGTCGCCCAGCTTCACCGCTTCACCGAAGTCGTGGGTGACGAAGACGATGGTCTTGCCGAGTTCGCTTTGCAGGCGGAGCAATTCGTCTTGCAGCAGTCCGCGGGTGATCGGATCGACCGCTCCGAACGGCTCGTCCATGAGCAGGACCGGCGGGTCGGCCGCCAGTGCCCTGGCGACGCCGACGCGCTGCTGCTGTCCGCCGGAGAGCTGGCGGGGGTAGCGGTTGCGGTAGGTGCCGGGGTCGAGGCCGACGAGGGTGAGCATCTCGTCGGTGCGTGCGGCGATGCGGCGGCGGTCCCAGCCGAGCAGGCCGGGCACCGTGGCGATGTTCTTGGCGACGGTCATGTGCGGGAACAGGCCGGCCTGCTGGATCGAATAGCCGATGCCGCGCCGCAATTGGTCGGCGTCGATCGCGCCCGCGTCGCGGCCGCCGATCGTGACGGTGCCCGAGGTGGGTTCGATCAGCCGGTTGATCATCCGCATGGTGGTGGTTTTGCCGCAGCCGGACGGGCCGACCAGCACCACGATCTCCCCGGCCGGGATGGTCATGGAGACCTCGTCGACCGCGGGTTCGGCCTGTTCGGGATAGCGTTTGGTGACCCGGTCGAGGACGATCTCGACCCCGGAGACCGCGGTAGCCGTCGCCGCCTTGGTGGTTTCGATGTCAGTCACGAATTCCCCTCGCCAATAGTGAGTCGTCCGAGCAGAACCAGGACGCCGTCGAGTGCGAGTGCGAGCACGACGATGAGGACGGTGCCGGTGAGCGCCTGCGGCACCGCGTTCGGGCTGCCGAGGCGGGAGAGCCCCGAGAAGATCACGTTGCCGAGGCCGGGGCCTTTCGCATAGGCCGCCAGTGCCAGGATGCCCATGATCATCTGGGTACTGACCCGCATTCCGGTGAGAATGGACGGCCAGGCAAGGGGCAGTTCGATCTTGGTCAGCAGGCGCAACCGGTTCATGCCGAGACCACGCGCGGCATCGGTCACCGCCGGATCCACCGACGACAATCCGAGCACCGTATTACGCAGAATAGGCAGCAGCGCGTACAGCACCAACGCCACGATCGTCGGCCCGACGCCGAGCCCGAGAAACGGAATCAGCAATCCCAGCAGCGCGAACGAGGGCACGGTCAGAATCGCCCCCGCCGTCGCGGTAGCGGCTGCGGACCCGAGCGGGCTCCGGTACACGAGCACCCCGAGCGCCACCGCGATCACGGTCGCCAGCACCAGCGACTGCACCACCGCCGACACATGCAGGTAAGAATCGACCAGCAACTGCTCCCGCCGATTCACCACGAACGACCACCACGCGTCCAGTGTCCACCTCCCCGTCGTTCGGCGGCCGCCTACGGCCCTGCTCCCCGGATTTCCCACCCCGAATCGGGGTGAAACATCGGCGTCCCCACACCCGCATGATCACCGATGCGGCGAATCAGCCTGCGCGAAAACAGGTTTCGCCAGGCGTGATCATCTTACGCGCCGCGTACAGCCCTTGCGGCAGTTCAACGCTTGTCTCCGCAACCGAAAACCTTGTCGCACCACGGCTCCCGCGTGGCTTCCCCCCCGGGCGCCACGCCATACTTCCGGGACAAGCTGGTGCGTAGTGCCACAGCCCTGCGGACCTCACCGATCCACCTGCGACAGTTCTGCTTTCACCACCGCGAAAGCCGTTGATGAGCTGTAGCCGCGCCGGGCGAGCATGTCGACCAGACGGCGGGTGGCTTTGGTGCGGTCCAGATCGGCGGGCATGGAACGGAGCTTGCGACGAACCAGGTCGATGGCGGCTTGTTCGTCGCCGGGAGTCGGGCGCGCGGTCGAACGGCGGGCAGCATCCGGTTCGGCGGTATCGCTGAAGGCTTCGCCGGTGTCCGCCGAACCAGTGCCCCCGGCACCACGCGACAGCGAGCGGCGTGTCTGCCACGAGCCGTCTGCCTCGATGGAATGCGGTCGCGCTGTCTGCTCGCTCTCGGAGACAGCACGGGCGGAGCGGGGCGGGGTGCGTTCGAACCCCGCATCGTCGAGTTCGGCGGTGACGACGGCGAAGGCGGTGGATTGGTCGTAGCCACGGCGAGCGAGCATGCCGACGAGGCGGCGCACTGCCTTGTCGCGTTCCATCTCGCGGGGAAGGGTGCGGAGTTTTCGGCGGACCAGGTCGGCGGCGCGGGCGTTTTCGGCGTCGTCGGTGACCATCGACAACGCTTCTTCGGCGTCGCTCGGGGCCACGCCCTTCTCGCGCAGCTCACGGTGGAGGGCCTTTTTGCCCCGGCCGGAGTAGGTGTGTCGTTCGTGGACCCACTGTTCGGCGAACGAGGCGTCGTTGATCAGGCCGATTTCGGCGAACCGTTCGAGAGCGGCCTGTGTCACCTCGAGGCGGAAGCCCTTCTCGCCGAGTCGTTTCTCCAGTTCCGCGCGGCTGCGAGCACGGAGAGAGAGCAATCGCAGGCAGGCGTCTTTGGCCTGTTCCAGAGTCGCATCGGGACGGTCGCCCGGGGCGAGCCGGCGTGTGCCGGCCCGCCTGTCGGGCTCTCCCGGCTGGGATCCGGCCGCCACCGGATCCGCCTGCCGTCCGTCGTCACCACCGACGACGGTCGACAGGGAGACTTCGTCGCGCCGCGCGGACCTACGTTCGCGTCGGGCGCCGCGGGGCCGTCGCCGACCCTCGCTCCCCCACTCTTCATGATCAACACCAACCCGCGCAGCGAAATGCGGTGGTTTGTCACCATCGGTGAATCCGGTCGGGTGCGCGCGCTGCGGATCGCCCGCACCCGACCGAATCCTCTTCGCGTCCGGGTCGGCTCGCTTGTCGCGAGCCGACCGGACGAGTTCATCGGCCACACCCTTGCCGCGGCCCACCGCGGGCGGCAGCACCGGCTCCGGCTCGACCTCGATTCCGAGGCGAGCCAGCTGCCTGCGCATCTGTTCGACCGGGTCGGCCGAATCGCGGTGGCCGCCGGGGCTCGGCGTGGTCATCGGCTCAGAAGTCGGCGGGCGCGTCGGCCTCGGCGGTCAGTACGGCGCCGATGCCCAGCTTCTCCTTGATCTTCTTCTCGACCTCGTCGCACACATCTTTGTTCTCCAGCAGGAACTTGCGGGCGTTCTCCTTGCCCTGTCCCAGCTGGTCGCCCTCGTAGGTGTACCAGGAGCCGGACTTGCGGATGAAGCCGTGCTCGACACCCATATCGATGAGCGAGCCCTCCTTGGAGATGCCGTGGCCGTAGAGGATGTCGAACTCCGCCTGCTTGAACGGCGGGGCGACCTTGTTCTTGACGACCTTCACGCGGGTACGGTTGCCGACCGCGTCGCTGCCGTCCTTGAGGGTTTCGATGCGGCGCACGTCCAGGCGCACGGAGGCGTAGAACTTCAGCGCCTTACCACCGGTGGTGGTCTCCGGCGAGCCGAACATGACGCCGATCTTCTCGCGCAGCTGGTTGATGAAGATCGCGGTGGTGCCGGAGTTGCTGAGCGCGCCGGTCATCTTGCGCAGCGCCTGGCTCATGAGGCGGGCTTGCAGGCCGACGTGGCTGTCGCCCATCTCGCCTTCGATTTCCGCACGCGGCACCAGGGCGGCAACGGAGTCGATGACGAGGATGTCGATGGCGCCGGAGCGCACCAGCATGTCGGCGATCTCCAGGGCCTGCTCACCGGTATCGGGCTGGGAGACCAGCAGTGCGTCGGTGTCGACGCCCAGCTTGCGGGCGTAATCGGGGTCTAGGGCGTGCTCGGCGTCGATGAAGGCGGCGACACCGCCCGCGGCCTGGGCATTGGCCACGGCGTGCAGCGCGACGGTGGTCTTACCCGAGGATTCCGGGCCGTAGATCTCCACGACGCGACCGCGCGGCAACCCGCCGATACCGAGCGCGACGTCGAGCGCGATGGAGCCGGTGGGGATGACGGCGATCGGCTGACGGGTCTCCTCGCCGAGACGCATGACCGCGCCCTTGCCGAAGCTCTTCTCCACCTGCGCCAGTGCCAGTTCCAGCGCTTTGTCGCGATCGTAGGCCTGCGGTGCCATGATGTGCGCCCCTTCTCGAGGTGAGTGTCTCTCTGGTTGGCGCCCACAGTAGAGGCCGGCACCGACAAGTTCTGGCGCCCAGGTTAGTCGAACACCCATTCGAGTCAAGCGACGCGCCCACCAACACGCGCAGCAGCCGCTCCGACCGGCAATCCGGGAGCGAAACCAGCGGTCAGTGCTGCGGCAGCACCGAGTCGTCGCCCTCGGCGCATGGCCCGAAGATCCGCCGCTGCGATTGTTCGATGCGCACATCGTTGACGCCGGCCTCACGCCGCGCCATCCGCCCGTCCGGCGCGAACTCCCACTGCTCGTTGCCGTAGCTGCGCCACCACTGCCCCGACTCGTCGTGCCATTCGTACTGGAAGCGCACCTTCGCGCGGGCGGTATCGAGGTCGAAGGGTGGCAGCGGTGGTCGCATGGGGAACAGCCTTTCGGTGTGATCATGGATTGTTCGGGGAGAGCTCGGGCGGCCCCCAGCGCACAGCGAGCGCACCGGGGCGTCGCACCACCTGCTCGACGGTGAAATCGACGGCGCACTGCGCACCGGAGGTGAACGCCGCCGTTTCCCAGACCAATTCGGCACGGCCGGTGAGCTGGAGCAGCGCACCGGTCGACCAGTCGGCGACGAGCAGCCCGCAGCGGGGTTGCACGGCGAGGTTGCCCAGTGTCATGAACATCGAGTTGCCGCGGTAGTCCGGCCAGCGCAATCGCGTCGGTGAAAGAACCTGCAGGAAGCCGGGATTGCCGCCGCGGTGCGAGGCGTCGGCATGCCCGTTGTCGTCGGCGGTGGCGACGAAGAACGTATCGGCGGCACCGACCATCTCGACCGCGGCGGTGGTCAGCGCCGTACCGCGCCAGACCGGGCCGGGCGCACCGGCCGCCGCCACCTCCCGAATCTGCCTGCGCGAGATGTACTTCGGGCAGTTCGCGTAGACCTGCTCGGTGGTGATCCGCAGCCCACCCGCACGCACCGCCGAGGTGCCGTTGACGCGCATCCGCCGACGGCGCTGCGGTTGCAGCGCGATCAACCCGACCTCGACCTCACTCGACAGCGCCACCGACAGCGGATCAGCGTCTTCGGGCAGCGTGTCGATGTCGATGGTCGCGTCACCGACCGCGTGAACGAACCCGGCGGGACCGGTGAGCGGACTCGCCCACAGGCGCCCTGCCGGATCGGCGGCGCCGAGCACCACCATCGACTGCTCGGCCAGGAAGGACGCGGCAACCGCCGGAATCCCGGTACGGATCGAGCGGCCGACCCTGGCAGCCGCCGCGGCCTGCCCCATGCGGTGCTGTACGGCCAGCTCGCCGGAGTGAAACATCCTCGCCCTCCTGGTCGACGACGTGAAATTGCCTGCGAGTCAGAAGAATCCGCACGTCGGTGCAGGCCCGGCCGGTGCGGGTGCGGCGGCGGCGCCCAGCGGGGCGAAGACCTCGAGCCGGATTCCGTCGGGATCAGCGAAGAAGATGCCACCGGAGGAGGCCCCCTCGCCGTGGGCGACCACACCGTCGTGGAAGAACTCGGCATCGATCGCACGCAGCGCCGACTCGACCACGCGCACCGTGTCGAGGTCGTCGACCTGGAACGACAGGTGATGCAGCCCCGGGGTGCTGGTGGAGAATTCGCCGCTGCTCTGCTGCCACAACGTGAGCACCAGCGCACCGCCCCGACCGAGGAAGGCCCAGCGGCGGTCGCCGTCGGCGCCGCTGCCGAGCTGTTCGAAGCCCAGGCCACGGCGGTAGAAGTCGACGGAACGGTCGAGGTCGGCGACGTTGAGTCCGATATGGCCGGTGGTGAGCAGAGGCGCTGCGACGGCGGTCATGGTTTCCTCCTGAAATGCTTAACCGTTTATCCGATGTTCAACAGTTAGAACATAAGATGAGGTCACCCCTTCGTCAACCCTTGAAACATTTATAGACAGTTAGGAGGGTCGTGTTGTTAACCTCGGGCATGCGCGATCCCCGTCCGCACACCGGCGAACCCCCCGCTCTCGACCTGCTCAACACCCGGTGGGCGGGCGCCGAACCCGGTGATCTGCTCGCCGATCTCGACGGGCTGCGCACATGGCTGGAGCTCATCGGTCTCGCCGATCAGGTACCCGTCGACAACCACGCTCGCACCGCGCTGCACACCGCGCGCGATGCCGTGCACGACGCCGTCACCCGTGCCGATCACGCCGCACTGAACCGGGTTCTCGCGCACGGGCGCATCCGCCGCGAACTCACCGACGAGGGCCCCCGCGACATCCCCGAGGTCGACGACCCGGTGTGGTTACCCGGCTGGCTCGCCGCCGACAATCTGCTCCACCTGATCGCGCAGGCACCGCACCGGATCCGCCAGTGCGCGCACCCCGATTGCGTGCTGTTCTTCTACGACACGTCCAAGAACGGCACCCGGCGCTGGCATTCCATGGCAACCTGCGGCAATCGCACCAAGGCCGCGCGCCACTACGCCAAGACCAGTTGAGACGCGGTCCTCAGAACAGTTCGTCGAGCAGCCGGTAGTAGTCGAGCTTGGCGCGATCGGGTTCGGTCAGGCCGTAGGCGGTGTAGAACGCCGCGACCGCCTCGACCCCGAAGTCCCCGGCCAGGTCGCGCTCGGCCAGCGCCAGGTCGTGATAACGGTCACCGGGGCCGAGTGCCGCGACATCGATCAGCAGGCCACCGGTGAGCACATTGCCCGGCGTGAAGTCGCCGTGCGTGACGACGAGGTCTTCGGCCGGGCGCCGCTCCCGGAGCCGGGACAGTATCGCGGCAGGCGAGAGGTCACGGTGATCGTCGTCGAAATCCGCGGTGTCGACGAAACCTTCGACCACATGGCGGTGGGCGCGGGCGAGGGTGACATCGAGACCACCGGCGAAGGGGCACTCCGCCACCGCAAGATCGTGCAGCGACCGCAGGGCACGGCCCATCTGCGCACCGACTTCGGTCGGGTCGGCCTGACCGGCGAGCGATTCACCCGCATCGGCGAGGACCAGGACGTCCTCGGCGAACGCGACCACCTCCGGCACCGCGATCGCGTTGTCGCGCAACCAGCTCAGCCGCGCGTACTCGGCCACCGCGCGCGGGCCGCGCTTGATCCAGTACCCGCCCGACCGCACCAGATTCCCGTCACAGCCCTCGTGCTCATCCGACCACTCCGGCACCGGCCCGAGCAGCTCCTCGATCACCGGCGGCAGCGGCAGCGCCAGTTCGTCGAGGTGATCCAGGGCCGCGCGGGTGGACTCGATGAGCTCGGAATCGCCGTCGGTCACGCGCAGCCGCATGGCCTCGTTGAGGAGCTGACGCGCCTCCTGCGGCCGGTGCTGTTCGGCCAGCGACTTACCCAGGTGGTGGGTGGCGAAGGACACGAGGTCCGGGTCGTCGAGCGCACGGCTGGCGTGCAGCGCCCGGCGGTAGAGGATCTCGGCGTATCCCGGTTCGCCCTGGTACCGGTAGACATCGGCCAGGTTGATCCAGACGGTGACCAGGCGCTGCTCGGTGTCGGCCAGCTCGAGTGCCTGATCGAGCCGGTCGAGGGCCTCGTCGTACCGCCCGAGCAGCATCAACGCGATGCCGAGCCTGCGCAGGCCGGGGAAATCGTTCGGGTCGGCGAGGGAGACCCTGACCGCCAGGGTCTCGGGGTCGACCGGGATCATCCGCAGCCGTTCGTCGAACCGATACGGTCGCGTTTGCGAGTTCTGCGCTGTCACGGCCATTGCCTGATCACCACCGGTTCGGGGGGACGTCGAAGTCGGCACACAGCGCCCGCCATACCTCGCGTGGGTCGACGCCGCTGTCGATCGCGACCGCCCCCGTGCGCCCCAGCTGGGGTATCACGTGATCGGTCAGCATGGCGTCGGCGCGCGCCGCGCCGAACTCGGTGTGCATCAGCTCCTGGAATTCGGTCAATCGCACGTTGCCAAAGATACTCGCGCTGGGCGAGAGCCGACAGGGCCCCGCTCAGCGCACCCGGCGGCACCCACCGCGGCCGCGGCGACGGATTACCCCTTCGCGGCGTCGTGACAGACCTGGACCGGGTCCGCGACGTCCGACAGACCGGCGCAGGCGTGGCGGGCCGCTTCGGCATAGGCGGGGTCGTCGAGTACCTTGCGCACCGCGGCGCCGACGGCCTCGGGCGTGAGCGGCCGCACGAGCACCGAACTTCCCTGCCGCACCGCGCGATTGGCCAGTTCCCACTGGTCACCGCCGCCGGGGACGGTTACCACCGGCACGCCGGCGGCCAGGGATTTCGCGAGCAGGCCGTGCCCGCCGCCCCCGACGACGACCGCGGCGTGGGTGAGCAGTTCGTCCTGGCGGCCCAGGCCCGCGGTAGCCCAGTCGGGCAGATCCGCGGGTGGGGTGTCCAGGGTCGAGACGGCCACACGCACACCCAGTTCGGCCAGGCCGGACATGACCACGTCGACCATGTCGGCGACACCGGTGTGCGCGGTCGAGGGCGCCACCATTACCAGCGGAGCGTCGCCGGGGGGCAGCGGGAGTACGGCGTCGGTGGGTTCCCACAGCAGCGGTCCGACGACGTGGGTGTCGGCGGGCCAGTCGGGGCGGTCCATCTCCAGCGCGGGCAGGGTGGCGACCAGGCGCGCGGTGGGACCGGGGTCCTCGGTGGGCAGACCGATGGTCTCGCGGGCCGCGGAGCGCTGGCGGTGGCCGTTGCGGACCGCGCGCGCGGTCATCGTGCGCAGGACACCATCGCGCATGCGGCCACGCACACCCTCCCCCGGTGCCAGGCCACTACCGATCGGTGGCAGGGCTTTCGACGGCAGGTAGAGCGGGTGCGGTGACAATTCGACCCATGGCAATCCCAACCGCTCGGCCGCCATCCCGCCGCCCGCGGTGAGGACGTCGGAGACGATCAGGTCCGGCAGCATCGCGCTGAGTTCGGGCAGGTTCTCGGTAGCGATATGGGCGGCGCGATCGTGGATTCGGGCACCCGCGTCGGCGTCGTCGTCGGTGGGGCGCGGCGCGAGGCCCTTGAGCTTGCGCACGCTGATCCCCGCCGAGCGGGCCTTGTCCAGCCATCTCGGCCCCGTGAACAACACGGGCTCGTCCCCCGCGGCCAGCAATCGCAGACACAACGCGATCGCGGGAAACGCATGCCCTGGATCGGGCCCGGCCACCACAGCTATTCGCATCCGCCCACCCTGCCATATCCCCAGGCCGCGCCCAGCACGGGCGGCCGCCCGCCGATCAGCCGCCGAAGGTGAACAGTTCGAAGCCGACAGCGTGCTCGGCGGGGAATCCTTCCTTCGGACCCGTTGCGAACGTGACGATTTCGCGCACCTGCTCCGCCACCGGCACCGGGCTCAGCACCTGCAGATACCGCCGATGCGCCGACAGCGACGCGCGCGCCTGCTCCAGGTGCGCGCTCACATCGACGGCGTGAGTGGCGACCGGGCCGACGACGGCGGCCCAGCGCGCCGACCACGGCGGCAGATCGGCGAGTTCGGGGAAAATCCATTCGTTGCCCGCGTCGGCGATCGCGTCCATCGCCGATCGGCCGACAGCCCGGTGATCGGCGCTGTTGACCATCCCCGGTGCCCAGGTGTCGCCGAAGTTGAACAGCACCACCATCTCCGGGCGATGCCTGCGCAGCGCGGCGGCCAGTTCGCGGCGCAGGGTGAGACCTTCCTCGATGCGGCCGTCGGGATGGTCGAGGAATTCGACGGTGTGCACGCCGACTTCGCGGGCGCCCGAGATCTCCTCGACCTCCCGCAACGGCGCGGCCTGCGCGGGCGGCATCCCGGCGATCCCCGCCTCGCCGCGCGTGACGAGCAGATAGCGAATGTCCTTGCCCTGCCCCGTCCATCGCGCCACCGCCGCCGCGGCGCCGTATTCGATGTCGTCGGGGTGCGCGACGATCACCAGTCCGCGCTGCCAGTCCTCGGGTAGCTGTTGCACCCCGCCATGCTAACCAGAGACGGCTAACTGATCGGGGTCTTGTCGCTCCCCGCGATCGCTTTGTACAGCAGGTACACGCCGGTACCGATCGCCGCGATCACCAGGATGGGCATCAGCGCCTCGATCAGCGCGCCGAGAATCCAGAACGCGATCATCGCGACTACGACGATGCCGATGACTTTCCAGACCATGATGTGACTCCTCGCCAGCTCTACGACCGCCCTCCAGCGATCCGACACCTTCGATGCTCTCACCCCGCGAGCAATAGATCACCAGGTCAGCACCGATATCCGGGTGTAGATCAGGGTTCACCCCGAGACCGGCACCGGGTCGGGAACCGGGTTACCGTGATCGGCATGGATTACTTGGCGTTGCTCTGTGCGAAGCTGACCGCCTTCGGTGAGCTCATCACTGCCGACACCGACCTCGCCGCACCGGTGCCCTCCTGCGGCGACTGGACGTTCTACGACCTCGTCGACCATGTCGGGCGCGGCAATCTGTGGGTGGTCACGGCGGTGGCCGAGTTGCGCGGCGATTTCGAGGGCGAGCCAGCGCCGAACGATCCCGCGGCCCTGCGGGAGTGGTACGAGTCGACCGCCGATGCCTTGGCGACCTCGTTGTCCGCCGACGAGGACCAGCAAGCCTGGACCTTCGCCAGGTCCATGCCGCGCACGGTCGGATTCTGGCGGCGGCGCCGCGCCCATGAGACGCTCATGCACCTGTGGGACGGTCAGAACGGCCTCGGTGAGCCCGACCCGTTCGACCCCGATCTCGCCGTCGACGGCATCGATGAGGTGTTCGAACTGTTCGCACCTCGGATGATCCACCGTGGGCTCGCGGTCGAACCGGACGTGGCGCTGCGGGTGCGCGCCACCGACACCGGTGGCAGCTGGACATATGGTCCGGGTGAGCCGGTCGCCGAACTCGCGGGCACCGCCTCGGATCTGCTGCTGGCCCTGTGGGCACGCAAGTCCGGCGCCGACCCGGAGTTCACCTGGGACGGCGACCAGGCGGCAGGCGAACGCGTGCTGGCAGGCCCGCTCGTTCCCTGAGCAAACAACAGACGGCGAACCCGGCACGCGCCCATAATCGGGGCTCACTGCACGTAGGAGGACTTTTCATGGAACCCATCGTCACGACCACGAGCGGCGTGATCCGCGGCCACACCGAGGCCGGGGTCACCCGCTTTCTCGGGGTGCCGTACGCGGCGGCCCCGGTCGGGCCGAAACGTTTCCAGCTGCCCGAACCCGCCCCGGCCTGGGACGGCGTGCGTGCGGCCACCGAGATGGGCGCCACGTGCGCGCAACCGCCGTACCCCGCCTATGCCGACGCGCTGATCGGCAGTGACGGCATTCCCGGCGACGAATATCTCAATGTGAACGTGTGGACGCCCGATCCCGGCGCCGCGGGTCTGCCGGTGCTGGTGTGGATTCACGGTGGCGCGTTCATCCGCGGGTGCAATGCGAAGCCGATCTACGACGGGACCGCGTTCGCCCGCGACGGTGTCGTGATGGTCGGGGTCAACTACCGCCTCGGGGTGTCGGGTTTCGCCGAGCTAGAGGGCGCACCGTCGAATCGTGGTCTGCACGACCAGATCTTCGCGCTGCGGTGGGTGCGCGAGAACATCGCCGCGTTCGGTGGCGACCCCGCCAATGTGACGATTTTCGGTGAGTCCGCGGGCGCGATGAGCGTAGCGGCCTTGATCGCCGCGCCCGGCACGGCCGGATTGTTCCACCGGGCGATCATGCAGAGCGGCAACGGCGCCGTCGCCGCCGATCCGCAGGATGCGCGCAAGGTGTCGGCCGCGTTGGCCGCCGAACTCGGAATCTCCCCTACCGCAGCCGATTTCGGCAAGCTGGGACCGAACGAGCTGATCGCCGCGCAGAACGCGGTCGCGCTGGCCCTGATGACCGATCCCGACCCGCAGCGATGGGGTCGATCGGTGATCGCGATGGGCGGGGGCATCATGAGCCTGTTCCCGGTGATAGACAACGACATCGTCGAAGGTCCACCCACCGAGGTGCTGACCGCCCACCCCGACCGCGCGGTCCCCCTCATCGCGGGCACCACCGCCGACGAGTTCCGCTTCTTCACCGTTCCCGCCGGCCTGGCCGCCGGTATCACCGCGGACGCTCTCCCCTTCCTGTTCACCCGCTACGGCATCGATCCCGCTGTCGCACAGACCTATTCGACCCAACGCCCCGACGCAACTGCCGCCGAGATCTTCAACGCCGTCATGACCGACCTGATCTTCCGCGCGAGCACCTTCGACCTCGCCGAGGCCAACGCCACCACCGCGTCGACGCACGTCTACGAATTCGCCTGGCCCACCGACCTTCCCGGCCTCGGCGCCTGCCACGTCCTGGAGATTCCCTTCGTCTTCGACACCATCGACGACGCCCACACCCTCACCGGCCCCACCCCACCCCAGCCCCTGGCCGATGAAATCCACGCCGCCTGGGTGGCTTTCGCCACCAACGGCACCCCCGGCTGGGCATCCTTCACCTCGGACCAGAAGAACGTCCGCATCTTCGACACCCCCGAGTCCACCACCGTCCCCAACCCCCGCGCGGCCGAACTCGCCGCCCTTCGCCAGGCCTTCACCCTCGCCTGAAGACCGCCTCGGCACGCCGGTCCTCGACCAGCGTGCCGAGGCGAGCCCGAACCGGCTCATATCGCGACGAGAACGTCTTGGCCCCCGCCGTATGGCCGCTGTCGAGCCGGTTCGGATCGCGGGCGTTGAGCCGACCGTGGATCGTCGGCTCGGTGGCGAGCTCTAGTGGGGGGATTCCGTTCCACCGGCGAACAAGTCGGGTCCCTGGTCGGCCATTTCGGTGAGGGCCTGGGCCCAGCCGTCGAGGCGGTCGGCGGCTTCGCGCAGGTCGGCGACGATGCCGTTGAACTGGTAGGCCAAGACCGAGTCTTCGGGGACCGCCAGGATGCGGGCCGCGGCGGCGACCAGTTGTTCGTATTCGACCACGCCGGTTTCGAGGCGGGTGAGCACGCCGAGGACCGTGGTTTTCAATGCTGCGACGGTGTCGGGGTTGGCGCGGCCGACGGTGTCGGCGGCCTGTTCCATCGCGACCACGTCGGCGGCGAGCGCGTGCAGGGCGGCCGCGCCGGAGCGGGCCGTCTCGAGCAGGTCGCGTAGTTCGTCTTCGGGGAGCCGGCGGGTGCGCGCGATCTGGGCACCGAGGTCGTAGAGCGCCCGTTCGGCGCGGATCAGGCGCTGGATGGGGGCGCGTGCCGCCGACCGGATACCGGGCGACTTGCGGGCGACGAAAGCCGCCTGGGGCAGGGGCTTACCGCGCAACTCCAGATACCGGCGGGCGCTGAGCGCGGTACCGGTGACGAAAGCGACGGCGCCACCGCCGATCACCACCACCGCCCAGGCGGGCGCCGAGATCACGGCCAGCCCGACCGCGCCGACCGTGGTGATGCCGGAAACGGTGCCCAGCTGGAAACTGCGCCTGCGCACCCGGCGCCGACGGCGCAGCTCACGTTCGCGCGGGTCGGCCCAGCGCCGTACCGCGACCAGGGCCTGCTCACCGACCCCACGCAGGGTCGCCGCCACCGAGCCTGTCATCGCGGCCTGCGCGAGCGCCGCCGGATCTACGATCTCGGCACGGTCGCGCCGCATTTTCCCGCTCATCGCCTGTCCTTCCCCCGGGTGCCGGTCGTCGCGAAAACCGTTGATGGCGCGGCCACCGGGCGTTATCGCCGGGTTTCCGCGCCCTCGCCGGACTCCACGTACTGCTTACTGCTGAGCCGCTTGGCCCTTGTTGATGTTCGGCGCCGGTGCGGCCTGTGGCTGCGCCGGGTCGATCGCCGCGTTGTTGTTGCCCGTGGGCAACGCGTCTCCACGCATGGAGGCGCGGATCTGCTCGAGCTTGCTGTGCCCGGCCATCTGGACGCTGGCCTGCTGCACCTCCATCATGCGACCCTGCACCGTGTTCTGCGCCAGCTCGGCCGAACCGAGCGCGTTGGCGTAGCGGCGCTCGATCTTGTCGCGCACCGCGTCCAGGCTGGGCGTTGAGCCCGGCGCGGACAGGGTGGAGTCCATCTGCTGCAGCGACGCCGAGACCTGCTCCTGCATCTTGGCCTGCTCGAGCTGGCTGAGCAGCTTGGTGCGCTCGGCGACCTTCTGCTGCAACATCATCGCGTTCTGCTCGACCGCCTTCTTGGCCTGTGCGGCGGCCTGCAGGGACTGATCGTGCAACACCTTGAGGTCTTCCACCGACTGCTCGGCGGTGACCAGCTGGGCGGCGAACGCCTCGGCTGCGTTGGTGTACTGGATCGCCTTCTCGGTGTCGCCCGCCGCCTGCGCCTGATCGGCCAGGGTGACGGCCTGACGGGCGTTGGCGTTGAGCTTCTCGACCTCGTCGAGCTGGCGGTTCAGCTTCATCTCCAGCTGACGCTGGTTACCGATCACCGATGCCGCCTGCTGCGACAGCGCCTGATGCTGACGCTGCGCCTCCTCGATAGCCTGCTGAATCTGGACCTTCGGATCCGCATGCTCTTCGATCTTGGAGTCGAAGAGGGCCATCATGTACTTCCAGGCCTTCACGAACGGATTAGCCATCGATTGATCCCGCCTCCATCTGTGCGTCGCTCGTGCGACTGGTGGTACGCGACCGTCACGCACCAGATACGTGCTTATCCTTCACCATGCGGCACCCGAACCGGAATGACCGGACCGATCGACGCCTGAGGAGAATCTATCCGTTCTCATCAGCGGTGTGCAGCGTCTCGCGCGCCGGGCGCAGGGTTCGCCGCGTCACATTCCCTTCACCAGAACCAGCATCTCGGCCCTCGGGGCCGGGATGACGATGCGGGTGTCTTCGGCGATGCCGATGCGCGCGCCCTGCTCGGCCGCCGCGCTCGCGGAGGCGGATGCTTCGCCCGCGGCCGGTTCGGGCAGCGTCGCCGGCTCGGCGTCGGCCGGCTCGCGGTCGGCGGCGGGGCCGGTCAGCGCTGGTTCGCGCGGCGCGGAGCCGTCGGCGCCCGCCATCAGGGTGCTCACATCCCACAGCACGCGCGAGAGCGGCACGTCGAGTGCCTCGCAGATGCTGGCGAGCAGTTCACTGGAGGCTTCCTTGCGGCCGCGCTCCACTTCCGACAGATAGCCGAGGCTCACGCGCGCCGAGGTCGACACCTCGCGCAGCGTTCGATGCTGGGCGAGACGCGCACGCCGCAGACTGTCCCCGATTGCCTCCCGCAGCAGCGTCATCTCGTTCTCCTCCACCTCGTGTCACCGCCGTAGCGGTGCTCACCTCTTTCTGGCACAACGTCGAGCATGGACCGGTGGTTCCCGAACCTGGCTATTTCACACTGACACAGCGCAACAACTCCCGCACCGCACTGTGCACCGCACCTAGTCTGATCGTCCACCGGTCACCGTGCAGTTTCAACCGGACCACTTCGCTGTGACGTGGACCGGCCAACCCGAGGTATACCGTGCCGACGGGATGCCCGTCCTGGGAATCGGGTCCGGCGACCCCGGTCAATCCGATACCCCAGTCCGCGCCGCACTGCTCCCGCGCCCCCACGGCGAGCTGTTCGGCGGTCGAGGCGGCGACGGGTCCGTCGGTGCGAAGGAGGTCGTCGTCGACGCAGGCCAGGCGGCTCTTGAGGTCGGTGGCGTAGACGATCAACCCGCCCCGCAGCACCGCGCTCGCACCGGGAACCCCCGCCACGGTGGCAGCCAGCAGCCCCGCGGTGAGCGATTCGGCCGTGGCGACGGTCTGACCCGCCGCGTTCAGTGCGCTGACCAGTTCGGCGACCGGCGCACCGTCGACGAGCGGATCGCTCACGACTCCACCTCGCTGGCGCTCGGCTCCGTCGTGCGCGATCGCGCGCTGTACCGGCGGTTCGCTCGCCAAGGCTCGCTCACGACTCCACCTCGCTGGCGCTCGGCTCCGTCGTGCGCGATCGCGCGCTGTACCGGCGGTTCGCTCGCCAAGGCTCGCTCACGAGCGCGACCGTCCACCCGCCAGCCACACTCTGGCCGCCTGCCCCACATAATCCAGGCCGGTGACCACCGTCAGCGCCACGGCCGCGTACATCAGCCACATGCCCGCGGTGGCGAAGACACCCGAGAGCGGCAGCACCAGCAGCGCGATCGCCACGGACTGCACCAGCGTCTTCAGCTTGCCGCCACGCCCCGCCGGGATCACCCCGCGCCGCACGACCACCAGCCGCAGCAGCGTGATGCCGATTTCGCGGCCGCAGATGAGCACGGTGATCCACCACGGCAGATCGCCGAGCACCGACAGCCCGATCAGCGCCGCTCCGATCAGCGCCTTGTCCGCGATGGGGTCGGCGAGCTTCCCGAAATCGGTGACCAGCCCGTATTTGCGGGCCAGTTGCCCGTCGAACCGGTCGGTGATCGCAGCCACGCCGAAGACCGCCGCGGCGATGACCCGCCAGCGAGTGTCGTGCCCGCCCTCGGCGAACAGTGCCAGCACGAACAGCGGCACCAGCACGATGCGCGCGATCGTCAGCACATTGGCGATATTGAGCAGGGGAACCTGGGTCTCCGGCACCGGGTGCATCGGTGTCGCCGCACTCGACCCACGATCGATCTCTTCGGGTCGCACGCTCATCCTGTGTCTGTCGGGCATGCTCGGGCGGCCTACGTGGCTCCGCTTCGCTATCGCCTCCGGCCGCTGACCGCTCATGCCCTGCCCTCTCGGCACTCACCGGCACTGCGCCGAAATCCAACGGTTTCGCGAGCTGTTTGCCCGCACGATCGGTGCCACGCGATGCGGTCGTCGAGCCCGGCGCGATGCGAGGAGCGGAACGACAGGATGTGCGGCACATGTTCAGACTATCGGTAACCCGGCCGACTACTGTGCACCCATGACCTCACGGGGACCCTTGAGCGGTTCGACCAGCGACGCGCATCCTGTCGCGCCCACTGTGGCGCCTGTTTCCGCGGTATCTGATGGCGGTGTCCCCGAGGGCCCTGCGTGGTCACGCTCCGCTACCGCCTCCGGGCCCGCCGGGAACACCGACGTCGTCGTCCGACGAGCGCGAACCTCCGATGTCCCCGAGATCAAGCGCCTGGTCGACGAGTACGCCGGCCGCATCCTGCTGGAGAAGAACCTGGTCACGCTGTACGAATCGGTGCAGGAGTTCTGGGTCGCCGAGCTCGACGGACAGGTCGTCGGCTGCGGGGCGCTGCACGTATTGTGGGCCGATCTGGGCGAAGTACGCACTGTCGCGGTGGATCCCGTCGTCAAGGGCCGCGGAGTCGGCGGCGCGGTGGTCGAGCATCTGGTCACCATCGCTCGCGAACTGCAGTTGCAGCGCGTGTTCGTGCTGACCTTCGAGGTGGACTTCTTCGGCAGGCACGGGTTCGTCGAGATCGACGGCACGCCCGTCACCGCCGAGGTGTACGCGGAGATGTGCCGCTCCTACGACACCGGTGTCGCCGAATTCCTCGACCTCAGCTTCGTCAAGCCGAACACCCTCGGCAACACCCGCATGCTGCTCACCCTCTAGAGAATCCATCGCGAGAAAGTGATCGACTGTGCCGATCTTCGCCGTCCATTACACCTACTCCGAGTCCACCGCGGCCGACCGCGCGACCAACCGTCCCGAGCACCGCGGCTGGCTCAACGCGCTGGTCGACGCGGGCACCGTGCTCAGTAGCGGCCCCTACCCCGACGGTTCGGGCGCCCTGCTGCTGTTCCGCGCTGAGGACGCGCCCTCGCTGACCGAGCTGCTGACCAACGATCCGTTCGCGAAGCTGGACTTGATCGACGCCGTCCGCGTGGTCGAGTGGCTGCCGGTGATGGGCGCCTTCGCCGAGTAACCGGCGCCCGGATACCGCACTGCCCGGAACCGCGGCGGTTCCGGGCAGTGCTGTTGTTCGGCTGTGTCAGGCGTTGGTGCGGCGGGTGCGCAGCAGGCTCGCCACCGTCGCGATGATCAGAATGCCGATGATCACGCTCAGCGAGACCGCCGTGGAGATCTCCGGGACGCTCACGTGCTCGCCGCCGTTGATGAACGACAGTGTGTTCTCGTGCAGTGCGTGCAGCACCAGCTTCACGCCGATGAACGCCAGGATCGCGGCCAGGCCGTAGGACAGGTACACCAGACGGTCGAGCAGCCCGCCGATGAGGAAGTACAGCTGGCGCAGACCCATCAGCGCGAAGGCGTTGGCGGTGAACACCAGGTACGGCTCCTCGGTGAGACCGTAGATCGCCGGAATCGAGTCGAGTGCGAACAACAGGTCGGCGAAACCGATGGCCAGCAGGGCGAGCAACAGCGGGGTCACCACCCGTTTGCCGTTGATCCGGGTGACGAGCTTGTCGCCGTCGTACTCGTCGGTGGTGGGCAGGACCCGTTTGGCCAGCGAGACGATGTAGCTGTCGCGCTTCTTCTCGTGTTCGACCTCGTGCCCGCTCTCGCGCAGCAGGTTGATCGCGGTGTAGATCAGGAACGCGCCGAACAGGTAGAACACCCAGCTGTAGGCGCTGATCGCGGCCGCGCCGATCGCGATGAACACACCGCGCATCGCCAGCGCCAGCACGATGCCGATCAGCAGCACCTTCTGCTGGTAGATCCGCGGCACGGCGAAGGTGCTCATGATGATGAGGAAGATGAACAGGTTGTCGACCGAGAGCGCTTTCTCGGTGACGAAGCCCGCGTAGTACTCCCCCGAGAACGTGCCGCCCCATTTCCAGGCGACGAACAGGCCGAACAGCAGCGCCAAGCTGATGTAGACGGCCGACCAGATGCCCGATTCCTTGAAGGTGGGCTCGTGCGGGGTGCGCACGTGGGCGAAGAAGTCGAAGACGAACAGGCCGAGGATCACCAGTCCGGTGATCACCCACTCGAGCGTGGTCACCTGCATGTGGTGGTCCGATCGATGAAGTTCATGTCGCCCATCATGCCCGAATTGTCCGTTTCAGTTGGCTTGCGAAACGATTGCCCGCCATGATTTCACACACATCGGTGGCCGCCGCCTCCGCCGCGCACGAGGAAAAGCCCTTTCGCCCGGTTCGCGACCGCTGCTACCGTCAGCGCATCACCGGCGAACGACACATAACCGAGAGGAGCGAGCCGTGTACGAATCCACCGCGCAGATCCAGCGCCGAACCGCGATGCACCGGCTCAGCCCCGGTGTCGTGATGCCGGGTACCCGCCTCGCGCGCGCCCGCTTCACCGCCTGACCCAGGCGATTCCCACCCGGCCGCGTCCGGGCACTTCCCGGCCACAGCCGCACCAGGTCACTCCTCGTTCGTCGCCGCCTGCTCCCGGCACGGTCAGAGCAAACCAGGAACGGCCTCGTCCTCGGACGCACCAGGATCGCCGCCACGGATCGACCACAACAACCCGTCCAGTTCGTCGGGCTTGATCAGCACATCCCGTGCCTTCGAGCCCTCGCTCGGCCCCACCACGCCGCGGGTCTCCATCAGGTCCATCAACCGGCCCGCCTTGGCGAAGCCGACCCGCAGCTTGCGCTGCAACATCGAGGTGGAGCCGAACTGTGAGGTGACCACCAGCTCCACGGCCTGCAACAGCACGTCCATGTCGTCACCGATATCGGGGTCGACATCCTTGACCTCGCCGGCCTTGGCCGCGGTGACGCCCTCCTGGTATTCGGGTTCGGCCTGGGTCTTGCTGAACTCGACGACGGCCTGGATCTCCTCGTCGGAGATGAACGCGCCCTGCAGACGGGTCGGCTTGCCCTGACCCATCGGCAGGAACAGGCCGTCGCCCATGCCGATCAGTTTCTCCGCGCCCGGCTGATCCAGGATGACGCGCGAGTCGGTGAGCGAGGAGGTGGCGAACGCCAGCCGCGAGGGCACATTGGTCTTGATCAGACCGGTCACCACGTCCACCGAGGGCCGCTGGGTGGCCAGCACCAGGTGGATACCGGCGGCACGCGCCTTCTGCGTGATCCGCACGATCGCGTCCTCGACGTCGCGCGGGGCGGTCATCATCAGGTCGGCGAGCTCGTCGACGATGGCCAGGATGTACGGGTAGGGCCGGTAGACGCGCTCACTGCCCAGCGGGGCGGTGATCTTGCCCGATCGCACATTCTTGTTGAAGTCGTCGATGTGGCGAACCTTGTTGGCCTGCATGTCCTGGTAGCGCTGTTCCATCTCCTCGACCAGCCAGGCCAGCGCGGCGGCGGCCTTCTTCGGCTGGGTGATGATGGGCGTGATCAGGTGCGGAATGCCCTCGTACGGCGTGAGCTCCACCATCTTCGGGTCGATCAGGATCATCCTGACCTCCTCGGGGGTGGCCCGGTGCAGCAGCGAGATCAGCATCGAGTTCACGAAACTCGACTTACCCGAACCGGTGGAACCGGCCACCAGCAGGTGCGGCATCTTGGCCAGGTTCGCCGAGACGAACTCGCCCTCGATGTTCTTGCCGAGGCCGATCACCAGCGGATGGTGGTCGTTGCGGGTGTGCGGCGACTTCAGCACGTCGGCCAGGCGCACCAATTCGCGGTCGGCATTGGGCACTTCGATACCGACGGCCGATTTGCCGGGGATGGGCGCGAGCAGGCGCACGTTCTCGGTGGCGACCGCGTAGGCGAGGTTGCGGGCCAGCGCGGTGATCTTCTCGACCTTGACGCCGGGACCGAGTTCCACCTCGTAGCGGGTGACGGTCGGGCCGCGCACGAAGCCGGTGACCGCGGCGTCGATCTTGAACTGCACCAGCACCTCGGTGATCGCCTCGATCATCGATTCGTTGGCCGCGGAGCGCTTCTTGGGCGGATCGCCGTCGAGCAGCAGGGTCAGCGGGGGCAGCGTGTAGTCACCGTCGACGACCCGGTCGGTGACGAACTCCGGCTCCGGTAGCGGCAGCGGGGTCTGGTCGACCGGCTTGACCACCGGCCGCTTACGCGCCGGTTTCGGTGCGGGTGCTGGTGCTGGTGCTGGTGGTTCCTCGATCGGCTTGGCATCGCGCAGCGGCGGTTCACCCAGCGACTCGGTGACCGCGTCGGAGCCGCCGAACTCGTCGGGCGGGTAGTTGTCGTCGGGGTTGCGGCCACGGCGCCGGGTTCGGTTGCGGTGCACCGGGAATCCGTCGGCGTCGTAATTGGCCGGATCATAGGGGTCGCTGTCGTCGGCGTATTCGCCGAGACCGAAGTATTCGCGCAGCTTGCCCGGTACCTCGCGCACCGTGGTCCCGGTGAGCAGCAGCACGCCGAACGTCATGGCCAGCAACAGCAGCGGCAGCGCGAGCCAGGGTGTGAGGCCCTGGCCGAGCGGTCCGCCGATCGCGTATCCGAACGCGCCCGCCGCCGTGGCGCGGCCGTGCGCGTCGGTCGGGGACCCGGCCGCCAGATGCCACACCCCCAGCGCGGGGAGCACGACGAGCAGCCCACCGAGGACCAACCGTGGCCGGATCTCCGGATGTGGTTCGGTGCGCATCAGCACCACCGCGAGCGCGACCAGCAGAATCGGCGCCAGCACGGCCGCGGAACCGGCAATCGCGCGCACGACGTCTTCGAGGAAACGCCCGACCGGTCCGCCCGCCGAGAGCCACATCGCGGCGGCGATGATCGCGCTCAACGCGATGAGCGCCAACCCGATTCCGTCGCGACGGTGCCCGTGGTCGAGTTCGCCTGCCCGGCTCAGCGTGCGGGTGGTGGCACCGACACCGCGCGCCAGCATGGTCCAGCTGGTCCCGATGCCGCGGCCGATCACCGCCAGCGGTGCGGTGTTGGAGGCGCGTTTGACCGGCCTGCGCACGGGCGTGGTGCGCCCACGTGGAGCCGCCGTCGCTCGCGGGGTCGCCGAGCGAGACCGCGCCGCCGGCGTCTGCCCCCTGGTCGATCCCGCCCGCGCACGAGAGGTCGTGGTGCTGCGGGACTTACCTGCCATGACCATCAGGCTAGCCGCTCCCACACCTCCGAGACCATCCGCAACACTGGTCCCACCCCGCTGACGGGGGCGATCGGACCCGGATGCGCAGGTCGCGGCGCCCCGGTCAGCGCGGGGAAATCTCGCCGGGAACCGCGTTTCGCGGGCCCGAACTTATGGAATCCTTGCCGAACTCCTCTATTTCGGCCGTTCTGGGCCCGCGATGCTGGCGCGAGCACAGGCCTGCTGGGTACTTTGACAGCGCTCTATCGGGTCGACGACCCGTGCAGATTAAGGGGACGCTACAAGTGAAGAGAATGCTCACCAGCGCGGCCGTGCTGGGTGCCACCGCAGTCGCGATATTCGCGGGGCACATCGCACCGGCCCAGGCGCAGTCGGGCAATTACGGCGCCATCGCGGTGTCGGTCAGACCGGGGGTTTACGGATACGCCACCGATTACGGCAGCTACGCCGACGCCAAGGCCGGTGCCATGGCGGCCTGCCGACGCGGCGGTGGCGGTGGCGGCTGCGATGTGAAGGTGTCCTACCGCAACGGCTGTGGCGCCATCGCGATCTCGCGCGGGTGGTGGAGCTACGGCTCCGCGTCGACGATCGGCGGCGCCAAACGCGAAGCGCTGAACAACAATCCGGGCAACGCCTACATCAAGCACTGGAACTGCACCAGCGGCTACCAGCTCTAGCCCGACCGATTCGACCATGATCATGGGAGTTGTAGTGAACATCCGTCCAGTGAAAACCGCTGCCGTCCTCGTCGCGATCGTCGCGGCGCTCGGCCTCAGCGCGTGCGGTTCCGACGCGGGCTCGACCAGCACGGGCGCGGGCACGACGACCAGCAAGGGCGGCTCCTTCGAATCGGGCGACGCCAAGTCGGGCAAGGAAGAGGGTGGCGAGCCCGCGGCCACCACCGTGCCCAACCTGCCCAAGCCCACCGCCGCCGACCTGAACGCCCGGTTGACCAAGGCTCTGGCCGGTCAGCTCACCGGCGAGGAGAAGAAGACCTACATCGAGGACGCCGACCAGGATCCGATGCTGGTCGACAAGTTCGTCGAGGCGGCCAAGCAGAACAACGTGAAGGTCGCCATCACCACCGTCGGCGAACCCGCCGACGGCAAGCTCAAGGCGAATGCCGATGTCACGATCGACGGCGACCCGGTCAAGGATGCCTTCGTCGATTTCGTCGCCGAGGACGATTCCTGGAAGGTCTCGCACGTGTTCGCCTGCAATATCGTGAAGTCGGCCCAGCTCGACTCCGCGGCCTGCCAGGCCTGAGAACCGGCCCGAAGACAAAGAAAACCGCTGGGCGACCATGTCGCCCAGCGGTTTTCTGTTGATCAGTCGATCAGACGGCGACGACTGTCGGCACGATCATCGGGCGACGACGGTAGACGTCGGCGACCCAGCGGCCGACCACCCGGCGCACGCCCTGGGCGATGCGATGAGTGTCGGTGATGCCCTCACCGGCCAGGCGCAGCAGTTCCGCCTCGACCAGTTCGTTCGCGCCGTCGAGCGCGGTGCGGTCGTCGGAGAAGCCGCGCCCGTTGAGCTCGGGCGTGCTGACCGCCTTGCCGGTGGTCGAGTCGATGACGATGGTGATCGAGATGAAACCACCCTCGCCGAGGACCAGGCGGTCCGACAGGGTCGACTCGCCGACGTCACCGACCGAGAGGCCGTCGACGTAGACGTGCCCGACCGGCACGCGGCCCACGATGGAGGCGATGCCGTCGACCAGGTCGACCACCACGCCGTCCTCGGCGAGCATGACCCGCTCCTCGGGCACACCGGTCGCCACGGCCAGTGCGGCATTGGCGCGCAGGTGCCGCCATTCGCCGTGCACGGGCATCGCGTTGGTCGGGCGCACCGCGTTGTACAGGTACAGCAGCTCACCCGCGGAGGCGTGACCGGAGACGTGCACCTTCGCGTTCTGCTGGGTGATCACGGTCGCGCCGAGCCGGGCCAGGCCGTTGACCACGGCGAACACCGAGTTCTCGTTGCCCGGGATCAGCGAGGACGCCAGCACCACCAGGTCGTCGGCGCGGATATTGATCTGCCGGTGCTCGCCGCGTGCCATCCGCGACAGCGCCGAGAGCGGCTCGCCCTGGGAACCGGTGGAGATCAGCACCAGGCGGTTGCCGGGCAGGTTCGCGGCCTGATCGAGGGTGACCACGACATTGTCGGGCACCGTCAGGTAGCCGAGGTCCTGCGCGATCTCCATGTTGCGGACCATCGAACGGCCGACGAAGCAGACCTTGCGGTTGTACTTCTGCGCGACGTCGACAACCTGCTGGATGCGGTGCACGTGGCTGGCGAACGAGGCAACGATGACGCGGTTGGTGGCCTTGCCGATGACATTGTCGAGCACGCCACCGATCTCGCGCTCGGGGGTGACGAAGCCGGGGACCTCGGCATTGGTGGAGTCGACCAGGAACAGGTCGACACCCTCGTCGCCGAGGCGGGAGAAACCGGCCAGGTCGGTGAGGCGGCCATCCAGGGGCAGCTGGTCGAGCTTGATGTCACCGGTGTGCAGGACCACGCCCGCACCGGTGCGGATGGCCACAGCCAGCGCGTCGGGAATCGAGTGGTTGACCGCGAAGTACTCGAGCTCGAACGGGCCGTGCACGGTGGTCTCGCCCTCGGCGACCTCGCGCAGCTTGGGCTGCAACCGGTGCTCGCGAGCCTTGGCCGCGACCAGTGCGAGGGTGAACTTGGCGCCGATCACCGGGATGTCCTGGCGCAGGCGCAGCAGGAACGGCACGGCACCGATGTGGTCCTCGTGGCCGTGGGTCAGCACGATCGCCTCGACGTCGGCCATCCGGTCCTCGATGGGCCCGAAGTCCGGCAGGATCAGGTCGACGCCGGGCTGCTGGTCCTCGGGGAACAGCACACCGCAGTCGACGATCAGCAGCTTGCCGCCGTATTCGAACACGGTCATGTTGCGGCCGATTTCGCCGATGCCGCCCAGTGCGAACAGGCGAAGACCGTTCTTGACCAGCTTCGGCGGCGGGCCCAGCTTGTCGTGGGCGGCCTTCTCGCGCGGCTCGGCGACCGGTGCCGCACCTCGACCGCGACCGCCACCCTGCCTGCCACGTCCGCCGCCGCGCTCGGCGGCGGGCTTGGTCTTGGCTTCGGCCTGCTTGCCCTTGGCTTCGGTGGCCGGCTTGGTCCTGGCGCGGCGCGGCGCGGTCTTCTTCGCGGTGACGCGTTCCTCGGCGACGCTGGGCAGGTCGGTGCCCGCTTCGGCCGAACCCACCAGGTTCGCCTCGGCGGTTACCTCGGCGATCGGTTCGGCGATAGCCGGTGCCTTCGCCGCCGGAGCGGCCTTGGGCGCAACGACCTTGTTCGTCGCGGGCTGCACACTCTCCACGGGTGTCGGCTCGGGCGCACCGGCGGCGCGCGATGCCGAACGGCGACGGGGCTTACGGGCTACGGGTTCGGTCATGCCGACACCCCCGCGGCCTGCAGGTCCAACGCCAGTTCCTCCAGCTGTGCCTGCGTCGGCATCAGCTGGGGCAACCGGGGCTCACCTACGTCGATGCCGAGCAATCGGAGTCCTCCCTTACACATCGCCACACCTCCCAGGCGGGTCATGGCCGCGTACAGCGGCAGTAGTGTCGCGTTGATCTCTCGCGCCCGTGCCACGTCACCGGTGGCGTAGGCCTGGTGGATCTCGCGCAGTCGTTCCGGCACGAGGTGACCGATGACGCTGATGAATCCGACCGCACCGACCGAGAGCCAGGGCAGGTTCAGTCCGTCGTCACCGGAGTAGAAATCCAGATCGGTGGTCGCGATGAGATCGGCTCCGGAGACGAGATCGCCCTTGGCATCCTTCACCGCGACGATGTTGGGATGCTCGGCAAGGCGCCGGATCGTGTCGATGGCGATAGGCACCACCGACCTCGGTGGAATGTCGTAGAGCGTGACCGGCAGGGCGGTGGCGTCGGCGACCGCGGTGAAGTGCGCGATCAGGCCCTCCTGCGTGGGCCGCGAGTAATACGGCGTCACGACGAGCAAACCGTGCGCGCCCGCGTTCTCCGCGGCACGCGCCAGTTCGATCGAATGCGCGGTGTCGTAGGTTCCCGCACCGGCGACCACGGTGGCCCGGTCGCCGACGCCGTCGACGACCGCCCGCAGCAGGTCCGCTTTCTCGGTTTCGCTGGTGGTCGGGGACTCGCCGGTGGTACCCGAGATGATCAGCAGGTCGACCCCACGGTCGACCAGGTGTGCCGCCAGTGCGACACCGGCATCGACGTCGAGCTTGCCCGCAGCGCTGAAGGGGGTCACCATCGCGACACCTACCGTGCCGGACGCGCGCAGCTCCGTTGGCGTCGATTCACCGTTCGTCATGGTCAGAAAGGCTACCCGGTCGCCGGATGTGCCTCGACACCCTAGCGCCCGAAGCGGCTGCCGGTGGGTGTTTTTCACCTTGCGTGATGTCATTAATGACGTCACACTGATGTCATGGATCTGAATGCTCATACCGCGCGGTTGCGCGAGGAACTGATCGCCGCCGCCGCGCTCGGCGACGAGAAAACGCAGGCCACCGCCGCCGCCCTCGCCGCGGCGGTGGAGAGCTCGAGCCGCCTGGTGCTGCTCTCGGCGCTGTCGGAACTGGCCGCCGAGATCAGTACCGAACTCGGTGACCGCACCGTGCACGTCCGTCTGGAGGGCACCGAGGCGAAAGCCGACGTGCGCAAGAACACGCCGCCGGGGGCGGAGGAACCCCAGACTTTCGAGGAGATGACCGGCGATATCAGCCGGGTCACCCTGCGACTGGTCGAACAGCTCAAGTCGCGCGCGGAGGAGGCGGCCCAGCAGAACGGACAGTCGCTGAACTCCTGGCTCTCCGGTGCCGTCAGCGGCGCGCTGAAGGATCAGATGCGCGGATACGGCGGCAAGGGCTGGTAGGCACAGTCGAAGACGTCAGAATCAGAGCAGCGGGGCCAGGTCGCCGCGTTCGCCGATAACGACTTCGTCGAGTTCGAGCCAGTCGGCCATTTCCCGGAGCGCCCCGCCTAATGTCTGGGCGGTCTCCGCGGTGGCGTAGCCGGGTTCGGCGAACGCGCCGGGGGCGAGCAGTCGGCCGGTGGCGCGTTCGGCGCGCAGATCCACCCGGCCGACGAGCTTGCCGTCGACGAGTAGCGGGAAGACGTAATAGCCGTGCACCCGTTCGGGTTCGGGGGTGTAGATCTCGATCCGGTAGTGGAAGTCGAAGACCCGCTGGGTGCGCGGGCGGAAGAAGATCAGCGGATCGAACGGGCACAGCAGCGCGGTCCCGGTGATCCGGCGCGGGGTGGCGGCCTCCGGGTGCAGGTAGGCGGGCGCATCCCAGCCCTCGACATCGACCGGCAGCAGTTCGCCCGCGTCGACCAGCTCCGCGATCGCCGGGGCACTCTGGCGACGGGCCAGACGGTAGTAGTCGCGCAGGTCGGCCTCAGTGCCGATACCGAGGGCGCGGCCTGCCCGGCGGATCAGCTCGCGCACGGCATCGTCCTCGCCGATCTCCCGGTCGAGCACATCGGCCGGGACGACCCGTTCGGTGAGGTCGTAGTGCCGGGTGAACCCGACCCGGCGCGCGGTGGACAGCTCACCCGCGGCGAAGAGCTGCTCACAGATCATCTTGGTATCGCTCAGGTTCCACCAGGTCCCCTTCGGACGTGGCTTGTCCAGCTCCAGATGACGTTCGATCTCCCCCGCGCTCGCCGCGCCCACCTCGGTCACGACATCGAGAATGTCCTTGCCCAGCGTCGGATTGCGTTCGACGACCTTGCGCATGCCCGACCAGCGCCCGTGCCGGTACTGCGCCATCCGCCAGCGCAGCAACGGCCAATCGGCGACCGGGATCAGCGCGGCCTCGTGTGCCCAGTACTCCACCAGCCCCCGTCGCGCCTTCGCGCTGTCGCTCCAGGCGGCACCGTCGAGCAGGCTGCGATCGTAGGGGCCGATCCGGCTGAACACCGGCGCGTAGTGCGCGCGCACCACCGCCGATACCGAATCTATTTGCAGCAGACGGGTTCTGGCGACCACATCGAGCACGGCCCGCCGCTTCGGGTTGGCCGGCCTTCGCTTGCCGAAGCCCTGCGCGGCCAGCGCCGTTCGACGGGCCTGCGCCGCATTCATCCGCTGCATGGCCTCAGCCTGACACAGGGGTCCGACAAGTGATCGGCGCTCAGGTGGAGACCCGGACCTCGCCCGCGGTATCGATCTCGGTCCGGCGATCCCCGCCCGGCGCGGCAGCCAGCACGGTCGCCACCCAGCGCCTGCCGACCGGCAGCACCCGCACGGTCACCGAGCCCGCTCCCGCCATGTCGAGTTCGCCGACCGCGGCCTCGATCACGTTGTGGCGCACCCATTCCGGCACCCCGCGGAAGCCGCCGTCGTCGAGCAGAGTGACCTCGACCCCGCGCGATCGGGCCCCGCGCGCCGCGGCGCTGAGCCGGTCGGTGACCAGTTGCGGCGCCCGAAGCCCGTCGCGCAGTTCGGCTTCGAGCAGCCTGCACTGTTCGCGTTCGGTGTCGGTGAGCTCGATCCCCGCGGCGATGCGGGCGAGCAGTGGCCCGGCCACCCGGTCCAGCGCCCCCAGCTGACGATCACGCTCGGCATTGGCCGCGGCCAGCGCGGCCTCGGTCGCCGCCCGGCGATTGGCCTCGCTGCGCAGTTCCCGCAGCGAACGCTGGGTGGGCCGGATGATCGCCATGAACACCGTCACCGCGCCGACCGTGGCGATCGGGGTCAGCGCGCGCACCACGGTTTCGGCATGCCAGGTGGTGAACACGCCCATCGTGATCAGGACCGTCGCGGCGGCGGCCACGCCGAGCCAGGCCGACACTATCCGCCCGCGCAGGACCAATATCGCCAGCAGATACGACGTCGGATAGGCGGTCCACAGCTGGTGGGAGAACCCCGACGCGCTTTCGAGCCACGGCACGGTCAGCGCCATCGCCGCTGGCCCCGCGCACGCCACGAAGATCGTGGCGGCCCACGGCAGCGGATCCACCGGGAACACCAGCACCACCAGCGCCGCCACGGTCATCAGCACCAGCGCGGCGAATGCGGCCGCGGGTGGCGCGATCTCGAAATTCACCCGCAGATACATCACGATGGTGGCTTCGAAGATCACCACGAACAGCCACGCCGTGCCGTCGCTGAGGCCGAACAGGTCGCGCATCGCGAACGGCAGATCACGCTCGACCATCAACTACCCCACACCAGAGTCACCACGGTCCCCGCGCCCGGCGCCGATTCCACGAATGCCGCGCCGCCGGCGAGCGCGCGCATCCGGCCAAGGATGCTGCCGGCGATCCCCATCCGATCGGCAGGCACCCGGGCCGGGTCGAACCCGGCGCCGTCATCGGAGAGCACCACCCGGATCCCCCCGGTCGCGATCGTGACCGCCACACCGCGCCGCACCGTCCGGCCCGCGACGTCGGCATGGCGCAAGCTGTTGCGCACCGCCTCCGAGAGCGCGGCCCCGAGCACCTGAGCGGCCTCGATCGGCAGGTACAGATCAGCCGCGCGCCGCGAGGACACCTGCACCGCAATCCCGGACTCCACCGCACGCACCGCCTCGCGCAGGAATTCGATCGTCGCGGCGGCGTCGAGGTGCTCGATCTCGGGCGCGGTCCGCGACTGCTCGAGCTGTTCGAGGGTGCGCCCGGCCTGGTTGCGCAGCACCGACGAGGACTGCTGCGCACGCGAGGCTTCCAGCAGGGTCGAGAGCACCAGGTCGTGGATGAGTGCCGCGAAACGCGCCCCCTCGCGTTCCCTGGCCGCCGTCGCCGCGACCGCCGCCGCTCGGCTGCGCTGGCGGACCGCTTCCCGGTCGACACGTTCGGCGGCGGCGCGCGCGTACACCACACACCACAGGAACAGCGCTGCCACGCCGAGCCCCCTGGTGATGTCGCCGAACAACGCCCACATCGAACTGCCCGGCACGACAAGGGCATTCGACACACTGGTCGCCACCGCGAGCACGGCCCCGAAGCCGGCCGCACCGTGCCGCGGCCACGCGAGCCCCGCGGCCATCACACCCACGGCCAGCCCGCGATAGGGCCAGGACGCGAACGAACCGATGTGGACCACCGAATACACCAGCGGCGTCGCCACCGTCGCCACGAGATAACACCCGGCAGCCGCGGCGGCGGTGCGCCGGATCGCGTGGGCGGGGCCGCGCGGCGACACGATCGCCAGCGCCCCGAACATCAGATACGCCGACACCAGATGCAGTTCCGGCCAGAGGGACTGGTTGACGGGCTGAACCAGCACCGCGGGCAGTTCCAGCACCATCACGATCATGGCGCCGGTCCCGATCACCAGCCCGAGCCTGCGCAGGATCTGTTCGGTCGCCGCCCGCGAGAATTCGGCGTCGCCGACCGGTGCGGGCGCCGTCGCGACCGCGAGATCACTCACGTGTGCTGCTGCCTCTCCGGCACGGGCAGCCACCCGTCCTCGACGGCCCGTTTGTACAGATCGGTCTTGGTCGGGGCGGGCCGGCCCGCGTCGGAGTACTTCTGCCGGATGCGGCCCAGGTAGTCGTTGACGGTCTGTTCCGACAGCCCGGTCAGCCGGGCCACCCGCGAGGCCTTCTCCCCCGAGGCGTACAGCATCAGCACTTCCTCCTGACGCGGGCTGAGCCCGACGTCGGAGAGCTTCGGATCACCGTCGATGGCGGCGGCCCAGTCGGTGGTCACCACCTGCTCTCCGGACGCGGCCCGGCGCACCGCCGCGACCACCGTCGCCACACTCTCGGACTTGCGCAGCACCCCGAGCACGCCCGCCTTGGCGGCGGAGCGAACCAGAAAGGCGTTGTCGGCGCCGGTGAAGACCAGCACCTCGATGCCGCGTTCGCGCAGTGCGGTGACATTGTCCTCTGGCGTCGACCCGTCGGGCAGACGCAGGTCGAGGACGACGAGATCGAGGTCGGTGGTCTCGGCGAGCAGCCCGCCGACCGATTCCGCCACCGCCACCAGTTCCAGATCGGGTTCAGGGCCGAGCATGGCCGCCAACCCGATCGCCACCGACTCGTGATCCTCCACCAGACCGACCCGTGCCACCGTGCGCGTCTGCTCCAGCTCGCTCACCGACCACTCCCCCTCGTCGAACACCCACCGCGGCCAGCCCGCAACACGTCGGTCTCGAGTTCTACCGCATCCCGAGCCCGCGTGTCAGCCCACCAATATTCGGGGCGGAGCCAACTCAGTTCATCAGACCGGCGGCGATGGTCGCGCCGAGTTCCCAGCATTTCTCCAGATCAGCCTTGCTCGGCGGTCCCGTGACCACGACCGCCTGGGCGGCGCGCTGCCAGCCCAACCCGGTGGTGATCCGCTCCACGCTGCTCTCGGCGCCCTCGGTGCCCTCGTTACCGTGCAGGTAGAGGCCATAGGGACGACCGCCGGTCGAGTCCAGGCACGGGTAGTAGATCGTGTCGAAAGCGTGTTTGAGCGCGCCGCTCATGTAGCCGAGGTTGGCCGGGGTGCCGAGCAGGTAGCCGTCGGCTTCGAGCACGTCGACGGCGGTCACCGCCAGCGCGGCCCGGCGCACCACCTCGACCCCCTCGATCTCCGGGTCGCTCGCCCCGGCGAGGACCGCTTCGAACATCGCCTGGGTGTGCGGCGATGGGGTGTGGTGGATGATCAGCAACCGGGCCATGGGCTCGCTACTCTCCTGGGTTGCGTTCCATTTTTTCCAGTGCCACCGCGCGGCACATGGTGTCGCGGGCGCGGCCTCGGTCACCGGCGTAGTCGTAGGCGCGGGCCAGCCGATAGGAGGTGCGCCAGTTGTCCGGGTCGGCTTCCCACTCGGTCTTGACCTGGGCGAACAGGGCATCAGCTGCGGCGCGTTCGATCCGGCCGGAGGGTCGGCGCGGCAGTTGCGAGGTGTCGACCTCGAGGCCCTCCTCGTGGATACGCCGGGCCAGCCGTTGATGATCGAACGCCGCGCTCAAGGTCGCCCACAGGATCCAGATGCCGACAACAGGCAGCAGCAGCATGCCGATGCCGATCGCGATACCCGCGAACGTGCCGTCGGCGATGTAGGCGATGGCGAGCCCGCCGAGCCGGACGAAGTAGAACAACAGCGCGACGACCAGAAATGCCACGACCGCAACGGTTTTCAGGACCTGCCGATCAGGTCGCTGCGCGTCGGAGGTGCTCACAGATCCAGGAACGGGTCGAGCCCGACGGTCAGACCGGGCCGCCCGGCGATCTCGCGCACCCCGAGCAGCACACCCGGCGCGAACGAGGACCGGTCGATGGAGTCGTGGCGGATGGTCAGGGTCTCACCCTGCGTGCCGAACAGCACCTCCTGGTGGGCGACGAGCCCGGCCAGGCGCACCGAATGCACCCGCACACCGTCGACGTCGGCGCCGCGCGCACCCTCGAGTTCGGTGGTGGTGGCATCGGGGCTGATTCCGACCCCGGCCTCGGCGCGGGCCGCGGCGATCACCGCGGCGGTGCGGTAGGCGGTGCCCGATGGCGCGTCGGCCTTGTTCGGGTGGTGCAGCTCGATGACCTCGACCGAGTCGAAGAACCGTGCCGCCTGCTCGGCGAAGTGCATCGACAGCACAGCGCCGATGGCGAAGTTCGGCGCGATCAGCACCCCCACCTCGGGCCGCTGCGCCAGCTGGCCGCGCACCTCGGCGAGGCGGGCCTCGTCGAAGCCGGTGGTGCCGACGACCGCGTGGATGCCGTTGGAGATCAGGAACTTCAGGTTGCCCATCACCACATCGGGGTGGGTGAAATCGACGACCACTTGGGTGCCGTTCTCGGTGAACGTCTCGAGCGCGTCACCTTTGTCTACCTGCGCCACCAGCTCCAGATCGGGCGCCGCCTCCACCGCCGCGCAGATCGCCTGCCCGACCTTGCCGCGTGCTCCGAGCACTCCGACCCGAATGGTCACCGCATCTCCTCGTCCTCGACTCAGCTTGCTCGTGGCAGCCTATCGAGCAGCCAACAGCGGCGCGGCGCCGACCTCACACCATCCGGCGGAGCGAGGTATCAGTCGAAGACGATCACCTGTCGCAGCGCCGCGCCGGCCGCGAGATCGTCCATTGCCTGGTTCACCTCGTCGAGTCCGATGCGGGCCGAGACCAGCCGTTCCAATGGCAGCTTGCCCGCGCGCCACATCCGCACATACTCGGGGATGTCGCGGGCGGGGACCGCGGAGCCGAGGTAGCTGCCGATGATGGTGCGACCCTGCGCGACCAAGGCCAGCGGGGAGATCGCGGCGGTGGCGGTAGGCGCGGGCAGGCCGACCGTCACGGTGACGCCACCGGGTGCCGTTGCGGCGACCGCGGTTTCGAACGCGCGCACGTTGCCCGCCGCTTCGATCACCACCTCGGCCACGATGCCCTGCTCGGCGACCTCGCCCGGTGTGCAGGCCACTGTCACACCGAATTCGCGTGCGAGTGAGAGCTTTTCGGGCACGGTATCGACGGCGATCACCTCACCGAGGCCGAGCGAGACCGCGACGAGCACGGCCGCCATCCCCACCCCGCCGAGCCCGACCACCATGATCCGTTCTCCCGCACCGGGTTTCGCCGCGTTGAGCAGCGCGCCGCCGCCGGTGAGCACCGCGCAACCGAGCACCGCCGCCACCTCGGGCGGCACGTCGTCGTCGACGGGCACGACCGAACGCCGGTCCACCACCGCGTGCGTGGCGAAGCCGGAGACGCCGAGGTGGTGGTGCACCTGCTCGCCGTCGCGGGTGAGCCGTCGCCCGCCGCCGAGCAGTTCGCCCGCGTTGTTGGCCACACTGCCCGGACCGCACGGCGTGCGCCCGTTGCTCGCGCAGCCAGGGCAGTCACCGCAGCGCGGCAGGAACGTCATCACGACTCGCTGCCCGAGCGTCACGTCGTCGACGCCGGCGCCCACCGATTCGACGATGCCCGCGGCTTCGTGGCCGAGCAGCATCGGCACCGGCCGCACCCGATTTCCGTCCACCACCGACAGATCCGAATGGCACAGGCCGGCCGCTTCGATCCGCACCAGCAATTCGCCCGGACCCGGTTCGGCCAATTCCAGGTCGCACACGGTGATCGGCCGCGAATCGGCGAACGGCGCCGGGTCGGCGATCCGTTCCAGAACGGCTCCACGAATCTTCATGCTCGCGACGCTACCGAAATGCGGGCTCGTGCGCCGCCCGCCACGGCGGTGGTGAAAGCCCACGCGGGAGGGCCGCCAAGACCCGGGCGTACCCTGAACCGGACGCGCCTGCCCTCGATGTACTGCCGTAATACCGAGATCGCAGCGCCACCGACCGAACCGGCGAAGTAGGAACCCGACCGCAACCGTTGCGCCCGCCCAATAGTGGCGCACCAGCTCGGGGAACTCTTCGCGCAGGCGCCGCGACGACACCCCCTTTGAGCGAGTTCACCAGCCGCGACAGCGCGACCTTCGGTGGGAAGTTCACGAGCAGGTGCACGTGGTCGGCTTCGCCGTTGAACTCGACCAACTCGCACTCGAAGTCGGCGCACTGCGGCCGTGATCTGCTCCATTCGATCGAGGTGGCGCGCTGAGAACACTCGATGTCGATACGTGGTGACGAAAACCATTTGAGCATGTAGCGCGAAACACAGTGCCTGCCTGTCCGTACCTGAAGTTCTGTAGCCATTAACCCAAGGCATCCTTGGGTTATGTTGTTGCGGTATAACTTCCGCGTCTACCCGACGCCCGGCCAGCAAGTAGCGTTAGCGCGGGCGTTCGGGTGCGCGCGGGTGGTGTACAACGACGGGTTGCGGTTGCGGCAACAGGCCCGCGAGGCCGGGTTGCCGTACGTGACCGACGCCGAGCTGTCGAAAGCGTTGACCGAAGCCAAGAGGACCCCGGAACGGGCGTGGCTCGGCGAGGTGTCGTCGGTGGCGCTACAACAAGCACTGGCCGACCTGAACATCGCCTACCGCAACTTCTTCGGGTCCGCGACAGGTAAACGTCGAGGTGCGCGGGTAGCGCCGCCGAGGTTCCGGTCCCGCAAGGACAACCGCCAAGCGATCCGGTTCACGAAAAACGCCAGGTTCGCGGTCACCGCCGGCGGGAAGCTGCGACTACCGAAGATCGGCGACCTGGACGTGCGCTGGTCACGGGAACTGCCCTCGGGTCCCTCGTCGGTGACGGTCATCAGGGACGCGGCGGGACGATACTTCGCGTCGTTCGTCGTCGCAGTCGAGGACCAGCCGCTGCCGTCGGTCGATTCCGAGGTGGGTATCGACCTGGGCCTGTCAACGTTCGCCGTCCTGTCGGACGGCAAGACGGTAGCCTCGCCGAAGTTCCTGCGCCGAGCCGAGCGCCGACTCCGCAAAGCCCAACAAGGGTTGTCGCGCAAGCAGAAAGGCTCCGCGAACCGGGCCAAGGCTCGGATCGAGGTCGCCAAGGCGCACGCCAGGGTGGCCGACACACGCCGGGATTGGGCGCATAAGCACTCGACACGGATTATCCGCGACAACCAAGCGGTGTATGTCGAAGATTTGTGTGTGCAGGGTTTGGCGCGTACTCGGTTGGCGAAGTCGGTTCATGATGCTGGGTGGGCCATGTTCATACGCATGGTGGAGGAGAAAGCCGCCCGGTATGGGCGGCGTTTCTCGAGGGTGGACCGTTGGTTCCCGTCCACCCGGTTGTGTTCGGTGTGCGGTGTGGTCGGGGACAAGAAACCGTTGCACGTGCGGGAGTGGACGTGCGCCTGTGGTGTGGTCCATGACCGTGATCTGAACGCGGCCAAGAATATCCTCGCGGCGGGACGCGCTGAGAGGTTAAACGCCTGCGGAGGGGCTGTGAGTCCAGCCGCTTAGCGGAAGGCAAGCCCCTGTGAAACAGGAACCCACCGCCAATGGTGCGCGAGCGCCGTGGGAGGAATCCTCGCCATTTGGGGCGTGGAGGACGTCAACGCGAGAGCCCTTTACAGGTTCCGGGGTCTGTCGCTAACCTCGATCTCGGTGATGGTGCTCCTGTTGGCCGCCTCGTACCGAGCCCAGGGTCGGTGCCATCACAAACTAAGGAGAAATCCCCTGTCAGTGCAGTTCAATCACACCATTGTCGGATGTCGCGATAATCGGGAAACCGCCGAATTCTGGGCGGACATCCTCGGGTTGGACATAGGAAAAGAGTGGGGGCCGTTCATTCCGATCGCCCTCGATCACGGAGCGGCCTTCGATTTCGCCAAGGTTGCGCCCTTCGTTTCCGAGATCCAGCCACAGCACTACGCGTTCCTGGTCTCGGAGGCCGAGTTCGATGCGGCCTACGCCAAGATCCAGCGCTACCAGCTGGACCATTGGGCCGACCCCCAGCAGCACGGGGTCAACGAGATCAATCACAACGACGGCGGTCGTGGCGTCTATTTCCTCGACCCCAACGGCCACTTCCTGGAACTGATCACCGTTCCGTACGGCGGCTGGCCCGAGTGATCACCCAGGCCGGTCCCGCTTTCCGCGAGACCGGCCTGTGGTTCACACCGGTTTCGCGGCAGCCCTGGTCCCGCGCAGACCCAGCAGCGCGGCGCACACACACGCCACCGACACGATCACGATGAACCACGGGAATACCGTCGCGATCCCCCATGTCGTCGCCGCCCAGCCGGCCGCCAGGGTCGGCAACGCCATCGCCGAATAGGCGAGCAGGTAGTAGGCCGACATGGTTTCGCCCCGGCGATCGTGCGGGACGACTTCGGCCAGGTGCCGCAGCGATCCACCGAAACCGAGCCCGAAGGTGGCGCCGAGTACCAGGCCCGCGACGATCACGACGGCAGGCTGTTTGGTGGCCAGCGCCGGGATGGTGGCCAGCAGCGCCGCGGCCATGCCGAGGTCGCCGATCACCGCGGCGCGCCGCGCCGGAATGCCGGTGGCGAGCAACTGGGCCAAGGCGGCCGACAACGCGGTGCTCGCGACAACGACGCCACCGAACACCAGGTTGTGCATGCCGGTCTTCGCCGCGGCCAGTGACGGATACAGCGACAGCAGCACGCCCAGCACCGACCAGGCGGCCATCACGCCGATCGCGGAGAACCAGAAGTCGGCTCTGATCTCGTGCGGGACAGAGGGTTTCGCGATGGTGATGCGCGCCTTCACGCGGGTGGTGTGCGGTTCACGCAGCGCGAGGATGCCCGCCCCCGCGGCCAGACACACCACCGCGATCACCACATAAGGCGTGCGCAGCGGCGAGGGCGCGTACTGCGCGAGGACCGCGGTGCCAAGGACCGCGACCGCGATGCCGACATTGAACGCGACACCACTGAGCTGCCCGGAACGCGCACCACGCTCGGGCCGCAGGTCGAGCAGCGCCGCGGCACCCGCGACGACAGTGGCTCCGACTGCCGCCCCGTGCAATGCCCTGGCCAGCAACAACATCGGTACCGAATCGGCGAGCAGGAAGACGACCAGCCCGACAATCATGGTCGCGAAGGCACCGATCATCACCGGCTTGCGGCCGACCACGTCGGAGATCCGCCCGGAGACGAGCACCGCACCGAGCGCCGCGAAGGCGTACACGGCGAAAACCATGGTCGTGGTCAGCGGCGACAGATGCCACTCGGTCTCATAGATCCCATAGAGCGGAGCGGGCGCCCCGGACACCCCGAGCGCCACCGCACTCGCGGCAAGGACGAGCCCGTACGCCCAGCGCTGCCCGGCCTCGACCGGCGCCATCGTTGTCGCTGCCACTATCAGCCCCATCAGCAAAGTTTGATAACCATCGAACGAGCCTCAGGCTACGCCGAGTATGATGACTATCAAACCCCGAGTGAGGTAACTCATGACACAGGCTAAATATCTACCCTCGGCGCCGACCAAACCGGTCGCCGCGCTCCCCACCGTCCTCGGCGCCCTGCACGATCCCGTCCGCCTGGAAATGGTCCGGCGCCTGAGCAACGCGGCCGCCCCCATCCGCTGCGCGGCCCTCTACGACGCGATCAACAAATCCACCGCGACCCACCACTTCAAGATCCTGCGCGAAGCGGGCCTGATCGAGCGCCTGACCATCGATGGCCAGACCTTCCAGAACCTGCGTACCGACGCCATCGAGCACGCCCTCCCCGGCCTGCTCCCCTCGATCGTCGACGCCGCCAACCGCGCCGGCGCGCCTCTCGACCGGGCCGAGTGACTGCCACCCCCGGCCGAGCACACGAACCGGCCGGTGGTCGCCCTGGCCTGCTCTGGGCGTGATGTCTAGCGTTGCGCCGTAGGCTCCGGCACCACCGTCGTCAGCCGTGGCCGCAGGTGCGTCGGCAACAGTCGACTCGGGATCGTCGGCAACGGACGGGTGGTGGTCGGCGGTGTCGGCGCCCTCACCAACTCCCGCCCCCGGACCTCACCGGTGAAGATCTCGCCGCCACCCCACCGCACCGCGAGACCGGCCCCCGCGAGCGGCACCAGGATGCACAGCGAGATCGCGACAATCCCCCAGGTGTGCCGGAACGCGCGCCGGTCGAGCCAGACCGTGATCCCGGCCTCGACCAGCAGGGTGACGAACACGACAGCGAGCACGGCGACCAGCGCACCGAACACCGCGGGCTGGCGCGCCCACCCGCGGGCGAACCCTGCGACGACGACCAGCGGCACCACGCAGATGCCGAGGACGACAACCTGAATGGCGGCGAAGTCCAAACCGTCCTCCGGGTCGGGATCATCGAGACCACGCCGCATCCACGCCGTGAACAGCAGCACATGCCCGAAGGCCGCGCCGAGGGCACCGAGCACCAGCAGGACGCACCCCACGCGCACCAGCCCGGCGAATTCCGACCGCATCACGATCGCACCCAGATCCACGATCAGCCCCGATATCGCCAGCGCGGCGAGCGCGAACACCACCCGCGGCCGCCGCAGCACCCTGGCCCGCAGATAACCCGGCGGTAGTCGCCGGCGCAGCTTGCGAAACACCCCGTACCAGGCCAGCGGCAGCGCCGCGAACATCATCGGGGAGAGCACTCGCAACACGATCGGCGGCGCCCACATCGCCACGGCCGCAAAGCAACCCGCGAATGCCCAGACCCACGCGGCCAGCCGTAGCAGTGCCCGCCAGTGGACTTCGGCGAGCAAGCGCCGCGCCCTGGTATCGGTCGGCGCGTTCGCGAGCAGGCCGCGCAGGGTCGCGACGGCGGCGTTGCGGCCACCGTCGAATCCCGCGAACTCCACCCGCGCCTGCATGCGGAGCAGGTCGACGTGCAGCGGGTCGATCGCCAACCCCGCGGTGACGTGATGGCGCGCGGCTTCTGGATCGCCGAGCCGCTGATAGGTCTCGGCCGCCGAGCAGTGGACGTCGGCGTCGTTCGGCTCCCGCGCGACCGCCTCGACCAGGGCCGCGCGCGCCCGATCCTTGTCCTTGCGTGGACCGCTGGTGTGCAACAACGCCAGCAACAGCAGTGTCGCCGCGTCGTGGGGCCGAAGCCTGGCAGCGGTGTAGCCGTGCTCTAGCGCGAGGTCCCACTCCGCGCGCATCGAGTACGCCATCGCCACCAGGACGTGCGCGCGGTCGGAATCAGGATCGGCGAACAGCGCTTGACCGGCCAATCGCACCGCGTCGTCGTATTCGTCCAGGTCGTAGGCGATGTCCGCCAGCGCGACCAGCACGTCCGGATCGTCGGGCGCCGCCAGCAACGCCGTCCCGAGAATCCGCCGCGCCTCCTCGATCCGCCCGATCTCCCTGGCCACGCGCGCCCGTTCGAGCGCCACCTGCACCGGCATGACCGATCACCTCCCCCTGTGCGCTATCCGAACGCACCGTACCGGTTCGAGATCTGATGTCCAGGCACCCGAGCCCGCCACATCGCGCCTCAGCCGCGGACCCGCTGGTCGACGTCGCCGCCATCGATCCCGGTGCCAGGCTCGGTCCGCGAGACCAGCATCCCCCACGCGCCTACCGAGTTCGCCCCACAGAAAGGACTGACGGACCGGACACCCGGTGGCCGTTCACGAGCACCGTGACGACCGAATCGGCCGAATTGCTCAGCGCTCGACGAGCTTTCGCACCGAGACAGGCAGGTCGCGGGTGCGCCGATAGGGGCCAGAGACCGCCGCACCGTAGGGACGGGCGAGCAGCGTGCGGGCGATGTCGCTGACTTCCTCGGTGGTGACGGCGTCGATGCGGGCCAGGGTGGCCGACACGCTGCGGTGGTTGCCGTAGCTGAGTTCGCTGCGGCCGATGCGGTTCATCCGGGATGCGGAGTCCTCGAGGCCGAGCACCAGCCCGCCGCGCAAAGAACCCTTGGCCCTTGCGCATTCGGCGTCGGTGACACCGTTGACCGCGATCTCGTCGAGCACGTCACGCGCCAGCGTTGTTACCTGGCCGAGGTTTTCGGGCTGACAGCCGAGCGAGACCGAGAACGAGCCGGTGTCGGCGAAGGTGTCGACGCTCGAGTACACCGAGTAGGCCAGGCCGCGCTCTTCCCGGATGCGTTGGAACAGACGAGAACTCAGGCCTCCGCCGACGATGGTGTTGAGGATCGACAGTGGCCAGCGCTGCTGGCCTTCGTGCCTGCCGAACGCGCGTACACCGAAGGCGAGGTGGGTCTGTTCACTGTCGCGATTGATCCTGATCAGCCCGGGTGCGCCGTGGGCGCGGAACTTCCCCTCGCGACGCGGCGCGGGTTCGGCGGTGGTGTCCAGGTGCGGCCCGAACGCGCGGTGCACCAGTTCCACGACGCGCTCATGGGCCACATTGCCCGCCACCGCGACCACCATGCGCTCGGGCCGGTAGCGGCGCTGATGGAAGCCGCGCAGCTGAGCGGCCTGCATGTTCTCGATGGATTCGACGCTGCCGATCACCGGGCGCCCGATCGGGTGGTCGCCGAACATGGCGGTGAGGAACGAGTCGGCGACCAGGTCTTCAGGGTCGTCGTCGCGCATCGCGATCTCTTCGAGCACGACCTGGCGCTCCACGTCGACGTCGACCGCGCGGCACAGACCGTTGAGCACCACGTCCGAGACGAGGTCGACCGCCAGTGGCAGGTCCTCGTCGATGACGTGGGCGTAGTAGCAGGTCTGTTCCTTGGCGGTGAACGCGTTGAGTTCGCCGCCGACCGCGTCCATGGACTGCGCGATGTCGAGGGCGGTGCGGGTCGGCGTCGCCTTGAACAGCAGGTGTTCGAGGAAGTGCGCGGCACCTGCCACGGTGGGGCCCTCGTCGCGCGAACCGACGCCGACCCACACCCCGACGGAGGCGGAGCGCACGCCGGGCACGTGTTCGGTGACCACGCGCAGACCACCGGGTAGCACGGTGCGGCGCACCCCACCGTCGGTGGAGACATCATCAGCGGATTCGGTACTCGACTCGGTCAACTTCGGCTCTGTCACCCGATCCCCCATTGCGGCGTCCATATCTGACGCGGTACCCGATTCTGTCAGCTTTGGCTTCGTCACCCGATCGCCAATTGCGGCGTCCTCATTGGACGCGGTATCCGATTCTGTCAGCTTCGACGTCGTCACCCGATCGCCAATTGCGGCGTCCTCATTGGACGCGGTATCCGATTCTGTCAGCTTTGACGTCGTCACCCGATCCCACCGGACGGCTGTTCTGGCATGGTTCCTCAACCTCTCGAATGGGAGCTGGCGACGTGCGCGAAATGCCTCACTACGCAGGCAGCAGGCACGAAGGCCGACTCCGCGATTCTATGCGCCCATCGCCCCCGCCCGTGCATCGGCCCTCGTCGCCGGGTCCTCGCTCGCGAACCCGCGGGCATCGGATCCGCGCGCGTCGAGGACCGCCGCGATCCGGGCCAGCGCCGCCTCGCCCGCCATCGCCCAGTGCGTGGCGTCGATGCCGTGCCGGTGGACTGTGCCCTCGACAGCGGTGGCCCAGCTCGCCGCGCCCCGTGATCCGCTCGGGTCGTCGACGGTGGCGGCGAAGTAGACGAGGTCACCGTCGAAGCGGCGCGGACGGTAGTCGTCGACCATCCGCATCGAGGCGGTGGCGGCGTCGATGATGCGGGCGATGCGGGCACGGTCGAGTGCGGCCAGTGGTCCGCCGATGCCCGCGGCCGCGGCGGCGAGGCCGTCGGTGTCGAAGGCGAGATCGTCACCGGCGAGGCCGCCGAGCAGGTCACCGACGGTCGGCATCGGGGTTTGTTCGGGTCCGTCGCCGAGCCAGCTGTCCATCATGGCCAGCTGTGCCACCGGCTCGCCGTCGGCTTGTAAGCCGGTGGCGACGGCGTGGGCGAGTAGCCCACCCAGCGACCAGCCGAGCAGGTGATAGGGACCCTGCGGCTGCACTGCGCGGATGGCGGCGATGTAGCGCTGCGCCCAGGCGTCGATGGTGGCGGGCAGCGGTTCGCCGGCGGTGAGGGCAGGCGACTGCAACCCGTAGATCGGGCGCTGCGGGTCGAGGTGGCGGGTGAGTCCGGCGAACGACCAGGACACTCCGCCCACGGGGTGGATGCAGAACAGTGGTGCGCCCGTGCCGCCCGCTCGCAGCGGTAGCAGTACCGCGAACGCGTCCTCGCTCGAATCATCCTCGGCGCGTAGCCGTTCCACGACGACGGCGGGCGTGGGGTCGGTGAAGAACCACGCCACCGGCACCGTGCTGCCCAGCGCGTCACTCAGTCGCGAGGACAGCTGGACCGCGGTGAGGGAGTTACCCCCGAGGTCGAAGAAGTTGTCGTCCATGCCGATTCGATCCAGTCCGAGCACCCGGGCGAACGCGCCCGCCACGAGTCGCTCGGTCTCGGTGATCGGCGCCCGGTAGGTCGCTTGGCGAAGTTCCGGCTGCGGGAGGGCGCCGCGATCGAGTTTGCCGGAGGTGTTCACCGGCAACGCGGCCAGCTCGACTACCACCGCGGGCACCAGATAGCCGGGTAGTTCCACCGCCAGTGCCGCACGCAGCGACGCCGCATCGAGGAACGAACCGCCCCGCGCCACCGCGAAATCGGCGACAGTACCAGCTCCGGCACCGGCAGCTCCAGCGCTCGCGCCGGCCGCCATACCGACAGCTCGAGCGCTCACATCGGCGACAGCACCAGCGCTCGCACCAGCACTGCCTACAACAGCGTCAGCGGCACAACCAACCGCACCGGCAATGCCGCTCGGGTTGCCCTCGGCACCGCCACGCTCGAACTCCTCGCTGCGCGATGCGACCACGTAGGCGACGAGCCGATCCGCGCCGACCCCGGACACTACGGCGGCCGCGGCCTGCGTGACCCCCGGCTGCCGCTGGAGCGCGGCTTCGACTTCGCCCAGTTCGATGCGCTGGCCGTTGAGCTTCACCTGCAGATCGGCGCGACCGACGTATTCCAGTGTGGGAGTGTCGCTTCCACGCAGCCGGACGAGGTCACCGGTGCGGTACATCCGCGCACCGACCGCTCCGAACGGATCGGACACGAACCGCTCAGCGGTGAGTTCGGCCGACCCCACGTAGCCGTGCGCGAGCTGTGCACCGCCGACATACAGTTCGCCGGTGACCCCCGGCAGCACCGGCCGCAGCCTGGCATCGAGCACATAGAGCCCGGTGTTCCACACGGGCGCACCGATCGGCACCGTGACGAGGTCATCATCGGTCACCACATGACTGCTCACCTGCACCGCGGTCTCGGTGGGCCCGTAGAGGTTCACCACCTTCGCCCCGATCAGCGCTCGCACCTGCTGTGCCAGCGCAGCGGGCAACGCCTCGCCACCCGCGAAGACCCGGCGCAGCGAATCTCCCCCACCGTCGTCGGCGGCGCCGAGCCGCGACTGGATTGCGCCTTGCGCTGCCACTCCCCGACCGGCTCCTCGCAGCGGTCCTCCTTCGACGTCGCCGCCGTCAGCGGTGGACGTCCGGCCCGCGGTAGCGGACGCGTTCGGATCCGCGGGTGCCTGCACCAGGTGCGCGACATACGCCGCGAGCAAGGTCGGCGCGAATTGCACTGTGTCGATGCGATGTCGGGTGATCAGCTCGGCCAGGTAGGCCGGATCGCCGTGGCCGCCGGGGCGGGCGATGACCGTTCGGGCACCCACCCGCTGCGGCAGCAGCAGCTCCCAGATCGAGGCATCGAAGGTCGTCGGTGTCTTGTGCAGCACGGTGTCGCCGGCGGCGAACCCGAAACGCTGTGCCAGCCAGTCGAGTTGGTTGACGATCGCGCGGTGCGAGACACCGACACCCTTGGGCAGGCCGGTCGATCCGGACGTGAAGATCACGTACGCGGTGTGCTCGGGCAGTAGCGGCTGCGCACGCTCGGCGTCGGTGATCGGCCCCGCCGAGTAGGCGGTGAGGTCCACCGTGTCGAGCGAAACCGCGTCGAGCCCGTGCAGCGGGAGCCCAGCGCGGTCGCGGCCGGTGGTGAGCACGCACGCCGGTTGCGCGATCCGCAGGATGCGGGCGACGCGCTCGGCCGGATGGTCGGGATCCACCGGCACATAGGTGCCACCCGCCGCCAGCACCGCGTACACCCCGACGAGCAGCTCGGTCGACCGGCGCACGGCCACCGCCACCGCGGAATCCGGCCCCACACCGTGTTCGATCAGATGACGGGCGAGCCGGTTCACCCGCGCCGCGAACTCGGCGTAGGTGAGAACGGTGTCACCGTCGATGAGCGCGACGGCGTCCGGTGTCGCGGCCGCCTGGCGATCGAAAGCTGTGGGCAGCACGCCGACCGCGTCGCCCCGCCCCGGCAGCATCATCGCGTCCGGTACCGCGGCGAGCCGGCGACCGGACTCCGCCGTGCCGCGCTGGGCGGCGGAGCTATCGGTGAGCGTGTCCGATCCGATTCGCAGACCGGAGATGCGAGCCGGATACGCAGTGTCGCACCAGCTCTCGAAGATCCGGCGGTCGCCGTCGGTGATCAGGTCGATATCGCCGACCAGGCCCTCCGGGTGTGCCGTGACCGCGTCGAGGACCCGCACGTAGCCGTCGGCGATGCGGGTGGCCGTCTCGGCGTCGAACAGATCGGTGGCGTAGGTCAGGCTCACTGCGCAGCCACCGTCGGCGGTGTCGGCGAGTACCAGGTCCAGGTCGAACTTGGCGATGGCGGCGTCGGCTTCCATTCCGGTCACGGTGAGGTCGGGCGCGACCACCTCGACCGGGCTCGCGGCCAGGTTCTGGAAGGCGAGCATCACCTGGAACAGTGGGCTGTGCGCGGCCGAGCGGTTCGGGTCGAGCACATCGACGAGCCGCTCGAACGGCACCTCCGCGTGCTCGAAGGCATCCAGGTCCGCCCGCCTGGTCTCGCGCAGCAGCGCGGTGAACGAGGCGGCGGGGTCGACACCGGTTCGCAGCACCAGCGTGTTGACGAACATGCCGACGAGATCGTCGAGCGCCTGCTCACCGCGACCCGCCACCGGGGTGCCGATCGCGATGTCGCCAGTGCCGCTCAGCCGCGCGAGCAACGCGGCCAGCGCGGCGTGGGCGACCATGAACTCGCTGACGTCGCTGCGACGAGCCAACTGCCCCACCCGCTGCCACACCGATTGCGGCACAACAGTGTCGACACTCGCACCACGGTGTGACGCGACAGCCGGACGTGGCCGGTCGACGGGAAGTTCGAGCAGTCCGGCCAGTCCCGCCAATTCGCCGCGCCAGAATCGCAGCTGCCGTGCGGCGACCGATTCCGCGTCGTCCTCACTACCCAGCACCGCACGCTGCCACAGCGTGTAATCGGCGTACTGGACTTCCAGTGGCGCCCAGCCGGGTTCGGTGCCCGCACGCCGGGCGAGGTAGGCGGCGGTGGTGTCGCGCAGCAGCGGCCCGGCGGAGAATCCGTCGGCGCTGATGTGATGAATCACCACGACCAGCACGACTTCGTCGGTGGCACAGCGCAGTACGCGCACCCGCACGGGCGGTGCGGCGGTGACATCGAATCCACGCCCGATCTCGGCCGCGACGATCGCGGGCACCGTGATCGGATCGACGGTCTCCACCACCGGCGCCGGCACGAACTCCCACACCGCCTGGTGCCCGATCCCGTCGAGCGCGGGGTAGGTGGTGCGCAGCACCTCGTGCCGGTCGAGCACATCGGTGACCGCGGCGGCCAGCGCGCCCGCGTCGACATCGCCGGTGAGCCGCACCGCGATCGGGATGTTGTAGGCGGCGGACTCGGGATCGAGGCGGTTGAGCAGCCACATGCGCTGCTGGGCCGCCGAGAGCGGAATCCGCGCCGGTCGCTCGCCTGCTGTCAGCGCGAGCCCCGCGCCACTGCCTGCCCGCACCGCGAGCACGGCCGCCAGGTCGGCTACGGTGGTCGCTTCGAACAGGGTGCGCACCGGCACCCGGGTCGACAATGCCGCACCGAGCCGGGCGGCGACCCTGGTGGCGATGAGCGAGTTGCCGCCGAGTTCGAAGAAGTCGTCGTCGAGCCCGACCCGCTCGCGCCCGAGCACCGCACCGAACACCTCGGCCACCGCCCGCTGGGCCGCGCTGACCGGCGCCCGGAACGGCCTGGCCACGAATTCCGGTGCGGGCAGCGCCGACCGGTCGAGCTTGCCGGAGGTATTGAGCGGGAACGTGTCGAGCACAACGATCACCGACGGCACCATGTACGACGGCAGCACCGCCCCCACACCCGCGCGCAGCGCGGCCGGATCCAGCGCGAGGCCCGGCGTCGCCACCACATACCCGACGAGCTGGTCACCGGTCGCACTCGCCGAGACCACCGCCGCGGCCTGACCGACCCCGGCCAGCCGAGCGAGCGCGGTCTCGATCTCGCCGAGTTCGATGCGCTGACCACGGAACTTCACCTGGAAGTCGATGCGCGCCAGATAGACCAGCACCCCGTCGCGAGTCCATTTCACCAGGTCCCCGGTGCGATACATGCGCCCGCCCCGGTGATCGTCGGCGCGGCCGTCGCCGCCGGAACCCGCGGCGTCCAGACCCGAGTCCGCGACAGCGCCTACCTCGTCCGCACCGACGAACGGGTCCGCGACGAATCTGTCCGCCGTGAGGTCGGCGCGGCCGAGGTACCCGCGTGCGAGCTGTTCCCCCGCCAGGTACAGCTCACCGGCGACTCCCGGCGGCACCGGGCGCAGCCGTTCGTCGAGCACATACACGCGCGAATTCCATTCGGGCACACCGATAGGCACCGTCTGCCCGGTCGCACCGTCGGCCGGCCACGCCGTCACCGACACGGCAGCCTCGGTCGGCCCGTACAGGTTGTGCACCGCCGCAGTCGATTTCGCACGCAGCGCGCCGACAGACTCCGGTGTGAGCGCTTCACCGATCGCGAGGACGAGCCGCAGACTCGTCAACTGCGCGGCGTCGGCGTGCGCGGCGAAGATCGCCAGCATCGACGGCACGAAGTCGACGACGGTGATCCGCCGCGCGGCGACCAGTTCGGCCAGGTACAGCGGGTCGCGATGCCCGTCCGGGGCGGCGAGCACCAGGGTGGCGCCCGCCGCGAGCGGTGCGAAGAAGCCCCACACCGACAGGTCGAACCCGGCCGCGGACTTCTGCAGGTACACGTCGTCGCCGTCGAGGTCGTACTGCTCGATCAGCCAGGCGATCTGGTTGCGAATTCCGGCATGGCTCATGGCCACGCCCTTGGGTTTACCGGTCGAGCCGGAGGTGAACAGCACGTAGGCGAGGTTCGATTCCCGCAGGGGGGCGCCGAGTTCTGCCTCCGCGACCGGATGACCCGGGTAGCGGGTGGTGTCCACATCATCGAGCACGACGATCCTGGTCGGCGCGCCACGCCGCGATGCACCGGCCGTGGCCGCGACTCTCGGACTCGGCGAGCCCGCATCGCTCCCGATCGCCGACGACCCGGAGGTTTCGCCCGCGGGCAAATCGGACTCGGCCGTGGTCGGTGTCCCCGATTCGGTCACGCCCGCGATGGTCGGGTCCTGGGTGGGAGCCTGGTCGGGATGGAGCGAGCCGCCCGGTGCCGGCGCGTCGAATTCGTCGCGTGCGGTGGTGAGGACCAGGCGGGGTCGGGCGGTGTCGAGGACTTGGGCGATGCGGTCCGCGGGGTGGTCCGGGTCGATCGGCACATACGCGCCGCCCGCGGTGAGGACCGCGTACATGGCGACGACGAGTTCGGTGGAGCGCCGGATGGCGAGCCCCACCAGGGTGTCGGGGCCGACGCCTTCGCCGATCAGGTGCCGGGCCAGGCGGTTGACCTGGGTGTCGAGTTGCGCGTAGGTCAGTGCCGTGTCCTCGAACACGAGCGCGGCCGCTTCGGGGTTCGCCCGAACCCGCGCGCGGAACGGGGTGAGTAGCGTTGCGGTGCTGTCGATCTCGTGCGTGGTGGCATTCCACTCGGTGAGGATGCGGGTCCGCTCCGCGGGTTCGAGCACCTCGACCGCGTCCAGGAGTGTGTGCGGCGCTGCGGCGACGGCGGTGAGCAGGCGTTCCAGTCGCCCTGCGATCGCCACCGCGGTCTCGGCGTCGAACACGTCGTCGGCGTAGGTGAGGACGCCGGTGATGCCCGCGGCCGCGCCGTCGTTCGCGTAGTCGTCGCTCACGATGAGGTGCAGATCGAATTGCGAGAGCTCGTTGCCGGTGTCCAGCCCCGACACGGTGATCCCCGGCAGTGCCAGCTCGGCACGCTCGAAGTTCTGGAACGAGAAGCCGACCTGGAACAGCGGATGCCGGGCGGTGGAACGCGCCGGATCGAGCACCTCCACGAGCCGTTCGAACGGCACCTCGGCATGGGCGTAGACGGCGAGGTCGGTCGCGCGCTGGCGAATCAGCAACTGCCGGAACGACTCTCCCGTTCGCAGGTGGGTACGGAAGACCAGCGTGTTGACGAACATGCCGATCAGGTCTTCGAGCGCGGCCTCACCGCGACCGGCCACCGGCGTACCGACGGTGATGTCGGCACTGCCGCAGAGGCGACCGAGCAGCGCGGCGAACGCGGTGTGCACGACCATGAACAGCGTGGCGCCGGATTCCCTGGCCAGCGCGCTGAGCCGGGCGTGCGTGCCGGCGTCCAGGGTCACCGGCACGGTCCCACCGACGAGGGTCCGGATCGCCGGGCGCGGTCGATCCAGCGGCAACGCCAGCTCATCGGGCAGGTCGGCGAGTTCGCCGCGCCAGAAGTCGAGCTGGCGGGCGGCCACCGATTCGGGATCGGCTTCGTCGCCGAGCACCGCGCGCTGCCACAGCGCGTAGTCGGCGTACTGCACCGGCAGCGGCGTCCACCCCGGTGCCGCACCGTCGCGACGCGCGAGGTAGGCCGTCATCAGGTCACGCACGAGCGGCGGCATCGACGAGCCGTCGGCGCTGATGTGGTGCACGACCATGGCCAGCACCGCTTCGTCGGCGCTGATCCGATACAGCACCACCTGCCAGGGCACACCCACCGTGACATCGAAGGTGGTGGCGGCCAGCGCCGTCACCGCGTCCACGATCTGCTCGGCGGCGATGTCGCGAACCCGCAGTGCCACACCGACTTCGGCGGCGGACAGGATCTGCTGCACCGGGCCTTCGGTGGTCTCGGGGTAGTAGGTGCGCAGCACTTCGTGGCGACCGACGAGATCGTCCACCGCGGCGGCGAGCGCGTCGAGATCGAGCACGCCGCCCAGTCGCACCGCGATCGGCACGTTGTACCCGGCCGAGTCCGGATCGAACCGGTTGAGGAACCACATGCGCTGCTGGGCGGGCGAGAGCGGAATCGACGCGGGCCGCTCCCCCGCGACCAGCGCCAGTCGTGCCGCGCCGCCGTGGGTAGCGAGCGCGGCGGCCAACGCGGCCACCACCGGCGCCTCGAAGATCCGCGCCACCGGCACCTGCCGGTTCAGCGCGGCCCCGAGCCGCGCGGCGACCCGGGTCGCGATCAGCGAGTTGCCGCCCAGATCGAAGAAGTCGTCATCGGCGCCGACCAGCTCGACACCGAGCACCTCGCCGACCACCCCGGCCACCAACTGTTCCGCCGGCGTTGCCGGAGCACGGAATTCACGAGCGAGGAGCTCCGGCGCGGGCAGTGCCCGCCGGTCGAGCTTGCCGGAGGAATTCACCGGGAAGGCCCCGAGTACAACGAACGCACTCGGCACCATGTAGGCCGGAAGTGCCTGCTGTAGCGCGGCTTTCACCACCGCGAGGTCGAACGTCGATGCGCCTTCTCCGTCACTACGGCCAGCGGCGGCGTAGGCACCGAAGCCGGCGGCAGCAGTAGCGCCGACGGCGGCAGGCGTGTCGGGGCCAGCGGCACCGGCAGCAGCAGCAGCAGCGGCAGCGGCAGCGGCAGCGGCGGTAGTCGCGGGGGGAGCGGCAACGGCAGCAGCGACAGTAGCGGTAGCTGCGGCAGCGGTCGCGACAGCAGCGGTCGCGACAGCAGCGGTAGCGGCAGCAGCAGCGGTAGCGGTAGCGGTAGCGGTAGCGGTAGCAGCAGCGTCGGCATCGGCAGTCGCGTGGCTCGCCTCGGCGGGAACGAGGTACGCGGTGAGGTAGGCGCCGGTGCCGTCGTCGCGGACGGTGACCACTGCTCGTTCGATGGTGTCGAGACCGGTGAGGACCGCTTCGATGTCGCCGAGCTCGATGCGCAGGCCGCGCAGTTTCACCTGGAAGTCGGTGCGGCCCAGGTATTCCAGTTCACCCGAGCGGGTGCGGACCACGAGGTCGCCGGTGCGGTACATGCGGTCGCCGGGAGCGCCGAGCGGGTTGGCGACGAAGCGGTCGGCGGACAGGTCGGGGCGGCCGAGGTATCCGCGCGCCAGCTGGACGCCGGCCAGGTACAGCTCACCCGGTGTGCCGACCGGAACGGGGCGCAGGCGCGCGTCGAGCACGTGCAGGGCGGTGTTGGCGACCGGAGCGCCGATCGGCACCGTGGCGATATCGGCGTCGGTGACCTCGTGGAAGCTGACGTCGACAGCGGCCTCGGTGGGCCCGTACAGGTTGTGCACGGCGACACCGGGGATCAGCGCGCGCAGGCGCTGGGCATCGACGGCGGGCAGAGCCTCACCGGAGGCGAACACTTGCCGCAGCGAAACACACTCGGCGGCAAGCGGTTCGGCGAGGAAGGCTGCCAGCATCGACGGCACGAAGTGGGCGACGCCGACTCCGGTGCGGGTGATGACCTCAGCCAGGTACGCGGGGTCACGGTGCCCGTCGGGGCGCGCGATCACCAGGGTGGCCCCGATCTGCAAGGGCCAGAACAGTTCCCACACCGACACATCGAAGGTGATCGGCGTCTTATGCAGCACGGTGTCGGCGGCATCGAGCCGGTAGGCGTCCTGCATCCAGACCAGGCGGTTGACAATCGCGGTGTGGGTAACCGCAACGCCCTTGGGCTTACCGGTCGAGCCGGAGGTGAACAGCACATACGCCAGGTCGGCGCCACGCAGCGGCCGGATCCGATCGGCATCGGTCACCGGGTCGGCAGCGAACCCGGACAGGTCGAGCGAGGCGGGCTCGACAATGCGCGTGGCAGGCCCGACTACCCGCGTGCCGCGTTCGCCTGCACGCCTGCCAGGTTCGATCGTGTCGGTGGTCGGCTCGACGGTGTGCGTGGTGGACTCACCTGGACGAGTGACGGATTCGATCGGACGGTGGCCGGTGTCGATGTGCGTGCCGGGATGGACTCGGCGTGCGCCGGTTTCGGGGAAGCCGGCGGCGGCCAGCACGCAGACGGGAGCCGCGGTCGCCAGGACATCGGCGATCCGGTCGGCCGGGTGGTCGGGATCGAGCGGCAGGTACGCGGCGCCGGTGGCCTGCACTGCGTAGAGGGCGACCAGCAGATCGATGCCGCGTCGCAGCCCGACACCGACTACCGCGCCCGGGCCCACCTGCTCGGCGATCAGCCAGCGCGCCAGTCGGGCGACCCGAACCGCGAACTCGCCGTAAGTAATCCGCTCGCCCTCGAATTCGAGGGCCACCGCGTCGGGAGTACGCGCGGCCTGCGCGGCAAACAACGAGACCAGCGTCGCGTCGGTGTCGAGCGGGGCGGCGGTGTCGTTCCACGACCTCAGCTGGGCGGACTCCGAGACATCCAGGAGATCGATCTCGCCGACCGCGATCCTGTCATCGGCGACAACCGCGCTCAGCACCCGCACGAACCGCGCACCGAACGACGTCACCGTATCGGCGTCGAACAGATCGGTGGCGTAGCGCAGCCAGCCGCGCATGCCGGGTTCCCCTGCGGCACCGACGATCTCGTTGATCGCCAGCGACAGGTCGAACTGGGTCGTCTGCGCGGGCATCGCGAACTCGTCGATCCGTAGCCCGGGCAACTCGACGGTGGCGTCCTCGCGATGCTCGAAGGCGAGCATCACCTGCACGATCGGCGAATACGCTGTGGAGCGAGCCGGATTCAGCTCGTCGACGAGCCGCTCGAATGGCAAGTCCGCGTGCGCGAAGGCCCGCAGATCAGCCGCGCGCACCTCGGCGAGCAGCTCACCGAACCCGGCACCGGGATCGACCGCCGTGCGCAAGACGAGGGTGTTCACGAACATCCCGACGAGATCGTCGAGCGCGGCATCGGCCCGCCCGGCGACCGGGGTGCCGACGAGCACATCCGCGCCCGCGCCCTGACGAGAGAGCAGCACCGCGAACGCCGCGTGCACCACCATGAAGGTGGACACCCCGTGCCGGCGAGCCAGCGCCTCGATCCCCGCGACCACATCGGCGGGCACATCGAACCCGACAGCCCCACCCGCACCCGCGCGCACGGCGGGCCGAGGACGATCTGTCGCCAGCTCGAGAACCGGTGCGACCCCGGCCAATTCGTCACGCCAGTGCGCCACCTGCCGCGCCAGCCGCGACGCCGGATCAGCGGCGTCCCCGAGCACGGCACGCTGCCACAGGGTGAAGTCCGGATATTGCACCGGCAGCGGCTCCCACACCGGCGCGATCCCCCGAGCGCGCGCGGCGTAGGCGGTGATCAGGTCCCGTGCCAACGGCGTCGTCGACACACCGTCGGCGGCGATGTGATGCACCGCGAGCACCAACACATGCTCGGAATCGTGCGAAGCAGGGCCATCCACGGCAGCGAGACGCGTCACGGCATCGCCATCCACGGCAGCCAGACGCGACACGGCATCGCCATCCACGGCAGCCAGACGCGACACGGCATCGCCATCCACGGCAGCCAGACGCGACACGGCATCGCCATCCACAGCGTCTGCGGCCACGATGGCGTGAGCTGACGGGTCCGTTGCGACAGCCCCGGTGCCGGACAGCCTGACAGCGTGATCGGTCACCGCGGGACAGGTTCCTGCCTCGTCGGATCGGCGGTCCGCGAGTTCGACCCGCGCCGCGCGACGCAGCAACGCGGCGCGAAGCGGTGGCTGGGTGGTCAGGTCGTAGCCCTCGCCGATGATCGTGCGCACGGCATCGGCCAGGTCGGGCTCAGCGATCTCGCGCACGATGGTGGCAGGCCGCACCGCGTCGACGGGCAGGACCACCTGGGTCGGACCGTCGGCGTCTTCCGGGAAGACCGTGCGCAGTGATTCGTGCCGGTCGAGGACATCGGCGAGCGCCGCCCACAGGGCAGCGGTGTCGAGGTCACCGGTCAGGCGCAGGGCGATCGGCAGGGTGTAGACGGCCGATTCGGGATCGATCCGGTTCAGCAGCCACAGGCGAGTCTGCGCCAGCGACAGCGGGATTCGATCCGGGCGCGGTCCCACCACCGTGAGCGGGGGCAACTGTTCGAGGCCGGTCCCCGCGCGCTCGGCGAGTCCGGCGACGGTCGGTGCGTCGAACACGTCGCGCACGTCCAGCGCACTGCCGAGGGCCGCGTTGGCTCGGGCGACAAGCCGCATCGCGAGCAGCGAATTGCCGCCGACGGCGAAGAAGTCGTCGTCTGCACCGATGCGCGCCACCCCGAGCAGGTCACCGATCACGCCCGCGAGAACGGTCTGCGCACCCGGTCGCGGTGCCACATATTCGGTGGTGGTGGACAGGCCGGCGGCCGGTAGCGCGGCCCGGTCGAGTTTGCCCGCGGGGTTGAGCGGCACGGTGTCGAGCACGACCAGGTGCGAGGGCACCATGTACGCGGGCACCCGGGCCGCGACGTGCGCCCGCACCGCCACGCTGTCGACCTGGCCCGCGACATACCCGACCAGACACTGCCGACCGGCATCGTCGGTGGCGGGCAGCACGGTCGCGTGGGTCACACCGGGAGCCTCGCCCAGCGCGGCCTCGATCTCGCCCAGCTCGATCCGCAGTCCACGGATCTTCACCTGGAAGTCGTTGCGCCCCAGATAGACCAGCGCACCGTCGCGATCGCGGCGAACCAGGTCGCCGGTGCGGTACATGCGGGCGCCGACCGCGCCCGCCGAGGGCGATCCCGCAGGGTCCTCGGATACCGCCGCGAACGGATCGGCGACGAAGCGGTCGGCGGTCAGATCGGGCCTGCCGAGATAGCCGCGGGCCAGCTGGTCACCCGCGAGATACAGCTCTCCCGCCACACCGCAGGGCACCGGGTGCAGGCGCTCGTCGAGGACATAGGCGCGCACGTTCCAGGTGGGCCTGCCGATGGGCAGCTCGGTCTGCTCGACCGGCGCCGTGATCGGCTGGAAAGTACTGGTGATCGCCACTTCGGTCGGGCCGTAGGTGTTGTGCAGCTCGCCGGGGATCGCGGCGAGCACGGTGGCAGCCAGCGGGGCGGGCAGTTCCTCGCCGCCCACGTGCAGCATCCGCAGCCCACTCAGCGCGTCACCGAGCCCTTCGGCCAGCATCGCGGCCAGCACCGACGGCACGATCTCCATGATGGTGACGCCCTGCTCACGCACCACCCGCGCCTGGTATGCCAGGTCGAGGTGCCCGCCGGGACGCAGCAGCACCAGCGGGGCACCCAGCAGGGCGGGAGCCAGCAGTTCCCAGAGCGAGACGTCGAAGGTGAGCGGCGCGCGCTGCAGGAAACGGTCCGCTGCTGTCATGGTGTATTCACCACGCAGCCAGCAGATTTCATTGACGACGGCGCGATGGGAGATGAGCACACCCTTCGGTGTGCCGGTGGATCCGGAGGTGAACAGCACATACGCCGGGTGCTCGGGGTGCAGCGGCGCAAGGCGTTCGGCATCGGTGAGCGGAGCTCCCGAGACACTGCCACGCACCGATTCCTCGAGCTGGGCGACGGTGAGCACCGGGAATCCGGAGCGCGACGCGGCGGCGAAATGCACCGATGCCGTGGCAGATCGGATGCCGCTGTCCACATGATCGAGGTCGCCGGCGGATGCGACAACAACGAGTCGCGGCAAAGCGGTCGCCAGCACATGCCCGATGCGTTCGGCGGGCTGGCCCGCATCGATCGGCACGTACACGCCACCGGCGGCGAGCACACCGTGCAGCACCACCAGCAGTTCGATGCCGCGCGGAACAGCAACGGCCACCGGCGTTTCCGGCCCGACTCCGCAGTCGATCAACCGGCGGGCGAAGCGGTTGGCCCTGGCGGCGAGCGCGCCGTAGGTGATCTCGGCACCTTCGAATACCGCCGCGACAGCCTGCGGATCACGCGCGGCCGCCGCATCGAGCAGGTGCGCCGCGAGCGGGGCACGCACGCCCAGCTCAGCCAGTGCGCCGTCGAGTGCGACCACCTCCCCGTGGGGACCCGCCGGCAGCGCGTCCTCGTCGGTGTCCGCGAGCAGGGCGAGGTCACCGACGGCGGTGCCGGGTGCCGTGACCGCGTCCCGCAGCACCCGCTCGAGCATCCCCACCATCGTGGCGATGGTGTCGGCGTCGAAAAGGTCGGTGGCGTAGCGCAGTTCGAGGTCGAGGCCGTCGGGCGCACCGTCGGGCGCGAAGCGGTCGACGAAGGTGAAGTCCAGATCCACTTCGATCGGCGCGTCCGGCAGGGTCAGCCCCGACAGGGTGAGACCCGGCAGCTCGAACGCGGTTCTGCGCTGGTTCTGCAGTGCGAGCGAGATCTGATACAGCGGCGAATAGCCCTGTGACCGAGCCGGATTCAGGGCATCGACCAGGCTTTCGAACGGCACATCGGCATTGTCGAAGGCATCGAGATCGTCCGCGCGGACCTCGTCGAGCAGATCGCCGAAGCGGGCATCGGCGTGGACCCGCGCACGCAGCACCAGCGTGTTGACGAACATGCCGACGATGTCATCGAGCTCGCGATGGCCGCGACCGGCCACGGGTGTACCGACAACGATGTCGGCACCGGCCGAGAGCCGCGCCAGCAGCACCGAAAGGCCCGTGTGCAGCACCATGAACGGGGTGGCGCGGTGCGCCCGAGCCAGCTCCTCGATCCCGCGATGCAGGTCGGCACCGAGGGTGGTGGTGAAGGTGGCGCCCCGGTTGGAGGCGATCAGCGGCCTGCGCCGGTCGGCGGGCAGCGTCAAGACATCGGGCAAGTCCGCGAGCCGGTGGGTCCAGTACCCGAGCTGGCGGGCCAGCGGTGCGTCCGGGTCGTCAGCACTGCCGAGCCCCTCGGTCTGCCACAGCGCATAGTCGGCGTAGTGCACAGCCAACGCTGGCAGCCGCGGCTGCGCACCCGCAACGCGTGCGGCGTAGGCGGCCACCAGATCCCGGATCAGCGGCCCCATCGACCAGCCGTCTGCCGCGATATGATGCACAACGAGCACCAGCACGTGTTCGGTCGCCGCCACCCGGAGCAGTGCGGCGCGCACCGGCACCTCGATGGTGATATCGAACCCACCGGAGAGGACCGACACCACCGCCGCGGGCACGTCATCGGCAGCCACGTCGACGACGGCGAGCTCGGGCATGAACGCCGGACCGACGAGTTGTGTCGCCTGCCCGTCGAATTCGGGATAGGTGGTGCGCAAAGTCTCGTGCCGGGCGATCAGATCACCCAGCGCGCCACGCAGCGCCGTCGAATCCAGCTCGCCGCTGAGCCGGATCGCGACTGGGATGTGGTACGCGGCGGAGTCCGGGTCGAAGCGGTGCAGGAACCACATCCGCTGCTGCGCGGGTGAGAGCGGAATCCGCTGCGGGCGTTGACCTGCCACCGGTCCACGCCTGCTACCGGTGCCACGCAGCGCGTCCAGCCGCACGGCGAGTCCGTCGACCGTGCTCACCTCGAACAGTTCCCGCACCGGCACCCGAGCATCGAGCGCGGCACCGAGCCGCGCCGCCAGCTGCGTTGCCAGCAGGGAATTGCCCCCAAGTGCGAAGAAGTCGTCACCGGCACCGACCCGGTCGAGGTCGAGCACCCCGGCGAATGTCGCGGCAACGATCCGCTCGGTGGCGGTCGCGGGCTCCCGGTAGTCGAGCTGCCGTGATTGCGGCGCGGGCAGTGCCCGACGGTCGAGCTTGCCGGAGGCGTTGACGGGCAATTCGTCGAGGAAGACGTAGGCGCCGGGGATCATGTATGCGGGCAGAGCCGCGGCGATCGCGGCATCGAGGTCACCGGACGTGGGCGATGCCGAGGTGAGGGATTCGGAACCCCGGGCGACCGGGAGCGCACCGGCAGCACGGACCACGTAGGCAACGAGCTGGTCGGGTCGGCCTTCGTCCGAGCGCACCAGGACGGCGACGCGGCTGACGCCGGGGACCGAGGCGATCGCGGCTTCGATTTCGGCCGGTTCGATGCGCAAGCCGCGCAGTTTCACCTGGAAGTCGGTGCGGCCGAGGTAGTGCAGCGCCGGGCCGTCCGGGCCGGTGCGCCAGGTGACCAGATCGCCGGTCCGGTACAGGCGCTCGCCCGCGCCGAAGGGGTCGGCGACGAAGCGTTCGGCGGTGAGATCGGTGCGGCCGTGATAGCCATCGGCGAGCTGCGCGCCTGCCACATACAGCTCCCCCGCAACACCGGCCGGGACGGGACGCAGGCGCGAATCCAGCACATACACACGGGTATCGGCGACCGGTGCGCCGATCGGCACCGTGGCGCCGGGCTCGTCACCGACCTCGTGTGTGGTGACCTGGATGGCGGTTTCGGTCGGGCCGTACAGGTTGACCACCGTCGCACCGGTGATCGCGCGCACCCGGCGGGCCAGGTCGGTTGTCAGCGCTTCACCGCCCGCGAAGACCAGTCGCAGCGATTGCGCCTGCGCGGCAACCGGTTCCGCCACCACAGCGGCGAGTACCGACGGCACATACTGGACGACGCTCACCCGATGACGCACGGTGGCTGCCGCCAGGTACGCCGGATCACGATGCCCATCAGCGGTGGCGAGCACCAGCCGCGCCCCGGCTTGCAACGGCCACAGCAGTTCCCACACCGACGCGTCGAAGGTGAACGGTGTCTTCTGCAGCACCACGTCGTCGGCCCCGAGCGGGTATTCCCGCTGCAACCACAGCAACTGGTTCACCGCGGCCTTGTGCGGCACCGCCACGCCCTTCGGCTTGCCGGTGGAGCCCGACGTGAACAGCACGTACGCGAGGTGCTCGGGGCGCAGCGGTGCCACCCGCTCGTCATCGGTGATCGGATCGCCGGACAGTCCCGACAGGTCGAGCGTGTCGACCTCCAGCACCGAATCCCCCTCGGCCACATCACTTCCAGCCGATGTCAGCACACAGACCGGTGCCGTCTGCCCCAGCACATCGGCGGTCCGCTCGGCCGGATGATCCGGATCCACCGGCACATACGCCGCACCGGCCGCGAGCACCGCGTGCACCGCGACCAGCTGCTCCACGCCACGGCGCATCGCCACCGCGACCAGCGAGCCCGGTCCCGCCCCGAGCCCGATCAGATGACGGGCCAGCCGTGCGACTCGAACACCGAACTCCGCGTACGAAAGCTCCACTGCTGCCGTGGCATCGTCGGCGCCACCCAAGGAAACCTCAGGAGACGCACCTCCAGCGTGGTGTGCGACGATCGCGTCGACTGCCGCGTGCTCGAGCCGGGAAATCGCGTTCGATGACGCTCCGATTCCGAGGAGCGCGCCATCCGCGGCTACTCGAGCGCCATCTTTGGCCGGCGTGCCCGCATCGAACGTGCTCGCCGGTGGACAACCCGGCAATGCCGCCGACTCCAGGGCATGACGCCTGGTCACCAATTCGTCCCTCGACCCGGCTGCGGGCAACGTATCGAGCGCGCGCGTCGCAGCGGCGCCCGTGGCCGTCGGCGCGTCACCGGCCGCGGCGGGGTCCGTGTCGACGACCACCGCGATGGCGTGTGGAGTTGCGGCAGCTTGGTCAGCGAGGAGTGAGGCGAGAGTCGCGGCGTGGTCGGTGGCGGTGGCGGTGTCGTTCCATGTGGTCAGGAGTTGGGTCCGCTCGGCCGGGTCGAGGAGATCGACGTCGCCGACGGGGCGGGCCGGGTCGGCGAGAACACCGGTGAGTACGCGGTGCAGACGGGTGGCGAAACCGGCGATCGTGGTCGCGTCGAACAGGTCGGTGGCGTACAGGAAGGCGCCGGAAATGCCTGCGGGAGAGCCGTTGTCGTCGCGGTGTTCGGTGAGGGTGAGCTCCAGGTCGAACTTGGCGACGCCGGTCGGCAGATCGAAGCCGGCGACGGTGAGACCGGGGAGGACGAGTTCGCCCGGAGTGTCCTCGTTGAGCGACAGCATCACCTGGAACAGCGGGTTGCGGGCAGTGGAGCGGACCGGATCGAGGATCTCGACGAGGCGCTCGAACGGGACGCCGGCGTGACCGAAGGCCGCGAGGTCGGTATCGCGGACCTGGGCGATCAGCTCGGTGAACGGGGTCGCGGGCGCGACTTCGGTGCGTAGGACGAGGGTGTTGACGAACATGCCGACCAGATCGTCGAGCGCGCGTTCGCCACGTCCCGACACCGGGGTGCCGATCGCGATATCGGCGGTCGCCGACAACCGCGCCAGCAGCACCGCGAACACCGCGTGCGCCGCCATGAACACCGTGACACCCTGTGCGCGAGCGAATTCCGTCAGCGCTTGATGGGTGCCGGCATCGATCTCGACGTTGTGCAGCGCACCACGCCGCGACGCGACCGCGGGCCGGGTCCGGTCGGTGGGCAGCTCCAGCTGCTCGGGCACTCCCCCCAGCGCCGCGCGCCAGAACGAGAGCTGCTCGGCCGCAACCGATTCCGGGTCGGCCGCGTCGCCGAGCACCGCGTGCTGCCACAGGGCGTAGTCGGCATATTGCACGTCCAACGGCGCCCAACTCGGGGCCTCTCCGATGGCGCGCGCGCCGTAGGCCGTGAGCACGTCCCGGATCAACGGCCCGAACGAGAAACCATCGGCCGCGATGTGATGCAACACGATGACCAGCACATACTCCGCACCGGCGGAGCGCGACGCAGCAGCAGGCCCGGTGGCCCCGTCACGCGAGGCGCGATGCTCGAGTTGTTCCACGGCGCCGGCGCGTTGCGCCGGGAGATCGGGGGTAGCCGGGCCGGACTCCGCCGAATCCGCCTGTGCCGAGGCACTGTTCGCGGCAACGCGGAGCAAGGTCGCGCGAATCGGTGCGTCGACGGTGAGGTCGAAGCCGATGGCGACGACGGCACGCACGGCATCGGACAGGTCGGCCGCGTCCACGATATGGGGGTGAACCTCGGGAATGAGGCCGGTCGCCGGAAGGATCTCGGCGATGGCGTTGCCGTCGAGTTCCGGGTATCGGGTGCGCAGGACCTCGTGGCGGTCCAGCACGTCGACGATCGCCGCCTGGAGTGCGGCGATGTCGAGACTGCCGGTAAGGCGGACCGCGAGGGGGATGTTGTCGGTGGCGGAACCGGGGTCGAAGCGGTTCAGGAACCACATGCGCTGCTGGGCGGGCGAGAGCGGCAGCGGGTCGGGGCGTGGCCCCGCGGCCAGCGCGGGACCGGTGCCGGTGCCGCGCAGGCGGTCGGCGGCCGCGGCCAGCGCCAGCACCGTCGTGGTGTCGAAGAGCTGGCGGATGGGCACGCGGATGTCGAGGTCGGTACCGATGCGCGCCATCACCCGAGTGGCGAGCAGCGAGTTGCCGCCCCGGTCGAAGAAGTCGTCGTCGCGGCCGACCCGGTCCAGTCCGAGCACCTCGGCGAAAGCGTCGGCCACGACCCGCTCGGCGGCCGTTTCCGGCGCCCGGTAGACAGCGGCTTCGAAGACCGGTGCGGGCAGTGCGGACCGGTCGAGCTTGCCCACGGGGGTCAGCGGCACCGCGTCGAGCACGACGATCGCTGCGGGCACCATGTGGGTGGGCAGGTGCGCGGCGGTGTGCGCGATGAGCGCCGCGGTGTCGATCGCGGCACCGGCGACCCCGACCACGTACGACACCAGCACGGTCGCGCCCGCGTCGGTGCGGTGACCGACGGTCGCGGCGAAGTCGACGGCCCGATGCCGGGCGAGGACCGCGTCGATCTCGCCGAGTTCGATCCGGAAACCGCGCACCTTCACCTGGAAGTCGTTGCGGCCCAGGTATTCCAGGTCGAAAGAATCAGCGCGCCGCACCCAGCGCACGGTGTCGCCGGTGCGGTACATCCGATCACCGGGCGCACCATAGGGATTGGTGACGAACCGCCCCGCTGTCAGCGCGGGCCTGCGATGGTAGCCCCGCGCGAGCTGCGCACCCGCGATGTACAGCTCGCCGACGACGCCGACCGGGACCGGCCGCAGCCGCTCGTCGAGTACCAGTTCGGTCGTGCCTTCCACCGGCGCCCCCAGCGTGACAGGTGTTGTCGCACTGAGTGGTTCGCTGATGTTGGTGACGATGGTCGTCTCGGTCGGACCGTAGCCGTTGCGGAAGATCAGGCCCGGAATCGCGGCCGTCCAGCGTGCGAGGAGTTCCGTGGGGCATGCCTCACCACCGACCACCACCACGCGCAGTTCGTCGAGCCCCTCCGGGTTCACCGTGGCCAATGCCGAAGGCGTGATCACCACATGGGTCACCCGCTCGACCCGCAGCAACTCACCCAGCTCCGCCCCACCGAACACCCCGGCGGGCGCGACAACCATCGTCGCCCCCTCGGTCACGGTCAGCAGCAACTCGGCCACGGAGATATCGAACGACGGCGAGGCCACGTGCAGCACCCGCGCGTCCGCCGACGCCTGATACCGCCCCGCCTGCACCGGCAGATAGGCCGCGACCGCCCCGTGCGTGATCACGACACCCTTGGGCAGTCCGGTGGTGCCGGAGGTGTAGATGACGTAGGCGGGATCCAGCGGATCCACCGCCCGGCCACCTACAGCGCCCCGTCGGTCGACGCCGTTGTCGACGAGCGAATCCGCGGAATCGCCGCGAGCCTCAGCGGCGAGTGCCTCGGCACCGACCACCCGCTCGGCGATCCTCGAATCGGCCGTTCCAGCACCGTGTTCCGTCGTCTCGACGCTGGTCGCCGACGTGTCGATCACGAGCCAGTTCACCGTGGTGGGCAGGTCCGCCAGGACCGCGTCGGTCGTGATACCCGCTGCCGCACCGGAATCGGCGAGCATGTGGGTGATGCGGTCGGCGGGGTAGTTCGGGTCGACCGGGAGGAATCCCGCCCCGGACTTCACGACGGCCCAGACCGCGGTGACCGAGTCGGCCGAGCGCGGGATGCCCACGGCGACGAGGTCACCCGCGCCGACGCCGAGGGCGGTCAGGCGGGCGGCCAGGTGGGACGAGGCGGCGTCGAGCTCGCCGTAGGTGAGGGTGCGGTCACCATCGCGGATCGCGATCGCGGTGGGATCGGCGGCGGCGCACGACAGCACCGCCGGCAGCAGGGGAGCCGGCGTCGACGGGCCGCCGGTGCGGGTGGTCAGCTCACCGAACTCGGTGTCGATCAGCAGGGGCAGATCGGCTACCGGAGTCCGCGGGGCGGCGGCGATCGCGGCGAGCAGACCGGTGAAGCGGCGCGTCATCTGGGTGACGGTCTGCTCGTCGAACAGATCTGTGGCGTAGGAGAATTCGCCGGACAGACCATCGGCCGCGGAATCGCGCAGCGTCAGTGAGAGATCGAACTTCTCGACGTCATAGGGCAAGTCGACGGCGGCAGCGCGCAGACCGGGCAGTTCGAAGGTCGTCGTCGGCAGGTTCTGTAGCGACAGTGCCACCTGGAACAGCGGATGGCGACCGGCCGAACGCGGCGGCGCGAGCACCTCGACGAGCCGCTCGAACGGCAAGGTGGTGTGGTCGAAGGCGGCCAGGTCCCCGGCGCGGACGCGGCCGAGCAGGTCGGCGAACGGTTCGGCGCCACGCACCTGGGTGCGCAGCACGGCGGTGTTGACGAACATGCCGATGACGTCGTCGAGTTCGGCGGCACCGCGCCCGGCGACCGGCGTGCCGATCGCCACATCGGTGTTGCCCGACAGGCGCGCGATCAGCACCGACAAGGCCGCGTGCAGCACCATGAACAGCGTCGCACCCTGTTGCGCGGCAACCGCGTTCAGCGACGCGAGCACCTCGGCATCGAGCTCGAACGAGACCCGGCGCCCCCGCATCGACGCGGTGGCGGGGCGAGGCCGATCGGTCGGCAGGCTCGACTCATCCGGCAACCCGGCCAACGAGTCGCGCCAGAACGCGATCTCCCGCCCGGCCCGCGAGTCGGCATCGTCCTCCGCACCGAGCACAGCACGTTGCCAGAGGGCGTAGTCGGCGTACTGTACGGGCAGCGGATTCCATTGCGGCGCCGCACCTTCGGCGCGCGCACAGTAGGCGGTCATCGTGTCGCGCACCAGCGGACCGGCCGACCATCCGTCGGAGGCGATGTGATGCACCACCAGCACCAACACGTGATCGCCGTCGACCTCGAACAGCCTCGCTCGCACGGGGGGCGCGGCGGTGACATCGAATCCACGCAGGATCACGGCGGCCAAGGTGCCGGGCAGTTCCTGAGCGCTGATGCTCACGGGGTCGAGCAGCGTCGACAGCTGCGGCGCCGCAGCGGGAACGTCCGGCCCTGAGCGCCGGGAACCGGTTTCAGCACCGATAGCCCCCGGGCCTCGACCGGCATCGGCCTGGTCGGCTGCCGCCGCTGCGCCGTCGTCGCGGCCCGAATGCAGTTCGGCTGCGAGCAATTCGAGCGCCTCGGCAACAGGAACAACCCGCTGCGTCCCCACCCCGTCGACCTCGGGGTACACCGTGCGCAGCACCTCGTGCCGCGCGATCAGATCACCCACCGCCGCCCGCAGCGGGGCCCGGTCCAGCGCACCCGACAACCGCACCGCGATCGGGATGTTGTACGCCCCGGTCGCCGGATCGAACCGGTTCAGGAACCACATGCGCTGCTGAGCCGGCGAGAGCGGCAAGACCGCGGGACGCGGACCCGCGACGAGCGCGGGCCGATCGTCGACCACCCCGCCGTCGACCAGCTTCGCCAGCACCGCCACGGTGGGACTGTCGAAGAAGTCACGAACATCCACGCGCACACCGAACGTGGCCTGCAACCGGCCGATGGCGCGGGTGGCGATCAGCGAGTTGCCACCGAGGCGGAAGAAGTCGTCGTCCAACCCGATGGTCTGTACCCCGAGGAGCTCGCCGAACAATGCGGCGACGCGACGTTCGGTCGCGGTACGCGGCTCCCGGAATTCCGCGGCGGCCACCCGGAAATCGGGTTCCGGCAACGCCTTTCGGTCCAGCTTTCCGCTGGCGTTGATCGGCATCGCGTCCAGGCACACCAGCAGCGACGGCACCATGTACTCCGGCATCGACGCCTTGGCGTGCGCGAGCAACTCGGCCTCGTCGATCGCCTCGCCATCGACACTCACCACGTAGCCGACCAGCGCCTCACCCGCGGCATGCCGATGCAGCACCACCGCCGCGTTACCGACCCGCGGGTGCGTGGCCAGCACAGCCTCGATCTCCCCCAGCTCGATCCGCAGACCACGCAGCTTCACCTGAAAGTCGGTGCGCCCCAGGTATTCCAGTTCACCACGAGATTCGCGCACCAGGTCACCGGTGCGATACATGCGCGCACCGGCCACGCCGTAAGGGTTGGCGACGAACCGGTCCGCGGTCAGACCGGGCCGCGCCACATAACCGCGCGCCAGCTGAACACCCGACAGGTACAGCTCGCCGACCACCCCGGCGGGCACCCGATCGAGGTTCTCGTCGAGCACCAGCAGCCCGGTGTCGTCGGCCGGACCACCGATCGGCACCGACACCTCATCGAGCGCGGTCACCTCGTGCGCGGTGACGTCGACCGCCGCCTCGGTGGGCCCGTACAGGTTGTGCAGCGCGGTCGACGACAGCGTGCGCAGCCGCGCGGCGGTGGCAGCGGGCAGCGCCTCGCCCGAGGCGAACACCATCCGCAACGACGACAGATCCACCTCGGGACCCAGTTCACCGACGAACGCGGCCAGCATGGACGGCACGAAGTGAGTCACCGTGACTCCATGCGCCGCGATCAACGACGCCAGATACGCGGGATCACCGTGGCGCCCCGGTTCGGCGACTACGAGCCGGGCGCCGATCTGTAAGGGCCAGAACAGTTCCCACACCGACACATCGAAGGTGTAGGGCGTCTTCTGCAACACCACATCGGCATCGGTCATGGCGTAGCGGCGCTGCCGCCAATCCAGGTTCGCCACGATCGCCGCGTGGGTCACCGCCACGCCCTTCGGGCGGCCCGTGGAACCGGAGGTGAAGATGACGTAGGCCGTATTGCCGGCGCACACCCCGGAAACCACCGTGCCGGGCGCCGCGTCCCAGTCGATGTCATCGGTGCGCAGAACCGGCGCGCCGTTGAGATCCGGCTCATCGCGGGCACGCGTCACGACCACCACCGGGCGCGCCACCTCGAGCACATAGTGCAGCCGGTCCACCGGATGGTCGGGATCCAGCGGCACATACGCACCACCCGCCCGCACGATCGCGTGCACCGCGACGATCAACTCGACGCTGCGTCGCAGCGCCAACCCGACCAGCGTCTCGGGGCCGACACCCATCTCGACCAGCCGCGCCGCCAGCACCCGCACCCTGGCGTCGAATTCCGCGTAGGTCAGCACATCGGCACCGAACTGCACCGCGACCCGATCCGGCGTCCGCGCCACCTGCGCGGCGAACCGGTCGACCAGCGTCGCGGCGGCCGCGACTTCCATCCCCAATGCCGCCATCGCATCACCGGCCAGAGAATCCAGCAGCACACCGAAGGCCCCCTCGGCGGCATCGACCACGCCGGGGAACACCTCGGCGAGCACCACCTGCACGAGCGTGTCCGCGTCCAGGGCCCCACCGGTCAGCTCGGCCATCAGCGTGAGCTGAGCGTCGAGGTCGGCATAGGACACCGCGGTGCCGTCGAACTCGACCGCGATCCGCGCCGGATCCATCGCCGCGACCGTCGCCACCAGCGCTGCCAGCTGTTCTGTTTCCGCGCGCGCCGGAGTGGGGTTGGTCATCGCACACTGCCTTCCATTACCGGCCGCGGGTAACGCCACGCGGCCGCACAAACTCTCGGAACTCCCCGGCTCACACCTGGGGTGAGGTGGATCGGCGCAGGGGTGGCCAACCTCGGGCACCCTGCCCGAAATCCACCCGCTCACACCGGATTCAGTGCGATCGGCTATGACACGATCGCGGCAATCCGGCTCGCCGCCATACAACCAGCAATGACTCGGTTATCTCCCCGACCTCCTCGTCAACCCCGACACCAGAACCACGCGTTCGAACACGAGGAGAAGCGTATTCGTTTCAATAATAAACCGGACCAGATTCAGTCAAAATCACGGCTTGACGACACACTTTTCGACGCTGAGAACGGTCCAGCGATCCGACCGCGTACGCCGAGCCGACAGCGGTCGGCGCGCAGCTCCCGAGGGGCGGCGCCACGGCTGTCGACACAGATTCTTACTGTGTCCGGACACACTAAGCGAGACAACGTTGCATCACCGTTGCATCATCGTGATCCAGATCACGAACCCGTTCGGCGCCGGAAAACGACAAAACCCCCGCCGTACAACGGCGAGGGTTTCGTCGGTCAGCGGGAGCGAGGCCTACTCGGCTTCGGTGGTCTCCTCGACGGCGGCCGGCTCGGCAGCGGCGGCCTCGTCCTCGACCGGGACGAGCGAGATCTTGCCGCGGTTGTCGATATCGGCGATCTCCACACGCAGCTTGTCGCCGACGTTGACCACGTCTTCGACCTTGGCCACGCGCTTGCCGTTGCCCAGCTTGGAGATGTGCACCAGACCGTCGCGACCCGGCAGGAGCGAGACGAACGCACCGAAGGCGGTGGTCTTGACGACCGTGCCCAGGAAGCGCTCGCCGACCTTGGGCAGCTGCGGGTTGGCGATGGCGTTGATCATGTCGATCGCGGCCTGGGCCGACGGCCCATCGGTCGCACCGACGAAAACAGTGCCGTCATCTTCGATGGAGATGTTGGCGCCGGTTTCCTCGGTGATCTGGTTGATCATCTTGCCCTTGGGCCCGATGACCTCGCCGATCTTGTCGACCGGGATCTTGATGGCCGTCACGCGCGGGGCGTAGGGGCTCATCTCGTCCGGATCGGTGATGGCCTCGGCCATCACGTCCAGGATCGTGGTGCGGGCGTCGTGCGCCTGGTTCAGCGCACCGGCCAGCACCTGCGAGGGGATGCCGTCGAGCTTGGTGTCGAGCTGCAGGGCGGTGACGAAGTCACGGGTGCCCGCGACCTTGAAGTCCATGTCGCCGAAGGCATCCTCGGCGCCGAGGATGTCGGTGAGCGCGACGTAGCGGACCTCGTCCTCACCCTTGTCGTTGGTGATGGTGTCCGACACCAGGCCCATGGCGATACCCGCGACCGGCGCCTTCAGCGGCACACCGGCGTTGAGCAGCGACAGGGTCGAGGCACAGACCGAACCCATCGAGGTGGAGCCGTTGGAGCTCAGCGCCTCCGAGACCTGACGGATGGCGTAGGGGAACTCCTCCTGCGAGGGCAGCACCGGCATCAGCGCACGCTCGGCGAGCGCGCCGTGGCCGATCTCGCGACGCTTCGGCGAACCGACGCGACCGGTCTCGCCGGTGGAGAACGGCGGGAAGTTGTAGTGGTGCATGTAGCGCTTGGAGGTCTCCGGGCCGAGCGAGTCGACCTGCTGCGCCATCTTCACCATGTCGAGGGTGGTCACACCCATGATCTGGGTCTCGCCACGCTCGAACAGCGCCGAACCGTGGGCGCGCGGGATCACGTCGACCTCGGCGGAGAGCTGACGGATGTCGGCCAGGCCACGCCCGTCGATACGGAAACCGTCGGTGAGGATGCGCTGGCGAACCAGCTTCTTGGTGACCGAGCGGAACGCGGCACCCAGTTCCTTCTCGCGACCGGTGAAGTCGTCACCGAGACGACCGAGCACCTCGGCCTTGATCTCGTCGATGCGGGCCTCGCGGGCCTGCTTGTCGGCGATGCTCAGCGCCTCGTTCAGCTCCACCTTCGAGGTGCCCTCGACAGCGGTGAACACGTCGGGGCCGTACGGCGGGAAGAGCGGGAACTCCTGGGTCGGCTTGGCAGCCAGCGCGGCCAGGTCGGCCTGGGCGCGGACCAGGCGCGCGATGAACGGCTTGGCGGCCTCCAGACCCTGGGCGACCACGGCCTCGGTCGGCGCCTGCGCACCGTCTTCGATCAGCGCGATGACCTTGTCGGTGGCCTCGGCCTCGACCATCATGATGGCGACGTCACCGGTGTCGGTGACGCGGCCCGCGACGACCATGTCGAACACGGCACCTTCGAGCTGCTCGACGGTCGGGAACGCGACCCACTGGTCACCGATGAGGGCCACGCGCACGCCACCGATCGGGCCGGAGAACGGGATGCCCGAGAGCTGGGTCGACGCCGAGGCGGCGTTGATGGCCACCACGTCGTAGAGGTCGGCCGGGTCGAGGCTGAGCACGGTCACGACGACCTGGATCTCGTTGCGCAGACCGTCGATGAAGGTCGGGCGCAGCGGCCGGTCGATCAGGCGGCAGGTCAGGATCGCGTCGGTGGAGGGGCGGCCCTCGCGACGGAAGAACGAGCCGGGGATGCGACCCGCGGCGTACATGCGCTCTTCGACATCGACCGTCAGCGGGAAGAAGTCGAACTGGTCCTTGGGGTACTTGCCTGCGGTGGTCGCCGACAGCAGCATGGTCTCGTCGTCCAGGTAGGCGGCGACGGAGCCCGCGGCCTGCTTGGCCAGACGGCCGGTCTCGAAGCGGATGGTGCGGGTGCCGAAGCTACCGTTGTCGATCAGCGCGACCGACTCGAAAACACCGGGCTCGACCTCGACCGCAGTCGACGTACGTTCAGTTGTCTGCGTCATAATTCTCTTCTCTCGACCTCTCGTCTCGCTGGTCGCGCTGCCGTTTCCAGGCGTACTTTTCCCCTGGTGGGCGCGAACCCAGCTGTCGTCAGCCGTACCGGACACGGACACGTGGAAATCCTCCTGGCCTCCACGCGCAGCACCCGGCCGAATCCCCTTGGCTGGAACATTCCACAAGAGGGGCGACGCGGAGGCGATCATCGATCGAAGCCCGACGGCGGCGAGAAGAACGCCTGCCGAAAGGCCACTACCGAAGACCGACGCCACGCGGACGAATGCATACGGCTGTCACATGTTGTAATGCAGCCGAGAACCCGATGGTCCCCGAATACACGAATAGCCAACGAGAAGAAGTGTACTTCTTCCCGTTGGCCAGGTGTCGACCGCCTCGACGAGGAGGCGTGTCTGATTCAGATCAGCGACGCAGACCCAAGCGCTCGATGAGCGAGCGGTAGCGGTTGATGTCGTTGGCCTGCAGGTACTTCGACAGGCGGCGACGACGACCGATCAGGGCCAGCAGGCCGTGCCGGGTGTGGTGATCGTGCTTGTGCTGCTTCAGGTGCTCGGTCAGGTCCGAGATCCGCTTCGACAGCAGCGCGATCTGCGCCTCCGGCGAGCCGGTGTCGGTGGGGTGCAGGCCGTATTCGGCGAGAATTGCCGACTTCTGCTCAGTGGTCAGCGCCATGTGGCTCGACTCCTATTTTTCAGTTCCGCGCTCGAAGGTCCGGTTACCCGGGATGGGCGCCACCGCGGACCGCAGCAAACCCGAGGAGCCACTGTACTCGACACGTGGTGGCGAGGTGAATCCGGGCTCAGGCGTCGGCGGCGGTGAGAACTTTGCGCGCGGCCTCGACATCGCGGCCCATGGCCTCGACCAGATCGTCGATGGAGTCGAATTTGCGCATCCCGCGCAATTGTTCGACGAAATCGACACCGACATGCTGGCCGTAGAGGTCGGCCTCACCGTCGAGAACGAACGCTTCGACGGTGCGTGAGCGGCCGGAGAACGTGGGGTTGGTGCCGACCGAGATCGCGGCCATCGCGCGCTCGCCGGGTGCGGCCTGACCGATGCTCGGGCCTGACCCGAGGACGGTGAACCAGCCCGCGTACACCCCGTCGGCCGGAATCGCGGCGTGCATCGGCGGTGCGACGTTGGCGGTCGGGAAGCCGAGCCCGCGACCACGACCGTCGCCGTGCACGACGACACCCTCGACACGATGCGGTCGCCCGAGTGCCTCGGCCGCCGCGGCCATATCGCCCGCCTCGACACAGGCCCGGATATAGGTGGAGGAGAAAGTGACGGCGTGTTCGCCGAGCAGGGTCACCCCGTCGACCTCGAAGCCGAACCGCGCACCGAGGTCGCGCATCGTGTCGACGGTGCCCGCGGCCTTCTTGCCGAAGGTGAAGTTGTCGCCGACCACGACCTCGGTGACATGCAGACGTTCGACCAGCAGGTCGTGCACGTATCCGGACGGGGTGAGCTTCATGAAATCCTGCGTGAACGGCATCACGCAGAACACGTCGATTCCGAGTTCGGCGGCCAGCTCCGCGCGGCGGGTCAGCGTGGTCAGCTGTGCGGGATGCGAACCGGGTCGCACCACTTCCATCGGGTGCGGATCGAAGGTCATCAGAACCGAGGCAACGCCACGCTTGCCCGCCGCGGCGACCGCGCGGCTGATCAGCTGCGCGTGCCCCCGATGTACCCCGTCGAACACGCCGATCGTGAGAACGCAACGCCCCCAGTCCGCGGGCACGTCGTCGAGACTTCGCCATCTCTGCACAGAGCGAAGCCTACGCAAAGCGGTGCCCGAACAGAATTCCGGTCTGACCGGATCACCGGTGCGCGCCGTGCCGGTTCGCCGATGTGTCATTCGGGCCAGGGATGCCTAACATTGGTGACGTGCCAGCTAAACGAGATGTCGCGACCCGTAGCGCGCTGACGCAGCCCGCCGAGCAGGCCGAACTCGCCGCCCCGATCGCGCCCGAACTATCGGCGGTGGCACAGGATTATCTGAAGGTCATCTGGACCGCCCAGGAGTGGTCGCAGGAGAAGGTGTCGACCAAGCTGCTGGCCGAGCGGATCGGCGTGTCGGCTTCGACGGTGTCGGAGGCGGTGCGCAAGCTCACCGATCAGGGCCTGGTCGAACACGCCCGCTACGGCGCGATCACCCTGACCGAACACGGCCGTCGCGCCGCGATCGCGATGGTGCGCCGCCATCGCCTGATCGAGACGTTCCTGGTGAACGAACTCGGCTACGGCTGGGACGAGGTGCACGACGAGGCCGAAGTACTCGAACACGCTGTCTCGGACCTGCTCATGTCCCGCATCGACGCGAAACTCGGCCACCCCGACCGCGACCCGCACGGTGACCCCATCCCGTCGGTCGACGGCGCCGTCCCCACCCCGCCCGCCCGCCAGCTCAGCGACTTCGCCGCGGGCGAATTCGGCCGGGTAGCCCGCATCTCCGATTCCGACCCCGCGATGCTGCGCTATTTCGACTCCGTCGGCATCGCCCTCGACACCGCCATCGAAGTAGCCGAACGCCGCGATTTCGCCGGCACCATCGCCGTCCGCATCGCCTCGGCCGAAACCCCTACCGAGCTGGGAACCCTTGCCGCCGAAGCTATTTGGCTCACCGCGTAGTCCATCGACATCATGTCGAGAAGCCGGGTGGGTGATCAGCAGCTGAAATAGCTGCGCAGGCGTTCCGGTACGCCATCGGCGGAGGCGCTGGACCAGCAGATGTCGTGAGGGAACCGGACGTAGGTGGTCCAGGTTCCTGAGGCGCGGGTGATGACGCGCTGGTTGTCGCCGGGGGTATCCCAGCGGATGACACCCCACTGCCCGTCACAGTCGGGGATGGTGGCGACCGGTCCCGGATCGACGCCGAGTTCGGTTTCGATAGTGGCTTCGGCGCAGGCGGGTTCGGGTGCGGTGTCCTGGAAGCGCAATTGACCGGTGGCCGTGCCGCCCGCGGTGACCAGGAACAGCGTGTGCATGCCTTCGGGGACCGGGTTCGTTCCCGCGGGCGCGGTCATCCCGAAGCGATAGCAACCGATTTCGGTGATGAAGGACGCCCGGCCTTGCTCGTCGGTGACACCGTCGCGGCGCAGGGTTTCCATCGTCTCGCCGAGGGGGATGTCCTTGCTCGAAGGATCACATGGCTGCTGCAGCGAAAGGTGCACCGGCACACCGGGAACGGGGATCCCAGACAGGGTCACGGTGCGCAGGACAACAGTACCGGTGGCAGGTTCGGGTGACTGGGCAGTGGTGGCCGGGGTGGTGGACACACCCACGGAAGTCGGTCGTCCGGCAAGAGAAGTGGCGCTCGGACGGCCCGCAGGAGCGGGAGCAGCACTGGGCGTTGCGACCGAGATCGGCGCGCTGATCGTGGTCGTCGGGCGCGCCGGGCTCGATCCCGGCCGCTGCGGATCACCGCTGCCACAGCCCACGAGCAATACCGTCATACCGGCGACGACACCGAGCCAAGTCTTCCCGATCGCAGTCATTTTCTACCCCTCCGACGCGCAAGCTATACATCTTCGCTATCGGCCGTTCCCAGCAGGGCGTTAACCCCCGTCCAGCACCCCCGACAGCCGGTGCCGCCGTCGGCCGGGGCGCATCACCGTCCACGCGACAGGAACCCAGCAGCACCGGAATTCGGGAGCCGTCCCCGATCGTCGATCGGCCATCCGTCACGCTACGGATTCGTCGGAGCGGGTGCGGCGCACAACGAGTCGGCCAGACGGTCCGCCAGATCAGCGCCGAGCGGGGCGCGGGTCACCGCGAGCCGGTACCAGAGCACGCCGAAGGCCTGGTCGACCAGCAACTCCACGTCGTCGGAGTCCGCCCCGTCGCGGGCGAGTATGCGCGCGAGCACGCCCCGGCGGACGGCGACGAACTCGGCGAGCAGGTCGGCCACCTGCCGATCACGTTGGGCGTCAGCCAGAATCGCGCGCAGCAGCACGTCGGCGGGCGGTGCGGAGGCGGCGGCGAAGGTCGCTCGCAGGAACGCGGCGACGTCCGCACGCCGGTTGCCCGTATCGGGTTCGGGCACGGCGCCGCTGGCCCATTCGCTCATCGCGTCGAGGAGCAAGGCGCCTCGCGAGGGCCACCACCGGTAGATCGTCTGCTTGCCGACACCCGCGGCGGCGGCGATCTCACTCATCGTGATATCGATGCGGTCCGCCGCGGCCAGCACGGCGGGGACCGCCCGCAGGATCGCCTGCTTGGCCGCGTCGTTTCGTTTGCGCCCGGTATGGGCGCGCACCGCCTTGCCCGGTTCCACGCGACCATCGTAACGGTTGACGGAACCGTTAGTCTCGACAATACTTTGTGGAGACTCACCGTCTCGACAAGCGAGGTCGCCATGACATCACCGCAGGTAAAACGCCGCGTCGTCACGTGGTGCCACCGATACGTCGTCAATCCGGTGACCCGCCATCTGGCAGGCCGGGTGATGCCGGGTACCGCGCTGCTGGAAACCACCGGCCGTCGCACCGGGCTCGCCCGCCGCACTCCGATCGGCGGCAAGCGCGTGGGCGACTCGTTCTGGCTGGTCAGCGACCACGGCACGGCCTCGGCCTATGTCCGCAATATCGAGGCGGATCCGCGGGTGCGGCTACGGCTACGCGCCCGCTGGCACACCGGCACCGCCCACCCGCTCCCCGCCGACGACTCACGCGCTCGACTTCGCCGGCTGCCCCGGTTCAACAGCATGATGGTGCGCGCGCTCGGCACGGACCTACTCACGATCCGCATCGATCTGGACCCCACCGCAGCGCACCAACGCATCTGACATCCACCCACGGGCTCCGTGGGGTGTCGGGCGTCGCCTGTCTGGTCAGTCGCCGATTCCGCGCGGGCGCACCACCATCACCGAACCCGCGCGTTTGCCGCTCTCCTCGAGCAGTGCGATCGCCCGGCCGCGCGGGTCGATCGCGGCGTAGACACCCTTGATGCCGACAGGTTCGAGCCAGCGACCGGTGCGCAGGTCGGTGGCCTGGGATTCGTCGATCTCGCGCAGCGGGAAGGCGGTACGGACGGCGGTGTCGATATCGAGGCTGAGCAGAGGCTGCTCGGCCTCGGCGGCTGCCGCGAGTTGTTCGAGGGTGCGGGCATGTTCGAGGGTGAAGGGGCCAACCCTGGTGCGGCGCAAGGCTGTCAGGTGACCGCCCACCCCGAGGGCGGCGCCGAGATCGCGGGCCAGGGCGCGGATATAGGTGCCCGAGGTGCATTCGACAGCAACGTCGAGATCCACGAACGCACCGTCGGTGACGTCGCGCCGGGCCAGGATGTCGAAGCGCGACACCGTGACCGGCCGGGCGGCCAGTTGCACCTCTTCGCCGGCGCGCACCCGCGCGTAGGCCCGCTCACCGTCGACCTTGATGGCGCTCACCGTGGCGGGGACCTGCTCGATGTCACCGGTCAGGCCCGCGACACCGGCCGCGATCTCGTCGTCGGTGATGTGCAGCGCGGACGTGCTCGCGATGACCTCACCCTCGGCGTCATCGGTATCGGTGGCCTGGCCGAGGCGGATGGTCGCGGTGTAGGCCTTGGTGGTGAGCAGGAGTTGGCCGAGCAGCTTCGTGGCCCGCTCCACCCCGAGCACCAGCACACCGGTGGCCATCGGGTCGAGGGTGCCCGCGTGGCCGACCTTCTTGGTCTGCAACAGTTTTCGGCTGCGCGCCACGACATCATGGCTGGTGAGCCCGCCGTCCTTGTCGACGATCACGAGACCACCGAGCTCGCCCACCCGCGACACTCGCGCCGCCATCAGCCGTGCGCGATCGCGGTCAGGATCAGCCCGTCGGCGATCAGCCACTTGCCGTTGAACTCTGTCAGCGCGGCGCCGCCGTCGTTCGTCGAGCCGGGCACGAGCAGCTTCGTGTGGAAGGTACCCGAGCCCGAATCGCCTGTGCGGGAGCCGATCTCGAAGGTGATATGAGCGTCCTCGAAACCGAGCCAGCGCAGTGTCAGCGGGAACCAGGCCTTGTAGGTGGCCTCCTTGGCACAGAACAGCAGCCGATCCAGGTGCAGGCCCTCGCCGGGCGTGTCGGACAGCCACTCGCGTTCGGCGGGCAGACTGACCGAATCGAGCACGCCTTCGGGGAGGGTGTCGTGCGGTTCGGCGTCGATGCCGACCGAACGGAAACGCAGCGCGTGCGCCATCGCGGCGGCCCGGTAGCCGTCGCAATGGGTGAGGCTGCCGACGATGCCGCGCGGGAACAGCGGCATGCCGCGCTCACCCTTGCCGATCGCGACGGGCGGCTCACCGAGCTGTTCGAGGGCGAGGCGAGCACAGTGCCGGGCACCGATGAAATCGCGGCGACGCTTCTCCACGGATTTGGCGATGAGGTGCTCCTCGGCGGGATGCGCGGTCAACTCCTCCGGAAACACCAGCAACTCCGCCGAAGCCACACTCCTCGGCAATATCCTCTCCAGCAAGTGCTGTTCCGCCTCTCCGCGTATTTTGGCCAGATCTAGGCGCTGGTTGGGCAGCGTTGGCGTCTGGCGGTACCGGGGTGGGCGGGTTTGCTCGTGCCCGGTGAGTTACCGATGTGCTTGCCCGCCTCCCCGCGTTTCTGGCCAGACTCACGTACTGGTCAGGGCAGCGTTGGCGTCTGACGGCTGGCGAGTACGCGTGTTTGTTCGTGCCCGGCAAGTTACCGATGTCCATACCAAATCAGGCGTAGAGATATCACGCAAATTCGCTAGTTAGACGCCTCGTCTGCGTTCGGCCTTTTTGCGCATTTCCGCTGCTGCAGCTTCCATCTCCGGGGTTACCCTGAAGTGGCCGCCCCAGGCGTTCAGGTCGCCGTCGGCGTAGACCGGGTCGGGCAGGATCTGGCGCAGGAGCGGGTTCGGCATGCCTCGGCGTTTCCATTCGCGGGGGTAGCCGAGGGAGACCTCTTCGAAGCGGACACCGTCGTAGTAGGTGGTGCGGGGGATGTGGAGGTGGCCGTACACCGAGCAGACCACGTTGTAGCTGGTGTGCCAGTCGGCGGTCAGGTCGGTGCCGCACCACAGCGAGAACTCCGGGTAGAACAGGATGTCGGTGGGCTGGCGGACCAGGGGGAAGTGGTTGATCAGCACCAGCGGGGTTTCCGGGGGCAGCGCGTCGAGGCGGCGCTGGGTGTACTGGACGCGGGCGTGACACCAGGCGTCGCGGGTGAGGTACGGGTCGGGGGTCAGCAGGAACTCGTCGGTGGCGACGACATTGCGTTCGCGGGCCAGCGCCAAACCCTCCGCCTTGGTCTTTGTGCCCGCCGGGCGCCACGAGTAGTCGTAGAGCAGGAACATCGGCGCCACGGTGACCCGGCCGCCGTACTTCTCGGCACCCGAACCCGTCCACACCGGGAACGGGTCCTCCGGGGTGACGACATCGAGGTCACGGCACATCGCCACCAGATAGTCGTAGCGGGCGGCGCCGTGCATCTGCACCGGGTCCTTCGGCGTGGTCCACAACTCGTGGTTGCCCGGCACCCAGATGACCTTGGCGAAGCGGCCGCGCAGAAACTCCAGCGCCCACCGCACCTCCTCGGCCTTCTCCCCCACATCACCGGCGACGATCAACCAGTCCTCGGGCGAATCGGGCACGATCTGTTCCACCACAGGCTTGTTCCCCTGATGCCCCACATGCACATCGCTGACCGCCATCAACTTCGGATTCACCTATCCACAGTGGCACACCCCGGGCGCACGGCACCGGTGGGTTCACCCCCGCGCGCCCGCGGCCTCGGCGACGAGGAGATCGAGCAGCCCGGGAAACCGCGCGTCGAGCTCGGCCCGCCGCAAGACCGCGGTGCTGCGATTGCCGAAATTCACCTGCCGGTCCGGGCGCCCTGAGTCACGCCGCCCCGCTCGGCACATCGGCGCCCACCTTGGCCCAGCGACCCGACTTCGCCCGGGCGAGGACCGCGATCAATCGCAGCAGCATGAAAGCGACCAGACCCGACCAGATTCCGGCCACGCCCCAGTCGAAGTTCAGCGACAGCCAGATCACGGGGAGGAAGCCGGTCAGAGCGGCGGCGAGGGTCGCGGTGCGGAGGAAGGCGGCGTCGCCCGCGCCGAGCAGGACGCCGTCGAGGGCGAACACGGCGCCGGCGACCGGGATCATCGCGACGAAGAACCACCAGATGACGTTGGCGCGGTCGAGAACCTGGGGGTCGTCGGTGAACAGCAGGGGGATCACGGTCGCGCCTGCGGCGAAGGCGGCAGCCAGCAGCAGGGCGAAGATCTCGGACCAGACCGTGACCCTGCGGGCGATGCCTTTGGCGCCGTGCGCATTTCCCGCCCCGAGGGCCGCGCCGACCAGGGTCTGGGCGGCAATGGCGAGCGAATCCAGGGTCAGGGCAAGGAAATTCCAGAGTTGCAGGACCAGTTGGTGGGCAGCGACGGACGCGGCGCCGAAACGGGCGGCCACCGCGGCGGCGGAGACGAAGCAGATCTGGAAGGACAGGCTGCGCACGATGAGGTCGCGGCCGAGCACGAGTTGAGCCCGCATCACCGCGATGCGCGGGCGCAGCGAAACACGTTCCCGCAGCAGGGCATAGGCGAACAGGACACCGGAGACCGATTGGCCGACGAGATTGGCCACCGCGGAACCGGCCAGTTCCATCCGCGGCGCACCGAGCAGTCCGTACACCAGGACCGGACACAGCACCGCCGAGAGTGCCAGTCCCGCAACCACATAGGTCAGCGGTCGTCGCACATCCTGCACACCGCGCATCCACCCGTTGCCCGCCATCGACAGCAGGATCAGCGGCACGCCGAACAGCGCGATCCGTACCCAGCTGAGAGCCTCGTCGGCGATCTCACCACCGCCGGACAGCACCGAACACAAGGGCACCGCGAACAGCTGGATCACCGCGACGATCACCAGACCGACCGCGACACCTACCCAACTGGCCTGCACGCCTTCCTCGACCGCGCCCGTCCTGTCCCCCGCACCGTGTCTGCGGGCCGCTCGCGCGGTTGTCCCGTAGGACAGGAACGTCAGCTGGGTACTCACCGTGCCGAGGATTACCGCGCCGACCGCCAGCCCGGCCAGTGCCAGCGCCCCCAACCTGCCGACCACCGCGATGTCGAAGAGCAGATACAGCGGCTCGGCAACCAGCACGCCCAGCGTGGGCACGGCGATGCCGAGAATGCGCCGTGGTCCGGCCCGGTCGAACTCGCCGCCGGTCACGGCTTCATCCACCGGTTCAGCGGACCCCACACCGACCTCCCACGGTCACGAACTTTGGGCGCGAACGCGCTATCGACCTGCCGATGGTGGCACACGCCACCGACAACATCGCCCATCGAGTGCATCGCCATCGGACGATCTCGCCGACCGCCGTGCCTGATCGCCGCCCTGCAGTCGAGTTCTCGGCCTGCCTCCACCACACGAACTGTCGATCAGGCCGGCGTCCGCACAGAACTGCGGACGCACCACCCGATCCGCATGAATCGCAGGTCTGAAATGTGGACGGCGGGCAGGATGAGCGACAATACTGGTCGTCCGCCCAGCTCAGGTGGACGATGTCACGCCGCGAACGCCCGGTTCGCCCGAAACAACTCAGGATCGACCATGGTGTTTGTGCAGCGATGGCGGGTGATCACGGCGTTCGCCCTGGTCGGCGCGGCGACCCAGCTGGTGTGGCTCACCTATGCGCCGGTGACGACCGTGGCGGCGGAGCATTTCGGTGTGTCCGAGTCCGCGATCGGGTGGCTGGCGAACATGTTCCCGCTGCTCTACGTCGTGCTGGCGGTGCCAGCCGGGATCGCGCTGGATCGCTGCTTCCGCCCCAGCTTGATCGCCGGAGCGGTCCTCACCGCGATCGGTGCGGCGCTGCGGCTGCTCGACGGCGGTTTCGCGCTCGTGCTCATCGGTCAGACCGTCGTCGCGATCGCGCAACCGCTGGTGCTCAACGCGATCACCGGCATCGCCGGGCACTATCTCGACGAGAAGGACCGGCCGACCGGTATCGCGGTGGGCACCGCCAGCACTTTCGCCGGGATGGCGGCGGCGTTCGTACTCGGCGCCGCGCTCCCCGCGGAAAACCAGCTCACCACCCTCACCGCCGTCGGCACCCTCTTCGCCGCGCTGGCCGCGATAGCGCTGACCATCGAGTTGATGCGCGCGGGCACCGGGCCCGCGGCGAGCACCTCGACCTCGCTGACCGCGCTGCGAGCGACCATCGGCGACCGGTATGTACGCCGGCTCTGCGTCGCCGTGTTCTTCCCCTTCGGCACTTTCGTCGCGCTCGCGACCTTCGGCCAGGCATTGCTGGAACCGTCCGGTGTCAGCGCCGACGCGGCGAGCATCGTGCTGCTGGTGAACGTCCTGGCCGGTGTAGTGGGCTGCGCGGTGATCCCGGTCGCGGTCCTGCGCCACGGTGTCGAACTCCCCGCCGTGCTGGTCGGCCTCACCGCCAGCGCCGCCGCCTGTCTGCTCGTAGCCCTCGCCCCCGGCCTGGCAACAGGTTTCCTGGCCTTCGTCCTCCTCGGCCTGACCCTGCTCCCCGCCCTCCCGATCGTCCTGGCCATGGCCGAACGCCACGCCGGCGCCGCCGACGGCACCGCCGCAGGCCTCATCTGGATGACCGGCAACCTCGGCGGCCTCGTCGTAGCAGGCCTGACCGGCCTCCTCGTAGACCAACCGGCCCTCGCCTTCACCCTCTGCGCCACCGCAACGATCCTCGGCGTCCCGCTGACGCTGCGCCTACGCCGCGACCCTGCGCCCGCCCGCTGACCACAACCACCGAACGACGCTGAGGGGGCGGCAGTCGCGCGGTGACATCGCCGGACACCACTCAGGTTCCGAAGAAGATCGCGATGGCCGCGCCGACACCGATCACCGCGCCCGTCAGCCCGATCGCGACCCCGAGTCCGATCCGACGCCCCTGACCCGGAACCACCACCAGCACGCCCGCGAGAACACCAGCGAACACTGCGACTACTGCGGTGATCACCCACAGAAACGGATCGAAGAACACCGGCAGCGCCACTACCGTCAGCGTCGCCGTAGCCGCGCGGAATGTCGACCGATCGAAGGCTTCGCCGCTCATTGCCAGAATCCTCCGTACAGCCAAGCCGCCAGCACCGCACTTCCTGCCAGCAGCGCGGACGTGGTGAACATCCCCCGCCGGATACCCGCGCGCACGGACCCCGCGTTCACTCGGAGAGTCGCGGCGGTGGCGACGGCGACGATCCCGCTGAGTATCAAGGCGAACATGGGGAGTCGACCGATGTCACGGTCGTCCAACCGGGCTGCGCCGGCCAGCACTATCAACGCGCAGACAAGACCAGCAGTTGTGGACGCAGTCGCCGCGGCCCAGTACCGAGAGCTCATCCCAGTGCGGTGATCAGTGCGCGCACAACATCTTCGGCGTTGCCGTAGGTGGTGTAGCCGGCGGCGAAGCGGTGGCCGCCGCCGCCGAAACCGCTGGCTACCGCGGCGACGTCGATGCCGTCGGTGCGGCCGGGGGCGGAGTCGCGGGAACGAAGGGAGACCGTCCAGCGGTCGTTGTGGCCGCGGGCTTCCTTGAAGACGGCGGCGATGCCCGCTTCGGCGGTGGTGCGGATGACGTCGATGACGCTTTCGACTTCTTCGGGGCCCACGTCGTGGGTATCGGCGGCGCGCACCAGCGCGTAGACCAGGCCGACACCGGCGGCGGATGGCACGACCACGGCGGTGGACAGCACCTTCGACAGCATCGGGAGCCAGGCGTAGGGGTGGGTGTCGAGCAGGACACGGGTGATCTCGGTGCCGTCGATGCCGGTGGCGAGCAGGCGCTCGGCCATGGCGTGGCTGCCGGTTCGGGCCCAGCGGAACGAGCCGGTATCGGTGACCAAGCCCGCGAACAGGCAGTGCGCGATGGCGGCGTCGATCTCCACGCCCCAGGCGTCGAGTAGCCGGGTCACCAGTTCGGTGGTCGAGGCCGCGGATTCGTCGATCAGGTCGACGGTGCCGAAGCCGTCGTTGGCCCGGTGGTGATCGATCACCAATGTCATTGTCGCACCGGGCAATCGGTCGGCGAGCGCACCGAGGCGGCTGCGCGCGCCGCAGTCTACGACGATCAACAGGTCGACCTCGCCGGGCACCCGCGCCGGCGGCACGATCAACTGCGCACCGGGCAGCGTGCGTAACGAAGCGGGCAGCTCAGCGGGCTCGGCGAAGGACACCCACACCGGTACCTCGCGCCGGTGCAGCGCCAACGCCAGCGCCAGCCCGCTCCCGACGGTGTCGGCATCGGGCTGCACGTGGCACAGGATCGTCACCGAACGCGCCGCCGCCAATGCGGCGACGGCCGTGCCGAGTTCGGTCCCGTCGCGGACGCTGGTCATCCGGCGTCCACGACGGCCACCGACCCTCGGCCGGGCATGGCGGTGCCCACCGGGCGCGACTCGGCGCCCCGCGTGGTCACTCGAGCTACCGGGCGATCACCGGACATGCCTGCCTACTCGTCTTCGTCGTCGCGATCGGCCTTGTACGGGTCGGCCTCGCCCGCGTGCTTGGCGTTGGCGGCGACCTTGGCCACCTCGTCGTCGATGGCGCGAGCCCTGGCGAGCAACTCTTCCATCTCGCGGGCCACCTCGGGCACCTTATCGAGAGTGAAAGACAGGATCGGGGTGAATTTCACTCCGGTACCCGCGCCCACCTTGGACCGCAACACACCCTTGGCCGCGTCCAGTCCGGCGGCGGCTTCGGCGTAGTCGGGTTCGGCGTCGATGGTCTCGCCCATCACCGTGTAATACACGTTCGCCTCGCGCAGATCGCCGGTCACCTTGGCATCGGTGACAGTGACGAACCGCAACCGCGGATCCTTGATCTCGTATTCGATCGCGGTAGCCACGATCGCGGAAATCCGCTTGGCGAGTCGGCGTGCCCTGGCTTGATCCACCATGGGAGTTCCTCCTCTAGTCTTCGGGTCCGAAGATCCGGCGGCGTACTGCCAGCAACTCTATCTCCGGACGCGCGGCAACGTGCCGCTCACACTTGTCGAGCACCTCGTTCAGGTGTCCCGTTTCCGCACTGACCATGGCCACACCGAGCAGTGCCCGGCGGTGCAGGTCCTGATCTCCGGCTTCGGCGGCATTCACGCCGAAGCGCTTCTGTAGCTCGGCGAGGATCGGCCGGATCACCGACCGCTTCTCCTTGAGCGAATGCACGTCACCGAGCAGTAGATCGAATTCGAGCGCACCGATGAACAGCGGTGCTCACCTCCTGGTAGATGGGTTACCGCAAGACCCCACGCCGCACCCGAAGAATCGGATGCGGCGTGGGTGCGGCGATAGTGCGTTGATCAGTCGCGCGGCTTTTCACGAAGCTCGTAAGCCTCGATGATGTCGCCGTCCTTGATGTCGCTGTAGGTGACGGTCATACCGCACTCGAAACCTTCGCGAACCTCAGGAGCGTCGTCCTTCTCCCGCTTGAGCGAGGAGATGGTCATCGTCTCCGCGACCACTCGACCGTCACGGATCAGGCGCGCCTTGGCGTTGCGCTTGACCGAGCCGGAGGTGACCATGCAACCGGCGATGTTGCCGATCTTCGACGAACGGAAGATCGCGCGGATCTCGGCGCGGCCCAGCTCGACCTCTTCGTAGATCGGCTTGAGCATGCCCTTGAGGGCCTTCTCGATCTCGTCGATCGCCTGGTAGATCACCGAGTAGTACCGGATATCCACGCCTTCGCGGTTGGCCAGCTCAGTGGCCTTGCCCTCCGCGCGGACGTTGAAGCCGATGATGATCGCGTTGGAGGCCGACGCCAGGTTGACGTTGGTCTCGGTGACGCCACCGACACCGCGGTCGATGACGCGCAGACGCACCTCGTCGTCGATCTCGATACCGAGCAGGGCCTCTTCGAGGGCCTCGACGGTACCGGAGTTGTCGCCCTTGAGGATCAGGTTGAGCTCCGAAGTCTCCTTCAGTGCGGCATCCAGATCTTCCAGGCTGATCCGCTTGCGGCTGCGAGCGGCCAGCGCGTTGCGCTTGCGCGCATTGCGGCGATCGGCGATCTGACGGGCGATGCGGTCTTCCTCGACCACGATCAGGTTGTCGCCCGCGCCGGGCACCGAGGTGAAACCGATGACCTGGACCGGGCGCGACGGGGTCGCCGCGTGGACGTCCTCGCCGTGCTCGTCGACCATGCGGCGGACGCGACCGTAGGCGTCGCCCGCCACGATCGAGTCACCGACGTGCAGCGTGCCGCGCTGGATGAGCACGGTGGCCACGGGGCCACGGCCGCGGTCGAGGTGCGCCTCGATGGCCACACCCTGGGCGTCCATGTCCGGGTTGGCCCGCAGGTCGAGCGAGGCATCCGCGGTCAGCAGCACCGCTTCGAGCAGCGCGTCGATGTTGGTGCCCTGCTTGGCCGAGATGTTGACGAACATGGTGTCGCCGCCGTACTCCTCGGTGACCAGGCCGTACTCGGTGAGCTGCTGCTTGATCTTGTCCGGGTTCGCACCCTCTTTGTCGATCTTGTTGATCGCGACGACGATCGGCACATCAGCGGCCTGCGCGTGGTTGATCGCTTCCACCGTCTGCGGCATGACGCCGTCGTCGGCCGCGACCACGAGGATCGCGATATCGGTGGCCTTCGCACCACGAGCACGCATGGCGGTGAACGCCTCGTGACCCGGGGTGTCGATGAAGGTGATCAGGCGCTCTTCCTCGTTGAGGTTGGTGAGCACCTGGTAGGCACCGATGTGCTGGGTGATGCCACCGGCCTCGCCCTCAGCGACGTTGGCCTTACGGATCGTGTCGAGCAGTCGGGTCTTACCGTGGTCGACGTGACCCATGACGGTCACGACCGGCGGACGGTGCTCGAGGTCGTCCTCGCCGCCGGCGTCTTCGCCGTAGGTGAGGTCGAACGACTGCAGCAGTTCGCGATCTTCGTCCTCGGGGCTGACCACGTGGACGACGTAGTTCATCTCGCCGCCGAGCAGCTCGAGGGTCTCGTCGTTCACCGACTGGGTCGCGGTGACCATCTCGCCGAGGTTGAACAGTGCCTGCACCAGAGCTGCGGGGTTCGCGTCGATCTTCTCGGCGAAGTCCGACAGCGACGCACCGCGGGCGAGACGGATGATCTCGCCGTTGCCGCGGGGCAGCCGCACGCCACCGACGGCGGGAGCCTGCATGTTCTCGTACTCGGCGCGCTTTGCCCGCTTCGACTTGCGACCACGACGGACAGCGCCGCCGGGACGACCGAACGCGCCTGCCGCGCCACCACGGCCACCGGGACCACCGGGACGACCGCCGCCGCCACCGGGACGACCACGGAAACCACCGGCCGCGGGAGCACCGGCACCGGCGCCGGGAGCGCCGGGGGCACCGCCACCGCCACCGCGGTAGCCGCCACCGCCGCCACCACCACCGGGACGGCCTGCGCCGCCACCGCCGGGAGCGCCACCGGGACGACCCGGACGGCCACCGGCCGCGGGGCCGGGACGTGCGGAGCGTGCGGGCATGGCACCGGGGTTCGGACGCGGAGGCATCGAACCCGGGTTGGGACGGGGACCACCGGGACGCGGGGCACCGCCCTGCGCGGCGGCCGGACGCTGACCCTGGCCACCCTGACCGGGGCGGGGACCGCCCTGACCGGGAGCCGGACGCGGGCCACCCTGACCGGGAGCCGGACGGGGACCGCCCTGACCCGGAGTCGGCCGCGGACCACCCTGCGGGGCGGGACGCGGTGCCGGACGCTCACGATCGGGCGCCGAGCTGAACGGGTTGTTGCCGACGCGCGGAGCCTTGGGCCCCGGCTTCGGGCCGGGACCTGCCGGACGCGGACCCGGTGCGGCCGCACCGGGGGTGGCCTGACCCGGACGGGTCTGACCCGCGGCGGGAGCCTGTGCCGGACGCGGCGCGGCGGGAGCCGGACGCGGACCCGGCGCGGGGGCGCCTGCGGGCTTGGTGGCCGGAGCCGACTGCGCGGCGGCCGGAGCGGGGCTCGCGGGTGCCGGAGTAGCGGGCTTCGCCTCGACCGGAGCGGCCGGTTCGGCCTTCGGCGCAGCCGGCGCGGCAGCAGCAACTGCCGGGGCGGGAGCGGCCGGAGCCGGACGCGGGCCGGGGCGGGGGCCGCCGGGGGTGGGCTTGGCAGCCGGACGGGCTGCTGCTGCCGACGACGGGCCGGGACGGGCCGCCGACTTGGTATCGGCCGCCGGAGCGGACTTCGACGCCAGAGATTCGCGCAGACGACGTGCGACGGGTGCTTCCACCGTCGAGGACGCCGACTTCACGAACTCGCCTTGCTCCTTGAGCTTCGCGAGTAGTTCCTTGCTTGTGACACCGAGCTCTTTAGCCAACTCGTGCACGCGGGCCTTGCCTGCCACTGCTCTCCTCACTGAGAGGCCGAGCAGTGACGCCGCCTAGGTAAGGCGGGCCCGCACGACCTCGGGTTATCTCCGATGGACGTTCATCGTTGGTGCTTCACGGTGTGCTCATGAGTGCTCGTGCCTGTTCTCGAGGTACTGCTCCAGGGCTGAGATATCCAGATTTCCGGACACTCGTAGGGCTCTGCCGAATGCTCGGCGCCGCTCTGCGGAACGCAAACAAGCTGAAACGGGGTGCAGCCAGGCACCCCGTCCGGGCAGTCTGCGCCGCGGATCGGGAACAATCGCGACATCGGTGTTCCGATGCTGCGCAACGATCCGCAACAGGTCGGCAGATGGCTCACGCTGACGGCATCCGATACAGGTGCGAACGGATTGCGCGGGCCGGTCCTGTACCCACTCTACCGGTGACCCGGTCATAACGACGAACCCCTCCCCTCCGGAAGTTACCAACATGTCATCCGCAGGCAGGGATTCGATGTGCCTGGATCAACTACGGTGCGCTTCCGGCCGGGTGGAGTCGTCCGGTTGCGGCGCCGCGTCGCTGCGGATATCGATGCGCCAGCCCGTCAGACGGGCCGCCAGGCGGGCATTCTGGCCCTCCTTGCCGATGGCGAGGGAGAGCTGGAAGTCCGGCACGATCACCCGCGCCGCCCTGGCGTCGGGATCGACGACAGTGACCGATACCACTTTCGACGGCGAGAGCGCATTGCCGACGAAGGTCGCCGGATCCTCGGCGTAGTCGATGATATCGATCTTCTCGCCCGCCAGTTCGCTCATCACGTTGCGCACGCGCTGGCCCATCGGGCCGATGCACGCGCCCTTGGCGTTCACGCCGGGCACAGTGGACTGCACCGCGATCTTGGACCGGTGTCCCGACTCGCGGGCCACGGCGACGATCTCGACGGAGCCGTCGGCGATCTCGGGCACCTCGAGCGAGAACAGCCGCCGCACCAGGTTCGGGTGGGTGCGCGAAAGCTGGATCTGCGGGCCACGCGGGCCACGCGAGACCCCGTAGACGTAGCACTTGATCCGGTCGCCGTGCTCGTAGGTCTCCCCCGGCACCTGTTCGGCGGGCGGGATCAGCCCCTCGGCGCCGGTGGCCTCGCTGCCGATCCGGACCACCACGATGCCGCGGGCATTGGCCCTGGCGTCACGCTGGACCACACCGCCGACGATCTCGCCCTCATGGGTGGCGAAATCACCGAAGGACTTCTCGTTCTCGGCGTCACGCAGCCGCTGCAGCACCACCTGGCGGGCGGTGGTCGCGGCGATGCGGCCGAACCCCTCCGGGGTGTCGTCCCATTCGGAGACGAGGTTGCCGTCGGCGTCGAGTTCGCGCGCCATCACCCGCACCACACCGGTCTTCTGGTTGATGTCGATGCGCGCATTGGCCTCGTGGCCGTCGGTGTGCCGGTAAGCGGTGAGCAGCGCCGACTCGATCGCCGAGATCACGGTCTCGATCGAGATGCCTTTGTCGGCGACAATCGCCCGCAAGGCTTCGATTTCAATATTCATTCCGCAACCCCTTCGGTGGGAGTGTCAAGGTGTTGTCCTGGCGCGGCTAGGTCGGCGGGCTCTTCGCCCGGTACCGGGCGGCCCGGCGCGATGCCGCCGGCGAGTTCGAGTTCGGCGGCGCCCGGTGCGTTGAATTCGACCTGGACGACAGCCTCGGCGATATCGGCGAGTGGAACAGGAACGCGATGCGGCTTCGCCTTGCCGCCGATGACGAGTGCGATGGTGGCGGCGTCGTCGGCGAGCCGGCCGACGCGCGCGTCGAAACGGGCCTTGCCCTCGATGCGCTCGGCACCGTCGGCCAGCTTGACGCGGACCTTGCGGCCCTGTGCGCGCCGCCAGTGCCGTTCGGTGGTGAGCGGGCGCTCCACGCCGGGCGTCGTCACTTCGAGCAGATAGGCGGATTCGCCGAAATCGCCTGCGGCATCAAGAAGTTCGGACATCTCACGGCTGAGCGCCGCGATGGCGTCCAGGTTCGCCGGGCCGTCGCTGTCGACGGTGACCTTCACCCGAACCGGAGCCAACTCGCCGTTGCCCGCAGCCACGATCGCGACGCCCTCGAGGTCGAATCCCCGGCGTGCGACGAGCTCAGCGACAAGCTGGCTCACCCTTTCCTCGGTGGGCATCGGCATATGGGCGGCTCCTGGTTCAGTTGTGACGCGATCGGAAATATCTACGCCGAAGGTCTAGCGTAACGCGCTCAGAGAGTGTAAAGGACCAGGCGCTGAGCACCGCGCACCGGTCCGGCTCGGCGTGCCCGAGGCGTGTCACCACGCGCGCGAACTACCCGCGCGCGATCTGGCACGATGGTGCACGTGCCCCACCGCCATACCGTCCCGCCGAGAGCCGGGCGACCTTCCGGCATGCGCTCCGACCGGCACGAACCCGATCACTTGCGGGTCGAGCCTGCCACCGCGCACCTCGCCGGATCGACGCCGGCCCCCACCGGCGCGACCCCGTCGCACCTGTCCGCCACAGTGCCGCATCCCACACCGGCGCAGCAGCTTTCCTCGCCGGCGCCCGATCCGGTCGGCACACGGTCGATCTGGCGGCGCCGCACACTGCTCCGACTGGTCGGCGCGAGCGCCATCGGCATTCCCGCGGTGGCCGCGCTGGCCGCCTGCGCTGAGGACGATACCGTGCACGCGCCGGATCCTCTTGCCGCCCAAGAGGTTCTGGCCCGAGCCGATGCCGCCGCCGCGACGGCCGCGATCGCGCTGGCGCCGCAGTCCAACGCCGCGCTGAACACGATCGCCACCGAGCGCACCGCCCATGCCGACGCGCTTCGCACCGAAATCGACCGGGTGATCGGCGTTTACGGCGACGGCACCACCCCCGTCCATCGCACAGCCTCGCTGACCGTGCCCGGTCCCGACGGTTCCCCGGTGCCCGCTTCGGAAGTCGAGACCGCGGCCGCGCAGCCGGCCACCGTCGCGCAGCTGCGTGATCAGCTGGTCCGCTCCCAACAGTCCGCCGCCGCCCTGGCCCGCACCGAATCCGGTTATCGCGCAGGACTTCTCGCGTCGATCAGTGCGGCCTGCGCCACCCAGGCAGGAGTCCTGCTGACATGACCGAACAGCGAAAGTTCCTGCAGAACGCGCTCGATGCCGAGTACGCCGCCGTCTACTCCTACGGCCTGATCGCCGCGTACGCCAACGCCGACCGGGCCCGCCTGGTCGCCGAGTTCAGCGCCGCGCATCGAGCACGCCGCGACGCCACGGTCGAGCTGCTCGAAGCAGACGGCACGGCACCGAACGCCCCCGGCGCCGCCTATACCCCGCCCGCACCGGTCGACGACCCGATCCCGGCGGCACATCTGGCGGTGAGCGTCGAATCCGATTGCGCCGCAGCGTGGTACGCGGTGGTTGAGAACGCGACCGACGAATCGGTGCGCGCCACCGCGACGGAAGCGCTCACCGAGGCCGCTATCCGCCGCGCCCGCTGGCAAACGATTCTTGGCTCAGTCCCGGTCACCGTCACCTTCCCGGGGCGGGCGTAGGCAACGAGCCGACACGGTGCCGATCCCGGTCCGCGTCCAGCACAGACGACGACCAGACGCCGTGGGTGATCCGGTCGATGGTCCCATCAAGATGTCCGGAGTCGTCTCGGCAGCCACCTCGGCGCGTGGCGGGTCTGGTGACCTCGCTCGGCTTCGGCCGAACCGATCGACGGATGACGCCTCGCGCAGCCCAGGTCGGCGTTGCTCCTTCGACGGTTCGGACGCGGTTCCGGGTGGATCAGCGACCCACCCGGAACCACAGGGCCCGACTACGGGCGCATCGCGTACGCGCCGTCGTAGGCCGCTACCTGCCGCCACACCCGGTCGAACCGTTCGGCGTCGGCGACCGGGCTGCGCAGGGCCCCGATCGCCCATGCACGCTGAGCCTCGGTGACCGACGGCTTGCCGAGCACCGCCGTGGCATGGGTGTTGAAGTCGCGGATCTGGAAGTCGAAGATCTGGTCGAGCACATCGCGGTCGAGCCCGGTGAGCTCGGCCTGCTCGAGGATCAGCTGGCCGTAGACCACCGTGGAGAACAGGTGACCGATGGTCAGCATGAAGTCCAGGTCCTTCTGCTGGGCCGCGTCGGGGGCCGCGGTGAGCAGCAGGCTGCGCAGCGCTTGGGCCTGCTCGTAGAACCGGCCGACATTCGGGACCTCGGATGCCTGCTCGTAGGCGGGGGTCCAGTCGGCGAACTGCACCTTGCCCGCTCCGCGTGCCGGACCCTGCTGCCAGAAGAACGGCTGGTCGCCGGCTTCGAGGTTGGTCCCGATCGCCGGGTATTCCTTCGGGTTGAGCAGGTAGTTCGGCATGAACTTCAGGATCTGGCCCACGTTCACGTGCACGGTGCCCTCGAGGCGCGGCAGGTGGTTGATGTAGCGCGAGGCCTGCGCGAAGTAGGTGGCCTTCTCGAAACCCTTGGCCGCCAGCACATCCAGCAGCAGGGTCATCGCGACCTCGCCCTCGGAGGTGACCTTGGACTTGGTCATCGGGTTGAACAGCAGGTAGCGGCGGTCCTCGAGCGAGGCGCTGCGGAAGTAGTCGACGGCGCGATCACTGAACAGCTTCATCGCGATCAGCCGCGCGTAGGCGTCGACGAAATTGCCACGCACATGGCCGAAGTCGGTGACCGGGTTGCCGTAGAGGATGCGGTTGTTGGCGTGGGTGATGGCCTCGAAGAACGAGTGCTCGACCATGCCGATGCCGCCGTGGCAGAGGTTGAACTTGCCGACGTTGACGGTGTTGAGCGCGGCCGAGAAGGCTTCGGGCCCTTCGTGGAGCAGGTCGGCGGCGGTCACCGGGTAGTTCTCCAGCCGGAAGTGGCTGACATACATCTGACCGTGGATGACGCTCTCGATCAGGTGGTAGTTGTCGTGGCGGCTGTCGGCGGCGAACCAGACGTAGCCTTCGGGGCCCTCGACATCACCGCGCCGGGAGAACACCGACACCATCGAGGCGACGTTGCCGTTGCCGATGTAGTACTTCTCGCCGCTCGCCCGGAACAGGATGCCCGCCTCGGCGTCGGCGCTGCCGGGTTCGCTCGGGGCGAGGATGAGGTCGGTGTTGTAGATATCGGCGCCGTGATCGCGCTCGGACAGCGCGAACGCCATCACCTGACCCTCGTCGAGGTCGGCGGCGGCCTTGCGCTTGGCGATCTCGTTGTCGCTCTGCCAGATCGGGCCGAGGCCGAGGATGGTGACCTGCTCGGCGTACCAGTACGCCAGCCCGTAGAACCCGAAGATCTCCGCCAGGGCCGCGTTCCGTGCCGCGTCCCAGCGCTTGTTCGGGTCGCCGTCGGCGTAGGCGGCCGGGGTCAGGAAGGTCGCGAACAGCTTTTCCTTGCCGACGAACTCGAGGAACTCCGCGGTCCACACCGCATCGCGATCCTCGACCAGCAGCTGTGCCTTGCCCTTGGACTCGAACCACTCGATGGTGGCGCGCAGCAGCCGCCGCGTCTCGGCATCGAAATGCTGCGGGTCGTAGGTGGCCGGGTTGAACAGCAGGCTGGGCGAACTCGTCATGCCCGTTAACTTAGCAGCGCCGCCCACTCGCCACGCCGACCCTCGCACCCACTACCAGCACTTTCGCCTACGTAGCCGTAAGTTCGAACCGCCTGGCCTCCTGTTCGGCGACACCCAGTGCTGGAGCGATCACAGCGTCGCCGGGGTCGGGTGTTCGCCGACATATCCGGCGCGCCGGAAGCGATCCAGTCCGAGTTCGGTCCCGAGCTCCGCTCGGCTCCCAGGGTTGCGCACGGAGAAGACGAACAGGTGGTAGACCCGGGTCGGGTCGGTCTCGAGGTCCGTGTGGACGATGTCGATGGTTCGGTAGCCCGTACCGGCATCGCCGGTGACAAGGCTGATCACATTGGTTCCGCTGCCGAATCGGAACGCTTCCCGGCGGCTGCGGGCGCCGACCGCCGAGACGTCCTGCCAGGCGACGCTGGTCGGGCCGTTGCCGTAGTCGATCGAGATATGCTGCGGGGTGAGTTCGATGCCGACGTTGCCGAGGGTCTTGCGCGGGCGGTATGTGCCGAAGCCCAGGAGCAGGGCAACCAATGCCGGCAGGGACATGAGAAACAAGAGCGCGGCTCCCATCGACCAGTCGGCGTCCAACGATGCGATGAACTGCCACAGCCCAGCCCCGAGCACGGCCACTCCGAACGCTATCGCCACCAGACTGCCGGTCGAGGACGGCCGCGGCACCGGCAACACGAGTGCCGGACCGTGGGCGGTAGCACGAATATCAGCGGCCACCGGGGCGGCTCGTGGGATCTCCGACCATGCCCAGCCGGTGAACACAGCAGTCAGGGGACCGAGCAGCACGAGCCCGAAGAGTCCGGGCCCCACCGATCCCGGCTCCGCCACCATCGTCGAGACCAGCCCCAGCGTCACCGGCCACAAGACCAGCGCACACGCGAACGGCAACACCGCAGAGCGATACGCGCCGAACGCATTCCGCTTCCACTCCCCCGGCAACGGCAAATCGGACGTACTCCGATACCTACCCACAATGCCCCCCACTGCCATCCACCACGCCTACGCGCTCGCGGATCTGATTCCGGCCTCTGTTGCGCCTTGCACCGCTTGGATAAGTTTCGGCACCATGCCGATGATCGTCGACGCTTCCTTCGCGAGCGCCAGCAGGATCTGCGACAACTTCGAGCCCGCACCGGAGATGCTGAGACTGGCGCGTGCGACGGCCCCTAAAGATGCTGTCCCCCCGGTGCAGATGATGATCGCCGCGGCCTCGACGAGTACGCCGGCCAGCCAGTTCAGGAGTTCGATCACGACACCGCGAACCCCCTCCACCAGGTCACCGAGCGCGGCGTTGACTTTGCTCAGCGAGGAGGCGAGGGAGGACTGGGCCTCGATGTCCGCCATGAACGCGTCGGCCTTGGTTTTGTAGGCGGTGCTGGCGGCGCCGCCCCATTCGCTGACGTCTTTCTGGAGTTCGGTGTTCCATGTCGCCGCGGCTTCCGTCAGTGCCGTGGAGATGTTCTCCCAAGACTTCGAATACGCCTTGACCATATCCGGGTTACCGGTGACCCAATCGAGCCCCTTGCGCAGTGGTTCGACGTTCTCCAGCATCCAGCCCATCAGCAGGGCACCCACAATATTGAACGGATCGAACTTCGCCAGGGGAACCCCTGTTGCCATGCGCTTCTGGTACTCCAACACGTCCGCGGCGGCCACGGCGACCGCGGAGGCTTTGAGGGCTGCACCATACAGGTTCTTGACCGGATCTTCCCCATTCACCGCTTCCTTGACGAGCCCGCCGGCTTCCCAAGCATCACCCACCGGTGTGCCTTTGAACAGGCCTGATTCAGCGCCATCGCTGTTGATCCTGGGGAGCAGAGCCTTCTGATCGAACCCATAAGCCTCGTCGTCGTCGACTTTCCCGTCGATCAGTTCATTGCCCGCGGGCGGGGCGGCGTCGTCGAACGGCATGGTTTCCCCCTATTTGATCTGGCTTTGTTGACGCTCGATCGCGGCCTGACGGTCGGCATCGAGGGTTTCGAATGTGTCCGCGCAGTACCGCAGCGTTTTCGGCAGCGTCTCGGTCGTTTCGACGATCTTCTGCAGGCTGTCGGTGATCCGATCGTGCAGCGAGCTCACCGTCAGGTCCGCGTACCAGCCGACGAAAAGGCCATAGCCGTCATCCAACTTGGACAGATAGTCGGCCGCTTGTTTGGCCGCACTGAGGTTCCCGAGCGTCGATTCGACCGCGCCGGCGTGCGCACGCACGCTCTCCGGTTTGACGACGACATCATCGCTGTTCCACATCTACGTCCTCATTCCAGCCATGACTTCTTGCTGAAGTACTCGTCATCCTCATCCGGCTCGTCAGGCGTGACGATCTGATCCCGATCCGGCTTACGGCTGAGCGTTCCTGTGGCAGGCGGTTCCCATGTCGACTGCGACGCAGGCGCATAACTGGCTGGCGGCGGCACATACGTGGGTTGGGGCGGAACATACTCGCCCGCGAGCTCTGCCTCGACGTCCGGGAATCGCTCGGCGAGGATGTCAAGGATCGACTCGCCGACGGTGTCCTCGCCCACGACCCGATGCATGACTTCGGCGACCTCGGACCGCAATGTCACCTGTGCCTTGCGCATACACGCCAGGATCTCCGCCGACAGTGCGTCAGGGTCCATGCTCCGCGTACTCGGTCCCAGACCGATCGCCGTCGGCACGCCGGTGCTGTCCACCGTGACGCTCACGCGCCCGCCCGCGCTGGACGCGGTCGCCGACGTCATGGCCATCTGCCCCTGCAGCTCTTCGTACCGCTGAGCTTTCTGCTCCAAATCGGCTGCGAACCGCGCCAATTCCTCTGCGGCACGGCTCGGATCGAAACCGACCATCGGTACCTCCCTAACAACAACTTCCGGACCAGACTCTGTCAACGAAACACACACCACGCAAATCTTGAGACGTTCTTTCGGCTCCGTCCACTGGATTAGACGCGCCGTAGACCCATTCGGTTCCAACGAGTTTCAGCCGGCCTCGGCGCCTGAAACAGCAAATCGCGCTGCCCCACATGAAGGGGACAGCATGATTCGTGAAACGAGATCAGCCGCGGATCTTGGCGGTTACCGCGCTGACAGCGTCTTCGGCCGGGATCTCTTCGGCTTCGCCGGTGAAGCGGTTGCGCAGTTCCACCTTGCCCTCGGCCCAGCCGCGGCCGATGACGAGAATCCAGGGCATGCCGAGCAGTTCGGCGTCCTTGAACTTCACGCCGGGTGAGGCGGTGCGGTCGTCGAACAGGACCTCTAGGCCCTCGGCGTCCAGGCCGGCGACGACGTGTTCGGCGCCGTCGCGGGCGGCGCCGTCCTTGTTGGCGATCACCACGTGCACGTCGAACGGGGCGACCTCGGCGGGCCAGCGCAGGCCCTTCTCGTCGTGCTGCTGTTCGGCGATCACCGCGACCATGCGGGAGACGCCGATGCCGTAGGAGCCCATGGTGAGCCGGACCGGCTTGCCGTTCTCGCCGAGCACGTCGACGTCGAAGGCGTCGGTGTACTTGCGGCCGAGCTGGAAGATGTGACCGATCTCGATGCCGCGCGCGGACACCAACGGACCCGCGCCGTCGGGCGAGGGATCGCCGTCGCGGACCTCGGCGGCCTCGATGGTGCCGTCGGGGGTGAAGTCACGACCGGCGACCAGGCCGACCACGTGCTTGCCCAAGACGTCGGCGCCGGTGATCCACGCGGTGCCGTCGACGACGCGAGGGTCGACGAGGTAGCGAACACCGTTGGCGGCCAAGCCCTTCGGGCCGATGTAGCCCTTCACGAGGAACGGGTTGGCGGCGAAGTCGGCCTCGGTGAGCATTTCCACCTCGGCGGGCTCGACGGCCGCGCCGAGACGCTTGTCGTCGACCTCGCGGTCGCCAGGGACGCCGATGCCGAGGATCTCGGTCTTGCCGTCGGGGTGGCGCAGCTTCACCATCACGTTCTTCAACGTGTCGGCGGCGGTCACCGTGCGGTCGAGGACCTTCGCCTCGTTGGCCCAGTCGACCAGCGTCGCGATGGTGGGGGTGTTCGGGGTGTCGTACTCGACCGCGGCGGCCTGACCCTCGATGGGCAGCGGCGCGGGCGCGGGCGTGACCACGGCTTCCACGTTCGCCGCGTAGCCGGACTCGACGCAGCGCACGTAGGTGTCCTCACCGACGGGGCTGGCGGCGAGGAACTCCTCGGACGCGCTGCCGCCCATGGCACCGGAGGTGGCGGCCACGATCACGTACTCGACGCTGAGCCGTTCGAAGATCGCCTGGTAGGCCTTGCGGTGGGTGGCGTAGCTGTTGGTGAGACCGTCGTCGTCGATGTCGAAGGAGTAGGAGTCCTTCATCACGAACTCGCGCCCGCGCAGGATGCCCGCGCGGGGACGTTCCTCGTCGCGGTACTTGGTCTGGATCTGGTACAGGGTGACCGGCAGATCCTTGTAGGAGTTGTACTCACCCTTCACGGTGAGCGCGAACAGCTCCTCGTGGGTGGGCCCGAGCAGATAGTCGCCACCCTTGCGGTCCTTGAGCCGGAACAGGCCGGGGCCGTACTCGGTCCACCGGTTGGTGGTCTCGTAGGGCTCGCGCGGCAGCAGCGCGGGCAGCGAGATCTCCTGGGCGCCGGTGGCGTCCATCTCCTGGCGCACCACGTCCTCGATCTTGCGCAGCGTGCGCAGACCGAGCGGCAGCCACGAGTACACGCCGGGGGCGACCCGGCGGACGTAGCCGGCGCGAACGAGCAGTTTATGGCTGGGCACCTCGGCGTCGGCGGGGTCGTCTCGCAGGGTGCGCAGGAACAGGCGGGAGAGGCGGGTGATCACGGATGCACAGGGTAGTCCCTGGTCCGGGCCGGGCGACAACCGATTACCACCTGAGCGCTGCGCCAGACCCGGATACCAGTTCCGGCAAACGGGCGCATATCAGGTTGCCAATGACAAATCTATTTCAATCATCAGATAACAACCTGATAACGTAATCACACCTGACAATTCATAGATGACCAGGTTTTCTCGATAAATCAATTACGCACTTACAACAGAAAATTGGTGGCGGCGACGCTACCCTTGGCGCCCTATTCGTTTGCGCTGAGCTCGGCAGCTGATCGCAGCTCGAGGCGGGGGTGGGCGCCGTACGAGACCGCTGACGGCGGCCGCCCGGTCCGCGACGGGGCGGGGCGCGGTGGCGGTTTCGGCGGCGATTACCGTTGTCGATCGTGCTGGTGCTGCTGCCTCCCTCTGAAACCAAGTCCGACGGCGGATCGGGCGCGCCGCTCGACCTCGCCGATCTCGCGATGCCGCAGCTCAGCGCGGTTCGCGACACATTGATCACCGAGGTGGTGCAACTGGCGGCCGACCCGGCCGGCTCCGCCGCAGTGCTCGGCTTGGGTAAGGGCGCCGATGCGGAGATAGTCCGCAACGCGAGCCTGCGCACGTCGGCGACCCGCCCCGCCCTGGAGCGCTACACCGGCGTCCTCTACGACGCACTGGACGCGAAGTCGTTCACCAAAGTGCAACGAACCAAGGCGTACGCACGTTTGGGGATCGGCTCGGCCCTGTTCGGGGCAGTCCGCGCCGCCGACCCGATTCCCGCCTACCGCCTCTCCGGCGGCACCAAACTCCCAGGGCTGCCGACACTTTCGGCGGTGTGGCGCGATGTTCTGCCCGACGCCCTCTACACCGAGGCCGCGGGTGAACTCGTCATCGACCTTCGCTCGGGCACCTACCAGCAACTCGGCCGAGTCCCCGGCGCCATCACCGCCAACGTCCTCACCGAACACCCCGACGGCTCGCGCACCGTCGTCAGCCACTTCAACAAGCATCACAAGGGCCTGCTCGCCCGCGCCCTCGTCCTCACCCGCGCCGACCCCACCGACATCCGCGCCGTCGCCCGGGTAGCGACCAAAGCCGGCCTGCGAGCCGAAATCGCCTCCCCCACCGAGCTTCTCGTCATTACCTGACTCCGTGGGGCAACGACGCCTGAAGTATCGTCGTCCGATCCGAATTCGACCTGTCACGACCCAGCGGTGCCGGATTGCACATCGGCCCGTAGGGCGAAAAGGCTGCGCAAGCCCACGACCGTGTACAGAACGCCCCAGGCCGGAGGTCGTGCAAACCATGCCCGTTGCAATTCTCGAAGTCCGACGTCCGACCCATCGATGTCGATTCCATGGCCGAACCTGCTGGTAGCACTTTTGCCATACTCGAGTTCGAGCTGTTCGACCCAGTACTTTGCCCAGGGACCGACGCTCAGCTGAAGCAACCGATGCGGACCAGACAGCGGACCGGACCGTGGACTCAACGTTGCGCGGACGGCATTGACCTGACTGAACGCCCACAACACCGTAAACAGATCCCTGACCCGTTCCTCCTGGCCCATATTCGAATTCGGGGCTCCATGGATGAACAGACCGAGTCGATGCCGCGCAGCCGAAACCTCCTGAGCCGCAATGAATGCTACGACGTCCTTCACGCGATCGTACTGAGCCCGCTGCGCTGCCAACCAGCCGAGCACTGTGGTGACACCGGCCGCGATCAGAGCTGCTGTTACTTGAGATCCGTTCACTAGCACAGTGTTTCGCAATTCACGCTTGCGCGCGACGCGATCGACGTACAGGCGCCACGTCATCACATCGAGCGGCACCGGAAAGTTGTACCCGGATACAAGCGCTCGATTGCCTGTCAAGCGCCGCACCCCGCCCAGCCTCGTGCCGCCTCCACCAATCGGGCACGAACCAGGTCGACGTGTGGTCGAGACGGCGCGCCGACCCGGCGAGCGAGGAAACCGGTGTTGATCGGCGGGTCGGCGGGATCGAGCAGTGTCACCAGCGTTGCGTCGGCCCGTTCCCGGCCGCACAGATAGTGCGGGAGCACGCTGATCCCCGCCCCCGCGGCGACCGCGGCGAGTACCGCGCGGAGGTCGCCGACGATCAGGGCAGGCTCGGTTTCCAGGCGGGTCTCGAAGACGTGGCGCCAGTAGCGGCGCAGAATCGGCAGATCGGCGGCGTAGCTGACGAGCGGGATGCCCGCCAGCGCGATCGGGCCCTCGGCGCGCAGACGTTCGGTATCGATGCGCTCGGCTATCGAGGGGGCGGCGACGAGGAGGAATTCCTCGTCGACGAGCGGTTCGGCCAGCACGGTCCGCCCCCGCGGGCGAGTGGTGGCGAAGACCAGATCCAGTGCCCCCGAATGCAATCGAGTGAGCAGCTCGTCGGTCATCCCGGTACTGACAGTGAGCCGCACGCCGTCGGCGACCAACGGCGACAACGCGGGCACGATCTTGGCGGCGAGCATCTCCGCCGGTCCGCCGAGCAACACCGGCGGCTCAGGCGGGGCCCCGCGGTCGGTCGCCGCACCGCTGAGGACCGCCTCCAACTCCTCGAGTGGACCGCCGACCCGCGCCGCGAGCTCGTGCCCGGCGGCGGTGGGTGTCACCCCGCGCGGCAGGCGTTCGAACAGGGGCCTGCCGAGGTGTCGTTCGAGCGCCTGGATCTGCGTGGTCACGGTCGGTTGCGACAGCCCGACCTGGACCGCCCCCGCGGTGAGCGAGCCGGTGCGGAACACGGCCAGAAAGGTCCGCAACTGCACCAGATCCATCGAGCCATCGGCTGACCTATGTCTCATATAGACCATCCTATTGGTCAGAAGATGCCACCGACCCTAGCGTGGTCGACGCGACCCGACGACGACATCGGTGCTCGCCCCGAACCCGTTGAATGGAGAAGGAATCCGATGGCACACATCCTGTTCGTCCTGACCGGCGCCGACCACTGGACCTTGGCGGACGGCACCGAGCATCCCACCGGGTTCTGGGCCGAGGAATTCGCCGCACCGTACGCGGCATTCACCGGTGCGGGCCACACCGTCACCGTGGCGACTCCGAACGGCGTGGTCGCCACCGTCGATCGGGCCAGTCTCGCCCCCGACGTCAACGGTGGCGCCGACGGCGCGGCAGCGGTCGCCGACATCCTGGCCGGCGCCGCCGCATTGCGGAGCCCACTGTCGCTCGGCAAGCTCGACCTCGCCGACTACGACGCCGTCTTCTACCCCGGCGGCCACGGCCCGATGCAGGACCTCGCCGTCGACCCCGTCTCCGGCGCACTGCTCGACAACATCCTCGCCTCGGGCAAGCCGCTCGGCATCGTCTGCCACGCCCCGGCCGCCCTCCTCGCCACCGGCGAAACGGGCACCTCCCCCTTCGCCGGCTACCGACTCACCGCGTTCAGCAATGCCGAGGAGACCCAGGCGGGCTTCGCCGACAAGGCGAAGTGGCTGCTCCAGGACCGTCTGGTAGCCCTCGGCGTCGACTACCGCGAAGGCGACCCGTGGGCTCCGCACATCGAGGTGGATCGCAACCTCTACACCGGCCAGAATCCCGCGTCGTCGGCCCCGTTGGCCGCGGAGATGCTCACCGCCCTCTGACACGACCGTTCGCAGGTCGTCAGGCGCCTGTTGGACTGGCGTAGTCGTGCGATCGGCGTCGTTCCAGTCAGATATCCGACTGCGAGACATCGCATTGCACGATGACGCCGGTCGAGAACGGCCGCCGGTCCCGTCAGCTGATCGTCGCGGTCAGTTCGGCGAGCTCGGCGACGAGGTTGGCGCGGGCGACGGCCTCGTAGCGGTCGTGGGCGAGCTCGGTGCGGAACAGGCGGGGCTGGTCGGCCAGGTTACGCAGTACCGAGGCGCGGCCCGCGCGGAACAGGTCGTCGGGGACGTGGGCGTATTCGGCGCGGATCGCGGTGGTGTAAGCGCCGTATTCCTCGGGTGTGCCGCCGAGCACAACAAGGTCGGCATCACAGAGGACCGCGCCGTTCGCATCGCCCGGCCGCGGTTTGTGCCCGCGGGTCAGCACCACGAGCCGCACCACCTCCTCGACCAATTCCGGTGCGGCACCGAGTGATTCGAGGATGTCGCGGCCCAGGTCGGCGCTGCGCTCCTCGTTGTCGGCCCGCGCGACGGCGTAGATGGCGTCGTGGAAGAACGCCGCGTAGCGCACGGCGTCGATATCGGCTGCGGCATCGGCGAATTCGTCGATGGCCGCGAGCATCACCGCCAGGTGCGTGCCGGTGTGGTAGCGACGGTGCGGCTCGCTGTAGCGCCCCACCACCCCGGCACCGATCTGTTCGGCCTCGACCCCGGCCAACGCTATCCACCGGTCCATCAGGTTTTGCGACAACGCACTCATCCAACAAGTTTCGTCGTCGGTACCGACCCCCACAACCCCCGATTCTTGCCGGTCTCGCGCCCTGAACGGGCCGACGAGCCGACTCGTGGCCGCCCCGCGCTCGCCCTGAACAGGCCTTGCTCGCCCGGCCGCGACAGCCGGGCGACGCTTCGGCGCTCAGACCTCGGCGGCGGCGAGGGCCGCGCGGACCTCCTCTGCGCTACCGCGCTTCGAGGCGGGCGGCCAGTTGCCGTCGGCGACGGCGTAGGGGTGGACGTAGACCGGGGTATCCCGTTGGGAGCGGCGGCTTTCGGCGAGGGTACCGCCGTCGACCACGTCATAGCCGAGGGCGTCGATGAGGTCGGTGGCGAGCTTCTTGGCGTCGGCGTCGTCACCGAAGATGGGCAGCGCGGACCGGTCCGTGGCACCGGCGGGGCGGGCGAGTTCGGCGAGGTTGGCGTAGACGATGTTGTTGAACGCCTTGACCACCTTCGATGCGGGAAGGTGTTGTTGCAGCAGTTCGCTGGTGGTGGTCTCGTCGGCGTCGAGTTCAGGGAACGCACCGTCGCGGTCGGGATAGTAGTTGTTGGTGTCGACCACGACCTTGCCCGCGAGCGGTGCGACCGGCACCTCCCGATACGCCTTCAACGGCACGGTCACCACCACGAAATCACCGGCGGCCGCCGCCTCGGCCGGGGTAGCCGCCCGTGCCAGCGGACCCAGCTCGGCGACCAGATCCGCCAGGGTCTGCGGTCCACGCGAGTTGCTGAGTACCACGTCATAGCCCGCGTCCACCGCCAGCCGCGCCACGGTGGAACCGATATGTCCGCTACCGATCAATCCGAGTGTCGTCATGCGCAGAACAACCGCCCCCACCGCACGGTTGTTCCCCGGCCCGACCACCAGTGTGCGATGGTCCGATCCAACGATGTGCCGTCGGGTTCCCGGCTCCTGTGGACCATTGTCGCCGCTCGAGCCGCCGGATAGCGTGTGACGATGGTGTCTTCGGCTCATCTGGCCTCGTTCGCGGGGTTGTCGTTTCTGCTGGTTATCGTGCCCGGCCCCAGCGTCTTGTTCACCATCGGTCGTGCGCTCACCGTGGGACGGCGATCGGCGCTGATGACCGTGCTGGGCAATTCGGTCGGGGTGTACGGACAGGTTGTCGCTGTCGCGTTCGGGCTGGGCGCGGTGGTGGCCGCGTCGGCGGCGGTGTTCACCGCGATCAAACTCGTCGGGGCCGCCTATCTGGTCTACCTCGGTGTGCAGGCGATTCGGCATCGCGACGCCCTGCGAACGGCCTTTCACGCCGAACAGCACGCGGATTCCCACAGTCCGATGACGGCGTTTCGGGACGGATTGATTGTCGGGGCCGCCAACCCGAAGACCATTGTCTTCCTGGCCGCCCTGCTGCCCCAGTTCGTGGACACCACCAGTGGTTCGGTGCCCCAACAGATGCTGATCCTCGGGCTCTGCATCCCGCTGTTCGGGCTGATCTTCGACTCGCTCTGGGCGCTCGTGGCCGGGTCGGCACGGTCCTGGTTCGCGCGTTCACCACGCCGTCTCGCCGCCATCGGCGGCACCGGTGGCCTGGTGATGATCGGGCTAGGCACCTCACTTGCTCTCACCGGCCGCAAAGACTGAACTACGACCGTCAGGATGTTCGATGAGGAGCTCGACCGTCTTCGTCGACGGCTGGCCCACCTATCTCACGAACACCAGCTGCCCGGCCATGCTCGGCCTGCTCCCCGCCGATGCCGCCTACATCCAGTCCAAGTTCGAACGCCTCAACACCGTTGTCGCGCGGGCGGCCGCCGACCACGGCGCGGTGTACATCGATACCGTCGCCGCCTCGCGCGAGTTCGGGATGTGCGCCGATCCGGCGACCCGCTGGTTCGATCCGATGCTGGCCGATCAGACCCTGCTCCGCTATCACCCCACCCTCGCCGGGCAGCGCGGCGTCGCGGACCTGATCGTCGCCACCGTCGAATCGAGCGGAGCCCTCGCTCGCTGACCTCGCCGCTGTCCAGCGCGTTATCGACCTGTGAGACCCCAGGACAACACGGGTTCACCTGCGTCGTTTCAGAACTGACCGCGGACGGCCTATAGCTTGTCGCCCGAGGTGAGGTCGCGCACGAGCAGGGCGGCGTGCAGGGAGGTGCGCGATTCGCCGTCGTCGAGGTCGACAGCGAGAATGCGTTCGATGCGGGCGAGGCGGTCGTAGAGGGTGGGTCGGCTGATCGCGAGCGCTTTGGCGAGGTCGGTCTTGTTGCCTGCCAGATCGAGGAAGCGGCGCAGGGTGCCGGTGAGGTCGGCACTGTGGCGGATGTCGTAGCGCAGGAGCGCACCGAGTTCGGACTCGGCGAAGCTCTGCACGCCCGGCTCGTCGCGGATCGACGAGAGCAGGCCGCGCAGGCGAATATCGGCGCTGCGGAAGAACATTCGGCTCGGCACCGTCGTCATCGACTGGGCCACCTCGGCAACCCCCGCCGCGTGCGCGAGCCTGCCCGCGGTATCGAGGAGAGAATCGGAATCGGCGCCGACTCCGATGACCGCACGACGCACGCCCTCGACCCGGCGGATCTCGGCCAGTACCGCAGAACACACCGGCGCGAGACGATCATCGACATCGCCGCCGCGCGACACCGCGAGGATCACGATGACCTGCTCCCCGTCGGTACCACCGCGCGTTCGCCGGTGTTCTGCCGCGCTGAGCGCCGACGCGTCGACCAGGCCGAGAGCGTGCGTCACCGCTTCGACGATCGACTCGCTGCGTCGTTGCGCCGCCACCGGATCCGTCGTCGACTCGGTGTCGATCTCGATCGCCAGCGGCACGTAGCGGGCCCGCCGGTGCAGCCCGAGGGCGGCCGCGCGGGCCTGTGCGTCGCGCTCGTCGGTGACCCGCCCTTCCACCAGGTCGGCGATCAGGCCGGTTTGGGCTTGCCGGTGCAGCCCGAAGCGGTCCTTGTCGATCATCCGGTGCAGGGTGATGGTTTGCGCGGCACGTTCGAGCACCATGGCGACCCGCGCGGTAGGGGCTCGGCCGGTGCGCAGGATCAGCCTGCCCCAGCGCTGTGTGTGCGGTCCGACGCCGACCACGCCGGACCCGTCGGGCAGCAGCCGCGACATCGACTCCCAATCCTCCAGCAGCGCCGCCGAACTGATGTGGCGGGCAGTGGCTGCCAGCACCCGATGCGAGAGATCTTCCAGCACCACCGACGCGTCGAGCATGCTCGCGGCGGTCTGCACGATCTCGGCCAGCGCGGCGCGGCGCACACTCAGCTCGGTGAAGGTCTCGTGCACGGTGCGCGCGAACTCGAGTTCGGCGTACTGGTCGGCGACGATCGCCCGGTGGACGGCTTCGGTGATCTCCACGAAGCGGGTCACCCGATGCAGCACGATCACCGGCAGCCCGAGTTCGGCGGCCGTGGCCGCGACGACAGGCCCGAGTTCACTCACATAGCTGCCGAGTTCCACGACAAGTCCCGCGATACCGGCGGCGGACAGGGATCGCAGGTAGGTGATCCGCGCCTGTTCGGGAGCGGCGAGTGCCTGCCCGGTGGTCAGGATCAGCTCCGAGCCGACCAGGAGGTCGGCCACCGAGGCCTGGTCGCTGACATGCACCCAGCGCACCGGCCGGTCCAGGTTCGCGGCACAGATGACCTCGGGTTGCCCGGCTTGCATCACCGGCGTCGCGAGCACATCAGCCACGGTCAACAGCACTGACGAATCGTAATACGAATCCGGTGATTGTGTACAAATCGTCGCCCCCTACCCGCCTCGGGATAGACCAGGGTGGAAGCATCACACCACTCGGCGAAACGAGGCATCCATGCAGTCCATCGGCCACTGGATAGACGGCAAATCGGTGCGCGGTACCAGCGAGACCACCGCCCAGGTGACCAATCCCGCCACCGGTGTCGTCACCGGGGAGCTGGCGCTGGCGAATGTGGCCGATACCCGCGCCGCGATCGACGCCGCGACGGTGGCCTTCGCTTCCTGGCGCGACACCTCGCTCACCCGCCGCACCCAGGTGCTGTTCCGGTTCCGTGAGCTGCTCGCCGAACGCCGAACGGAACTGGCCGCGATCGTCACGTCCGAACACGGCAAAGTGGCCGCCGACGCGCTCGGCGAGGTGACCCGCGGTCTCGAGGTCGTCGAATTCGCCTGTGGCATACCGCATCTACTCAAGGGCGGGTTCACCGAGAACGCCTCCACCGAGGTCGACATCTACTCGATCCGTCAGCCGCTCGGCCCGGTCGCGATCATCGCACCGTTCAATTTCCCCGCCATGGTGCCGATGTGGTTCTTCCCCCTCGCGATCGGCGCGGGCAACACGGTGGTGCTCAAGCCGAGCGAGAAGGATCCGTCGGCGGCGCTGTGGCTGGCGCGGCTGTGGCAGGAGGCCGGGCTGCCCGACGGTGTGTTCAACGTCGTGCAGGGTGACAAGGTCGCCGTCGACGAACTGCTGGACAACCCGGGGATCAAGGCGGTGTCGTTCGTCGGCTCCACCCCGATCGCCAAGTACGTCTACCAGCGCGGCACCGTGGCGGGCAAGCGGGTGCAGGCACTCGGCGGCGCGAAGAATCACATGGTGGTGCTGCCCGACGCCGATCTGGACCTGGCCGCCGACGCCGCCGTGAATGCCGGTTTCGGATCGGCGGGTGAGCGGTGCATGGCGATCAGCGTGGTCGTGGCTGTCGGCGCGGTGGCCGACGAACTGATCGCCAAGATCAGTGCGCGGGCCGCGAGCATCGTCACCGGCGACGGCACCAGCGGCGCCGAGATGGGCCCGCTGATCACCCGCGCGCACCGCGACCGGGTGGCCGAGTACATCGACGCGGGCGAAAACTCCGGTGCCCGTGTGGTTCTCGACGGTCGCAACCTCACCGTCGATGGTGCGCCGGACGGATTCTGGCTCGGCCCGACGATTCTCGACGAGGTGACGCCCACCATGAGCGTCTACACCGACGAGATCTTCGGCCCCGTGCTGTCGGTCGTGCGGGTCGGCACCTACGAGGAGGCGGTGGCGCTGATCAACGCGAACCGCTACGGCAACGGCACCGCCATCTTCACCAACGACGGCGGCGCGGGACGCCGGTTCCAGCACGAGGTGGAAGTGGGTATGGTCGGCATCAACGTCCCCATCCCGGTGCCGATGGCCTACTTCAGTTTCGGCGGCTGGAAGAACTCCCTGTTCGGCGACTCGCACGCGCACGGCACCGACGGCGTGCACTTCTTCACCCGCACCAAGGCGGTCACCGCCCGCTGGCTCGATCCCAGCCACGGTGGGCTGGAACTCGGCTTCCCACAGAACAAGTGACCGTTCGCGGCCCGCCCCCGACTCTGGACTGACCGAAGGGTGCGACGAAGGAATGCCCGTAGGGAGGGAAGAGTCGCGGTTACAGGGCCGAGAACCGCGGCGCCAGCCGCAAATAGACACAGGAGACTCACGATGACGCTTTCCGATGAGGCCGCTCGCGCCTACGAACTCGACCGCCGCCACGTCTTCCATTCCTGGTCCGCGCAAGCGGCTCTCACGCCGACGGTGCTCACCGCCGCCGAGGGTTGCTACGTGTGGGATGGCGAGGGCAATCGCCTGCTCGACTTCTCCTCGATGATGGTGAACACCAATATCGGCCACCAGCATCCGAAGGTCGTCGCCGCGATCCAGGAGCAGGCGGGCAAACTGTGCACTGTCGCACCGCAATTCGCCAACGACGCGCGCTCCGAGGCGGCCCGCCTGATCAGCGAACGCACCCCCGGCGACCTCGACACGATCTTCTTCACCAACGGCGGCGCGGACGCGGTCGAGCACGCCGTCCGGATGGCGCGACTGCACACAGGCCGCTACAAGGTGCTCTCGCGTTACCGCTCCTACCACGGCGGCACCGAGACCGCGGTGAACCTCACCGGCGACCCGCGCCGCTGGCCCAACGACCACGGCAACACCGGAACCGTGCACTTCTTCGGCCCGTTCCTGTACCGCTCGGAATTCCATGCCACCGACGAGGCGCAGGAAACCGAGCGCGCAGTGGCGCACCTCGCGCGCACGATCGAGATGGAGGGTCCGGCCACCATCGCCGCGATCGTCCTGGAGTCGGTGCCGGGCACCGCGGGCATCATGGTGCCGACCCCGGAATACCTGCGTGGGGTGCGCGAACTGTGCGACAAGCACGGCATCGTGTTCATCGCCGATGAGGTGATGTCGGGCTTCGGGCGGACCGGAAAGTGGTTCGCCATCGACAATTTCGATGTCGTGCCCGATCTGATCACCTTCGCCAAGGGGGTGAACTCCGGGTATGTCCCGCTCGGCGGCGTGGCGATCAGCGCGGCCATCGCGGCGACCTTCGCCACCCGGGCCTATCCCGGCGGGCTCACCTACTCGGGCCATCCGCTCGCCACCGCCGCGGCCGTCGCGACGATCAACGCGATGACCGAAGAGCGCATCGTCGACAACGCCGCCGATATCGGGGCGAGGGTCATCGGCCCCGGCCTTCGCGAACTGGCGCAACGGCATCCGAGCATCGGTGAAGTCCGCGGGCTCGGTGTCTTCTGGGCACTGGAACTGGTCCGCGACCGCACCACCCGCGAACCCCTCGCCCCCTACGGCGGCACCAGCCCCGCGATGAACGAACTGGTCGCCGCCTGCCGCGCCGGCGGCCTGCTGCCGTTCGTCAACTTCAACCGCCTGCATGTGGTCCCACCCTGTGTGATCACCGAAGCCGAGACCAAGGAAGGGCTCGCGATCCTCGACCAGGCACTCACCGTCGCCGACGCGCACACCGTCTGAGGGGTCCCGCGGCAGGCGGAATGCGCCCGCCGCGTAGGTGATTCCCCGTCGCTACCCCTTGAGCCAGTCGATCGCGATGGCGACGACGGCAGCGTTGAAGAAGAAGCTCAGCACGCTGTGGGCGGTGACGCGCCGACGCATCGACCGATTCACCACAGTCACATCCGACACCGCGAACGAGGTGCCGATGGTGAACGAGAAGTACACGAACTCCGCCAGTTGCGGTACCGGGCACTCCGGGAACCGCAGTCCCCCGTCGGCGAACTGGGCCCGGGCGTAGATCTGCGCGAACGCGGTATGCAGAAGCAACCACGACATCAGCACCGTGGCCGCCGCGACGGCGTTGTCGGCCTCGCTGTCGCGGGAACCGATCATGATCATCCCCGCCGCCAGCCCCGCACCGCTGGCCATCATCGCGAAAGTGGTTGTGTACCAGCGTGGACCGATCCACTCGACGGAGTCGTCGGGTAGGTCGCGGTGCAGCAGCAGCCATCCTGCCGCGACATAGGCCACCGCGAGGAGATTCCAGACCAGCAGCACGCCGATCCCGCCGCTGGTCCACGAGAACAGCAGCAACCAGACGACGCCGAGGGCGGTCAGCCCCAGTTCCAGTACCCACACCACCGTGCGACTCATGGCCGCCACGTCTACCACGCCACGGCGGCGAGACACCGGCACCGCGCCCGTCGGGCACGTCACCGAATTCACCCATCGGACCGAGTGGAGGAGTTAGGACGACCTCCGTGAAGTCATCGGTGCGCGGGAATTCCCGGGCCGGGGCGGGCGCGGTGAACGATGCCGAACGAGTCGTCATCCGCGTCGCCCCGACCGAGACCACCGGACGCATCTGAGCGGCACGCCCGGCGCAGTCAGCTCCGCTGGGCCTCTTCTTGCGCGTGCTGTGCCTGCACCAGCTGTTGCGGGGTGAACCGCAGGGTCAGCGCGACGAGGGCGGCCAGGGCCGCCAGGATCGCGCACACGAACAGAACCAGGGTGTATCCGCTGTTCAGCGCGTCGATTTCGGTGGGCGACATGTCCGCGGCTCGGCCGTCGCGCCCGCCGAGCGAGAGCGTGCGCGAGGCAGCGATCGGGCTCAGCAGACCGATCGCGATCGGGGTCGCCAGGTTCATGAACATCTGACCGACCGCCGAGAGCGGGCCGATATTCGACTGCGGCACCCCGACGAGCACGCACAGCGGTGCCAGCACCATCGCGACACCGACGCCGAAGCCGATCACCACCAGCAAGCCGAGCAGGGTCGGCAGGTACTGCACGTGCCGGTCCAGCGTGGAGCCGAACAGCAGCCCGATGGCCAGCACGACCGAGGCCGAGGCGAGCAACCAGCGCGGCGCCACCAGCAGCGCCAGCTTCGACGCGACCGCACCGCCCACACCGATGCCGACAGTGAAGGGGATCGAGGCGATACCGGCCTGCAACGGGCTGTAACCGAGCACGTTCTGCAGCAGCTGGGCGACGAAGAACGTCATCGCGCCGAGGACCGCACCGGCCAGGAAGATCAGCGCGAAGGTGGCGACCCGGTCGCGGCTGTCGAACAGCGACCAGGGCAGCAGCGGATCGGCCTCGCGGCGTTCGGTGAACACGAAGATCACCAGCAGCGCGAATCCGCCGATCAGCGAGGCGAGGATGACCGGGCTCGTCCAGCCCATGGCCGGGCCCTCGGTCGCGCCGAACACGATCGTCGCGCAGGCCAGGGTTCCCAGGATCGCGCCCTTGATGTCGAGTGGCGTGCGATGGTGCTCGGTGTCGGACAGCTTGTAGACCGCGCCTGCCACGATGAGCGCGCCGATCGGCACGTTGATCAGGAAGATCCACCGCCACGAGAACTCCGTGAGCGCACCGCCGACCACGAGGCCGCCGACCGACCCGATACCGGCCATCGAACCGACGATCGCGATGGCTTGATTGCGCGCGGGTCCCGGCGCGAAGGTGGTCGCGACCAGCGCGAAGGCCGTCGGCGCCGCGATCGCCGCACCGGCGCCCTGGAAGGCGCGCGAGATCAGCAGCATCGCCTCACTATTGGCCAGACCGCAGGCCAGCGACGCGGCGGTGAACACCCCGACGCCGATGATCAGCATCCGTTTACGCCCGAACGCGTCGCCGAGCCTGCCACCGAGCAGCATCAGTCCGGCGAAGGTCAGGCCGTAGGAGGTCACCGTCCAGGCACTGCCCGAACTGGACAGCCCCATCTCCTCCTGCAGCCGCGGCAGCGCGAAGATCACGACCGTGCCGTCGAGCACGACCATGAACTGCAGGCCGCTCAGTACGAGGATGGCGAGACCGAAGGCCCGCCCCGTCACCGGATACTGCATCGTCGCAGCGGGTTTATCGAGCACAACGAGGCAGTGTAATTGGCGCGACGGCAACGCGAGGGCGCGCGGCCCGCGAAGCTAGTCGAGGCCGAAGCCGGCCGTGGGGCCGATGACGATGATCGCGGGCGGGCGGATGCCCTCTTCCTTGACCCGGTCGGCGACCGTGGCGAGGTCGGCGCGCACCACCCGCTGGGTGCGCAGGGTGCCCTCCTGGATGACCGCGGCCGGCGTATCGGCCGGGCGACCGCCTTCGAGCAGGGCGGCGGCGAACTTGTCGATCCGCTCGACCGCCATCATCAGCACGATGGTGCCGCGCAGTTTGGCCAGCGCCGACCAGTCGACGAGCGAATCGGGGTGCTCGGGGGCGACGTGTCCGCTCACGACCACGAACTCGTGGGTCACCCCGCGATGGGTCACCGGGATACCGGCCGCGCCGGGGACCGAGATCGGACTGGTCACGCCGGGCACCACCGTCACCGGGATACCGGCCGCGGTGCACGCCTCGAGTTCCTCGTACCCACGGCCGAACACATACGGGTCGCCGCCCTTGAGCCGGACCACGAACTTGCCCGCCTTGAAACCCTCCACGAGCGCGAGGTTGATCGCCTCCTGCGCCATCGACCGGCCGTAGGGGATCTTCGCGGCGTCGATCACCTCGACGTGCGGGCCCAGTTCGGCGAGCAGTTCCGGCGGGGCGAGCCGATCGGCGACGACCAGATCGGCGCGGGCCAGGAGCCTGCGACCGCGCACGGTGATCAGGTCGGGATCGCCGGGGCCGCCGCCGACGAGCGCGACGCCGGGGGGCACCGGTTCCGAATCATCGGTCACCACACCGGATTGCAGCGCTTCGAGCAGACCGTTGCGCACCGCGGCCGAGCGACGGTGCGCGCCGCCGGCGAGCACGCCGAGCGAGAGTCCGTCGTAGCGGGCGGTCGCGGGGGTGACCGCGGTGCCGTCACGGGCGATGTCGGCGCGGACGCAGAAGATGCGCTTGGCGGTGGCTTCGGCGACCACGGCGGCGTTGGTCTCGGGTTCGTCGGTGCAGGCCATCGCGTACCAGGCGCCGTCGAGATCGCCGTCGGCGTAGGCGCGCAGTTCGACGCCGAGTTGCCCCGCCGTAGCCATGCCCTCGACCGCCGGGGTGACCGCGCGGCTGATCACGTGCACATCCGCACCGGCGGCCACGAGCAGCCCGAGCCGGCGCTGGGCGACGGTCCCGCCGCCGACCACGACTACTCTGCGTCCACGCAGATCGAGCCCGACCAGGTAGTTCGGGTCGCCTGCGGGCGGGGTCGATGCGGTGTCAGCGGTGTTCGGCACAGTGCCCCAGCCTAGTTGCTGGTTCGGTGCGACCAGCACTCACCCGCCGACAGTCGCACTCCGGGTCTCGCATTGCCGACCCGGCGCGCAGGCAGGACAGTAGACACCATGACCCAGCCGGATGTACTCCTGGACGTGGCCTACGACGAAGCCCTGCAGAGCCTGGCCGAGGGTGGTATCCCGATCGGCGCGGCGCTGTTCGACGCCGACGGCACCCTGCTCGGGCGCGGCCACAACCGCCGCGTGCAGAACGACGATCCGAGCGTCCACGCCGAAACCGACGCTTTCCGCGCCGCGGGCCGTCGCCGCGACTATCGCCCGACGATCATGGTCACCACCTTGTCCCCGTGCTGGTACTGCAGCGGCTTGGTGCGGCAGTTCGGCATCGGCACCGTGATCATCGGCGAGGCGCAGACCTTCCACGGCGGCCACGACTGGCTCGCCGACCACGGGGTCCGGGTGCGTGTGCTCGACGATCCGCGCTGTGTGGCGCTGATGAGCGAGTTCATCGCCGACCGCCCCGACCTGTGGTTCGAGGACATCGGGGTGGTCTAGCGTTCGTTCGATCTCAGCTGAAGTGCGGCTGATTCTGGACCCAGCGGAAGTCCTTGCCGCGCAAGGGGAAACGCTCGAGGTCGAGGCGTTCGAGGGTGATCGTGGCGGGTCGGCCGTCGAGTTCGCCACGCAGGGTCAGCCGGTCGGGCGCGGGGTGGTCGACGGTGAATGTCGCGTAGGGCGCGGGAGGTTCGTCCGTGCCGGTGGGGACGGCGACGAGGATCATCGTGTTCGCTGTCAGGTCGGTCGTGGCCAGCACCGGCACGATGGTGTCGTCCATCCGCTGGTAGCCGGCCGAGCCCACGTCGACGACAAGGCGTTGCCAGCGCACCGGATCGGTGGCGAGCGGCGGGATCGGCGTCGCTTCGAGGCTGAACTCGCCGACTTCCCAGATGCCGTACAGCTCGGGTTTCGGTGCGCCGCCGCCGTATTCGCGCCAGCTCTCCGTGCCTGCATAGATCATCCCCACGGTGATCCACAGCCCGACCGCGACTTGCACCACGGCGGCCCACCGGTTCGCACGCCGGGACGAGAACAGCGGTGGTTGCACAGCCGGTCCCGAATCCCGTTCCAGCACGAGGAAATTCGTGATCCTGCGAGCTTGCGGAGCGAGCAGCACCAGCCCCATCAGCAGCAGGTGGCCGGCCAGCATCTTCACCGGCACGTCGAAAGTCAGGTTGAGCAGCAGCACCTGCGCCATGCTGATCACGCTCAGCATGGCGCCCAGCGTCGCCGTGCGCGGCCAGAACAGCAGCAGCCCGGCGAGTACTTCGGCCGCGCCCAACGCGATCTGGTAGGCGGGTGAGGATCCGACTTGCGTCCACAACATCGCCATCGGCGTCAGATCACCGACGCGAGTGAGCAAGACGATCAGCGAGGGTTCCGGCATCTGCGTCGGGATCAGCTTCGCGAAGCCGTAGAACAGCATCTGCCCGCCGGCGAACAACCTCATCGCGGTGAGAAACCAGCTCAGCAGCCGTGGATACGCGCGCCTGCGCCGATCCAGCACCGACCACACGAGGGTGATCAGCACCGCCACCACCACGAGCAGTCCGCACTGAATCCAGATCGCCGCCTGGTCACCGCTGCCGTTCATGGCCAGTTCGGCCCGCACCCCGAACACGTGCTCGCCGATCCAGCCGCTCACCGGCTCGAGCGCGATCATCTGCCAGAGCATGACCTCCTCGGGCAACCACAGCGCGAAGACACCGAGGAAGACGAAGGTGATCTGGGCCATCCACACACAGAACAGACCGAGGTAGGCGACACTGAACCGGAACGCGAGCCGGGTAACCGGATGCCAGGTCGGGGCCGGTGGCGGTGCGCTCGTGATTTCGTCGTGCGTGCGCTCCGTGGTCACTGCCGACACCCGTGCCTCCCCGTCGAGATCGATTGATACCGAAGCTAATCGGTGTCGCCCCCGGACGCGTCCGGGAAAACCCCGATCTTTGCCCTGTCAACCCTGAATCTCACTCACCGACGCCAGGCTTACATTCCGGACGGTCTTCCGGTACGCCAGTACTGCAACGCGTGATAAATCGTCGAAAAGGGGAACGCACTGATGTCCGACGATCCGGACCACACCGCGCACCACTCGCTCACCGTCACCGAGCGTGATCTCGACGAGCTCGCCGGGCAGTTGTCGCAGTGGTTGTCGGGCAAGGTCGGCGCCGACACATCCGCGAAGGTCTCCGACCTGAGCAAGCCGACCACCGGCGGCATGTCGAGCACCACCATCCTCTTCGATGCCGAGTGGTCGGTGGGCGGTGTGGTCGAGAGCGGTTCGTTCGTCGCGCGGATGGCTCCCGAGGACGGTTCGTTCCCGGTGTTCCAGTCCTATGACCTGTCGCTGCAGCACCAGGTGATGTCCGGTGTGGCCGCCGGGTCCGATGTCGCGGTGCCGCCGCTGCGCTGGCTCGAACTCGACGAATCCTTTTTCGGCACACCCTTTTTCGTGATGGACAAGGTCGAGGGCCGGGTGCCGGCCGACAATCCGCCGTATGTGTTCTTCGGCTGGGTTTTCGACGCGACCGTGGCCGAGCGCGAGCAGATCGCCGACTCGACCGTCGAAGTGATCGCGCAGGTGCACGCGATCGACGACATCGCCGCGCGGTTCCCCTCGCTCGATGGCGAAGGGTGCGCGCTGCGCAGGCATTTCGAGGCCCAGCGCGCCTGGTACAAGTGGGCGCTCACCGACGACGGTGTCGAGATCCCGCTCATCGAGCGGACTTTCGGGTGGCTGGAAGCGAACTGGCCCGACGAGACCGGCCCCGAGGTGCTCAACTGGGGCGACGCCCGCCCCGGCAATATCCTGTTCGACGGCTTCACCCCCGCCGCGGTCCTGGACTGGGAGATGGCCACCTTCGGCCCGCGCGAGCTGGATCTGGGCTGGGTGATCTTCATCCACCGCTTCTTCCAGGACATCGCCACCCGCTTCGACCAGCCCGGCCTGCCCGACTTCCTGCGCCGCGACGCGGTAGTCGCGAAATACGAAGAGCTGACCGGGCATACGGTTCAGAATCTGGACTTCTACATCATCTACGCCGCGCTGCGGCACGCGATCGTGATGGGACGGATCAAGCGCCGGATGATCCACTTCGGTGAGGACACCGTGCCCGACGACCTCGACGACTACGTGATGCATCGCCTCAGCCTCGAGGCGCTGCTCGACGGCACCTACGAGTGGGACTGACTGTGAGCGCGATCATGCCCGTCCCCTTGGACGAATACCCGGTCCATCAGACCCCGCTGTCGCTGGCCAGGGTGGCCACCAGCGACCGGAACTTCTACGACCGCTACTACTTCAACGCCTTCGACCCCGCGGGCGAGGCGATGCTGATCACCGGATTCGGCGTGTACCCGAATCTGGGTGTCGTCGACGCGTTCGCGACGGTGCGCCACGGGAACACCCAGCGCAGCGTGCGGTTCTCCGACGCGCTCACCTCGCGCGATCTGAACACCGCCGTCGGTGGCTACCGGATCGAGGTGATCGAGCCGCTGCGGAAACTGCGGGTGGTGTGTGAGCACGACGATCTCGGTGTCGACCTGACCTGGACCGGCGCGCAGCCTGCGGTGCAGGAACAGCCGCACCTGATCCTGTCCGGCACGCGGCCGATCATCGAGGCCTCACGCTTCGCCCAATTGGGTTCGTGGGAGGGCACTCTCGCCGTCGACGGCATCGACTACCCGGTCGACCCGGCGGTCTGGACGGGCAGTCGCGACCGGTCATGGGGTATCCGGCCCTCCGGTGAGCCGGAACCCGCCGGTCGACCGACCGGCATGGACGGTTTCTGGTGGCTGTACGCGCCGCTGCGGTTCCAGGACTTCTCGATCGTGGTGATCGTGCAGGAAGAACCCGACGGCACCCGCACGCTCAACAACGCGGTCCGGATCTGGAACGACGGCCGCAAGGAACAGCTCGGCTGGCCCCGCATGCACTGGACCTACGAGCCCGGCACCCGGCACCCGAAGTCGGTGCGCCTGGACATGACCACGCCCGACGGGAAACCGCTCGAGGTGGAGGTCGAATCCCGCCCCGGCATCGCCCTGCACGTCGGCTGCGGTTACGGCGCCGACCCCGACTGGACCCACGGCCGCTGGATGGGCGAGAACTGGTCGCTGTCGAGCGCCTACGACCTCACCGACCCCGCGATCAAGGCCCGCACCCCGTATGGCGTGATCGACCACATCGGCCACGCCCGCTGCGGTGACCTCGAAGGCTGGGGCCTGTTCGAACACGCCTCCATGGGCCGCCACGACCCCACAGGTTTCGCCGATTGGTCCTCCGTCGCCCCTTGACGGACTTTCGCGCGAGAAGAAAAGGCGCCGCCGCGACAACGAGGTCGCGGCGGCTCCGATTTCTTATGCGGCCGTGGCGAAGTCGGCCAGTAGCGACGGCACCGCGGCGTCGAATCCGGCGACGTCGAGCATGCCCGCGTCGTCGGGATCGGCGATGCTGAAGTTCGTCGCGGTCATGCCGACCACCACGAGCTTGGCTCGCGGGTTCACCTCACGGCGGTACCGGGCCAGCGCCTGGTGCGGGTGCACCGAACCCGCCCAGGTCTCGTTGTCGGTGAAAATCGAGAACACATCGACCTCGATGCCCTTGTCCAGCGCGTGCAGGATGGGCAGCGAGCAGTCGGTGCCGCCGAACGGCAAGCCCGACACTGCCCGCACGGCGTCGTCGAGACGCTGACGCGGCGAGATCGACAGCTGGGACAGGCCGCGTGCGCCCTGCCACCCCTTGCCGCCGGAGGTGAATCCGACGATCTGGTGCTGGGGCTCGGTGCGTGCGGTGACCAGGGCGAGCGCGGCCGAGGCCTCGCGCGCCGAGATCGGCAGCCCACCGATCCCGCTCATCATCGAACCCGACACGTCCAACGCCAGCAAGTGACGTAGGCCGGTCGGCCGCACGGACTCGAAGGCCGCGTAGAACGCAGTATCGAGGGCGTCGACGACTGGGGCCGACGGCGTCCAGGTGCCCGAGCCACGCGCCGAACGCCCGGAAGCGTAGGTGCGCAACGCGATCAGCACCGACACCGGGTGCACCCGAGCCTTGCGCAGTCGTGCCGGGTCGGCGAGCTGCGCGCAGATCGCGGCGGTGCGCGGTCCGAGCGGATCGAGCAGGCCGAGGCGGGTCAGGCGTGGCAGCTGACGCAGCAGTGCCGTCTGCGGGATGCCGTTGTCCAGCAACGCTTCCCACACCGGCGCGGTGTTCAGCGCCGCGTCGGGCAGCATCTCCCAGCTGAGCCGGTATTCGCGCACCAGCTCCGGCACCCGCTCCACCGGTGCGCTCTGCGCGCGCTGGAAGCCGTCGAGCAATGCCACACCATCGAGTTCGGTTGCGCGACCGCAGATCCAGTCGAACAGCCTGCGCCGATCGTCTTCGGTGGTCGCCGGGTGTGACAGGCGCAGCAGGTCGCGGTTCGACCAGCCCTCCCGCTGCCGGTACTTGACCACCTGGAACGCCAGGTCGTCGATCGGCTTGTCCAGGTACCAGTTCGCGACGGCGCGCCGCAGCCCACGACCCCAGCCCCGGAACTGCTCGGCGTAGCCGGCGAACAGGAACAGGTGCGTCCCGGTGCGCGCGACCAGCGGCAGCGCGGCGAACGCGGCTCGGCGACCGTCGACATCACCGAGCGACGCGGCGGCGGCCAACGCGAACAGGGCCGGGTTCTGGCGCGGCGCGCGCCCGGAGGTGGAGATCTCGACGATCTCGCGAACCAGGTCAGCGGTGTGCTCAGCGGCGTATTCGATGATGAATTCGGCGTTGTCCGCCGTCAAAGCCTTGGCATCGACGTAGAACGTTCCGGATTCTGTTCCGAGCACGAGAAAGCGACGCACCCGCGACTGCGGGCTGATCTCGAATACGTAGCCGCCCGCGTTGTTGACGACCTGCCGGGTATCGGCGGGCATGGTCTGCGGCGTGCTGCGACGAGAAATACGCGACAAGATGTTCATTGTTCCCCCTCCGATACGTGTACCGGCGTTGATGTTTCGGCCCCGGGACCCGACCGGGGGCATGTGGTGACGTGATGAGCGGACGGACGTGTGTTCACGGCCGAAGAACGGAAATCGCTTTCCGCCGCGGGGCTCGAACCCGCTGGACTATGCGTCGTGCCAGGTAACCGACCGAATCCGGTCCGCCCTGCTCATCTCCGTGGGCAATTGCTCGGCGGACGTGTGTGTTCCGACCGGAAGGCGCTCTACCAGGCTGAGCTACCGCCACCTTGCGGTGGCGGGCAGGATTCGAACCTGCGACATCCCCATTAGAAGTGGTAACCGATCAGTTCCGGTCCGCCGTGCAACTGCTGGGAATGACGTTACTGCGGTCGATCGATCTTGCCCAGCGAATTAATTCGGCGACTGCTACCGAGGCGATACCGATGCCGCGGCGACGACGATCCCATCGACAATTGTTCTGCCGCACACGAGTTCGCCGCCGCCCGCGAGCAGCGCCGCGGCTTCCGCGACGCTGGGAGTGCCGACCGCCGCCGATACCCGGTCCGAACGGTGCCGCACCGCGTCTACCTCGGCCAACTGCTCGGCGGTGAACGCCATCACGGCGGCACCGAGATCGGCTGCGGCGGTGCGAACACCGGGTTCGCCTGCTCGCCGATCCAGCGTCGCCAGGCACACGATGGTGGTGTCGCCGACCACCGCGCGCACCGCGCGAATGATCCGATCCGCCTCGGTATCCGGCCGTACACCGATGCCGACGGCCACTGCCACGCCCTCGGCACCGGTCGATCGATAGCGACCGGCTACCCGGTTGCGCCCCTCCGTCTCGGTCGCACCGGCCGAATTCACCCACCGTGACGCCGTCGAGTTGGTGCACCGGTCAGGTCGTTGCACACCGTCGGAGATCGTCATCGGCGCCGCATACCAATTCGCGCCATCAGTGATCGAAACGTCGTGCGGCGGTGACGAATCGGGTGATGGCGTCGGGATGTCCCGCCGGATGGGTGTGCAGGTAGGAGGCGTGGACCTGGCGCACCACAGCACCTTCGGCGACGGAACCCGTTGTGCGCCAACCCCAGGCGGGGTTCTCCGCGCCGGTGCGGACCAGGCGGGTGCGATGGAATTCGTGACCGCGGACTCGAGTTCCAGCACGCCACAGCGCCGAGTCGTGCAGGGCGACGGCGTCGCGGTAGCCGAGGGTCAGGCGAGGGCCGAATTCGGCGTCGGCGTCGATGACCCCCGCCATCGGATGGCCGTCGAGGGAGCGCGTGAGGTAGAGCAGGCCCGCGCATTCGGCATGGATCGGCAGGCCCTTCGACGCACCGTCGGCTACTGCGGTGCGGAGGCGCTCGTTGGCTGAGAGCTGCCCGGCATGCTCCTCCGGGAAGCCGCCGGGTAGTACCAATCCCGCTGTGCCGACCGGGAGTTCGTCGGAGAGTGGATCGAAAACCACCACCCGAGCACCGGCCGCAACCAGCAGTTCCCGATGCTCGGCGTAGCCGAACGTGAATGCCGGACCGCCCGCCATCGCGATCAGTGGCTCCCGGCCCGAGATGACATCAGACCGCGCGGCCGACGACGAGGCAGCGGATATCGCCATAGGTTCGAGCGAGGTCGACTGATGACGGGCTTTCGCCGAGTCCGATGTCTGCGTGTCGTCCTCGCTCCCATCGACCTCGGCCGACGTATGCGGCAATCCTGTTCCGCCCGAGGCACATTCAGCAGCGACGGCCAGTTCGACCTGCGGATCCCATGCGGCACCCTGCACAGCGCCACCCGCCAGCGCGACGATCGCGCGCAGATCCACATGTGCCGCGACGAGTTCGGTCATCGCGTCGACGGCGGCGGTGGCGGCGGCGCCGTGTTCGACGGCGGGGATCAGGCCGAGATGGCGTGAGGGGACTTCCAGTTCGGCCATCCGGGGCAGGGCACCGAGAACGGGAAGGCCGACGCGGTCGCAGGCCGCTCGCAGGACTTGTTCGTGGCGTTCGCTGCCGACGCGATTGAGGATCACCCCGCCGAGGCGGACCGAGGAGTCGTAGGTGGCGAAACCGTGCAGGAGCGCCGCGAGGCTCTGAGAATGACCGCGGGCGTCGACCACCAGGACCACCGGCGCCCCGAGCAGCCCGGCGACCTGCGCGGTGGAACCCTCGGCGATCGCGTCGCTGCGGTTCTCGTCGATCCGCCCGTCGAACAGGCCCATCACGCCCTCGACGATCGCGATATCGCAGTCTTGCGCGCCGTGCCGATACAGCGGCACCACCCGATCCTCGCCCACCAGAACGGGATCCAGATTGCGCCCAGGCCGCCCGGCCGCAAGCCCGTGATAGCCAGGGTCGATGTAGTCGGGTCCTACCTTGAACGGCGCCACCCGATGCCCGGCCCGCCGCAGCGCACCGATCAGTCCGGTGGCCAAGGTGGTCTTCCCGCTACCGGACGCCGGGGCGGCGATCACCACCGCGGGAGCGCTCATTACCGATCCTCGCCGATGACTCCACCCACACCGATTCGACGGCAGCGCTGACGGTTCGGGATGGACGACGCGGCGGCCGCGCGGCCCGTCTCGCACCGACCGGTAGCACCGACGGCGTAGTGCGCGACGGCGATCACGATCGTCCGGGCGGCCGGCACCGTCACCATTCGATACCGCGCTGACCTTTACGACCCTCGTCCATCGGGTGCTTGACCTTCGTCATCTCGGTGACGAGGTCGGCGGCCTCGATCAGGGCCGGTGGCGCGTCACGGCCGGTAATGACCACGTGCTGGTTGCCGGGGCGGTGGGTGAGTGTATCGACGACCTCGTCGATGTCGACCCAGCCCCATTTGAGCGGGTAGGTGAACTCGTCGAGAACGTAGAAGCGATGCTGTTCGGCGGCGAGGCGGCGGGAGATCTCCTGCCAGCCGGACAGGGCGGCGGCCGCGTGGTCTTCTTCGGTGCCGTGCTTGCGGGTCCAGGACCAGCCTTCGCCCATCTTGTGCCACTCGACCGCGCCACCCACGCCGGTCTTCTCGTGCAGGGTGCCGAGGGTCCGGAAGGCGGCTTCCTCGCCGACCTTCCACTTGGCGCTCTTCACGAATTGGAAGACCGCCACGTCGAAGCCCTGATTCCAGGCTCGCAACGCCATCCCGAACGCCGCGGTGGACTTGCCCTTACCCGGTCCGGTGTGCACGGCGAGCACCGGCTGATTACGCCGCTGCCGGGTGGTCAGACCGTCCTCGGGGACGCTCTCCGGAACACCTTTGGGCACGGAAACTCCTCTTCTCGACGCACGCGGTGTGCGCGTTCTGCACGACCTCGCGGTCTATATCTGTCGCACGCTCGGATCTCGGGGCCCGCAACCAACACCGGGGTCGACCGCGCGTGCCGGTTCGTGACCCTTTCTATCAGGGTGCGCCCGAGACACGCGCAGGGCTCGACCCCCGCAGCGGACGAGGCGGGGAAGCGCTACGCCGCGCGGGCGGGCAGGCCGGTGGCGCGGACTACATCGGCGACCGTGTCGCCGGTGAGTTCGGTCAAACGCAGGTAGCGGGCACGTAGGTCATGGGCGAGTTCGGCGGCGAGGCCGAGGCGGATCATGCCGCGCTCACAGTCGATCACCATGGCGGTGTGGCCTTCCGCGGCGAGCAGCCTGGCGGCGGTGCGAGCCCGTGGCAGCGGGTCGGTGCCGCCGGTGGCACGGCCGTCGGTGAGCAAGACCAGCATCGGGCGACGACGGGGGTCGCGGACGTGTTCGCGGGCGATCACCTCGCGGGCCTTCAGCAGGCCCGCGGCGAGTGGCGTTTTGCCGCCGGTGCGCATCCCGGCCAGGCGGCGCACCGCGATGTCGACCGAAGAGGTGGGCGGCAGGACCAGGTCTGCTTCACTGCCGCGGACACTGATCACGGCCACCTTGTCGCGGCGCTGGTAGGCGTCGCGCAGCAGGGTGACGATGGCGCCGGTCACGGCGGTGAGGCGGTCGCGGGCGGCCATCGAGCCGGACGCGTCGACCACGAAAACGACCAGATTGCCTTCTCGGCCTTCGCGATACGCGCCGCGCAGATCTTCGGTTTCCAGGGCGAGCGGACCACTGAACCTGCCACGCTCGAACTGCTTCGGTGCGGCCGCGAAGACCGTGCCGAGCAGGTGCAAGCCCGTGGACGGGTCCGCGTCGGGGCGGACGGTGCGGCCGGTTCTGGTCCTGGCGCGCGAACGTCGGCCGGGTGCACCCTCGCCGATACCGGGGACTTCCCAGCGTGGGGCGGGCTTCGCTGCCGAAGTCGGTGTGCCCGAGAACCTTTCGGGTCCGGGTCGCGAACCGTTGCCTGCGCCGTCAGGACTGGAACCGTCCGACCGGTCGCCGCCGGAACCGGCACGGTTCGGTCCACCACCACTCGGTCCACCACCGTCCGGTCCGCCGCCGTCCGGTCCGCCGCCGGGACCGTGGTCGTCGGGACCACCATCAGGCCCCTGGTCGTCCGGACCTTCGCCATCCGGTCCGCCACCATCGCCGCCGCTGCCCCGCGACCTCTCATCGCCCGGATCACTGGGGTCCACCCCATCCGGGCGGCCCGAATCACTGCCGTCGGCCTGGAGTTCGTCCTCGTCCCGACGACCGTTCCCCTGCTCGCCCGATCCACGCGGACCGTCGAATTCCTCATCCCCCGAAGCCTTCTCGACCTCAGCGGCCGCGGCATCCATCGCTTCGTCGAGCTGCTGCTCGCTGATCCCTGGCTCGTCGAACGGATCCCGCCGACGACGATGCGGCAGCGCGAGTTCCGCGGCGATCCGCACATCGTCCTCGGTGACCCGATCCCGTCCGCGCCACGCCGCGTGCGCGGTCGCGGTCCTGGCGACCACGAGGTCGGCGCGCATCCCGTCGACATCGAAGGACGCGCACAGCGCCGCGATCCGGCGCAGCTCCGAGTTGTCGAGCGCGACCCGGGGCAACCGGTCGCGCGCGGTCAGAATGCGTTCGGCCACAACCTGATCGGCGTCGACATAGCGGGCGGCGAACGCGGTGGGGTCGGCCTCGTAGTCGAGGCGACGGCGCACCACCGCCATCCGCACGTCGACCTCGCGCGAGGCCGCCACGTCGACGGTGAGCCCGAACCGGTCGAGCAACTGCGGCCGCAACTCCCCTTCTTCGGGGTTCATCGTCCCGACCAGAACAAATCGCGCCGGATGCGAGTGCGAGACACCGTCACGCTCGACGTGCACCCGCCCCATCGCCGCCGCGTCGAGCAGCACGTCCACCAGATGGTCGTGCAGCAGATTCACTTCGTCCACGTAGAGCACGCCGTGGTGGGCCGCGGCCAGCAACCCCGGACGGAACGCCTGTTCCCCGTCGCGCAGCACCCGCTCGAGATCCAGCGAGCCGACGACCCGGTCCTCGGTGGCACCGACCGGCAACTCCACCAGCCGAGCCGGCCGAGCTCCGGTCTCGTCGACCACGGGCGGCAGCAACTGCGCGAGCGCGCGCACCACGGTCGACTTCGCCGTGCCCTTCTCACCCCGCACCAGCACCCCCCCGATCCCGGGATGCACGGCCGACAAGATCAACGCCAGCTGCAGCCGCTCCTGCCCCACCACAGCGGAGAACGGGAACCCCGCCTCACCCGCCACACGCGCGACGGTGTGCGGACCAGCGGCAACATCAGCAAAACCAGGCACCCCCCAACTCTATGCGGGCCGCAAACCCCACCACCCCTCGGGCATCAGCGAGGTGAACGACCACACTCCCCCACCCACACCCCACACCCTGATTCCGCCATGACCGCACTACCAGCCACACCGCACACCCCGAGCCCGCCATGACCGCACTACCAGCCACACCCCACACCCCGAGCCCGCCATGACCGCACTACCAGCCCCGCACTCCCGACCCCTAGGGACAATGCCGCGCAGTTAGGGCCTGTAATTAATTAACCCGAAATTACTCGGATTCGGTTGTGGTGTCGTGGTATTGGATGACCGATTGGGCGTCGGCGAGGGTGATTCCTGTCGGCCCGGTGGTGTGTGCGGCCAGGTCGAGCAGAGGTCGGGTCTGCTGGATCGTTGTGTGGATGGATTGCTGGGTGACGTCGAACAGCACGGCCAGGGCTCGTTGGCGTGTGGCGAACCGCAGGTGAAGTAGGGTGATGGCGACACGATCCTCGAGAGTGAGGACGGATTTGCGGCCGGTTCCGGGCGCGGCCTGGCGGGTGCCTCCGCGTCGCTGATGCAAGTGGAGTTCGCGTTGGGCGTGACGGGTCACGGTCAGTTTGTTGATGAGCGCGTCCCACTGCGGGGGAGTCAGTCCGGTCAGTGCTGGGGTGCGCAGCCAGGCGGTGTCGGGTCGAGTCGGTTGGGGTGCGCTGTCGCCATCAGCCATGATGAGGCGGACGGGTTCGGGGCCGATGGTGTAGTTCCAGTCGCCGTGCCAGTCGTGGCGGGTGATCGACACGGCGGCGAACTGGTCGTCGGTGATCTTCACACCCTTCGGGTACTCGCCCTGGTCGAGTTCGGCGTGAACCCGTAACCCGGTGCGGGTGGTGGTGGCCGCGATCGAGTTGACGACGACCTCGTGGCTCGTTAGTGGTTGTCCCCGCCAGTTCATCGAGATGTGTGAGAACAACCGGTGTTCGATTGTGTTCCATTTGGAGGTGCCGGGCGGGAAATGGCAGACCGTGACCTTCAGGCCGGTCTCGGCCGCGAACCGGGCGAGTTCGGTTTTCCAGGCCCTGGTGCGATAACCGTTGGAGCCCCCGGCGTCGGCCGTGACCAGCAGTTCGGTAGCGCCGGGATAGGCGGCGGCACCGACACCGCGCCACCAGCGGCGCACCGACTCCACGGCGAACGCAGCGGTGTCGTGGTCGGTGCCGACATTGACCCATCCCGTGTTGTTGGTCATGTCATAGACCCCATAGGGCGAGACCTTGCCCGAGTCACCGGGAAAGTCGTGGTCGTTGACCTCGACCGGATGGCCCTTGCGGCGCATCGTCTCACCGGCGTTCTTGTACTGCCCGATCAATTCCTTCTTCTTGGTGTCCACGCTGATGACCGGCTGTCCCGCCGCTTGGCGGGCCTTGACCTGCTCGTTGATGTAACGGAACTGCGCGTCACGATCCGGGCTCTGCTTGCCCTCCAACGTCTTCGCGTTGGCCTGCAAACTGAAACCCAACGCCCGCAACAGATTCCCCACCAAATCTGCCGCCGCCGGATGCCCGCGGGCCGTCAACTCGTCGGCAAGGTTGCGGGTCGACCGGATCGTCCACCGCAACGGCGACATCGGATCCCCCCGCATATCGGGCTCCACCAACTCCAACAACGCCGCGACCAACCCCTCGTCAACCACCGTCGCGGGCTTGCGGCCGCCCCCGACCCGACGAGCCCGCTCCAACGGAGCCTCCCCGGACTCCAACTCCTTCGCCCCCAGCGATACCGTCGCCTCTCGTACCCCGGCCGCACTGGCGACCAACCGGCCCCCACCCCGCCCGAGCATCCGGGCATCCGCACCCAGAAGCAACCGGCGCTGCCGCTCATTCAGGTGCGGAAACAACACCTCATACTTGAACGCGAGGTCATCGACGGTCACCACGAAATCACCCATACCACAACATCTTTCAAAATCTCGGGATGTTACGGGTTGATTAATTACAGGCCCTTAAGGCGCCATGGTCGATGTCAACTCACACAAGCTGATCGAGATCGAGACAGACGAGTAGTTGGTGCGATCGAGGGCGCCTTTAGCCCGGTGTTTGGACAATGCCCGTTTCACCACGCGCGGGCATTGGCGTGATCGTCGCGGCGGCAATAGCTCGGCCAAGACCGCCGCGCCGATCTTGCCGACGAGGTCGATGCTCGTTCCAGCCACGACACCGGCCGCGTGAACGAGCTGGTCACGAGCGGTATTGACAGCGATACCGAAACTACCCCGCAACGGTGTGACACCGGGATCGGTGAGAGTGGCATCAGCGATAGCGATCCGTAACGCTTGATAGGCGATCAACAACGCATAGACCTCCTGCTCGACTCCGGCGGGAGTCCGAGCGCGTAGCACCCGACCACCGAGCATGCTCGATTTGAGTTCGGCGTAGGCAGTCTCGATCTCCCACCGCTGGTGGTAAAGCCGCACCAACTCCATCGCTGGATAGCGGCGGTAGTCGGTCAGAGTGGTCAGCAACCGGTACCGCACCGTGCGGGCGGCTCCGCCGGTATCCACGACGATCTCGGCGTCGATGACCCGCACCACGACTGGTCCTTTCACGCTGAGCCATGAACCATCGCTTAACCGCTCGATCATGGGCATCGTGTGTCCTGCTTTTCCACGGATCAGCAGGTCAGCTTTCGTTTCCGCGATCGCCCCGATCAACGCCGCGACCGCGAAGTTCCGGTCGGCCAGCACCACCATGCCCTCGCGTAACGAGGCGAAAAGTCTTGGGGCGTAGGCGATCTCGGAGACACCGAAACTACCGAACACGGCATCGATCACGGTGCGGGTGCCACACGCCACCACGGTCACCAATCGAATCATCAGATATCCCGAATCGAGATCGCCGCTGTGTAGTCGGTAGAAGGCGCCACGGTTGGGGTCGCTGTTGGGGACCGACATGGAGGTGCCGTCGATGGCGCAGACCAGCAATCCCCGCCAGCGTGTCGCGCCCGTGACTGGACCGGCGAGTAGACCGAACAACTCTCGTAGCGGAGTGGGCCCGACTCGGCGTCGGGCCTGAGCCAGCGCCGAGGACCCTGGGTTGGCGACAGTCAGCCCGTCCAGACCCGAGACCATCCGCGCCCATACCTGCGTGTATCCGAGCTCGGCGAACAGTGCTGCGGCGATCAGCAGATAGACCACGACTCGGGAGGGCAGCTCGCGGACTCGGGTGGGGCCGGTCGTGGTCGATTCCAACGCGGCATCGACCATCTCGAAGGGCACGATCTGGGTCAGCTCGCCCACATGTCCGGGCGCGAATGCCCCGGACGCGACCATGGACACAGGATTGATGGCAGACTGAGTAGGCAGCGGAACTCCTGGTGAGTGGTTTGTCTTGGAGGACAAAACCTCTCTACCAGTGGTTCCGCTGTTCTAGTTGGTGAATGGTCAAGTCTGACAGGGCAACTCGCTTGACAGGTCTATCCATCCGCTAAGGGCCTGTAATTAATCAACCCGTAACATCCCGAGATTTTGAAAGATGTTGTGGTATGGGTGATTTCGTGGTGACCGTCGATGACCTCGCGTTCAAGTATGAGGTGTTGTTTCCGCACCTGAATGAGCGGCAGCGCCGGTTGCTTCTGGGTGCGGATGCCCGGATGCTCGGGCGGGGTGGGGGCCGGTTGGTCGCCAGTGCGGCCGGGGTACGAGAGGCGACGGTATCGCTGGGGGCGAAGGAGTTGGAGTCCGGGGAGGCTCCGTTGGAGCGGGCTCGTCGGGTCGGGGGCGGCCGCAAGCCCGCGACGGTGGTTGACGAGGGGTTGGTCGCGGCGTTGTTGGAGTTGGTGGAGCCCGATATGCGGGGGGATCCGATGTCGCCGTTGCGGTGGACGATCCGGTCGACCCGCAACCTTGCCGACGAGTTGACGGCCCGCGGGCATCCGGCGGCGGCAGATTTGGTGGGGAATCTGTTGCGGGCGTTGGGTTTCAGTTTGCAGGCCAACGCGAAGACGTTGGAGGGCAAGCAGAGCCCGGATCGTGACGCGCAGTTCCGTTACATCAACGAGCAGGTCAAGGCCCGCCAAGCGGCGGGACAGCCGGTCATCAGCGTGGACACCAAGAAGAAGGAATTGATCGGGCAGTACAAGAACGCCGGTGAGACGATGCGCCGCAAGGGCCATCCGGTCGAGGTCAACGACCACGACTTTCCCGGTGACTCGGGCAAGGTCTCGCCCTATGGGGTCTATGACATGACCAACAACACGGGATGGGTCAATGTCGGCACCGACCACGACACCGCTGCGTTCGCCGTGGAGTCGGTGCGCCGCTGGTGGCGCGGTGTCGGTGCCGCCGCCTATCCCGGCGCTACCGAACTGCTGGTCACGGCCGACGCCGGGGGCTCCAACGGTTATCGCACCAGGGCCTGGAAAACCGAACTCGCCCGGTTCGCGGCCGAGACCGGCCTGAAGGTCACGGTCTGCCATTTCCCGCCCGGCACCTCCAAATGGAACACAATCGAACACCGGTTGTTCTCACACATCTCGATGAACTGGCGGGGACAACCACTAACGAGCCACGAGGTCGTCGTCAACTCGATCGCGGCCACCACCACCCGCACCGGGTTACGGGTTCACGCCGAACTCGACCAGGGCGAGTACCCGAAGGGTGTGAAGATCACCGACGACCAGTTCGCCGCCGTGTCGATCACCCGCCACGACTGGCACGGCGACTGGAACTACACCATCGGCCCCGAACCCGTCCGCCTCATCATGGCTGATGGCGACAGCGCACCCCAACCGACTCGACCCGACACCGCCTGGCTGCGCACCCCAGCACTGACCGGACTGACTCCCCCGCAGTGGGACGCGCTCATCAACAAACTGACCGTGACCCGTCACGCCCAACGCGAACTCCACTTGCATCAGCGACGCGGAGGCACCCGCCAGGCCGCGCCCGGAACCGGCCGCAAATCCGTCCTCACTCTCGAGGATCGTGTCGCCATCACCCTACTTCACCTGCGGTTCGCCACACGCCAACGAGCCCTGGCCGTGCTGTTCGACGTCACCCAGCAATCCATCCACACAACGATCCAGCAGACCCGACCTCTGCTCGACCTGGCCGCACACACCACCGGGCCGACAGGAATCACCCTCGCCGACGCCCAATCGGTCATCCAATACCACGACACCACAACCGAATCCGAGTAATTTCGGGTTAATTAATTACAGGCCCTAACTGCGCGGCATTGCCCTTAGGGAGGGACGGCCACGAAGTGGCCGGTCCGCGGCCGGGCCGCCGGTTAGCGCTCGAAAGCGCAGAGCCGAAGGCTCTAGTCTCGAGCGCTAACCGGCGGCCCCTCAGGGCCGCGGACACGCGCGCGCCAGCGCGCCAACAAACACAGCCTCAAACCGTCTGGGACTACCGAACCCCGGTCCCCGACCAGCCCGAGAAGCGCTCCGACTACAGCGTCCGCATCCACCCGTGCGTATCAGCGAACGTACCGCGCTGAATTCCGGTCAACGTGTCGCGCAGCGCCATCGTCACCTCACCGGGCTCCCCACCGCCGATGGCGAATTCGCCCTCAGCCGACTTCACCCACCCGACCGGCGTGATCACCGCGGCCGTCCCGCACGCGAAAACCTCACTGATCTCACCGGATTCGGCGCCCTTGCGCCATTCCTCCACCGAGATCTTGCGCTCCTGCACCTGGTAGCCGGAGTCGGCGGCCAGGGTGAGCAGCGAGTCACGGGTGATACCGGGCAGCAGCGAACCGGACAGTTCGGGGGTCACCAGTCGTGCCTCGGAGCCGGTGCCGAACACGAAGAACAGGTTGTTGGTGCCCATCTCCTCGACGTAGCGACGCTCGCAGGCATCCAGCCAGACCACCTGGTCACAGCCCTCGTCGGTGGCCTGGGCTTGCGCGAGCAGCGACGCGGCGTAGTTGCCCGCCACCTTCGCCTCACCGGTGCCGCCGGGTGCCGCGCGCACGTATTCGGTCGACAGCCACACCCGCACGGGCTTCACACCGCGCGGGAAGTAGGCACCGGCGGGCGACGCGAGCAGCAAGTACTTGTACGCCGAAGCGGGCTTCACGCCGAGGCCCGCCTCGGTGGAGAACATGAACGGCCGCAGGTACAGCGAATCCTCGCCACCGGCGGCGGGCACCCAGTCGGCGTCGACGTCGAGGAGCTGGCGCACGGATTCGACGAACAGCTCCTCGGGCAGCTCCGCCATCGCCATGCGCGCGGCCGAGCGGCGGAACCGCGCGGCGTTGGCATCGATGCGGAACGTCGCGATCTCGCCGTCGGGCTGACGGTAGGCCTTGAGCCCTTCGAAGATCGCCTGCCCGTAGTGGAACACCATCGTCGCCGGGTCCATCGAGAGCGGGCCGTACGGTTCGACGCGCGCATTGCCCCACTGGCCGTCGGCGTAGTCGATCGACACCATGTGATCGGTGAAGAACCGTCCGAAACCGGGGGCCGCCAGTACCTCTTCCCGCTGCTGCGCCGGAGTGGGCGCGGGGTGCGGAATACGGGTGAACTGTGCGGCGACTGTCATGATGCGATCCTATCCGGGCCGATTCGGTGCTGTCTCGCCCCCACTACGGAGGAGTTACTTCGTCTTGGTGTCGACGAACGGCGGCTTGACGACCGTCGCGCGCAGCTTGCGTCCGCGCACGTCGACCTCCACCTCGTCGCCGGGTTCCAGCTTCGCGTCGGTGTCGAGCAGTGCCAGCGCGATGCCGACCTTCAGCGACGGTGAGAACGTCCCCGAGGTGGTCTCGCCCACCGGCTCGCCATCGCGCAGCACGGTCTGGCCCTGCCGCAGCACGCCGCGATCGAGCGCTTTGAGCCCCATCAGCGTGCGGCGCGGGCCGTCGGCCTTCTCCTGCTCCAGCGCGGCCTTGCCCCAGAATTCCGGCTTCTTCCAGCCGACGGCCCAGCCGGTGCGGGCCTGGTTCGGGCTGATGTCGAGGGACAGTTCGTGCCCGTGCAGCGGGTAGCCCATCTCGGTGCGCAGTGTGTCGCGCGCGCCGAGCCCGGCCGCCTGGCCACCGGCCGCCTCGACCCGGGCGATCAGGGCGCGGAACACCGGCTCCGCGTCGGCCCACTTCGGCAGCAGCTCGAAGCCGTGCTCGCCGGTGTAGCCGGTCCGGCACACCCGCACCGGCCTGCCCTCCCACTCGGCGTCGGCGTAGGCCATGTACTCCATCTCGGTGGGCAGGCCGAGGGCGGCCAGCACCTCGGTGGCCTTGGGTCCCTGCACCGCGAACACCGCGTAGTCGCGATGCTGGTCGGTCACGGTGATCCCCGCCGGCGCCACCGTCCGCAGCTGCGCGACCACCGCTGCCGTGTTCGCCGCGTTCGGCACGAGGAACACCTCGTCGTCGCTGACGTAGTAGGCGATCAGGTCGTCGATCACGCCGCCGTCTTCGGCACAGCACAGCGTGTACTGCGCCTTTCCCGGCCGGATCCGGCTCAGGTCGTTGGTCAGCGCCGAGTTCACGAACGCCGCGGCACCCGGCCCCGCGACCGTCGCCTTGCCGAGGTGGCTCACATCGAACAGCCCGACCGTGGTGCGGACCGCGGTGTGCTCGCCGACCGTGCCGCCGTACTGCACGGGCATCTCCCACCCGCCGAACGGCGCGAAGGTGGCTCCGAGCTCGACATGAACAGCGTGGATGGGGCCCTCGAGCAGCGCGGTGTCGGTCATGGGCCGAGTTTATCGGGCGGCGTCGCTGCCGCATCCTGCCCCCGCGCTGCTCGCCACCGCGGACTGCAACCCGCCCTCGATCCCGGTGCGACAGTATGGCCTGTCGACATGGACCACGCCACCCCGCCGTCGAGGGGTGCATGGCTCACGCTGTCCGCGTCGAAAGATAGTGACGCTCAACGGCGGTAGGGTTCTGTCTGTGAGTGATTTGCCCCGCGCCCGGTTCGGCCATGTCGCCCGGATGGACGACACGATGAGCCGAGCGGTGTCCCGCATACCGGAATCGGCAGCCGATCGCGGCATGCTGCGGTTGACCAGATCGGCCAACACCGGCGGCCTGTGGCTGGCCGTCGCAGCGGCGCTCGCGGTGAAGCCGGGTCCGCCACGACGGGCCGCCCTGCGCGGCGTCATCGCGCTGGGTGGCAGCAGCTTCGTCGTGAACCTCGTGCTCAAGACGCTGATCCCGCGCCGGCGGCCGCCGGCCGAACTGATGCCGCTCGGCCGCAGGCTGGTCGCCGCGCCGGTGTCGTCGTCCTTCCCGTCCGGCCACAGCGCCAATGCCGCGGCCTTCGCCACCGCCGTCGCCCTGGAGAGTCCGCGCACCGCGCTCGCCGTGGCGCCGGTGGCCGCCGCTGTTGCCTATTCACGCATCCACACCGGCGCGCACTGGCCGTCCGACGTGCTGGTCGGCGCGAGCGTCGGCACCGCGGTGGCGCTCACTACCCGCCGCTGGTGGCCGATCCGCGAATCCGATGAGGCCGACGCGCACGTCGTGCACGACGCCCCGATCCTCGCCGATGGCAAAGGTCTGTTGCTGCTGGTGAATCCGCGCTCGGGTGACTCCAGCTACGACCCCACCGACGACATCGCCGAGGCACTGCCAGCGGCGACGCTGGTGCGCACCGAGCCCGGCCGTGACGCCGTCGAACTGCTACAGGAAGCCGTCGACGCCGCTGCCGGCGGGGCAATCGGCGACGACGCCGCTGCCGGCGGGGCGGTCGCTGCCGGCGGGGCGATCGGCGACGACGCCTCAGACCTCCCGACCGACGACATCGCGGCCCGCCCGGCAAATGGCCGCACCTCGGTTCTCGCGGTCGGCGCCGCGGGCGGCGACGGCACCATCGCCGCGGCAGCCGCCGTCGCGGTCCGCAACAACCTGCCGCTGGTCGTCATCCCCGCGGGCACCCTGAATCACTTCGCCCGCGACCTCGGCGTCTACGACCTGCGCGAGGTAGCCGACGCCACCGGCACCGGCGAGGCTGTCGAAGTCGACATCGCCGCAGTCGAATTCGACACCTCCGACGGCCCGCACACCCACCACTGGATCAACACCGCGAGCATCGGCGCCTACCCTGAGCTGGTACGCCTGCGCGAGAAGTGGGAAGACCGCTGGGGCAAGTGGCCCGCCTTCGCCGCGGCCCTCGTCGTCACCCTGCACCGCGCGGAACCGATCCACATCCGGCTCGACGACCGCTGGCACGACATGTGGTTCCTGTTCATCGGCAACGGCCCCTACCACCCGCACGGCGCTGTGCCCGCCTTCCGCTCCCACCTCGACGAGGGCCTCCTCGACGTCCGCTGGCTACGCGCCGACGTCCGCTTCTCCCGCACCCGCGCCGTCATCGCCCTGATGCTCGCCGCCATCGGCCACAGCCGCGTCTACGGCGAACGCCAGATGCACGCACTCACCGTCACCTCGAAAACCCCCGTCGCCGTAGCCGCCGACGGCGAAGTAGTCGGCATCGCAACCACTTTCCGCTTCGCCATAGCAGGCCGCATCCCGGTCTACCGCCGCGACGAGGACAACCCCCGCTGGGAAAGCCGGCCACGCCCCCACCACCGCAGGCCACTGGCCTGGCTCACCGATCGCCGCCGCTGACTTCCTCACAAACCCGTCTCGTCTCGATCACCATCGCCCACAACAACCTTGCGCCCCGAGCCACCGGTGCCGAGGATGGAGAGATGAGCTCGCCGGACGGTGGACGTCCGATCACCGCAACCGAAGCCGACCGTCGCTGGGACCCGTGGACCCCGAGCGTGGTCGCCGCCCGCCTCGCGACCTGTCCCGCACCGTGGGCCGTCGCGGGCGGCTGGGCCCTCGACCTGTTCGCCGGCGCCATCTCCCGAGCCCATGACGACATCGAAATCACCGTTCCCCGAACGGATTTCCCGCAGATCGCCGCCGCGTTCCCCGAGTACGAGTGGGACATCGTGGGCGAGGGCAGGCTCTGGCCCTATTCCTCGGCCGCAACCCGCCCCGACCTCCACCAAACTTGGCTCCGTGACCCTTTCACCGGCGCGTTCCACCTCGACGTGTTCCGCGAGCCGCACGACGGCGAGACCTGGATCTGCCGCCGCGACCCAGCCATCACCCTCCCGTACACCGAACTCATCCGCACCACGACCACTGGGATTCCGTATCTGATTCCCGAGGTCGTGCTGCTGTTCAAGGCAAAAGCCAACCGGCCCAAGGACGACAGCGACTTCCACCGCGTCGTCCCACTGCTCCCGGAGCACCGGCTCGCCCGCCTGAACTCGTGGCTGACCCAGCTCCACCCCGACCACCCATGGTTGACCGAGATCTGCGCGCCCGCCATCAGCTCCTCTCCCACGGAATAGTTCGGCGCGCGACGACCAGGCGGCTGCGGCCCAGCCCGATCCGGTAGCTCGGCGCGATCGGAAATTCAGTCGGCCATCCGACACCACTCTCTTCGATAGTCGGCCCAATCCTGCGGTGTGGCAGCGAAATCCACGTACATCGCCACGCCGAAGTTCGTTCGGCTCACGTCGGTCCGGGTCAGGCCGAGGCGAATTCCCCGCACCGCCGCGGCAACGGTCTCGGCGGCTCCGTGATGACCCGGGTCGTCGGCCCAGAACGCGGGGGCGCCCATCAGCAGGTCGACACCGTCGGGGGTCACCTCGGCGGCCAGGTGAGTCTGCTGCGCCACGTACCCGCTGTACAGCGCCCGCGTAGGCATCGCCGTGTCATAGGACATCACCGCCACCTGATCGGATCGACGCGCCACCTCAGCGAAATAAGCCTGGCTCCACCATTTTCCGTGATCGGCGACCGCCAGCCCCACCGAATGCAAACCCGGCAGCGGATCGATCACCGGTGCCGACACCGACAGCCGAACGCGCGCCGCCGAGGTCACGGCCCGCGTCGCGTCGAGTAACGCGAGAAACCCCGGCGACCCCGACCGAACGGGTTCGAGGTCGTAGTGCACGCCGTCGAATCCGTAGGCGAGCACCCGCCGTGCCGATGCCACTACTCGCTCGCGCGAGGCCGCCGATTCCACGTCCAGCCCATCGAATTCGGGCTGGACGACGTCACCCAGCCACGACTGCACCCGAATCCCCGGTAATCGCGCGTGCACCGCATCGACGAACCATTGCGCCCGCGGCGCCAGCTCGTCGCGCAGACTCCCGTCGTGCTCCAACGGCCCCGTGTGCACATACAGATCCCGGACTCCGGTACCTGCCAGCAACTTCACGAGCCCGTCGATATCGGCATCGGTCTTGCGCCCGTCCACCCAGGCATGCCCCAGCCAGACCGCGTCTTTGCCTCGGGTCCGCGCCTGTTCGGACTGATCGCCGATGTTGTACACCAGCAGGGCCGTCACCACCCCCGCCACCGGTAAGGACACCACGACAACCAGCACGAGCGCGATCACCGCACCACGCACCCACCACGACCACGCCCGCCATTTCCCCCGCATCATTCCCCCTCGTTCGACATCCCCCGATGCTACCGACAGGTACCGACAAGCAAATTTCCGACAAATCACCTACCCGTGAAACACTGTGCGCCGCTAGACAGTTGAATGGAGCACAATGAAATTCGCCGTAACCCTGGGTTCCGCCGCCATCGCGGCCTTCGCGTTCGCGATCGCCACACCGACCGTGGCAGCAGCGCAGCCCTCGAACTGCCACGACTCCTACACCCCGTGCCTGCCCATCGTCAGCGATGTCGATTGCGAGGGTGGCAACGGCAACGGCCCCGTCTACACGGGCCGGGTGAAGGTGATCGGCCCCGATGACTACGGCCTCGACCGCGACGGGGACGGCATCGGCTGCGAGTGAACAGCACGAGGGGCGTGCGATGAACGACATCGCACGCCCCTCGCCGATCAACCCCTCAGCGGTTGCCTTCGGGTCCCCAGCCCTGATCACCGGGCTTGCCCAGATCAGGACCGTCGGGGTACCCGGGACCACCGGAACCCGGACCACCAGCGCCCGGACCACCGTAACCGGGCCCACCAGCGGGGCCGCCGTAACCCGGCCCACCAGCGGGGCCGCCGTAACCCGGCCCGCCGTAACCCTGTCCACCTCGAGGATCGCCGTACCCGGGGCCGAAACCCTGCCCGCCTTCCGGACCGCCGTACCCCGGCTGCCCACCGAATCCGCCCGCGGGCCCACCGTACTGCTGCGGGTAGCCCGGCTCAGGAGTGGTCGGCGCACCAGCGACCGGCCCACCGGTGACGACCCGGTACGCATAGGTCGAGGCGATGATCGTCAACGGGACGGTGACGAGCAGGCCGAGGCCGCAGAGCAGCGCACCGACGATATTGATACCGAACAGCGCCAGTGCCAGCAGCAGCAACGTTCCCGCGTTACTCGAGATCGCCGAGAAACTCGACTTGATCGCGGTGACACCGTCTTGGTCGCGGTCGATCACGAACTGCATTGTCCACCAGGTGAAGAATGCGACGACCAGGCCCGGAATAATGCACAGCAGCAGGCCGATACCGGTCGCCAGACCGACCAGCAGGCCGGCCACGATCACCGCACCCACATTGGTGAACTTGAAGAACGACCCGAATCCGGGCTTGTTCCCATCGGTTTCGTGCAGCGCGCCACGCACGAACGCCGCCGAGATCAGATATCCGATCACGGTGCTCACGATGGTGCCGAGAATCTGCCAGAGCCCGAACCCGAAACTGACACCGCCGTCGGAATCGGTGTCGCCGGTGTTTCCGAGCCCGAACAGGAAGCTGATCACCGCCTGGATCAGGAAGGCGATGACCACCATCCCGATCCACACGAGCGCGTTGTCTTTGAATTTCGTCCAGCCGTATCCGATGGCGTCACCGACACCGAGCGTCGGTCCTGCCGGGGGATAACCGGGTTGCTGCTGTCCATATGTCATCCGAATCGCTTCCCCTCATCGTTCGAGACGGCCGATGCCGCTCATATGAGTACTCCGATCCGACGTCACGGTCACGCCGACACAGCCGATCATGACATATGGAAAACGCTACTTGCCGGTGTTCTCGCGCTTCGGGAGTTTCCAGCCGGGGCGCGGAAAATGGCAGGTGTAGCCGTCGGGGTAGCGAATCAGGTAGTCCTGGTGCTCGGGCTCGGCGTCCCAGAACGTGCTCGCCGGGGTCACCTCGGTGACGACCTTGCCCGGCCACAGCCCCGAGGCGTCGACATCGGCGATGGTATCGAGCGCGATACGGCGCTGATCGTCGTCGAGATAGAAGATCGCGGAACGGTAACTGTCACCGAGATCGTTGCCCTGGCGATCCTTGGTGGTCGGATCGTGGATCTGGAACAGGAACTCGAGCAACGCGCGGTAATCGGTCTGCGCCGGGTCGTATTCGATCTCGACGGCCTCGGCGTGGCCCGGATGATTGCGGTAGGTGGGATTGTCGTTGGTCCCGCCGGTGTAGCCGACCCTGGTGGCCAGCACGCCGGGCCTGCGACGGATCAGATCCTGCATGCCCCAGAAGCATCCACCGGCCAGAATCGCCTTACGAGTGTCGCTCACACATCCTCCTTCATGAGGGCTCAACGGTCGCACAGATCGGCCACAACCGCCTCTATGGAACACCGGTTTCAGCGACGGAATTCCCGTCAGTATTGTTGCCGCCGCAGCGTTACCTCAGCAATGTCGAAGTGCACTTTCATGTCCGGCGAGAAGCAGGAGGAAGACGGCGCGATGCCACGGTTTGTCATTTCCCAGTGTTTGGCGATCGGTTTGGCGGCAACAGCTCTGATGGGGTCGGCGGTGGGCAGCGCGGTGGCGCACCCCGGCGCCGACGACTCGATCGCGCAGGACGCGGCGCCCTGCGAACAGGTACGACAGGCGCGTCAGAACGACCGGGGAGTCCGCGCGGCTACCCCGGCGGCAGCGGGCCAGATCGACGCGGTGCTGATCACCGCGACCGACCGGAAGCCGATCGCGGGCGGAAAGATCGTCCTCACCGGCTTCGACGCGTGTGGCGACACTGTTCACCGGCACATGTCCACCGGCGCCAACGGCCAGGTGAGTTTCCGCGGACTGCAACCCGGCCGCTATCAGCTCACCGCGTACCGCAACGACTCGGCGGCGCGGTCGATCATCAAGGCCGATATCGACCTGGCGACTCCGTCGCTGAAAACGATCCAATTCACCGCCGACTGATCGCGACGGTCGGGCGGGGTAAACGCTGCCGAGCCCGAAACCCGTTGACTCCCAGCGCGGTCACGTGTCCCGTGATAGAACTCACCCCAGAGTGAAAAGGGGTGGTTTCCGCATGGATCCGACAGCCGAACAGCGGGCCGCGCTGGGCATGATCTGCGATACGTTTCTCCCCGGCGACGGACTCGGATTGCCCGCCGCGACCGAGATCGGCGCGGTCGACACGATCTTGCGCATCCTGGCGCGCAATCTCCGCGAAGCCGAAACGAAGCAGCTGGCAATGTTGTTGGGACTGTGGGACTCTCGCGTCTTCGGCCTGCTCACCGGCAGCGGCCCGCGCCGGTTCTCCACGCTCTCGCCGCAGCAGCGCGAGGCAGCCCTGCTGCGCCTCGCCGATTCCGGTCTCGCCCCGGCCCGGGCGATCTTCCAGGCGCTGAAGCAGGCTTCGCTGCTCGCCTACACCGTGAGTCCCGGTCCCACCGGGGCGAATCCGCTGTGGCAGGAGATCGGCTACCCGGCGCCGGTCGGGCGCCTCGAGACCGCCCCGAAACCGCCGCTCTCGCCACTGCGGTTCGCCGAATCCACCGCGCTCGACTGCGATGTCGTGGTGGTCGGCTCCGGCGCCGGTGGTGGCGCCGCGGCGGCGGTGCTGGCCGAAGCGGGCCTCGACGTGATCGTGCTCGAACGCGGAAACTATTACGACGACGAGGATTTCGGCAACGGCGAACTCGACGCGCTGACCACCCTGTACGCACCCGGCCCCGCCGCGTCGGCGGAAGGCCAGATCACCCTCGTCGCGGGCACCTGCCTCGGCGGCGGCACCGTGGTCAACTGGAGCACCTCGCTGCCGACCCCCGACTCGGTCCGCGCCGAATGGGCCGAGTCCGGCCTCGCGCAGTTCGCCTCCGACGAATTCGGTGACGCGCTGGCCGCGGTGCAGAAGCGGATCAGCGTCACCGACCGCAAATCGCCGCTCTCGGCGCGCGACGGCATTCTCGAACGCGGCGCGCGTGCGCTCGGCTGGGATGTGGATACGTTGCCGCGCAATGTCAGCGATGCCTGCGATGCCGGAATCGAGTGTGGACGTTGCGGTTACGGCTGTCGGCTCGGCGCCAAGCAGTCGGCGACCAAGACCTGGCTCGCCGATGCGGCCGAGCACGGCGCGCGCCTTGTGGTCGACGCCGATGTCCGCGCGATCACCGTGAAAGCTGGTCGGGCCGAATCTGTTTCGGCGCTCACCGCCACCGGAGTCGAGATCACCGTCCGTGCCAAGGCGGTCGTGGTCGCCGCGGGCGCGATCCAGACGCCCGCGCTGCTGCGACGATCCGGCCTGCGCAACAACAACATCGGACAGCATCTGCGGCTGCATCCGGCCGCCGCGGTGTTCGGGGTGTTCGAGGAGGAGATCAGGCCGTGGGAGGGCGCGCTGCAGGCCCGGATCAGCAGACATCACGCGAATCTCGACGGCAACGGGTACGGCGTCATCTACGAGACCGGGCCCAATCACCCCGGCCTGGCGACCGGGTTCATGAGCTGGCGTGGCGCGGCCGAATATCGCACCCGCCTGCTCGATTTCGCGCGAACGAGCTCGGTCGGCGTCATCACCCGCGACCGGGATCCCGGCACCGTGTCGATCGACGGCAGCGGTGAACCGGTGGTGAGGTACCGGCTGTCCGGCTACGACGCCCACCATCTGCACACCGGCATCGTCGGCGCGGCCTCGGTGCTCGAAGCCGCTGGCGCGCAACGGATCTACTCGGGACACCAGGCGGGTGTCTCGTTCGAGCCGGGTACGCGCGGCTCGCTGGCGGAGTTCGACGCCGCCGCCGCGAAGGCGGGCTACGGGCCCGGCCGGTGTTCGATGGGCGCCCTGCACATCATGGGCTCGGCCAGGATGGGCGGCACGCCGGAGCTCTCGGCGACCGACCCGGACGGCGCCACCTGGGATGTGCCGAACATCGTGGTGGCCGACGGATCGAGCTTCCCCACCGCGCCCGGCGTGAACCCGATGGTCACCATCGAGGCGATCGGCTACATGAACGCGAAACGGCTCGCGGCCAAGCTGAGCTAGGACCCGCGCCGTCGGCACCACCCGGGCGACTCGTCGAGCGCCGCGACGCAGGGTGACTGTGTAGCGGACACGCTGCCATATCCTCGCGGGAACCGTCGGGATTCAGCGCGGCGTCACGCGTGTCTCTCTTGCGCCGCCGCGCGGACGCGATGGCTCGACAAGTGGCTCAGCACAGCCTGATTCGCCTCCCAGCCGTCGGGGAACTTCACCGGGACCCCGAGATGGACCGGGTCGGCGGAGGGGTGCGCGTCGAGGAGTTCCGGAATTCCCGCGCGGCCCACGAGGATGCAGGCGTGGCGGTGCCGGGAAGCCAGCACGCAGAGTCGGCCTGCCTCCAGGTGAAAGGCGCTGGCGTCGCGGCGCCCCGAGAGTGGGTGCAGCACCAGGGTGACGTCGTATTCGCGCCCCTGGAGACGGTTGGCGGTGTCGACGGTGACAGGTTCGGCGCAGGTACCGCGCAGGGCGGTGCGGATGGCGTCGGCCTGGTCGCGGTGTGCGGTGCCGATCGCGACCCGGTCGGTGGTCACCGGATGGCTGCCGGATTCGGAGTGGGCGTTAGCGCCGCGTTCGATCAGCCGGGCCGCGATCGCGGCGATCGCGGCAACGGCTTCCCGGTCGGTGCGCAGGGTGTGCCGGGCGGGCAATTCGTACCAGCCCCAGCCGGATTCGGCCGCCTCCTCCAGCACCGAGTCGATCGGTCCACCCATGCCGCGGGTGGTGAAGTCCATGCGCCGGTCACCGAAACCGGTGCCGGACTGGAATGCGGTGAAGGGATAGAACGCTGTCGACACCACCGGCGCCGCGGTGGCGGGCAGGCGCCAGGACACCGGCAGCCGGTGGGTGGGGATGTTGTCGTTGTTGGCCAGCATCACGCTGACGGCACTCATGGTCGGATCCCAGGTGAGACCGGCCCAGCGCGCGGTCTCGACGGTCGCGAACGGATCGAGCTGGCCAGGATCACCCACGAACAGGCCACGATCGAACCGATTCGCGATGCGCAACAACATGTCCGAGCGCATCTGGTACGCCTCGTCGATGATCGCGTGCGACCAGCTGCCCTCGCTGATGGTGGCCCACTTGGCCGCGGTGCCGATGACGATGGTTCGATCCTCGAGGTCGCCCGGCTGCTTGGCGACCCGGACATTGCCGTGCCGGTCGACACGGTCGCTCACCACGTAGGCGGCACTGGACAACCGCCCGATCCGCAGCTCGGGGTCGGCGATGGCCAAGCGGTCGATGAGGTCGTCGACCTGCTCGTTGGTCTGGGCGACGATCATCCGCTGATCGCCGTCCTCGGCGAGCTGGCGGGCCGCGCGCACGACCAGCGTGGATTTGCCCGCTCCCGGTGGGGAGTCGACCACGATCGCGCGATGGCTCTCGTCGCGCAGGTCGGTGAGAATTCCCGCGACGGCCTCGTCCGGTGTGGTCACTGGAGTTGTTCCCCCTCGTCGTCGGTCGGCGGCGTCCATTCCGGCGGCGGACCACCGTGCGTCCACGGCGTCTCCTCGCGCGCGGGCAAATTCAGCATCCCGTTGAACGGCGCCGGTGTGAAGCGGGCGAAACCGAGGTCATCGCCTTCGGCGGGGACACTGCCCGGTTCGGCGATGAGTTTGCGTCCCATCCCGCCGGACAGTTCGAGAATCATGGTGTCGCCATCGATTTCGACAACAAGTCCGGTCTGTTTCGGCCGTTCGACGCACGTCAGTTCCTCACCGACCACCGCGATGAACGGATCGGTGGTGCGAAGGTGGATGTGCGGGCGCAGTTTCGGACGCGACCCCGACCGGTCGAGGCGCTCCGGTTCACTGTGCACGACGGTGCCGCGAAAAGCGGCGCCACTCACGCGATGTTCGAGCATGAGCAGCGGATCATCGAAAGCACACTGCCCCCGCAAGGCTTCCAAAGCCCGTTCCCGCTCGAGTAGCCTGCGCACCGCGGGGACGGCGGAATCGCGGCGGGCCTGCGGAATCCCCTCTGCGACATCGGCGGCGAAGCGGGAGAAGGCACCGCGATCGTCGGTCCACCGGTTCTCGACGCTGGCACCTTCCCCGAGTGCGCTCAGCAGCTCGATCGACCGCCACATCAGCTGCCAGGTGGGTTCGAGCTGGCCACGCAGGGAGCGCTCGAGCCGTTCGGCAGCGACAGATCTGGCCGAGTCGTCGGGTGCGGCGTTGTAGGCGGCGATCAACGGCGCGAGTTCTTCGTTGTCGAATCCGGGATCGGTGGCCGGACCCGCGGGCGGCGACAGCAGCGGATCCTCGGCCAGGGCGGCGGCCTGCGCGCCGGTGAACCCGGGCGGCGGATCGATCCAACCGAGCAGCGCCGCGAGATTGCCGTCTTCGAGCGTGGATTGGCCCGATGCCCAGTGCGCCGACAGCGCCGACGTCATCGCGGGCAGCACCGCCGAACCGGGATGTTCGGCCCGATCACCGAACCAGGTGAGCCAGCGCCCGAGCAGCGGAATCGACTCCGGCACCGGGTTGTCCCCGTCGACACGGTGAAACCGCACCGAACGCCCGAGCAGCTTCAGGAAATTCACGCCACCGGGATTGGGCGTCCATATCTGCGGAGCGTCCAGACACCGCGTGTAGGTCTCGCCCGCCTTGCTGGTGAGTTCCTCGGTGTCGACGAGAAACGTCGAAAGATAGGGCAGCACAACATCAGCCAACTGCTCGATGAACCGCAATCGCAGTACCCGGTCGCGAGGCTGGGGCACCGTCAAGACGTTCTGGTCGCCGGGCGAGGTGCCGATCATGATCGCCACCGGCGCCGCCGCCTCGCCCGCCAGCCGCAACGGCACGGCGACCAGCGGCCGCTCGGCGAGATGGAGGTGGCGCACCGCCGCGGTCGCCTGCGCACGGCCCGCTCGCACGGCCTCGGCCTTGGCCAGGGCCGCCAGCACGCTCATCCGGCGATCTCCCACCGCAGCCGGTGCGCGGTCCGCAGCATCGCGGTGATGTCGGCGTGCTCGGGGCCCGGTTCCAGTGTCCCGTCGGCCAGGCCGAGGACCGTGTGGATGTTGTCGATGCCACCCACCACATCGCACACCCCGCGCCCGAGCGCGTCCACCGAGCCACAGGTGCGGGCCTCGTCGCGGCAGGCGAACGCGAGCTCACAACTCGACATGCACTCGGGCGCGTAGCGAGCCGGAATCGCGGCGATCGTCTTCTCCAGGTTCTCCCCCGGCGCGAACGTGGCCTCGGGCGGCAACAGGTCGAGCAAATCGGGAATCGCGGTGAGCCTGGTCAATTGACGCGAGACCACGGCGAGCTGCTTGCGCAGATCGACGAGTTCGGCGGTCGGCCGATTCGAGAAGTCCTTCGCGCAGACCAGAATCACATTGTGCGACACGATCTCCGGCGGCTCGCCGATCTCGGCCATCAACTCGCGCAAGGCGATCACATACACCGCCGACTGTCGCGCGGCCGCCGCCACCTGTGCCGGATCGGCCTGCCCGTCGATCACCGGGAATGCCTTGACCTCCACCACATGGAACTTGCCGTCCAACTGCACGGCCACCACATCGGGTTCGAGATAGGCGGTGGCACCGGCGATATCGAGCCGCAGCATGGGGTGATCGAACAGGGTGCCCTCGCCCGCCGCGATCGTGCTCTTCAGCAATTGCCTGGTGCGTTGGTAGCGCACCGCGTTGCCGGTGTTCTCCCCCACCGAATTCAGGTCGTGGTAGGCGACTTCGGGAATCGTGAAGCCCAGTTTCTCGCGCAACAAGGCGAGCAATTCCGCGCAACCGTTCGCTTTGACCATCGACTCGAAAGCATTGCCGCGCGTGATGGCGAACTGGGACTGACCGAATTGTGGTGGGAATCCCAGCGATTGGGCGATCACGGTCTTATCCACCGCGGCCGCGTCGAGCAGGGCGCGGCGGGCACAGCCGGGATTGGCCGTCAGCGCGGCGATGGTGCGGGCATTGTGCCTGGTCGCGGGGGCTTGTCCGCGCAACCGGTCCAACTGTGCTGCGAGAGTGCTCATTCCACCTCGATTCGTCGCCGATCGGCTACGCCGAGCCGAACACCGAATAGTTGTGCGGCCGGATCCGCCAGCTGATCCGCTGCCCGTCGCGCGGCCGCGCGGCGCTGCCGCGCGTCCTCGTCCTCGTGCACCGCCAGCTCACGCCGCGCGGCCTCGATCACTGTCACCGGGTCGAGCGAATCCGGGGCGGTGCAGATGCCAGGAATCGACACGGCGAGCCGCCACAGTACGCGCAATCCAGCCGTTTCCCCCGCAGGCTGCGCCGAAAGATGTTCGGCCAAGCGAATAGCCGAAACCAGCAGCCCCACCCGCGGACTCAACGGACCGACCATCCGCCTTTCCAGTGGCCACGAACTCACCGCCATCAACCCACGGGCCGGCGCGAGCAGATCGGTGGTGAGCGCGGCGCACAGGTAGTACGGGCGCGCATACGGTGCCGACCGGAAGGAACGTTCCTCGTCCCGACGCAGACTCGTGAGCCGAGCGGGCAGCAGCTCGCCGGAGAAGAACGCGTCATGCGTCGCGAGTACCAATTTCGGCGAGGACGGCACCGACAGCAAGGTCAACGCGCGATGCACGTGTTCGCGCACCGGCACCCCGGGCGCCTGGGCGGCCTCGTCCGGCATCGACCCGAGAACCGCGGCATCCCAAGCGAATTCGGCCCGACGCAGTTCCGCGCGCAATTGCCGAGCCCCCGCCCGATCCCCACCGGCAGCGGCCCGTCGCACCTGCGCCCGCAAACCGGAGATGCGCACCTCCAGCTCCTCGGCCGAGTCCGTCACGAGTCGGAGCGTATCCACAGCTACCAGTATTGTCCAGTAATTCCCGGTATTCCTGCGACCGCCGACCATGCGCACCGCACACCCGCACACCCGGACTCGTGATGCGAGCACCGATAGCGACCGAATAACCTGGGGCAATGACAGCTGCTGCAGATCGTTCGCTCGGACCGGAATTGGCGCGCACCGAAACCATCGCCCCGGACACCGACGTGCTGGTGATCGGGTTGACCTCGTCGGAGAACGGACCGGCCATCGTCCCCGCCGACCTGTTCGGCGACGTGCTCACCGCCGAGGTTCGCGCGGAACTGCTGGACGCTCTGGGCTCGGTGGGCGCCAAGGGCAAGCCCGAGGAACTGACCAGGGTGCCCGCGCCGTCGGCGCTTGCCGACGTCACCAGCGTGCTCGCGGTCGGACTCGGCGCGGCCGACAAGATCGACGCCGAACAGGTGCGCCGCAGTGCCGGTGTCGCCGGGCGCGCGCTCAGCGGTACCGAACTCGTCGCCACCACCCTGTCCGGTATCGATCTGGGTGCCGCGGCCGAAGGTTTCTACCTCGGCGCGTACACCTTCTCCACCTTCAAGTCCAAGAGCGCGCCCAAGCCGGACGAGCGCCCGGTGGTCCGCCTCGAATTGCTGGTTCCCGCACCGGAATTCGGCACCCTCGACCTGCTGCGCGCCCAGCTGGTCGCCGAAGCCATCGCCACCGCACGCGATTTCGTCAACACCCCGCCGAGCGCGCTCTACCCCGCCGAGTTCGCCGAGCGGGCCCGGGCACTCGCCGAGGCAGCGGGCCTCGAGGTCGAGATACTCGAGCAAGACGCTCTCGCCGCAGCCGGTTACGGCGGCATCATCGGCGTCGGCCAGGGCTCCTCGCGCCCGCCGCGACTGATCCGGATCACCTACGCGGGCGGCCCGAAGAAGATCGCGCTCGTCGGCAAGGGCATCACCTTCGACACCGGTGGCATCTCGATCAAACCCGCCGCCAACATGGAGAACATGACCTCCGACATGGCAGGTGCCGCGGCGGTCATCGCGACCGTACTGCTGGCCGGGCGCCTCGGCCTGCCGGTCACCGTCACCGCGACCGTCCCGATGGCCGAGAACATGCCATCGGCTACCGCGCAGCGCCCCGGCGATGTGCTCACCCAGTACGGCGGCACCACCGTCGAGGTCATCAACACCGACGCCGAGGGCCGCCTCATCCTGGCCGACGCGATCGTGCGCGCGGTCGAGGACGAGCCCGACTACCTGATCGACGTCGCCACCCTCACCGGCGCGCAGATGGTCGCGCTCGGCACCCGCACTCCGGGCGTGATGGGCACCGAGGAGTTCCGCGACCGCGTCGCCGCGATCTCGCGTTCGGTCGGTGAGAACGGCTGGGCGATGCCACTTCCCGCGGAGCTGCGCGCCGACATCAACTCCAAGGTCGCCGACCTGGCAAATGTCGCACCGCACCGCTGGGGCGGCATGCTCTCGGCCGCACTGTTCCTCAAGGAATTCGTGCCGGAGGGCTTGCCGTGGGCGCACCTGGATGTCGCAGGTCCGGCCTACAACACCGGTGGCCCGTTCGGCTATATCGGCAAGGGCGGCACCGGGGTCCCGGTGCGCACACTGATCACCGTGATCGAGGAGATCGGCGCGGAGTAGTCACTCCCCCAGCTCGGCTTCGCGAGCCCGCCGCTCCTCGATGCGGCGGCGGGCATCGAAGTCGCGCATGCGTTGCGGGTATCCGGTGCGGTTGACGTCGTAGACCGGAATCTTCAACACACCGGCCAACCGGCGCGCGCCCTTCTCACCCACGATGCGGCGGGTCCATTCACCGTCGGCGGCCACCAGCACCGCTGTGACATCAGTCACAGTCGTTTTGGGTTCGATGAACGCTTCGACTCCACGCCGCGTCCGCGCCCAGTCCGCCAGGGCGCTCACCTCCGACGCGCTCTCGCGAGCGACTGACCTGCGCGCACCGCGCCCACCACGGAAACGATCCAGCAAACCCATCAGGCTCGACCTCCTCCATTCCGGCGGAATTCTGCTCACCGCCGTACATTCCATGGTGCCAGCTTCGCCCGGATCGCCGCCCTGCGCTACACCCGCGACGGACGAGTGCAAGGATGGTTGCCGGAACAAGAACCAACGTTTCCCGGGTGCTCCGCCGAGACCGGCGGGGTGGACGAAAGCCGCGACCCGCGACGGATGTCCGCCGGGTACACACTCGACAGGAGTCAGAGGACATGGCCTTCTCCGTCCAGATGCCAGCCCTTGGTGAGAGCGTCACCGAGGGCACGGTGACCAGGTGGCTGAAGCAGGAAGGAGACACGGTCGAGGTCGACGAACCGCTGCTCGAAGTCTCCACCGACAAGGTCGACACCGAGATCCCGTCGCCGACCGCGGGCGTGCTCTCCAAGATCGTCGCCCAGGAAGACGACATCGTCGAGGTCGGCGGTGAACTCGGCGTGATCAGCGATGCCGGCGAAACCCCCGCCACCGCACCTGAGCCTGCTGCCGCACCCGCCGCCCCCGAGCCGGCCCCCGCACCCGAGTCCGCGCCCGCCGCGCAGGCCCCTGCCGCCGAGGCCCCCGCCCCGGCTGCCGCGTCCGCCGGATCCGGCACGCCCGTGACGATGCCCGAACTGGGCGAGTCGGTCACCGAAGGCACTGTGACCCGCTGGCTCAAGGCCGTGGGCGACACCGTCGCCGTCGACGAGCCGCTACTCGAGGTGTCCACCGACAAGGTCGACACCGAGATCCCTTCGCCGGTCGCGGGCACGCTGCTCGAGATCACGGCGCAGGAAGACGACGTCGTCGATGTGGGTGGTCAGCTGGGTGTGATCGGTAGCGGTCAGCCCGCGGCCGCCGCCCCGGCACCGGCTCCCGCACCTGCGCCCGAGCCCACCCCGGCACCTGAGCCCGCCCCGGCTCCCGCGCCCGCCGCCGCGGCACCCGCGCCGAAGCCCGCTCCGGCACCGGCTCCCAAGCCCGCGTCCGCTCCTGCCCCGGCTTCGGCCAACGGCAGCACCCCGTACGTGACTCCGCTGGTCCGCAAGCTGGCCGACGAGAACAACGTCGACCTGTCGACCCTCACCGGTTCCGGTGTCGGCGGCCGCATTCGCAAGCAGGACGTGCTCGCCGCCGCCGAGGCCAAGAAGGCGCCCGCCGCCGCACCGGCTCCGGCCGCTGCTGCCGCGCCCGCGGCCAAGCAGTCCGCCGCCCCGAAGCTGGCCGCTCTCGTCGGCACCACGCAGAAGGCCAGCCGGATCCGTCAGATCACCGCGACCAAGACGCGCGAATCGCTGCAGAGCACCGCGCAGCTGACCCAGGTCCACGAGGCCGACGTCACCAAGATCGCGCAGCTGCGTCAGCTCGCTAAGGCCTCGTTCAAGGCGCGCGAGGGCGTCAACCTGACGTACCTGCCGTTCTTCGCGAAGGCCGTCGTCGAGGCGCTCGGTGTGCACCCGAACGTGAACGCGTCCTACAACGAGGACACCAAGGAGATCACCTACCACGCGTCGGTGCACCTGGGTATCGCGGTCGACACCGAGCAGGGTCTGCTCTCGCCGGTCATCCACAACGCCAGCGACCTGTCGCTGGCCGGTCTGGCCCGCGCGATCGCCGACATCGCCAACCGCGCGCGCACCGGTGGCCTCAAGCCTGACGAGCTCTCCGGCGGCACCTTCACCATCACAAACATCGGTAGCGAGGGCGCGCTCATCGACACCCCGATCCTGGTTCCGCCGCAGGCGGCCATGCTCGGCACCGGCGCGATCGTGAAGCGCCCGGTAGTGGTGACCGACGAGGCCGGTGGCGAGTCCATCGGCGTGCGCTCGATGGTGTACCTGCCGCTCACCTACGATCACCGTCTCATCGACGGTGCCGACGCGGGCCGGTTCGTCTCCACCATCAAGCACCGGCTGGAAGATTCGGCGTTCGAGGCCGATCTCGGCCTGTAGCCGAGGAATTCCATGAAGGTGGTCATCGCCGGTTCGTCCGGCCTGATCGGGACGGCGCTCGTCGCGGCACTACGCCGCGACGGGCACCAGGTCTCCCGTCTGGTGCGGCGCACCCCCGCCGCACCGGACGAATTCGCGTGGGATCCCGCGCGCGCCCAGCTCGACGAGCGGGCGTTGCGCGGGGCCGACGCGGTCGTGAACCTCTGCGGTGCCGGCATCACCGATCGTCGCTGGAACGGCGGTTACAAGCAGTTGCTGCGCGACAGCCGCATCACCCCCACCGACGTTCTGGCCACCGCGGTCGCCGCCGCTGGAGTGCCGACGCTGGTCAATGCCAGCGGCGCGCATTACTACGGCGTAGACACCGGTGACGCCATCGTCGACGAGACCTCTCCCGCCGGAACAGGTTTCCTGGCCACGCTGTGCCGGGACTGGGAAGCCGCGACCGAACCGGCATCCGAGGCAGGCGTTCGTACCGTGCTGATCCGCAGCGCCGTGGTGCTGGCCCGCAACGGCGGCATGCTCCGCACGTTGCACCCTCTGTACTGGGCAGGCCTGGGCGGACGCCTCGGCAGCGGCCGCCAGTACTTCCCGTGGATCTCCCTCGACGACGAGGTCGGCGCCATCGTCTTCGCGCTCACCAACCCCGAGATCTCCGGCCCGATCAACGCCACGGGCCCCGCCCCCGTCACCAACGCGGAATTCAACCGCGCCCTCGGCCGTGCGCTGCACCGGCCGACCCCGTTCATCGTCCCCGGCTTCGCCCTACATGCCCTGGTCGGCGAGCTGGCCGACTCGATCCTGCACGGCCAACGCGCCATCCCCTCGGTGCTGGAAGACGCCGGGTACACCTACCAGCACCCGACCATCGGCGCCGCGCTGGCCGCCGCCGTCGGCCGAGGGTGAGCCGATGCTGATCCGCGACGCCGACAAGGCCGACCTCCCCGCCGTGCTGGCCATCCACAACACCAACATCGCCTCCTCGACCGCGATCTGGGACACCGACGAAGTCGACCTGGACGACCGCCTCACCTGGTTCGCCACCCGCACCGCCGCCGCCATGCCGATCCTCGTCGCCGAGATCGACGGCGAGATCGCCGGCTACGCCTCCTACGGCCAGTGGCGCCCCAAATCCGGCTACCGCTTCACCGTCGAGAACTCCGTCTACGTCGACAACCACTTCCAGCGCCGCGGCGTAGCCACCACCCTGCTCACCGAATTGATCGCGCGCGCAACAGATTCCGGCCGAGTCCACGCGATGATCGCCGCCATCGAAGCCGGCAACAGCGCGTCCATCACCCTGCACGAACGCTTCGGCTTCCACACCGTCGGCGAACTCCCCGAGGTAGGCCACAAGTTCGGCCGCTGGATGGACCTCACCCTGATGCAGCGCACCTTCCCGGTCGAACCCTGACACCGTCCTTTGGACTCGTCGGTCCCCCGGCGTAACGTCGCAACGGTGAACGACACGCGCTCCACCGCGTCCGCGCGATTCGATTCGACCCCGATCGTGGTCGAGAATCTCGGACTCATCGATTACCACACCGCCTGGGAGCTGCAACGGCAGATCGCCGATCAGCGCGCCGCAGGCGAAGGCGCCGATCGGCTGCTCCTGCTCGAGCACCCGTCGGTCTACACCGCGGGCCGCCGCACCGAGGCCGAGGATCTGCCGATCGACGGCAGTCCGGTGGTGCAGGTCGACCGCGGTGGCAAGATCACCTGGCACGGTCCCGGTCAGCTGGTCGGCTACCCGATCATCCGCCTCGCCGAGCCCGTCGACGTCGTCCACTACGTCCGGCGCCTGGAGGAAGCACTGATCCGGGTCGTCACCGGACTCGGCATCACCTGCGGCCGCATCGAAGGCCGTTCCGGTGTGTGGCTGCCCGCCACCGATCTGTTCGCCGAACGCAAGATCGCCGCGATCGGGGTGCGTGTGCAGCGCGGTGTCGCCCTGCACGGCATCTCCCTGAACTGCAATTCCGCCCTCGACGGCTTCCAGGCGATCGTGCCCTGCGGCATCAAGGACGCCGGTGTCACCACCCTGACCCGCGAACTCGGCCGCGAAGTCACCGTCGCCGAACTCGAGCCCCTCGTCGCCGCCGCGATTGTTGCCGCGCTCGACGGCGAAATTCCCGTCACGCCCCATGACATTGATCGCACCACCGCACCGGCGAACGCGCAGGCCCCGAGCGTAGAGTCGGTCCGGTGAGTTCCGTAGACGCCTCTGCCCCCGCCGGACGCAAGCTGCTGCGCATCGAAGCGCGCAATGCGGAGACACCGATCGAGCGCAAACCCAAGTGGATTCGCACCCGCGCCACCATGGGCCCCGAATACACCGAGCTCAAGAGCCTGGTGAAATCCGAAGGCCTGCACACCGTGTGCGAAGAAGCGGGCTGCCCCAACATCTTCGAATGCTGGGAAGACCGCGAGGCCACCTTCCTCATCGGCGGTGAACAGTGCACCCGCCGCTGCGACTTCTGCCAGATCGACACCGGCAAGCCCGCCGCCCTCGACCGCGACGAGCCCCGCCGTGTCGCCGAGAGCGTCCAGTCGATGGGCCTGCGCTACTCCACGATCACCGGCGTCGCCCGCGACGACCTCGACGACGGCGGCGCCTGGCTCTACGCCGAGACCGTGCGCGCCATCAAGGCCATCAACCCCGCCACCGGCGTCGAACTGCTCATCCCCGACTTCAACGCCGACCCCGACCAGCTGGCCGAGGTCTTCTCCACTCGTCCCGAGGTCCTCGCGCACAACCTGGAAACGGTGCCGCGCATCTTCAAGCGCATCCGCCCCGCCTTCCGCTACGAGCGCTCCCTCGCGGTGATCACCGCCGCCCGCGCGGCAGGCCTGGTCACCAAGTCCAACCTCATCCTCGGCATGGGCGAAACCCCCGAAGAGGTCACCGAGGCGATGCGCGACCTGCACGAAGCGGGCTGCGACATCCTCACCGTCACCCAGTACCTGCGCCCCAGCCCCCGCCACCACCCGGTCGACCGCTGGGTGAAGCCGGAGGAATTCGTCGAACACTCCAAGGTCGCCGAAGAACTCGGCTTCGCCGGCGTCATGGCAGGCCCCCTGGTCCGCTCCTCCTACCGGGCAGGCCGCCTCTACGCCCAGGCGATGACCCACCACGGCCGCGAGATCCCGGAAGCCATGGCCCACCTCGCCCAGGAAGGCACCGCCTCCCAGGAAGCCAGCTCGGTCCTGGCCCGCTACGGCAGCTGAAAGCGCTTGCCCGCCAGGTTAAGCTGGGAAACCACGCTGGCGAGGTGTCGTTCGAGGAGACGCGATGGCGATTGATTTCGACGCGCTGATGCCGCAACTTCGAGAGCTGTGCGAAAAGTACGACGTCATCGAACTGTCAGTGTTCGGATCCGTTGCCCGAGGTACTGACGGGCCGGATAGTGACGTCGACCTTCTCTATGTGCGTGAGCCGGGCAGTCGCATGGGCATCGAGTTCTTCGGGTTCCAGGACGACCTCGAAGAGTTGCTTCACCGCATAGTCGACGTGGGTCCCAAGAAGTACCTGAAACGGATCATTCGTGATGCCGTCCTCGCGGAAGCCAGGGTCATTTATGACGCGTCGTAATGAACCGCCCTGCGATGATATTCGCTGGAATAACATTCACCAGTATCTCAACTCCGACGCATTTGGATACCTGCCGGACGTCACAATCACCGACACATCGGAGGCCGACTGGGGTTCGCTCCTGGCGCTGATCGCAGCGTCGACATGGGACTCTGAGTTCATCCATGGTTCGTCCGCGGATAGTTGGCCGACCGCCACCGAGTTTCTTGACACCTCGGATGACCTCACTCGCGAAGTACGGGTCCACCCCTCACCCGATATCCTGGTGATCGTGCGGCCGTTCGCGCCGTCCTGGATCGAGTTCGACCTGGATGGCCGCGAGATTCTCGATCAAGCCCGTCTGGATGTCGTCTGCGACTTCGTCGCCGCAGTAGGTCGGCACCTCGTCAAGCCCACGGTGCTCACGCTGGAGCTCGCCGCAGGTCTGCCGGTGTTCGGCTACGAGCCCCGCGCCGATCGGGTCGTGCGCTATGTGACCGCAGCGCCTCAACTAGACTAAGGGTCCCCTCACCCCCTCGGAAGGACCCATGTCGAAGTTCGAGAACGTCTCCGTCAGCAAGAAGGCCAACGTCTACTTCGACGGCAAATGCGTCAGCTACAGCCTCGAGTTGCCCGATGGCGCCTCGGTGTCGGTCGGCGTGATCCAGCCGTCGTCGCTCACCTTCACCACCAATGCTCCGGAGATCATGGAGCTGGTCGCGGGTGAGGCCAACGTGACATTGGCCGGGACGACCGAGGCCATCACCTACCGTGCGGGTGAGTCGTTCAAGATCCCCGGCGACAGCTCGTTCGACATCGAGGTCGTCGACACCATGCACTACGTCTGCTACTACGGCTGACGAACCGGAGCCGGGGCGACCAGATCGGTCGCCCCGGATCGCCGGATCTACTTCACAAGGAACTCGTCCTTGTACAGCCGGTTGGGCCGCGGGGCGGTGGCCTCGCTCAATTCCACCTGAAAGTCGCTCTCGCGCTTGGTTCTCGGCCGGTAGCTGCCACCGAAGGTGACCATCACCGACCCGCCGACACCGGTCGTGCCACGAGCTGAAATCGTTTCCCGGCCCGCGTTGAACACCGTCGCCACATCGCGCCCGTCATTGCCGACCGCGATCTGGCCGTCATGGAAGAACTGCACGAACGTCCCGTTATCCGCGCCAACGGTCGCGGCGATCGTGTGACCCTTTTCCGGGTCGAGCTCGAACTCCGCATCGCACTGCTGACGCCGATCCACAGGGCCGGGCTCACCGAGCGTGCGCCCGATGCCGAGCAGCACAGTCTCGCCGAGAGCGTTGTGCCGCTCGCGACCTTCTTCGGTCCACAGGTGGGTGGTCGACCAAACCTTCACGCGCCCGTCATCGAAAAGCGACACCCGGTCGTCGGTGCCGTTGCTGATCAGATATTTCGCACTGTTGGGGGCCATCCCTCCATCTTCCTCGCTTTCGCGCGCCGAGATAACACGTTCGGGTGAGCTGATCGCCCATCACGCTCTGCGCGCCAGGTCAGAAGCTTTTGTGCGGTACACCGACGGTGAGCCCACCGTCGACCACGAACTCCGCGCCGGTCGAGTACGAGGACTCGTCGGAGGCCAGATACGCCACCAGCGCCGACACCTCGTCCGCCTCGGCGGCCCTCGCGAGCGGAATCTGCAAGAAGTCCGAAGGAATCCCCTCGGTCATCGGCGTGGAAATGAACCCCGGATGCACCGAATTCACCCGGATCCCCTGCGGCGCGAGCTCCAACGCCGTCGACTTGGTGAGCCCACGGACCGCGAACTTCGTCGCCGTGTACCCGTGCAGACCAGGGCTGCCCCGCATCCCCTCCACCGAGGAGATGTTCACGATCGACCCACCACCAGCCGCCTTCATCGCCGGAACGGCCGCCTGCATCCCGAGAAACGTCCCGGTCAGGTTGATATCGATGATCCGCTGCCACTCATCCAACGCGAAGTCCACCAGCAGATTCCCGTTGACGATTCCCGCATTGTTCACCAGCACATGCAGCCCACCGAACTCCTCGACCGCCGCCGCCACGCTCCCCGCCCACTGCTCCGGCTCACGAACATCGAGATGCCGGTACGCCACCGCATCACCGAGTTCCTTCGCGACGGTGGCCCCTTCGTCATCGAGCACGTCCCCGATCACCACCGACGCCCCCTCGGCGACAAACCGCCGAGCATGCGCCGCTCCCATCCCCCGCGCCCCACCACTGATCACCGCGACCTTGCCGGCCAACCGTCCCATGTCCGCATACTCCTTCGTAGAACCGAAACCCCTCACACCGTATGAGGACGGCCCCTCGAATGGGCAGTATTGCTAGAACACGTTCCAATTTTTCCCGATGGACGGCAATGCGCTCACGGGAGCGCCGACCAAGCCGACCGCGAGCTGGAATCAGCAGGCGATGTTGGCCGCGCCCGACGATTCGAACGAAATGTGCACGTGGTCATAGTGATTCTGCGTCGGGCTGCCGCGATCCTCCATGTAGGACCAGCCGTTACCGTCGTTGTAGCGCTGCTGCCAGATCACGTAGGTGATGCCGAAGCGCGCCTTGTTGGCCAGCACGAAATCAGCGATCGTATTGCCCAACGCGGCGTTGGGCGTCATGACGTCGAGGGCCTGACCCGCGCCATGGTCACCGTCATAGCGGCCGTTGGCGCCGCCGATGTCGCTGACCCCGAACATCTTCTGCAGCAGGTTACCGACCTGCGCCACATGCGGCAGAGTCCCGTTGAACTCCGTCCCGCACAACACCTTCACCTTCAGCGCCGACAACGCCGCCAGCTCGTCATCCGCCCTGACAATCGGCCCCGGTTGCGGCGCATCGTGCGTCGGCGCGGCGGCGATCGGGTCGGGCTCGATGGCCGAGGTCGCATGCGGTTCCACCGAAGCGACAGTCTCGATGCCAGCGCTGGGCCGCAACGCCATCAGCAACATGCCGGGAACAGTCGCCGCGAGACTGCATACGGCCAGCGGCAGCCGGCTCTTGGGAGCCGACGGTTTGCGATGCGAAGCAGTCACGTTGTCAATCACCAGTCATTGTCGAGAGCAGGTCACTGTCAGATTACGAAATGGTCGCGGAAAAGTCACGCCCAGACACACGCCAACAGTTGGACCAGCATCTATCACCGAGAACGTTCGCGCAATCCCTCACCCGCGTGTCGCGGACGCGAAGGTACGGCGCCGTCGATTCCTCATGCACTCGAACGTCGCCGAAACCCTCCTTCAGAGCCGCCAGGATCGCAACGATCGACCCCTCGGGCCGCCGCCAGCTCGGATCCGCGCAGCACAGCTCAACCGTATCCGGCACCAATTCCACTCTTCTGCAATCGAATTCGCCTGTCGCTTGCTCAGGTCATCGACAAACCGCACAGCACGATTCATCACCCCGACGATCGCAACGACATACCGGTACCGGCAGTATCGTGATCATGACCAGCGGTACGGAACGCTGAACACCGCGTCGAAGGAGTCGGTCGTGCCGGATGCTCTGGATCAGATCACCGCAACACTTGGCGTCCCACCACCACCCGACTTCGCCACCCTCACCCCCCGACCAGCTGACCCACCTCGACGACTACGTCCGCGCCGCCCTCGACCACCGCACGGCAGCCCTCGACAGCGCCCTCGACTCAGGCATGCGCCTAATCCCCGCCTGGCCCGCCCCGCCGTGAAGAAGGTGCTCGGACTGTGACCGCGTCCCACCACACCACCGTCGAACTCGCCAAACTGGCCCGCGCTCTAGACCGCGACCCCGCCGACCTGGACTTCCTCGCCACCCCTCCCACCCGCCGCCCTACACGAATTCCGCGACCAGCTCACCGATCTCACCGCTCCGCAGCCTGCTCGCCGCGCAAGCGACTCAATGCGGTCAACCAGAACTCGCGGACAACCTGACTGCCACCTGATCGTCCGGGGACCCGCCACCATCCTCACGACGTACAGTCGTGAGGGACGCTCGTTTGGGGCATACATTGCGGGACAGCATGTTCCGTAGCGAAGTAGGGGGCCGCGTGTCTACAGTCGACGACAGGATTGTGCTAGCAGCTGGCTGGTTGCACGCAAACCTTGTACGCGTCGATGATGCGCACGCAGGCTGGGGTTGGTCGCCCGATGTGTCCCCCAACCCCCAGGACACAGCCGAAGCCGTGTGCGCGTTGACTGCCGCGCGGGTACACACCCCGGTCCACCTCCTGGCCCCGTTCTATGACGTGCCGGAGCCGTCCAGCGTGAGGTCCCTACTACGTCTGGGCAGCGTCACCCACGCCACCCAGGGCGAGTGGACGTTCGACTCACCTGTCGACGCGGCCTGGCGCTTGCGCGCACTCGTCGCGCTGAGCGCGGGTGGAGTCTTCCCTGACGTACACCCCTATCGCCAAGCCCTCCTCACCGCACAGGACCAGCATTCGGGCGGTTGGACCATGTCCGACGGGCTTGCCCCCATCTCGGTCACGTCTACTACGGCAGCGATCCGAGCACTGCTGGAACTCCCAGACACCGACACCGAAGCAACCATCGCAATCCGCCGCGGCTGCGACTTCCTCATCAACGCGCTCCTACATGACGATCCGCAAGCGACCACCAACTTCGCAACCGCGAAAATTGCGTGTCTCCTCGGCACCGGGCCACTCGCGGAAATGGGCAATCCCCGCATCGCACGGGCACACGCGCGGGCGGTCGACCATGTACTGCGCTATTTGGAGACCGCACCAGGCACCCTCGAAGAGGAGCCGATCCGTCGCGGCAACGTCACCCAGACGTGGTATCACGCGACACTTCCACAATCGATCATGGCGCTGTCGACTTCGCGAAAGCAGTTGATCTTCCACCCAGCATTCCGCAGCGGCTTCACCGAACTACTGGATTACCAGCAACTTTCGCCGACCCACCGCGACCACGGCGGATTCAAAACCTCGCGTGGCGGCATCATCACGTCGTACGCAACCGCCCAATCAATCCACGCCTTGATCCAGGTGAACGCCGAGGTACGTCAGCGAGTCAACCCCGGCACCGTCTTCGACATGCTGTGCGACGCCAGCAGCAGCCACCACACCGACCCACAGAACATTTCTCCCTCCAAGCTGCCAGCGGTCCGAATGAACAGCACCGCTGGCGGGGCGATCTTCGGCATGGGCCTTGCGGCCGGTCTCACCATCATCTTCCTGGCATTGATGTTCGATGACGGAACTCTCGTCCCGCTGGGAAAACCAGCCAGCCGCGCCCTCATCTACTGGGGCACAGCCTTCATCTCAGTCGGCCTCTACTGCTGGGCGACAACCCGATTCCACCGCCTCGCCAGGGGGAAAATGGTCTCTCTGGTCGTAGCGATCTTCACCGCTGGCATCTTCCCGTTCTTGGCTTTCCTTCTCACGTAGAACCGCTATGCCGCGCGCTCGCTGAGGTCGCCACCTCAGAAAAATGCGGACCTCCCACTCGACTCGTCGGGACCTGGCAACTCGCAACTGGTACATACAGACGCATTCGGGGCAATCGGCGGATCGTCCTGCATCGATCGCCACTCACCCGATTCTCGGGATGATCCTGCAAGCACCTCGACCCGGTGAGAACTCCTTCCGCACCCGACCGAGATCACCTCAAAGATTGCGCCAACCCGATGACCCGATCGAGAGCCGCGGCCGTATTGCCGGTCAGTCGAGTTTGACCGAAGTCCTTGATCACCGCACGGAAAAGGTCGACTCGATTGCGCCAGCCGAGCGTCTCGGCGTGGTGGGCCATCACTTCGGCCAGCTCACGAGGCGGCACCTGCTCGATGGATCGCGGTCCCAGCACCCGCCGCCGCGACAACGGCTGCTGGGGTGTGCGATAGGCCATCAGGCCCGGATCACCCAGGTCGAGTGGGTCGTCGACGAGCAGGCGACCATGCGCTACCGCAGCGTGCAGGGCACGGTCGATGGCACCTTTCACGTTGTCGCGTTCTCGTGTTTTGGCCGCGCTGACATACGCCGCGCGCAACCGGAGTCCGGTCACCGGCCCTTCCGCCGCGACAACACCGCACAGATCTTCGACGATGGTGTGGTGTGGCGCTCTGGCCGGGCTCTCCAATTCGGCGGCGAAAGCGGAGTATCCGCCCATCTCACCCGGCGCTCCCTCGCCCGCTTCGGCCTCCGACCGCGCCGGAGTGGGTTGTTTCAACCACCGCGCCTCGTCGTCGAGGTCAAGCTGATCGGCGCCCAGATCCCCGCCGACCGCATCGCGCATCGGTCCCGCCGGAGGAGGCAGTTGCGGCCTTTCCCAATCGAATTCATCGAGCACAGCGATCCCCGGATCCATCGACTCGGGGATCGGATCCGCTGCGGGCCACTCCTCACCGACCGCATCGGCAACGACATCCTCAGCTGACGAATCGAACTCAGGCTCAACAGCATCGACCTGCGTAGTGGCAGCCAGTTCGGCGGGCTCGTCCGGGACCGGATCGTCTCCGATCGGTCGGATGCCCTGCGCTTCCAGCACATCGCACAGCCGATCAAGGCACCCCACCGGATCAATAATGAACTCCGCCTGCCGAATCCGATGGAACGGCCAATCACACCGTTCCAGATCCCGCTGCAGATCCAGTTCCGCGCGATACGCCTCGGCACCCTGCCATCGATCACTATCGCATTGCACGGCGAGCTGACCGCCACGCCCGGTCACGACGATGTCAAGGTCACATGCCGTTTCGGTGTGATGGGCCTGCACTCGGTAGCCGCGATCGACCAGACCGTTGTAGACCTGCTGCTCGAAGAGCGATTCGAAAGGGTCGACGAGGGTGTCATCGCTGAAGCGCTCACTGACGATGTCGCCGGTGTCGATGGAGTCCTCGACCGAGAGGAAGTAGTCGAGCAGCCTGAACCGCAGATCCTCGCTATTGCCGAGGTGGTCGAGAGTGACGGAGTGGAACAGCCAGACCTGGTCTCGCGCCCGCGAAACCGCCACGTTGTAGCGTTCCACGGTGACATCGGTGACCTGCGCGCTCAACTTCCCGCCCTCGCGTGGGGCCGCGACCAGGGACAGGAAGATCACGTCACGTTCGGCGCCCTGGAAGTCCGCGGCGGCACCGCAGTGCAGGTGCCGCTGTTCGAGTTCCGAGGGCGGCACCACCGCGATCAGCTTGCGCAAGATCACCTTCGCCTGTTCCGGACCCAGCAGCGAGATCACCCCGAACGTCTTGCCGTCATAGGCGGGGTCGGTGATGCAGGCGGCGATCTGGGCGACGACGCGGTCGGCTTCGACCTCGTTGACCTTCGAACGCACCTCCTGTCCATCGGGTACATGGACCGTACGCACCGGCGGCAATCGGTCGCTGCCGTAGCGGCGCACCGGAATCAGCGACACACCCTGATCCTCATAGGCGATCTTGTTGGAGAACCCGATGATCTCCGGGACACACCGACGGTGTTCCACCAGCGTGAGCCTGTGTGGGAAACGCATGACCGCTTCGTCGAAGAGACTGCGTGTCGCCATCTTCCAGTAGTCGGCGGACCGGTTACCCGCAAGATACTGCTTGGCGAGGCTGTCGAGTTCCTCCTTTTTCGCGCCGACCGCCGAGGGCGATACTTGCTTGTCGTCACCGATCACCACGATGCGCGGCGCCAGGTACTGCAGGAATACCGCCGCGGCACCGGCCTGCGAGGCCTCGTCGACCACGACCACGTCGAACATGTCCGGTTTGATCTCGAACTGTTCGACCACGCGATAAATCGGCATGATCCACACCGGCACAGAGGGGCGGCAGTCGGCGAGTGCCCGCTGGATGGACGCTCGTTTGCTGTCAGCGAACCGGCCGGTGCCTTTTCCCAGATCCTTCACCAACTGCGAGTAGCCCTGCAGATCCGACCGCGCCTTATTGGTCAACCTACCGACCGCGCAGTCCCACGCCTTGGTCGTGGCCATGATGCTTGCTTGCCGCCGCAACTGATCCTCGACATCGTCGAGCTTGCGGCACAGGTCGTTGACCGCGCCCACGCTCTGGCCGGTCAACCAACTCCCCGCCACGCTCCACTGCCAGGCCGCGTCGAAGCGCTCGAGTCGCGCGGGCCACTCGGGATTATTCGGGTCGGCTGAAACGGCGTCGTGCAGATCGGCCAGCGGCGCGATCTTCGCGCTCAGTACGCGTCGACGAGCGAAAGCGTGGCGCAGTCGGTGCAGTTCGAGGAGTCGTTCGCTTGCCAACCGATAAGCGGCCGTGTCCCGGTTGGCCACCGCCGCTGCCAGATCGTGCAGATTGCCGGTCGCCCGGGGATCGCGGCACCACGTGGCGAGCCGCTCACCCAGCTCAGCCAACGGCGCGTTCGCGTGCTGCCACGCCGACTCGGCATCGGCGGCGGCGAGAGCCTCCGAGAAGTAGGTGACCTCATCGGATTTCGCCCAGTTGGGCGCCACGAAGCCGTGCTCGCACAGCCGAGCGTCCGCGGCGAGTAGTCGGTCGCCATAGGCAAGAACGCGGTCGAGCAGCTCGCGGGCCGCGCGGTGTGCGGCTACCCGGTCACGCATCGGGCCGTCGCCGGGCGGCAGGATCGGCAGCGGCCAGGAGGAGTCGAGTTGACGAACCAGACGGCGACAGTTCGCCGATTCGAGGAACACCGTCAGCTGGTCTACCCGCGTGGGGATCCGACCGTCGACACGCACCTGATCGAACAGCGGCTGTGCGTCTTTGACTGCCCGCGCCGTGGTGAGACCCATTTTCGGGGTGCCGTCGGCCTTGAGCTTGAGGTCACCGCGCGCTTCGATGTGCACGCGCAGGGTCTCGGCGAGGCCGAGCAGTGGCGTGAGGTCGGGCGCGGTCACTTCGACCTCGGCGAAGCCGATTATCGCGAGCGCGGCGTCGACCTGCGGCAACAAGGCGTCGATCGACTGCGCGGCCACCTGCCAGCTGTGTGGCCGCTCAGCGCGCATCGCCTCCGCGGCGGTGCGCACCCATTCCTCGTGCCGCCCGCCGAACTCACGGGCGGCGAGGTCCAGCGACGACACCATCGCGGCCAAGTCCGCGCGCGTCGACGGGGCCAACGCCGTTACCTGACCGGCGAGTTGAGTACCTCGATAGTGTTCGAACGAGTGCCTGCGCGCGTCGGCGCGGCGTTCTGCGGTGTGCCACCTGGTGAACTCGTCGTCGGAGGGCAGCTCGGCTGAAGCCACCAGGTCCGGCGCGGCTACTTCAGGGTCGACCAGCTCCTGGTTTCGCAGCAGCCCGAGCCATTCGGTCAGCTCGGCGGCACCGACCGGACAGACTTCATCCGATGCGGGCGCGAGCAATGGGACCGACCAGGCGAATTCCGCGCGGTCGGCACGCCATTGGCTTGCGATCGCCGCGCTCGACCCGGGGTAGTCGCCAATTCGGAACTCGGTGATGTCGCGTTCGCGCAGCCCGAGAAGTTCGGCGTGCAACTGGCCACGAGTGCGCCGCAATTCGTCGATCCGCGCGGCGGCGGCGTTGGCGGTGCGGTGACTGCGTGCCGGATCATGTTCGGTGGCAGCTAGATTGATCCGATTCACCGACATCTTGAGCTCTTCGAGTTCGGTGCGCGAATCGCCGATCACCGTGACGCACAACGGTTTGATGTCTTCCGGCAGTCGATGCCGCACTTCGTGCAACGCGCGATCGGTGTGCGCGGTGATCAGCACACGCTTGCCCTGCGCCAACAGGTGGGTGATGAGCGCGGCCGCGGTATGGGTTTTGCCGGTGCCGGGCGGCCCCTGCACGAGGGTGTGCGCGTGGTTGTCGACATGGTTCAGGATCTGCAGTTGCCGCGGGTTGAGCGGCAGCGGAAGGAACTGGTCGGCTCCGTCACGCACGATCGCGCCCGCCGTATCCGGGGCTGAAACGACCGACTCATGGTTGGGGTCGACCAGATTCAGCATCCCGGTCGGAACCGCGCCGGTGCTGCGGATGTTCTCGGCGATCGCCCGCAACGCGTTCACCATCCCGCGATTGGAACGCTTGCGCAAGATGATGGCCGGGGAATAGTGTGCGAGAGGGTGCTTGCTCGAAGTTCCAGGTTCCAGTACGTCGCGATATTCGGCGTCGGGGTTGATGCAGTTGACGAACATGCGCACCAGCGCCGCGAAGTCCTCACGTTCGAACGGTCCGACATTGCCGGTGCGCGCTTCCTCCTCGGCGCGCTGCAGGTCTCCGGGCGCCGACATCAGCCCGGCATCGACGAATTCTTGCAGTTCCGGGGTGTAGCCGGTGGCGGTCGCGTCCAAGGCCACCGACAGCGCACCGTAACCCGAGTCGAATCGCACCGACGCAGGCACGGTCAGCACGTGCCTGCGCACCGAGCCGACGGTACCGTGCTGCCAGGTCAGCAAGCCAATCCCGAAGACGACCTCGAGTGTTTCCCGCTCCCCTTCGTAGCGCGTATATACCTCGTAGAGAGTCTGATACAGCGTGAGCGCGGCTAGCTTTCGCTCCGCGACCGGGGCCCACTCACGCCAGCGTGCCAACCACAGCGGATAGGCCTCGGCGACGTCTGGGTGATCGTCGAGCAGCAGCTCGGCGCCGTCGGCGTCGAGCCGGCGCGAAGCTAACTGCGGCTCCCGATAGGGATCGTCGATCGCACCGTCGAGCCACTCGCGCACCAGCTGCGAAGGCTCCGGCGCCGATGGCACCTGAACCTTCTCCACAACCAGGAACGGGGTTCCCGGCTCGGCGGACCGATAGGTGACCGCCGGGTCCTGCGGCAGATCAGCGATCCAGATAACCTGCCCATCGCGCTGGTATGCGCTCAGTTCCTTGATCCGGCTCGCGCGCAGTTGCTGCGCGTGCGCGAGGAAGTCGAACAGGCGCGCGCCGCGACCGGCCAGGTCGTCGGAAACGGCGGGGATGGCGTTCCCGTCCGGCGTGTTCATTACCCGAATCCTCCAGTGTGCGTGGATCTGTGTGTTGCGTTCAGCGAACGCGGATACCGTCGATCTGCGTCGCCAGTTCGACGACTCGGACGTCTCGAGCACCGAAACGAACCGACATCTGCTGGTGCAACCGCTTCAACCGATTCAGTGCCGCCTTCGGATTGCCCAGGCGCAGTTGACAGATGGCTAACCGCTGGTGGCAGTACATCGCCTGCTCGTCATAGGGCCCATTGGCCTCGGACAGCTCGTCGGCGAGCTCCCGATAGAGCTCGCCGGCTGTCTCGAACTCGCCCGAATCGAAGTGGCGGTCGGCGATCTGGAGCCGTTCGAGACCCGAGTCGGGCACCGCACGAACCATCGGACCCACCCTCGGCCTTGTGTCGACGAACGCATAGTCCATCGACGGCGCGATCAGTGTCGCCGCCGTCCGGTAGCCGGGCTCCGAGACTGTCGCCTGCGCATACATCCGCGACGGACTGTTCGGTTCACGCACGTCGGCCAGCTCGTCGAGAGCGCTCACATGCCGCACCAAGGTCCGGTGCACGGCGTCGGCGTCACGTGGCCGCTGGCGCGGGTCCTTGGCCAGCATGTCCATCACCAGCGCGGCGAAATCGCGCGGCATATCCGGACGCCGCGAGGATATCTCCGCGGGCATCATCTCGATCTGCTTGCGCCACACCAGAAAATGAGTGCTGCCGGTGATCACCTGAGTCCCGGTGAGCAGTTCGTAGAGGACCAGGCCCAGCGAATACAGGTCCGTCTGCGCGACAACCGGGTCGCCGTTGATCTGCTCGGGCGCCATGTATGCCGGTGTGCCGAGAGTATTTCCGGTCGAGGTGAGCCGTGAGACGTCGGTGTCCAACAGCACGGCCAACCCGAAATCGAGCACCTTCACAGTGCCGTCCGGACACAACATCACATTCGACGGTTTGAGGTCACGGTGATAGATCAACTGCCGATGTGCCGCGGCCAAGACCGCCGCCACCTGTGCTCCGATCGAGGCGACAACACCCACCGGCAGCTCACTGCGAAACTCCGCGAGGTGGTCGAGGGTCACCCCCTGCACGAAATCCATGACCAGGTAAGGCCGCTCCTGCGGACCAGGCTCGACCCCTGCGTCATGGATCGCGGGCAGTCCAGGGTGGACCAATCGCGCCATCAACCTGGCCTCGCGGATGAATCGCTGAGTCCATTGCGGGTCGGCGTCGAGGTCGGCCCGCGTGAGCTTCACCGCGATAGGCCGTTCCAGGTGTCGGTCGTAGCCCGCGAACACCTGGCCCATCCCACCCGCGCCGATCTGGCCGGTCAGCTCGTACCGACCGCCGACGACCTGTGGTTGCCGCCCCACGATTGCCTCCGCCCCTGTGTTGGATGCTCAAAATACCGGATGAAAGGACTTCGGCGCGCGGTTGGTCGGCGCATTTGAGTACCCTGGGTGCACTTCGGGCAAACTCACGGCGCCGGAACAGTCGAGATAGGTGTGGCATTACACATGGGCAACGGGGGCGTAGACCTTTCCAAGACCGATTCCTTGGCCTTGCGCGAACGGTCCATACCGTTGCCGAGCAGCGCCGACGGCTACCGGAAGGTGCTGCTACTCGGCACAACCGGTGCGGGCAAGACCACCGTCGTCCGCCAGCTGCTCGGGACCAACCCCACGACGGAGAAGTTCCCGTCGACCTCGACCGCGAAAACCACCGTCGCCGACATGGAGGTGATCGTCAGCGACGAACCGGTCTTCCGTGCCGCCGTCACCTTCGCACCACGTGACGTTATCGAGGGCCACCTCCAGGAGAACGTCGTCGAAGCAGCACTGGCCGCTTTCGCGGACAAGGACGATGCCGTTGTCGGCCGCAAACTGCTCGACCATGTGAACCAGCGCTTCCGCTTCAGCTACGCCCTCGGCCGAATCCAGGCCGTGACCGCCGACGATGTCATCGATGACGACGAAGATGACGAGGACGACGACGACATCGATCCCGACGACTTCGGCGCGATCGACGAGGCCGCCACGGCCCGCGTGCTGAAGTCCGCCGTGCAGTCGATCCGGCTGATGGTCGAGGAGTACACGCTCGAAACCGGATTCCAGCTCCCTGCTGACGAGGTAGCGAAATACGTAGAGCGCAACGCCGATTCAGACCTGCCGCGCAACCCTCGCTACACCCAGATCGTCGATATGTTGCTCGCTGAGCTGATGCAACGTTTCGCCGCCCTCGACATCGGCGAACTCCGCCACGACTCCCGCGGCTGGCCCATCCTGTGGACCTTGACCAGCACCGACCGCGCCGAATTCCTCACCACCGTCACCCGATTCACCGGCAACAACGCCAAACTCTTCGGCCGCCTCCTCACTCCGCTGGTGAACGCCGTGCGCGTGAGCGGCCCCTTCCTCCCCAAATGGGCCGACACCCCACCCCGTCTGGTCCTCATCGACGGCGAAGGCCTCGGCCACGCGAAATCACACGCTTCTCCCCTGTCGACCCGCATCTCACGCCAGCTCGACCAAGTCGACGCTGTCCTCCTCGTCGACAATGCCCAACAGCCCATGCAGGCATCCGCTGCCGCGGCCCTGAAAAGCGTTGCTATCTCCGGTCACTCGGCGAAACTGCACTTCCTGTTCACCCACTTCGACCAGGTCAAGGGCGACAACCTCGACACCTTCACCGAACGTGAAGAACACGTCCGCCAGTCCCTGCACAACGTCCTCAGCCAGCTCCGCGCCGAAGGCCGCCAGGTGAACCCCGCTCTGGAATCAGCCGAGCGTGTCCTGCAACTTCGCCTCGAACACGGCGCCTTCTTCGTCGGCGGCATCCACAAACAGCTGAGGCCGACGAACAACGCGGGCAGGCGCACGATCGACGAACTCAACAAGCTTCTTGCCCTGATCGCCGACCCCGAGATCGCCAACCGCGCAGGTGAATCCCGCCCGGTCTACCGCAAAGATGTGCTGTCCCAAGGCATCTCACACGCTGTAGTCGAGTTCCGCGACAAGTGGCAGGCAGTCCTCAAACTCAAGGACCACGCCTCGATCCTCCCCGAACACGGCAGCCGCATCAAAGCCCTCACCCGCAGGGTCGCCAACCGCTGGGACAACAACGAATACGACAGCCTCAAGCCGGTCGCCGAACTCCGCGAATCCCTGAACGAACAGGTCTGGAACGTGGTCCAGAACCCCCAGCGCTGGTTGGGCGCGAGGCCGACCGACGAAGAACGCCAGATCCTGATCGACAACTTCATGATCGCCGTCACCAGCCGCCTCACCGACCTCGTCGAAAGCCGGATCGTCGAAGAACCGCACTCGGAGTGGGTCGAGGCGTACGCCATGTCGGGCAACGGCTCCGTCAGCCGCCGAGCCCACGCACTCGATGTCCGGATACTGGAACGCGGTGCGCCCCTTCCGGTAACGGGACGTGCGTTGGAATCGAATGCGCTACTGACAGATGTGGCACGGCTGATCGATGCGGCGGCAGCCGAGCAGGGCGTCGTCTTCGAGTAACCGGCACCCATCGGTGTCCGGCAGCATCAAATCAAAGGGGAAGTAAGTGGTAGCGGCACAGGAAACCAGTCTGCAGAGAATCCTCGAGGGGAGCTCGCAGTACCTCGTGCCGTTGTATCAGCGCCCGTACGGCTGGGGTGATGAGCAATTGCAGGAGCTGTGGAGCGATGTCCTCCAGCTAGCCGAGGATCGACTCGACGGCCCGGAGGCGACGCACTTCATCGGCTCGCTGGTACTGGCCCCCACTCCCGCGGGTGTCGCCGGCGCGGTGACGCGCTTCCTCGTCGTCGACGGCCAGCAGCGATTGACGACCCTCACCTTGCTGCTCGCCGCTATCCGCGACTATCTGCGCGAGATCGACGGTGCCGAGAGCCGTGACACCAACCGCATCCACAACCAGATGCTGACCAATCAGTACAACGACGACCCGGATCGCCTGAAACTCCTGCCAACCCAGGTGGATCGCGCGGCCTATGTCGCGGTCATCGACGGCGCCACACCCGATGACAACAGTCGGGTCGGCCACGCCTACCGCTTCTTCCGCGCACGTCTGACCGAGCTCGCCGACAACGACGACATCACCTTCGGGCTCACCCAGATCGTCGACGCCGTCCTGTCCGGCCTGTCGGTGGTATCGATCAGCGCCCACCCGAACGACAATGTGCACCGAATCTTTCAGTCCCTCAACAACACCGGCCTCAAGCTCACCCAGGGCGACTTGCTGCGCAACTACCTGTTCATGCGCCTGCCCACCCGCAGCGACGAGGTGTACCGCACGCGTTGGACGCCGATGCAGGACTCACTGGACAACGAACGCATCGAAACCCTGTTCTGGCTCGATATGGTTCTCAAGCGTCCGAGGGTTAAGCAGGGCCAGACCTTTGCCGCGCAACAGGCCAGGCTGGAGAAGCTGACCACCGAGTCCGATATCGTCGCAGAGATCGAACGCATCGCCCGACTCGGCAAGCTCTACCGGCTCCTGCTGGAACCCCAACTCGAGTCCGATCCCGAAGTGCGGCTGCGCCTTACCCGCCTCGCCGAATGGGATTCGATCTCCCCAGCACCCCTGATCCTGCACCTGCTCCTTGTGCGCGATCGCGACGAAGCCACCAGCGAACAGGTCGCCCGAGCCCTGCTGTACATCGAATCCCTTTTGGTACGACGCTTCCTGATCGGCCGCTCCACTCAGAGCCTGAACCGACTGTTCGCCGACGCCGCGCACCAACTCGACCCCAGCTTGCCCGTCGACACGGCCGTGCACGTCTACTTCTCGGTTGGCCGCAAGCACTACGCATCCGACAAGCAACTGACCGAGGCCATCGTCTCGAGCCCCCTCTACCTCACCGGGCGCAGCGCGCACCGCAAGATCCTGATGACGTGGATCGAAGGCATGTTTCTGTCGAAGGAAGCGGTGTCACCGGATTCCCTGACCATCGAACATGTGATGCCCCAATCTCTTTCGGCCAAATGGCGTGCTGACCTGAGCGCCGAATACGGCGTGGACGAAATCGACACCCTGCACGAGAAGTACGTCCACACCCTCGGAAATCTCACCCTCACCGGCTACAACGAGAGCCTGAGCAACCACGAGTTCGCCCGCAAACGAGAAACCCTGCGCGCGAGCAGCATCCGCATGAACCAAGACATCGCCGCCCACGAATCCTGGGGCCCGGGTCAAATCGAGAAGCGGAGCTTGGCGCTGGCCGAGCGGATCACAAAGTTCTGGCCGGGCCCCGCCGACGAATCAGTCTTCCCGGAAAACCCCACCTGGGCCGAACTCAACCGGCTGCTCACGGCGATCCCCGCCGGACGTTGGACGACCTACGGCGATCTCGCCGTCCTACTCGGCACCGCGCCACAGCCGCTCGGTAACCGCCTCAAGTCCCACCCGGCCCCCAACGCTCACCGAGTTCTCGGTTCCCTGGGCACCGTATCCGAAGGTTTCAGCTGGCCGGACCCGCACTGCACCGACGACCCCCGTCAACTCCTCGAAACCGAGGGAGTCCGATTCTCCTCGTACGGCCGCGCCGACTCGACCCAGCGCCTCAGCCCCACCGAGCTGAAGCAGCTGCAGTCCGACGGGGTCCCGGTCTGACACGCGCAACAACAGCGTTCGACGATCACGGGCAGAAGCCACGATCATCCCGTGCCTTCGTTGCGCCCTGACCAGCGACAAACCCGAGGGTCCTGCTGTCGGTTTGCGATGTGACGGAGCCCTCCGAACATACCTACCCAGCAAAGGGTCGTCACCGAAATGCCTAGAGTTCGCGCGCACATGAGAAACGGATACCCGGTCAGGGCTCATTACCGCCGTGCGGCCCGTTGGAGTCCTCGCCCACCACGGGATACATCCGGCTTTGCCGGCCCCGAATCAGGCGTTGTCGGCCGGGAGTCGGGTGGCGGTGTGTTGGCTGGATTAACACTCGTCGTGGTCAGTTTCCTTGCCATATATGCCGCATTGGCATGGCCGTACTGGCTGTCGACGTGGATCGCAGTGGACTGGTGGAACGTTGACCTAGATTCATGGACTCGCGTTGCGATCGGGGTCGCCTTCGAGACCGCGTACATAATTGCGCTATTTTGCATCGTTCCTCGCCTCTTGGATGCCAAGCCGAGGTCGACACCGTCACCTTGGCGCCGGTATGGGATCGTGTTCGCCATTACAATTGTCGGCGCCTGCGTTACCCTCGTTGCCCTCTACAGGCCGACGGACCCAATTCCTGCTGCCGCCACTACTATGCCGCCGGGCAAGACTGCGGCACCGACAGTTCTCGCTCTCACCCTCAGCGATGCCGAGTTGCAAGAATTTCGATCATTCGATGTCTCCGATATTGCCAATGACGTCCTAGGAAATGGACGTCGGAGCCGGATGGTTCTCGAGAGTAGCAACTGGCAAATTGTTGCCCAGTGCCCCTACCTCGTCAGCGGAAAGATCAAGGTGGGCGTGGTGAAACATGATGAGACCTTCTGGATTTTGGATAGAAGCATAGCCAGGAACAAGTTCTCAACTTTCCTGAAATGCTAGACGCGAGGATCGTCCGCTTTCGCCTCGGTGTCGCCGGTTGGGAGCGAACAGTCACGATCGATTATCTCTAGAAGTCATTCAGCAACGCCGCAACCTGAGCGGACAATGGATCATCCGGGCCACGCAACACCAGCAGATCATCGCGCAGCGGCTCGAGTATCCGGCGCGCGTCCTCAGACACACCGGCATCGAAGTACAGCTCACCGAGCGACAGCCGCATTTCCAGAGCCGCCTCGCTACAGTCGCCGCCCGCGACGACGATGTCGCTCAGCAGCTGGTTCATGACCGCGAAACCACCGTCGATATCGCCGATCTGCATGCGACAACTCGCAGCCATCGAACGCATCTCCCACGCCGACTCGCTGAACCGGCCTTCGGTGCGCCGGTAGGCTTCGGCTAGCGATTCCAATTCTGTTCGAGCCCGGCGGTATTCGCCACCGAGTACCCATGCGCCTGCCACCTTTCGGCGGAGCTCGAGCACATCGACGTGGTCGGCGCCCCGAGCGTCGGCAGCACTGTCGATGACCGCCACCAACGCATCCGCGGCCTGCGCGAAACGGTCGGCCTCGACCAGTTCCTCGTATCGGTGCAGGGCGGTGTCGATCGCAGTGCGCAGGTGCAGTGGGGTCAGTGGCGCGGTGGGCTGTGCGGGCGCGGTGGACACCTGGGTCGGCTCGACCTGCGAGGTTTCCAGTGGGGCGTTGGGGCGGCGGAAGATCCGAGTGGGGTCGGGAAGTCCCGGCAGGTACAGCTCACCGGGTGGGATCGGTGCTCCCGGCGCGGGCAGGAATGGCAGCAGGCGTTCATAGACCGCGTACGCATCGGCAGGACGGTCGCGCGGATCCTTGGCCACCAGTGCCAGCACGAGCCGCTCGAGGTCCACGGGAACATCGTCGCGAAATTCACGCAGGCCCAACGGAGCGACCTCGATGTGCATACGTTGCACCTCGTAGGGCGAAACGGCTTCGAAAAGCGGTCTGCCGACCACCATTTCGTGCATGAGGCACCCCAGCGAGTACAGATCCGAGCGCGGCGTCACCGGATGGTCGTGGATGCGTTCCGGCGACATATAGCGCAGCGTGCCGATCTGCTGACCGGTTCGAGTGATCTTGGCCGCGCTCTGATCCAGAATGGCGGCGATCCCGAAGTCGATCACCTTCACCGAGCCGTCGCGGGTGAGCAGCACGTTGTCGGGTTTGAGGTCTCGGTGCACGACCGGCAAGGCATGCGCGTGCGAGAGCACGGTAGCGATCTGCGCCGAGACCGCGGCAACCCACGACAGTGGCAGCTGGGCATCGGGGTCGAGGTAGTCGCGCAGGGTGACACCGTCGATCAATTCCATGACCAGATAGACGTTTTCGAACGAGGCGTCGAGCACCGCGTCGTACACCTGCGGCACTCCGTGGTGCCGGATGCGGGCGGTGACCCGCGCTTCGCGGCGGAATCGTTCGGTGAACTCCTTGGCGAGTTCCCCGGTGTCCACCTGGTCCACCCGGATCCGTTTGATCGCGACCGGCCGGTCGAGCACGATGTCGTAGCCCCGCCACACCGCACCCATGCCGCCCGAGCTGATCATCGCGGTCAGCTCGTAGCGTTTGTCGATCAGTTCCCGCATCTAATCCCCTGCTGCGTTATCGCGGCTCATGCCGCCCCTGTGTCACCATGTTGCCTTCTGATCATCCGCCACGCAGCCCGACCGAGCTGCCGGTCCAGTGTCGCCTTGAATTTCGGGTCGGATTTGCTGAAGTAGCGGTTGCCGAGGTCCACCTGGGTGGCGTAGTTATCGATCATCTTGTTCTCGAAGACTTCCTCGAACTTGCCTTGGAAGTCTTCTTCGTTGCTGTTGGCCAGGGCCGCGAGTTGCAGGTCGGGGTCGTCGAGCGCCTGCTGGAACGGTGCGGCGACGTCGGCCTCGGTGAACTCGGTGCCGAATCGCTCGTTGAACTGCGAGATCAGTTCCGAGAGCAGCGATTTCTCCGGTTCCTGCGCACCACCGGTGCCATCGCCGAATCCGGGCAGTGTCACCGCGCCGTCGGCGCTCAGACTCAGGTCGAGTTCGCCGGTCTTCTGCAGTTTCAGGTAGCTGAGATCGACCTCGCCGACATCCACACCACCGTCGGACCGCCGGGGCAGCACGTTGAGCAGGTGCTTGCCGTAGAGGTGGAGCAGTTCGAGGTCGATGTCGCGGTAGGGCACGATCTGGGCGAGGAACCCGTACTTGCGGACGTAGTCCTTCAGGTCGGACCGGAAGGTTTCGGCCTGGTCAATATCGTCTTCGTCGTCGCTGTGCAGCAGTTCGGCGAAGCGGTTCACCGCGGGAGCCAGGTGCACATACAGCTCGGCGTGCAGCTTCTGCCATTTCGCCTGCGAGCCGGCAGCCTTCTGTTCGGCCTGCAAATAGGCGTCGGCGAAGGCGCGCATCTCAACCTGCAGCAGGATCGGCGGGACCAGTACCTTGTCCTGCGCGAGGTAGAGCAGGTTCGGGTCGGTCGGCATCGACTCGGCCTGTTCGTAGTACGGCCGGAACGAATTCTGGATGTCCTCACCGTCGTTCACGAAGTCGAGGACCACCAGGTCGTCCTGCGTCTTGCGTTCCTGGGTGCGGTTGAGCCGCGAGAGCGTCTGCACCGCCGCGATGCCCTTGAGCGACTTGTTCACATACATGGTGGTGAGCAGCGGCTGATCGAACCCGGTCTGATACTTCTCGGCGACCACCAGGATGCGGTATTCCTGCTGGCCTTTGCCGCCGGAGCGGGTGGCGATGTCGTCGGCGCGGGTGTAACCGAAGGCCTTGGGCAGCTGGGCTTCGGACAGCCCGCCGTTCTCCTTCGATTCGCTCGTCTCCTCCCCCTCGTAATCGAGGGCGCCCGAGAAGGCCACGAGCACACCGAGATCCGGGTACTGCTTGCCGTAGCCGGTGAGGTCGAGGTGGTCGCGGATGGCGCGCGTCATCGCGACCGCGCTCTTGCGAGAGTCGGTGACCACCATGGCTTTCGCGCGACCGCCGAGCCGACCGCGGGTGTGGGCGATGAAATGTTCGACGATCACCTGCGCCTGCTGATGCACCGTCGACGGGTGGGTGACGGCGAACCGCGCCAGCAACGATTTCGCCTTCGCTTCGGGCACCTCGCGGTCGTCGGGGTTCTCGTTGACCAGACGGTAGAACGTCTTGTAGGTGGTGTAGTTGCGCAGCGGGTCGAGGATGAAGCCTTCCTCGATGGCTTGGCGCATCGAATAGGTGTGGAACGGCTGATATTTGTCGCCGACCAACGTGCCGAACGCCTCGAGCGTTTTGGCTTTCGGTGTCGCGGTGAACGCGAAGTAGGAGAGGTTGCCCGCCTGGCTGCGGTCCTCGGCTTTGCGCCGCAACCGTTCGTCCACCGACAGTTCGACAGAGCCCGAATCCTCGTCGTCAGCGTCGAGCCCCAGGTCGCGCAGCGCGGCCCGCACCGCCGTCGCCGCATCACCGGACTGTGAGGAGTGCGCCTCGTCCACGATGATCGCGAACCGACCACCCAGCAGTTCGGTCGGCGTGCGCTTCAGGTAGTCCAGCAGCGCGGGGAAGGTGTGCAAGGTGACCGTGATGATCTTCCCGGATTCCTGCGCGAGCGCTTTCGCGAGCTGCCCCGATTTGGCGCCCAGCTTCTCGTCGATCTTCACCACCAGACCGTGCACCCGTTCGAACCCGCCGACGGTTTCGCTCAGTTGGCTGTCCAAGTTGCGCCGGTCCGTGATCACGATGACCTTGTCGAATACCGTTGTGCCCGGCTGCAATCCGGCCGCGTGCGCCGCCGGATCGAGCTGGGCAGGGTCGGTCGGCGTGTGCAGATCGGTAAGGCGGTGCGCGAGCCAACCGATAGTGTTCGACTTCCCGGATCCGGCCGACGCCATCACCAGATAGTTGTGTCCCGCACCATGTTTCGCGGCATGGGCGGTGAGCTTCTTGACCACATCCCACTGGTGATAGCGCGGGAAGATCGTCGAGCGGGTCGATTTCCCCGACGGGCCCGACGAAGACTGGATGTGGACGAACCGTTCCAGCAGGTCCAGCCAGTTGTCCGGATGCCAGATCTGTTCCCACAGATACGCCGTCGCGTGCTTGCCGTCCACCGGACTCGGATTCCCCGCACCACCCGGCTGCCCCGGCCCCTCCGATCCGGTGTTCAACGGCAGGAACCGGGTGTTCTTGCCCTTCAACTGGGTGGTGACGAAGGCCAGCAGCGGGTCGACCGCGAAGTTCGCGATCACCCGCTGCCGGAAGATCAGCTCGCTCGGGTCGCGTTCCTCGCGGTACTGCTTCTTCGCGTCCTCGACCGTTTGGCCTGTGAGGGGGTTCTTCAACTCGGCGGTGGCGACCGGGATTCCGTTGAGCAGCAAGGCCAGATCGAGGCGGTTGCCCTTGTCAGCTAGCTTGGTGGCATACGGCAGCTCGCGCACCACCGTCAGCCGGTTCGCTCGGTAGCTGTCGAGGGCGTCGTCGGAAGTGACCAGGTTCGGCTTGAAATACGCCACCTGGATACGGACCCCATGATCCTTCACGCCCGACCGCAGAACTTCGATCAGGCCCTTCGAATTCAACTGCTGATCCAGAATCCGGGTGAAACCACGCTGGGCTTCATCGGCGTCCCCGCCGTAGTAGAGGACGAGATCATCCCACTCCGGCTGCTGGGTAGCGGAGATGAAGGTGAACAGTTCACCCATATCCAAACCCACGTCCGCGCGATACTCGTGCGGATTGCCCGCACGCCAACCGTTGTCGAGCATGGAGGCGACGATGGCGTCGCCGAAGACGAGTTCGCTGTGGACTGGACTCATGTGGTTATACCCCCTGGATGGTGTTTCTGCCGCTGGCGGTGGAAACGTCGAACTGGCCGGTTACTGCGGCGGTAATGAGCGCTTGGCGACGTTCATCGAGGAGATCCGTCTGCCGAACCAACAGCGCCTTCATCGATTCGTCACGCCGATGTGCAATATCTAACTCAGCAACGAGCGTTTCCTGCAAACTGGGATCAGGAAACGGGAACCGCTGCGGTTTCAGCTGTTCACGAGTCAAATGCGTTATCGTGCTTGTATTTCCCTGAACAGCGAATACTCCGAGTCGCTCCGCAACGAGCAAGCAGTAGTATAGCCAGCGCGACAGATCGTTTCCACGGGACCTAATTCGATGTAGCGCCTTTTGGTAGTACATCTCGGTGGTCGATCCATCCCAAATTGCCGCTCGACCTGGCCTACCGCCCTCGCAGACAAGCAAGTCCCCGAACCGAAGCCGATAGCGCTCCTGCTCCTCCGGAGGAAAATCCATATGGGCGAGGGTCTCCAGATCGAGACTATCCCACTGTACGTTCGCGACCCTGAGGTACGGCCGGAGATGCTCGCCTTCGACCCTGTCCTGGTTCAACATCTTGCCCAGTTCGACGTCAAATGAATAACTGACCGCAGCAATTCGCCAAGACTCTGGTACCGAGCCCAGCCACGGGATCCCGCTATCTTTCCTCCTACCACCCACTTCGCGCCCTCGAATGGCATCAAAAACACGGCTTATCTCCGCACTGTCGACTAGTGATAGCTGGTCTCGGCGAATGCGAATTATTTGGTCGATGCGGGAGGTTTCGGCGTCGAGGAAGTCGGCGATTCGGCGCTGCTCCTCCAATGGAGGCAGGTGGATCGGGAGAACACGAAGTTCGTCGTTGTCGATCTCCACTTGACTCGGTCGAACTCCGCGAGAGCGTGAATAATACTCCGTTGCATAGACCCCCGATCGGAGTAACCAGTTCAGGTATCCAGGGTCCTCACCATGGTTTGGCCGGAAACAGATATAGTGACCCGATACGATTCCTCTAAGAGGGGATATACCGACAGATCCCTGCCATGCCTTCATCCGATTAACTACAAACCATCCCGGATAAACCAGCTGGTAGATACTGCGATCCAGTGCAGCTTTGTTGAAATTGTCTTCGCGACCGTCACGCCGAACCACCCCGTGTTCGCGATAGACGCTGAGAAGATCCTCCTGCGGATGCCCGACATCCTTCATGCGTTCAAACATCGACCAGAGCGGCACGGTTCGCCAATCCGACGGCCAGCTGATGTATCCACTCTCCTTTGAACTCATTTAGTTACATCTCCCAGCAGCTTCTGAATTTCGACCTCAAGCGACTTCAACTCTGCATCAATCTCTGCCAACGGGCGGGGCGGCGTGTACGCGTAAAAGTGCCGCGTGAACGGGATCTCGTACCCGATCTTGGTCTTGCTGTGGTCGATCCACGCATCGGGCACATGCGGAAGAACTTCGCGCGTGAGGTACTCCTCGACATCCTCCTCGAGCGGAACGTTCTCGTAGTCACGCAGCTCCGCATCAGGTTCGGGCTCGCCCTTGATGAGCTGGACCTCCCCATCGGCATCGCGGATACCGACGGCGTCGCGAAGCACCTTGGCGAACGGCGCACCAGACGGCCAAGGCTCGCCAGCACCGACTACCGCATCCTTCAGCGTGTTGATAGCTTCGGTTTTGGTCTTCCATCCGGTCCCGACCAACGGCTGCAACAGTTTCCGGAAGACCTCGGTGTCGCTGTAGAGCTTCCCGATTGGCCCGAAGTTCTCGAGCTTATCGAGCGCCTCCTCGGCGAGCTCGAAGCGCAACTTCAGTGGCCGTTCGACGGTGATCCGCCGGTACCCGAAGTCGCTGTTGGCGAACACTTTCACCTTGCCGTACTGCGGGTGCTCCGGATCGGCTGCCGCATCGATGGCGTCGCGGTAGAGGACCGTGAGGTCCTCGATCTGCGAATCCGACACCCGCTTGCGCTTGTCGCCGAGCGACTTTCGCATCTTCTCGAAGTACTCCCGCGCATCCAGCAGCACCACCTTGCCCCGGTTCTCGGGAGCCTTACGGTTGGTGAGGATCCAGAAATACGTGGAGATCCCGGTGTTGTAGAACAGCTGATCCGGCAGTGCGACAACCGCTTCCAGCCAGTCGTTCTCGATGATCCACCGGCGGATATTGGATTCACCGGATTCGGCGGCCCCGGTAAACAGCGGTGACCCGTTGAAGACGATCGCGACCCGGCTACCACCAGCCGAGGCCGGGTTCATCTTGCTGAGCATGTGCTGCAGGAACAGCAGCGAACCATCGTTGATCCGGGGCAGCCCGGCGGCGAACCGGCCGGCGTCGCCGAGGCTCTTGTGCTCCCACTCGACAGCCTCCTTCACCTTCTTCCACTCCACACCGAACGGCGGGTTGGCCAGGAGGTAGTGGGCCTTGAGGTGCTGATGCCCGTCGTCGCTGAAGGAGTTGCCGAAGACAATATTGTCGGGGTTCTGGCCCTTGATCATCAGGTCGGAACGGCAGATCGCCCAGGCTTCGGGGTTGAGTTCCTGGCCGTAGACCTCCACGCGGGCTTGCGGATTGTTCTTGGTGATGTGTTCTTCGGCGGAGCTGAGCATGCCGCCGGTGCCGCAGGCAGGGTCAAGGACACGGCGGGTGACGCCAGGCATCCCGATCAGTTCCGCGTCGGGCGCGATGAGCAGATTCACCATCAGTTCGATCACTTCGCGCGGGGTGAAGTGTTCACCGGCGGTCTCGTTGGACTGTTCGGAGAAGCGGCGGATGAGCTCTTCGAAGATGTAGCCCATGTTGTGGTTGGAGACCACCTCGGGGCGCAGGTCGAGATCGGCGAATTTGCCGATCACCTTGTACAGCAGGTCAGCACTATCGAGTTTGCGGACCTGCTGGGCGAATTCGTACTTCTCCAGCACCTCGGCGGCGTTCGGAGAGAACCCGCCGAGATAGGTGAGCAGGTTCTTGGCGACGTGGTTGGGGTCGCCGAGCACCTTCTTCAGGCTCAGGTCGGTGGCGTTGTAGAACGCGGTGCCCGCGGCGCGGCGCAGGAACGGGTCGACGTCCACGTCGCCGCCGCTCATCTGCTGGGCGACGGCATGCACCTTCTCGCGGGTCGGTTCTAGCACACACTCCAACCGGCGTAGCACGGTGAACGGCAGGATCACCTTGCCGTAGTCGGATTGCTTGTAATCGCCGCGCAGCAGATCTGCGACCGACCACGCGTGGTTGGCCAGTTCGGAGTGCTTGTTGGTATTCACTTCCTACCTTTCTGGGGCTTCGGCTCCTCGGAGCCTGGGGTGTTCGGTGGTTCCAGTGCGCCGGCGGTGAGACCGGTGCCGAGCAGTCCCGCCAATTCGGTGACGGAGTCGGCGGCGCGGCGGGCGGTGACCCGCAGGTCGTGCAGGAGACGGAAGGCCGCGCCGTAACGCTGCTGCTGCGCCAGTGGGAGCAACGGTATGCGAATGCGGGTCGGGTCGTTGCGGATCGTGGTGCCCATGGTGGCGTGCGAGTTCTCGGGGCTACCGACGAACCCGGCGAGGAACCAGGGATCGAGGCGGGTCGGATCGGTGCGCAACACCATGAGCTGGGGGCCGACGACAGCGCCCACATCGGACTTTCCCGCTACCCTGGCGCGCACTGATTCCGATCGGCTTCCGGCGATCCGCGGAACCAGCACATCGTCGAGTTCGATGAGCTGGGTGGACAGTCGCGACTGCTCCCCCAGTACACCCGTCGGCTCGGTGCCGGTCACCACATCACGCGCCTCCAGGACCGGTCGCCCCGCGTCGGCACCGGTGGATCGGTCTTCGGACAGCGGCTGCGCTTGCAGTCGGCGTAGCGCGCCGCCCGCGGCCAGGTCGGCGAGGGTGGCAGTGCGCCACGTGGTGCTGTCGATCCGCTGCCAGTCGCCGAGTTCACTTGTCGCGCAGGCCAACTCGTCGACGCGCTCGGCCAGATTGACCTGCGCCGTCCGGGCTGTGTCGGCGAGACCGGCGGCGTCCAGGGCGGCTCGCACATACCTGGCGGGCGTGAGGTCGACCTCGTCGTCGAGCAGGTCCATCACCCGCACCGGCGTGGCCGCGTCATCGATCACCGCCGCGCCGGGCACGCCCTGCTCGAAGCCACGCCACGCATCGACGACAGCGTTGATGAGCAGATCCCAGTCGATCCGACCACGTTCCACGCCCGCGAGTAGGGAACAGTCTGCGAGCCACACCTCGTCCGGCGCGGGCAGCGCGGGGTCGGGACGCCGCAGCACCCACAATTGCAAACCGATATGCAGAGGCTGGGCTGCGCCGGGCGGCAGGGCGATCACCGAACGCAACGCTCCCGCCCGGAGCAGAGCCGCCCGGATACGCCGGCCGGAGGTCCGCATCGCCATCGCGGGCGGCAGCAGCAGCACCGCGATGCCACCGGGCCGCAGATGTGCCAGCGCATGCTGCACCCAGGCGAGCTCGGATTCGCTGCGCGGCGGCGGCCCGTACTCCCACCGGGGATCGAGTGCGAGGTCTTCCGAACCCCAATCACGTTGCCCATAAGGTGGATTGGTGAGGACCGCGTCGACGTGCAGGCCGGGGAAGCCGTCGTCGAACAGGCTGTCACCGGTGTGCACCGCCACCTCGGCGCCGGGGGCCAGTAGCCCGACCAGGACAGCCGTCCGCTCAGCTTGTACCGGCAACACGTCTTGCCCGTAGTACGCGTGCGCGCCGGTGCCGACGGCTTCGGCCAGCAGAGTCCCGCCACCGCAGGCGGGGTCGAGAATCGACCCGGGTGCCACTCCAGCCGCCCGAACGAGCTCGACCATCAGCCGGGCAATCGGTATCGGCGTCGAATACACCCCGGTTGTCGGCCCTTCCTCCAGTCCACGCTCGGACAGCGCGTCGAGCACCGCCCGCGGACCGGAATCCATGGCCAACGCCCGGATCGCCGCGCCGACGGCGGCTGGCACGCCCGGGAGTTCCACTGCGGCGCTCTCTGTTTCGAGTAGCTCCGGCAGCGCCACGATCAATCTCGGCACCTGTCCGGGAAGTACGTGCGTGCGCAGCATCGTCCGCAATCGCGCCGATGGCGTTTCCGCCGACTCGACCCCGTGCGCGTCGAGCCACCGCTGGACCTCGGTGAGGTCGAACAGTGGCCGCGACTCGCTGCCACCCGAGGCGGCCGGGAAGTTCGCATGCCTGCGTCGCCAGTTGCTCACGGTCGCGCGGGTGACACCAGCCAACCGGGAGATCTCCGCGGCGGTCACCAGCGGTGCGGTCTCCGACATAAGCCTCCTCCATCCCACATGTACACACTATGCGTTCCCATAGCTTTGCCTAGAGGCAAGCGGAAGTCAACTACCAATTGAGGATTGACAATGCTTTCACGCCATCGTAGTGTTCCGCTCAGGCCGATCGGCCGCACCGTCCACGAGTCACTGTGGGCGACAGGGGTTATCACGCATCGGATGCACGGCGACCGGCACCGCCACGTCGCACCGCTCGGGAAGGGGAGACATGGCTAGCCATCGAAAGCATCGCGGTCAACACCGTCCACACCGCACTACCCGTGAACTCACGGTGCGCAGCGGCGCCGACCTCCGGCGCCGGTACGCCGCAATCCCCACCACTCGGTGTGCCGGCGGAAAACGTCGGTATTTCAATCGCGGCGATGCCGAGCTCGTGCTGGCCAACCTCGGCCCGCAGCGCCAGGAGAAGCGGTCCTACGAGTGCCCCGGGTGCCACGGCTGGCACCTGACCAGTCAGACCCTGGACGAATACCGCAGGAGCCAGCTCGAACCGCGCCCCGCCAGCCTCCGGTTCGCCGGTATTCCGGCATCAGGGCAGGTGCCGAGCCCTGCCGAACTGGCCGCGCGATCGGCGGCGCGGCGAAGCACCGCGGTCCTGCCACCACATCCGGCGGGCCGGTCCTACTCAGACCACGGCGAACGTCGCCGTGCCCGGGCCTACGCCGTTGTCCGGTGGGCGCTGCGGGCACTGCGCGGTCGATAACCATCCCATTCCCCCTCGGCGGACCGAACCCCGCCTGCTCACCCGAAAGGAAATCGAGTGACCGACAACCTCTCCTTCGCGGCCTTCGATGTCGAGACCGCCAACCCCAAACACGGCAGCATCTGCGCTATCGGCGTCGCCGTCGTTCACAAAGGCGTTCGGGTAGCGACACATTCATGGTTGTGCCGCCCACCTGTGACGGTCGGCGAGTTCGCGCCCCGCAACATGGGAATCCACAAGATCACCCCGAGTACGGTGGCCGGGCAGCCCAGCTTCGCGCAGCGGCTGCCTGAAGTACTGGACACGATCGGCGAGCTTCCGGTGGTAGCGCACAACGCCGTCTTCGACATGGGAAACCTCAGCCGTGCTTGTGAATTCAGTGGCGCTATGTTGCCGGGATGGCAGTACGGGTGCACTTACGCATGGTCGAAGCGACAGCTGCTGCTCGGTGGCTACAAGCTCAATCAGGTCGCTGCGGCGCTCGGGATCACGCTCGACAACCACCACGAGGCCGGCGCCGACGCGGCCGCCGCTGCCGACATCGCGATCGCGCTGGCACGGATGGCCGGTGTACGCGATCTCGCGGATCTGGCGCGGTTCAACGGGACCCGCCTGACTCACCTCGGTGGAGTGCGGCGATGAACGATCCGATCGACACGCCGAAGGGACTCCCCGGGAACCCACCTGCGGTCCATCATTCGACCGCCCCGGTGGCAAACCCCTATCCGTCTCGTCAACCGGTCCCGCCTGCCACCCCACCCGCTCGACTGCGCCCGGTGCCGCCGCAATCCGCTCCACCGATACCCGATTATCACGCTGCGCCACAACCTGTTCCACACGTATACGGGATGCCGCCCGGCTACCCGATGCCGATCATCTCCGTCACCCAGAACAACGGGATCGGCGCGGGCCCGATCGTAGTCCGGCGCGGGGTCAATCACGGTCTGCATCTGGTGCTCACACTCGTCACGTGCGGACTGTGGCTGCCGATTTGGATCATCGTCGCCGTCCTCGACGCGATGAAACGACCGTGAGCACCCCGTTGGCCGGAGCATGTTCTCGGCGTCCAGTCGCCCTCGCAGAGGGCGGCATACACATCCAAGAGAAGGCAGAAGTCTTGATGAACTACCCATCCGCACAGTCGAATTCGATAGAACTGTTGGCAAGACTCGTTCGTGGGCTGGGATTCGGCGCCGTGGTCATGGTCGCTGTCGCCGGGTGCGGTGTGAGCGAAGGCACCGACACGGCGACTCCTACTGCCACATCGTCAGTTCGGGTGACAAGTGGTGCTCCGTCGGTCACGCCCACCCGGGTGGTGCCGACTACGACCGCAGTAGCGGCCGCGCCGACGACGACCGTTGTTCCGGTGGCACCACCCACTACCGCCGCTGCTCCTACCGTCCTCATGCCCGCAGTGGTGTGTATGAATCTGCAGGAGGCGCAGAACCGGATTCAAGCGGCCGGCGTCTTCTTCTCCCGCTCAACCGACGCGACCGGGAAAGGACGTGCCCAGATGCTGGACCGCAACTGGGTCGTGGTGGCGCAGAACCCGGCGCCGGACGTCCCGATCGGCGAGGGACAGGCCGTACTTTCGGTGGTGAAGTACGGCGAACCCAATCAATGCTGACCCGGCAGTTGGGGCTGTCCGCGGCCGCACACCATCGCGAATCGGAATCGGGTGTCCTTGACATCCTCCTCGACCTGAAGGTCAAGGATTCCTACCAGCGACCTACGGCCGCTCTCAGCGGGTTCCTGTTTCACCGGGACGTGCCTGCCGCTAAGCGGCAGGGCTTACCAGCCCTCCGCAGGCGTTTAACCTCTCGGCCTGCCCGGCCGCGAGAATATTCTTGGCCGCGTTCAGATCGCGGTCATGCGTGACACCACACGCGCAGGTCCACTCCCGCACATGCAACGGCTTCTTACCACCGAGACGGGACTGCCCCGGAATGAGTTGACTCGCGGGTTGTAGTGGTTCAGGCCGCGAGTGGGGCCTGGTTCAGAATCTCATACTCGACCGGAGTCAGTCGTGACAGGCCACGCTGACGGCGCCGCCGATGGTAGGTCCGCTCGATCCACGACACCATCGCCAGGCGGAGTTCTTCCTTTGTCGCCCAACGTTTTCGGTCTAACACATTGTGTTGTAGCAGCGCGAACCATGATTCCATCGCCGAGTTGTCCGCGCATGCGGCTACCCTGCCCATCGAGCCGCGTAATCCGTTGTGTGACAACAGATGCACGAACTTTCTGGAACGAAATTGGCTGCCTCTGTCCGAATGTACGATCGTGGCGGTCGGTGACCGTAGCCCGATCGCGTTGCGCAGCGCTGAACACGCGAGTTCGGCGGTCATTCGGTCGTCGATGCTGTAGCCGACGATGCGGTTGGACCACACGTCCTTGACTGCACAAATGTAGAGCTTGCCCTGGTCGGTGCGGTGTTCGGAGATGTCGGTTAGCCATAGCTGGTTGGGCCAGAGGCGGTGAAATCCCGCTGGACCAGGTCGTCGTGGACCGGCGGACCCGGCCGGGTGACCATGGCGCGTCGACGGGCGAAAGCGCTGTAGATCCCTTGCAGCGAGCACAGGCGTTGGACACGGTTTTCGCCGGCTTCGAAACCGAGGTCAGCGAGCTCGTCGGCGATGAACCGGTACCCGAACTCGGGATCATCGGCGTGGATATCGAGCGCGGCGTTGATCAAATGGGCGTCATCCCAATCGCGTTGGGACACGGGGTCTTTCACCCATTTGTAGAAAGCTTGTTTCGAGAATCCCAATACCCGGCAGGTCACCGCGACCGGGATGCGGTCAGCGGCTAGATCAAGGACCAGCGGATAGGTCATTTTGGGGGCAGCTCCCTGGCGAAGAACGCGGCCGCTCGTCGCAGGATCTCGTTTTCTTGTTCGAGCAGTTTGGTTCGTTTACGCAGTTCACGGAGCTCTTCGGTCTCGGCTGTGGTCAATCCTGGCCGGTTGCCGTCGGCGACGTCGGCCTTCTTGAGCCAGCCCGCGAGGCAGCTTTCCGAGATGCCGAAATCCTTCGCGATTTGCTTCAGCGGTGCTTGGCCCTTGCGGGCCACAGCGATGACGTCACGACGGAATTCGTCGGGGTAAGCCTTGGGCACGGTGGTTCATCCTCTCACGGAGGAGACTCGCTGGACTCCTCAGGGTAGGAGTCAACCAAACCCGGGGCAGTCCCGCCGGACCGATGCGAAATCTGCGTCGTCTCGGTCGGCAGCAAGCAGAGCGAATCCAGCGTGACAACTAGTGGCCCAATCCAGCACTATGCCGATCCAGCCCGCTCGGCGGACCTCCTGACCTCGGCGACTACGCGCGTTGGCTGACGATCGCGCTGCGCGCCCAGCACATCCGGTCGTACCCCGCGTGGGCACCACCCTCGTACTCGGTGCCGACCATGTCGTCGTGGAACCGCTCGGGCAGGCCCTCGCTGGCGAGCTCACCTCGAGCGCGAGCCTTCGCCCGCAATGCGTCGCCCTTGGCGAGCGCGGCCTGGGCTTCTGCGAGGAGGTCTGGATCTATCGACTCAGACGACTGCTCGAAGATCTTCCCGCCGATTTCGTACTTCTCGCCGGTCATCAACTACTTTATGGTCAGTCGCTACAACCTGCGAGAACGGGATCAGTCAGCGGCCGGGAAGGTAAACGGCCCGCACCCGAGGAACACAGGTGTGAACGCAGCGCGCCCGCCTGAGCTACGCGAACACTTCCGCCAACGAACCCGCGGTCAGCACCCGCCTGGCCCAGACGTGAAGTTCATCAGCATCAGCATCCTGAACCCGCTGAGTCACCCCGCTCGGCAACGAACCGAACTTGACAGTCAACTGCTCGACCAGCATCTCTACACGGCCCGCTGCGCGCCCACGCGCCTCTCCACGCGCCTCTCCGCGGGCCTCTCCACGCGCTTCCAATCGTTCCGCTGTGGTCATCACAACTTCCTTCGCTCGAGGACCGAGACGATCGGTCAAGGGCTGCAGATCAGTGACGCTCACATCGCCGACGATGAACAGATACGTCACCAAAATGTCGAACTCACGGGCGCCCGAAGGACCATCCAGCAGCGCCCGCAGCTCGTCAACCACCTCCATGATATCCGAGCCGAGGTGCGGATTACCTGGACCGATCTTGTGCATAATCAGCATCAACTTCGTCGCCGGGGTCACATCGCGCGCCCGCAACGCCGCCACATCCAGTGGGGCGACATCATCGAGAAGGAACTCGAACCGAGGCAGGTACCGAGACAGCAGGCCGCGGGCGGAGTCGTCGAGATCGATCAGGTCGCTGAGCTGGGTGGGGGCAATCCACCGCATACCGGTGTGGGTGCTGTGAACCACCATCGGGATGACGACAGGCAAAACCTGCGGCGTTGGATGCTCGTCCAGGTGTCGCCGCCAGATATTGAGTACGTAGCCGAGCATCCGGAATGCCATCAGTTGGTCACTGGACGACTGGTGCTCGATCAGAATGTAGAGGTATGCGCCACGGTCATCGATCGTGGTCCGGTAGAGGACATCGCTGTACTGAGACCGGAGGTCCTCGGTGATGAAGCTGCCCGGCACCAACACCATGCCGTCGAAATCGATGCGAGCGGCGAGGTCGGCATCGATGTTGACCCGGATCTCACTGGCCGCGTCGGCCGCACGACTGAGGACCTCACGAGCGTAGGCATCGTGCGGGTTCGACGGCTTCTTGGTCATAGCTGAAAGCTACTACTTGGGCCCGGCGCGGCGCCAATCAGATCCTGTTGCGCGGCAACACTGTTCAACGCTGCAACCCGTAAGGCCACCGAGGTTCCAGACAACTCGACCTCAGCACAAAATTTGTTGAGCGCGATCGAGTACGCCCGTTACGGCCGTTGGTGGCATCGATCGCAGTGACGAGCACGTAGGCCGTTGCGAAGAGCCCTCCCCCGAACACCGACAAGCCCGCCAGCAACGCACCCGCTGGACTCCACGTCCGACCCCCGCCCGAAAAACCGAGCGACCAGCTGATCCAGCCCGCAAGTAACCATCCCGCCCACGCGACGCACCACAGGACCGAGGCGCAGATACATCCACAGCAGGGTGGGGCGCCGCGACGCTCTACGCTGTCGATACCGAACGACTACGCGTCGACGTCGCACCGCGATTTCGGCCAGCCGCCTATCGCGGAACGATCTCGTTGGCTTGTCGGTAACGCGGCGTAGTCTCACGCATGTCAGCGTTGCCGTAACCACCCGGAGGTCCGCGATGGACGTGCTGCTCGGAATCGGAACACGTAAGGGATTGTTTCTGGCTCGCAGCCGGGACGGCCGAGCCACCTGGACGGTGTCGGCGCCACAGTTCCCGGTCGCCGATGTGAAAGCGTTGGCGATCGATACTCGGCGGGAGACGCCGCGAGTGCTCGCCGGGGTGTTGAACAGTCATTTCGGGCCGACGCTGGTGGTCAGCGACGATCTCGGGGAAACGTGGAGCGAGCCGGACGACGCACCGCTGGCATTTCCCGAGGACACCGGGGCTGCGCTGGGAGGCGTTTGGCAGATCGCACCGGCCACCGATGCCGAGCCAGATGTGGTCTATGCGGGCGTCGAGCCGTCGGCGCTGTTCCGGTCGGAGGATCGCGGACATACTTTTGAACTGGTCAGAGGCTTGTGGAATCACCCACATCGACCGGATTGGCAGCCAGGCGGTGGCGGGTTGGCTTTGCACACGGTTCTGCCGCACCCGGCCGATACACAGCGACTGGCGGTGGCCATGTCGACAGGCGGCGTGTACCAGACCTCCGATGGCGGCGACTCCTGGCGACCGACGAACAAGGGGGTCACCGCGGACTTCCTGCCCGGTGAGTTGCCGGAGTGGGGGCAGTGCGTGCACAAAATCGCCCGTGACGCCGAGACCCCCGACACGCTGTATCTCCAGAACCACGGCGGCGTGTTCCGCAGCACCGATGCGGGCCAGACCTGGCAGTCGATCGACGGCGCGCTACCGCCGTCGAACTTCGGCTTCCCGATCGTCGCGCACCCCCGCCGACCCGGAGTGATCTACACCTTCCCGCTTGTAGCGGACATGGATCGGTTTCGCTTTCCGCCCAATGCGACCTGCGCGATCTATCGCAGCGAGGACGGCGGCCAGACCTGGACCGCGCAGACCGACGGCCTCCCCGAAGTCCCATTCTGGGCAGCCGTGATGCGCGACGCCATGTGCGCTGACGACGCAGACCCGACCGGAATCTATTTCGGCACCCGCAACGGCGAGGTCTATTGCAGCCCAGACGAAGGCGATCGCTGGCAGCTCGTGGCCGACAAGCTGCCCGATGTGCTGTGCGTGCGCGCCGCGGTCATCGGATAATGGCCCGCGTATGCCTGCCGTCCATGCTCCGCACCTACGTCGACGGCATCAAGGAACTCGATATCGACGGAACCTCACTCCGACAGGTACTCGATGTTTTGCGTGAACGGTTCCCCAGTTTGGAACGCCGCCTCCGCGACGAACGTGGGGAACTGCGCCGGTACGTGAACTTCTACGTCGAGGGCGAAGAATGCCGGAACCTCGACGGCCAGGACACCCCGATCGGAACGGGCACCGAGGTCATGATTATTCCATCGGTCGCCGGCGGTTAGTCACTCCACACCGCAGGTCAGCAACCTGATCCCGCGATTCCTTCGACCATGCGACCAGGTCTTCTACGACCCCCGAATTTCTGTCACACCTACCCCGTAAACTTGCCGATCAGACGAGGGGAGGTGCACTGTGACGGACGGATCTGCACCGCGGCCTTTTGCCCATGTGCACGCCGCGAACTCCGCGCTGTATCGCGCGGTGATGGCGGCGTTCGCCGCGGCCAAGCGGCGATTCACCGTGCACCTTCGACCCGAGGACGTGCACACCGCCTTGCGTGCGGCGGATTTCGGGTGCGAGCAGCAGTCGCTGGTCGACGCGCTCGGCCAGCTGTGTGAGTGGGGCAATCTGCGAGCCGATCCGGATACCAGCCGGGTCACCACCGTCGAGGAGTTCCACCGGGCCCGGTTCCTGTATCAGCTCACCCGAGAGGGGGAGGCCGCCGAGCAAGCGCTCGCCGCTTACGACACGGCGTTGGGACGTCGGGGGGCGCTGCAGTCGGTGGCGTTGACCGACATCGTCACCCACCTGCGCGCGCTGCTGGCGCTTGTCGCGGATCCGGAGCCCGACGAAGCGCGCGCACACCTTTCGCTGATCGCACTCGCGGGCCGGTTCGCGGATCTGGCCGACAACGCTCAGGCGTTCATGGGTTCGCTGCAGAACGTCATCGATCTGCAGGACGCCGATATCGACGCTTTTCTGTCCTACAAGGACCGGCTGATCGAGTATCTGGAACGGTTTATCAAGGATCTGGTGGGCACCGGCGCCGAGATCGCTGGTCTGATCACCGAACTCGACGGGCATCGCGTCGATCTCCTCCTCGACCTGGCGGCCGGCCGTGAAGCCGCCGATGCCGCACCCGATGGCACCGACGACTACCGCGAACGGGCGCTGATCGTGCAACGCGATCTGTGGTCGGACCGCTGGGACGGGTTCCACGCCTGGTTCATCACCCGTGCCGGCCATACCAGCCAGGCAACGATGTTGCGCAATCAGGCGCGTTCGGCGGTGCCGCGCCTGCTGGCGGTGGTCGCAGCGCTCAACGACCGTCGGGCGGGCCGCTCGGATCGTTCCGCCGACTTCCGCACGCTGGCACTGTGGTTCGCCCAAGCTCCCGACGACGCGGCTCGACACGAGTTGTGGCGAGCCGCATTCGGATTACACTCATCGCGCCATCTCACGATCGACGCCGACACTATCGAGTCACGCGAAGACAATCCGGTACCGGCCGCGACGTCCTGGTCGGCAGCACCACCGATCGAGATCAGCCCGCGTCTGCGCAAAACCGGTTCCTACGAACGGCGGGGTCGCGCCAACAAGGTGGTCGATCGCAGCGCTGAGCGCCAATACCTGGCTGAGCTGGCCGCCAAGGAAGCCACCCAGACCCGCCTCGCACGGGCGGCGCTGGTAGCGAAAGCCGATACACCCGTGCGCCTTTCGGAGGTCGGCGCGCTCGACGAAGGCGCGTTCCGTTTGTTCCTCAACCTCCTCGGTGACGCGCTCGGCGCGAAGACACCCGGGCGCGCCGAGGTGAACACCACGACGTCGGACGGAAGCATCACGGTCCGACTGGTCGAATTGCCGGACGCGCAGGTAGCCGAAATCCACACCGACACCGGCGTTTTCCGCGGCCCCGATCATGTGCTGGAAATCCACGACCTCACCGATGAGGAGCCGCATCCGTGATGCCGCAATGAGCGCACTCAACGACGCTCTCTCCGCCAGCCGGGTCGCCGAACAGCGCAAGGCGGCGCGGGCCTTGCTGCGCTACCCGCTGCTGCGCTCCTCCGGGCGCCACCGAGACTTGTTCACCCTGGTCACGAAATACCAGCACGAACTGCGCGAATGGTTCGACCGCGAGACCGGCTGGCGGTTGACCACCACCGGTGAGGCCGCTCGCCTGGGCAAGCTCGTCCCCGTGGCCGATCCGACCTATCCGGCGGCCGAGGTCAGCGGCTCGCGGCTGCCGTTCGGTCGGCGTCGCTATGTACTTACCTGTTTGGCCTTGGCGGTGCTCGAACGCGGCGACCAACAGATCACGTTGGGACGGCTCGCTGAGCAGATCGTCCTCGGCGCCGCCGATCCCGAGTTGTCGGCCACCGGCGTGACGTTCATGATGGAACGTCGCGACGAACGTTCCGATATGGTCGCGGTGGTCCGCCTCCTACTCGAACTCGGCGTCCTCGATCGCGTCGCCGGTGAGGAACAGTCGTTCGTGAACACCAGCGGCGACGTTCTCTACGATGTGCGCCGCCGCACTATGTCGATGCTGTTGACCAGCACTCGCGGTCCATCGATGCTCACCGACGCGATCGATCGCTGCGCCGCCATCACCCACGAAACACCGCCTGCCACTGACGAATTGCGCACCCGCCGGATCCGGCATCGGATCACCCGCGTCCTGCTCGACGAGCCGGTGCTCTACTACCACCAACTCGCCGACGACGAACTCGCCTACCTCACGAGCCAGCGAACCGCGATATGCCGCCGGATCACCGAATTCACCGGGTTGGTCGCCGAAGCTCGTGCCGAAGGCCTCGCGATGGTCGACCCGCTCGACGACCTGACCGATGTCAAGATGCCGGAGATCGGCACCGACGGCCATGCCACGCTGTTGATCGCGGAACGGCTGAGCGGTTCGATCGGCGAATCCATCGAGGTCGCCGACCTACATTCGATGGTCCGCGGACTCGCCGACGAGTTCGCCCGCCAACGAGTATGGCGCGCGGCCGCGACAGCTCCCGGCGCCGAAGTCGACCTCGTCGCCACCGCCCTGCACAAACTCACCGCATTACGGCTGATACGTCATATTCCCGGCGAACCGACGCTGACACCCTTGCCCGCCATCGCCCGCTACGGCGTCGCCGAGCCGACTGTCACCGAACCAGGAACCACCCAACCCAGGAAGCGTCGATGACCACCGAAACCTCGCTGCCCACACCAGCTTCGGGCCGGTGGAAGCCGCTGCGCGCCGGCCTGAACGACCTGTTCTACTACGACCAGCAGGAATTCCGGTTCCGCGACGGGCGACTGTTGTTGCGCGGCAACAACGGTGCGGGTAAGTCGAAGGTTCTCGCGTTGATGTTGCCGTTCCTGCTCGACGGTGATCTGGCAGCGCACCGGGTCGAGCCCGACGCCGACTCACGCAAACGGATGGAATGGAACCTGCTGCTCGGCGGCGCGCATCCGCATTCGGAGCGAATCGGCTACTCCTGGATGGAGTTCGGCCGCATCGACGACGACGGCATCGCCTACTTCTGCACCATCGGCTGCGGGATGAAAGCCGTGGCCGGTCGCGGTATCGCCGCGCACTGGTATTTCGTGTCGACGGCCCGGATCGGTGAGGAACTGCGGCTACTCGATGACCAGGGCTATCCGCTCGGTCGCGACCGCATCGCCGAGCAGCTCGTCGGTAATGGCGAAAGATACGACACCGCGACCAGTTATCGCCGCGCCGTCGACGAAGCCCTGTTCGGTCTCGGCGAACTCCGCTACGGCGCCCTCGTCGACCTATTGATCCGGCTGCGGCAACCACAGCTGTCGAAGAAGCCGAGCGAGAAGGTGCTCTCGCAGGCGCTCACCGAATCATTGCCGCCACTGGATCAGGCCATCCTCGCCGATGTCGCCGAAGCGTTCCGCAGTCTGCAGGAAGATCGCGACGAACTCCTGGAAATGAAGTCGGCGCTGGTCGGCACGCGCAGCTTCCTCGACCAGTACCGCGACTACGCGCGCGTGGCCTGCCGACGCCGCACTACCCGTCTGCGCCAAGCACATTCACGCTACGAGCAAGTCGGCCGTGAGCTCGGCGACGTCAAGGCCGCGCTGCTGAGCGCCACCGAGTGCGTCGAGCGGTTGCGCACGCAGCGGCACGCCGCCGAGGACGAGAACGAGCGGCTCACCGAACATCGCCAAGCCCTGCACGACAGCGAGGAAGCGGGCGCGGCCAGAGAATTGGAGAAGGCCCGCGCTTCCGCCGACGAGGCGCGGGCGATGTCGGCTGACCGCGCCGCCGATCGCGAGACCGCTCAACGGCAGTGCGACACCTTCCACGACCGCCTACTCACCGCGCTGGACGCGGAAGCCGACGCCACCACCGTCCTCGACACGGCGAAACAGCAGACCGCTCACGAAGCCGTCCGGTCCGCGCTCGCCGCCGCTCACGACACTGAGATCGGCACTCATCTCGAGCGGATCCGCACAGCGGACGCGGCCGAGGCGGCGGCGGTAATCGCGTCGCTGCGCAACGCGGCTGCCCGGATCGTGTCCGCGCAAACCGCCGCGATCAAACACATCCGCGCGATGATCGCCGCAACCGACCGCGCCAACCAGCGACTCGTCGACGCCCGCGACCGCATCGACCGACTCGACACCGATGCCACCGCACTGGCCGCCACCGCACTGGCCGCCGAACAACAGATCCGCACCGAGGCCACCGCACTCACCACCGCCACCTCGACCTATCTGCGTGGCACCACCGAACTGGTGATCGACGACCTCGCCGGCGTGCTCGACGACCTCACCGCATGGACGCTATTGCTCGGAAGCGAGTCACCGGCCAGAATCGCGGTGGCGGCCCGCGTCACCACCCACGGCGACGAACTCACTCGCGCGGACGCCGCGATGGAGCTGGCGGAGTCGACTGCCTCCGAAACCCGCGAGGGTCTGCGCGCCGAACTGCATCGCTTGCGCGAGGGCGGCATCGAGTACCCGCCGACTCCGCACACTCGCGCGGCCACCGGTCGGACCGACCGCGATGGTGCCGCGCTGTGGCAGCTGATCAGCTTCGCCGACGAGGTGCCCGACGCCGACCGGGCCGGTCTCGAAGCCGCTCTGGAGTCCGCCGGAATTCTCGATGCGTGGGTGAGCCCGGACGGACGACTGCACACCGACAGTGGCGAGGTGCTCGTCGCCGCGGGCGCGCACGCGGCCGCCGGTCGCACGCTCGCCGCGGTGACGGTCCCCGCCATCGACCCTGCCGACCCGCGCGCCGCGGCGGTGAACACCACGACGGTCGCCGGGGTGCTGGCCGCGATCGGTCTCGGCACCGACAGCACTCACCACACCTGGGTCGATGTCTCCGGTCGGTTCCGGCTCGGAGTGCTCGACGGCATGTGGTCCAAGCCGACCGCCCAGTACATCGGTGCCGTGGCCAGGGAACGGTTCCGACTCGCGCGGATCAACGCGCTCGAATCCGAGATCGCCGCGGTCACCGATCGACTCGATCAGCTGGCCGCTCAACGTCAGTCGCTGGCCGACCGCAAGGACACCTTGCGCACCGAGGCGGCGGGTATGCCCGGCGAAGACGCCCTGCGCGCGGCCCACCAGAAGGTCACCGCACTCGCCGCTCAGCAACGCGCACTCGCGCAGGACCGGGCGCGAGCATCGGCCGATGCGGTCCGCGCCGAAGAAGAAGCCAATACCGCTGCGACACACTGCGTTCGCGATGCCGACGATGCCGGGCTGCCCGCTGATGCGGACGCATTGGAGGAGATCAGCGAAGCGCTGGCCGACTATCGCGTCGCGGTCGGCGCCCTGTGGTCGAGCGTGACGCAGCTGCGAGCGGCGACCTCGAGCCGCGAGCAGGCCGCCACCGATGCCGAGACGGCGCAGGACACCCTGGTCGACCGGGCCGAAGCCGCCGAATCCGCTCGGCTCACCGCCCTGCGTGCCGCGGAACGCTTCGCCACCCTCGATGCCAATGTCGGCGCGGACGTGGCGAAATTGCAGAACTCGCTGCGCCAGGTGGCTGCTGAGCTGGCAGCGAACAAGCGCCTGCGCGAGCAGCTCGGCGGCGAATACGACCAGGCACAGCACGCACGCGGCGTAGCCGACGGCAAGCGAATCGAGCTCACAAGCCTGGTCGACCAGGAACGCATCACCCGCGACGAAGCGACCGCCGTCCTGCGGCGCTTCGCCGAAACGGGCCTGTTCGACGTCGCCCTCACCGTCACCGAGATTCCCGCAACCGAATCATGGTCCGCCGCAGCCGCTGTCGCTTTCGCCCGCGCGGTCGACACCGAACTCACCGACGTCGCCGAGGATGACAAAACCCTCGAGCGCGTGCAGCGCAGAGTCGTCGAAGAACACAAGGCCCTCGCCGATCTGCTCAGCGCACAAGGCAATTCGGCCTCGATGACACCGCGCGAAGAAGGCATCGTCGTCGAGGTGGTGTTCCGTGGCCGCCCGGTCACGATCACCGAACTCGCAAGCACTCTCGACGGCGAGGTCAGCGACCGCGACCGACTGCTCTCCGAACGCGAACGCGAGGTGTTGGAGAACCACCTCGTCGACGAAGTCGCGTCAGCCTTGCAGGAACTCATACGTTCGGCAGAGGATCAAGTACTGCAAATGAACTCAGAGCTCGAGTCGCGGCCGACCAGCACCGGCATGCGTCTTCGCCTCACCTGGGTTCCCAACGACGACGCGCCGACCGGTGCCAAAGCCGCCCTGCACCAGCTGCGCCGCACCGCCGATGTGTGGAACGAGTCCGACCGGGCCGCGGTGGGGGAATTCCTGCAACGCGAGATCGAGCGGGTTCGCATCGAGAATGTCGCGGGCACCTGGCTCGAACACCTCACGGCCGCCTTCGATTACCGCAGCTGGAACAAGTTCGTCATCGAGCTGCAGCAGCGCGGTCAGTGGCGTTCGGCGACCGGCCCCGCCTCCGGTGGTGAGCGCGTTCTGGCCGCCAGCGTGCCGCTGTTCGCCGCCGCCTCCGCCCACTACGCCTCCGCGGGCAACCCGCACGCCCCGCGCCTGGTGATGCTCGACGAAGCGTTCGCCGGGGTCGACGACAACGCCCGCGCGAAGTACCTGGGCTTGCTCGCTGCCTTCGATCTCGACGTCGTGATGACCAGTGAACGCGAATGGGGTTGCTACCCAGAGGTTCCCGGCCTCGCCATCGCCCAGCTGGCCCGCACCGACGACGTTGCCGCGGTACTGGTCACACCGTGGGAATGGGACGGCACGAAGCGTCGGCCCGCCTCCTATGCCACGGTGGCCACCGCACCGACTCCGGCCGCCACCGCTGCCGAAGACGGACTGTTCTGAACATGGACACCGACACCGCGCGGTTGCGCAAGGTGTTGGGTGGCAGCGACATCGAATGGCTGCTCACCCGACTACGCGAACGCATGGCGGCGGGCCTGCCGTTGACCGGACCGGTTCGCCTACGTAATCCGACCCAGGCTCAGCGGTCCGCTGTCGACGGCCTGCTCGGCCGTCGATCCGGCACCTCCGACACCATCAGCGTGCCGCTCGACAAGCTCGATGCCGTGCTACGCGACGCCGGAATCCACAGCACCGGACTCGAATCCGCGGTCTTCGAACTGACGGGTCCGGTCCTCAATCGAGCCGACGCCGTTGCCGCCGACATCCGTGCCTGGTCCGCGGCACTCGCCCCCGGTGCCGACCTGGCCGCCCGCGTGCCCGAGTTGAGCGCCTGGTGGGAGCGGATGAGCGGCAGAGGGGTGATTCGTCGACTCGCTCGCGACCCCGAGACTGCCGCGAAGCTGGTCGCCGACGCCGTCGCGGTATTGACCGAACTTCCTGTGCGACGCGAACTTCTCGCGGTCTTCGCCTCGCGGGTGTTGAGCGGTGCCCACGCCCTCGATCCCGATCGTCCGGTCGCCACCGTCGTTGTGTCGGCACTACGCGCGATGGCCGAACTCCCCGACGAGGCCGACCGCCGCACGGCGTGGAGTTCAGCGGGCATCATCGTCGACGAAATCTCCACCACGGTCCTGACCCTCGGACTCACCGCCACCGGTGACACCGCGCCCGATCAGGCGGTCAACCTCTGGCACGCCACCGGCCAGCCGGTCGTCTTCACCCTCCGCCAACTCGGCACCGGCGCACCCCGATTCCATGGCGCCACAGACATTTACGTCTGTGAGAACCCCGCCGTCGTCGCCGCGGCCGCCGACCGCTTCGGCGCCACCTGCCCCCCGCTGATCTGCACCGCGGGCCAGCCGAGCGCCGCGGTGATCCGCCTACTCGACCTCCTCACCGACGCGGGCGCCAGTCTGCGTTACCACGGCGATTTCGACTGGTACGGCATCGCGATAGCCAACTTCCTCCGCCGTCGTTACACCTGGCACCCGTGGCGATTCACCGCCATCGACTACACCGCCACCACCTTGCCGAGCGAAAAAGCACCACTGCGCGGCAATTGTGTCGACGCAACATGGGATGGCGAGCTTGCCGCAGCGATGGTGGGGCGAGGGGTGCAGATCGAAGAGGAACTGGTCATCGACCAGTTACTGACCGACCTCGCCCCCACCACGTCGGGTAGCGCATCACGGTGAGCACCGGTGTGCGGCTGATCAGCCTGAATCCGACTGCTTCGGCCCGCACCCTCGCCAAGGCCGCCGTCACAGCGAACGCAAATGTCTGTCTCGCCCGGTCGAACCCGCCATGGCCGCATCGAGGTCAACGACGGCCGCCGATGCTGGATGCCCCGCGGCCCGGATGACCTCGGCCAATTCCGCACGGTCGGCGGCGGGTATCTGCGCCAACTGAGCACGTATCTGATCAGGTCCACCGACCTCGAGCAGCATCAAGAAGCTTTCCGTCATCGCGACATCGCCTTCGCCCGGAGCCAGGTCCGCGTGCGTCAACTTTCCGTCTTCGACCAGTAGCATCACGACCAACGGCGCCAGCTGCGGATGGGTTCGCAACTCGGTGAGCAGGTCCGGCCGCTGCGGCAATCCGATGACCAACATGCGCAGCATGGCGGCCGCGCGGGCACGGAAAGGGCACTGGTGCACCGCCGCGATCAGCGGTTCGATGTCGTCGTTGTGCCGGGCCAACCAGCCCTGGAGCTCGAGTTGGGCAGCTTCGGCGGTGTAATGATCGGCGATTACGCCGAGCAGCTCCGATGGTCCGGCGTCGATCAAATCACCGACGAGCCCAGCTTCGCGTCCCTGAGCGAGCATTCGCCGCCGCATCGCGCTAGTGCCCAGATCGGTGAGCCGCACCAGCGGACTCGCCTCGCGCAGGTCACTGAGCAAGGCGCGACGATCGGTCGCGTCGAAGTCCGGACCGAACGGCTCGGCGAAGCCCTCGGCCAGGTCAGCGCTGAAATCCGGATGCGGCACACCGACACTCAGCTCGACCGCACCCAACTCGGCCAGTGCTTGCAGAATCTTGTGGAGTGCCGCGATACACCCGGCTCGATAGAACTCGAGATCGTCCGGCGAGTCGAAGAAGAACGAAAACCGCTCCTGCCAGGTCATCCACACCGGAATTTCCAGGCGGATGATCGGCATCGGGTAGGGCATGCTGTACAGGGTGTTCAGCACGTCGGCGGTGACGTCCTCGCACATCCAGCCGTACGGCCCCCCGGCCGGAAGCACAGCGTCGCCGAGCTCGAAGAACGAATCGAACAACCTGTGCCACAAGGCGATCGGATCCGACAACAGCGGCCGCGCTTTGGCAACCGCGCGCAGTTCGCCATTGATCACGCGAACCAAACGAGCTTCCCGAGCCCAGGCAAGCAGCAGCCCGAGTCGCGGGAGGTCGGCGCTACTGCGGACGCCCTCCACGATGTCACCGGTATCCAGCAGCGCCACCAGTTCCCGAGCGTCGGCGATGCGAAGAAACCCACGAGCCGTCAGCTTGCGCCCCTTCGGCCCCACCCACTCGACGAGTCGCTGTAGCCGACCGGCCAACTCGCACTCCGCTGCCTGCGCGGCAAGCGCCGACTCGGCGGGCAGAACGATCGGCAGCTGCGTGAACATCCGCTCATCAACATCGGACACACCGCGCCCGACCAACTGCTCGAGCAAGCTCAAAACGTCGGATTCATCAGGATGCGCGGCCGCTGCGGCCGGATAATCCGCGACAGCCGCCGCGACGGCCGCATCGAGGTCGGCGAAGGTCTGGCCACGAGGGTCGAGCAAGCCGTGTTCGGCCTGATACCGGATCAGCGTGCGAACAGATCCACGAACCCGTTCGCTGCTCGGCGGATCACCGTCGAACGCCCGCGGAATCCGCTCGAGTACAGCCCGTCGAACCGCGGCTTCAGTCCAAAAGTTCAACCGACCATCGCTACTGGTGTGCCGCGAATCCAGCGCCACCGCAATGATGCCCGCATCGACGGGATAGTCCCGCTCGACAGCCCAAGCCACACACCGCCGCGTGAAGAGTTCCTTCGCGATGGTGTACTCATCGTCTTCCTCGATCTCGTAGCGCATCCGCATCGCTCCACCGTAACTGTTCCGCCTCTCCGGGACTTTTGCCGGCTGTAGGGCGCGGTAGGGCTTTGCCGGCGGGCCGACGGAATCATGGTGGTCCCGGGCCGGGCGTTCCCGGTGAGTTACCCATGTACTCACGAAACCAGTTGTCACGGAACGCAAAAAGGCCCTCCAACCGAAGTTGGAGGGCCTTTCGCAATGATGTTCCGGCAGTGTCCTACTCTCCCACACCCTGTCGAGTGCAGTACCATCGGCGCAGGTGGCCTTAGCTTCCGGGTTCGGAATGGGACCGGGCGTTTCCCCACCGCTATAACTACCGTAACTCTATGAAACTGTCACACAGAGAGCCACAACCAGAAACCCGAACCCTCCCTCACGGGAAAGCCCGGACAACCCATTGTTGTCTCAGTGATCTGTGTGCTGTTTCAGAAACCGCACAGTGGACGCGTAACACCTTTGTAGTAAGCCCTCGGCCTATTAGTACCAGTCACCTACACCAGTTACCTGGCTTCCAATTCTGGCCTATCAACCCCATGGTCTGTAGGGGGCCTTAACCCATCAAGTGGGAGAGAAACCTCATCTTGGAACAGGCTTCCCGCTTAGATGCTTTCAGCGGTTATCCCTTCCGAACGTAGCCAACCAGCAGTGCTCCTGGCGGAACAACTGGCACACCAGAGGTTCGTCCGTCCCGGTCCTCTCGTACTAGGGACAGCCTTCCTCAAGTTTCTTACGCGCGCGGCGGATAGAGACCGAACTGTCTCACGACGTTCTAAACCCAGCTCGCGTGCCGCTTTAATGGGCGAACAGCCCAACCCTTGGGACCTACTCCAGCCCCAGGATGCGACGAGCCGACATCGAGGTGCCAAACCATCCCGTCGATATGGACTCTTGGGGAAGATCAGCCTGTTATCCCCGGGGTACCTTTTATCCGTTGAGCGACACCGCTTCCACTTGCCGGTGCCGGATCACTAGTCCCGACTTTCGTCCCTGCTCGACCTGTCAGTCTCACAGTCAAGCTCCCTTGTGCACTTGCACTCAACACCTGATTGCCAACCAGGCTGAGGGAACCTTTGGGCGCCTCCGTTACATTTTGGGAGGCAACCGCCCCAGTTAAACTACCCACCAGGCACTGTCCCTGAACCAGATCATGGTCCGAGGTTAGAAGTCCAATACGATCAGAGTGGTATTTCAACGACGACTCCACCCGAACTAGCGTCCGAGCTTCACAGTCTCCCACCTATCCTACACAAACCGTACCGAACACCAATACCAAGCTATAGTGAAGGTCCCGGGGTCTTTTCGTCCTGCCGCGCGTAACGAGCATCTTTACTCGTAATGCAATTTCGCCGAGTCTGTGGTTGAGACAGCAGAGAAGTCGTTACGCCATTCGTGCAGGTCGGAACTTACCCGACAAGGAATTTCGCTACCTTAGGATGGTTATAGTTACCACCGCCGTTTACCGGGGCTTAAATTCTCAGCTTCGCCCATGACAGGCTAACCGGTCCTCTTAACCTTCCGGCACCGGGCAGGCGTCAGTCCGTATACATCGTCTTACGACTTCGCACGGACCTGTGTTTTTAGTAAACAGTCGCTTCTCTCTGGTCTCTGCGACCCCACCCAGCTCAGGAAGTAAATTCCGTCACCAGATGTGGTCCCCCTTCTCCCGAAGTTACGGGGGCATTTTGCCGAGTTCCTTAACCACAGTTCTCTCGATCGCCTTAGTATTCTCTACCTGACCACCTGTGTCGGTTTGGGGTACGGGCCGTGTACCAGCTCGCTAGAGGCTTTTCTCGGCAGCATAGGATCACTGAATTCCCCTCAACGGGTACGCATCACGTCTCAGGCTACATGTTGTGCGGATTTGCCTACACAACGCCCTACACGCTTACACCAGGTATTCCATCACCTGGCCCAGCTACCTTCCTGCGTCACCCCATCGCTTACCTACTACAGCCGGGGTCCTGTGCAGCCGTCATCCCCCTCGCCCGAAGGCTCAGTAAGACAACATTTGGACAGTTAGCACAACTGATTCAGCATTGGGCGCGGATACACGGGTACGGGAATATCAACCCGTTGTCCATCGACTACGCCTGTCGGCCTCGCCTTAGGTCCCGACTCACCCTGGGCGGATTAACCTGGCCCAGGAACCCTTGGTCATTCGGCGGACGAGTTTCTCACTCGTCTTTCGCTACTCATGCCTGCATTCTCACTCCCGTGGCCTCCACAGCTAGTTCACACTGCTGCTTCCACGGCCACAGGACGCTCCCCTACCCATCCACACACCTGGCCCAACCCCAAAGGATTGGACGGGTTATTGTGTGAATGCCGCGGCTTCGGCGGTGTACTTGAGCCCCGCTACATTGTCGGCGCAGGATCACTTGACCAGTGAGCTATTACGCACTCTTTCAAGGGTGGCTGCTTCTAAGCCAACCTCCTGGTTGTCTAAGCGACCCCACATCCTTTTCCACTTAGTACACGCTTAGGGGCCTTAGCCGGCGATCTGGGCTGTTTCCCTCTCGACTACGAAGCTTATCCCCCGCAGTCTCACTGCCACGCTCTCACACACCGGCATTCGGAGTTTGGCTGACTTCGGTAAGCTTGTGGGCCCCCTAGGCCATCCAGTAGCTCTACCTCCGATGTGAAACACGTGACGCTGCACCTAAATGCATTTCGGGGAGAACCAGCTATCACGGAGTTTGATTGGCCTTTCACCCCTACCCACAGCTCATCCCCTCAGTTTTCAACCTAAGTGGGTTCGGGCCTCCACGACGTCTTACCGTCGCTTCACCCTGGCCATGGGTAGATCACTCCGCTTCGGGTCCATAATGTGCGACTAGAGTTCGCCCTATTCAGACTCGCTTTCGCTACGGCTACCCCTCGACGGGTTAACCTCGCCACACACCGATGACTCGCAGGCTCATTCTTCAAAAGGCACGCCATCACCCCACACAACAAGTTGCGAAGGCTTTGACGGATTGTAAGCGCACGGTTTCAGGTACTATTTCACTCCCCTCCCGGGGTACTTTTCACCTTTCCCTCACGGTACTAGTCCGCTATCGGTCACCAGGGAGTATTCAGGCTTACCGGGTGGTCCCGGCAGATTCACAGCAGATTTCACGGGCCCGCTGCTACTCGGGAGACATCCACAACAGCCGTTGAGTTTTCATTTACCGGGCTATCACCGTCTATGGCGGGCCGTTCCAGACCACTTCAACTAACACAACGGTTTCTGACTGTTGCTCAACTCGGCAGAGTTGAGAAGAATGTTCCCACTACCCCAGCTAGACAACGACTGCCGTCTATCACATCTAACTGGTTTAGCCTCATCCGCTTTCGCTCGCCACTACTCACGGAATCACTGTTGTTTTCTCTTCCTGTGGGTACTGAGATGTTTCACTTCCCCACGTTCCCTCCACACACCCTATATATTCAGATGCGGGTAACACGACATCACTCGTGCTGGGTTTCCCCATTCGGAAATCCTCGGATCTCAGCTCGGTTGACAGCTCCCCGAGGCTTATCGCAGCCTCCTACGTCCTTCATCGGCTCCTGGTGCCAAGGCATCCACCGTACGCTCTTAAACACTTACTAACAAAGATGCTCGCGTCCACTGTGCAGTTCTCAAACAACACACCCGAAGTGACCTCATACCCGGACCAACTCGACCTTACGGCCGGCGGTATCTAGGAAGATCTCTCCAGATCGTTTGTTTTGCCTTGAAAGACACTCGCGTGTTCTTTCAGGACCCAATAGTGTGTCGGTATACCCATCGCAGCATCGGACTGAGCCGACGCTGTATGCGATGAAAGCTGTCAGTGTTCCACCCATGAGCTCCAGCCGGAAAACGATTGCTTCCGAAACTGTCTCTGCCGACCAGTAAGTCACCTATGTGACCACCGAGCCGGAGAATTGCTCCTTAGAAAGGAGGTGATCCAGCCGCACCTTCCGGTACGGCTACCTTGTTACGACTTCGTCCCAATCGCCGATCCCACCTTCGACGGCTCCCTCCACAAGGGTTAGGCCACCGGCTTCGGGTGTTACCGACTTTCATGACGTGACGGGCGGTGTGTACAAGGCCCGGGAACGTATTCACCGCAGCGTTGCTGATCTGCGATTACTAGCGACTCCAACTTCACGGGGTCGAGTTGCAGACCCCGATCCGAACTGAGACCGGCTTTAAGGGATTCGCTCCACCTCGCGGTATCGCAGCCCTCTGTACCGGCCATTGTAGCATGTGTGAAGCCCTGGACATAAGGGGCATGATGACTTGACGTCGTCCCCACCTTCCTCCGAGTTGACCCCGGCAGTCTCTCACGAGTCCCCGCCATTACGCGCTGGCAACATAAGATAAGGGTTGCGCTCGTTGCGGGACTTAACCCAACATCTCACGACACGAGCTGACGACAGCCATGCACCACCTGTACACCGACCACAAGGGGGCCTACATCTCTGCAGGTTTCCGGTGTATGTCAAACCCAGGTAAGGTTCTTCGCGTTGCATCGAATTAATCCACATGCTCCGCCGCTTGTGCGGGCCCCCGTCAATTTCTTTGAGTTTTAGCCTTGCGGCCGTACTCCCCAGGCGGGGTACTTAATGCGTTAGCTACGGCACGGAGTCCGTGGAAGGAGCCCCACACCTAGTACCCACCGTTTACGGCATGGACTACCAGGGTATCTAATCCTGTTTGCTACCCATGCTTTCGCTTCTCAGCGTCAGTTACTTCCCAGAGACCCGCCTTCGCCACCGGTGTTCCTCCTGATATCTGCGCATTTCACCGCTACACCAGGAATTCCAGTCTCCCCTGAAGTACTCTAGTCCGCCCGTATCGCCTGCAAGCTTAAGGTTGAGCCCCAAGTTTTCACAAACGACGCGACGAACCGCCTACAAGCTCTTTACGCCCAGTAATTCCGGACAACGCTCGGACCCTACGTATTACCGCGGCTGCTGGCACGTAGTTGGCCGGTCCTTATTCTACAGGTACAGTCACTTGCGCTTCGTCCCTGTCAAAAGCGGTTTACAACCCGAAGGCCGTCATCCCGCACGCGGCGTCGCTGCATCAGGCTTTCGCCCATTGTGCAATATTCCCCACTGCTGCCTCCCGTAGGAGTCTGGGCCGTGTCTCAGTCCCAGTGTGGCCGGTCACCCTCTCAGGTCGGCTACCCGTCGTCGCCTTGGTGAGCCGTTACCTCACCAACAAGCTGATAGGCCGCGGGCCCATCTCGCACCGATAAATCTTTCCACCCCAGAACATGCATTCCAGGGTCATATCCGGTATTAGACCCAGTTTCCCAGGCTTATCCCGAAGTGCAAGGCAGATCACCCACGTGTTACTCACCCGTTCGCCGCTCGTGTACCCCGAAGGGCCTTACCGCTCGACTTGCATGTGTTAAGCACGCCGCTAGCGTTCGTCCTGAGCCAGAATCAAACTCTCCGTTGAAGACTCTTAACTCACTCCCGAAGGAGTAAATCAGAAATATCTAAACTAGAGTCCGAAAACCTAGCAAAGCCAAACACCAGCAAAAAATTTCGCTGTTGTTTTTCAATGTCCAACTTCCTACCGACCGGGGGGTACGGAGAAGTTGGAACCAATATAAATATTGGCACTGACATTCATCGACACACTATTGAGTTCTCAAAGAACACACGCACACACTTCTGCCCGCAACATCTCGTAGGGGTTTCGGTGAGGCAAGGGTTCAAACTTAGCTCAGACAACCGGCCGGAAGCAAATCCGATCCGAGTTCCTCTGAACACGCAGTCAGTCAGGCGCTCATCGTCCTACCTCGTGTCCCGGCCGCTGGGCGGCTGAGTCGGTGTCCGTGTCGCTCTGACTGGAATAAAGTTACGTGTCGACATTTGCAATGTCAAATCCCCTAGTCAGGGGATATTTTCGCAGTGTTCATGTATGAAAGGGCCTATGGCGGGCGAACATAGCGGGAAGCGTCGGCGGTTGCGTCGCATAGCGCGGGCTGGACTTGTCTTTGCGGGTGGCCTCGTGTTGGTGACGGCCGGGGCGAACATAGCGATGTGGATTTTGTCGTCCGGCCATAGAAGTGATGTGGCGGCCGCGCCCAGCGCACCCGTCGTGATCATCCCGGGTGCCAGGGTCGCGCCGGACGGAACTCCGATGGCCTATCTACGGGGACGTCTCGATGTGGCGATCGAGTTGGCCGAAACGGGCAAGGCCAAGGAGATTCTGCTGTCCGGGGATGCCGGCGGCTCGTCGGGCGATGAGATCGCGTCGATGACGCGCTATCTACTCGACCACGGCATCGACCCGGCCATTATTCAGTCGGATGGTGCTGGGCTGTCCACTCGGGAGACCTGTGAGCGGGCGAGGTCGATGTTCGGCGTCGACCGGGCGATCATCGTAAGCCAGTATCAGCACCTCCCCCGTGCGGTGGCGCTGTGCCGGGCAGCGGGTATCGAGGCCGATGGGGTGGTCGCCTATTGCGAGTGCAGGCGGGTCACCGAGGTACGCAACAACGTTCGTGAATGGCTTGCAGCACCGAAGGCCGTGGCGGAGATGCTGCTGCGCTGATCGCGCGCCTGGACCGCAGCGAGGCGACGAACTGGCGCCATCTCGCGGGCACGAACTGGTCTGCGGCGTGGGCCGAGTTGTCCATGATCCCAGCGTGCGCGGCGCAAGGTCGACGGGTCACAGGGATTTCCGGAGCGAGGGGGTCGAGGGTTTCCGGGCGATCAGGGCGGTCAACCCTGTTCGTCGGTATGTACTGCGCTGATCGAGGAGGACAAGTGGGCATCATCAAGGCAGCTGCGATCACGTTGGCAGTGGTCGCCGGGGCTGTGGTCGGAGCGGGTTCTGCTGTGGCGGAGCCGGAGCCGAAGGAGAACATCTTCATCGACATCAATGTGCTCGGGTGCTCGTTCGGAGCCGGGTTGGGTGGGGATGTACTGGTGGCTCTCGGCGGCGGCAGCGGCTCGGGCGCGCTGGTTTCGAGTTCGCTGGCGGGTCGGTTGCGGGCGGCGGGGTGCTTGCCGCGACTGTAGGACCAGCGCCGATGGTCTCGCCACGCCAGGCGGGACCATCGGGGTGGCGTGCCAGAGGAATCCGGATCGCGTACCGTGATCGGGGTTGTCTGCAATGATGGCCGACCGGATTGGGGTGCATCGTGGGCGGTTCCGAGCACGCCGCGCGGCTCGTGCGTTTCTGGCAGACCGTGGAGTTGTTCGGTCCACAGCTTGTGCCGGACGTCGAGACCGACGGACCGGTGGTGGATCTCGCGGCGGATGACCTCGCGCCGTGGGAGAACCTCGCCACGCTGCCCGCGTTGAAGGCCGGGCGGGTGTGGCAGTTCGTCGTGTACGGCGGGTTGTTCGAGGTGGGGCGCGCACGGGAAGCGCTGGTGCGCACATTCGGTGAGGATCAGCTCGAGGCCGACGCTCGACGCGCCGGGACCACAGCGGCTTTCGCGGTGACGCTGACCGACAGCGGGGTGATTGTCGGTGGTTCGGCGAGGTTGTCGGGGTTGGCGTGGGCGGTGAATCGGTTGCGAGCGCCGGGGCCCGGCGATATCGGCTGGGCCGACGGGTTCGACCATGATTCGGCGGCGTTCACCGCCGCGCTCGACATGCTCACGCGAGAGCCGCAGCCCGGCACCGAACATCTGGGTCCGGCGCCGCGGTGGCGTGCGCTGGATATGGCCGGCCGTGGTGTGGCGGCTTCGTTGATCGCGGCGGGTGCGGATGGGGTCATCTCGCCGGGGCTTGCCGGAATGTCGGCGTTGGCCTTCGCCGAACGGTTCGCGATCGCGGATGACGAGGACATTGTCGATGCGCCCCGGTTGACCGGTCGCGACCTGCACACCTTCACCGGCGAACTGTGTGCCGCGTTGGGCATTCGATCGGAACTGCGGGCCGGTGGCGTGCGGGTGGCGTGCGTCCAGGTCGCGGCGCGTGATGCGGACAGCGATGCCGCCGAGGATCGGCTCAACAGCGGGCTGGGGCCGGACCTTGCCGAGCTCGCGAAGGCGGTGGAACGTGGCGATATCGGTGCGGCGCTGCGGGACTACCTCATGGCGGCCGAAGCGCTGCCTGTCGACGGCCGGATCGATGTTCGACGGCGACAGGACGCGGTAGTCGAAGGACTACTCCCCCAACTCATTCCGGACGGTCGCTGGCCGGGCGATCCGCTGGTGTCGGGACAGCAGTTCGCCGTAGATCGCGCGCTGTCCGAATTGCGTGACAGCGCCGGTATTTTCGCGGTGCACGGTGCGCCGGGCACCGGAACGACGACGATGCTGCGAGACCTGCTGGCCGGGATTCTGGTCGAGCGGGCCGCGCAGCTGGCCGCCTTCGATGACCCGATGGCGGTGTTCGCTGGGGTCACCGAACAGGTTCAGGTGGCGAAGAACTACACGGTGGGCGCGCACCGATTGGCGAACAGCGTGACCGGGTTCGAAGTGGTGCTGGCGACGGGCAGCGATGCCACCGCGGCCGATGTGGTCGCCGAGATCCAGCATCGTGGCGCGATCGACGGCGAGCTCAATCACTTCACCGACCTGGCCGAACTCGTCGGTGGCGCACCCGCGTGGGGCTTGGTCGCCGCGGCGCTGGGCGAAACGCGACGGACGTTCGCCGAACAGTTCTGGTTCGGGGATCGGTTCGCCGCCGAGCGCAAGACCGGGACACCGAACGGCGGGATGCTCGACATCCTCAAACAGGCCGAGGCCGACCCGGATTCGATTCCGGATTGGCCGACCGCGGTGCGGGACTTCACCACTCGTCGCGCCGAGGTGCGCAGGCTGGCCCAAGAGCGGCAGGATGTCGCCGATGCGGTCGCCGACCTGCCCACCATGAACGCGGGGTTGCAGTCGACCGCAGTCGAGATCGCCAATGCCGATGACGCACACGCGCATTGGCGGGAACGCCATCAGCTGGCGACCGAACATCTGCGTGCCGCGCAGGCCGCGCATCACCGGGCAGGCAAGTTCCTGAGCGAGCACGGTGCGCGCAAGCCCGGGTTCGTGGCGTCGCTGTCGACGGGGTTCCGGGCGGGGCGGCGGTGGAGTGCGCGCAGCAATGAGTTGCTGCGGGAACGACATATCGCCGAGGCGGATGTGCGACGGCGCCAGACCGAGGTCGAATACACGCGGGAACAGTGGGCCGAGGCGGCCGAGCACGGACGCACGCTGATTCGTGAGCACGTCGAGTTGACGCAGCGGCGGGCAGCGGCGCTGGATGTTATCGAGCGCGGGCGCGAGAACTGGTCGCGCACAATCCCGTTCGGTGACGTGGCAGGTGACGACGAGCAGTTCCAGCTGTGTAATCCGTGGGCCGACGATCAGTACGCAAGCGCGCGACGTGAGCTGTTCCTGTCGGCGTTGAAGTTGCATCGCGCGTTCTTGCTCAACGCGGCGCCACGGGTTCGCGACAATCTGATCGTCGCTATCGCGTTGATCCGGGGTGAGCTCGCGGCCGCGCCGAGGCCGGAGACCGTCGCGGCGGCGTGGCAGACGCTGTTCTTGGCGGTGCCGATGATTACGACGACCTTCACCGCGCTGCCCCGGCTGTTCGCCGGGCTGGGGTCCGAGGCACTCGGATGGCTGTTCGTCGACGACGCCGGGCAGGCTGCACCGCAGTCGGTGGCCGGTGGGTTGTGGCGGGCTCGGCGGGCGGTGATCGTCGGTGATCATCGTCAGCTGGGACCTGTTGGGGCGCTGCCCACTTCGGCCCAGGAAGCGCTGGTGCAGCAGTACGGGCTCGATGCGGAGTGGATGCCCGATCACGCGTCGGCACGCCAGGCGGCTGATCGCGGGGTGCGGTACGGGACGTGGCTGATGCCATCGGATTCGGTCGCGCCGGTGTGGGTCGGCACGCCGTTGCGAGTCCACCGGCGCAGTGACAGACCGATTTTCGAGCTCACCCATCACATTGCCTATGACGATGATCTGCTGGTGTTCGGCACGCCGGATCGGCCGGAGTTCCCCGGGCACGATCAATGGATCGACGTCAGATCAGCACGGGCCGAAGGCAATTGGATTCCTGGTGAGGGCGAAGCGCTCGCCGCGTTGCTCACGCGGGTGACCGAGGACGGGGTGTCCGCGGCCGAAATCCGTGTGGTCAGTCCGTTCCGTGATGTCGCCGATGGCGCGCAGGAGGTCGCGCGTGAGGTGCTCGGCGCGGAGTTCGCGCAGCGGCAGGTGGGGACTGTCCACGCGATGCACGGCAATTCGGCCGAGGTTGTGGTGCTGATCTTGGGAACATCGCCGGCCGCGGGCGGGTCGCGACGGTGGGCGGCGACGAATCCGAATGTGCTCAACGCGGCGGTGTCGCGGGCGCGGCGGCGGGTCTACGTGATCGGCAACTACCGATTGTGGAGCAGCCAGCGGTATTTCGACGACCTCGCCAGGCGCTGGACGGTCGAGACCGAGCAGCTGGCCGATCAGACCGTGAGCCGGTAGAAGCGCCAGAATCCGAAGTCCTCGATCGGGAGGATGTCCACGGCGGTGAAACCTGCCTTGTCGGCGTACTCCCCCAGCTTCGCGGTGCGCATGACGGTGCCGGTGCCGGCGGAGTCGGGGTGCGCCATGCCGTCTGGCAGGCAGACCAGCAGGCTGAACCCGTACATCAGGCGGTCGATGTCGCTCGCGGGTGCGGTGAATTCCGGGGCGACGGCCTCGTCCATGATGATCACCGCACCGCCCGGACGCAGGGCTTTGCGCATCGAGGTCAGCACCTCGACGGGGTGTGGCATGTCGTGCAAGCATTCGAAGGCGAACAGCGCGTCGTAGGCGGATTCGGGCAGGTCGGTGGCGGCGTCGGCCTGGTGGAAGCGGACTCGGTTGCCGAGGTCGGCGGCGTTCTCGGTGGCCATCCGGACCGACGGCTGGTCGATGTCGTAGCCGTCGACGGTCAGCTCGGGGTAGGCGCGGGCCAGCGCGATCGCGGACCAGCCGCCGCCGGAACCGATGTCGGCGGCCTTGGCATCGGGGCGCGAGAGCAGGGCGTGCACATCGGCGACTCCGGCGAGATCGGTGGCGAGACGCTGTTCGAACCAGGGGCGGTTCATGTCCGACTGTGATTCGCGCATATCGGCGCCGTATTCGGACCAGCCGACTCCACCGCCGTCGCGATAAGCGCGTACCAGCGCGGGCATCTGGGCTGCGGCGCCCACCAGCATACGAGCCAGTGGCGCAAGATAATTGAGACTTTTCGGGTCGGTGAGGACTTCCGCTGCGCCGTCCGGCAGCGCGAACCGCCCATCCGCCGTCACCGTCAGAATCTCGGTGGCCGCCTGCTGCTCGAGCCACTCCTGCGCATACCGGCGATCCCCACCCGCCCGCGCGATCAACTCACCCGCATCGGCCGGCCCACCCGCAGCCAACGCCCGATACCAGCCGAGCCGATCTCCGAGATGCACCGCGAGAATGTCGATCGCCCCGAGCGCGGCGCCGAACAACCGCTCGGCGAACTGCTCACTGGTCTGCTCCACCGCACTCACCGGTCAACCTCCTGCGCTGATGCGACACGAATCGACGCCGACCCGCTGAAACGGACTACGGGTCGGCGCGCCGAAAGGTTCAGCAGCCGGTCAGGCAGCTACGGCGAGTCGAACAGGAGGCCGCCGGAGTCCACGGTGGTGCCGATGGTGTCGGTGCGGACCGAGTCCTTGGCCGAGTCCATCACCACGACGGGGCAGATGACCGAGTAGCCGGTGGCGGCGATTTCCGTCGGATCGAAGGTGACGATGGGGGCCCCTGCTTCCACCGTGTCACCTTCGGTGGCGAGGAGTTCGAAACCTTCGCCCTTGAGTTTGACCGTGTCGATGCCCAGGTGGACCAGGACGCCGACGCCGTGGCCGAGGATGACGAAGGCGTGGGGGTGGAGTTTGAGGATCTTGCCGGCGATGGGGGCCGTCACCATCAGGGTGCCGCGGGTGCGGTCGGGGTCTAGCGCTACGCCGGAGCCGACGATTTGCTCGGCGAAGACCTGATCGGGGACCTCGGACAGGGCCACGACCTTGCCGGGGAGCGGGGCGATGACCGGGACGCTCACAGGATGTCCTCGATGTCGTCGGCCAAGGTGTCGGCTTCGGGGCCGACGACGACCTGCACGACCGAGCCCGACTTGAGGACGCCGTGCGCGCCCGCGGCCTTGAGCGCGGCCTCGTCGACCTTGCTTCCGTCCTTCACTTCGGTGCGCAACCGGGTGATGCACGCCTCGATCTCGACGATGTTGTCCGCGCCGCCGAGGCCGGCGACGATCGCTTCCGCTTTGGACATATGTTCTCCCTTTCGGCGGTGGTTGCCGGTACCAGTATGGGAGTCTCGAATGTGCGCCACATCATATTCAGCGGTTGACATCCGACCTCCACCTGGTCAAACTGGCAACTGGTTATGACCGGACAGTACCCGTTGGGGACACCGGTTCACAACAGTTAACCCGGATCGGCGGGCAAGCCGGTCCTCCCTCGCCGAGACCGCCGGGAAGCCGGCACGAAGAAGGTCGACATGACTGCCGTTACCGACACCGCCAAACAAGAATCGAAGGTGTTCGCGGGATTGCAGCGCCTCGGTCGCAGCCTCATGCTGCCGATCGCGGTACTCCCCGCGGCGGGCATCCTGCTGCGCGTCGGCCAGGACGATCTCCTCGGCCACTTCTCCGCGCTGGAGAGCACCGCTTCGGTCATCTCGGCCGCCGGGCAGGCCGTATTCACCTGGCTGCCGCTGATCTTCGCCGTCGGCATCGCGATCGGCTGGGCCAAGAAGGCCGACGGGTCGACCGCGCTGGCGGCGGTGGTCGGGTACATGGTGATCGACGGCGTGTTCAAGGCGATGTCACCGATCGTGCTCGAAGGAAAGACCGACCCGAAAGGCGCGCAGGCGCTGATCAACTACGGCGTCCTCGGCGGCATCGTGATGGGTCTGCTGTCGGCCATGCTGTGGCAGCGGTTCTATCGCACGAAGCTGCCCGATTTTCTCGGCTTCTTCAACGGCAGGCGGCTGGTGCCGATCCTGACCGCGGTCACCGGCCTGGTCGTCGGCGTCGGCATGGCGTTTCTGTATCCGGCGTTCAACTCCGCGCTCACCTGGGTGGGTGAGACCGTCGCGGACAACTCGGTCGTCGGTGGCGGTATCTACGGCGCGGCCAACCGCCTGCTCATCCCGACCGGTCTGCATCACATCCTGAACTCCACCGTCTGGTTCCTCGTCGGCGATTACACCGATGCCTCCGGCCAGCTCGTGCGCGGCGACCTCAACCGCTTCTTCGCCGGTGATTCGAGCGCGGGCACGTTCATGACGGGCTTCTTCCCGATCATGATGTTCGCGCTTCCCGCCGCCGCGCTGGCCATCTGGCGCAATGCGCGTCCGTCGCAGAAGAAGCTGGTCGGCGGCATCATGCTGTCCACCGGGCTGACCGCGTTCGTCACCGGCATCACCGAGCCGCTGGAGTTCTCGTTCATGTTCGTGGCGTGGCCGCTGTATGTGGTGCACGCGCTCTTGACGGGCACGTCGATGGCGCTGGTGAACGCGCTCGGCATCCATGACGGATTCACGTTCTCCGCGGGCGCGATCGACTATCTGCTGAACTTCGGCAAGGCGACCGACGCGTGGATGCTGATCCCGATCGGGCTCGGGTACGCGGTGATCTACTACGTGCTCTTCAGCTTCGTGATCAAGAAGTGGAACCTGCGGACGCCGGGTCGCGAGGCGGAAACCGATGTCGAGGTCGGCGCGCCCGACGCGGCCGTGGCCGAAGCGGAGGCTGCCGTCACCGCCACGGAAGATACTCGAACCGATGCACCATCGGTTGCCGAAGCCGAAACGAAGCTGGACAAGAAGCTGGAAGGTGAGTGAGGCCATGACAACCCGCACCGTCATCGTCGGATCCGAGGTGGGGCTGCACGCGCGGCCCGCCGCGAAACTCACCAGGGCCGTGCAGGCCGCGGGGGTGCCGGTGCGGATTTCGGTGGGAGGTGGCGAACCGGTCGACGCGGCCAGCGTGCTCGCGGTGATGACACTGGGCGCGGGCCACGGAGCCGAGGTGACCCTGCATGCCGAGGGTGCCGACGCGGTGCTGGACCAGCTGGCCGAACTCATCGCCTCGGATCTGGACGCCGCCTGATGCCGGAACAGGTGATCCGTGGCCTCGGCGTGAGTCCGGGCGTGGTGTGCGCGCCCTGGTTGCGGTTCGGATCGCAGCTCGAGACCTCGGCACAGGATCCGGTCGGCGGCTCGGTCGCCGAGGAGCTGGCGCGGGTCAAGGATGCGCTCGGTGACGTGTCCGAGGAGATGCAAGCCAGGGCCGCACGCGTGAGTGGTGTCGCGGCGGAGATCCTTTCGATGTCGGCGACGATGGCCCGTGATCCGGGCATCGTCGCCGCCACCGAGCAGGAACTGGCGGCCGGGATGCCGACGGCGCACGCGGTGCACCTCGCGTTCGAGGGGTTCTGCGCGAAGCTGGAAGCGCTCGGCGGGTACATGGCCGAGCGGGCGACCGATCTGCGCGATATCGGCGGGCGGACCGTCGCGGTGCTGCTCGGGCTGCCGATGCCGGGCATTCCGGAGCCGGGGTATCCGTTCGTGCTGGTCGCGCGGGATCTCGCGCCCGCCGATACGGCGATGCTGGGTGACAGCGATGTGGTCGGGTTGCTCACCACGGAGGGCGGGCCGACCAGCCACACCGCGATTCTCGCGAAGTCCCTCGCCTTGCCCGCGGTGGTGAACTGTCCCGATACCGATCGGCTCGTCGATGACGCGCCGGTGTTGCTCGACGGCATGACCGGTGAAGTCGTGATCGATCCGAATCCTGAGCATCAGCGGGCCGCTGTCGAGCAGGCCGCCGCGGACAAGGCGCGAATCGCGGCGGCCAGCGGGCCCGGGCATACCGCTGACGGGACGCCGGTACATCTGCTGGTGAATATCGGCACCGTCGATGACGCGGTGAGAGCGGGGCCGGCCGACAGTGAGGGTGTGGGACTGTTCCGCACCGAGTTCATGTATCTCGGGAAGGCGTCCGCGCCATCGCTGGACGAACAGACCGCCTCGTACACAGCGGTTCTCGAACAGTTCGCCGGACGACGAGTCGTGGTGCGGACCCTCGATGCCGGGTCGGACAAGCCGCTGCCGTTTCTCGATCTCGGTACCGAGGAGAATCCGGCACTCGGTGTGCGCGGGTTGCGGATCGGCACGGTGTTTCCGGAGACTCTCGCCACGCAGCTCACGGCGCTCGCCCGGGCGGGCGAGGTGACCGGGGCCGATCTGTGGGTGATGGCGCCGATGGTCGCCACCGCGGACGAGGCCGCCGGATTCGCCTCGCTCGCACGCGAATCCGGGTTGACGAAGGTCGGGGCGATGATCGAGGTCCCGGCGGCCGCGTTGCGTGCCGCCGATCTGCTCGCGCATCTCGACTTCGTCAGCATCGGCACCAACGATCTGAGCCAGTACACGTGCGCGGTGGATCGGATGGCGGGCGGGCTCGCGCATCTGCTCGATCCGTGGCAGCCCGCGGTGCTGGATTTGATCGCGATGGTCGGTGCGGCCGGTGCGGCGGCGGGTAAGCCGGTCGGGGTGTGTGGCGAGGCGGCGTCGGATCCGGCGTTGGCGCCAGTGCTGGTGGGGCTGGGAGTCACGAGCTTGTCGATGTCGGTGCCCGCGTTGCCCGCGGTGCGGGCGGCATTGGCCGCGGTGGATATGCAGCGGTGCCAGGATGGCGCGGATGCGGCGTGCGCGGCCCAGAATCCGCAGGTGGGGCGTGAGGCGGTCGCGGCGATCATCGGGCGGGCGTGAAAAGGGTTGTTGTGGACGCGGTCCGGCCGACGGCCGGAGCGCGGTGTGGTGTCCGGCGGCGGCCCTCGATCGTTGCCGGTAGGAGGAAGGTTTCGTGGTGATGGGATTCGTGCGCGGTCGACTCGCCGGAACGGCGGTGGGTGAAATCGCCGACGGTGTCGTCGAATTCGACGCGGGCCTGATCACCTGGGTCGGTGCGGCCGCAAATTATCCTGCGCCTGAACGACTTCCGGCACCGCGCGATAATCTGGTCCTTCCGGGCCTGATCGACCTGCACTGCCACGGTGGCGCCGGGTTCGGGTTTCCCAATGCGGATGCGCGGGGTGCTCGGGTTGCGGCGGCGCATCATCGAGAGCACGGCACCACCGGATTGATGGGGAGCTTGGTGTCGGATCAACCGGACGTGCTGGTCGCGCAGGCGGCGATGCTGGCCGGTCTGGTCGAGGACGGGGCGTTGCTCGGGGTGCATCTCGAGGGGCCGTTCATCAATGCGAGCCGGTGTGGGGCACAGGATCCCGCGGCGATCATTCCCGGCGATCCCGCGTTGTTCGAGCGGATCTACGCGGCGGCACGCGGCACCGTGCGGTCGATGACATTGGCCCCCGAGACCGCACACTTCGACGAGCTGCTGGCCGCGATGCACCGACTCGATGTGCTGCCGAGCCTCGGGCACACCGATGCCGATGCCGCGACCACCGCGGCGCGCATCACCGAGGCTCGTGGTGGGCCGATCACCGCTACCCATCTGTTCAACGGGATGCCCGCCCTGCATCACCGCTCCCCCGGACCCGTCGCCGCCTGCCTCGCCGCGGCCGGGCGCGGCGAGATGGTGGTCGAATTGATCGCTGACGGTGTGCATTTGGCACCCGCGACGGTGGCGATGGTGTTCGATACCGTCGGGCCGGATCAGATCGCGCTGGTGTCCGATGCGATGGCGGCAGCGGGCATGAGCGACGGCGACTACCGCCTCGGTGCGCTCGATGTTCAGGTCCACGACGGTGTCGCCCGGCTCGCCACTGACGACGGTTCGCCCGGGGCGATCGCGGGCGGCACGGCTCGGCTCGTCGACGTGCTGCGCTGGACCGTCCTCGATGCGGGCATACCGCTGTCCGACGCGGTCATCTCCGCGACACGTACTCCCGCTCGCGTACTCGGCCTCGACGGCGAACGCGGCAGTCTCACCGTCGGCGCACGTGCCGACATTCTTGTCACCGACCAGTCATTGCGGCCGCGGCGGGTGCTCGTCGCCGGAACGGAAGGAATCTGATGGAAATCGTGATCCGGGCTGACGAAAACGAGGTAGCGAGCACGGTCGCCGATATCGTCGGCGGCTACGTGACAGGCGGGAACGCGATCCTCGGCTTGGCGACCGGGTCGTCGCCGCTGGGGAGTTATCAGGAGCTGGCGCGCCGCTATCGCGAGGGTGAGCTGGATTTCGCCACCGCGAGCGCCTTCCTGCTCGACGAGTACGTGGGTTTGCCGAAAGAGCATCCGCAGTCGTACTTCTCGGTGATCAGGTCGGAGTTCGTCGACCATGTGAACCTGGATCCCGCGCGGGTGCTGAGCCCGAACGGGGAGGCGGGTGATGTCGCGGGTGAAGGTCGACGGTATGACGCAGCCATCGCCGCGGCGGGTGGGGTCGACGTGCAACTGCTGGGGATCGGCACCGACGGGCACATCGGGTTCAACGAGCCCGGGTCGGCGCTGACCTCGCGCACGCGGGTGAAGACGCTCACCGAGCAGACGCGCAAGGACAACGCGCGCTTTTTCGACGGGCCGGAAAATGTGCCGCATCACGTGCTCACCCAGGGCCTCGGCACCATCAACGAGGCCGGGCATCTGGTGATGATCGCGCTCGGTGCGGGCAAAGCCGATGCGATCGCCGCCGCCGCTGAAGGACCGTTGTCGGCGTTCTGTCCGGCCTCGGTCATGCAGTGGCATCGCCATGTCACGGTGGTGATCGACGAAGCCGCGGCGAGCAAGTTGAAGTTGGCCGATTACTACAAGTACGCGCTGGCGAACAAGCCTGCCTGGCAGTCGTTCTGACGTGACCGCGCTCGAGTTCGCCGTGCAGGACGTGGCGGGTGCGCTCGGCGCTCGCCGCGTCGGGGCGGATCGAGTGGAATTGTGTGCGGCGCTGGGTAGTACGGGTGGGCTGACGCCCAGCATCGGGACAATCGAGGCGGTGGTGGGAACCGGGATTCCCGTCCACGTGCTGATCCGGTGCCGGGCCGGAGGCTTCGTGTACGCCGATAACGGCGAGCTGGCGGTGATGAATACTGATGCGCGAGCAGCGGTTTCGGCTGGTGCTGCCGGCCTCGTGATCGGCGCGCTCACCCCTGACCACCAGGTCGACAGCGAAGGGCTGATCCGTGTTCTCGATGATGTTCCTGTCGATGACATAGAGCTGACCTTTCATCGTGGGATAGATCAGATCCGCGACCGCGAGGCCGCGCTTGACACGTTGGTCGCCGGTGGCATCACCAGGGTGCTCACCTCAGGCGGGGCAGCCACTTGCGCGCAGGGTCTGAGCGAACTCGCCGCGATGGTCGATCACGCGGCTGGGCGCATCCAGATCATGGCGGGCGGCGGGATCACCGTCGGTGACATCGCCGCTCTACATCGGATCGGCGTCGACGGGATCCACCTGTCGGCCAGACGGGTGATCGCTGACGACGGCGGGCCCGGCGGGGGCGGCAAATCCGGCCACGAACAACTCGACGAGGAGCTCGCGGTCGCTGCTGCCCGCCAGCTGCTCGCGGTAGACCGGCCGAGCAGCTCCGGACGTCCCTCGGCCTGATTCAGACCGCCCGACGGTCAGCACACGACCGGATTTCAGACGCTGTGGGCCAGTAGAAGTTCAGGTTCGCGCCGGCCACACTCGCCCGGCCGAGACGCCCACCCACCGCCGTCGGCCCTCGCTTCAGGCGCGCTCGGCGAGGATCAATTCTGCTTCGCCGGGATCACAATCGAAGGCTGCTCGTACTGCGGCGACGGCCTTTTCGTGTTCGCCCGCCGCTACCAGCTGGTCGATCTCGGCCCACTGATCGGTGGGCGGGGCCGCCGAGGGGTCGAGGCGGCGGTCTAGGCGCTCCCACATGCGGGCCACGGTGGGGTCGTCGGCGAGTAGTCCGCCGAGGTGGGCCTTGAAGGTGGGGTGTTCGGTGCGGTACATGCCCATCCAGCTGCTGGCGAGCGGGCTGGCCTCGGCATTGGCGGTGCGGTCGGCGAGTTTGAGGATCACGGCCCTGGGGTGGGCGGCGATCTTGGTGTAGGCGTTCTGGTTTCGCGCCTTGCGGTCGGGGCCGATTCCGGTGACCGCCCACACCAGATCGAGAACCTCACGGCCGAAACGGGATTCGACATCTTCTGCGGTGACCGCGGTGTCTTCGACGACGTCGTGGAGCCAGGCCGCGAGGCCGAGTTCACCGCCGTAGCCGAAGTCGTCGAGGACACCCCGAACGGCTGTCAGGTGGGTGATGTAGGGATGTTCGCCGTAGCGCTGGTCACCGTGCGCCGCGAGGGCGAACTCCCGCGCTTCGATTTCGCGCTGATCGAACTCCATGCCGCACCCCCGTGCTCGATTGGTGATCGTGTCGAGATCGACCCTAGCCGAGGGCACCGACAGGTTGCCGAGATCAGTGGTGGGCGACCGGTTTCAGCGCGGTCAGGATGCCCGTCTGGTCACGGCTCTGGGTGTAGGTGAGCTCGGTGAAGCCGACCGCCTCGACCTGCCCGGTGTAGTGGCGGATGTCGGCGTCGGCGAACGGATCGCCACCGCGGCCGAGGAACAGTGCGAGCACTTTCCGCATCCGGGGTGCGGGTGAGGCGTCGGCGAGCAGGAGCCGCCCGCCCGGCCGCAATACCCGCCACATCTCCGCGATCGCGGCGGCACGCTGCGACTCGGGAATGTGGTGCATGACGAAAGTACAGGTGACAACCTCGAATTCGGCATCGACCAGGGGCAGCGACTGCGCCGGGCCGACCACGTAGCGATGGTGCGTGGCGCGATCCCGGTCGCTGTTGCCTGCGACCGCCGTGGCCGAGGGGTCGACGCCGACGGCGGCACCGTTCGGTCCGACCGCGTCGCCGAGCGCTCGGACGAGTTTGCCGGGACCGCAACCGATATCGAGTGCGCGAGCACCACGGCGCACACCGGAGAGCGTGACGAATTCGGCGAGCAGCCGACGATGCCTGCCGAGGAAGAACATCGCAGTGAACAGGTTGTAGCGACGCAGGCCTGCGATGACAAGGCCCGTGTCGGCATCGTCGACGAACATGGGGGTGAGAAGCTGATTTCGGGACATGAGTTCATGGTCGGGCGCCGCCGCGCCCGTCACCAGGAGCACAATCGCCCGAGGTGTCCGTTACCGAACAGATCCGGGGAAACCGTGCGGGAGGAAGCGATGGCCGAGCACCCTGACCGCCGGGTTCGACGGACCAGGGACACGCTGCACAAGGCGTTGATCGAGCTGATGATCGAACGCGGCTACGACAAGGTGACCGTGCGCGACATCATCGCTCGCGCCGACGTCGGACGGTCCACCTTCTATGCGCACTACCGCGACAAGGACGACCTGCTGCTGGTGAGCTGCACCGAATTCCTGCGTCGCGAGATCATCCGCACGACCACGCCGGGTTCCGCGCTCGCGCCGCTGCGCGTGATGTTCCATCTCGCCGCGCAGTATCCCGAGGTGTATCGGCCGCTGATCGGGCCGAAAGCGACCGCCACCGTCGTGCGCGCCTACCAGCGATGTGTCGCCGAACTGGTCGGTGAGCTCCTCGACGAGCAGCCCGCCGGCACGATCGCGTTTCTGTCGTATGGGTTGCTCGGCGTGCTCGGCACGGTGATCGAGCCGACCGCGCCGCTACCGCCCACGCAGGCGTGGCAGCGGTTCGAAACGCTCGCGCTGTACGGGCTCAGTGGATCCGGCGGCGTAGGTCCGGCCACGGTGGGCGGCGAAGTATCGCCAGCGCCGCGATGACTGCGGTGAGCAGGCCGATCCATTCGCCGAGTTGAGCGATGCGATTGGCGTCCATCGCGGGCGTCCAGTGCGCACGTCCCTCGTGGATGACGAACAGCCCGACCGGACACGGGTGCCGCAGGAGGCCACCGCCGCGAGAGACGGTGATGATGGTCGTTCCGGTTGCCGTGTCGATCGGCTCGCCGAACACCATCGGCGGCTCGCCCACCATCTGTTCGAGGCGATCTCTGATCGTCATCGCGTCCCCCTCTCGTCGTTCGGCAATGCCGTCGAAGATACGCGCCTCGCGTGCCCCCTGTCGGCTGCCATGATGGTGAGTGTCAAAGCCGTGGCGAAAGGGTGTACCGATGCCGGAGCAGACACTGTCGACCCAGTGGTCACGATCGCTGGGACTGCGAGTGCCGGTGGTGAACGCGCCGATGGGCGGCGCGGCCGGTGGACAGCTCGCCGCGGCGGTGAGCGCGGCGGGCGGGCTCGGGATGATCGGGATGGGTAGCGCGGGGTCGGTGGCGGCCTTGCGCCGCGAGCTGGCTGTCGCCGGCGCGCCGGACGGGATCGGGCTCGTCGACTGGGTCCGCGCCCGCGAAACCGGGCTCCTCGACGCCGCGATCGCCGCGGGTCCACGGATCATCTCGGTCAGTTTCGGCACCGATTTCTCCTGGGTGCCGCAGGTGCAGGCGGCGGGCATCCTCGCCGTCACCCAGGTGTACGACGCGCCCGGTGCCCATCGCGCCCAGGACGCGGGTATCGACGTTCTCGTCGCGCGTGGCAGCGAAGGCGGCGGGCACGGGGCCGACCGGCTGGCCTTGCTGCCGCTGCTCGATGCCGTCCTCGACATCGCGACCGTCCCGGTCCTGGCCGCCGGCGGTATCGGCTCCGGGCGCACGCTCGCGGCCGTACTCGCGGCGGGCGCGGCGGGAGCTTGGCTCGGGACCTGTCTGGCCGCCGCCGAGGAATCATTGCTGCCCGAATCCGCCCGCCTGGCGATGCTCGCCGCGGATTCCAGCAGCACCACCGTCACCACTGCTTTCGACGAGGCACTCGATCTGCCCTGGCCACCGATTTATCCGGCGCGGGTTCTGCGCAACGAGTTCACTGACCCGTGGTCGCGGCCCGATGCCGACGACCTACCCGACCCCGAACGTCTGCGCGCGGCGATCGCGGTCGACGATCCCAGGCTCGCGCCCGTGGATGCGGGCCAGGGCGTGGGTCTGGTGACCCATATCGAGCCTGCCGCCACCGTGATCGACCGACTGTGCGGGGACGCGGCCGAGCTTCTGGCAGCACATCATCGGTAACCGAATCCGCGACCTCGCCCGGTCGGTGGTTGCGAAACTATGTAGACCGGTCTAGTTTGAGCTGGTGGGCACAAAGGGAGCCGAAACGCGGTGCAAGTTGATCAGGGCGACGCGGTCGCTGATCGAGTCGCATGGATATTTCGGCGCCGGGCTCAATCAGATCGTGCAGGAAAGCGGGGCGCCGCGCGGATCGCTGTACTTCCACTTCCCCGGCGGCAAGGACGAATTGGTGGCCGCGGCGCTCGCCGAGAGCGGTACCGATATCGCGGCGATCATCCGCACGATCGAGGCGACGGACGCGCGGGATTTCGCGCGAAAGATGGTGAACCTGCTCGGCGATCAGCTGGAAGCGTCGGACTGGACCATCGGATGTCCGGTGGCGACTGTCGCCTTGGATACAGCGTCGACCAATAGTGCTGTGCAGCAGGCCTGTTCGGCGACCTATCGACTCTGGGAAGAGGCGATCCGGGAACGTCTGATCGGCTTCGGCCATCCCGAACCCGAGCGGATCACCATGGTCGCGCTCGCCCTGATCGAAGGTGGGCTGGTGCTGGCTCGCACCCACCGCTCGCGCCAACCGCTCCGACACCTCGCCGACACCATCGACGTGCTGGTCTGAGCCGCTGCCCATCCCCGCCCCAACCCATACCTTGAAAATATGTAAATCGGTCTACTGAAAGTAGGGCATATGACACACACCGACTCCATCGTTTTCGGCGCCGCCGGATTCATCGGCCGCTCGCTGGTCGCCGAACTACTGCGAACCGGGCATACCGTCACCGCCGCGCTGCGTGCGGGCAGCCAGGATCGACTGCGGAACTGGCTCGACGGCCAGGGTGTCGACACCGCCGGGTTGACCATCACCACCACCGACATCGGCGAACCGGATCTCGCCCTGGGCGACACCATCGACGGGGTGCGTGATGTGTACAACACGGCCGCGTTGATGAAGTTCGGGCTGGACGCGGAGGTGGCGCGTCGGGTCAATCTCGATGGAGCAGTGCACGTGCTGGAATGGGCCGCACGGCAACCGGAGCTGCGGCGCGTCGTGCACATCAGCGGCTATCGCGCCGTCGAGGAAGCGGGCGAACAGGACTACGGCAATGGCGCGTACGAGGCGTCGAAAATCGAGGCCGATCTTCTGCTGCGGCGCATCGCCGCCGACCGTGGCATCCCGCTGACCATGGCGAATCCCGCCGGGGTGCTCGGACCCGGCCAGTATTTCGGTCTCTCCGACATCATCGACAACCTCTGGCAGGGTCGATTGCCCGCACTGCCGGGCTCCGCCGATACCTTTGTTCCGGTCGTCGATCTCGACTACGTCGCCCGGTTCATCGCCGGGCTGCCCACCCAACCCGATACGGCCGGCAAGTCCTATCCGCTGCTGGATGCCTCGACTCCCGCCCTGCCCGAACTGATTCGGCTCGTCGCCGATCACCTGCATGTCGCCGGGCCGCGCTTCACGATGCCGACCGCGCTGGTCCGTCGACTTCCCCGCGCGGTGACCCATGCCGATCCCGAAGCGCTGTCCTTCATCAGCAGCGACCGTTACGACACCAGCGACAGCGATATCGTCGCGCGGCGGCTCGGCATCGGCCATCCGCCGGTCAGCGAACTGCTGCGCACCTACGCCGACGGGATCGTGGCCAGTCGCAACGGGACTGTCGCGCCCACCCCGAAATCCGGTTTCCGGGGTGGTACCTGGATGGTCGGCGAGCAAGTTGATCCGGACTATGTTCTGCTGCACGGCATTCCGGTCGACAGTGATTCGTGGGCCGAGGTGGTGCGGGAATTGGACGCGCCGACACTGGCGGCCGACCTCCCCGGGCTCGGTCGTTCGGCGGCCTCTTCACAGTCGACCGGTGACTGGATGGCGGAACTGATGGCGCCGGTACGGACTCGACCGGTCATCGTCGGGCATTCGTTCGGCGCCTGGCCTGCCATCGAATTCGCGCTGCGCCATCCCGATCGGGTGTCGCGGCTCGTGCTCATCGCACCCGCGTTCCTGCAGCAGCCCGCCTCCCGGCTCACGGGTTCGCACCTCGCCGCTGAGGTCGTCAAACGGATGCCCGCGGCGACATTGGCTGCGCGACTCGGCATTCCAGAAGGGCCGACCGTCACCTCCGCCGTGGCGAATCTGCGACGGCCCGGCGTTGCCCAGCGCACCTTCGCGGCGTTGCGGGCCGCCGGTGCCTCGCGAGACGAACTCGCCGCCGAGCTGGCCAGGGTCACGGTTCCGGTCGACATCATCGTCGGTTCGGACGATCCGCTGATCGAGCCGACCGATCGGCCTGTCACCACCATCTCCGGCACCGGGCATTACCCGCAGCTGACCCATCCCGATCTGGTCGCGCGTGTCCTGCGCGGCGAAGGGATCTCCGCTGCAACGCAATACGCAGCGGACATCCCGACGAGCAGCCGCTAGCCCAGCTGACCGGCGCTCGATCGACCGTATCCCGCGCAGACTTTGCCGCGCCGGCGGGCAGATCGACCGACCACGCTCACCCGGTCGGTGCCACGAGTTCGATACGAATCGCGGGGTCGTTCACCATCTCCGGCTGGAGCGTGATGGTCTCCTCGGTTCGCCACCGGGCATGCCAGATGGGGACACCGCCGGGCAGGTCGAGTGCCCGCGGGGTGGTGAGTAGGGGCAGGTCAAGGCGGGCCGAGGTGACGGTGACGGCTGCGTTCGTCGGCGTGTGCGACCACACGTCGTCGACCGCGTTGGTGATCCGGACGCCGAGTCGGTGGCCGGCGCCCAGACGGGCGTCCTGCCAGAGCAGCCGGATCTCGGACTCGGGGCGCACCGGGGCGATACCACGGGTGATGACTGTCGCGCGCCCGTCGGGGGCGATGTCATAAAGCTCCAGTGCGACAGTCGCTTCGGGCGGGCCGGACAGGGTCAGCGCGGCAGTGCTCCGGCCTGCTAGGTGCACGGGCTCGGTGACCGGTGCCGAGATCGACCAGATTTCCCGGTCCGCACCGGGCAACAGACCACGATCGTGGTAGGTACCGGTACGCAAGGCGACGGATGCGCGCCGGGAATCCGTAGGCGGCCACACGGTTTCACCGCGCCAACCGCCGTCGAACTGGCCGACGGTCACCGGCGGACCCGGCACCTCGACATCGGCGCCCGCCACATGTTTGTCCAGGAATGCGAACAGCTCCGAGGCGAAGTGGGGTGTGCCGCACTTTTCGCGGCAGTCCGAGTGGCCCCATTGGCCGAACCAGGCGCGATGTTCGCCGGGGCCTCTGGCTTCCCAGGCCTCGATGATGCGGTCGGCTCGGGTGTTGGAGTCGAGGAAGCTCTGACCGAGGAACATCGGGGTGGTGTTGCCACGGACGGCCTCGACCATGTCGCGCTCGCGCCAGTCCGGGGCGGCGCCGTTGTGGTCGGTGGTGAGGGCGAGGTAGCGGGCGGCGCAGTCCTGGGTCATCTGGACCGCGTTGGCTTTGTACTCGTCGCCATCGCCGGGGTGGCCGGGGGTCGAGGCGATGGCCAGGTGTTCCGCACCCGCGGTGTCGGCGGGGCGAATCCCGTCCTCGGTCAACGGTTTTCCACCGAATTTCCACGCCGTGCCCTGCATGTAGAGGTACGAGTACGGATCGACGACCGGCTCGAACGCCGCCACCGCCGCCAGCCCCTTCGGCTTCGCGGCCAGCGCCATCATCCCGGTCCACCCCTCATAGGACGTCCCGACCACCCCGACCCGCCCCGTCGACCAGGGCCTGCTCGCGGCCCATTCCACCGCCGCCGCCACATCCGACCGCTCCCCCGGGCCACCGAAATCCGGGCACCCGTTGGACCCACCGAACCCACGCAGGTCGACGATCACATACGTGTATCCGGCCCGCAGCGCCCACTCGACCGGCAAGTTGTCGGTCGAGGGTCCACCACCGGGCCGAGGCTGGGACAGGTACGCCAGATGCGCCCGGTACGGACTGGCCGTGAGCAGCACCGGAGTCCGCGCGTCGGCCGCGAGACCCGGCGGCCGAAGGACATCAGCGTGCAGCCGAGTCCCGTCGGGCGCGGTCAGGTACTCCTGCGTCCACGTGTACGCCGGATTCACCGGCTCCGCCGTCGCCGGGGCGACCATCCCGAGTACCAACGCCACACCGGCCACCACCACACCCAATCGCACCCCCGGACTATTGCCGGTCCCCGCCTCGCCGTCCAGCCCCGATTATCCGGGGCGTGTCGCCGATCAGCGACGAGCATCCAACTCGGCGAGCAACTCCACGCTGTCTCGGTACAGGGCCTGCTGCACCGGCTCGTCATACGACGCCACAGAGGATCGGACCGGTGTGCGGCGCACGAGATATTGACCTGTGGTTCCCTCGCGGTCCGGTGCTGCGACCAGCCAAGCGAGATCCGCGCCGGACCCGCGCGGCGTGCGAACACCGGGGAACACGACAAGGGCGCGGGCAATCGTCTTCCAGGCCAACTGCTGGAAAGTGCTTGCGTCCCTGGCCAATCCGGTTCCAGGCATCAGGCCGGGGTCGAACGCGTTCACGGTGATGTCGCGTGGGGCCAGCTCGCGGGCGAGGTGGTAGGCGGTCTGCAGGTTCGCCAACTTCGAGGTGGTGTAGCGGCGGCGGGCGTCGCGCTGAGCGGATTCGGTCGGCGGCGGCGGGTAGGCCAGTTCGTGCGCGGTGGCGTGCAGCGGGTGCGGCATCCCGGTGAACTGGTCGGGATCATGAGTTCCCGAGGACACCAGGACGATTCGCGCGGGTGCGGTGAAGTGGTCGAGCAGGTCGAGGATGAGGCCGAGATGACCGAGGTGGTTGGTGGCGAATGTCGCCTCGACGCCATCCGCGGTGAGGGTCCGACGAGTGAACTGCACGCCCGCGTTGCACACCAGGCCGGACAGGGGTGGGAGGTCGGCGGCGACGAGTTCGGCGACGAACGCGCCGACCGACTGTCGCGAGGACAGGTCGAGTGCCATGCCGTGAGCGCCGATCGTCGCGGCGAGTTCCCGAGTTCGAGTCCCGTCGCGACCGGTGATCACCACCTTGGTGCGCGGGTCGCGCGCGAGGTTCCTGGCGCATTCGTAGCCGAGCCCGCTCGTCCCGCCGGTGACCACCATCATTCTGTCACTTGATGCCATATGGCACAGTCTGCCATATCGGAGCGTCATGCGACACTGTTTCGATGTCGCTGCGGGATCTCAAACGGGAACGGACCAGGCAGTCCATCGTGGACACCGCGTTCGGCCTGTTCGCCGAACGAGGCTTCGACGGCGTCACGGTCGCCGAGATCGCGGCGGCCGCGGAAGTCGGCACCCGCACCCTGCACCGCTACTTCAGCAGCAAGGAAGAGCTGGTCTTCCCCGAAGACGACGAACTGCGCGCCGACCTGGCCCGCCTCCTCGCCGAACGCCCCGAGGGCGAACACCCCGAAACCACCCTCGCCGTCGTCATCACCCCCCTGATCAGCAGATTCGGCGGCGAACAACTCTCCCAGGCACGCACCCGCGACGCCCTGATCACCGGCACGCCGGCATTGCAGGCCCGCGACCTGGCCAAACAGGCTGCCGTGGAACAGCTCATCGAACACCACCTGGCCCGCAGGCTCGGCGTCGCCGTCGACAGCGACGTGCGCCCAGCCCTGTGGGCGAAAATCGGCATGGCGTGCTTCTTCTCCGCCTACCGCGTCTGGCTCCACGAAGGCGGCGACCTCGCTCACCATCTGGCCGACGCCCGCACAGCGTTGACCGAAACCATGCCGCGACCCACGTGAGGCTCCGACCAGCCGCCTCGTAGACACAACGAAACGCCCGCCCCGACACCCCTCGATTGCCTTCACCGAGCCGGCGCGCCGAGGTCGGGATCCAGTCCAGCGTAGGTTCGGTGGGATCGAGCTACGACGCCATCGTGGTGGTCGCTTGACCGCGACCGCCAGAAGGCCCCCTCCCGGCCGAACGCTCGTACGGTCCAACCCCGCTGATTCGGTCCGGCTGGCGAAGGTGGCGGTTAGCCACACCTTGGGTTCCTGGTGTGGAGCGCCGCTCCGGACGATGGTTTACCTATGCGTGGCATGAAATCGACCGACGAGGCGTGGCGGGAGAAGTTCCGGGCCCGCGGCCGGACCAGGTTCATCGTGGCTTGCGGAGTGCTCCTCGCGGGACTCGGCACGGCTGCCGTAGTCATCGTCATTCCCCGACTTGGGCATGCGATGTCCGGCATGGATGTTTCGACCATGCTGATCTGGCTGGCAATTCCGGTCTTCATCGTCGCCGTTGCGGCGGAGGTCGTGTATCTCGAGCGTCACGGCAAGCCGTACGACTACCGTGACTCAGCTACCTCCATCGCCGCCGGTCTGGGGTACCAACTCCTCAACATTCCCTGGGCGCTGGCGGAACTCGCGATCTTCGCGTCTGTTTCTTCGCTGGTGCCGTGGCACCTCGAGGGTTGGGTTGCGTGGGCCGTCGCACTGATCGGGGTCGACTTTGCCTACTACTGGTTTCACCGCGCGCACCACGAAATCCGGATGTTCTGGTCGGTCCACGTCGTGCACCACTCGAGCGAGAGCTTCAACCTCACCACGGCACTACGGACACCCTGGCTGGTTGTCACGTCCCTGCCGTTCCTTGCACCTCTGGCACTGTCGGGAATCGATGGCAAGATCATCGCCGCCGCCTACGCGATCAACCTGCTGTACCAGTTCGGCATCCACACCGAGGTCATCGGCAAACTTTGGGCGCCTATCGAATTCGTGTTCAACACGCCGAGCCACCACCGCGTGCACCACGGCTCCAACACCGAATACCTCGACCGCAACTACGGTGGCGTGCTCATCATCTGGGACCGCATCTTCGGCTCCTTCGAGCCGGAGGGCGAGCGGGCGATCTACGGCCTCACCAAGAACGTCAACACCTACAACATCGCCAAGATCAACGCCCGCGAGATGGTCGCGATCTGGCAGGACGTCAAGAACGCGGCGAAATTCTCGGACAAGCTCGGCTTCCTGTTCCGGGGTCCCGGTTGGCAGCCACAGCCGACCTGAGCGACCAGCTCAGCCGGCGGCCTCGGCGTGTCGCCAGGAACTCGGCATTCGATCGCTTCGGACACACACCGTCCAGGAAACACTCCACATCCTCGGAAAACGACACGGTCGCCGCAACCTCTCCATCGAGAGTGTTGCGACGACCGCGTGAACCCGCCTATTGGTGGGTGGGCGTTTCGGTAGTGCTACTGCGTACTCCGCAGGTCAGAGCCTATGTACGACTTAGACGTCGTAGTAGAGCTCGAACTCGTACGGGTGCGGACGCAGGTTGACCGGGGCGATCTCGTTCTCGCGCTTGAGGCTGATCCAGGTCTCGATGAGGTCAGGCGTGAAGACGTTGCCCTCGGTGAGGTAGTCGTGGTCCGACTCGAGGCGATCGATGACCGTGGCCAGGCTGGTGGGGGCCTGGGGGATGTTCTTGGCCTCCTCCGGCGGGAGCTCGTAGAGGTCCTTGTCGACGGGGGCCAGCGGCTCGATCTTGTTCTTGATGCCGTCCAGGCCCGCCATCATCATGGCGGCGAAGGCCAGGTACGGGTTACCCGAGGAGTCAGGCGCGCGGAACTCGATGCGCTTGGCCTTCGGGTTGTTGCCGGTGACCGGGATACGCACGGCAGCCGAGCGGTTGCGCTGCGAGTACACCAGGTTGATGGGGGCCTCGTAGCCCGGCACCAGACGGTGGTACGAGTTCACGGTCGGGTTGGTGAACGCCAGCAGCGACGGGGCGTGGTGCAGGATGCCGCCGATGTAGTGACGCGCCAGATCCGAGAGGCCACCGTAACCGGCCTCGTCGTGGAACAGCGGCTTGCCGTCCTTCCACAGCGACTGGTGCACGTGCATGCCCGAGCCGTTGTCGCCGAAGAGGGGCTTGGGCATGAAGGTGACAGACTTGCCTTCCTGCCACGCGGTGTTCTTCACGATGTACTTGAACAGCTGCAGGTCGTCAGCCGCGGACAGCAGCGTGCCGAACTTGTAGTTGATCTCGGCCTGACCGGCGGTGCCGACCTCGTGGTGGCCGCGCTCGAGCTCGAAGCCCGCGTTCTGCAGGTTGGTCGAGATCTTGTCGCGCAGGTCGACGTAGTGGTCGTACGGGGCGACGGGGAAGTAGCCACCCTTGTTGCGGACCTTGTAGCCGAGGTTGCGGCTGCCGTCCGGGTTGAACTCCTTGCCGGTGTTCCACGAGCCGGAAATCGACTCGAGCTCGTAGAACGCGCCGTTCATGCTGGAGCCGTAGCGGACGCCGTCGAAGATGTAGAACTCGGCCTCGGCACCGAAGAACGCGGTGTCGGCGATACCGGTCGAACGCAGGTACTCCTCCGCCTTGCGCGCGATGTTGCGCGGGTCGCGGGAGTACGCCTCACGGGTGAACGGGTCGTGCACGAAGAAGTTCAGGTTGAGCGTCTTCGCGGCACGGAACGGGTCGACCCGGGCGGTGCTGAAGTCGGGGAGCAGGAGCATGTCCGACTCGTCGATCGACTGGAAGCCACGCACCGAGGAACCGTCGAACGCCAGACCCTCTTCGGCCAGGTCGGCGGTGAACGCCTTGGCCGGGATCGAGAAGTGCTGCTGGACGCCGGGCAGGTCGGAGAAGCGGATATCGACGTATTCGATGTCCTCTTCCTTGATGTACTGGATGACCTCTTCGGCCGTGCTGAACGTCACTTGCTCTCCTTACGAATCGGTTCCCAGCCAGTCGCGATGCTGGCCCTTTCGAGCGACCTACGAGCAGGCGCTACGAAGGGGTTCGTCGCGACCTGACGCTAAGGACGCGGTGTTTCCCAACAGTCAAGGCTGTGTTTCGCCAGTGTTACGCGAACCGGATGCCTGAGTGTTGTCAGCCATCCGGGCGCGACCTTCACGCTAATCCTGCCATCCGCACGATCACGCGCTGACGTGACCTCCATTAATGCGGTCGTGGGCGACCGATCGCGCGCCACTATCCTGGGAGCCATGGCGCGTATTACCGGCACATGGCTCTCCGGATCCCCGGGCGAACCCGGCGATCCGGACATCTCCGGCTACCCCGGTGAGCTGTACGGGTTGCCTCGCGAAGGGGCAGGCTCACTTGCCCCCACCTGGCGCCGCGTCGTCGCGCTGTTCCTCGACTGGTTCATCGCGGTCGGCATCGCGGCGGTGATCACCCGCAGCTTCGTGTCGTCGTCGGTGCCGCTGCTGGTGTGGTTCGTGGTCGGCGTGGCCGCGGTGACGCTGTTCGGGTTCACCCCTGGCCAGTACTTCATGAAGCTGCGGGTGGTGCGCATCGACGCACCGGTGGCGGTCGGGTTCGTGCGCGCGCTGGCCAGGCAGGTACTGCTGGTATTCATCGTGCCCGCGCTGTTCACCGATGCCGACGGACGCGGCATGCACGACCAGGCCACCGGGACGGCGCTGGTCAACGCCCGCTGAGCCGCTGGGCAAACGTCACGAGCCCGTCACCTGGTCAGGTGACGGGCTCGTGACGGGAGTAGGTCAGCGGCGACGGATCGCGCGCTGCATGCCTTTCATCTTCGCGCCGGGGGGCATCGGGCCCTTCGGCATCGCGGGACCGCTGCGCGAACTCAGGGCCGTGAGCCTGCCCTCGATCTGGTCGATCCGCTTGACGTCGATGTTGCGCGGCAGCTTGGTGAGGTATTTCTGCAGCTCCTTGAGCGGAGTCTGGCCTTCCTCGTTGCCGACGATCACTTCGTAGATGGGGGTGTCACCGACCAGGCGGGCGGTGCGCTTCTTCTCCTGCGCGATGAGCGAGCGGACCCGCTGCGGGGAACCCTCGGCGACGAAGATCACCCCGGGCAGGCCGATGACGCGGTGCACAGCGTCGAGCTGGGTGGTCGCGGCGACGCCGTTGGCGACCCGCCACTTGCCCTGCAGGTTATCCAGTACCCACGCCGCGGCGCCCGCCTGCCCCTCGGCCTTGCGGTACACGTTCTTCTGTACGCGGCGCCCGAACAGGATGAATGCCAGCAGCACACCCAGCAGCAGACCCAGCGGCAGCAGGAACCACTGCATGTCGAAGATCAGCCCGATGAGGAAGAAAACCACCGTGGTGCCGACCAGTGCGCCGATCATCAGCGGCAGCAGCGCCTTGTCTTCCTTGCGCTGCATGTTGAACGCCTGCCACAACTGCTGACGACGCTCGCGTGATGCCTGCTTACGGGCCGCTTTAGCCGCGGCCCTGGCTTCCTTCGACGGCTTGCCGCCCTTGCCTCCTGCCATGAGGCCAGCTTAGATGGCGCGCCGCCGGTGCGTCTGACCGCATCACACCGCGCCACGATCCCGGCGTTTCGGGCGCCTTCGGTGGGCGAAGGACCCCGCCACGGGCCACAATGACAGAGATGCGCCCGATCACCGAGAACCCCGCCACGTCCCCCGTCACCGAGGGCGTCGACGACGAGGTCGCACGCCGGCTCGCCGTCGCGTTGCAGTGCACGACGGTGTCGACGGAGGATCCCGCGCACACCGCCGACGCGGAGTTCGCGCGCCTGGCCACCCACCTCGAGACCTCGTTCCCGCTCGTGCACGCCGAGCTGGCGTTGACGAGCTTCGGCCACAGCAGGCTCTACCGCTGGGACGGCGCCGAGCCGGGCGCGGTGTCGGCGATCCTGCTCGCCCACCAGGACGTGGTTCCGGTCGACGACGCTCAACGCTGGACCCATCCCCCGTTCGCCGGCGTCGTCGACGACGAATTCATCTGGGGCCGTGGCGCGATCGACGACAAGAGCCGCATGCTCGCCGTCCTGGAAGCGGTCGAATCGGCAGTGGCAGCCGGAATTCGCCCGCGCCACACCATGTTCCTGGCCTTCGGTCACGACGAAGAGGTCTTCGGCGACGGCGGCGCGGTCCGGATTGCCGAGCACCTGCGCGACCAAGGGGTCCGCGCGGAGCTGCTGCTCGACGAGGGCGGGGTGATCACCGAAGGCGTCGCCGACGGGGTCGACCGGCCGGTGGCCAGCATCATGGTCGGCGAGAAAGGCTATGCGACGGTCCGGCTTTCGGTCACCGGGACCGGCGGTCACTCCTCGATGCCCGGCAAGCAGACCGCGGTGGGGCGGCTGGCACGCGCGGTCGCGCGAGTGCAGGATAATCCGATGCCGCTGCGGCTGACTCCGGTGATCAGCGACATGCTCGCCCGCATGCGGGAGTCGCTGCCCGAACCACGACGCAGACTGCTCGAGCTCGCCGACTCGCGCGGGCTGGCCAAACTGGCCGGGCCGCTCCTGGCCCGGATCATGGCGGCCGGCCCGACCACCGAGGCCCTCGTCCGCACCACCACCGCGCCCACGGTGATCAGCGGCGGCGTGAAGGCCAACGTGCTCCCCCAGAGTGCCGAGGCACTCGTGAATTTCCGTATCCTGCCCGGTGATTCGGTGGCCGCGGTGCTGGCGCACTGCACCCGGGTGATTCGTGATATCGGCGTGGCGATCGACCTCGTCGGACCGGCGTCGGAGCCCTCCCGGTTCACCGAGCCGGGCCCGGCGTTCGACATGGTCGCCGAGCTGGCCTCGAGTGTGGTGCCCGGGATCGTCACCACCACCGGGATCGTGCCCGGCGCCACCGATGCACGCCACTACGACGGCTTGGCCGCGACCCGCTGCAACTTCGCGCCGATCGTGTTGACCTCGGCGGATCTGGAACGGATCCACGGAACCGACGAGCGGATCTCGCGACTCAACTACGCTCGGCTGATCGAGTTCAACCGGCGTCTCATCGAGCGGCTCGCCGCGGCGCCCGAAGCAGGAGGAGCGCCACGATGACGACCGACACCGGCGAGTTCGCGGGCCACGGCGGCAAGATCGCTTGGCGCGCATGGCAACCCGAGACGGCATTGCGCGCGGTGGTGGTGCTGGTGCACGGCGTCGCCGAACACTCGGGTCGCTACGAACACGTCGGCGCGGCCCTGGCCGACGCGGGCTTCGCGGTTTACGCGCTCGACCACCTCGGCCACGGTCGGTCCGAGGGTCCGGCGGCCAATATCGGTTCGATGCAGGGCGCCGCCGACAATGTCGCGACGCTGCTCGATCTCGCGGGCGTCGCCCATCCCGGTGTCCCTCGATTCCTGCTCGGGCATTCGATGGGCAGCCTGGTTGTCCTGCACCTGGCTACCCGCGGGCCGGTCGACGTAGCGGGCGTCATCGTGTCCGCGCCGCCGCTGGACATCCCGCTCGGCAACCCGATCCAGCGCCTCGCCGCGCCCGTACTCACCCGGTTCGCGCCGAATCTCGGGGTACTGACCCTGGATTCGTCCACGATCAGCCGCGATCCCGAGGTGGTGCGCGCCTATGACGACGACCCGCTGGTCTTCCGCGGCAAGCTGCCCGCGCGCTCCGCGGTGGAGATCCTGCAACACACCGCGCTGGTGAAACGGCGCCTCGGCGCGCTCACCGCGCCGCTGCTGGTGTTGCACGGCACCGCCGACACGATCGCGTCGCCGTCGAGCGCCGATCTGCTCGAACGCGACGCGGGCTCGACCGATGTGACGGTGCTGCGCTACCAGGGGCTCTACCACGAGGTGTTCAACGAACCCGAGCGCGCGCGGGTGCTCGACGATGTCACCGACTGGCTGTCGACCCATGTTACCGGACAGTAAGTTCTCGTGCGGGTGACCTAGTAGACTCACTACTCATGACCACGTCTTCCGGCGCCGTTGCCTTCATCCGCGCGAGCTGGCACAGCTCCATCGTCAACAAGGCGCACGAGGGCTTCCTCGCCGAATACACCGGCTTCGGGTTCGACCCCGAGGTCGTCGAGGTGTTCGACGTTCCGGGCGCCTTCGAGATCCCGCTGCATGCCCAGCGCCTGGCCCGCACCGGTCGCTACGAGGCGATCGTCGCCGCGGCCCTGGTCGTCGACGGCGGCATCTACCGCCACGACTTCGTCGCCTCCGCGGTGATCGACGGCCTGATGCGCGTGCAGCTCGACACCGATGTGCCGGTGTTCTCGGTGGTACTCACCCCGCACCACTTCCACGAGCACAGCGAGCACGTGGACTACTACACCAACCACTTCGTGACAAAGGGAGCCGAGGCTGCCCGCGCGGTGGCGAACACCCTCAGCTCCCTGCGGTCACTGCCCGCTTCTCGCTGAGCTATTTGAACTGGTTCAGGCAGGCCTGTTCGCCGCTGAGCACGCCGGTGCGGAACGCCTCGAGGCGCTGATACCCGCTCGGCACCACCTTGCCGTTGACATCGGCGGCCGCGAGGCCGTCGGCGAGCAGGCCGGACACCGCCTCGTCGAGGTCACCGGCCGACAGCCGCGGATCACTGCTCGGCTCACTGAGTTTCGTGGTGAGCACGCCCGTCAGGCACGCGGTGCGCAGGCCCGCGGAATCGGCACCCGACAGTGACAGCTTGCGATCCTGCTGCACCGCGAGGGCATAGCGGGACACGAACACCGCGGCGGCGTTGTAGTCGCCGGTAACGACCGCCGACAGCGGCTCCTCTTTCGTGCTCGCACCCTCGCCGGCGCGCTTGGCCATGGCGGGAATGTCGGTGCCGATGGTGTTCGAGCCCGGGCAGTAGGAGACCGGCTCGGTGGTAGTCGTCGACGCGCAATTGCGGGTGACGCCTGCGTAGTCGAACTTCGGCGCGTTCTTCACCGGCATCGACTTGCCCAGCTGGGCGGCCAGGGTCGTCAATGTCTCCTTGTTCACCGGTAGCTGCTTGTCGCGTTCATCCTCTTCGAAGGTGACGGGCAGGCCGGCGCGACGCTTCTCGATCTCGTCCTCGTTGATGTCCTTGCACGACTTGGCGCCCTGGGTGTAACCCATCTGCACCGCCGTGACCCGCTCGAACGCCGAACCGTGCACGGCGTCGGGATCATTGGGGTCACGGTCGCGCACGGCGACGGTCGCGCCGAGCACGCCGTTGAGCCCATCGGTGGTGTTGAGCGTGAAGTGCTTCGAATTGCCTTCTGCCACATGGCGAAGGAACACACCGGCCAGGCAGTCTGCCTGCTGTTCCTTGACCAGCGCATCGGTGAGGAACCCGCGCAGCAGGTCCGCCTTGGACTGGATGGCGTGCCCGTATTCGTGGGCCAGCACCATCACCACCGACATCTCCTTGTACTTGTCGACCAGCAGCGGCAGCAGGACGGTGCGGTCCCAGCCGATGGTGTGGTCGAGCGGGCAGTAGGCGGCGTTGACCAGCTTGTAGGTGCTGCTCTTGCAGAACTGCACCGACTCCGATTCCGGCGCTTTCGCCGACCACGAGATGTACTTCGAGGCGGGCTTGAAGTTGCCGCGGAAAGTCTTGGAATACTCGGTCTGCCAGTACTCTTCGATGTCGGCGATGGCGTTGAGGGCGAGCTTGTCGATCTTGCCGTTGTCGCCGTTGTCGGCCTTCTTGTCCGTATCCGGCACACCGGGACGCGACCCGCTGGGTCCGGTGGACGACGCCGCGCCGGCCACCTCCCATGGGTTGTCCATAACCGCCACCGCCTGGTCACTGGCGACAGTTGTCGCGCCGCAACCGGATACGAGCATGCCGATACTCACCAAAGCTGCCATGGTCGCGCCGAACCGATGTCTTCTCATGCGCTGTCCTCCCCTCCGAAACTCAGCGGACGCCTAGCGGTCCGCTGTCGAGCGCTCATGGTAAACGACCGCTTTGACATCCTCCCGGTCGCGAACGACCGGGATCCCTACCAGACCTTCCGGCCCTTCAGCGGGTTCCTGTTTCACCGGGACGTGCCTTCCGCTAGGCGGCTGGACTTACCGTCCCTCCACAAGCGTTTAACCTCTCGGCCTGCCCGGCCGCGAGGATATTGAGTGCCGCGTTCAGATCACGGTCGTGCTGGGCACCACACTCGCAGGTCCACTCCCGAACCTGCAACGGCTTCTTGCCGCTCACCACCCCACACGCCGAGCACAACCGGGTCGACGGGAACCAACGATCAACCTTCGCAAAGGTCCGCCCATGCCGAGCAGCCTTCTCCGCCAACAACCGCGTGAACATGCCCCACCCAGCATCATGCACCGACTTCGCCAACCTGGTACGAGCCAGACCTTTCACGCACAAATCCTCGACGAACACCGCTTGGTTGTCACGAATGATCATCGCGGAATGCTTGTGCGCCCAATCCCGGCGCGTGTCGGCGACCTTCGCGTGCGCTTTCGCTACCCGCACCCGCGCCTTCGCCCGGTTGCCGGAGCCTTTGTCCTTGCGGGACAGCGCTTTCTGAGCCTTCTTCAACCGGCGTTCGGCACGGCGCAGGAACCGCGGCGCGGCGATGGTCTTACCGTTCGACAGCACAGCGAACGTCGCCAACCCCAAGTCGATACCGACCTCGGATTTCACGACCGGGAGCACAACCTGGTCCACCTCGACGACGAACGAGGCGAAATACCGGCCGGACGGGTCCTTGGTGATCGTGACCGACGACGGGTCCGACGGCAGCTCCCGCGACCACCGAACGTCCAGTTCTCCGACCTTCGCGACATACAACCTACGGTTCGGTCGCAAACTGAAACCGTTGCGCGTGAACCGGATCGACTGCCGATTGTCCTTCCGTGACCGGAACCGTGGCAGTGACACCCTGCCGCCCTTACGTTTCCCGGTGACCGACGCGAAAAAATTGCGGTACGCGGCGTGCAGATCACCCAACGCCTGAACCAACACGACCGACGAAACCTCGCCCAGCCAAGCACGTTCGGGAGTCTTCTTCGCCGCGGTGATCAGCCGGGTTTGCAACATCGAGTCTTTGATATACGGCAGCCCGGCGGCATGGGCGACCTGTCGAGCGCGCAAGCCATCGTTGAACACCACACGCGCGCACCCGAACGCGCGAGCCAACGAGTTCTGTTGGCCGGGCGTCGGGTACACGCGGAAGTTATAGCGCAACTGCACAACAGGACCCTATCGCGACCTACCGACAGATTGAACGCGCCGACCTGGCTCTGAAGGAACGAGCTCGAGCGCTACGTTTCCTGCTCACAGGTCCATTCGGATCGTGGCCAGCACCGCGCGGTGGTCGGAGCCGGGGATGGTGAGGGTGCGGATCTGTTCTGCCACTCCACCTGCGACGAGGATGTGATCGATCCCGATCACCGGTCCCCACCGGCGATCGGCTGGGAAGGTGAGCAGGACACCGTCGCCGGTCTGGTCGGCAGCCGAGGCGAAGGCACCGTCGAGCAGCGCCCGGTAGGCCGAATGGTCGTGTGTCGCATTGAAATCCGCGCCGACGATCGCGGGCGCGCTCGTCGCGGCGAGGATCTCGTCGACCCTGCGCATCTCCGCCGACCAGGCGGCGAAGTCGATGTTCGGCGGGATCGGATGGAACGCGAATACCGGCATCGGGCCGCGCTGCGGATGTTCCATGGTCGCGGAGATATTGCTCATGATGAAACCGTCGTATTTCTTGGTGTCGCGCAACGGGTATCGGCTGTAGATGCCGGTGCCGCCACCGCCCGACTGCGCGGGTTCGAGATAGAAGTAGGGCAGTCGCTGTTCGAGGCCGGCCCCGCGCAGACCCGTGATCGAGTCGGCGGTCAATTCCTCGACGGTGAGCACGTCGACGTTGTTGTCACGCACCGCACCGACCACGGCGACCGGGTCGGCCTTGCCGAAGAGGATGTTCGACTGCATCACGACCAGTTCCGGGCCCTCGGCCGCTCTGGCCTCCGGGATGTAGGACGGCACCACCAACCACGCGGCACCGGCCAGCACCAGGACCGCCGCCCCCGAACTGCGCCAGCCCCGTGCGAGGAGCATCAGCACCAGCCCCACGACCGCACCGAGCATCAACCACATCGCCCCCGACGCCAGCAACACCATCGACTTCTGGCTCCAGTCCACAACGTGCAACACGATCCCGGCCATCGCCGCGACCACCGCGCCCCACCCCAGGACGAGCAACGCTCGTTCCACCCATTTACGCATCATGCGGCCACCCTAAGCGGCCCCACTTTCTGATCCCTTGTGGCTGCCTTGAAGGTTTTCTGAGGGCCTACACTGGCCACCGACAAGGAGGCTGCCGTGTACATCGAGGAATTCACCGCCGCGCCCTAGAGCGGCAGGCCTGCCTCGATCCAGTTGTAGGCCTGGATCTTTCGGGACTCGGGGTCGTTGACGACCTGGTTGATGAGGTCGTTGATCTGGTCGGCGGACAGGGGGTAGCCGTAGTGTTCGGCCGCGCCCGCCGACGCCCACAGGGACGCGAAGAGGCCGGGGCCGCCGAGGAGGTGGGACAGCGCGGTGGCGACCTCGTCGACGGTCTCGAGGACGCCGTGCACGAGGGCGATCGCGATGTCTTCGTCGCCGGGGCCCATGCCAGGGGCCAGCGCACCGGACTCGACGGCGCGCTGGGTCAGCCAGGCACGTGGGACCAGCGGGCTCGGGCCGATGGCGTCGCCGAGGTAGTAGCGCCATTCGCCGGGGTTGCCCTGGTCGAAGGCGTGAATGTAGAAGGTGCGGGTGAGCGCCCACAGGGCGATGTAGCGCAGGGCGAGCTGTTCGGGGCCGAGCAGCGCGTCGGGGCCGTCGGCGCGGTCGTGCTCGAGCTGGTTCCAGGCGAAGCGGAACCAGACCTGTTCGGAATTGCCGACCCAGGTGGCGGGCAGACGGTCGGCCAGTGCGGCCAGGTCGGCGGCCGGGCCGTCGACGCCGGTGTCACCGGAGGCCTCCACGCGCAGGTTGTCGACGTAGCCGCGCAGGGCGTCGACGGAGGTGAACACCGCGTAGCCCAGCTGGGCGAAGCGGGTGAGGTCGGCATTGGACGGTTCGAGCACCAGCACCACCGGCATGCCGACACCCGGCTGCAGGCCCTCGGGCCAAAAGGCTTCGGCGACAGCGAGTTCGCGGCCGGTGACCGGGTCGGAGACCTCACTGTCGAGCAGCGGGAAGCCGAAGCCGTCGGCGATGAGGTCGTCGACGAGCGCGTTGACCTGGTCCACCGCTGGATCGCCGACGGTCACCCCGGCGACACCCACCGTCAGCAGGGTCGGGCGGTGGAGTTTGCCGGTGCGCAGCTTTTCGAGGAAGGCGTCGGCCGAGGCGGAGAGCAGTTTGCGGCGGGCCCGCAGGAACTCGCGGTAGTTCTGCACCCGCCACAGCGACGGGTCGGTCGGAATCCACTGCGAGGCGAGCACACCCGGGTTGCGGCGTTCCATCTCGGCGAAGTAGTCGGCGGGCTCGCGCTCACCGAGCTCGGCCTCCGAACCTGGGCTGAGGAAGCAGAAGTTGGCGATCGCGTTGATCTCGTTGCGTTCGTAACCGGCGTCGCGCAGCAGGGCTTTCGGGAACAGGTAGTGCACCTGCACCGGGGTGCGCTCGCCGAACTGCTCGATGCCCAGCTCCGAGCCGGTGCCGAGATCGCGTGAACCGTCGACGCGGGTCAGCATGTACAGCAGCGGATAGAACCGGGAACCGCGAGTGGCGCCGGCGAAATCGTCGGCGCACAGGTCGAGCGAGCCGCCGCGCAGCCGCTCCAGCGAGCCGATCAGCGCGTTGATGCCGCCGCGTTCGAGGGTGTCGTAGTCCTGTTGCAGGAAGGTCTCGGTGGAGCCGCTGAACCGGCCCCACAGCGCCGAATGCACGTACCAGTACAGCGCCCGGTCACGGTGCAGATCGTCGTCGAAACGGCCGCCGTTGAGGAACAGCAGCCGGGTGATCACCGGAATCGCGTAGCGCCCCATCAGGACTCGGTCGTGGTCGAGGCCGAGCCTGCCCGCCACGGTGTCGAGGAAGGTGTCGACCTGTCTGGTGGTGTCCACCAGCGCCTGTTCGAATTCCGCGGGCGCCAGATCGCCGAGCGCGTCGAAGTGCGCGCGTCCGTTGCCGACCGCGATCACGTTGCGCAGCAACCAGTCCAGGGTGAAGGTATAGCCGTCTTTGTCCCAGCGGATCAGGTGGTCGCGCAGGTTGCCGCGGGCCTGCGGCCACTGCGCGCACAGGGTGGCCAGCGCGAGGTCCCCCTTGGACAGTTTGGTGCCGCCGGAGTTGACCCGGTTGAAGATGTCGACCACCTCGTCGACCGTGCGATCCGACCCGGTGATGGTCTCGACATTGAACTCGCGGTTGGTGACCTCGCGGACCTTGTTCAGCCGATCGAGATAGAGGGCAAGGGTTTCCGGCGACTCGTCGGGGAACCTCGACAGATAGTGCATCGGGCCCTGGGCGAACAGTTCGGTGATGTCGATCCACGCGGGCGCGGTATCGCGGCCCGGCACCTGGAATTCGAAAAGCTCACGCTCGACATCGAAATGCAGGCCGGTGAACGCGATCTCGTCGCCCTCGAAAAACGACGGTGCCGTGCCGCGCACGATCCCGTAGAGGGTGGTGATGCGCTGCTGGCCGTCGAGCAGCAACTGCCGCAGGCCCGAGCCGGTCGTCGACCCGCGCACCGCGATCTCCTCGGACCCGGTCTCCCACACCAGCAACCCACCGACCGGATACCCGAGATACAGCGACCGCATGAGCCCACGCACCTGGTCGCGGTTCCACACGTAGCCACGCTGGAATTCGGGCAGCAACACAGCACCGGAGTCGATCTGGTCGAGCAGGGTGGACAGACGCGTCACGGCAGCCTTTCGATCGAGATCCGGTGGCGGACAAGCGCCCCATCGTTGCACGAATCGTACCGACACATCCCGACATGCCAGCGGCCGAACGGAACTGGTGCGCTTACCCCGTCCCGGACACCGCGGCCCGGAACGCGTCCGAGGCATAGAACGGAGCCAGCCTGCGGCGTAGCACGGTGTCGAGATAACCACGCTCGTCGAGTGTTTCGAGCACCGGCGGGCCGAAACGCAGCGCCTCTTCGATCATTTCCGCGCGCCCGACGCCCAGCTCAGCCAGCAATTCGGCAAGGGGGGTGTCGCCGTATTTGTCGAAGACGTGGTCGACGCCCTCGTCGAGCAGGGCATGGAAATAATCGGTATCGCGGAAGGTGCGCCAGAATTCGAAGACGAGCACAACGACGTCTTCGACATCGTTGGCCGAGACCAGATCACGGAACGAGCCGACCGTGTCGCCTGCGTGTTTGCGCCAGGTCTCGCGGGCGCTGTCGAGCAGTACCTCGTCGGCGTCACTGCTGTTGCCGCGCAACACGAATCGCGCGCCGGTGCGGGTGAGCCTGCCGACACCGCTCTCGATCACGGGCATCGCGGGTTCGGCCAACCGCGACAGCGCGCCGCGCAACGTAGCGGCCAGCCCTGCCCCGTCGGGGTGCAAGCCGTCGTCGACCGCGGTGACCACCGCGCGCTGGACCGCCTCGACGCACGCGTCGACGGTCACTGGGCTGTTGAGCACCAGCCGCACCAGCCGGTGGGTGAGGTCGAGATCGGCGACGGCGTCGACCAGCTCGTCGAAGCGGCGGTTGTCGACCAGCTCGCCCACCTCGATCTCGTCGTTGGCGCGATGGTTGTACATACGCGTGGCGATCTCACCGGCGAGTTCGGGAATCGCCCCTTCGACCGGAACCTGCACGGCGAACTTGTGCGCGACCGCTTTGATCTGCTCGCGGGTGACCGCTTCCGCGAGGGTCAGCACCGCGGCCTCGTCGAGCGCGCCGTCGACCTCCTCGGTGACGAACTCGAGGAACCCGGCGGGCTCGCGCAACTGCTGCTTGGTGAACGCCACATGCGCGTCGAGGATTCGCATGGCCAGGTCGACGTGCCCGCCGCGCCCCTCGTTCATCTCACCCATACCGCTCACAGTGACACAGTCCGCGGCGCGATGTGAAAAGGGAGCACAGATGGGGTTGCCTGCCGACGCGACACGCCGGTTTCCCACGACAAACCCCGCCCAGACCGCGGTGCGACAAACTGCTAGGCGCGGTTTGCTGGCGAGTATGGCATACTGGGTTGCTGAGACTGGGCTGATCGCAAGTGATCGCCATGGCTCACCTACGGAAAAGACTTTTAAAACATGACTCAAGGCACCGTCAAGTGGTTCAACGGCGAAAAGGGCTTCGGCTTCATCGCCCAAGACGGAGGCGGCCCCGACGTCTTCGTTCACTACTCGGCTATCGGCGGCTCGGGCTTCAAGTCCCTCGAAGAGGGACAGCGGGTGGAGTTCGAGGTCGGCCAGGGCCAGAAGGGCCCGCAGGCCCAGGACGTCCGCGCCATCTGATTTCGGCGTGAACTGACAATGCCCCGCACCAGTGGTGCGGGGCATTGTCATGTCCGGACTATCCCCCGAACACGCGCTCGACGACCGCCTTCGCGCGCCGGGTGACACGCATGTAGGTGTCGAGGAATTCGCTGCCGTCGTCGTTGGGCCAGCCCGCCACCCGGGCGACCGCCGACAGCAGTTTCCCGGGGCCGGGGAGCTGGTCGGTCGGTTTTCCCTTGACCAGGACGAGGGCGTTGCGGGCGGCGGTGGCGGCGATCCACGATTCACGCAGCAGCGCCACATCCTCGGGTTCGAGGATGCCTTCGGCCTCGATCACGTCGAGCGACTGCAGGGTCGAGGTGTTGTGCAGCGCGGGGACCTCGTGCGCGTGCCGCAACTGCAGCAGCTGGACGGTCCATTCGATGTCCGCCAGACCGCCGCGACCCAGTTTGGTGTGCGTGGACGGGTTGGCGCCGCGCGGGAGGCGTTCGGCGTCGACACGGGCCTTGATGCGGCGGATCTCGCGGACCGATTCCTCCGAGACCCCACCTGTCGGGTAGCGGATCGGGTCGATGACGTGCAGGAAGCGCACCCCGAGATCCTGATCGCCTGCCACCTGATGTGCGCGCAGCAGCGCCTGCACCTCCCACGGCTGGGCCCATTGCGCGTAGTAGGCCTGGTACGCGGCCAGCGTGCGAACCAGGGGCCCGTTACGGCCCTCGGGGCGCAGACCCGCGTCCACCTGCAACGGCGGGTCGACACTGGGCGCGCCGAGCAGCCGCTGGACTTTCTCCGCGATCCCGTTGGCCCACTTCACGGCGGTGGCCTCGTCCTCGCCGGGGCGCGGATCGCAGACGAACAGCACATCGGCGTCGGAGCCGTAGCCCAGTTCCATCCCGCCGAGCCTGCCCATGCCGATCACCGCGAAGCCGGCGGGCGCGGGTCCACCCCGTTCGGCCTCCGAGGCGCGGATGACCGCGCACAGTGCCGCCTCGAGCACCGCGACCCAGACCGACGACAGCGCCGCGCACACCTGCGCGACGTCGAGCATGCCGAGCACATCGGCCGAGGCGACCCGGGCGAGTTCGTGGCGGCGCAGTGAACGTGCCGCCGCGACAGCACGTTTCGGGTCGTCATAGCGGGCGGCCGCGGTTTGCATGCCGCGGGCGACGTCTTCGGGGTTGGTGCTGAGCAGCTGTGGGCCACCGGGTCCGTCGGCGTACATGCGGATGGTGTCGGGCGCGTTGATCAGCAGGTCGGGCAGGTACTCCGAGGAGCCGAGCACGATCATCAGGCGCTGGGCGACGGCACCCTCGTCACGCAGTTCGCGCAGGAACCAGATCTGGTCGTCGAGGCCCTCCGACACCCGCCGGTAGGCGAGCAGGCCCGCGTCGGGATTCGGTGTGTCACCGAGCCATTCGAGCAGCGTCGGCAGCAGCAGTGCCTGGATGCGGCCCTTGCGCGAGACGCCGCCGGTGAGTGCTTTGAGGTGGCCGAGCGCATTGGCCGGTGCACCGTAGCCGAGGGCCGCGAGCTGGCGGACGGCGGCGTCGGGGCTCAGGCGCAGCGCGTCGGAGTCCATCCGGGCCACCGCGTCCAGCAGCGGGCGGTAGAACAGTTTCGCGTGCAGGCGCCGCACCCGCACGGCATTGCGCCGGATGTCGGTGTCGAGCACGCCCACCGCGTCCTGGCGGCCGTCGGGACGAATGTGGGCGGCGCGGGCCAGCCAGCGCATGCCTTCCTCGTCGTCGGCGGCGGGCAGGGTGTGGGTGCGCTTGAGCCGCTGCAATTGCAGGCGGTGTTCGAGCAGGCGCAGGAACTCGTAGGAGGCGGTGAGGTTGGCGGCATCCTCACGGCCGACATAGCCGCGCGCGGCCAGGGCGGCCAGCGCCTCCACGGTGTTGGTGACATGCAGCGCGTCGTCGACCCGGCCGTGCACCAATTGCAAGAGCTGCACCGCGAATTCGACATCGCGCAGGCTGCCCGCACCGAGCTTGAGTTCGCGCTCGCGCAGGTCGGCGGGGACCAGGTCCTCGACCCGGCGGCGCATGGCCTGGACGTCGGCCACGAAATCGGGGCGTTCCGACGCGGTCCAGACCATCGGCATCAGCGCGTCGCGGTACTGCTGTCCGAGCTCCAGATCCCCGGTCATCGGCCGGTTCTTCAACAGCGCCTGGAACTCCCAGGTGCGCGCCCACCGCTTGTAGTAGGCGAGGTGGGAGTCGAGGGTGCGCACCAGGGCACCCGCTTTACCCTCGGGGCGCAGAGCGGCGTCGACCTCGAAGAAGGCCGAGCCGGCGACACTCATCATCTCCGCGGCCAGCCGGGTCGCGGTCGCGTCGGCGGGTTCGGCGACGAACACCACGTCGACATCGCTGACGTAATTCAGTTCTCGCGCACCACATTTGCCCATCGCGATCACCGACAGGCGCACCGGCACCTGGCCGTTCTTGCACACCCTGGCCACCGCGACCGACAGGGCCGCGGTGAGCGCGGCATCGGCCAGATCCGACAGATGCTTGCCGACCACCAGATACGGCGGGACAGGTTCGTTCTCGACCGTGGAGGCGAGGTCGACCGCGGCCAGCAGCAGCAGCTGATCGCGATACCTGCTGCGCAACAATGCAACTGCTTCAGGACCGGCGATCCCCGCACGGAACAACATCGGCCCCGCATTGGGTCCAATCTCCGGTGTCGCGTCGACGGCATCGAGCAGATCGGCGATCAGCTCGTCACGGGGGGGAAGTTCCTTCTTACACAAGACTTTCCACGCGGCCGGGACGGCGACGAGGTGGTCACCGAAGGCCGTCGAGGAACCGAGCAAGCCGAACAGCCTGCCGCGCAACGTCGTATCGGAGCGGATCGCCGAATCGAGTTCGGACCAATCGTCTTCGAGCGATTCACGCAGCCGCACGAGCGTGCACAGGGCGAGATCCGCATCGGGCGAACGCGACAGCGCCCAGAGCACGGGCACGGTGTCGACGTTGTCCCAGCCGAGCTGGCGCAGTGAATCCGCCGCTGTCGGTTCGAGCAAACCGAGCCGGCCGACGCCGGGAACAGCGGAGCGGGCAGTCGGTGGCCGGACCATGGGGACAAAACTACAGGGTCCGGGCAACGACAGCGTCACGTCACGGACGCATTGCCGGTTCTCGACAACAGGCCGAGAACCCGACGGCGTCGGCCGTTAGAGGCTCAGGTATTCCTTGAGCTCCCACGGGGTGACCTGCGAGCGGTAGTCGGCCCATTCGCGGCGCTTGTTGCGCAGGAAGAAGTCGAAGACGTGTTCGCCGAGGGTTTCGGCGACCAGCTCCGAGCGCTCCATCGCATGCAGAGCCTCGTCGAGGGTGCCGGGCAGGGTGCGAAAGCCCATGGCACGGCGCTCGGCGTCGGTCAGCGACCACACGTCGTCTTCGGCCTCGGGCGGCAGGGTGTAGCCCTTCTCGATGCCGCGCAGACCGGCGGCCAGTAGCACCGCGAAGGTCAGGTAGGGGTTGCAGGCCGAGTCTGGGCTGCGGATCTCGACGCGACGCGAGGACGACTTGTTCGGGGTGTACATCGGCACACGCACCAGCGCCGACCGGTTGGACCGGCCCCAGGACGCCGCGGTCGGAGCTTCGCCGCCGTGGATCAGGCGCTTGTAGGAGTTGACCCACTGGTTGGTGATCGCGCTGATCTCGGGGGCGTGCTCGAGGATGCCCGCGATGAACGAACGCGCGGTGCCCGAGAGGTTGTTCGGATCGTCGGGATCGGCGAAGGCGTTGTTCTCGCCCTCGAACAGGCTCATGTGGGTGTGCATGGCCGAGCCGGGGTACTGGGAGAACGGCTTGGGCATGAACGTCGCGCGCACGCCCTCGTCGATCGCGACCTCTTTGATCAGGTAGCGGAAGGTCATCACGTTGTCGGCCATCGAGAGCGCGTCGGCGTAGCGCAGGTCGATCTCCTGCTGGCCGGGAGCGCCCTCGTGGTGGCTGAACTCGACCGAGATACCCATCGATTCGAGCGAGTCGATGGCGTGGCGGCGGAAGTTCGGTGCCGAATCGTGCACGGCCTGGTCGAAGAAGCCGCCGTTGTCGGCCGGGGTCGGCTCGTAGCCGTCCTTGAGCTGGTTCTTCAGCAGGAAGAACTCGATTTCGGGGTGCACGTAGCAGCTGAAGCCCGCGTCGGCGGCCTTGTTCAGCTGACGGCGCAGCACGTGGCGCGGGTCGGCCCAGGACGGCGAACCGTCGGGCATGGTGATGTCGCAGAACATCCGCGCCGAGTGCTGGTGGCCCTTGGAACTGGCCCAGGGCAGCACCTGGAAGGTCGACGGATCCGGCCGGGCGACCATGTCCGCTTCGGACACGCGCGCGAAGCCCTCGATGGCCGAACCGTCGAAGCCGATGCCCTCCTCGAAGGCGCCTTCGAGCTCAGCGGGGGCGATGGCCACGGACTTGAGGTAGCCCAGCACATCGGTGAACCAGAGACGGACGAAACGGATATCCCGCTCTTCGAGCGTCCGCAGCACGAATTCCTTCTGGCGATCCATACCGGCGAGCGTAAGCACCCGGCGTTAAATCCGTGTTACATACGCAGACGGGTTTGCGATCGCGTCACATCGTTCGCACATCTCACCGGCCACGACGGGGCGCGGTGAGCCGAATCGGGCTCTCAGCATGTGAGACCTGGAGCGGGCGTGGCGAGATCGACGAGATAGCTGATCACGGCGGCGTCGAGGCACTGATCGCCCGCGACGAGAGCGGCGGTGTGCCGATTGCCACGGAAGGTGATCAGGTCGGCGCCCAGCTGTGCGGCCAGGTCGACACCCGCCTGATACGGCGTGGCCGGGTCGTCGGTGGTGGAGACAACGACGGTGGGCGGCAGTCCGGGAGCCGAGACACGATGCGGGGTGCTGGTGTTGGGCACCGGCCAGGCGGCGCACAGTTCCAGCGGGGCGGCGCCGGTGCCCCTGCCGTCATCGAGGAACGGGGCGGCCTTGCGGTATTCGGTGTCCTGACGGCCGGTCACCGCGGGATCGGTGACGCGGGGATCGTCGACGCAGCGGATCGCGTTGAAGGCATCCTGGGTGTTGGCGTAGGTGCCGTCCTGGCGGCGGCCGTCGTACATATCGGCCAGCTGCAGCAGGGTGTCGCCGTTTCCACCGCGCAATTCGGACAGGCCCTGGGTGAGGATCTGCCACAGGTCGTCGCTGTAGAGGGCCTGCTGGACGCCGGTGATCGCGTCGTTGTAGCTGAGGCCGCGGGGGTCGGCGGTCGCGGCCGGGGTCTGCTCCAGGGGGCCGACCAGCTCGCGGAAGCGGGTCACGGCCAGGGCGGGGTCGGTGCCGAGCGGGCAGTCGGAGTTCTTCGCACAGTCGGTGGCGTAGGCGTTGAACACGCCCTGGAAGCCCGCTGCTTGGCGCAACGATTCCTGGACCGGGTCCTGCGAGGAGTCGACGGCTCCGTCGAGGACGAGCGCGCGCACGTTCTGCGGGTACTTCTCCGCGTAGGCCGAGCCGAGGCGGGTGCCGTAGGAGTAGCCGAGGTAGCTCAGCTTCGCGTCACCCAGAACGGCCCGCATGACATCCATATCCTGGATCACCTCGCGAGTGCCGACATGTCCGAGCAGGTCGACACCCGAGCGCTCGGCGCAGCGGTCGGCGTATTCACGGTTTTCGGCCTCGGCGTCGGCGATGCCGGCCGGGGTGTTGTCGGTGGGCGGCTCGGCGCGTTCGGCGTCGGCCTGCTGCGAGGTCAGGCAGACGATCGCGGGCAGCGACGAGCCGACACCGCGCGGATCGAAGCCGACCCGATCGAACTTCTCCGCGAGTTCGGTGCGGTTGCCGACGGCGATCATCGACAGGCCGGAGACGCCGGGTCCACCCGGGTTCATCAGCAGCGAGCCGATCTTGTCGCCGGTGGCCGGGATCCGCGAGAGCGCGATCTGGGCGGTCGGTCCGTCCGGGCGCGCGTAATCGATCGGCACGATGATCCGCGCGCACTCGGTCTTGGGCGGCAGCCGGTCCTCCGGGCTGCCGTATCCCTCGCACGAACCCCAGCCGATCTGCTGGTCGTAGAAGGTGTTCAGGCCCGGCGGCGGCGGGGGCAGTTCGGCGCGCGGTGCGCTCTCCTCGCCGATGCCGCAGCCGGTGACGATCAACGCAGAGACAGCGCCGAGGAGCACGACGAGCCGGCCGCGCTGCACAGTTGGCCCACCTTTCCGCGCCCTGCGGCGCACACCATGCGCCCGAATGGGCTCCCGTCACGGTAGCCGAATCGACGATGTGACCGATCACACCGGCGCCGGGCCTTAAACCCGTGCGGGCGCGGGTGGCACACTGGGCTTGTCAGAAACGCCCGGGGACCCGGTATGGGCCTCGAGGAACCAGACGAAAGGGACGATGATGTCCGTATCCGATGAGCAGGGTCCTGCCTACGGTGCCACTCCCGTCGAAGCCAAACCACGCCGCAAGACCCGCGTCCAGCATCTCCAGCAGATGAAGGTCGACGGTGAGCGCTGGTCGATGCTGACGGCCTACGACTACTCGTCCGCGCGACTGTTCGAGGAAGCCGGTATTCCCGTGCTCCTGGTCGGCGACTCCGCCGCCAATGTCGTCTACGGCTACGACACCACCGTGCCGATCACCATCGACGAGCTCATCCCGCTCGTGCGCGGAGTCGTGCGCGGCGCACCGCACGCGCTGGTGGTCGCCGACCTGCCGTTCGGGACCTACGAGTCCTCGCCGCAGCAGGCCCTCGCGACCGCCATCCGCTTCATGAAGGAGGGCGGGGCGCACGCGGTGAAGCTCGAGGGCGGCGAACGGGTCGCCGAGCAGATCGCGCTGATCACCTCCGCCGGCATCCCCGTGATGGCCCACATCGGGTTCACTCCGCAGAGCGTGAACACCCTCGGCGGTTTCCGGGTCCAGGGCCGTGGCGACGGTGCCGAGCAGCTGGTCGCCGACGCGATCGCCGTGCAGGAAGCCGGTGCGTTCTCGGTGGTCATGGAAATGGTGCCCGCCGAGATCGCGGGCCAGGTCTCCCGCAAGCTGACCATCCCCACCATCGGCATCGGCGCCGGTGCCGACTGCGACGCCCAGGTGCTGGTCTGGCAGGACATGGCCGGCTACACCAGCGGCAAGACCGCCAAGTTCGTCAAGCGCTTCGGCAACGTCGGCGACGAGCTCCGCACCGCCGCAGCCACTTACGCCGCCGAAGTCCGCCAAGGCACCTTCCCAGGCCCCGAACACAGCTTCTGATCGGCGCAACTCCCACCCCCACTGCGTCCGCCATAACCGCACCACCCAGCCACACCACAAACCCCAAATCCGCCATAACCGCACCACCCAGCCACACCACAAACCCCAAATCCGCCATAACCGCACCACCCAGCCACACCACAAACCCCAAATCCGCCATAACCGCACCACCCAGCCACACCACAAACCCCAAATCCGCCATAACCGCACCACCCAGCCACACCACAAACCCCAAATCCGCCATGACCGCACTCCCAACCCCGCACCCGCGACCCCTGGGGAGCGGCGGCCACGAAGTGGCCGGTCCGCGGCCGGGTCGCCGGTTAGCGCTCGAAAGCGCTACGCCGAAGGCGTTAGTCTCGAGCGCTAACCGGCGGCCCCTTGGGGCCGCGGACACGCGCGCGCCAGCGCGCCAAAAACACAGCGTCAAACCGTCTGGGACTACCAATCCCAGGATCGCAGCTTCGGACCCAGCGCACCAAAACCACAAATGGCAGACTCGATACCGACACTCGCCGACTATCAGAGGTACCGATGCCGCAACCCCGTTGGATTTCTCGTTCTGTGTTGTTGATCGCGGTTGCCGCGGGGCTGACGGCGTGTGGAGGCGTGGAACCCGCTCAGACCGGCAGCGCAGGCACTACCACGTCGGCTCCGGCGACGACGACACCAGCGGGGACTCTGACGATCAGCCCCTCCTCCGCGGCGCAGCTGTGCGACATGATCCGGCCCGAGCTGTCGAACTTCCGGGTGCAGGGCCCGACGCTCGGGCGGATCTCGCTCAACGCCATGGTGCACGATTGGGGCTTTCGCAACGGTGGCATCAACGGGCACGTGCTCGCCGACAAGGCGATGATCGACCGGGTGACCACCGACAGCTGCCCCGAGGTACGGACCGAGGCCCTCACCGCCCTCGAATTGCCTTCCCTTGCCGCGGGATTGGCGTTCTGATGCGCACCCTCTACCCCGAGATCGAACCGTTCGAGCAGGGACTGCTCGACGTCGGCGACGGCCAGTCGGTGTACTGGGAGGTCAGCGGCGATCCCGATGGCAAGCCGGTGGTTTTCGTGCACGGCGGACCCGGCGGTGGCACCGGGCCACTACAGCGGCGTTTCTTCGACCCGGCCGTGTACAAGATCGTGCTGTTCGATCAGCGCGGCTGCGGAAAGTCCATGCCGCACATCGCCGATGGGGCACCGCTGGACACCAACACCACGCCGAACCTGATCGCCGACATGGAGTCGCTGCGCGCGCATCTCGGGATCGAGCGCTGGCAGGTGTTCGGCGGTTCGTGGGGGTCGACCCTCGGCCTGGCTTATGCGCAGGCGCACCCGCAGCGGGTGACCGAACTGGTGTTGCGTGGCATCTTCTTGTTGCGGCGCAAGGAAATCGACTGGTACTACAACGGTGCCGCGGGCAATGTCTACCCTGCCGAGTGGGCGAAATTCCTGGCGCCGGTGCCCGCCGGGGAACGCGATGACGACCTCGTCGAGGTGTATCACCGGCTGCTGCACTCCCCCGATCCGCAGGTCGCACTCGATGCCGCGGTCGCCTGGTCGACGTGGGAAGGTGCGACGAGTTCACTGCTCCCACAACCGGATCGGGTCGCCGAAACCGCCGAGGCACGCTTCGCCCTCGCCTTCGCCCGGATCGAAAACCACTACTTTCGCCACGGCGGATTCCTCGACGAGGGACAGTTGCTGGCAGAGATAGATCGGATCGCCGAGATCCCCGGCGTGATCGTGCAGGGCCGCCACGACATCGTGTGCCCCGCGGTGAGCGCATGGGACCTGCACACTGCGTGGCCGGCCTCGACCCTGCACATCGTCGAGGATGCCGGACATACCGCGCACGAGCCCGGCATCACCCACCACCTGGTGGAGGCGACCGACGAGTTCGGAAAGCGAGGCTGACACCATGGCGATCGAGGCCGGAAAAGCCGTCGTCGCGGCACTACGCGAGGACATCGACCGGCTGTTCGCCGCCGAGCCCGACGTTCGCGCCGACGCCGACGATTCGGTGCACCAGATGCGGGTGGCCACGCGCAGGCTGCGCAGCGTCCTGCGCTCCTACCGCAGGCTGTTCGACGCCGACACGGCCGCCGCCACCGAAGCGGAGCTGAAGTGGCTGGCCGACCTGCTCGGCGTGGCCCGCGACGCCGAGGTCCGCGCCGAACGATTCACCGACCTGCTGTCCGGCTACGACACGGTCCCGACCGAGGTCACCGATTCCCTGGTCGGCGCGTCCCGCAAGGCCTACACCGACGCCCACGCGGAGGTGCTGCGCGCACTCGATGACAAGCGCTACCGCCGCCTGCGTAAGGTCATGAAAACCTGGCGCACCGATCCCCCACTCGCCCCAGAACTCGCCCGCGACAACGCAACCGATGTCTTCGGCCGAGTCCTGCGCCGCGACCGCAAACGCCTTCGCAAGCTGGTCTTCGCCGAACCCACCGCCACCCCCGCCGATCGCGTGGAACTCCTCCACGACATCCGCAAGGGCGCCAAGCGTTTACGGTATTCCTGCGAGGCCGCGACAACCGTCCTCGGCCCCGAGGCCGCCGACCTCGGCGCCCGCGCCAAACGGCTGCAATCCGTCCTCGGCGACCACCGGGACGCCGTCGAGTCCCGCGAAGCGATCCTGGCAGTGGGCGCGGCCACGCACGGCCCCGCGGCCACCGTCTACGAACTACTGGCCGACACCGAAGAAGCAGCCGCGGGCCGCGCCATCGCCCACTACCCCGCGGCCGCCGCCTTTATCTCCGCGATGCACTGAAATCCCCAACGATCAACGCGCCCTGTCATATTCGAACCCGATAGTCCGAGTTACCGGATCAGCGACAGCCAACCGCACGGCGACCGGCTTACCTTCCGGCGGCGTCCCCTCACACCGTGCGAGGATCGGCGGTTCACTGACGAAGATCTCGGCAGGCCGAGACCCGTTGGCATCACGCAAGACCACGGCAGTGAACTCGGTGTCGACCCGAGGCGCGAGAACAGTGGCCTCGGTCAGATCGACGCACGCGCGATCCACCTTGTTGGCCACCGCATCAGTGCGCCGCATCGTCTCGGCCGCGGCTTTCAGCCCGTCGACCACCCACTGCGGCACCTCGACCCCGGCGCAGTAGGCCAGACAGATTTCGGTGGTGAAGCGGTCGGCCAGGCGGCGCAGTGGCGCCGTCACGTGCGCGTACGGGGCTCCGATCGCACTGTGCGTCAGCTGCTCCGGCGACGGGTCTTCGAGTTCGGCGAGCAGCGTGTAGCTCGCCCCACGCAACAAACCCGTAGCTTCCGACATCAGCACCAGCGCGGCGGGCGTATTCGCGTCCAGCCCGGCGAGCATGCGCCCGACCGGCACCCCGGCGGGCCAATCGACCCCCAACGCCGCCGCCGTACGGCGCATCGATTCGATCGCGCTCCCGGGCGGCGGCGGCATCGTCCGCAGCAAGCCGATTCCCTTGTGCTCCACCATGATTCGCGCCGCGCACATTCCGGTGAGCAGCGAGACCTGCTCGTTCCAGTCGTCGGCGTCGGTCCTCGGCTCCAGCTGCAGGCGCCAGCCGTCGCCGTCGGAGACCACCTCCTGTGCGGGCAACCGCAGCGAGATAGCGCCTTGTTCGAACCCCGCCTCGATCCGCAGCCGCCCGAATTCGGGCAGTGCGATCAACGACCGAGGCAATGTTGCAGCGTCGGCGGCGGCCTGCACCTGCGCGTAATCGAAGCGCTCCCGAGAGCGCACCAACGCGCGCGTCACCGAAAAGCTCAGCGGTACCGCGGCATTGTCGAGTTCGATGGTCCACAACGCGGCGGGCCGGTCGACACCGGGCAGCAGACTCGCGGTGCCCTCGGACAGCACTGTCGGATGCAGCGCAATATTGCCGTCGGGCAGATAGAAAGTTTGCCCGCGCACTTCGGCTTCCGCGGCGAGCGCACTGCCCGGCACGATCACCGCACCGAGATCGGCGATCGCGTAGTGCAGGGTGAAACCGGTGGGAGTGCGTTCGATATGCAGCGCCTGGTCCAGATCCAGCGCGCTGGGCGGGTCGATGGTCACGAACTCGATATCGGTCCGATCGACCCGGGTGCCCGCGAACGCGTCTACCGCGTCGCGGGCCTCGGAGACGGCCTCGGACGGATATTCCGAGGCCAGTCCGAATTCGGAACGGATGGCGCCGAAGTCGACCGGCGCCGAGACGATCCGCTGATGGAGTTGCAGACCAGTGGTCCGACCCCGATCCTGCGAACTACTCGTCCTGTCTTCGAAGTCCATCTTCGCAGCGTAGCGAGTCCTACTTCAGAGCGAGCATGGTGCCGTTGAGCTGATCGAGCGGGCCGTACACCGTGAAAGTGACCCGGCCGTTGGGTACGGCCGAGGACACGGTCGCGGCCGCGTCGAGGGCCTGACCGAACGAGGCCGCCGACGGATGCGGCAGACCGGCCACGGTCAGGCCGAATCGGGACTGGTGCACCCAGGCGGTATCAGCCGGGCTGAGGTCGACCTGAACCCCGCCTGCGAGCGGGGTCACCGCGACCGCGCTCGCCGAACCGGCACCAAGGGTTGCGAACACCGCAGCGGCTCCGGCGATCAGTGCACCGGCGACAATGGAACGAACTACCCGCATGTAAATGTGACCTGCTTCCGCGATCGAATGTGTTGGGCCCGAGGAAGTGGCAGCGAGCCCTGCCGACGGCGATCACTCTATGACCTCGCTCACGTTCCCGGCGGGTTCCAGCGCAATTTCGCCGTCTCGACACACGAACGCGGCGACATTACGGGCAATTGTTACTGTGGCGGCGGCGCACTCGGCAGCTGCCGGGTTGTGCGGCACTCACGTCGATAAATGGGAGTTTGCGAACGTATGTCGTGGCTGATTTTCGATTACCTGTCGCCGATCCTCGGACCGGACGCGGCCAGCTATTGGGCGCACCTGCTGGCGATTAACCCGGGGTAGCTCACCGCTTCGATCCAGAACATGTCGCTTCCCGTTAACCACAGGGGAAGCGGCGTGTTTCCTGGACCGCTAGCATCCCGCTCCGTGAGTAGAACTACCGCCGCCATCGCGGCCAGCGCCACCGTCTTCGCCCTGCTTCTGGCCGGCTGCAGCGACGACTCTTCCTCCGCCGGTTCCCCCGCCCCCTCCACCACTCCCGCCCCTGCGTTCCAGGTCGAAGCAAGCAAGGCGGGCATGTTCGTGGTGAGCTACCGCAATGCCTTCCCCAAGCTGGCGCAGGGGCGTGACGACGCCGCCGTGGCCGCGGTGCTGAACCATTCCTGCTCCGAGATCAAGGCGGGCAAGTCCGAGGCCGACACCATCGCCACGATCATCAAGGCGGCCAAGAACGGCGACAACGCCGCGACCACCGAAGAGGCAACGGCCGTCTACCAGATGTCCAAGCTGATGTGCTGAGCCCTTCGCGGCGAAGCGAGGCGGCGGTTCCCAGTGGGAACCGCCGCCTTCTCGTTTCGTGGGCGGGCGAGCCGGCCTGTAAGCCGGATCCTGTCCCCGATTCGCATCGGGGGGCGACCATCCATCTGGACACACCGTTGCCGGGTGCCTCGAGCGGTCCACCCGCAGGCTCGGGCGAGCAGCCCTCGAACACCTGCGCAGCCGCACCGTTGCCGATGCGACCTTCGACCTTGCTCCGGGCGGGGTTTACCTAGCCGCCCCGGTCACCCGGGGCGCTGGTGCGCTCTTACCGCACCGTTTCACCCTTACCGCACTCGCGTGCGGCGGTCTGTTCTCTGTGGCACTGTCCCGCGGGTCACCCCGGGTTGCCGTTAACAACCGCCCTGCTCTGTGGAGTCCGGACTTTCCTCGGTACCGGGCAGCGGCACTGTGCGTGCCCGTTCCCGTCACCGCGGTCGCCCGGCCGACTCGCCCGCCGGTACAGAGTACTCGCTACGGTATTGACTCATGGAACGTGTCGACGTCAGTTTCCCTTCGGATCACCAGCAGTGCGCCGCGTGGCTCTACCTGCCCGACGGTGCGCCTCGGCCGCGGCCGTTGGTGATCATGGGACACGGGCTCGGGGCCACCCGCGAGATGGGTTTGGATCGGTATGCGCGGCGGTTCGTCGCCGCGGGAATGGGGGTGCTGGCTTTCGACTACCGACATTTCGGTGCCAGTGAGGGTTCACCTCGCCAGGTACTCAGTATCGCCCGTCAGCGGCAGGACTGGAAGGCCGCAATCGCCTACGCGCGCAGCATCCGTGGCTTCGATGCCACCCGGATCGCGCTGTGGGGCACTTCGTTCGGCGGTGGGCATGTGCTCGCGGTGGCGCCCGACGACGATTACCTGGCCGCGGTGGTGGCCCAGGTGCCGTTCACCAGTGGGTGGGCGTCGTCGATGGCGAAGGGACCGATCAGCCTGACCAAGGTCGCCACCATCGCCGCCACCGACCTGCTCGTCGGCCCGATCCGCCGCAAACCCATCCGTATCCGGCTGGCCGGGCGCAAACGCTCCGCGGCGTTGATGAGCGCCACCGACGTCCCCGAGGGCAACGGCCGGCTCGCCGAGGAGAGCGACACCTACGACCCCAAAGTCGGTGCCCGCATCGCCTTCTCGACCCTCTTCGACTCCCCCGGCCGCCGCGCCAAGTCCCTGAAGGTCCCCGTCTTCTACGCGATCGCCGAAAACGACTCGATCGCCCCCGCAGGCCCGACCCGCAAGGCGGCCGAACGGACCAAACACGCAGTGGTCAAGCAGTATCCGGTCGGCCACTTCGATGTGTACTTCGACGATGTCTTCGAGCAGGTAGTGCGCGATCAGACCGACTTCCTGGTGTCGGTCCTTCGCCCCTGAACTGCCCGGATACGCCACGGTATCGGGGCACCATGGGGTGCTGGAACAGACCAGCTCACGCACTGTTCACACGCGGTGGCCGCCTACGGGCCGCTGCTCATGCACGAGCGTGGGCTCGGCCATCGTTGATCGCACGCGCACGAAGGGCGCAGCACCGAAACGGTGCTGCGCCCTTGGGGTTTCGCGGGTGGATCAGAGGGGCTGGAAGCCCGCGCCCACGCCGCCTGCGCGGTTGAGCACGTCCAGGATCACCTGGATGGGCTGGAAGTAGGCGGGTGAGTGGATCGGGTTGGCGCCGCCGGCGCAGGGGACGTCGAAGTCGACCGGGCCGAGGCCGGTGAGGCGGCCCTGGTTCATGCCGACGAGGCGGTCACCGACGACGACGGGGCCGCCGGAATCGCCTGGCTGCGAGCAGTACTGGTTGATCGAGGTGCCTTCGAGTTCACCCCACACCACACCGCAGCTGCGACCGCTGGTGCGGCCGTCCGAGCACACCATGGCACCGGGGCCCGGCACGGCGCCGATACCCGCGACGGTGGTCTGGCCGATGGTGCGCACCGGCAGCACCTTCGACGCATCAAGTTGCAGCACAGCGAAATCCAGGTAGTCGCCGTCGTCGGAAAACGCGACGGTACCGATCACGCCTGCTGCGAGCGCCTGCTCGGCGCCGACGCGCGAACCGGTCGGCGCGCAGTGTCCCGCGGTGAGACCGACGAGGCGGCCCGCGCCGTCGTGGCCGATGGCCGTGAGCGAACAACCGGAGTTGTTGTCGAAGACGATGCCCGATGCCGCACCGAGCACCACGCTCGGATCGGCCGTCACGCTACCCGCACCCGCGGACGCGGTAAGCACCCCCGCGATGGCCGCCGCAAACGCCGCCATCCGTAGAAACCTCATCAAGTACCTTTCCTGTGTGGCCGCGCATCCGCACGCCCGAGAATCTGTCGGGCGATGCGGGGTCGTCGTTACGCCGACCGTGCGCCGGGGCGACCGTACCGTGCCCGGGCGAGGACCGGCTAGCTCACAGGTATGAGGTGTCGTTGACCAGGCGCACCGAGGCGCCACCGTCGGGATAGAACTCGGCGATGCACAGCGACGCGAGGTCGAGGTGCAGGCGGTACAGCAGCGACGGGCCGACGCCGAGTGCCAGCTGCAGCAGGGTCTTGATCGGGGTCACGTGGCTGACCACCACCACGTTCTGGCCCGGGTACAGCGCGACCAGGTCCCGGCGCACCCCTTCGATGCGTTCGCGCACCTGATCGAAACTCTCGCCGCCCGGTGCGGGGATCGAGGGGTCACCGAGCCAGTCGCGGTGCAGGATCGGATCGCGCTGGGCGGCTTCGGCGAAGGTGAGACCTTCCCAGTCACCGAAGTCGGTCTCGGTGAGGCCGTCGAGGATGCGCAGCGGAACATCCAGTGCGGTCGCGGCGGCTTCGGCGGTGGAACGGGCCCGCTGCAGTGGAGAGCTCACCACTGCGGCGATATCACCTTTGGCGGCAAGCATTTTCGCGGCACGCTCGGCCTGCTCGCGACCGAGGTCGGTCAGCGGCGGATTGCCACGGCCGGAGTAGCGGCGCTCCACCGACAGCGCGGTCTGGCCGTGGCGCAGCAGCAGCAGGCGGGTCGGCTTGCCGACGGCGCCGGTCCAGCCGGGCGACACCTTGTTCGGGTCAACCGATTTCGGCACCGCGACTTCGTCACCGGCGGCATGTCCGGCGGCAACGGCCTCGCGCACGGTCGCGGTGAGCGCACTGTCGTCCATCGCCTCGTTCGCGAGCCGGTCGGCGTGTGAGTTCTCGGCGCGCGGAATCCAGGTGAAGCTCACCCGATCGAATCCGGCGACCAGTGCTCGCGCCTGCTCGGCGAGCGGAATCATCGAGGCGTGCTTGATCTTCCAGCGTCCCGACATCTGTTCGACGACGAGTTTGGAATCCATTCGCACCGTGACAACCCGCGCGCCCAATTCGGCCGAAGCCGCCAAACCCGCGATGAGACCGCGGTATTCGGCCACATTGTTGGTGGCGACGCCGATGAACTCCTTGCGTTCGGCGAGCACCCGCACGTGATCGGCGGCGAACACCACCGCGCCGTAACCGGCCGGGCCGGGATTGCCACGCGAGCCACCGTCGGCTTCGACGATCACCTCGCTCATCGGCGCACCGCCGCGATCACAGCCCCGATTCCTTGGTACGCACCATGATCGCGCTGCACTCCGGGCAGCGCAGGACCGCGTCGGGCGCGGCCTTGGCGATGCGCTGCATCTCGCCGCGGTCGATCTCGATCCGGCAGGCGCCGCAGCGGCGAGCCTGCAGCAGGGCCGCGCCGACACCGTGCGCCGAGCGCTGCTTGTCGTAGACGGCGATCAGGTCGGCGGGGAACAGGCCGATCAGCTCGGCGCGATCCTTCTCGCAGCGCTGCTGTGCCACTTCGAGATCGGCCATCGCCTCATCGCGCAGGCGTTCGGCGTCCTCGAGGTCGTGGTCGGCCTTGCTGAGCCGCGCACCCGCGTGATCGTGGTCGGCGAGCATCGCCTCGCGTTGCTCCATCACGGTCAGCAACTCGTCCTCGAGCACCGAGCGGCGACGCTCCAGGCTGCCCAGTTCGTGCTGGATCTCGGAGAGCTGCTTAGCGGCGACGGTGCCCGCGGTGAGCATGCCGCGGTCGCGGTCCTCACGCTTGCGGACGGCGTCGACCTCGCCCTCGAGCTTGCGGATGTCGCGGTCCAGATCGTCGATGCCGATCTCCACCGCCACGGCCGCGTCCTTGTAGCCGTTGCGCTCGGCCGCCAGTCGTGCCACTTCCTGCTGCTCGGGCAGCGCGGAACGGCGATGGGCGATGCGCGTCAACTCGGCATCGACACCTGCGAGCTGCAACAGCTTGGTCTGGACCGACGGTTCGACATTCAACGCGCACGAACTCCTGAACACAGTGGACGGATGGATCGATCAACCGTACCGCGCCGCAGCGTGTGATCACGCCATGACCCGAAGACATCGCCGAACCGAATGTGCTCGGCGCGCGTCCGTCTACCTCGGGATACCGGCGGCGAGGAACTAGCCGCTGACCGTCCACGGGTCGGTGCGCAGCGTGCAGACGCGGGTCTGCACCGCGGGCAGGGCGGTGTTGACGAACTGTTCGGCCTGGCCGCACCAGGGGAACTCGGTGGCCCAGTGGGCGGCGTCGATGAGGGCGGGGCCGCCGCGGCGGAGGTGTTCGTCGACGGGGTGGTGGCGCAGGTCGGAGGTGAGATAGGCGTCGACACCGGCTCGGATGGCCGCATTGAGGTAGGAATCACCCGCGCCGCCGCAGACGGCTACGCGTTCGATGATGCGTTCCGGATCACCCGCGGCGCGCACACCCCAGACGGTGCGGGGCAGGCCGACGCCGACGCGGGCGGTGAATTCGGCCAGGGTTTCGGGCTGTGGGAGTTCGCCGATGCGGCCGATGCCGAGTGACGACGGCAGAGGTGCACGTTCGGTGACGTGGTAGGCGGGTTCCTCGTAGGGGTGAGCGGCGCGCAGGGCGGCGAGGACCGCGAGGCGGGAGGTCGGGGGCGCGACCACCTCGACGGCGTCCTCGGTGAGGGTTTCGACGGTGCCGATCGCGCCGATCGCCGGGTTGGCACCCGCGATCGGCAGGAATTGGCCGGTTCCCGCTGTGTACCAGGCTGCTTCGCGGTAGTCGCCGATCGCGCCCGCGCCCGCCGTGAACAAGGCCGACATCAAGGAAGCCGTGTGGGTCTGGGGCACCTGGATGACCCATTTATCCACGGAGGCAAGCGGTTTGGGATCCAACGGGCCGGTGACGGTGAGGCCGACGGCGGCGGCGAGCGCGTCGGAGACACCCGGGTCGGCGGAGTCGGCATTGGTGTGGGCGGAGAACAGGGCGCAGCCGGATCGGATCAACCGGTGCAGCAGTGCGCCTTTCGGCGTATCGGCGGCGACGGTGTCGACCCCGCGCAACAGCAGCGGATGATGCACGACCAAAGCCTGTGCACCCCAACCGATCGCCTCGTCGACAACAGCGGCGGTCGCGTCGACGGCGAACACCACCTTGGTGACCTGCTGTGCGGGGTCACCACAGACGAGCCCCACCGAATCCCACGATTCGGCCAGTCTCGGCGGGTACGCCGCGTCGAGTACTCCGATCAGTTCGGCCAGGTCGGTCACCGCCGCCTCCTTCGTCGCGTGGGAATGGTCGTCGTGGGGGTCACCACAGTGCTGCGTTCAGAGCGTCGATCAACCGGTCGACTTCGGCGGCACCACGAACCGCTACGCGGAGGTGGTCGGGACCGAGTCCGGGGAAGGTGTCGGCGCGGCGGACTGCGATACCGCGGTCGGCGAGCCGTTTGCGTACCAGAGCGCCGTCGGGGACGCACAGGAGAAGGAAGGGCCCGGTGGCCGGGGTGTGGACGTCGAGGCCGAGCGCGGTGAGGCGGTCGATCATGGCGGTGCGGTCAGCGCCAATGCGGTGCGCGTGCTGCCGGGATTCGGCGACAGCGGAGGGTTCGGCGGTGGCGATGATCGCCTCGAGCTGGAGAGTGCCGAGCGGCCAGTGCGGGCGGCCATGTGCCAGTCGAGCCAGGACTTCGGGAGCACCGAGGGCGTAGCCACAACGCAAACCGGCCAGCGCCCATGTCTTGGTGAGGCTGCGCAAAACGATGACATCGGGGGCCGAAAGACCTGCCAACGACTCCGGCTCACCAGAAACGGCCGGACTCACACCGGGCAGATTCTCACCCGAGCGCGTATCCGCGATGCCACCGGATCGCACATCGGCCGGACCACCAGCGTCGGCTCGGCGCTGACCGAACAGACCGCCGTCCAACGCGGGATCGCCATCAATGCCGGTCGAGCCGGATGGCAACCGGCTCGAGGTGCGCTCGTCGGCGAGGCCAGAGGGCGAGCACCGGCCAACGACCGCGTCGGCGAAGGCTTCGTCGATCACGATGATCCGGCCGGGGCGGCGAAGGGCCTGAATCGTCTCGGCGGGATGCAGAATCGAAGTGGGGTTGGTGGGGTTGCCGACGACCACGAGGTCGGCTTCTTCGGGGACCAGGGTGGGGTCGAGGGTGTACGGCCGTTCCAGGACCACCCGGGTGACCGGGACACCTGCCTCGCGAAGTGCCAGTTCGGGCTCGGTGAAGGACGGGTGGATGACGGCGGCGAGGCGGGGTGCCAAGCGTGGCAGCATCGCGAACCCCTCGGCGGCGCCCGCCAGCAGCAGTACCTCGTCCGGCGAGCGGCCGTGGCGGGCGGCGACGGCAACGCGGGCAGTGTGGTCGTCGTCGGAACTGGGATAGCGGCCCAGGTCGGTGAGACGAGCGGCGAGGCGTTCGCGCAGCCAGGCGGGTGGGGTGACGCCCTGGACGTTCACCGCGAAATCGAGCATGCCAGGGCGCGCCTCCACGTCGCCGTGGTGGCGCAACATCGCGGGGTCGACGGAGTCCTCGAGCACAACTGCACACCCTACGTGGCGGCGATTCGGCGCCACGGGCGACAATGGCTCCCGTGGGTCCACTACATGTCTCGTTCCTTTGCACAGGCAATATCTGCCGGTCACCGATGGCCGCGAAGATGTTCGAGGCGCACCTCTACCGGGCCGGTCTCGCGAACCGGGTGCGGGTGAGCAGCGCGGGTACCGGTTCGTGGCATGTCGGCGATGCGGCCGACCCGCGCACCGAGGCGACCCTGCGCCGCGCCGGCTACCCGACCGAGCACACCGCGGCGACCTTCGGTCCCGAGCACAGTGCCGCCGATCTGATCATCGCCTTGGACACCGGGCACGACCGCGAGCTCGCGCATCGCGGCGTCCCCACCGACCAGCGCAGACTGCTGCGCAGCTTCGACCCCGCGGCCGATGGCTCCGACGTGCCGGACCCGTACTACGGCGACCAGTCCGACTTCGACCTGGTTCGCGACCAGATCGAGGCCGCGATCCCCGGCCTGCTCGACTGGGTGCACGCCGAACTGGACGCCCGCAAACCCGCCGACGTGCAGCTCTGATGCGCAAGCTCACCTTCCTGCTGCGCCCCAGCTGGCTGATCCTCGCAGTGATCGTCGCCGCCTTCGCCTACCTGTGCTTCACGGTCCTGGCGCCATGGCAGCTCGGCAAGAACGACAGCACCGAACACCGCAACCGATTGATCGCCGACTCCGTGCAAGCCGACCCCGTGGCCGTCACCGATGTCCTGGACAGCGATACCGGCACCCACACCGAATGGCGCAAGGTGACCGCGACCGGCACCTTCGTCCCCGAGTCGACCGTCCTGGTCCGGCTCCGCCACCTCGACGGTGCCCCCGGCTATGCGGTCCTGGCCGCCTTCCGCCTCGACGACGGCCGCACCCTCCTGGTCGACCGCGGCTTGGTTGCCTCCGTGGACGGCACCCGCCCACCCGCGATCGCGGACCCACCCGCGGGCAGGCAACGCATCGAAGCCCGAGTCCGAGCCTCCGAGGGCGTGGTCCCCGACAAGACTCCCAGCACCCAAGACGGCTACCGCCAGGTGTACACGGTCGACACCACCCAGGAATCCACCGTCCTCGGCACTCCCCTCACCCCCATCCCGACCGGCACCGACAAGGGCGGCTACCTCCAGCTGGCCGACAACCAGCCAGGTGCCTTCACCCCCACCCCCCTGCCCCAGCTCGACGCGGGCCCCTACCTCTCCTACGGCCTCCAATGGCTCGCCTTCGGCCTGATGGCTCCCCTCGGCCTCGGCTATTTCGTAGTAGCCGAACTCCGAGCCCGCCGCCGGGACCGAGCCCAACCGTCTGCGCCGACGACGCCAACTACGGGCCCCCCAGCCCGACCCACCACCGAAGCCCGGCTAGCCGACCGCTACGGCCGCAACTGATCCGCCTCCCCGGATATTCAGCGGGTCGTCCGGGAGCTCGACTGTTGGCTCTCGGCCTTGCGTCGTGTGCGCCGCAGCTGTGAGGTGGTCCCTCAACGCCACAACTACCAACCCCACCCCGTACGAGCTATCCCGCACGCCGCAGCACGCTGACCGCAACAGCCACCGCAAGCGCCCCAACTTGCACACCCGCCGACATCCGCACCGCACGTCGCAGGTCCGCCGCCGTGGGTGTCGGACCGTCACCAAGGGTGGGTCGAAGTTCAGTGCCATGGCGATACTGAGTGCGCCCACCCAGCCGAATACCGAGGGCTCCTGCCATGGACGCTTCGACGACCCCCGCGTTGGGGCTCGGGTGATCGGCCGCATCGCGTCGCCATGCGCGCAACGCACCCGACGGATTCCCGCCGGCGAGCGGCGCAAGGGCGGCAGTGAGCAACCCAGTGACACGGGCAGGGACGAGGTTGGCGACATCGTCGGTACGAGCGGCAGCCCAGCCGAACCGTTCGTACCGTTCATTCCGGTAGCCGATCATCGCGTCAAGAGTGTTCACCGCGCGATAACCGAGCACCCCTGGCACCCCCGCGACCGCACCCCATAGCAACGGGGCGACAGCCGCATCTGAGGTGTTCTCGGCGATGGATTCGAGAGCGGCGCGCGCGAGTCCATCGGCATCGAGGACCGACGGGTCGCGCCCACACAGCGACGGCAACAGTTCGCGGGCACCCGTGAGATCCTCGGCCTCGAGGCGGTCGGCCATGGCATGCCCGGCGCGGACGAGGCTGCGACCACCCAGCGCGGTCCACGTCGCCAACGCGGTCACCAGCACACCGCCGCGACCGCCCGGCCCCGTACCGTGGGTGGCTAGCAGACCGATTCCGACGACTGAGCCGACCGCGATCACCTCGTGCACCATCCCGGCTCGCCGATCGTCGGCATAGGTCACCTTCTCCAATGCCGCTGCCGCCGAACCGAATCCGGCCACGGGATGCCAGCGCCGTGGATCGGCGAATACCCGATCGAGCACGAATCCCAGCACCAGCCCGGCCGCCGTCGATGTCGCTTTCCGCACCGGCCGAGGGTAGCGGTCGCCGGGGTTGTCACACCGGCGACCACTGTTTCGTCATCACGGTGACGGCACTTCTGGACTCGCCGGGACCGAGCAAGATCAACCGAACAGGCGCACACCATGACCTCACCGCAGCCTCACGATCAGGCCGAACTGGCCCGCCGCTTCGAGGAACATCGCGCCTACCTGCGGCGACTCGCCTACAGCACGCTCGGCAGCATCAGTGACGCCGAAGACGCGGTGCAGGACGCGTGGCTGCGCCTGCAACGACAGTTCGACGCGGGTAAGGCCGACGAGATCGACAACCTGCGCGCCTGGCTCACCACCGTCGTCGGCCGCCTCGCCCTGGACCAGCTCGGGTCCGCGCGCGCCCGCCGCGAACAGTACGTGGGCGAGTGGCTGCCGGAACCGGAAGTCACTTCCTGGGACGACCCAGCCGACCGCATCTCCCAGGACGAACGTGTCACCACCGCGCTCCTGGTGGTACTCGAGTCGCTGTCGCCCGCCGAACGCACCGCGTTCGTGCTGCAAGATGTGTTCGGAATGACCGGCCCCGAGGTCTCCGAGGTAGTCGGGCGCACTCCCGCCGCGGTCCGCCAGCTCGCCTCCCGCGCGCGCAAGCATGTCGAGAACGGCACCCCACGCTTTCCCGCTTCCCCGGCCGAACAGGAGAAGGTCGTCTCGGCGTTCGCGCTGGTCTGGCGCTCGGGTGATCTGAGTTCGCTGCTCGGGGTGCTCGACCAGAACGTGGTCCTCACCGCCGACGGCGGCGGCAAGGTGCCCGCCATCCGTCAGCCGGTGCGCGGCGCGGAGCTCATCGCCAAGATGCTGCTCGGCTGGTACAACACCGCGAACGGCTGGGGCCGGGCGGTGCTGGTCAACGGCATGCCCGGCCTGATCGTCTTCGACGGCACCACCATGGGCGTCTTCTCGTTCGTCATCGACGCCGGTCGGGTCGTAGCGATCAACGTCGTCCGCAACCCCGACAAGCTCCGCGACCTGCCCACCGAGGGCGCGCCGGACTGGTACCTGGGCGGCGGCGAATAGACGTCGGACACAGACCTAGATCATCAAGCACTGCCGCAGATTTCCGCTGGGCGATGTGTGCGCCATCGCCTGGCAACCACATGTCCGACGGGCGGTCGCCGTCACGCGCCGAGCGAATACCCGTGCGCGGCCGCGACTTCGGCGGACAGCAGCTTGCCGTCGACCGCCGTGAGCCCCGCCGCCAGACCGGGGTCGGCGGCGCATGCTCCGCGCCAGCCCTTGTCCGCGATCACCAGCGCGAACGGCAGTGTGGCGTTGGTCAGTGCCACGGTCGAGGTGTGCGGCACCGCGCCCGGCATGTTCGCCACGCAGTAGAACAGTGAATCAGCCACGGGGAAGGTCGGATTCGCGTGCGTCGTCGGCCGCGTGGAGGCGAAGCAACCGCCCTGATCGACGGCGATGTCGACGAGTACCGAGCCGGGCCGCATCCGCGCGACGAGTTCGTCGGATACCAATTTCGGCGCCTTTGCCCCCGGTACCAGGACCGACCCGATCACCAGATCTGCCGCGACCACGGCCTTTTCGATCTCGAGTGCGTGCGAGGCGAGGGTTCCGACCCGGCCGGCGAAGCGTGCGTCGAGTTCACGCAACCGCGCCAGATTCGTATCGAGCACGCTCACCCCAGCGCCCATCCCGACCGCGATACTCGCCGCGTTCGTCCCCGCGACGCCGCCGCCGAGCACCACCACGTCGGCCGGTCGCACCCCGGGCACACCCCCGAGCAGCACACCGCCGCCACCCATCGGCGCCATCAGGTGATAGGCCCCGACCTGGGCGCTCAGCCTGCCCGCCACCTCGCTCATCGGTGCGAGCAACGGCAGTGATCCGTTGGCCCCGCGCACGGTCTCGTAGGCGATGGCGACGATCCCCGAGGACAGGATCGCGTCGGTGCATGCCTTCGATGCCGCCAGATGCAGAAAGGTGAACAGCACCTGATCGCGGCGCATCAGCGAATATTCCTGCGCGACAGGCTCTTTCACCTTCACCACCAGATCCGACCGAGCCCAGACCTGATCGGCGTCGGCCGCGATCCGCGTACCGGTGACGCGGTAGTCGTCGTCGGCGAATCCCGACCCGACACCGGCACCGGCCTGCACGAGCACTTCATGCCCGTGGGCGACCAGTTCGGCGGCGCCCGCCGGCGTGAGCGCCACCCGGAACTCCTGCGGCTTGACCTCCGTCGGTACCCCGACGGTTACGCCCGTTCGCGTCATCCGGCAAGCCTAGGACCCGCGCCGAAGCTCAGCCGCCGCCTCGATCGCGTGTCGCGGCCGACTCGGCTACGCGGGGACTGGAGCCGCCGGGCTCGAGATGGTTTCCGGGCGGTCGCCGCAACGGTGGTAGTCGTCGGCGGCCCCGCAGTAAGTTCGGCAACATGCCTTCTCCTCAGCCCACAGACCCGCACCTGACACGGGGTAGGTCTACGAAAGATGTTAGATAGCAGAACTATTCGTTGAATCGCCGCTCACACCGAAAACATTTCACCCGCGCCGGCACGATCGGTTGACACGCGCGATCGGCGAAGGGGTCGGTGCGCTCGAGGCAGTCCAGCGACTCGCTACAGCCGCGCATCGACCATGCCCGGCTACTGATGGAATCGACCGACGACACCGTCGACCGGGTTGCGCGCGACACCGGTTTCGGCAGCACCGTGAGCCTGCGCCACCACTTCCACCGCATGCTCGGCAGGCCTGAGACGGCCCACCGAGCGCGGTTCCGCGTTACGGCGCAATAATGGCGTTCATGATCATCAAGGTGAGCGGGTTCACTCCCGAGATCGACGACACTGCCTGGATCGCGCCGACCGCGACCGTGATCGGCCGGGTGCGCCTTGGCGCCGAGGTCGGCGTCTGGTACTCGGCGGTGCTGCGCGGCGACCTCGAACAGATCAGCATCGGCGCACGCACCAATATCCAGGACGGCTGCGTGCTGCACGCCGACCCCGGTTTCGCGCTCACTGTCGGCACCGGGGTCTCGGTGGGACACAACGCGATTCTGCACGGCTGCACCATCGGCGACGATGTCCTCGTCGGCATGGGCGCGACGGTGCTCAACGGCGCGGTGATCGGTGCAGGCAGCCTGATCGCTGCCAATGCGCTGATTCCCGAGGGCGCGCAGATTCCGCCCGGCTCGCTCGTGGCGGGCGTGCCGGGCAAGGTGCGGCGCGAGCTCACCTCTGCCCAACAGGACGGGATCAAGCTCAACGCGGCGGTGTATCTTCACAATCTGACCAACCATCGCGACGCCGAGGTGTTGTGACCCATCATACTGAGCAAGTGTCCAGTAGATATCCCTGATAGCATTTGTCCTGCGTATTGCGTGGCGATCATGAGATCAGCGATCGGCACCGGATACGCGAGGCAGGAGGTATCACGGTGGCATACGTGCATTCCGGTGTGCGCCGAGCGACAGGACGGCTCAGCGTGGCCGATATCGCCGCCCAGCCCGGAGGCATCGAAGCACTCCAATCCCGCGTTCACGAACTCCGTTCTCACGGAGTTCATTTCGCGGCCAATGCGATCGAGCAGGAGATGGCAGCATTGGATCTGCCCCCACAGGGATAATGGGGTAATGCCTACCGTTTCGTCGATCCTCGCGCGGATACTCGAGAAACCCGTCACCGACGGGGAGAAGCTGCTCGACAGTGCGCTGTCGGCGTTTCTGGACTTCGGGATCAAACGCACAAGCATGGGCGAGATCGCGCGGCGGGCCGGCATCAGCCCGGCCACCCTCTACCGGCGCTACGAATCCAAGAACGAGCTGGTCGAAGCCGTCGGCGTACGCGAGGCACAGCGCTATGTGACCGAGATCGACGAGCGGGTACGCGCGGTCACCGAACCCGACGAGCAGCTCGTCGAGATCTTCGTCGCCTTCGTCACCACCATCGCGGGCAATGAACTGCTGCGCCGGTTGCTCAGCACCGAACCGGAGATCATCCTGCCCCGGCTCACCACCGAGGCCGGACCGATCCTCGCCGTCGGGCGTGCGTATCTGGCCGAGAAGCTGCGCGAGCTGCAGGTGCCCGAATTCGATCCCGACCTGGTCGCCGAGATCATGGCGCGCCTGGCCCTGTCGCTGGCGCTGACCCCGGACGGGCTCATTCCGCTCGACGATCCGGCGGCCGGACGGGAGTTCGCGCGGCGCACACTGCTACCGATGGTCGGCATCCGCGATATCGGCTGACACCCCGAACGCCGCCGCCACCACCTCATCGATGCCCGAATCAGCGACCGGCACACCATCTTCCAGTAGCGCGCGCACCCTTCGCACGATCTCACCCCCGGCCGCACCGGCAGGATCGGGCAGCGGCAGTCGCGCTACGTATTGGGTGATCCAGCGGCGGCGCCCCGAGTACAGCCGGTTACCGCAGACAGCATCGTAGAAACGCAACCCCAGCGCCGAATTCGCCACACCCATCAGGAGATACGCCAGGTCGATGGCCGCTCGGCCCGCGCCGAGGTCGGTGAGCGAGATCCAGTAGCAGTCACCGTTGACGACCGCGCCCGACCGATCGAGGGCGAACCGTGGACGTTCACTGATGTCGGGGAACACCAATTTCGGTGCGCCCCAGAGGTGCGGACGCTGTGGCACCCAGATCTCGAACCACTTCCGGCCACCGTCGAGGACGTAACGCCTGCCCGACAGCACCTGTTCGTGGGACCGTAAATACTCGGCCGCACAAGGAAATTCCGCGAGATCGATCGGTGTCCGCCGGGGCTCGAGCAGATCGTAGGGATAGAGCACCCTCGTGCCACGCGCCATCGCGACACGCCACGGTTGCAGATCGTGGTGAGTGATCAACTCCCGCAACAGTTCCGGCTCGGGCGTCGGATCCATCTGCTCCCACCGGTCCGAGATGAACACCCGGTCCGCCGTCGTCTTGATCCCCACCCTGATGCGCGTGGCCTCTCCGAACGAATGCCAGGTGCGATCGGCGATCCGGCCGAGCCAGTGATCGACCGAGGGGCGCGACATGCGCCATGCGGTGTCGCCGTGCCGGTCGGACCGGCCACCGTCGACTGTTCGCGAGTCGGGAGGCGTGTCGACCAGCACACTCGCCGGCCGCGGCGGGTCGGGCCCGTCTGCCGGGAGCGTCGCGATGGTCGCGGATTCGCGCCCTTCGCCCGTCGCCAACACGCCGACCTCCACCGCGAACACCCGCCCCCCGGCACCGACGAGACAGGCGTCCTCGCCCGCCAGCGCGTCGAAAAGCTCGGTAGTGCAATCGGGTTCGGCTCCCAGTTCCTCATAGACCGAGACGTAGCGGCAGTCGGGTGGGCCGGTGGCGCGCAGGGCGATGGTGATCGCGGGCAGCACCGCGGCGGTGAAGAGTTTGGTGTCACCGAGGTCGTAGAGCTCCACCGGTGTCAGTTCACCGGTGAGGATCCGGCGCAGGTTCGCCCCGGCCCGCGTGGTGAGAAACCGGTTGGCGCAGAGCAATCCGAGCACTCCCCCGGCATCCAGCAGCCGCGGCGCGATGGCCACGAAGGGGTGGGTGAGGTCGATCCGCCCGCGGAGGCCGAACTGTTTGCTCAGCAGCTGGGCAGTCGCGCCGCCCAGCTGCTGCGTCCGGACGTAGGGCGGATTGCTGATGATCAAGTCGAACGAGCCGTCGGCCAGCTGAGCCGAAGCCGCCAGGAAATCGCCCGCACGGCAGTCTATTTCGACGCCGAGCGCGGCGGCCCGCCCGGCGGTTTCGTCGATGGCCTGACGATCGAGGTCATATCCCGTGAGGTGCACCGCGACATCCGTTGCGCTCGAGGCGATTTCCCGATGCACCGCCAGTAGCAGCTCGCCGTCCCCGCAGGCCGGGTCGAGCACACGCAGCGTCGCCGCGCGTGGCACGTACCGCAGCGCCCGTCGCGCCAGGAACCGCGCGAGGTCCGGTGGCGTGTAGTGCCTGCCGTGCCGTTTGCGCTCCTGCGCGTCGCGGGCCTGCAAAGCCATGCGTTCAATTGTGCCCCGGAACTGCCCAGATGCACCGCAGGCACGAGCCGAGACCCAGCCCAACGGCCTCACCTGCGCACACGCGATCGAGTGTTTCAAACAGTGGGTTGCCCCACTTCTACAGGGGGTAGAGCGGCCACCGGGCGATGGGTAACGTCTGTCCGGTTTCACCCCGCTGCACCGAAGCCGAGGACGATGCCGAGACTCAGCACGCTGACCGCCGCACTCACCGCCGTAGCCCTCACCGTGCTGCCCACGTCACTCCCGGCCCTGGCCCGAGCCGACCCCGGACAATACGCGCCGACCATGCTGATCCTCGACGCCTCCGGCTCGATGGAGCGCCCCGATCAGGGCGGCACCATGATGGATTCCGCCAAGCGGGCCGTCCGTAGCTTCGTCGCCTCGGCGCCTGCCGAATCCTCGGTCGGACTCACCACATATGGCACCGGTACCAGCAATTCCGAGGCGGACAAGGTGGCAGGCTGCCGCGACGTCCAGGTGCTGCAACAGCCGAGGACCATCGACAAGCCCGCCCTCACCGCCGCGGTCGACGGAATCCACGCGCGCGGCTGGACCCCGATGGGCACCGCGCTGCGACAAGCCGCCGACGCGCTGCCCGATTCCGGGCCGCGCTCGATCGTGCTCGTCTCCGACGGTGACGACACCTGTTCCCCGCCCGACCCGTGCGAGGTCGCCAAGGAGCTGAAGCAACAGGGACTCGACCTGATCGTGCATTCGATCGGGTTCGCCGTCGACGACAAGGCGCGCGCCCAGCTCACCTGCATGGCACAGGCCACCGGCGGAACCTACAGCGATGCCGCCGACGGCGCCGCGCTGGAACGCATTCTGCCGCAGGTGAGTTCGGCCGCCCTGCGCAACTACCAGGCCACCGGCACGCCCATCACCGGCACCGGCGAATACCGCACCGCCCCGGTCGCGAAGCCGGGCCAGTACCTCGACACCATCGGCCGGCAGGAGAAGCGGTTCTACGCGGTCGACGTGCCCGCGGGTGCCACGGCCTACTTCACCGGAATCGTCTCGTTCCCCCGGCAGCAGGACATCTCCCAGTCCGAGGACATGAACGCGCTGGAACTGCGCATCTTCGGGCGCGACGGCATCGACTGCAACATCCGCGAACGGGAACTCGGCGGCTCGGCCAGCGACGGCGTCGCACTCACCGTCGCCAAGGTCTTCGACGGTGCGGCCGAAGAACCCACCGGCGCCAACTCCGCCAAATGCAAAGGCGGGGGGCGCTATTACTTCGAGCTCAATTGGGACCTCGTGTCCAAGGGCTCACCCGCGCGCCTGCCGATAGAGGTCCTCGTCGGTATCGAGCCCGGCGTCACCGATCCCGGCCCCGCCGCGGTGACCGCACCGGTCACGTTCACCGACCCGGCCGGCACCCCACAGCCGATCGCCGGTGGCGGCTCGTTCACGGTCGCCTCGACGCTGCAGGGCAGCGGCAATTACAGCGACACCGTGCAGCCCGGTGAGTACGTCTTCTACCGGGTGCGGCTCGACTGGGGTCAGGGCCTGGCCTACCGGGTGCGCTTCGCGGAGACCGACGGGGTGAAGTACGGAACCGCCGCGAATATCGCGACCTCGTTGTACTCGCCGCTGGGCCGGGAGATCGACTCCGACACCACCGTCTACACCGGGACGTCGAGCACCGAACTCACCGTGGCCACGGTGCCGGTCCGATACGCCAACCGGGAGAACTCCGATGCGCAGGTGGAGCGCGTGTCGGTGGCCGGCTGGTATTACCTCGCGGTCAAGCTCGGCTCGCCGGGCGGCGCGGACACCATGGCACCCACGCCGGTGCGGCTCGACCTCACCGTGTCGGGCACACCCGAACCCGGGCCGACCTACATCGGAGCCAGTGCGGAGCCGGGACCGCAGCAGCCGGTGGCCGTGAGTGATTCGCCGGCTGTCTCCAAGCCGTGGACCGTCTATGTCCTGATCGGCGCCGGCGTAGCGCTGCTCGTCGGCATCGGCACAGCGATCTTCGTTGTCGCACGTCGACGCGCCTAGATTCCCCACGATCCCGCCGGCGCCCGAATTCGCGGGGTCGGCGGGTTCCGCACAGGTGACCCGACTGCTAAGTTAGTCTCGAAATGAGACCAGTTCTCCGTTACCGAGGGAGCCGCGCGATGGCGCAGACCGACCACCACAGCAGCGATTTCGCCACCCTTCAGCGGCTGGCCGACGAACGCTGGACCTGCCGCCAGTTCACCCCCGAACAGGTCGACCGCGCGAGGATCGAACAGCTGCTGACCCTCGCGCAGCGCACCCCTTCGTGGTGCAACACCCAGCCGTGGCAGGTCGTGGTCACCACCGGCGAAGGCACCGGCCGGTTCCGCAAGGAACTGCTCGACCACATCCAAACCGTCGGCAGCACACCCGATTTCGAGTTCCCCGCCGCCTACGAGGGTGTCTACCGCGACCGTCGCCGGGCCTGCGGATTCCAGCTCTACGACAGCGTCGGCATCGTCAAGGGCGACCACGAGAAGACCATGCGCCAGATGGTGCGCAACTTCGAATTCTTCGACGCCCCGCACGTCGCCATCGTCACCTCCGAAGCCGACCTCGGCATCTACGGCGCCATCGACTGCGGCCTCTGGCTCGAGAACTTCCTCCTCGGCGCCCAAGCCCTCGGCCTCGGCGCCGCCCCCCAAGCGGCCCTGGCCTCCTATGCCCCCTTCATCCGCGACTACTTCGACATCCCCGACACCCGCAAGGTCGTCTTCGGCATCTCCTTCGGCCACCCCGACCCCGCCCACCCCATCAACACCTTCCGCACCGCCCGCGTCCCCCTCGAAGACCAGATCACCTGGCACACCTCCTAGCGGATCAAGATCATCAGGCCATGGTGGCGGATCCCTCTCGGGCGATACCCGCCAACATGGCCTGGTGATCAATTGTCCATAGCGCGCGAGGTGATTGCGGGGCCCGCTTCGGGCTCGATGTCGCGGGCGGTGACCTCTGCGGCGCATTCGTCGCAGGTCAGGTGTGCGTGCGCTTCGCCCGCGCAGCCGCGATGGCGGTACTCCACCGGCGGTCCGTCGGGTGCCATGTAGGTGTCGCCCCAATCGCGGATCGCCATCAGGATCGGGTAGATCGCGTGGCCCTTGTCGGTGAGGCGGTATTCCTCGTACGCGCCGTCATCGGCGGGGCGTTTCACCAGGATCTCGTGTTCGACCAGGCGATCGAGACGGTCACGCAGCCGGCTTCGCGAAATGCCGAGCGCACTCTGGAACGCGTTGAACCGGCGCACTCCGGCGAAGCTGTACTTCAAAATCAGCAAGGTCCAGCGGTCACCGAAGATCACCAGCGGCCGCGTAATCGAGCACGGGACGTCTGCGAGTTCCTCATAGCGCACCCTGCCATTATGCGCGGCGACCACCTCCCCCCGCCGAACCAGCACCACCTCTATCTCGCATCGATGCCATCGCAACTCGTTGTTCGCGGCGGCGCAGTTTGTAGGCAACCATCTCGCGCAGCGGGATATCCGGCATCTTCCGCCAGGATGCCGTCCGCGACTTCGATCGCGTGCCCAAGAGGTCGATTTCGCACCTTTCGGCGACGTCGAGGTCGATCGGTCCGGTAGCTCCGACGAAGATGCTGTCGCGGTGGCGCTTGGCGCGGTGTCGGATTCGCTTGTTGCGCGGAATGTTCTTGCGTGAGCTCTTGTCGTTCTCGCCGTAGCCATTACGACGATCCTTGGCATAGCTGAGCGCCTTCTTTTCCTGCGGACTCCGCCTACGTACCATCGTCACCCCTCTGATCGGGCGAAAGATTACGGACCGACCGCGTCGAATGCACGCGAATATTCGTCCGAGGAAGTGACAGGCTGCTCTGAAGCATCCCCGGTCCCACAGCTGGAGCATCGTCCGGCGTACAGGTGGAGCGACAGCGAAACGGCCGCCGCCACTTCCTGAATCAGGAGGATGGCGACGGCCGTCGAACGACTACCGCGGTCAGATCACAGCGGGATGTTCTTGTGGTGGCTCTTGCGGGCCGGTGCCGAGGCGAGGGCCGCGGCGATGGTGCTGCGGGTTTTGGCTGGGTCGATGACCTCGTCCACGACGCCGATGGCTACGGCGCGTTCGACGCCGCCCGCGAGCTGCTCGTGTTCGGCGGTGAGGCGCTCGTGGAGGGCTTCGCGCTCGGATTCGGGGGCGGCGGCGAGCGCCTTCTTGTGGAGGATGCCGACGGCGGCCTTGGCGCCCATGACGGCCACTTCGGAGCCGGGCCAGGCGTAGACGGCGGTGGCGCCGAGGGCGCGGGCGTTCATGGCGATGTAGGCGCCGCCGTAGATCTTGCGGGTCACCAGGGTGACGCGGGGGACGCGCGCTTCGGCGAAGGCGTGCAACAGCTTCGCGCCGCGGCGGACAACGCCCTCGAGTTCCTGGCCGACGCCGGGCAGGTAGCCGGGGACGTCGGTGACCACGATCAGCGGGATGCCGAACGCGTCGCACAGGCGCACGAAACGTGCAGCCTTCTCGGCACTTTCGGAGTTGAGGCAGCCACCCAGGCGCAGCGGATTGTTGGCCAGGACGCCGACGGTGCGACCACCGAGACGGCCGAGACCGGTGACCATGCTGCGGGCGTAACCACCCTGGAGTTCCTCGAACGAGGATTCGGTGTTGCCGTCGGGAGATTCAACATTGTCGAGCAGCTCGTGCACGATCGGCTTCACGTCGTAGGCGCGCCTGGGCGAGTCCGGCAGCATCGCCTTGAGGTCGACATCGCCGTGCTCGGCCGCGACCAGGTCGAACTCGCCCTGCTCGGCGAACATCGAGACCAGCCGCCGCGCGCGGTGCAAGGCGTCGGCCTCGTCGTCGGCGGCGATGTGGCAGACGCCGGACTTCTTGAAGTGTGTGGCGGGACCACCGAGGGTCTCCATGTCGACGTTCTCGCCGGTCACCGAGCGCACCACGTCGGGTCCGGTGACGAACACGCGGCCCTCGGGCGCCATGATGACCACATCGGTCAGCGCGGGACCGTAGGCGGCGCCACCGGCGGCGAAGCCGAGGACCACCGAAATCTGGGGCACCAGGCCCGACGCGCGAACCATGGCCTCGAAGACCAGGCCTACCGCGTGCAGCGCCTCGACACCCTCGGCCAGGCGCGCGCCACCGGAGTGCCACAGCCCGACGACGGGAATGCCGGATTCGATCGCGGTGTCGATCGCGTCGACGATGTGCTTGCACCCCTCGACGCCCATCGCGCCACCCATGACGGTGGCGTCGGAGCAGTAGGCCACGGTGCGGACACCGTCGACTTCGCCGATCGCGGCGAGCACGCCGGAGCGGTCACGCGGATGCAGCGGCAGGACGGTGCCGGGGTCGAAGAAACGTTGGAGCCGACCCAGTGGGTCGCGCGGATCTGTGGTGGTGTCTTGAAACGCGGGAGCAATGATGGTCATCGCGCTCACTCCTTCGTAAAGATTGCCGCGACGGCGGCTGCTGTGGCGAACCGCCGGTGGGGGGTCGAACCATTCAGTTGGCACGACCCCCAACCGGGGATCGGATGTGCAGTCGGCGGCGTTTACGCCCGACCGAAGGCGAGCGCGACGTTGTGCCCACCGAAACCGAAGGAATTGTTGATCGCGTACTCGATTTCCTGGCGACGGGCTTCCCCGTGCACCACATCGAGATCGATCTCCGGATCCTGGTTGTCCAGGTTCAGTGTCGGCGGAACAATGCCGTCCCGGATCGCGAGCACCGTGAGGATCGACTCGAGGGCGCCGACGGCACCGATCGAGTGACCCAGTGCCGACTTCGGCGCGTACACCGAAGCGTGCTTGCCGATCGCCTTGTTGATCGCGTTCGCTTCGGCGGAGTCACCGATGGGCGTCGCGGTCGCGTGGGCGTTGATATGGGTGATGTCGCGCTTGGTCAGACCAGCGGTCTGCATCGCACGCGTCATCGCCCTGGCCGCACCGGTGCCCTCGGGATCGGGAGCGACCAGGTGGAAACCGTCGGACGTGATACCGGCACCCAGCAGACGAGCGTGGATGGTGGCACCGCGTGCCTTGGCGTGCTCTTCGGTCTCGATGACCATGAGCGCGCCGGCCTCGCCGAAGACGAAACCGTCGCGATCCTTGTCGAAGGGACGCGAAGCACCCTTCGGATCGTCGTTGCGGGTACTCATCGCGCGCATCATGGAGAACGCCGCGATCGGCACCGAGTCGATGAAGCCCTCGACACCACCGGTGACGACGATGTCGGCGTCACCCATCACGATCATCCGCCACGCGTTGGCGATGGCCTCCGAACCCGACGAGCACGCCGAGACCGGAGTGACCACTCCCGCCCTGGCCTTCAGCTCGAGACCGACGACCGCCGACGGACCGTTCGGCATGACCATCTGAACAGCCAGCGGCGAGATCTTGCGATAGCCACCGTTCTTCAGCTTGTCGACCGAGTCGATCAGGGCGTCGCCGCCGCCGAGTCCGGTGCCGATCGCGACGCCGAGACGGTCGTTGTCGACCTCAGGGCTGCCCGCGTTCTTCCACACCTCACGACCGAGAACGGTCGCCAGGCGCTCGACATACGCCATACGGCGGATCTCGACCCGGCTCAACAGGGTGTCGGGGCTGACCTTCAGGTGACCGCCGATTCGCACCGGCAGGTCGTATTCCTCGATGAAGGAATCCTCGAGAACGTCGATTCCGCTCTCACCGTTGAGGAGTCCCTTCCACGTCGCATCGACATCACCAGCGATCGACGTGGTCGCCGCCATCGACGTGATGACGACGTTGGGGAAGTTCCCGTTCAAAGTGCTGGGAGCAGGAGTGGTCAAAGTTCGGCCCTACTCGCCGGCGCTGTCGAACTTGGCCTTGAGCTCGGCGGCGACGTCGGCGTTCTCGGCCTCGAGCTTCTGGACGTAAGCGACGGAGTCGCCGACGGTCTTCAGGCTGGCCAGATCCTCGTCGGGGATCTTGACGCCGTACTTGTCTTCCATCTGCACAGCGATCTCGACCATGGACAGCGAGTCGATGTCCAGGTCGTCGACGAAGGACTTCTCGAGGGTCACCTCGGAGGGTTCGATACCCGTAACCTCTTCGATGATCTTGCCGAGTTCTTCGACGATCTGTTCCTGGGTCAGAGCGGCCACTTTGGTGGCTCCCTTCTTGTTTCTATTTGTGGGGTCGTGAACGGCCTGCACTTCGCTGTGCATGACCGCCGGGGGAAAGCTAGCCCGAGGTGGTCAGTTCGACCAACGCGGGGAGGTCTTCGGGGGTCTTGAGGGCCAGATTGGGCGTGCCCTTCAGTTCCCGCTTCGCGATGCCGACCAGCGTGCCCGCGGGCGGCAGTTCGACCACGGCCGAGACGGCCGCAGCGCGAACGGTCTCGTTGCACAGGTCCCAGCGCACGGGGCGAGTGACCTGAGCGGCGAGTTTTTCGATCGCGTCGGCGCCCGAGGTGACCGGTTGTCCGTCGAAGTTCGACAGCAGCGTCCGGATCGGGTCGCTCGGCGAGATCTGGGCGATGGCATCGGCGACAGCTTCCTGTGCCGGGGCCATGAAGACGGTGTGGAACGCACCGGCGACGGGCAACGCGCGGACCCGTGCCTTCTCCGGCGGGTTCGCGGCGAGCTCCGCCAGAGCTTCCAGGCGGCCCGCTGCGACGATCTGGCCGACCGCGTTGCGGTTGGCCGGGACCAGATCGAGTTCGGCGAGCCGTGCGAGCACGGTGGCCTCATCGCCACCGAGCACCGCGGACATGCCGGTCGGCTCCAGCGCACAGGCCTTGGCCATCTCCCGGCCGCGGATGGCGGCGAGGGCGACTGCCTCGTCGGCGGTGATGACACCGGCGACAGCGGCTGCGGCGAATTCGCCGACCGAGTGTCCGGCGACGACTGTATCGGCCGGAATCGACCCGGGGACGATTTCGGCAAACGCGAGCAGTGCGGCGGCGACCACGAGCGGCTGCGTCACCGCGGTGTCGACGATCTCCTCGGCCGTCGCGGTGGTACCGAGACGGACCAGATCGAGGCCTGCGGCCTTCGACCAGAGCTCTAGGCGATCAGTCGCACCGGGAAGTGCGAGCCACGGCGTGAGCATGCCGGGTGTCTGGGACCCCTGTCCAGGGGTAAGCAACGCGATCACCCCCTAAGACAACACTGTGACCCCCGCCGCATGAGATGTCGGCGCGAATGAAGCTTTCCGATCGCTTTTGTAGGGGTCCCACAAAATCCGAGGTGGGGTGTCGGGATCGACCGATTCGCCAATCCCGTTACAGGGGGTCGTGAGCCAATGGGACGGGCGGGGTTTCCGTGACAGGAGGAGACGATTCGTTATGCGTTCGTGTCAAACGGCCCACTGTTGCTGCGATTCGGAGCACATAGGCGTCCCGCGGATTCATCGGATCACGGCCGGTGACTTCGCCGATTCGTTTGAGTCGGTACCGAACGGTATTTGGATGGACGTACAGCTGCCGGGCGCAAGTTTCTACTGCTCCGCCACAATCCAGGTACGCGTCGAGTGTGTCGGATAACGAAGATCCGGCAGCAGCCAACGGGAGCACAAGATACTCGTTCAACGCCTCTATCGCAGCTCTATCGCCCAGCAACGCGCGTTCCGGTAACAACTCGGTGGCGTGAACGGGCCTTGGCGCCCCGCGCCAGCCGACAACGGCCTCCATCCCCGCCAATGCCTCGATCGCCGACGCGTGTGCGGCGCCGAGGGTGCGCATCGTGGGGCCGATCACCACCGGACCCTCGGAGAACACCTCGGCCAGCAGATCGGTGAGGAACGGCGAACCGATGCCCGACTCCCCCAGGTGCCCACTGACCACCATCACCAGTCGCGCACCCTGCACCACCGCCAGCGCGGCCCTGCCGTGTTTGGTCGCGATAGTGTGCACCGCGCCGACCGTGGATACACCCTGGTCCAGCGGGGGCGTGCCGACCAGCACCGTGGCGGGCGCTGTGGCGTCCCAGTTCAACGTGGCGGCCCGGGAAAGCATGTCCGGGCCTGTGTCACCCCGGACCACCGCGTCGACCACCAGGGCCTCCAGGCGGGTATCCCACGCCCCCCGCGACTCGGCGGCGCTGGCGTACACCGAAGCGGCCGCGAAGCCGAGCTCACGCCCGTATCGCAGCACCGCCTCGGTGAGCGCCACCAGCTGACGATCGTTGCGCGCCAGCGCGGGCAGCCACTGTTCGAAGAAGTCCATGGCCACCCGCACCATGTCCACGGTCTGGCGCAGCGTGAGCCGCCGCGCCAGATCCTGCGGAATCACCTGGAACGCGTCCAGGCTGAAGCGGATATCGGAGTCGGGATCCTGCAACCACTCCAGGAAGTTCACGACCGCCGTCTGCACCAGCATCTGCACGCCCGCTCGTTGCGCGGCGTCCAGATCGGCGAAGAACGGCAGCCGATCCTGCATCGACCCCACCGCCTCGGTGGACAGCCGGCCCGAGAACTGCTTGACCCGCTTGAGCAGCGTGTCGGGCAGCGGATCACGGGTCTGCCGGTTCGGGGACAGCGCCCCCGTCGGCAGATAGACCTCGTGCTCGCTGGTGCCCTCGGTGATCCGACGGGGCCGCGGCGGTTTGCGCTCCACAGTCCAATAGTCCGCTACGCGAGTTCCTCTGCCGCGTCCGCACTCGGCTTCGGCGCGGCGGCCACGCTGTCGATGCCGTATTTCGCGGCCGCTTCCACCGCCTTGACCTTGTCGAAGGTGCCGTCCCGGACGAGGCCCTCCAGCACCGCGACCACCACCGACTGCGCGTCGACGTTGAACACCCGGCGCGCGGCCGTGCGGGTATCGGAGAAGCCGAACCCGTCGGTGCCGAGGGTGATGTAGGCACCGGGCACCCACTGCCGGATCTGATCGGGCACTGCGCGCATCCAGTCCGTCGCGGCGACCACCGGTCCACGCGCGGCCGAGAGCGCCTGGGTGACATAGGGCGAACCCGGATCGGAATCAGGGTGCTTGAGCGCCATGATCTCCTTGTCGAGTGCCTCCCGGCGCAGCTCGCCGAACGAGGTCACCGACCACACATCCGCGGCCACACCCCACTCCTGGGCCAGCATCTCCTGCGCGCGCAGCCCGTCGGGCACGGTCACGCCGGAGACGAGGATCTGGGCACGCACATCGCCCTCACCACCGCGCTGGTACAGGTACAGACCTTTGAGCAGACCCGCCACGTCGAGGTCGTCGGGCTCGGCCGGCTGCTGGTAGGGCTCGTTGTACAGGGTGATGTAGTAGAAAATGTTCTCCCCGCCGAACGTGCCGATCGCGGGCACGTCGGTACCCGGCAGCTGACTCGTTGGGGCCTCGCCGCCGCCGTACATCCGGCGCAGACCATCGCGGACGATGTGCGCAATCTCGAACGAGAACGCCGGATCGTAGGTCACCACAGCTGGGTTGGCGGACGCCAGCAGCAGCGACTGCCCGTCGTTGTGCTGCAGGCCTTCACCGGTGAGCGTGGTGCGGCCCGCGGTGGCGCCGAGCACGAATCCGCGCGCCAGCTGATCGGCCGCGGCCCAGAAGCTGTCGCCGGTGCGCTGGAACCCGAACATCGAATAGAAGATGTAGAGCGGGATCATCGGCTCGCCGTGGGTGGCGTAGGAGGTGCCGACCGCGGTGAACGACGCGGTGGAACCGGCCTCGTTGATGCCCTCGTGCAGGATCTGCCCGGCGGCGCTCTCCTTGTAGGCGAGCATCAGTTCCGCGTCGACCGAGGTGTAGAGCTGGCCGTTGCGGTTGTAGATCTTCAGCGTCGGGAACCACGAGTCCATGCCGAAGGTGCGGGCCTCGTCGGGGATGATCGGCACGATGCGCTTGCCGATCTCGGCGTCGCGCAACAATTCCTTGACCAGGCGTACCAGCGCCATCGTGGTGGCGACCTTCTGCTTGCCCGACCCCTTGCGCACCGAACGGTAGGCCTCGTCGCCCGGCAGCTTCAGCGGCTTGGCGGGTGAGCGACGCTCGGGCACGAAACCGCCGAGCGATTTGCGCCGGGCCAGCATGTACTGGATCGACGGATCGCCCATGCCGGGGTGGTAGTACGGCGGCAGGTACGGGTCCTTCTCCAGCTCGGCATCGCTGATCGGGATGCGCTGCAGATCGCGGAAGTCCTTGAGGTCCTGCAGCGCCAGCTTCTTCATCTGGTGGGTGGCGTTGCGGCCCTCGAAGTGCTTGCCGAGGGTGTAGCCCTTGATCGTCTTGGCCAGGATCACTGTCGGCTGGCCCTTGTGCGCCATCGCCGCCGAATACGCCGCGTAGACCTTGCGGTAGTCGTGGCCGCCGCGCTTGAGATTCCAGATATCGTTGTCGGACATGTTCTGCACCAGCGCTTTTGTGCGCGGATCGCGGCCGAAGAAGTGGTCGCGCACGTACGCGCCGTCGTTGGCCTTGTAGGTCTGGTAGTCACCGTCGGGGGTGGAGTTCATCAGGTTCACCAGCGCGCCGTCGCGGTCGGCGCCCAGCAGCGCGTCCCACTCACGACCCCAGACCACCTTGATCACGTTCCAGCCGGCACCGCGGAAGAACGATTCCAGTTCCTGGATGATCTTGCCGTTGCCGCGCACCGGGCCGTCGAGCCGCTGCAGGTTGCAGTTGATCACGAACGTCAGGTTGTCGAGCGCCTCGTTGGCGGCCACCTGGATCAGGCCGCGCGACTCGGGCTCGTCCATCTCGCCGTCGCCGAGGAAGGCCCAGACGTGCTCGTCGGAGGTGTCCTTGATCCCGCGATCGGTGAGGTAGTGGTTGAACCTGGCCTGGTAGATCGCGTTCATCGGGCCAAGGCCCATCGACACCGTCGGGAACTCCCAGAAGTCCGGCATCAGCCGCGGGTGCGGATAGGACGGCAGTCCCTTGCCCAGGCCGCCGTGGCTGTATTCCTGACGGAATCCGTCGAGCCGGTCCGTGCCCAGGCGTCCCTCGAGGAAACCGCGCGCGTAGATGCCGGGCGAGGCGTGGCCCTGGATGTAGATGTGGTCGCCGCCGCCGGGATGGTCCTTGCCACGGAAGAAGTGGTTGAAACCCACCTCGTACAGTGCCGCCGAGGACGCGTACGTCGAAATATGGCCGCCGACACCGATCCCGGGGCGCTGCGCGCGATGCACCATGATCGCGGCGTTCCACCGGATCCAGGCGCGGAAGCGGCGCTCGACTTCCTCGTCACCGGGGAACCACGGCTCGTTCTCGGTGGGAATCGTGTTGACGTAATCGGTGGAGGTGAGCGCCGGAATCGAGACACGGCGTTCGCCGGCGCGCTCGAGCAAGCGCAACATCAGGTAGCGGGCGCGACCCGGGCCTTCCCGGTCGAGCATGTCGTCGAAGGATTCCAGCCATTCGCTGGTCTCTTCCGGGTCGATATCCGGTAGATACGACGCCACTCCTTCGCGGATGACCCGTACCCGTTCACCGGGGGGTTTGGTGGTGGATTCACCGCCCGCGACTGGATCGCCGGAAGCTGCAGAGTGGATCAGGTCGGTCAAATCTGCTCCTCGTGATGGGGGCTGAACTGCTTGGTCGGCGTCGCTATCCCCGTGCCTGCCCGCTTGGTGTGCGGACCACCCGGGACGAAAGGTTCGGGTGCACTCCCATCCTTACCGAAACGGCTGCCCAGGTCATCACCTCAGCGGGAATACCATTAGGTAGGTTCTGCGGGGGAAATACGAGTCGCGCATGTGAGTGAGAGGGAACGCCGGACGATGAGGGTGCTGCACGCGCGCCGACTGGGGCTGATCTGTGCCTTTGCCGCCGTGACCGCGGGTTCGGTGGTAGCGGGTTGCGCCGAGCAGATCCCCGGCACACCGACGACCGATCCGGCCGAAGTGGCCGCCTACAAGACCGCGGCCGCCGCGTCGTCCTCGGCAGCCGCGTCCTCGCGCGCCGCGGCCGCGCGAGAACGGGCGATCACCGACAACTGCGGGCAGTTCGCCACCACCACCGGTGCCGGTGTCACCGCCTACAACGACTTCGTCTCCGCGCACGACACCAACGCCCCCGACTACGCCGCCAAGCGCGAGTCCGCCGCCACCACCCTCGACAACGCGGCGACCAAAGTCGAGGCGGGCGTCGTCGCCGCGGCGGGCGCCTTACCGACCGAGCTGGCCGACAAGTTCACCGCCTATGTCGTCGCGGCGCGCGAGCTCTCTGCGCAGACCAGAAAGATGACCTACAACTCACCTGTCGGCAAGCTCAACGAAGCCAGCCGTGCCATCAACCAGGCTCGCACCGCAGTCCACGACGCCTGTTGAGGCGGTCGATTTTGCCCTGCCGACACGCGGCATACGGTCCCAATTCATCCGATCAGCTTGCGCTGCGGCCGATAACCATGTTCGCTTGCACCTATCTTACTGTCGGAAGTTTAGGGAGGACACCACCGTGGTCGCCGCGGCGGACGCGCAGAACTACGCTCAGAAGCTTGGCATTTCTCACGGCTTGGTTGTTCAGGAATTGGGCTGGGACGAGGACACCGACGACGCATTGCGCGCCGAGATCGAGGAGGTCAGCGGCGGCGAAATGGTCGACGAAGACTCCGATGAGGTCGTCGACGCCGTCCTGCTGTGGTGGCGAGAAGGTGACGGCGATCTGGCCGACGAGCTGATGGATGCCATCAGCCCGCTGGCCGATGAAGGCTTCATCTGGGTCCTCACCCCCAAAACCGGTCAATCAGGCCATGTCGATCCGAGCGAGATCGCCGAAGCCGCACCCACGGCCGGCCTGACCCAGACATCCACCATCAGCCTCGGCGGTTGGACGGCCTCACGGCTCGTTCAGCCGAAGGCACCGTCCAAACAGCGCTGAATCCGCCGTTCGCTAGGGTCTCAGTTGGGCTCGCGAGCCTGGCTGGGACCCGACACGACGGAGGATTTGTAGTATGCCGCTAGAGGTTGGCACTCTCGCGCCGGATTTCACGCTCAAGGACCAGAACAACCAGCCCGTCACCCTGTCGGACTATCGCGGCAAGAAGAACGTGCTGCTGGTGTTCTATCCGCTCGCCTTCACCGGCATCTGCCAAGGCGAGCTGTGCAAGGTCCGTGACGAGCTGCCCAAGTTCCAGAACGACGACGCCGAGATCATCGCGATCTCCGTCGGCCCGCCACCCACCCATAAGATCTGGGCCGCGGAACAGGGCTACCTGTTCCCCCTGCTGTCAGACTTCTGGCCGCACGGTGCCGTCACCCAGTCCTACGACGTCTTCAACGAGAAATCCGGCTACCCCAACCGCGGAACCTTCGTTGTCGACAAGTCCGGCTACATCACTTTCGCGGAGATGAACGGCCCCGGACAAGCCCGTGACCAGGCGGCTTGGGAGAAAGCCCTCGCCGCGCTAGATTCATAACCCGACACCGCCGGTACTCCCCGGCGGTGCCAGGGCGTATAGCTCAGCGGTAGAGCACTGGTTTTACACACCAGCGGTCGGGGGTTCGATCCCCTCTGCGCCCACAGATATTGTTGCCGGCGGAAAGCCTGCGAGGCTGGCTTCGGGAGTGCCCCACGCAATTGATGTGGGGCAGGATCAGCACCGAACCATGGGATGGACCGTGGGTCGGCCGACCTGTTCGAGTGCGGTTCGCGACTCCGAGTTTGCCTGATACCCAACCGAATACGATCGCTGAACCAGCGAAATCTCTGGTGCGACGACCGTAGCAGCGGTAGTCAATCGTGTGCTCGATGCGGTTCGTCGACCAGTGGACCGTGTTCTCCGTGTCGCCGAAACAGCGGCGCAGGCGGTGGACCACCCGTGTCGTCCCGTCGGGATCGCCGATGATCGTGACGTTGCGAATCGACTGCGGGTCGATAGCTTTGGTGCCCATCGCGCGGTACTCCAGATCGATGGCATCGCATCCTCGATCCGCTCACCGTACCTGCGCCCGAGCAGCGCCGGAACAGAATTCCACCCCAAAGTAGAACGTGTTCCTATACCGTCGGCCACGTGCAGAAAGAACAACGCCCCGCCGTGGCTGACTGGTTCACTGCGGACGACGGCCAGGTACGCCTCACAGGGACTCGCTGCAACGACTGCGGCACGCCGTACTTCCCGAAGAACACGCTTGCCTGCCGCAATCCACAATGCACAGGTACCCATGACGGCTCCGAGCTCGTCGAGTATCTGTTCTCCACGCGTGGCCGGATCTGGTCGTATGCGGACGCTCGCTACAAGCCGCCCGCGCCCTATGTCTCGGCCGATCCCTTCGTGCCCTATGTCGTCGCGGCAGTGGAGCTCGAGGTCGAGCAGATGGTGATTCTCGGGCAGGTCGTGCGCGGTCTCACGGTGGACGATCTGGCCGTCGGCATGCCGGTCGAATTGACCGTCGGCACGCTGTATGAAGACGAGGACGCAGAGCACACCGTGTGGATGTGGAGGCCGGTCAATGACTGATACCAATGATCGCGACATCGCCGTCCTCGGTGCAGGCATGCACCCGTGGGGCAAGTGGGGCCGCAATTTCGTCGAATACGGCCTGGTAGCCGCGCGTGCGGCGCTGGCCGATGCCGGGCTGAACCACCGCGACGTCGGCTACATCGCCGGCGCGGACACCATCCGCAACGGCTACCCCGGGTTCGTTTCGGGCGCGACTTTCGCGCAAGCGCTCGGCTGGTCGGGTGCGCAGATCTCGAGCAGCTACGCCGCCTGCGCCTCTGGCGCACAGGCCATCGCCAACGCGCGCGCCCAGATCCTGGCCGGGCTGTGCGAGGTGGCGCTGGTGGTCGGCGCGGATACCACCCCCAAGGGCTTCTTCCAGCCGGTCGGTGGCGAGCGCCGCGACGACCCGGACTGGTTGCGCTTCCATCTGCTCGGCGCCACCAACCCGATCTATTTCGCGCTCTACGCCCGCCGCCGCATGGCATTGCACGGCGCCACCCTCGACGACTTCGCCGCGGTCAAGGTGAAGAACTCCCGGCACGGCCTGAACAACCCGAATGCCCGCTACCGCAAGGAAGTCTCGGTCGAGGAGATCGCCGCCTCGGCGATCGTGTCGGACCCGTTGCGGCTGCTCGACATCTGCGCGACCAGCGACGGCGGGGCCGCACTGGTGCTGACGTCGATGGATTACGCACGTCGCCACGGCATCGCTGATCCGGTGCGCATCAAGGCGCTGTCGACGATCACACCGACCTTCCCGAAAACCGTGCTCGATCTGCCGGATTTCTCGACGGACTCCGCCGTGGCCGTCGAGCCCCCGGCACGCACCTTCCGGTCGGCCATCGCGCACGCCGCCTACGAAGAGGCCGGCCTCGGTCCCGCTGATCTGTCCTTCGCCGAAGTCTATGACCTGTCCACCGCTCTGGAACTGGACTGGTACGAGGACATCGGGCTCTGCGAGACGGGCCATGCAGAGGCCCTGCTGCGCAGTGGCGCAACGACATTGGGCGGACGGGTACCGGTGAACCCCAGCGGCGGCCTTGCCTGCTTCGGCGAGGCCATCCCCGCACAGGCCATCTCCCAGATCTGCGAGCTCACCTGGCAGTTGCGTGGAAAGGCCGACGGCCGCCAGGTGGAGAACGCTCGCGCGGGCATCGCGGTGAATCAAGGCCTCTTCGGCCATGGATCGGCGATCATCGCCACTCGCTGAACCCTGGATTCATCCAGGTCGACTTACCGAAACCCCGGGCCCTGTCCGGGGGTTCGGAGTCACCGCGCACCGGCCGCCGCGACGCGCCCTCGCACAGCCCGGGCATTCAGCCCGCTACAGCGACGGCTTCGCGCTCGGCAGTCAGGTCAGCCACCCGGTTCCGGGCGAACTCGAGGGACCGTTGCAGACGCTCGCCGCCGAATTCGTCGTTGCCCGTGTAGACGAACTCGACCTCGTCGATGCCGATGAAACCCAGCGCCGTGCGCAGGTACGGCTCCACGTGATTCGAGCTCGCCAGCGGACCGCCGACCTCGTAGCCGGCGTCGCCGGTGCCGACGATGACAAAGGCGCGCTTGCCGGAGGTGAGTGGTGTGTACGGTGCCGCGGCCTCGGGGTCGAAGGAGAAGGTGCGGCCGACCCGCACGATGTGGTCGATGTAGGCCTTCAGCATCGCCGGTACCCCGAAGTTGTACATGGGGACTCCGAGCACCAGCACGTCGGAGGCGAACAGCTCGTCCACCAGATGGTCGCTGTAGGCCAGGGCCTCGCGCATCTGCGAGGTGCGCTGCCCCGGTGTGGTGAAGGCGGCGGCGATCCAGTCCTCGGTGAGGTGCGGAGGCGGTTCGTGACCGAGGTCGCGGCGGATCACCGTGTCACCGGGCCTGCCCTCGCTCCAGCGGTCGACGAACTCCCGGACCAGGGTGCGGGTGTGTGAGCGCGACCGGCGCGGGCTGGCATCGACCTGCAGTAGCTGGGCCATCTCTGATTCTCCTGTCGGGGCTGGGTTGCCTTACTGGACCGAGCCTGCCCGACGGGGAATATCCGCGGAAGAACGCACATTTCTGTTACTCGGTACCCTTTTTCATACCTTTGCCGGTAGACGAGGATGTGGCATGGCGAAACGTAAGCAGGATCTCGATTTCGACTGCCCGGTCGAGGTCACCCTCGACGTGATCGGCGGCAAGTGGAAGGGCATGATCGTCTTCCACCTGAGCGAGGGAACGGCGCGGTTCAACGAGATGCGTCGCGCCATGCCGCACGTGACCCAGCGAATGCTCACCGCGCAGCTGCGTGAACTCGAGCGCGACGGCGTACTCACCCGCGCCGTCTACGCGGAGGTTCCGCCCCGAGTCGAGTACGAGCTGACCGACTTCGGCCGCGGTCTCGTCCCGATCATCTCGCTGATGGAGACCTGGGGCGAGCAGTACCGGGCGCAGCTCCAGCACCCCGGATAGGTCTCGATCCGTAGCGGCCGCCACGGACCGAGACCTTACTCATTCGCTGCGGCAGCTAGGCAACGAAATCTCGGACCTGGGTGAAGACCGTGCTCGCGGCGAGCAGTGAAATATGGCCGATACAGCCGTTTTTGGTACTGGCCGCGCCGTTGAGGATGACGCTTCATCCGTGGCTGATGATGTCGATCTTGGTGGCGCCGGTGGCAGCCCGCAGCGCGTCGGCCTCGGCTTTCACTTCCTGGGCGATCACCTTATTCGATGAGGTCCCAATTCCAATCCGCCCCTTGCCATCCGTGTACGAACAGGATCGGATTCCGGTCCGGTGCGGCGGCCGCTCGATGCGGCGTGAAGGTGAGGGTGGCCGCCGCTATCGCGGCGAAAGTGATGGCGGTGATGCCGGCTCAACCGAACTTTGAAGTTATTCACCTTTCGATTAGCAAACTCAACGAATTGTCAGTAGCGAGGCGCGGGGTATCGGCGCAGCGCGAATTTCGGGATACTGTTCTTTACCCCGCAGAGCCGGACGCTTCGACATCGGAGGAACCGCCGTGGCCACAGCGATAACCGATCCACCGACAATCCTGGCCGCGCCGGGCACCGAAGGCGGCGGCGCTGCCCTCGATCAAGTCGCGGTGATGACTGTCGCTGCCGCGGTGGTCGGTGCGGTGCTGCTGTGGGTGGCCTACCTGCATCGGACGCGGCGCATCACCTGGCTGCGGCGGCTGGCCGACTTCAGCGGTCGCATCATCAACCGTCCCGGCTGGGTGGCGCTGCCGATCCTGATGTTCCTCGCCACCATCGTGACCGCGTTCCTCGGCTTCATCTGGGATGTGAGCCTGCATATCGGCAAGGGCCGCGACGCCGGACCGCTGGCCAACCCGGCGCACTACTTCATCCTGGTCGGCCTGTTCTTCCTCTTCATGGCAGGCATGCTGGCGATTATCCTGCCGCTCGACGAGAAACCGGGCAGGGCCGCGGTGAAGATCACCCGCGAGTGGTATGCCCCCGTCGGCGGCATCTTGCTCGCCGGTGCCGGTTTGTACGCGCTGATCGGTTTCCCGCTCGACGACATCTGGCATCGCCTGTTCGGCCAGGATGTCACGCTCTGGGGGCCCACCCACCTGATGCTCATCGGTGGTGCGGGTCTGTCGCTGATCGGCGTGCTGCTGCTCGAACTCGAAGGCCGATACAACCGGCCTGATCCCGAGCGGATCGACGGGCGGTTCCTCTGGGCGATTCAGGCCTTCGCCTTCGGTGGCCTGCTGATCGGGCTGTCGGTGTTCCAGGTCGAGTTCGACTTCGGCGTCGAGCAGTTCCGGCTGGTGCTGCACCCGATGCTGATCGTCTTCGCCGCCACGATCGCCCTGATCTCGGCGCGGTTGACGCTCGGCCCACTCAGCACGCTGCTGCTCGTGGCCTTCGCCTTCTGCGTGCGGTACCTCGTCGCGGTCCTCGTCGGCACCGGATTCGAGGCGCCGCGCAACGTGTTTCCGCTCTACCTCGGCGCCGCGATCGTGGTCGAACTGCTCGCCCTCGTGCCGCTGATTCGCCGACCGCTCTGGTGGGGCGCGCTCACCGGGCTCGGTGTGGCGACAGTGGGCATCTGGCTCGAATCGCTGTGGATCGAGCGGATGTTCGTCAATCCCTGGGTCGGCGGGATGTGGCTGGAACTGCTCGCGATGGCGGTACCGGTCGGTGTGGCCGGCGGTGTGATCGGCGCGATGCTCGGTACCGTCTTGCGCGGCGAGGCGCTGCCCAAGCCCGCGGTGCGCCGTGGAATCGTGGTCGCCGCTGTGGTGATCGCGGCCGCCGCGACCACGAACGGGCTGATCATCCGGGTGCCGGAGAACGCGTCGGCGACCGTCGCACTCACCGACGCCGATCCCGAGGGCGGGCGGATGGTCACCGCCGACATCCGGCTCTCCCCCGCAGATCTGATCGGTTCCGATCCGGAATGGGTGGAGATCCTGTCCTGGCAGGGCGGCACCGGCGAGGACAGCCCCGGCCACGGCCTCGTCGTGGACCAGCTGCGCCGCGTCGCCGACGACCACTTCGTTTCCACCCGGCCCGTGCCCGCGCACGGCACCTGGAAAACGATATTGCGCGTGCAGGACGGGCGCATGCAATCCGCGCTCCCGATCTTCATGCCGCTCGATCGCGGTATCGGCGCCGCGGAGGTGCCCGCGCCCGCGAGCTTCACACGGCCGTTCGTCGACGAGATCTCGGTGCTGCAGCGCGAGCGGTCCTTCGATCATCCGTCCTGGCTGATCGGCCTCGCGGGCCTGGTGGTGCTGGCGTGCAGCCTGGCCCTGATCGCGGCGATGGCGTGGGGCGCGGCCCGGGTCAACGACCGCTATCTGGCGGCGGGCAGCACGCCGGAGCAGCAGGCAACGGCCGAACCGTGATTCGCCAGGAGAACGTCGACCTTCTCGCTGACCATTCCCTCCTGCTGGCGATTCCGGCCTTCCTGCCCGCGGTCGCACTGGTCGGGCTGGTGCTGTTCCTCGCGATGCGCGACCGGCGCGCGGAGAGGCGCGAAAATGAAGGCGCGCAAGCAGAATCCGCGCAGACCGACCGCACCGAGGAGATCCCGTGACCCTTCGTCGGCTCCGGTTCGGCCTGCTCACGGTCGCCGCGGGTTCACTGCTGGTCGGCTGCGCAGCGGGCGAGGGGTCCGAGCCCGCCAACGACCCCGCGCGTGCGGCCCGCACTATCGACATCCGGATCGCGAACGGCGCGGTGTCCCCGGCCAATACGCGCGCCGAAGCCGAGGTCGGGCAACGCATCGTCGTGCGAGTCGACAGTGACACCACCGACGAACTGCATGTCCACTCCGCTCCCGCGCACACCTTTCCCGTCGCCGCTGCTTCCGGCCAGCAGTTCGACTTCACCGTGACGGTGCCAGGCCAGGTGGAGATCGAACTGCACCACCTCGGACGGACGGTGACGACACTGCTGGTCCGGCGGTGAGTCCCCTCGCCCACGGCCTCACCGGTGCCGCTGACCTGCCGATTCCGCTCACCTACGCCCTGATCGGTGCGGCGTGGGCGCTGACCTTCTCGTTCGCGCTGCTGTTGTTCATCTGGCGTCGGCCACGACTGGACCCCGACTCGCCGGGCGTACCGCTGCCCACGCCGGTCCGCCGGATGATCGACGCGCGCGCGACGCGGACGGTCATCGCCGTGGCGAGCGTGGTGGTCACCGCCTGCGTGCTCGTCACCGCGGTGCTCGGCTCCTCGGATCCGGCCCGGAATCCGGTGCCAGGAGTGCTGTACATCGGCGTCTGGGTCGGGGTGATGGTGGCGTCGCTGCTGATCGGACCGGTCTGGAAGGTCCTCTCCCCCGTCAGGGCGATCCATCGATTCGGCTGTCTGCTGCTGCGGCGCCCGCCGGAGCACGGACTTTTCCGCTATCGCGAGCAGTGGGGTTACCTCCCGGCGGTCATCGGCCTGTTCTCCTTCGTGTGGCTGGAATTGGCTTGGCGCACACCGGGGTCGGTGAGCGCGGTGCTGACCTGGCTGCTCGGCTATCTGGTCGTGACCTCGATCGGGCTCGTGCTGTTCGGCACCGTCTGGGCAGAGCGGGCCGATCCACTCGAGGTGTACAGCACGCTGCTGGCACACCTGAGCCCCTATAGCCGTGACCGCGCTGGGCAGCCGGTGCTGCGGATGCCGCTGAACAATCTCGCGCGAACTCCCGGACTCGCCGGATCTGTCGCGGTCGCGGCGACGCTGCTCGGATCCACCGCCTTCGACAGCTTCTCCACCTTCCCGCGCTGGCGCGAACTGGTCGACGACCTGGCTCCGGTCGTTGACGCGACACTGGTGCGCACGGCCGGACTGCTGGTCTTCATCGGGGTGGTCGGCGGGCTGTTCTCCGTCGCCGCGCGTGCCACCGGTGGTGTCTGCCCGGCCGATCGAGTGCTGCTACCGCGGCGGCTGACGCTCAGCCTCACGCCGATCGTGGCGGGCTATCTGGTCGCCCACTACCTCACGTTTCTCCTCGAGAAGGGGCAGGCGACGGTACTGCTGTTCGCGGACCCGCTGGACCGTGGATGGAATATCGCGGGGCTGGCCGATCGTGACGTCGCCTACGTGCTGTCGAGTCATCCGAGTGCGCTCGCCACCTGCAAAGTGCTCGCGGTCCTGATCGGCCACATCCTCGGCGTCGCCGCCGCACACGACCGCTGCCTGCTACTTCTCCCCCCACGCCACCGGCTGACCGGCCAGCTGGCATTGATGCTGACCATGGTCGGCTTCACGTTCACCGGGCTGTATCTGCTGTTCGGGGGTTAGCCGTATCAGGGGCACAGTGCGCGGGTCTGGATGGCCACCGCGTCCGGCTGTTGGCTGGGCAGCTCGGTCCAGACGACCGTGGCAGCCCGCCCGTCGGTTGTGGCGCCGGAGAAGGTGACGTAACCGGCGATTCTGCCGTTGTGTCCGATATATCTTGTGCCGCAGGATAATTCGGCGGACACCACGCCGAGGCCGTATTCGGGCATGCTGTCTACGCCGGTCGGCATGGTGGCGAGCATCTGCTGTAGTTCCGGTGCCGCCACCACCTTGCCGGCCACCAGGTCCAGGAAATATCGGTTGAGATTCTCGCCCGTGGAGACCAGTGCTCCGACCGCCCAGGGCACCGACGGTTCGATCCGGGTGACATCGGTGCGGATGCCGTTGATCGGCGCGTAACCGTGCGGGTGCGGGCCGCGGATATCGTGTTCGCCGGTGGCGGGCAGATAGGTTCCGGTCAGGCCGAGCGGTCGAATGATCCGGTCCTGCAACGCATCCGCGTAGGGGCGCCCGGTGATTCGCTCGACCAGTATCGCGGCGACGAGATAGTTCGTGTTGGTGTAGGCGAAGCGGGCGCCTGGCGCGGACCGCGCTGGGCGCCGCAGCGCGATGGCGAGCAGTTCGGCGGGTGTGAACGTGCGGCCGTCGAGGGCCGCGCCGTATTCGTCGATCTCCGGGGAATCGGTGAACTCCGGTAATCCGCTGCGGTGCTGCAGGATCTGACGCACCGTGATGACCCGTCCGTCGACACCGTCACCAACGATCGAGCCGGGCAGATAGGTACCGACAGGCACGTCGAGCTGGATTCGCCCCTCCGACACCAATTGCAGCACGATCGCCGCGACAAAAGACTTCGAGACACTGCCCACCCGAACCTGCTGCGGCGGCTCGGCCGGAATCGGAACTCCGGTGGCGCGATCGCTGACACCAGCGACCAACGTAGTGGTCTCCCCGTTCCCGGTGAGGGTCGCGATCACCCCTGACACACCCGAGGCCACTGCCGCGTCGATGTCCTCGCGCACCCGCTGCACCCGGTCAGGCGATGTCGCGTGGGTTTCGGTGGGAGAGATCGAGGGACCGTCATCCGGACGCGCACACCCCACCAGCGAGACGACTACCGCGATCGTGGCAACGATCGAAGAACTACGCATACTTCTAGTAGCGTACTACTACCATATGAATCCTGACCGGCCACAAATCCGGAACAACCCTTGACCCCACCCTGAGATCGTGTTGTTCGGTCGTGACGCTTCTCGCCCACGCCGTTACGAGCACGCTCGGTGCGCCGCAACTCGTCGAAACACTCGCCCCCTGCGTGACCCCGCGTGAAGAGTGATGAGATGTCGCGCGGCGCGCGGCTGACGGCGCACGGTGCTGTCTCCGCTTCCCTTGCGCTGCACAGTGATGCCGAGCTGAGCGAACTCGTCGACGCTGCGGTGCCGCTGGGTTCCGGGATCGGTGGGAAATCGGCTTTGCTGGAGGTCTGCGGGGTTCCGGTCTTCGTCAAGCGGGTGCCGCTGACCGATTGGGAGCGGCGGCCGGAGAACATCCGGTCCACGGCGAATCTGTTCGGGCTGCCGATGATCTGCCACTACGGCATCGGCGGGCCCGGCTTCGGCGCATGGCGAGAACTCGCCGTCCACGCCATGACGACGGGCTGGGTGCTGGCGGACGAGTTCGACGGGTTCCCCGTGATGTACCACTGGCGGATACTGCCGGACTCGACGCCACTGCCCGACGAACTCGCCGATGTCGAGCGCGTCGTCGCGTACTGGGGTGGCGGATCGGCGCATCAGTGGCTGGGCCGGCAAGTCGACGCAGGCGCCGAGGCCACCGACCGCGCCTGCACCACTCCAACAGGAGAGCAGGCAAACCCCGTACCCGGGGGAAGAGTCGACCGCATCCTCCGAATCAACAGCACGCCCCTGATCAACCGGGCATCCGCGCGAACTGGACCTGCCACATCCGCCATCGGTGAAACCTGCTGTCGCCATAATGGATTCGGTGACGGCCGCGCCGACCAGGACGGCCGGCGGCAGGCCGATCGCGATGACGAACCCTAGCGTGGTCACCCGTCCGCCCGCATCCCGATCGGGCGTACATCGCGCGGTGTAGCCGAGATGCTGTGGAACAAGAAGGTACCTTCTCGGCCCGTCGGTTTTCGGGCGGCATCGCGAAGGGGCATACTCGAGATCCGTACGCGCTGACACCATTCCCCGCACCATCAGTTGCCGGAGGATCTCATGTCGTCTGCTGATCTCGTAATCCTGGGCACGGTCATGACCGTCGACGAAGCGAAGCCGACAGCAGAGGCGATCGCCGTTCGAGACGGGCGCATCGTGGCCGTCGGGAATCGGTCAGAGGTCGAAGACTGGATCGGACCGGACACCCAGGTCGGAAACCTCGGCGACGGGTGCGTGATGCCGGGGTTGATCGAGGCACACGGTCACCCGCTCATGGAGGCGATCGTTCTTTCCGACCGTATGGTCGACATCCGACCGGTTACCGTGCGCAACGCCGAGGACGTCGTTGCCGCCGTCCGAGACGCAGTGGCCGAGCGCGGCGACGACGGCGCGTATCTGATCGGCTGGGACGCGTTGCTGCAGGACGGTCTTCCCGCGCCGACGCTCGCGTGGCTCGACTCGATGGCTCCGGATACACCGCTGGTCATTGTGCACAACTCAGGGCATCTGTGCTATTTCAACTCGGTTGCCGGTCGGCGAGCCGGGCTGACGCTCGACACCCCCGACCCGACGGGTGCCCGCTACGGCAGGAACGAGAACGGCGAACTCGACGGCACTGCTTACGAAACCGGCGCGGTATTCCCGCTGGTCCGATCCGCGATCGGCGACGAAGAAATGTACCCGTCGATGCTGCGCGCCGAATGTGGCCGGCTGAACGCAGCGGGTTTGACCACGTGTTCGGAAATGGCCTTCACCCCGGCGTTCCGCTCAGTACTCGACGGCATGCGGGATGCCGGTGCGTTGACTGTGCGGATCCGTACATACGAGGTTTCCAACCCTGCGCTGAAGACCGACATGGTCCCGGTCAACGGCGATGACATGGTTCGTCAGGTCGGCATCAAGATCTGGGTCGACGGGTCACCGTGGATCGGCAATATCGATCTGACCTTCCCGTATCTCGATACGCCGGAGGTACGGACCATCGGCGTCACACCCGGCTCCTGCGGTCACGCGAACTACACCAAAGACCAATTGCGCGAGATCGTCGGCGCCTACTTCCCGCTCGGCTGGCCGATGGCCTGCCACGTGCAAGGAGACGCCGGTGTCGACACGATCCTCGACGTGTACGAGGAAGTGCTGCGGGAGCATCCGCGCGAGGACCATCGGTTGCGCCTCGAGCATGTCGGCGCGATGCGGCCCGACCAGTGCGAGCGAGCCGCGCGCCTCGGCGTGACCTGCAGTATCTTCGTCGACCAAGTGCACTACTGGGGCGATGTCATCGTCGACGGGTTGTTCGGCCCCGAACACGGGTCGCACTGGATGCCCGCAGGCACCGCCCTTGCCGCGGGCGTGCGGATTTCGTTCCACAACGATCCGCCGGTGACGCCCGAGGAGCCGCTGCGCAACATCAGCGTCGCGATCACCCGCATCACGCCGAGCGGCCGGGTACTCGGTCCCGAGGAGCGGGTCAGTGTCGACCAAGCGATCCGCGCGCAGACGATCGACGCCGCGTATCAGCTGTTCGCCGACGACATCATCGGCTCTCTCGAAGTCGGCAAGTACGCCGACATGGTGGTGCTTTCGGCCGATCCGCGCACAGTGCCGCCGGAACAGATCGCCGATCTGGAGGTCCGCGCGACTTTCCTTGCCGGGCAGCAGGTGTACGGCCGAGCGCTCGTCACGCACTGAGAAACAACGATGGCCTCGGGTGACTCCTCCGGGACGGTGGTGCACGCACCGCAGGTGACCGGGCTCGCGGCAACGATGACCGTCGTCGCGATGGGGCTCGGGTTCAGCATCGCGAACGCGGATCCGACGATTCTTTCCGCCGACATCGCGCAGGTGCGTACCGGTCTCGGAATGACCAGCAGCACAGCGAGTTTTGTCGCGAGTCTCGCGACGCTTACCCTTGCCGCCGCCGTTCTGGGTGCCGGTGCGCTCGGTGACCGTTTCGGCAAGAGGCGCCTGTTCGTCGTCGGCCTGCTCTCGACGATCGTGTTCAACCTGGTCGCGTCGGCTGCCCCCAACGCAGGGACGTTGATGGTCGCCCGCGCCGGCGCCGGTGTGGGCTTTGCCCTCCTGCTCGGGCTGTCGCTGGCAATCGTGAACGACGTGTTCCCTCCCGACCGGCGCGCAGGCGCGATCGCGTGGTATCTGGGAGCCTCGTTCGCGGTATCGGCTCCGCAGCCTGCGATCGGAAGCCTGCTCGCCGAGCACTTCGGCTGGCGTGCCGGATTCCTTGTAACGCCCGTGGTCGCGGTCATAGCGCTGGTCATCACCCTGCGGTTCGTACCGGAGACTCTGCGTGCACAGCGCAAGCTCGATCTGGCGGGGCTCGCGCTCGTCGCGGCCGCGCTGCTCTGCACCGTCTACGGCATCTCGCGCCTCGCCGAAGGACTGAAGATCGGTACCGTCGTCGCACTCGCCATAGGTGCCCTCGCCGGCGCCGTATTCGGCTGGCGTGAATTGCACACGCCGACTCCCGCTGTGGATCTGCGCATTTTCGGTTCGACCCGGTTCACGGTCGCGGTCTGCGCCGGTGCCACCTACAACTTCCTCACCGGTGGATGCACGATTCTGTTCGCGTACTACCTCGTGACGATCCGCGGCGAGTCGCCGGCGATGCTGGGACTACTCCTGGTACCCGCGACGATCATGCAGGCGCTCGCAGCTACCGGTGCCGGTAAGGCAGCGGGCCGTTTCGGGGATCGGACCGTCCTCGTCACCGGGTTGGTGGTTCTGCTCGCCGGCTTGCTCGTCTTGACCGCTCTCGGCGAGCACACCCCGATGATCGTGCTGTTCGCGGCGGTCGCGCTCGTCTCCGTCGGCGGGGCGGTTGTCCAGACGCCACAGTCCACGATCATGATGAGCAGCGCGCCGGCCGATCTCGGTGGAGCGGTGTCGGCCGTGAAGTCTGCGACCGGCCAAGCCGCGTACTCACTCGGACCCACCCTGTTCGCGCTCCTGGGCACGACGATGTTCCTCCAGGACGGGCGGCACAAGCTCGCGCGCACCGACATCACGGAAGAACAGGCGCGCGAGGCGTTGCGCGTGGCGCACGGCGGGACGACCGCGGGCAGCGGTGGAACGAACGTCCTGGATCCGGAGCGAGCCCGTGCGGTTGTCGAAGGCGCAACCGAAAGCATGCTGGGCGCCATCCACACGTTGGGCCTGGTCATGGCGCCGGTGCCGCTGGCTGCCATCGCAGTCGCAGTGATTCTGTTGCGGCCCGAGAAAGACGACGGATGAGGCCGATGGGTGTCATCGGTGAGATTCTGCCGTTCGCCGTTGCGATCGCGGTCAGCCCGCTGCCGGTGATCGTGGTCGTGCTGATCCTGGTGTCGGACAATGCGCGAGCCAGCGGTTCCGCATACGTCGGCGGCCGCCTTCTCGGAATTACCGCGATTGTCGCCGTCGTCGCCGTGTTGTTCAGCACAGGCGCCGCCGATCTCAGCATCCGGGAACATCCGTCGACGGCGACGTCGATCGGCAGAATTGTCGTGGGCGCCCTGCTCGCGGGACTCGCCGTGCGCACGTGGTTCCAACGGCCGAAGCCAGGCGAGGACCCGACACCGAGTCGGCTGCTGCGGCGTGTCGACCGCACGACTCCCCCGCGCGCTTTCGTCCTAGGGGTGCTGGTGGCCGTTCTCGACGTCGGCACCGCGCTCCTGGCAATGATGGCCGGTGTCGATATCGGCCACGCGCGGTTGCCGCTCGGGCAAGCAGTCGCAGTCGGCACGCTGTTCGTCCTTGTCGCCTCGGTGTCCGCCACGGGACCACTGCTGGCTCGGCTGAGCGGCGGTGAGGCCGTGCAGGGCAAACTGGTGAGCGCGAAGGTCTGGCTCCTAGCGAACGAGAAGCCCGTGCTGATGGTCTTGTTCCTCATCGTCGCCGCAGTGATGATCGGTCGGGGTATCACAGAGCTCGCGCCGTGACGCCGCGGAGTCGGCGCACTCCGTGCGACCTCAGCCACCCGATACCAGTCGATATCGGCCCGATCGCATGGGAAGAGATCGACACCCATACTCCGAATCGACAGCTCGCTCCGATCGACCCGCATTGATTGCGCGAACCGAAACTGCTACCTCACCCTGCGCGCAGCCTCATCCACTACTCACCGACGACGAGCGGTGATGAGCCAAGCGCGCGAGTCGAAGTACACGCCGCTGTCGGTCTGATGGTCGGCCAGGGTCTCGTGCAGCCGCGCTCGGGCTCGCTCGGCTTCCGCGGGTTCGAGGTCAGCGAGGAAGGCGGTGAATCCGGTCAGGCGAAGGAGGTTGTCGTAGGCGGCCGCACTGTTGGGGCCGTAGTACACGGGCTCGTCGATGTCGGTGAAGTCGATATCGGTGAAACCTGCTGTCGCCAACATGGATTCGGTGGCATTCGGGTCGGCGAGGGAGAACGGGCCGCGGCCGGGCGTAGCTATCGCGGCGGCGAGGACGTCGCTGAACACCGATGCCCATTCGTTGCGGTCATGGCCTTGCCAGACCAGCCACGCGAGACGGCCGCCGGGACGCAGTGCGCGCGCGATATTGGTGAACGCCGCGACCGGATCAGCGAAGAACATCACACCGAACCTGCTGATGCACAGGTCGAAATGTGCTGGCGGGAAAGGATTTACCTGCGCGTCCGCCAGCTCGAAACTGATATTCGACGGCCCTTCGTCGGCGCTGATCCGACGCGCTTGTTCAAGCATCACCGCCGAGATATCGACCCCGACCGCACTCCCGTCGACGGCCGCACGGGCCGCCTCCCGTGTGGTCTGCCCGGTGCCACAACCGATGTCGAGCACACGATCAGCAGCACCGAATCGCGCGGCGGCGAAAAAGTGCGCATTGTGCCGACGTAGTTCGGCGTCGTAGTCGAACAGATCCATTGTCGTCCTCCGGAAGCTGTGTCATCGGCGCGAGCCTCGGCAGGCGGCACGCACTCGGTCCATCTCATCATCGCGGCCACGTGACAGCGACACGACGACCAGCCAGGATGGGTCGATGTCGACACGAGAACTCGTCGTACTCGGCACAGCCGGGGCTGTGCCCACCCGCCGTCGCAACCACAACGGCTACCTCCTGCGCTGGGACGGGCAGGGCGTGCTGTTCGATCCCGGCGAGGGTACCCAGCGCCAGATGGCACACGCCGGTGCGTCGGCGACCGAACTGAATTGGCTGTGTGTCACCCATTTCCACGGTGACCACTCGCTGGGCGTTCCCGGCATCGTGCAGCGGCTCGGCCGCGACGCAGTGCCCCATGACGTGCACGCCGTCTACCCCGCACAGGGCACCGAGTACTGGGAACGACTGAGGTACGCGACGAGCTATTACGGCTCGCCCAGTCTCGTCGAGCACCCGGTGAGTGGCCCCGGCGAAACGCTGCAAGGCAATGGTTTCACCCTCACCGCACTCCCCCTCGACCACAGCATCCCCACCTACGGCTACCGTCTCGCCGAACCGGACAGCCGAACGTTTCTGCCCGCGAAACTGCGTGAGCACGGCATTTCCGGTGCCGCGATCCGTGCGTTGCCGGGGCCACTACTGGAGGAATGCTCGGCACCGCGACCCGGCCAGAAGGTGGCCTTCGTCATGGATACTCGCCTGTGCGACAACATCTTCGAGCTCGCGGACGGCGTCGATATGCTGATCATCGAGTCCACTTTCCTCGACTCCGAGACAGATCAGGCGCACGAACGCGGCCATCTCACGGCGCGTCAGGCGGGCGAGGTAGCGCGCACTTGTGGCGTGAAAATCCTTGTTCTGACCCACTTTTCAGAGCGCTATGCCGAGCGCGAGGATCACCTGTTCACCGAACAAGCAGCCTTTCCCGGCTCCGTCCTCGCCCACGATCTCGACCGCATCGCCCTGCCGGCACGACGCACGGACAGCTGAAGACAGCCGCTGCGGCTGTCGGCGAATCCGCTAGATGCCGAGGCAACTGGTCGATCGGGCGACCTGTCACAAACGGTCGCCCCACGGTGTCTTCATGTACGACCCCACCGAACGGACGGAGGACGACATGTCTGACACACCCCGGATCCCCCCGGCAGAGATCACCGGCATCAAAGGAGCACTGCTCTCTAGGCTCGTCAAGAAGGCGCTGGGGCAGGTGCCCAGTTCACTCGGCGTCTATTGGCACAATCAGAAGGTGCTGATGGGCATGTCGGGAGTCGGCAGCAAGGTCAGGAAGTGGGATGCCTGCGACGAGCAACTGAAGTCCCTCGCGCACATGGCGGTGGCCTCGATGGTCGGCTGCACCTGGTGCCTCGATTACAACTACTTCGAGGCGCACAACCACAACCTCGACCTCGACAAGGCGCGCGAAGTCCCGAGGTGGCGCGAGTCCGACGTCTTCTCTCCGCTGGAGCGAGACGTGATGGAATACGCCGAGGCGATGACTCGGACCCAGCCGACCGTCACCGACGAAATGGTCGCTCACCTGCGCGAACAGCTCGGCGACGCGGCGCTCGTCGAGCTCACAGCCGTGATCGCGTTCGCGAATTTCACCACTCGCCCGAACGTGGCGCTCGGCATCGAGTCGGACGGGTTCGCAGCGGCCTGCGGTCTCGCGCCGCTGGCGAAGCCGACCCCGCGGCCGGGAGTAGCATCGCAGTCATGAGCCCCGCCCCGCGGGAGGACCCTTTCGTGACCCACCGCAGCCTGCTGTTCACGGTGGCCTACGAAATGCTCGGCTCGGCCGTCGACGCCGAGGATGTCGTGCAGGAGACCTGGCTGCGGTGGGCCGCGCGCGGCGATCACGACATCGCGGATCCGCGTGCGTACCTGGTGCGCATCGTCACCCGGCAGGCCCTGAACCGGATGCGCTCACTGGCGCGCCGTCGAGAGGATTACGTCGGGCAGTGGCTGCCGGAGCCGCTGCTCACCAGCCCCGATGTGGCCGACGACATCGAGCTCGCCGAGAGCGTCTCGATCGCGATGCTCACGGTGCTCGAAACACTCGGCCCGGCCGAACGCGCGGTGTTCGTGCTGCACGAAGTGTTCGGCATGTCCTACGACGAGATCGCGGCGGCGGTCGACAAGACACCGGCGGCCGCGCGGCAGATCGCGCACCGGGCCCGCGACCACGTCGCCGCCCGACGCCCCCGCGTGCATGTGGGCAGAGCCGAGCAGGAAGCGGTGATCGATCGGTTCCGCGCCGCCGCGAACACCGGCGATATCCAAGGCCTACTCGACGTGATGTCGCCCGATATCGTTTTCGTGGCCGACGGCGGCGGCATCGCCAAGGCGTTCACGAAGCCGATGCTCGGCTCCCGGACGGTCGCCAGATTCCTTGCCCAGCTGCCCCGCCTCGCACCGGGCGCCGCACTCGAACGGGCATGGCTCAACGGCGCCCCCGCGCTGCGAGCGGATGCGGGCGGCGAGTTCGATTCCGCGATCAGTCTGGTCATCGAGAACGGCCGCATCACCTGGCTGTATGTGGTGCGCAATCCGCAGAAGCTGGGCAGGCTCGACGCGCCCGTACCGCTGGCCAGGTGAGTCCTGACAGCTGTCACTGACTTCGGTGAGATCACGACGCTGATTCAGCCGACGTCTCGTCGCAACCAGGTCACTTCGGCGCCCGTGCAATAGGTCCCCTGCCGGTATGCCTCGAGGTCCTCGTCCCACGGCGCTCCCAGTGCTCGGTCGAGTTCGGTGGAGAGGTCGAAGGTTTCGTGGACGTCGAGTTCTTCGGCGGCTTGGAGTAAGGCGCGTAATCGCATTTCGCCCAGCATCACGTCGCCGTTGGCGCCGGTGGACCCGTGCCAGAGACCGAGGGCGGGGACGAAGCTGTAGCGTTCGCCGTCGACGCCCTCACTCGGGTCCTCGGTAACCTCGAAACGCAGGACCGGCCAGGTGCGCAATGATTGGGCAATCCGGGCCGCGGTACCGACCGGGCCGATCCAGTCGCTGCGCGCGCGGAGTTGCCCGTCGGCCGGTTGGGTGTTCCAGCGCAATTTCGCGGGCGAGGAGAGCGCGGTGGACAGCGCCCATTCCACGTGAGGGCACAACGCGGCGGGCGATGAGTGGATGTACACCACACCCGCCGTCGCGTCAGCGAACTGACTCGATGCGCGCACTTACCAACACCTCCAGCCTCGACAAGGAACGTCTTCCCCAACGGCCCGTCGCGGTCTGGCGTGGCACGAGTGTACTGAAGTGTGCGGTGTTGCGCGTGTTACTTTACTGCGTGTTATGTGTCTCTGCGATAACGGAATCGCTGAATTTCGGCCACGCTGTTCTGGCCCAATCACCGAAATTCTCGTCGCTCAGCGCGATTGTCGCCACTCCGATTTCCGGGTCGACCCAGAGGAAGGTGCCGGACTGGCCGAAGTGCCCGTAGGTACCGGCGGAATTGGCTGTGCCCGTCCAGTGCGGGGTTTTCCCGTCGCGGATTTCGAATCCCAATCCCCAGTCGTTGGGACGCTGGGAGCCGTATCCGGGCAGGACCCCGTCGCGGTCGGGGAATTGCACCGAGGTCGCGTCGTCCAGGGTTTGCCGAGATATCAATTGAGGTGTCAGCAACTCGGTGGCGAATAGCGTGAGGTCGGCGAGGGAGGCACTGCCCGCGTGGCCGGCGGAACCGTCGAGGACCGCCGTGGACATGCCGAGCGGCTCGAAAACCGCCTCGCGCAGATACCGCGGAAATTCGATACCGGTCTGGTCGGTGAGAAAATCGGCGAGCAGTTCGAACCCCGCGCTCGAGTAGATGCGGCGGGCGCCGGGTGCGGCGAGAACCTCGGCAGTGGCGAACGCGACGCCCGAGGTGTGGGCGAGCAGATGCCGCACGGTCGAACCGGGCGGACCCGCAGGCTGGTCGAGTTCGACCGCGCCTTCCTCGAGCGCCACGAGCGTGGCATAAGCGACGAGCGGTTTGGTGACCGAGGCCAGCCGGAACACCCGCTCGGTATCGCCGATGGTCGACGCACCGTCGGCGGTGACCACGGCGGCGGCGGCGCATCTGACCGGCCAGTGCTGAACCTGCTGCAACGATCGCATATCGGCAGCGTACGAGACGCGGCTACGATCGAGGACACCATGAGCACCGCACCATCGATCCACGGCGACGTGGCGGCCGGTTTCGGCCCCGTCGCCGACGCCTTCCGCCGCAACTTCACCGATCACGGCGAGATCGGCGCCGCCGTCGCCGTCTACGCCGGCGACCAGCCATTGGTCGACCTGTGGGCAGGCCATCGCGACCGCAAACGCGAGGTGGCGTGGGAGCGCGACACGATCGTGCCGGTGTTCTCCTCGTCGAAGGGCATGTCGGCGTTCACCCTCGCGACGGCGGTGTCGCGAGGGCTGCTCGACTACGAGGCGCCGGTGGCGAAGTACTGGCCGGAGTTCGGCGCGCACGGCAAGGAGCGGATCACCGTACGTCAGCTGATCGATCATCAGGCCGGGCTGTCCGGGCTGGACCGGATCGTGAACCTGCGGGAACTGATCGATCGCGATGCCCTCGGTGAGCTGCTCGCCGCGCAGAAACCGGCTTGGGAGCCCGGCACCCGGCACGGTTATCACGCGCTGACGCTGGGGCTGTATCAGGGCGAATTGCTGCGGCGGGTGGATCCGGCGGGCCGTAGCCTCGGGCGGTTCTTCGCCGAGGAGATCGCGGCCCCGGTCGGCGCCGATCTGTTCATCGGACTGCCCGAGACCGAGTCGATGGACCGGGTCGCCCAACTCTCGGCGACCAAGGGCTGGGACATCTGGCGCTATGAGCGCCGTGATCTGCCGCTTCGCATCGGCGGTGAGGTCTATGCCAAGCGTGGACACTCCTATGCGGCACTGACCAATCCGCGCCCGGGTGCCCCCGCACGGGCGGCGCGGCGGGAGTTCCTCGAAATCGAATGGCCCGGCATGAACGGTGTCGGCAATGCCCGCGCGCTGGCGAAGGTCTACGGTGCCGCGGCGGGCCGCACCGGCGCGCTGCCGATCAGCGACGATGTTCTCGACCTGCTCGCCGCCGCCGACACCGCCGACGATGTGCCCGCCGATGACCTGGTCTTGCACACCAAGAGCCGCTACCACCTCGGTTTCCGCAAGTCGCGCGGCACCTTCCGCTTCGGCTCGGACAAACGCGCCTATGGCACCACCGGTTTGGGTGGCTCGTTCGGATTCGCCGACCCGGCAACCGGAGTGGGCTTCGGTTACAGCATGAACCGTCTCGGCATGGCGATTCTCGACGATGTGCGCAGCCGCAACCTGCGCGAGGTCGTCGTGCGGTGCGCGAAGCGGTAGCCCCGATATCGTCATCCTGAACGATCCGGCGACCGATCAGGCGCCCGGTGCCGGCCTGGTGATCGGGCGCTAGACCAGCGATCGTCCGGCCTGATCGTGCAATCGGGCTGCGCCCAGTCAGTATCTTGACTGAAACGAGCCCGATTGCACGAAGAGACCGGTCTCTTGGGGCGGCACCGCGATCGCGTCCGGCTCACACCCCGGCCGGACGCGCACCGGTCTCAGTGTGCGGTGACGCCGGTGATCTCGTTCGGCGATGCGGCGAGTGTGGCCGTGGCTGTGACTTTTCCATCGGCCAGGTCGACGCGGTGCACCTGCTTGTTCGCTGGGTCGCTCACGTAGGCGATGCCGTCGCGGACGAACAGGGCCGGGCGAGCGGCTTGCCAGTCGAGTGGCTCCTGCCAGGTGCCGATCACCGGGATGGTGCGAACTTCCTTGCCCGCGACCGGGTCGATCACGTGGATCTTGCCGTCGGTGCCGAGCACCAGCGCCTCACCCTGCGGGCCCCGCCCCAGCGAGCGGAAGGTGTAACTGGTGCCGATGTCGACCAGTCGCAGCGTGCCGTCGGCGGTGTTCACCAGCGAGATCTGCTGCGGGCGTTCGAGTTCGGCCTCCTTGTCCTGCTTGTAGTCGCCGAGCACGATCGGGGACACCGCACTGCCGGACATATTGCCGATCCGGCCGTAGGCGGTCGGGCTGGTCACCTTGGTGATCTTGCCGTCGCGGTAGACGACGGCGCCGGTCCGGCAGCCGACCACCACAGCTTCCCCCTCGGCGGCGGCTTCGCCGTGGACGCCGGGGCAGTCCTCGGTGCGGGCGATCTCCTTGCGGTCCTTGTCGAGGGCCATGAGGCCGACCCGCGCGTCCTCGGTGCCGAGGGTGACCAGCAGGTTCCCGTTGCTCAGCTCGAGGGCGACGCCGTGGTGCGCAGTGGCAGCCTGGTAGACCTCGGACGAAGTGCCGCTGTCGATCTTGTCCGTGTCGATGATGGTGACCTCGCCGGTGCCATCGGCGAAGAGCACGGTCTTGCCCGCGTGCCGCACCACGTGGCCGGGTTTGACTGCGGCGTAGTCGGTTCCGGTGAACTCGGCGGCATAGGCATCGAAGACACGGAAGCCGTCCTTGGTCGACACCATCAGGTGGTCGTCGTCGCCGGCCGGGTTGAGGCGGTTGTACCCTTCGAGCTTTACCTCACCTTCCTGGGCGAGCGAGGCGCCGTCGAGGACGTAGATACCGCCGTCATAGGTGAGGGCGATCGGTTCGGCGCCCGGGGTGTGCTCGTGGTCGTGGGCGGAATCTTCTGTGCCACAAGCGCTCAGCGCCAGCACCGAGGCGAGCGCCCCGGACAGGGCCACCATCGTGGTGGTCCGCGACCTGTTCATGTGTTGCTCCATCTCTTCGTGCGTGGATTACGTGGTCGGCCCGGATAAGCCGCGGGCGATGGCCTCGGTGTTGGCGCGCGCCATCTCCAGATAGGTCGCCGCACCCTCACCGGGCCGAGTCAGTGATTCGGTGTGCAGGGCGACCACCTGCACCTGCAGTCCGGTGTGTTCGGCGAGCACACGCGAAAGACGTTCGGGCTGTGCAGAATCGGCGAAGATCGCGCTCACGCCCGCGGTCCTGATCGCGTGGGCGAGTCCGTCGAGGTCGGACGCACTCGGCGAGGCCAGGGTGGTGCCGCTGGGAATGACCGCACCGATCACCCGGAACCCGAAACGCTGTGCGAGATAACCGAAGACGTGATGGTCGGTGACCAGCTGTCTGCGCTCGGCCGGGATCGCGGCGAAACGGTCGGTCATCCATCGATCGAGCTGGTCGAGTTCGCCGAGGTAGCGCTGCGTATTCGCCTGCACCGCACCGGCATCGACGCCGTCGACCTCGGCGAGCACCTCCGCGCTGATCGCCTCGACGGCCATGCGGACCCGCGCCGGATCGGTCCAGAAGTGCGGATCAGGCTGTCCCGCGGATTCATCGGAGGCGTACTGGATCGGGTCCGCTCGCTCGGCGACGGCAATCGCCGGCACTCCCGCCGCCACAGCAGCCTGCACGTGCCGGGCCACTCCTTCTTCGAGCCCGAGCCCGTTGTGCACCACCAGCGCGGCTCGCTCGATCTCGGCCGCCTGACGGGCGGAGATCGCGAACGAATGCGGATCGGCGCCCGCCTGCATCAACACCGTCACCGGCACCGTGTCACCCACGACCACCCTGGTCAGGTCGCCGAGAATGTTCGTGGTCACCACAATCCCGGACCGCTCGGTCCCGCTTGTACACGCGGCGATCAACGGGACGAGCAGGGCGGCCGCGACGAACAGTCGAGCCGTCCGGCTCATCGCCACGCCGGCTCTCGGCACGCTGGCTCCCGGCGCGCGGCGGACGCGGAAAGTGCGGGCCGCCAGCAGGATTCGGCCAACACGGCGCGCCGAGGACACCGAGCTCGCAGGCACCGCGAGAACTCGTTCAGCCCCGGCCGGGCCGCTTGCCCGAGAGCGCCGGCGCCGCGTCGACGGCTCGATGTCGAGGGATAGGTGCTTCACAGGCCTGTCTCCACCATCAGCGAGGGCGCGATGTCCAGCGAGAACGTGCGCGCGACGCGCAGGTTGTCGTTGTAGGCGATCTCGTGGACGATGCGCGCCCGAGAATCGTTGACATAGGCGCGCTCCGGGTCGACGCAGATCACCGGATCGCCTTCGACAGGTCCGGCGATCAGCGCGGTATGCGCTGTCTCCGTGCCGGTGACGGGGTCGATCCCGTGCAGCACACCGTCGCGGGTGAGGACCAGCAACGACGATCCCTCGCCCGCGGTGTTCACCGCGACCGGGTCGGCGATCGGAGTCCGGGTCCAGGTCTTGTTCCTGATGTCGAGTGTCCAGACGGCGTCGCGGCCTGCGATCGCGGTCAGGGTGGTACTGCCGGGGCGGTGGGTGAACCCGCTCGCGCGGTCCGATGTCTGCACCGGGTAGGGAATCTTCTCGGCGACGAAAGCGCCGTCGCGCTGCGCCACCACGAGTGCTCCGTCGGCACAACCGAAAACGACTCCGAGCCTGGTCACGGCCTGCCCCTTCGGCTGCGGACAGGCGGCGGACTGCACCTGTCCCGCCGCGCCGTCACGCCCGCGCACCTCGACCCGACCCGAGCTGCCTGCGACGACGATCCGCTCGGCATAGGGCACCGCGATGCCGTCGACCCGGTGTTGCGCTTGGGCGACACCGCCGTCCAGCACTCCACGGTCGAACAAGATCGTCGCACCGGAGCCGAGCACAACCGACGCGACGGCGGCGTCACTGTAAGCACCGACGACCCCGGAACCGCGGTCCGGCCGGCCACCCGAGTCACCGGAAACCTCCGCGGCGCTGCCGCCTTCCGGTCCTGAACCCGATCGGCCGGAACCACTCGCTCCCGGGGACACACTGTCGGTGCCCGGCCCGGCAGCCGAACCTCCATCGCCCGCAGCGACCACACCGACTTCCCGGATCCGCGCCCGGTAGTAGTGCCGGTGGTCACCGTGGTCGACGGTCCACGCCCCGCTGTCCACGACCTGTACCGACGCACCCGAACTGAGGTACGCGAAGCGCCCGTCGCCAACCGCTCCAATGGTCGACACCTTCGGGTCGCCGCTGCTCGACGACGGCGGAGCGCTCCCCGGCGTGCTCGGCTGTGGTTGCGCTCGAACACTTTCCGGGGCACCGGCGCCGACCGGCGTGACGTCGCCGCTCAGCAGATCGATCACCCGCACCGCCCCGACCGCATCGGCGACGACCACGCGAGTCTGGGCCTCACTCATCTCCTGCGCACCGGCGACGAACCCGTGCGGCACCGTCTCCTCGACGACCGGCGCCTCCCCTGCCCCACAGCCGACCAACGGCACGGCGGCAAGCGCGACCACTCCCACCCGACCGATCCGCTCCCGCAGCGCGGAGACAATCGCGGACACGAAGAACGAGCCGACAGCGACGGCCGCGATGGTCGCCCCGGCGGCGGTCCCCGCGTGCCACGAAATGACCAGTCCCCCAATAGTGGACAGTCCACCGATCAGCGCGGCGACCGCCATGACCACCGGCACCCGGTTCGACCAGAACACCGCGGCAGCCGGCGGCGCGATCAGCAATCCGAAGACCAGCAGCGTCCCCACCACATGAAACGACGCCACGATCGCCACTGTCACCAACCCCACCAGCGCCGCATGCGCCACCTTCGGATGCAGCCCGAGGGTCTGTGCCTTGCGCGGATCGAAGGTCAGCGCCACGAACGCGCGATGGCCGAGCACCGCCACCACCAGCGCGATACCAAGGGCCGCAACGAGATACCACAGGTCGACGGCACGCACGGCCAGCACATCACCGAACAGGAACCCGGTCAGATCCACCGCGAAGGACTGCGACCGCGACACGATGATCACCCCGGCCGCGAGCATCCCGACGAACAGCAGCCCGATTGCGGTATCCGGCGCGAAACGCTTGCCGCGGCTCAGCACCGACACCCCGGCCGCCATGGCGGCACAGCTGATCGCCGCACCGATCATCAGGTTCCCACCGAGCAACGCCGCGACCGCGACGCCGGGCAGCATCCCGTGCGCCATCGCGTCGCCGAGAAATGCCATGCCGCGCACCACCACCCAGGTCCCGGCGAGGGCGCACACGCACGATACGAGCAGCCCACCCCACAGCGCGCGTTGCACGAAAGCCACCTCGAACGGGGCGAACAGCCACTCCATAGCGCGAGACGATATACTGAAAATGATTATCGTTTCAATTGAGGTGAGATGCAGCACACAGATGACGCAGCAATCCGGATCGAGCACCTGAGCGCCGGCTACGCCCGGCAACCCGTGCTCCGCGAGGTGACCGCCACGATCCCGCGCGGGCAGGTGACCGCGATCGTCGGACCCAACGGCTCGGGAAAATCGACCCTGCTCGGCGTCCTCGCTGGAACCGTGGCGGCGCACAAGGGGTCGGTGCACCGGACCACCACCGGGCGCCCCGCCTTCGTGGTGCAGCACACGGCGATTCCGCCGACCCTGCCGATCACCGTGGCGGAAGTGGTCGCGATGGGCCGCTGGGCGCACCGCGGACCGTGGCGGCGACTGACCGGTGCGGATCGCGAGATCGCGCGCACCTGCCTGGAAAGAATGGCGCTCACCGACTTGGCGGCTCGGCGGCTCGACACCCTGTCAGGCGGTCAACGCCAGCGCACCCTGCTCGCGCAGGCCTTGGCGCAGCAGTCCGATCTGCTGCTGCTCGACGAACCGGCGGCAGGCTTGGACGAGACCTCGCAGGCCGAGATCTCCCGGGCACTGGCGCAGATCAGCGCGGCCGGCGTGACCGTCGTGCAGGCCACCCACGACCTCGACGAGGCGAGCAGAGCCGACCACTGCCTGCTGCTGCGAGACGGTCGGCTCGAGGCCGCGGGTCATCCGAAGAAGGTCCTGGTCATGGCACCTTGAAATTCCCACTCGGCGAACCGATTCCGTACGACCTGATCGCTCGGGTCGCGGTCCGCCTCGCCGAGCGGGCAGGTGAGAGCTGACTACCAGTCGGCTTCGGTGTAGCGGATGATCCCGCGAATGTTCTTGCCGTCCAGCATGTCCTGGTAGCCCTGGTTGATCTCTTCGAGCGAGTAGCTGCGGGTGACCATGTCGTCGAGATTGAGCTGGCCCGCCTTGTAGAGCGACAGCAGCCGGGGCGCGTCCTGGCGGGCGTTGCCACCACCGAAGATGGTGCCCTTCACCGTCTTCTGCAACATCGACAGCAGGAAGCTGTTCATCTTGACGTCGCTCGCGTCCATCCGGCCCATCGAGGTGACGACCAGAGTGCCCGCCTTGCCGGTGAGGATCAGGCCCTCTTCGACGTAGTCGCCGTGCATCTCACCCATGGTGAGGATGACCTTCTCGGCCATCCGCCCCTCGGTGGCCTCGATCATCGGCATGATCGCGGCGGCCATGCTCTCGTAGGTGTGGGTGGCGCCGAACTTCTGCGCCTGCTCCCGCTTCCACGGATTCGGGTCGATGGCGATGACCTTCGACGCACCGGAGAGCACAGCGCCCTGCAATGCGCTCATGCCGACGCCACCGATGCCCGCGATCACCACGGTCTCGCCCGGCTCCACCTGCGCCACGTGGGTCGCGGAACCGAATCCGGTCGGCACACCACAGCCGACGAGGCAGGCCACCTCGAACGGGATGGTGGGGTCGATCTTCACCACGGAGGTGTGGTGCACCGTCATGTACGGGGCGAACGTGCCGAGCAGGCACATCGGGATGACGTTCTCGCCACGTGCCTGGATGCGGTAGGTGCCGTCCGAAATCGCCTGGCCCATCAGCAGTCCGGCACCCAGGTCGCACAGCGCCATGTTGCCCGCGACGCACGAGGGACAGCGCCCGCAGGCGGGGATGAACGACAGGATGACGTGGTCGCCCACGGCCAGGTCGGCCGGACAGTTCGGGCCGAGCTTGGTGATGACACCCGCGCCCTCGTGCCCGCCCATCACCGGGAACGCCGGCATCGGCGTCGCCCCGGTGACGATGTGATGGTCGGAGTGGCACATGCCCGCCGTTTCCATCCGGATCTGCACTTCACCGGCGACGGGGTCGCCGACCTCGATCTCCTCGACCGACCATTGCTGATCGGTGCCCCACAGGATCGCGCCCTTCGTCTTCATGCCGGTAGACCTCTCGCCAAGCTCGTGCCTCGTTGTGACTGCACTCACCCTAGCGACAAATCTCCGATTTCTGAAACACGTTCTAGAAAAATTTCGATTGTTTTCTATCCGCGCACGTCATGGACGTGGTGCACGAGGTCGTGCAGGAAGTACCGACCCAGCGAGGTGACCGTGAACAGCGATCCGTCGCTGCGCGCACCCCGCCGGTCGAGCCGATCCGACGGCACCGAGGCGAACGCGGCGGCCACCCGATCAGCGGCGACGGCCAAGTCCCGTGCGACGACAGCGGGGTCCTGTTCGCCGTAGCGGTCGGCGACCGCGGTCGCGTCCTGATCCCAGTTCCCGAACCGCGGCACCTCGACACCGTCACCGGCCAGCATGAGCGCGAGCCTGGTGTCGAAGATCCGGCACACATCGCGCACGTGCGCGCCGTATTCGAGAACAGACCAGGTCAGCTCGTCCGGACGCACCCGCGCGTCGTCGCGTTCGAGCGCCGAGCCGAGCCGGGTGGCGCTGTCGAGGACGCTGTCGGGGATGGCCGAGTACGCGGTGTACTCGGCATCGAATCCACACTCGGCGCAGGCACGTTCGAGGACCCAGGTCCAGTTCTTGGTGTCGGGAACGATCATGGAAGTCAGCCTAGGGTGTCCGCTTCTTGCGCTCCATCAATATCAAGCCAACTATCGCCGAGATCCGGGCATCATTCGGCGAGCTGGTTGGCTTGTTCGAACAGTTCCAGCGTCACCGCATGCAGGAAGTCGCCGACCGGTTTGGGTGCCTTGCCCGCGAACGCCCGTGCGTAGGTGCCCTCGAGGACGATGCCCAGCTTGAAACAGGCCAGCACGGTGTACCAGGTGACCGCGCCCAGGTCGCGGTCGGAGAACTTGCCGTAGTGCTCGACCATCTCCGCCGCGCTCGGCAGGCCACCGACGGTACCGAGGCTGCCCATCAGGCCCGCGCCGACGGTGCCGGGCTCGGGTCGGGTCGCCAGCTGCCAGCCGAGGTCGAGCAGTGGGTCACCGATGGTCGACATCTCCCAGTCGACCATCGCCGCCACCTCGGGACCGTCGTAGTCGAACATCATGTTCGCCAGGTGGCAGTCGCCGTGCATGATGCCGGGCAACCAGTCCGTCGGCCGGTGACGTTCGAGCCAGTCACCGATCCGGTCGACACCGGGGATCTGCGGGCCGGGGTAGCCCGCGTTGGCGTTGTAGGAGTCGAGCTCGCGCAGCCAGCGCGGTACCTGACGTTCGAGGAAACCCGCGGGGCGGCCGTAGTCGTCGAGGCCGAGCGCCTGGTAGTCGAGAGCGCCGAGCCGGGCGATGGCCTCGACCGCGGACAGGCCCATCTGGCGCCGGATCTCGGGATCACCGGCATGCAGCGCGGGCAGTTCGGTCTGCGGGTTGAAGCCGCGGATGGGTTCCATCAGGTAGAACACCGCGCCGATCACCGACTCGTCGTCGCAGGCGGCGATCACCCTCGGCGAACGCACCTCGGTCTGCGCGATCGCGGCGAGCAGTCGCGATTCCCGGCCGATCACCTCATTGCTCTTGGCGCGCAGATGCTTGGGCCCGCGCCGCAGCACATACTCGCGCCCGCCCCGGGCGAAGCGCAGCATCACGTTCTGGGTGCCGCCACCGAGCGCGGTGACCGCGCCGAATTCCGCGCCGGGCAAGCCCTGTTCGTCCATCCACCGCCCGATCGCCGCGAAATCCGCGATCGCCGGGTCAACATCGACAGGTTGAGAAACAGCCATGCCGCACATTGTGCCCCGACATCGGTGGTGACTGCGCTGGAATGAGTACGCGCGCGCCCGGCGTAATGTCTCTGCCACGATGCGCACGCTCTTGATCGACAACTACGACTCGTTCACCTACAACCTCTATCAGCTGATCAGCGAGGTCAACGGGAGCGAGCCGACCGTCGTGCGCAACGACGAGGCCGAAGGCTCCCTGACCCTGGATCACTTCGACAATGTGGTGATCTCGCCCGGCCCTGGCCGTCCGGACCGGGCCCGTGACATGGGGGTGTCGACGGCGTTGATCGCGCAGACCGAGCTGCCGCTGCTCGGTGTGTGCCTGGGCCACCAGGGGATCGTGCTCGGCGCGGGCGGGACGGTGGAGCGCGCGCCGCAGGCCAGGCACGGTTTCCTCGATCAGGTGACCCACGACGATCGGGACCTGTTCGCCGGTCTGCCGCAGGGCTTCACTGTCGTGCGCTACCACTCGCTCGCGGCCAGGGACCCGCTGCCCGCGACGCTCGAGGTGACCGCGTCGACCAGCGACGGGGTGATCATGGGGGTGCGTCATCGCGAGCGGCCGCAGTGGGGTGTGCAGTTCCATCCCGAGTCGGTGTCGAGCGAATTCGGTGCCGCGCTGCTGCGCAACTTCGCCGACCTCACCAAAGCGCGCGCGCAAGTCGGCGCGCCGGTAGTCGTGCGCGGACCCGCGGTCGTGGGTCCCGCTTCGCCCGAGCGCTCATTTCGCTTGCAGCACAGGGTGATCGAGCGAGCGATCGACACCGAAGCGATCTTCCTGCACCGCTGTGCCGACGCTGCGAGCGCGTTCTGGCTCGACAGCGAGCACGTCGAACCAGGCCTCGACCGGTTCTCCTTTCTCGGTGACGCGCGCGGGCCGCATGCCGAGATCGTGAGCTACCGGGTCGGCGACGGCTCCGTCACCGTGACAGACGTCGCGGGCAGCCGGACCGTCGCGGGCACGGTCCTGGACTATCTCGACCGCGAACTCCGGGCCCGGCACTGCGAAACCCCGCCGCTGCCCTTCGACTTCGCGGGCGGCTACGTCGGCTATCTCGGCTACGAGGTGAAGGCCGACTGCGGTGGCCGCAATGCCCACCGCTCCCCCACTCCTGATGCCCAGTGGATTTTCGCCGACCGCCTGATCGTGGTCGACCACGAGGCAGGACGAACCCACCTGCTCGCCCTGAGCGAACCCGCTACCGAGCGCGACGCCGAGCAGTGGCTGCGTGCGACTTCCGGCGCCCTCGACGATCTGCCGACCTGGGCCAATCCCCCCGACCTGCCCGTGCCCGCCGATCCCGACGCGGTGCAGGCGCATCTGGTGCGTGGCCGCGACCGCTATCTGGCCGATATCGCGGTCTGTCAGGAGCGGCTGCACGCGGGCGAGTCCTACGAGATCTGTCTCACCGACGCGGTCGCCGTCGCCGCCGCGCCCGATGACGGGCTCGCTGTCTACCGGCGACTGCGCCGCTGCAATCCCGCACCGTATGCCGCCTACCTGCGCTTCGACGGGCTGGATGTGGCGTGCTCCTCGCCGGAACGGTTTCTCGAGATCGACCGGGACCGGGTGGTCGAGAGCAAGCCGATCAAAGGCACCGCCCCGCGCGGACGGACCACCGACGAGGACGAGCGCCTGCGTCGCGCACTGGCCGACGACCCGAAGACCCGTGCCGAGAACCTGATGATCGTCGATCTGCTGCGCAACGACCTCGGTCGGGTCTGCGAGGTCGGCTCGGTGCACGTCCCGAAGCTGATGGACACCGAGACCTATTCCACCCTGCACCAATTGGTATCGACCGTGCGCGGGACCCTGCGCCACGACGCCGGCGTGATCGACTGCCTGCGCGCCTGCTTCCCCGGCGGTTCGATGACCGGCGCGCCGAAGCTGCGGACCATGGAGATCCTCGACGAACTGGAAACCGAAGCGCGCGGTATTTATTCGGGCACCATCGGCTTCCTCGGCCTCGGTGGCACCGCCGACCTCAATATCGTCATCCGCACGGCCGTCCGCTACGACGACGAATGGCGGATCGGCGCGGGCGGCGCGATCGTCCTGGATTCCGATCCCGAGGACGAGTACGCGGAGATGGTGCTCAAGGCGGCCGCGACATTCCGGGCGCTGACGCCAGGACCATGAGTGTCACCGCCGGCGGCGGCCGCGCTTGTCCGGCTCCGGTTCCGGCGCGGGTTCCTCGCCCCCACGCCCGGTGATCCGCCCGAGCAACCCGACACCGGGCAGCTTCGCCACCGCGCCCAACACGTCCTCACCCAGGGAGATCAGCGCCTCGAGCCGCGGCAACAACCGGTCGTAGGTGGCGAACACCGGATCAGCCAGCGCCAATGTCCGATCGAGCCGATCGATGGTGTTGTTGAGCCGCTCCACCGCGATCGACAGGTTCTCCACCAGATCCGGCAACTGCGCGGCCAACTGCGCCGAAGCGGGCGGCAACCGAACCGCCGCGTCGAAGGCATACCCCGCCGTCTGCTGAGCGGCATCGATGGCCTGCCCCGCCGCGGTCTGCGCGGCCCCCACCGCCGCCTGAGCCGCCGACAACAAATCCGCCCCCGGCACCTTCCGCGCCTGCGCCGCCGGAGCAGCCTCCCGGGAGCGCCCCCGTTTCCTCGGGTTCGTCATGACACCACTGTGCCGCAAAGACGCCCCAGACGCAGGGAAGCACACCGTTCAGGAAACGTGTAAAACGTATCCTGAGTCGGCACCTTGCGGTGTCGACGTTGACCCCACGCCAGTAGGCGCTGGCCTTCCCGTGGCGATACCCGCTGCCCGCACAGTGCGGGGCTGACATGGGTTTCCATCGGGCTCGTTTTCCGTCGCCCCGCAACTCGGGGAGGACACATCAACAAGCGCGGCGAGGTTGCGGGCCGCGTTGAGATCACGATCAATGCTCACACAGCAACCATCGCAGGTGAAGATGCGTTCGGACAGGCGCAGTTTGGCTTTCACCACACCACAGGCCGAACACGTTTTGGAGCTGGGATACCACCGGTGCGCGATGTGCACCCGGGTTCGGGACCAAGCGGCCTTGTACTCGACCTGACGGCGAAACTCGCCCATCCCGACGCCAGCGATGTGCCGGGCCAACCGCCGGTTGCGGACCATCCCGGCCACATTCAGGTCCTCGACCACCACCACGGTATGCGCGGTGACCAGTCTGGTGGTGAGTTTGTGGAGCCCGTCGCGTCGGGCGTCGGCCACGTACCCGTGCACGCGGGCGATGCGCGCCACGGTTTTTCGCCACCGGTTCGAGGGCTGCTGCCGGGTTCGTCGGTCCGGGGCCGTCCGGCGAACAGCTTGGCGCCCGAGACGCCGCAACGCCTTCTGCGCGTGCTCGAGATGGCGCGGGTTCTCGATCACCTCACCGGTAGACAGGACCGCGAGGGACTTGATCCCCAGGTCCGCCCCCACCGTCGACTCCGTTCGCGGCGGTGTCGGTGCGACACGTTCGACTTCGACGGAGAACGAGACGAACCACCGGCCCCGGTCGAAAGATACGGTGGCAGACCGGATTCGAGCGGCCCCCGCCTCAATCCGGCGAGCCAGTTTCCGGGTGGACTCGTGGGTGCGGATAGTCCCGATGCGGGGCAGCTTCACGTGTCGGCGATCAGCGTCGGCGAGGCCGAACGCCCCGGTGGTGAACCGGCACGACCATGCGGCCCGCTTACCCTTGAACCTCGGGAACCGAACCTTGGGCCCCTTCCGCTTCCCGGATCGAGAGTTCGACCAATTCAACAGGGCCGTCGACAGATTCGCCAACCCCGAGGAGTACGCCTCCTTCGAATTCTCCGCCCACCACGGTGCCGCAACGTCTTTGGCCAAGTTCCAGTTCCTGCGCAGGCTATAGGCAGACCAGCCCACCGGCGGTGTCAGGTCCGCTTCGGCGATCCCGTAGGAGCGTTCCGCGGTGCGCTGGTCGAGATTCGCCATCACTGCGGCCAAGGCCCAGTTGTAGGCGAATCGTTGTCCACCACAATGCGACCGAAGCCCTTCCTCCTGACCTACGGTCGGGTCGAGTGCGAACCTGTACGCCTGGATTACTCGGCTCATCTTGTTGGCTCGTCCGCGGCGGCACGAATACCAGCTTCGGCGCGCCCTCGCGCGGACCGGCGACCATATAACCGAGCGCACAGGGAAGTGAGCACGTCTACCATGTCCTGAACCAGGTCGTCGTCGACCTCGCCATCTTCGAGAATCACCAGGCCCCGCCCGGATGCGGACAGCGCGGCCTCGAGGTGTTCGACACCGAACCGTGCCAGCCGATCCCGATGCTCGACCACGATGGTGATCACCGTCGGATCCGACAACAGTTTCCGTAGTTCGGGGCGATGGGCGTCCAGACCTGACCCGACCTCGGTGACCGTCTCGGACAGCGTGATTCCGCGGCTGCCACACGCCTGCGCTACCCGGCCGGCTTGGCGCTCGAGGTCGGCGCGCTGATCTGAGCAGGACACTCGGCAGTACGCCACGGCCCGACCTGATGACAGCGCTGGTGGGTCAACAAGGATCGTGCCGGTGGGGAGCTGACGGGCGGGCACCGGCAACGTTCCGGCATGAAACCAGTTCAGGGCGGTTCGGTACGAAACACCCTGAACGCTGGCCCATTCCTTCAACTTCACCTGCACAGTATGACATGAAATGACACATTCATACTCATATTGCCGAACAGTACGAACCTCCACCGCCTCGTGTCACGCCCGAACTCCGCCGCCACCCGCCCACAACCACACACCCCAAACCCCCAGACCCCCTCACTCCCGACCACAGTTCACCCCAGCCAGTCCCCGCCTTCAACAACCAACCCCCCTCACTCCCGACCACAGTTCACCCCAGCCAGTCCCCGTCCTCAACAACCAACCCACCGCACTCCCGACCACAGTTCACCCCAGCCAGTCCCCGTCCTCAACAACCAACCCAACCCACCCACCGCACTCCCGACCCCCAGGGAGGGACGGCCACGAAGTGGCCGGTCCGCGGCCGGGCCGCCGGTCAGGCGCCGGTGCGTAGGCGACGAAGGAGCAAGCACCGGTGCCTGACCGGCGGCCCCTCAGGGCCGCGGACACGCGCGCGCCAGCGCGCCAACAAACACAGCCCCAAACCTCCTGGGACTACCAACCCCCGAATCCCCGCACACCCCGACCACACCACCACCCAGCGCTGAAACCCTGTCGGACCCTCATGACATCATGCGAGCACCATGGAACTACGCAAGGGTGCGCACGCGCCGGTCCCGACATCGCTTCTCGCCGTGGTCGTTTCATGGCGGTCGGCGCATACTGTAGACGCGCACGCCCTGCTGGTCACCGAGTCGGGCCTGGTCCGCGGTGACCGGGATTTCGTCTTCTTCAACGCCCCCCGCCATGCCTCCCAGGCGGTGACCCTGGACCAGGAGCCCGCCCCAGGGACCGCGCGTCTGAGCATTTCGCTGCCGCGCACCGAACCCGATGTGGCACGCATCGTCATCAGCGCGTCCCTCGACGACGCCACCTTCGACCAACTCCCCGACCTCACCTTGACCGTGCACGCCGCCGACGGCCCGATCGCCCAGTTCACCATCGACGGCATCGAAGACGTCCAGGCGATGATGTTCGGCGAGTTCTACCGCCGCGACGGCCAGTGGCGGTTCCGCGCGATCGGCCAGGGTTGGTCGGGCGGGCTGGCCGGACTTGCCAGTGAATTCGGGGTCACGGTCGACGAACCCACCACCGGACGCCCCACGATCACGCCCGACGACAGCGCGCGGGTGCCCGCGCGACCGAATGGGGCACCCGCCGACGCCGATCGCGCACGATTGGCGAGGGTGCCGTCACGACCCGACGCGGCGACCTCCGCCGCCGATCTGCCCGAGGCCGAGCACCGGACGAACTGGGCGCCGTCCCCCGGATCTCCGAATCCAGCCGCATCGCGGCACGACGGACCGGCGTCGACGCGCCCACCGGCTCTGTCCCGCCGCGTCATCGATGTGCCGCCCCCACCACCGGTCGACCCGGAGATCGCCGACTGGCACCCGGACCCGGAAACCCCCGATCAACTCCGCTGGTGGGACGGCGACGAGTGGACCACCAGCGTCCGTCCCCACATCCACGATCACCGAACCCGCTGCTCCCGCTGCGGCAATCACTTGCGGCGCAGACTGTTCGGCGGTCACGGACCGTGCAAGAACTGTGCCGACGAGATCGAGGAGTTCCTCACTCACTGGCGCAACCGAGCAAGGCGCGCCCTCGCGGGCCCCGGCACGATGTCGGAGGAGTGGACCCAGGTGTGGGCCGCTCTGCGCTTCCAGCGCATCGACTCCGAGCGCGGCCGAACACTACTGCGCGAGGCCGGCCTGACCCAGGTCGAGCGAATGGTCGCCTTCGCCTTCGCCGACGGTGAGGTGTTCGCCGACGAACTGGACGCCTTCGAACATGTGGTCAGCGAGCTGGCACTGTCCGGCGGCATCGTCGACGATCTGCGCCGCCGAATGCATCGCGGCCGCACCCTCTCCCGCTTGCGCGCCGGCGAACTGCCCACCGTCAACACCCCCGGCCTGCACCTCGACCCCGACGAGCGCGTCCACCTCGACCTGCCCGCCGTCCACATCCGCATGCTCGCCCGCGGCCCGCGCAACACCGAGGGCCGACTCATCGGCAGCTCCAAGAAGCTGCGGTTCGTCGGCGACGGCACCGGCATCGAACTGCCGTGGAACCGGGTGGTGTCGGTGCATCCCGAGCACGGCACTGTCGTGCTCGCGGCGACCTCGGCACGCGGCGGCGCGACCTTCGGTGTCACCGACCCCGACTATGTGGCGGCCGCACTGGAAGGTGCGCTGCGCGTGTCGAAACGACTGGTCCTGACACCGGGACAGCGCGACAGCCGCAGCATCCCGCAGGATGTGAAAGCCCAGGTGTGGCAGCGCGACGGCGGCGCGTGCGTCGAATGCGGCGACGGCCACTACCTGGAGTTCGACCACATCATCCCGCTCAGCCGCGGTGGTGCGACGAGCGCGACGAACCTGCAGATCCTGTGCCGGGCCTGCAATCGCGCCAAGGGCGCGCGGATCTAGCCGAGGATCGCGTTCATGATGGTGCCGCCACTGGTGGCGACCACACCGCCGATCATGGCGCCCGCGATCATCTTCGGCGACTCCATCGCGCTGCCGTTCCACTTCTCCCAGGCGAACTTTCCGCCCGCGACGGTGATGGCGAGCACGCCCGACAGGATCATGAACCAGGTCAAGTACTGAACCATTTTCATGATCTTGTCCGACAGCGGAGGCGCTTCCGGCGACGGGTTGCCGATCTGCGCATACGTGGTGATGGTGTCGGCCATCGACGTCAGAATGATGCTCATAGCCTGCTCCCCTATCGCGTGACGCGAACTGCGTTCCAGCCCTGCCGTATTCGATCGTGGTCCAGGATACGGGCGCGAACCCCCTGCACACCAACAAAACCGATCGGTTCGGTCCGGATGGGCACCGACACCGTCGCACAGGACCGGATACGATCAGTGCAGAGTTCATCGTCGTTCCTCCGAGCTACCGAGTGAGACCCCATGTTTCTGGCCGCCGTCACCGATACCTTGGCGCAAATCGGCAATCCGACACCCGAAGCACCACCACTGGCGGACAAGATCATGCAGATGGTGAGCTACCTGACCTGGTTCATCCTGTTGTCCGGCATCGTCGCCATCACTGTCGCGGGCGGAAAATTCGCCTGGGAGAAATGGACCGGCGGCGCGATGCAATCGCCGAAGATGGTCGCGGGCGCGATGATCGGCGGCGTCGTCGCCACCAGCGCGGGCACCATCATGAACGCGATGCTCTAGGTTCCTGCTCCGCTCGGGACGGCCCGGGATCAACCCGGGCCACCTCGACCGGCCAGGAACGAGTCGGCCCGAGTCCTGTGGAGATCAACAGAACTCGGGCCGCATGAGTGTTATCGAGTGTCGGCGCACAGCATCTACCTCCTGTCGTTCAGCGCGTCGGTTCGGCTAGGCGTACCTCCGCGTTCGCTCCGGCCGTGCGCGGCTGGTGAACGCTGTCGCGTCGGCGCCCATTAGGTGTAGAGCCGGTCCACGAAAGCGTTCAGGTTTTCCACCACCCGCTCGGCCTTCTCCTCCTGCGTCAGATCCTCGCGATACCGGCTACCCATCGACGGCCGCTTCTTGTTGCGCGCATACAGCGAGCAGGCCAGATCGGTGCACATGTAGCTGCCGACGGTGTTGCCCTTGCGGCCCGACTCGCCCGTCTTGCTGGCGGTCATCAGCGAAACACCACCACCCGAGTGCGTGGTGAGACAGATCGTGCACATCTGGGTCTTGCCCGACCCGCCGGTCTCATGCCGCAACGCGACACTGACCAGCCCGTCCTCGCGCGGCACCGAGAGATAGCAGCGGCCCGCGTACGAGGGGTCGGTCCAGCCGAGGAAGTCGAGATCCTCCCAGGGCCGTTCACCGAGGTCACGCGGCACATTCAACCGCTTCGCGTCACCTTTCGAGCAGTTGACGAACGACGACCTGATGTCGCGTTCGGTAATCGGTTCCATGAGCTCGTCCTTTCAGTTTGCCGAACAGCAAACGGTAGACACGCTAACGATCCTCGCCAGCAGCCACAACTCGATTTCCGGCCGTCCGGTCGGCCTCGGCATCTTCGGTTCGGTCGGTTCGGTGGTTACCGGCATCGCGACTACGCCGTAACGATCCCCGCGGCGCGGGCGGCGCGCAGCCAGTCCGGGAATTCGCTGAGCAGCAGGCGGTAGAGCTCGGCGTCGTCGACCCTATCGATGTCGTCGAGGGCGAAGAAGCCGGCATTGTCGACAACGCGACCGTCGAGTTCGTCAAGGGTGCGCAGGACGCCGAAATTGGCTCTGCCCAGGCCGATGAACTGCCAGAAGGCGGGCAGGTGGGCGGCCTCGCGCAGGAGGGCGGCGATCTCGCGTTTCTTCGCGAAACCGCCGTCGGTGAAGAACAGCACCAGCGTCGGCTCAGCGGTGAGGGTGTCGATGACCGCGCGCATGATGGGCAGTTCGTCGTTGCGGCCGCCGATCCCGTCGTAGTCGATGCCCTGGTGGGTGCCCTCGAGATGCAGGAAGGTCTGCGCCCACTGCTCTCCGCCGGCCACGGTGATATCGGGCAGTTTCGCGTAGGTCAGTGCGTAGAGGTAGGCCTCCAGGGTGCCGTCGTCATCGAGCTGGGTGGCTACCGGGATCATCCGTTCGACGACCCGATGCACGGTGCCGCCGCTGTACATCTTCCGCATGCTGCCGGTCTTGTCGATTACCAGCACCACCCGCGCTCTGGCCCCGAAAGCGCCTTTGTCGATCAGCACCTTCGCGACGTCGCGCTTGCGCATGTCCAGCTTCTGCCGCTTCTCGAAAGACAGCGCCGCCTCCCCCAGCACGGTGCGAACTTCCGGCACCACAACAGCTTCCGGCTCATCGTCGACGCTCACCCCATGATCGGTGACCAGGTCGGCGAACCCGCCCGTATATCCCTGCCCTACCGCACGGACCTTCCACTGTTCGCCCCGGCGATACAGCTCGAGCGCGATCACCACCGATTCACCACCGAGTCCGTCGATCACGTACTCGTGCAACATATTCCCCGCACGATCAGCCACCGAAGCGACCGGAGACGCGGCTTTGCCGAACGTATCCCCTTCTGCCGCAACGGTAATCACCGCACGAATCTGCGCGATATCCCCCGGCACCGCGCCCAGCGAAACCTCCAGCCCGGCACCGTTGCACCGAACACCCGGCGCCTGTGGCTGATTGAAGAAGACGAAGTCCGCGTCCGAGCGAACTTTGCCCGCTTCGGTCACCAACAGCGCCGAGAGGTCGGCCGCGACCCCGCCCCGGACCGACAGCACCACCTCCCTCGAATCCAAGCTCGCGTTCTGCCCTTTGACCAGCGCAGCAGCCATCGCCATCCCTCTCATCGCACCGTAATGCCCCACACCCTAAGCGAATACGGGGCTAGATCCAGCCCTTCTCTCGTGCTTTGAGTGCGGCTTCGTAGCGATTGGACACACCGAGCTTGGTCATCGCCGAGGACAGGTAGTTGCGGGTGGTGCCCGGCGAGAGGTGCGCGCGTTTGGCGATGTCCTCCACGGAGGCACCGTCGGCGGCGAATTCCAGCACGTCGGCCTCGCGGGCGGTGAGGACGGTGTCCCCCGCGCTGATGGCTTCGGCCGCGAGTTCGGGATCGACGTATCGACCACCGTTGTGCACCGACCGGATCACCTCGGCCAGCGTCGCCGCCGAGGTCGTCTTGGGCAAGAACCCCCGGACACCCGCGGCAAGTGCGCGCTTGAGATAGCCGGGCCTGCCATGGCTGGTGACGATCAAAGTGCCTGCGCCAGGAGTGATTCGGAGCAGCTCGACCGCGGTATCGATGCCGTCGATACCCGGCATCTGCAGATCTATGACGGCGACCGCGACGGGCTCACCCGCCTCGGCCCTGCGCCGCCACGCGGCGAGGAGTTCGGCACCGGAGCCGACGTGGGCGACGACCTCGAGATCGGGCTCCAGGCCGAGCATCGTCGCCATGGCGGCGCGGATGAGGGTTTCGTCGTCGGCGAGGAGTACGGGAATCACTGATTCTCCCAATGGATTTCGAGGATGAACTCGTCGCCGGAGGTGGCGATGCCGAGAGTCGCGCCGACCGCGGCGAGGCGTTCGCCGAGCCCGCGCAGCCCGGATCGTTCACCGATCGAGCCCTGCGGACGATCGTTGCGCAGCGACATACCCGCCCCGCCGAGTGTGAGAGTCGCGGTCGTCGCCGCCGAGTGCTCGACGATATTGGTGGTGCCTTCACGGACCACCCAGGCCGCGACTTCATGGAATGCCGCGGGCACCTTGGCCGCGTCTCCCTCGATGACGAGTTCGCATCCCGCCGCCGACAGCAGTGACCGCGCCCCGGCCACCTCCCCGCGCAGGTCGATATTGCGGTAGCCGCGCACCAGGGTGCGCATCTGTCCCATCGATTCGACCGCAAGCGTTCTGACCTCTTCCATCTCCGCGGTCGCCCGATCGATGTCACCTGCTCGTGACAGTGCCACCGCCAGTTCGCTTTTCACTGCGATGGCGGAGAACCCGCGGCCGACGACATCGTGCAGGTCCCGAGAGAAACGCAGCCGTTCCTCCGCGACCTGTAGCTGCGCCTCGACCCCTTTGGTCCGCTCCAACTCGTCGATGATTCCCAGCGCCCACACGGTGAGCAGCGTCAACACGATCGCGAATGCCCCCGCGAGCAGCAGCGACGCGGTTCCCTGGAGTCCGGCCACCAGCGGCGCTCCCAGCACCGGCGGGGTAATCACACTGAGGCCGATCAGAAACCACCACTTGTGCCGGGCGAACGCGATCACGGAGAAGATCGTCAGCAAGGCCGCGGACACCCCGACAACGCGTGCGCTGACGACAGTCGACTCGTCGGTGGCGAGGTGGGCAACGACTCCGCTCACCACCCAGAGTGCGGCCAGGACCGCGGTGGCGAGCGGCAGCATCCGCGGCCGTGCCACCACACCGGGGACGGTCGCGAAAGCGGGTTGGGCCTCCACGGCGGCCATCGCCGCGATGGCGCCCACGGCGATCATGAGCACCGCCACCACCGAGCCTGCGGAGACCGCCAACGCCACGGCCAGACCCGCGATGGCCGCCTGGAACGTGAGCCGCGAGTAGAGCCGGTACTTGGCCGACCCCGACAGCTCATGCCACCAGGCGGTCGCGCGCATCACCCGCGGTCGTCCCAGCGGAAGCTCTTGCGGGTCAGCACGAGCGCGAGAACGGTCCATAGCGCCAGTGTCGCAAACGGCCGGCCGGATTCGATGACGGTGTCCGCGAAGCTGAGCGCGGCGTCGGATCCGGCGACCGCCGACAGCTTGCCCGCCGTACCGAGGGAGATGAGGTCGGAGACGGCGGCGAAGGGAGTCCAGTCGGCCACCTGCGCCAGCCGGTCGGGCAGCACGGTGCGGATGGAGGCCATGCCGAGCATCGCGATGATCATCACCGGCAGCGAGGTGATCTGCGCGGCCTCGGCGTTCTTCGTGTACGCGCTGGTCGCCAGGGCGAGCAGCGAGAACAGCACCGTCCCGCCGACCATGGCTACGGCGATCGCCAGCGGGTTGACGGGGGCGGGCGTGCCGGTGCCGTAGACCACCGCGGTGACCACAGCGGTGCACGCGAACGTCATGATGGCGCCGGGTATGGCCGGGGCGAGCTGGATCTGCCAGTCGGCGGCCTCACCGGTGCGCAGCCGTTTCAGCACACCTTCGCTGCGGCGCGTGGTCACCATCGAGAGCACCGAGTAGTACTGGACGAACAGCAGGGCCATCAGCGCGAGCAACTCGAAGGCCACCGCCGCCATCGCCGTCGTCGGCTCGGCGTCTTTGCGGGCAAGGAGGAAGGTGGCCAGCGGAATTCCGATCGGGAACACCGTGGCCATGGAGACGAGCGTCTTGTTGCGCCGGAACTGCAGCCACTCGGCCTTGGCGAGGGCGGTGAGTGGTCGACGGCGAAATGCATTGGCGGGCAGGGTGGTGGTCATCGTGCTCCGATCAGGGTGGGGGTGGTCGCCTCGGCGATATCGAGAAAGACCGATTCCAGCGACGCGGCACGCGCCTCTAGCCCGGTCAACCGCACGCCTGCTGCACGTGCCCAGCCGAGCAGCTCGAACAAATGGCCCTGTAAATCGCTGGTGCTGAGGGTGACTCGCGCCTGTGCGTCGACGCGGGCGCCGCGGAACTGCGGCACGGGCAGGCCGGGGTGGTCGAAGGCGATGCGCGCCGGGTGGTCCTCGACGATGTCGCGCAGCGTGCCCCTGCGGGCGATCGCGCCCTTGTGCATGATCGCGATCTGATCGGCGAGTGCTTCGGCCTCGTCCAGATAGTGCGTGGTGAGAACCATCGTCACCCCCGACGCCTTCAGGTCGGCGAGCAATTGCCAGGTCCCACGCCGACTTTCCGGATCGAGACCGGTGGTCGGTTCGTCCAGGAACAGCAAGCGCGGTTGTCCGAGCAGGGCGCAGGCCAGATCGACGCGGCGCTGCTCACCACCCGACAGCGCGCCGACCCGCACACCCGCGCGATCGGTGAGGCCGACCTGTGCCAGCACGGCGTCGGCGGTGGTCGGATCGGTGCACGTCCCGCGCCACATCTCCAGCGTCTCGGCGACGGTCAGCTCGGCGGGCAGCCCACCGGACTGCAACATGATGCCGACCCTCGGGCGGACCTGGTCGCGGTGCCGGAGCGGGTCGAGGCCGAAGACCTCGATCTCGCCCGCCGAGGGGGCGATGAGCCCTTCCAACATGTCGAGCGTCGAAGTCTTGCCCGCGCCGTTCGTCCCGAGCAGCGCGAACACCTCCCCCTCGTGCACCTCGAGGTCGACGCCTGTGACGGCTTCGAATGCGTCGTCGCCACGGCCGTATGTTCGGCGCAGCCCCCGTGCGGTGATGACGTCTGTGTTTCTCATGCCCTCTACGGTGGTCGACGCGGGGCGTCACCAGTAGTAAGCGCAGTCACCGATCCCCGATGGGTTTCGCATGGGTCGGTCATGACATATGTCATCAGTGCCTGGATGCGCTGGACGATTCACCATCCGCCGATCGACGACCGGTCTACTATTGTACGTAGTAGACTGAACCTTGGGGGGGCAGTGAGCAATCCGAACGATCCCGATCCCGGACGTGGAAACAAGAGGTCATTGGTGGCACGCCTGGTGGAATCGAGTTCTCAGTTCATGAACAAGCGCGGGATCTACCTCGGCCGCCGATCGACGAAACTCCATGTGGCCCTGTACCGCCGAACAAACGGCCGACTGGGTGGGCGCATGCCCGGCTGGCCCGATGCCCGAATCCTGCTCCTCGACCACGTCGGCGCCAAGACCGGTACCCACCGAACCTCACCGCTGATGTACCACGCCGACGGTGATGTCATCGCCATAGCCGCATCCAAAGCCGGCCAGCCAACCCACCCAGCCTGGTTCCACAACCTGAAAGCCAACCCGGACACCACAATCCGAATCGGCGCCCAGTCGCACCCCGTCCGAGCCCGCGTGGCGACCGATGCGGAACGAAACCTGCTGTGGCCGAAGTTCATCGAGTTCTTCCCGAGCTACGACTTCTACCAACGCAACGCGGGCAGCCGCAGAATCCCGATCGTGATCCTCACACCGTGCAGGTGATCTCACCTCGTTCCTGCGGGCTATGACTCAGGGCTGATCGATTCGCCTGGTCGCGAGACGATCGCGGCGGCCGCGCGAGCAAGCACCCGTCATCGACGACGCAGGGACGCGTCGAGCAGAGATGGTGGGGTGTCGTGCTTTTCGTGGGGGGCGAGGTCGATGCCGGGCGCGACGATCGCATCGATGGCGTCGAGGACCTCGGGCAGCAATACGGTGTCGGCGGCGGCGAGTTGGGAATGCAGGTGGTTCATGGTGCGGGGGCCGATGATGGCGCTGGTGACGGCGGGGTGGGCGGTGACGAAACCCAGGGCGAGCTGGATCAGGGTCAGGCCTGCCTGGTCGGCCAGTGCTGCGAGTTGTTCGACGGCGGTCATCTTGGCGTGGTTGGCCGCGATGGTGGTGTCGTAGCGGTCGGGCATGAATGCCGAACGGCTGGTGGTTATTTCGCGATCGGCGCGGATCGCGCCCGAGAGCCAGCCCGAGGCCAGTGGGCTCCACGCGAGGACGCCGAGGCCGTATTCCTCGGTGACCGGCAGGACGTGGGTTTCGATGCCGCGCTGCAGGATCGAGTAGCTGGGCTGTTCGGCGACGTAGCGGCTCAGGTGGTGCTCTTTAGCGGCCCACTGCGCCTGCACGATGCGGTAGGCGGGGAACGTCGAGGATCCGAAGTAGCCGATCTTGCCTGCGCGCTGCAGATCGGTCAGCGCCGAGAGAGTTTCCTCGTCGCTGGTTTCAGGGTCCCAGCGGTGGATCTGATAGAGATCGACGTGGTCGACGCCGAGTCGGCGCAGGCTGTTGTCGAGCGCGGTGGTCAGCCAGCGGCGCGAACCGCCGCGATGGTTGCGCTCCTCGCCCATCGGCATGCTCGCCTTCGTCGCCAGCACGATGTCGTCGCGGCGGCCCGCGATGGCCTTGCCGACCAGTTCCTCGGATTCGCCCTGGCCGTACATGTCGGCGGTGTCGATGAGGTTGATGCCGCCGTCGATGGCGACGTCGATCATGGCGGTGACCTCGTCCTGCGTGGACTTTCCCAGCTTGCCGAAATTCATCGCGCCGAGCACGAGCGTGCTGACCTGAACACCGGTACGACCCAGAGTGCGGTACTGCATGGCGGTTCCTCCCAGATGAGCTTGGTTCGGCTCGCCCATTCTGGCATCCTCGACCAAGCGGAACGGTGTTCCGCTAATCAACATACGGAACGCTGTTCCGTTTGCCAAGAGGGAGGTTTCGCGACCATGGCCGACAACCCGGCAGAGGCACCGCGCAAACGCGCCGACGCCCGGCGCAATCAGCAAGCGCTACTCGACGCCGCCGCGGCCGCCTTCATCGCCTCCGGCGTCGATATTCCCGTCCGCGAGATCGCCGCCAGAGCCGGCGTCGGCGTAGGCACCATCTACCGCCACTTCCCCACCCGAGCCGACCTCATCGTCGCCGTCTACCGCCACCAGGTCGAAGCGTGCGCCGAAGCGGGCCCCGCCCTCCTGTCCACCCACAGTTCCCCCCACACGGCACTCGGCGAATGGATAACCCTGTTCACCGACTTCCTCACTACCAAACACGGCCTGGCAGAAGCACTTCAATCCGATGCCACCACCTTCGAAACCCTCCACACCTACTTCCTCGACCGCCTGGTCCCCACCTGCGCCGCCCTACTCACCGCCGCCACCACCGCAGGCGAAATCCACCCCGGCACCAACCCCTACGAACTCCTCCGCGCCGTCGGCAACCTCTGCATCGGCGGCAGCACTCCCCGCTACAACCCACGCCGAATGGTCGCCCTACTCATCGCGGGACTGAGTGCGAAGTAGTCGCGTGGGAGCCATCGCTGCGGACAGTGGCCGCCTCATCTCGAAGTTGACTGGTCAGGTGGCGATTGTCTGGGGCGGGTGAACAGCCTCAGTGATGTGTGAGCACGTCGGAGGTCAGTTTCTCCAATGCGGCGGAGCCCAGCGCGTCTTCGCTCGGAAAACAGTGGTAGAGAGTGGCTTTCGCGATATCGGAGCGTTCGGCGACGTCCTCGATCCGCATCCCTGGCAACCGACGCCGGACAGGATCTGCAACGCAGCGACGATAGCTTTCACCCGAAACTACCTCGACAGCAGAATTCGATACCTTCGCCGAAGCGGCCCTCCACCGAATTCTCCACCACCTCGACAACCCGCCCACCGCCCCGCTGACCGCGTTCACGCAGGACGACCCGGAGATATCCACAGCGAACCCTTCACCCCCGAGGCCGCCGACCAGCTGTCCGCCTACACCGAGTAGTTGTTGCGTCACGCCCGGTAAGTACGGATAACCGGCAGTTCAGAGGGGAAAAGTGGGGCGGGTGGGGCTCGAACCCACGACCAGCGGATTATGAGTCCGCGGCTCTAACCGACTGAGCTACCGCCCCTCGCCGCGGGGGTCTCCGCGGGCGAGTCGCATGGTACCCGGCGGAGTGCGGGGTTGACCACTTGGCGCCGTGGTCGTGTCGTGTCGGCTGGGTGATGTGGGGTGGCTGGGTACAGGAACGGCGATCGGGGTCGCGGCTTCCGAGGAAGCTGCGGTGCCCGATCGCCGTTGTGGTGCTACACCCGGGGGTAGGGGTTACGAGCTATTCGCTCGCTGGCCTTCCCGTGCTCGAACCTCGCGTTCGCGACGTTCGATGCTGCCCCCTGGGTTGCTGGCCAACTTGATCACTCCTATTACCAACAACAGAACCGCAGCGGTCACTGCGACGATAATCAGTCCCTGCACAGAACATAACTTAACGTGTATTCCATTGCGGCGCATAATAAGTTACAATGACGCGTTGACCGTCAATAAGGTACGACCGAGGGCGGAGCGGCTTTCGATCGCGGCATGGGCCTGCCGCACCTGGTCGATCGGGAAGGTTTGCCCGATGACCACTTCCAGCGAACCTTCGACTACCGCTGCCTGAGCGCGCGAAGTGATGGCGGCCCAGTCGACGTCCTCGCCGACGATGTCGAACAAGCCGAGCACCGTGACCGCGCGTGCTACCGCGGCATCGGTGTCTCCGTCTGCGAAATCTCCTGCGGCAGACCCATATCCGAGGAAAAGTCCGTTGTCGGCGGCGGCAGCCAACGCCGTACCGCCGAACTCGCCACCCGCTCCGTCGAAGACGACGGCCGCTCCCCCTCCCGTGATCTCGCGGACCCGCTCCGCCCAGCCCGCGACGGAGTAGTCGACCACAGCGGTGGCGCCCAATCGTGTTGCCAGCGCAAGTTTTTCCGTCCCGCGGGCCGCGGCGACAACGTGCGCGCCCGCTGTGATCGACAGCTGGATGAGCAGCGTGCCGAGCCCACCCCCGGCGGCGGTGATCAGCACCCACGAATTCGGTTGCACCGCAGCCCTGTCGAAGACTGCCAGGGCGGTGCGGCCGTCGTGGGCGAGGCCGACGGCCTGCTCGGTGGTCAATCCGCCGGGAATCTCGGTCAACGTGGCGGCCTTGGCAAGGGATTTCTCGGCATAGCCGCCGATGGGCAGGCCCCCGCCGATGCCGCTGGCGGCGGTCTGGGTGACGACGCGCTTGCCGAGCCAGCGGGGATCGACCTCGGCACCGACCGCGCTGACCACACCACCGATCGCACCACCGGGGACGTAGGGCAGGCTCAGCGGGAAGTAGTCCTGACCCCACCCACTGCGCAGCCGGGTGTCGAGGAACATCACGTCGGCGACCTCGACATCGACGACCACTTCTACCGAATCCGGTTGTGGTGTAGGCAATTCCAGCACTTCCATGACCTCTGGGCCACCGAATTCCTTGACCTGCACTGCACGCATGGCGACTCCTTCGTGGCGTTGACCCAACAAGTCCCAAGTATGAAACCTCAAGTCGAGTTCAGGTCAAGTGCGCTGGGACGTGGGTCACGCGATCATGAGCCACCCCCGCAGCTGCTGCTGCGCCACCCACCCATAGCACCCCCACCGCCGGTGGCCTTACAGTGAATTGTGGCGTTCTCTTTCCCCCGGCCCGGCAGACGGCAAGTCGACCTCTCCACCGTCGACCGCACCGTCGCCGCCCTGCGTTTCCCCGAAGCGATCTTCAAGACTTCACCGTGGCAACCCCGCGATCTCGTGGAAACCGGTCTGCGCCAATGGTTGCGGTGCTGCGGTGCCGCCATTCGCGACGACCAGGTGATCGGTATGCCCTCGCACGCGGTCGACGAGGCGTGGCACGGCTTCATCCTGTGCACCCAGCTCTACGCGAACTTCTGTGAGCAGGCGTACCGACGTTTCCTGCACCATTTCCCCGAGGGCGTCGGGGAGAGCACACAGAATCACGGCACCATGGTCGAACAACTGGGCCGCACGGTGGTCGCCTGGTCGCTGGTGGCGCAACCGGACGAAGAGTGCGTGCTGTGGGACCTGGACCGGAAGGTCGGCGTCGCGGACCCGTGGGGCGTGGACGCCCGGCACGTTGCCGCCGTGACGGAGCAACTGCGCCGGGCGTAGCCGGCTCAGACCAGCTTCATCCGGCGTGCGGCGAACCGCACCGCGCCAGGTGCGATCCGGTTGATCCGGTACTGCACCCACGATTCCGGCGTCACCGGCACGATGTCGCGCCCGGTCCGCACCGCCTTCACGATCTGCGCGGCCACCCGGTCGGGGGTGTAGCCGCGGCGCTCGTACAGCTTGTCGAACTTCTGCTGCGCGGCCGCCTCTTCCTGGGCGGAGACACCCGAGATACGGGTGGTGGCAACGATATTCGTGTGCACGATACCCGGGCACACGGTCGACACCGAGATGCCGCGCTCGGCCAGTTCGGCACGCAGGCAGTCGGAGAACATGAACACCGCCGACTTGCTGGTGGCATAGGCCGCCATATCGCGCTGCGGACTGTAGGCGGCCATGCTGGACAGGTTCACGATGTGCCCGCCGAGACCCCGATCGGCCATCGCCGCGCCGAAAGCCCGGCAGCCGTTGACGACACCACCGAGGTTGATCCGCAGGACACGGTCGAACTCCTCCGACGGTGTGTCGAGGAACCCGCCTGCCTGACCAACACCGGCATTGTTGACCAGCACATCGGGCACGCCGTGCGCGGCGATCACCGTGTCGGCATGCGCGCGCACCGCGTCCTCGTTCGACACATCCAGCGGATAGGAGTGCGCCACACCACCTTCCGAGGCGACGAGCTCCGCGGTGGCCTTGGCGGCGAGCTCGTTGACATCGGAGACCACCACTTCGGCACCGAGCCGCGCGAATGCCAGCGCGGTCTCCCGGCCGATGCCGCTACCCGCACCGGTGACCACCACCAGCTTGTTCTCGAATTCCCGCTGCGCAGTGCCTACTTCGGCTCTGGCGAGCCCACGCGGTACCGCGGCCCCGTCGAGCGCGTCGATCAGCTCGGTGGTCGCGGTGGCGAGGAGTTCCGGATGGGAGAACGGCATCCAGTGCCCGGCGGGGACGTCGCGACGCCACAGCCGGTCGGTCCACTTGGCCGAATCGTCGTACCCGGCGGGCCGCACGGCGACGTCGCGGCCCGCGACGATCAACTGCACGGGCACCTCGGTGCGACGCTCACGCGGGGAGAGCATGCGCGCCACGATGTTGGCGCGATAGATGAGCAGCCCGTCGACCATGTCGCGGCGGAATGTGGGGCCGAGCTTCACGTTGGCGGCGGGGGTGTCGTTCATGATGGACACCGCGCGCTGCCACACCTTTTCGGTGCCGATGGCGTTGAACGTGGCACGCGGGAGCCCGGGGGTCATGAAGAAGAAGGTGTAGGCCGAGGAGGCGAGCTGGGTCATCGGCTGCCACACATTGCGCAGGGTGGGGCGGGAGAACCGGTCGCGCACCCAGCTGGCCAGGTGGTCGAGGTTGGGGCCGGAAACCGAGGTGAACGAGGCGACGCGCTCGGTGGCCTGCGGCTCGCACACCGCTTCCCACACCTGCACCGAACCCCAGTCGTGGGCGAGTACGTGCACGGGGCGGTCGGGGCTCACCCCGTCGATCACGGCGTAGAAGTCGCGGGCGAGTTCGTCGAGGCGGAAATCGTCGGTGCGCTGGGTGCGGGTGGATTCACCGTGCCCACGGGTGTCGTAGGCGACCACGTGGAAGCGCGCGGTGAGCAGCGGAATGACCCGGTCCCACAGGTGATGTGTGTCGGGCCAGCCGTGCACGAGCACGATGGTGTCGGCGGCCGGGTCGCCGTATTCGAACACGGCGATGTCGAAATCGCCGTTGCGGACGGTGCGCTGGTTCACGGGCTGCGGGCTGTCGTTCGTCATGATCTGCCGGACTCCCTGTCCACTGAGTTGTCACCGAAGAAATTCACAGGTCGAGTACCAATCGCTCACCGCGGGAACGGGATACACACGCGAGCATGGCACCTTCGGCGTGGTCGGCCTCGGAGAGCACGGTCTCGCGATGGTCTGGCTCGCCCGACCTGACCCGCACCACACAGGTACCGCAGAAGCCCTGCCTGCACGAATAGGGCTGGTCGGGGCGCGTATCGAGAATGGTGTCGAGCACGGTGCGGTCGGCGTCGACGGTGACTACCGCACCGCTGGAGGCGAATTCGATCTCGAACGGTGTGCCGTCGACGACCGGCGGCGGGGAGAACCGCTCGAAATGCAGTTCCACCTCGGGCATCTCGCGCACCGCGGCGACGATCGCCGAGGTCATCGGGGTGGGGCCGCACGCGTAGACCGCGGTGCCAGGACCGACGCCGGCCAGCAGATCCACCGCGGCGGGCAGACCGTGCTCGTCATCGGTGCGCACTACGGCATTCGCACCGAAGCTCTCGATCTCGGCCAGGAACGGGATGGTGTCACGGCTGCGCCCGCTGTAGACCAGCGTCCACGGCACACCGAGCCGGTGCGCGAGCCGGGCCATCGGCAGGATCGGCGTGATGCCGATGCCCCCGGCGACCAAATGCAATCGCTGCGAGGGTGATCCGTGCCCGGGCACCGCGAACGGGAAGGCATTGCGCGGCCCGCGGACCACCAATCGACTGCCGACCGGCAGTGCGTCGTGCACCTCGATCGAGCCGCCGCCACCGCCGGGAATGCGACGCACCGCGACCCGGTAGGCGCGCTCATCGGCGGGGTCGCCGCACAGCGAGTACTGCCGCAGCCGGCCCGAGGGCAATTCGAGGTCGAGGTGCGCGCCGGGCCACCAACGGGGCAGGACCCGGCCATCGGGCGACTCGAGACGCAGGCTCACCACGTCCTGGTCGTGCGCTTCGATCCGGCGTTCGGTCACCACCACGGGCAGGCGGCGGTCATCGACGCGCGGTCGCAGATCATTGCGGTTGACCAGCGCGGTCCAGCGCAGCCGGGCGGTCGCGACGGCATCGATAATCCTGATCGCCTGGTCGTGCCGCCGCCTGCCGTAGAGATCGGCCGGGAACTCGCGAGTGGTCACGACGCTGCCGCGCGGGCACCCGGCGACGCGGCCAGGTAGGCGATGGCCTGCGCCGTGGAGCCGACGGATTGTGGGTTGTACCCGGGCTGGAAGGTCGACAGCGCACTCATCAGCAACGACGGAACGCCGGGCAGCGCACCACGCCACATCGCACCGAACAACCCGGCGAGCAGCCGCGTATAGCCCCGATCCGGCAATCGCGGGTCCTGCTGCACAAGGAAGCGCGCGCCACGCACCAGCACGATGAGGAAGATCGGGAACACCAGCGTCATCGACGCGCAGCGGCGCACGTACCCGACCCCGAAGTACTCCGCCACATCATGGGCGACACTGCGGTGCTCGACCTCTTCGGCCCCGTGCCAGCGGAACAGGTCGACCATCCGCGGGTCGGCGCCGAACTTCTCCAGGTCGGCATTGAGAATCCAATCGCCGAGCCAGGCGAAGAAATGCTCGAGGCAGGCGATGAAGGCGAGCCGTTCCACCAGCATCTGACGGCCTGCGCGATCGTCGCCGCCGCGAGCGCCGAGCGAGATGCGGAACAAGTATTCCATCTGTCGCAGATAGGGGCCCGCGTCGATATCATGGGCGGTGAAGACGTCCTCGAGCACCTTGCCGTGGGTCTGGGCATGCATCGACTCCTGGCCGATGAAACCGAGCATGTCCTCGCGCAGCTTCTCGTCCTTGACGTAGGGCAACGCTTCGCGATAGGTCTCGATGAACATGCGCTCGCCCTCGGGCAGCAGCATGTTCAGCGCACTGATCAGATGGCCGGCGATCGGCTCGGCCGACATCCACTGCAGCTCCACACCCGACCAGTCGAAGGCGACATTGCGAGCGTGCAACGCCACCACGCCCGGATCCACGTCCGGCCGCTCTCTTCCCCAAGGAAATAGCTTCATCGGTACTCCTCGATCAACCGCGCACGATCCTGCGTGCACCAGGTCGCGACGTTGCGCCCACTCGGTAGTTCCGATGATACAACTATCCATAACTTTACGTAACACCTAAATCTGTCAACTCGCTGCACCGAAGATCGCCAGCGCGACCGGCGCCGCCACCAACAACGCGCATATCACGGCATTGATCGCCTTGTACTCGACCAGAATCCCGACGTATTCGCGCAGGATGGCGCTGGGCAGGTAGTAGCGTGCGGTCGGCGCGCCGACTGCCTGGGCGTCGAGCCCGACCGAGCGGGCGAGCAGCGCGGTGCGCAGCACATGGAAGTTGCTGGTGACCAGCAGGATGCGGCTCTCGATCCCACGCCGGGCGAGCAATTCCCGGCTGAAAAGAAGGTTCTCCCGGGTGGTCGTCGAGCGGTCCTCCCGCAGGATCTCTTCGTCGGGCACGCCGTGTTCGACCAGGTAGGCGGCCATCGCGGTGCTTTCGGAGACCTTCTCGTCGCAACCCTTGCCACCGCTGGTGACCAGCAGCGGCGACGGGCCGTGCGTGCGATCGGTGTGCCAGATGCCCAGCGCGCGGTCGAGCCTGCTCGCCAGCAGCGGCGGGACCCGGTCACCGAGCAGGCCGGAGCCGTGCACCACGATCGCGACGGCGCCGTCGGTGCGGGTCACCCAGCCGTAGACGACCGAATAGAGCCCGAACGCGACCAGCACGAAGCCGAGGTAGGCGGCGACGAGCACGACCGCGAGCAGCACCACCCCGAACACCATCCACTCGGCGATCACCGCCACCACCAGCAGCGCGTACGGAATCAGCAGCGCGACACCGAGTCCGAACGAGAGCAGGTTCGCCGGGCGCACGCCCTCACGGCGCATCATCACCACGCCGTTGAGCATCAGCAGTCCGGCCGGCATCAGCACGAGCAGCGGCGACAACGCGAGCGCGAAGAAGACCAGAATGTCGGAGCCCGCCCCCTCGGCGCCCGAACCGATCAGCGCGGCGCCCACACACAGAATTCCGAGCAGCAGCAACACCCCATTGCTGAATCGGCGCCGCTCCTGACGGAAGCACAGCGCGAACACACCGAGCACAACCACACCGATCGCCAGCAAGATCACCAGCTTCACCCTAGTGAGCGCGGGGCTCACAGCGATCGTCAGACCCGAGCGGAGGGCCTGAGCTAGTGCGCAGATACGCCCTATCGGCCGGCAACAGGCAATCACCGCGCGGCGGTGGACCGCCGGCTGAGCAGTACACCGGGATCCCATCGGCGCCCGCGACCTCGTGTCAGCGGGTAGCAGGCGAAACCGATGGCGACCGCGCTCGCATGCCCGATATCGGTGAACGTGCGGTTGAGGAAGATCGGCGGAACCACCACCGCGAGCACCGCGAATACGTACACCCAGCGCCACGGCGTCACGAACCGGTAGGCGAGCACCGCGGCAACACCGGCCAGCCCATAGCTGACGCCCACATCGAGGAGGTACATCGCCCGTTCGGGCGCGTCCTCGCTACGGATCGCCCACAGCACCACGCCCTGGCTGAGATAGGTAGCGCCCACGTGCGCGAGCACGACCACCACGAGCCAGCGCAGCGTGCCGAGCCAGCGTTCGGCATTGGCGTGACAGAGCGTGAACAGCACCGCGTAGGCGAGCCATCCGCCGCCGTCGGTCCAGAACGCGCTGGTGATCAGCACGCGCAGGGGATCTTGGCCGAGGTGGTGCAGGTTGGTCGACCGGTGATCGAGCCACTGCCTGGCTTCCTCGGGTGGGAGGAGGGCGATGATCACCGACGTGACGGCGAGGGCGGTCAGCCACAGGTAGGTGCCGGGCGCGCTGCGGATCCACCGCCAGCCGCGCTTGGCCGTCCTGCTCGGTGCGCCCACCAGAACAGTGTGCCAGGCAGCAATTGCCGGAGCATTGCTGTCGTCCTGTTTTCTCGGCCGCTCCCCGGGTAGGCGGCAATCAGCGGCGACATCCCGATCGGACAGGAGCGAGCAATGCCCCAGCAAGCGTGGAGTGACAAGCGCGAACGACAGTACGAAGACATCAAGAAATCTGAGCGCGACCGTGGCCACAGCGAGGGCAGGGCCGAGGAAATCGCCGCGCGGACGGTCAACAAGACGCGCGCCGAGCACGGCGAGACGAAGGGGTCGGGCAAATCATCGCGATCCGGCAGTTCCCGACGTGGCGGTCAACGGGCACAGGGCAGCGGCCAGACCCGCGATCAGCTCTACGAGCAAGCCCGTCGCCGCAATATCGACGGCCGCTCCAAGATGAACAAGCAGGAGCTGGCCAACGCCCTCGGCCGCGGCTGAACCCACTGCGACAGGTTCGCCAGGCAGCTCGGATTCACCTTGGCGGCCGAGGCATTCGGCGCCGCTGTGGCGGACCACCGACTGGGCGTATCTGCGACTGCACGCGGGCCGCGCCACTCCCCCGCCGTCCTATGGCAAGCAGGCGTTGAGCGGGTGGGCGCATCGGCTGCTCGACACCTGGTCCACCGATGACGACAGCTACGTCTACTTCAACAACGACCACGGCGGTGCCGCCGTGCGTGACGCCGTCACCTTCGCCCATCTCGCGGCGGGCGCGGGCGCCGACGTCACCCGGGTGCCCGACCTACCGATCGGCGAACCGACGACGTCGTGACCTCACCGAGCACCTATCCCGGTGCCGCCGAATACGTTTCCGCGGCTGTCCGAGAAGGGTTGGGCCGGGGTCACCAGCCGGGATCGGTGTCGAGGGGGACGTTGATCCAGCTCGGGCGGGACGGGTCCAGCTCGAGGTGCTGGGTGCGCAGGCCGCTTTCGTTCAGCAACGGGCGCAACGGGATTCCACTGGGGAAGTTGCCCGCGAAGATGTCGACGCGCAGGCGGTGGCCGGGTAGCAGGACACCGTCGGTGGCGCGGATCCCGATGTCGATCGTCGTCGGCTCGCCGGGCACGATCGGCTGACGGGTATCCAAGGTGAGGTACGGATACGGGTCGGTGTAGTCGCCGTTCGGCGAGCGGGTCGCCTTGCCTTCGTCGATCGCGCGCAGTGACGCCGTCAGCTGACCCTGCGACCAGACTGTCGAAGTACCGTCGGGCGCTACATCATTGACGGTCACCGTCCAGTAGCCGTCGGTGGCGTCGAGCACGGTGTTCAGGTGTGCGGCGATCGCCCCGGAGATCCTCGTCGGCGCAGTCACCGGCGCCGTGGTGAAGGTGAGCGCGGCACCCTCGCTGATCCGGGCGTCCTTCGCACAGATATCGGGTAGCGGAACCAGTCCGGCCGTGCCCTGCGCGCCATCACGCGAGCAGATGGTGGTCAGGCTCGGGTCCACCGAAACACGCTGTGCGGCACCGGGAGCGGTGCGCAGGCTGCCGTCGTGGCGGGCGCCCGGCGCGGTGCCCGAAGATGCTGCGTCGAGATACATCCGCCGGTACTGCATGCCCGGCCGCGGGAAGGCGACATCGGTGGTCCACTGCTCACTGCCCTGCTGCCACAACGTGACCGGGTCGTAGCGGTCGATGCCGTTGTCGATTCCCTTGAGCCACTTGTCGAACCACGCGCGCTGCAACGATTCCAGTGGCGCGGGCGCACCCGGCTGGCCCATGCCCGAGCTCACCGTCACGTGGTAGACGTTGTCCATGACGAGCTTCTTCTGCTCGGCGGGCACGTTCACCGCGTTGTAGATGCGCGGGGTGGAGTAGGTGAAGATGTCGTGCCAGCCGCCGTAGAGGAAGGTCGGCACCCGTACCTGTTCGGGCGAGCCGACCCACGCGGTCCGCAGTGGGCTCTTGTCGTCGAGGATCGCGGCCATCTCCGGCGGGATCTGCTCGATGCTCGGGGTGGTCAGCGCGGCGATGAGCACGTTGAAGAAGGTGAACGGGTCGCGCACCCGGTCGCGCAGCCAGACCCAGTCGAATTTGCCGGTCAGCACAGACACCATGTCGGGCAGCAGTTTCGCGCCGTCGACCGCGAGCAGCCAAGGCGGGATGAACCCGATCCCGAGCGCGCCACCGGGGGCCGCGACATCGCGGATCAGGTCGCTGCCTGGCACGATCGGGAAGATCGCCTTGAGCGCCTCGGGATGACGCTGCGCGGTCTGCAGCTGGTTGATCCCCGAGTAGGAGATGCCGCTCATCCCGATCTTGCCGTCGGACCAGCCCTGTTTCGCCGCCCAGTCGACGACTTCCACGCCGTCGAGCTGCTCGCGTTCACCGAACACCTGCCAGATGCCCTGGGAGAAACCGGTGCCGCGCACATCGACGACCACCTGCGTGTAGCCGCCACGGATCAGGTTGCGGTCGACACCGAAGGTGCGGGCCGCGCCACCGGGCAGCGCGTTCATCATGTCGCTGAGACTGCTGAAACCGAACGGCGTGAAGTCCAGGTTCTGCAGCACCGGCATCAGCAGCTCCGACAGGCCGGGCACCGCGAGTGCCGAATCTGCCAGGTTGGAGACCAGCTTGGTGTAGGGCGTCATGTTGACGATGGTGGGTGTCGGCTCGGCGACCGGCTGACCGTCCGCACCGGCTGGGTGATAGACGTTGGCTTTCAATACGGTGCCGTCACTCATCGTGATCGGCACATCCCACTCGATGAAGACGTTGGGGTACTGCTGCGGTCCGTTGTGGGTGGCGATGAACTGCGCGTCGAGGCCCTCGGCGTTCGGCGATGCCTGCCCGACCGGTGCGGATGCGACGGCGCCTGCCAAGACAACGACAGATGCGACCAGCGCTGCCAGCCGCCCGCGATGTGCGATCATGCTTCGGTTCACCCCTCGACCATCGGGAACTACAGCGTTCCCGTACCGGTAAGTAACGTAGCGTGGGTCACGTTCGACCGCAAGAACATGTTCTGGGCAATCCTCGATCAGCGCCCGCGCGCACCCCGCGGCCGCCGCCTGACAGAATTGGCACTGTGACAGCGCCCGAACTCGACGACGGCCGCCTGTACCGTGGCACCGCACCGGGGCAACGTCAGCAGGAACGCCGCGCCCGGCTCATCGAAGCGGCTACCGACGCCTTCGGCATCGATGGCTATCGCAACGCCACAGTCACCACGATCTGCGCGGCGGCAGGCGTCGGCAAACGCTACTTCTACGAATCCTTCACCGACAGTGAGGATCTGCTGCTCGAGGTGTATCGCGAGACGGCCGCCAGGATGATCGGGGCGATCCATACCGGCCTTCGCGATACCGGCGCCGACGTCGAGACCCAGGTGCGCGTCGCCCTGACCGCGTACTTCCAGCTCATCCTCGACGACCCACGGGTTCCCCGGATCGCGTTCTTCGAGATCCTCGGTGTGAGCCCCGCCGTCGACCGGGCTTACCGCAGCGTTCTCGACGACTTGGTCGACATCTGCTTTGCCCTGGTCATCCCGCACGTCGACCTGGAAACCCATCCCGCCCTCAGCGTGCGCACCGTGCTGCTCGGACTGGTCGGCGCCATCGTGATCATCGCCCAGAAGTGGGTGCTCGACGGATACCGCCAACCGCTGACCGATGTCGTCGACAGCGCGTGCCTGGTGGTCGACGCGGTGCTGACGCGGATCAGCACGGACGGCGGGTGAGCGCCGCGACATCAGGGATCGCGGTAACCGCTGGGTGAACAGCGCAGAACCATCGCCGGTGCGTATTGCCCTGTGCGGCAACCGTGCCCAGACTGGGTGTCTGTTCGACAGCGTGGTCGAGATCCCCGCCGCCCCACGCGGTTCCCCGCGCGTTCGAGGTCGGCAACACAGCACGAGCCGAAGGATGCGCGATGCCGTTTCTGCTGATCTCCGGAGTCTTCGTCGCCAAAGGCGCACAGCCCGATGGTGATTCGGTGCGTTTCCGGCCCGACGACCCCGCCCTGTGGGACCGGGTGGGCGGTCCGCACCGGGTCAAGCGCAATGCCTCGGGGGCCGCGCAGTTGCGCCTGGACGGTATCGATTCGCTCGAGACGCACTACACGCCCCGGCACGGCACCCGCATGCATCAGCCGCTGCCGCTGGCCCGTGCCGCCGCCGAGGAATTGCTGGCATGGCTGGGTTTCACCGGCGTGGTGCGCAATGCGAGTGAGACGGTCACCAGCACCGACCAGGCCGACGTCCCCGGCTTCATCCTCACCCGCGGCGCCGATCTGCACGGGCGATGCGTCGCGTTCGCCGGGCGCGGACCCGCACCCGCTGCCTCGGGCAGCGAGACCTTCGTCGACGTTGCACTGCTGCGACTCACCCTCAACCACCATCAGCTGGCGACCGGCCTCGCCTACCCCACGTTCTATCGCAGCTTGTTCCCCGCCTTGCGCGACGAATTCGCCGCCGTCGCGATCGCCGCCGCCACCGCCGGGCTCGGGGTCTGGCCCGCCGACGCGACAACGACCGGTGCCGCGCTCACCTCGCCGACTTCGCTCACCGACGACGTCGTCCTGCTCCCGAAACTGTTCCGCCGCCTCGCCGACTATCTCGAACTCGGCGACGGCGACCTGTCGCTGGACACCTTCCCCGCCTTCCTCGCCCAGGCGGCCGACCGGTTCTTCATCCTCTCGACCGGGCACTCCACCACCGGCCTGGACGCGATCACGGTGATCGACGGCGCGACGGTCCGCCTCACGCGCCCGCCGACCGATCTGGTTTTCGACGAAAAGTAGGCGCCGACCCGTTGATCGACGCCGTCTCCGGGTAACCCCGGAACATGACTACTCACGAGAACCGACAACTCGACGAGGTCATCGAGCGGTTGATCATCCGGTACCCGACCATCGCACCCGCTGAGCTCGCCGACATCGTGCACAACGTCTACGACGCGTTCGGGAAGGTGCACATCCGCAACTATGTCCCGTTGCTCGTCGAACACCATGTGCGAGAAGAACTCGGCAGTCCGACAGGCGAGATCCCACCCATCCCGCAGTGACCGGCCGAGCGGCCCCGCTAGCGTTGACGTAGACCCACGCCAACCATGAGGAGGTCCGCATGCCAGACACCGTCCGCGGAGTCATCGCCCGCGCGAAGGATGCGCCGGTCGAAACCGTCGACATCGTGATTCCCGACCCGGGACCGCACGATGTGGTCGTCCGCGTCCAGGCCTGCGGGGTGTGCCACACCGACCTGCACTATCGCGAGGGCGGGATCAACGACGAGTTCCCGTTCCTGCTCGGTCACGAGGCCGCCGGTGTGGTCGAATCCGTTGGCGACGCGGTGACCCATGTGGCCGAGGGTGACTTCGTCGTTCTCAACTGGCGCGCGGTCTGCGGCGAATGCCGAGCGTGCCGGCGCGGGCGCCCCTGGTACTGCTTCGACACCCACAACGCCAGCGTCCCGATGACGCTCACCGACGGCACCCCGCTCACCCCGGCCCTCGGAGTCGGCGCGTTCGCCGACAAGACCCTCGTGCACGAAAAGCAGTGCACCAAGGTCGATTCCGAGACCGACCCAGCCGTCGCGGGTCTGCTCGGCTGTGGCGTGATGGCCGGGATCGGTGCCGCCATGAACACCGGGAATGTCTCGCGCGGTGACAGCGTCGCGGTGATCGGCTGTGGTGGCGTTGGCGATGCGGCGATCGCCGGTGCGCGCCTGGCCGGGGCCTCCACGATCATCGCCATCGACCGTGATCAGCGAAAGCTGGACTGGGCCAAAGACTTCGGTGCCACGCACACCATCGACGCGACCAGCGAGGACGTGGTCGAGCGAATCAAGGAACTCACCGACGATGTCGGCGCCGATGTGGTGATCGACGCGGTCGGCCGCCCGGAAACCTGGCAGCAGGCGTTCTACGGGCGCGACCTGGCGGGCACGGTCGTCCTCGTCGGTGTCCCGACACCGGACATGAAGTTGGAGATGCCGCTCATCGACTTGTTCTCGCACGGCGGCGCGCTGAAATCCTCCTGGTACGGCGACTGCCTGCCCGAACGCGACTTCCCGATGCTCATCGATCTGTTCCGCCAGGGCCGGCTGCCGCTGGACCGGTTCGTCACCGAGCGGATCGGCATCGACGGGGTCGAGCAGGCGTTCGCCGCGATGGCCGAGGGCAAGGTACTGCGCTCGGTGGTGGTCTGGTGACCCGCATCGAAAGAGTCGTCACCTCAGGCACTTTCGCGCTCGACGGTGGCACCTGGGATGTCGACAACAATGTGTGGCTCATCGGTGACGACGACGAGGTGCTCGTCATCGACGCCGCCCATGACGCCGACGCCATCGCCGCCGCGGTCGGCGACCGTCAGGTCACTGCCATCCTGTGCACCCACGGCCACAACGACCACGTGACCGTCGCCCCGGAACTGGCGCAGCGCCTCGACGCGCCCGTCCTGCTCCACCCCGGCGACGAGCCACTGTGGCGCATGACCCACCCGAGCGCCGACTACCGCTCCCTGGCCGGCACTGCGCGAATCACGGTGGCGGGCATCGATATCGACATCCTGCACACCCCCGGCCACTCCCCCGGCTCGGTCTCCCTGCACATCCCCGACCTCGCGGCCCTGTTCACCGGCGACACCCTCTTCGCGGGTGGCCCCGGCGCCACCGGCCGCTCGTTCTCCGACTTCGACACGATCATCGATTCGATCCGGGACCGCCTGCTCACCCTCCCCGAGAAGACAACGGTCCACACCGGCCATGGCGACACCACCACCATCGGCACGGAGCGGCCCGCGCTCGCGGACTGGATCGCCCGCGGACACTGACCGCGCCCGGAACTGGGCTCGTCCACCCAGCACCGAACTGGACAATCGATCACCAGGCCCTCATGTGCGCTTTCCCGCCTCGAAATCCGCCATGAGCGCCTGGTGATCTTGATACAGCGACGGCGACTTCGCTGGGGTATCTCGCTGATCAGCGGGGTGCGGGCGCGAGGGTAGCTCCACGCCCGCAACCTGGCCCAATTGGTCGTTCTCGCTGACGAATCCGGCCTGGTCGTCCCTCGAATCCGTGAGCCTCAGTCGCGGAGGTCGGCCACGGACTCCTGGTAGGCCACGGCCGCGCGCGCGAAATAGTCGAAGAGCACTTCGCGCTGCGCCGGAGTATAGCTCGCGATGATCTCGCCGATCCGGCGCCGGGCGGGGGCCAGAATCTTGTCGAGCGCGGCAGGCTGATCGATCGGTTCGACGATGACCTTGCGCCGGTCGCCAGGGTCGGCACCGCGGCGCACGTAACCGGCCTGCTCGAGGCGGTCGACGAGACGGGTGGTCGGGCCGGTGGTCAGTCCGGTGTGAGTGCCGAGTTCACCCGGCGTCATCGCGCCATTGAGCTCGAGGATATTCAGCGCGTACAGGTCGGTCGCGTGCAGATCGACCGCCTTCGCGCCCGCCTGAGCATGCAGTACAACCGAACTCAGGTACCGGCGAAAGATCGCGCTCGGGTCGTCATCGGGTGTTGACATCCTGTGCCTCTCACTTCGTCCACGCAGACACTTCGTCGTCAATGATAGATCTTGTCCGCACATGCCTGAGCGGCTCGGCTCTCTACACCCAAGGTGTGTAGAGAGGCCACCCCCGGGTTTGCCGGGTGATACCTGTGGGCACTATCGAGACCGGCACAGAGAGCGGATAGTCATAGTCAACCTCTATGACTTTCTCCCCTGTGAAGGAACGGCGATATGCAGCCCAGTTACGTGCACCACGTCAGGCAGCAGGTTCGGGTCTACGGCGAGACCCGCTCCTACACCTACCTCCGTGAGGCGGGGCGCGAACTGACCGAGGAGGTCCTCACCTACCCCGAACTCGATCGCGACGCCAGGGCCCTCGCCGCGTGGCTGGCCGAGCGCCCGGAATCGACGCAGCCGGTCGTCCTGCTCTACCACGACGGCATGGCCTTCCTCCGGGCCTTCCTCGGCTGCCTCTACGCGGGCGTCATCGCGGTGCCCGCGCCCCTGCCGCACGACGAGCGCAGCACCCGACGAGTCGCGGGCATCATCGCCGACTCCGGCGCCCGCTTGGTTCTCACCACCGCCAACTTCGAGGCGGTGGTCGCCGCGGCCACGACCGCGGCCGTGGTGGCCACCGACGAACAGCTCGGTGACCCCGACGCGTGGCAGATGCCCGATATCGACACCGGGACCATCGCGTTCCTGCAGTACACGTCCGGCTCGACCGGCACACCGAAGGGCGTCGTCGTCACCCACGGCAACCTCCTGCACAACGAAGCCGCGATCTCCACCTCGATCGGGATCAGCGACGCCTCGACCGGCGTCACCTGGATCCCGCAATTTCACGACATGGGCCTGATCGGATCGCTGCTCGCCTCGATCTACGCCGGCGCGAACCTGGTGTTCATGTCCCCGACCACCTTCCTCAAACGCCCCGTGCGCTGGCTACAGACGATCGACAAGTACCGCGCAACCTGCACCGCCGCCCCGAACTTCGCCTATGAACTGATCGCCAAACGCGTCACCGACGAGCAATTGGCCACCCTCGACCTGTCCACCCTCGAAGTGGCGTTGTGCGGCGCCGAGCCGGTCCGCGAACGAACCATCGCCGCGGTGCGCGAACGGTTCGCCCCCGCTGGGTGGCGCCCGACCGCACTGCTGCCCGCCTACGGCCTGGCCGAGGTGACGCTGCTCGCCACCGCGGGACCGATCGACGCGAAGCCCGTCGTCACCGCCGGGCCCGACAGCTTGCTCGTCGGTTGCGGGCAACCGGCTCCCGGCCTCACCGTCCGCATCGTCGACCCGCACACCGGCCGGCAGGCGACCGACGACACCGTCGGCGAGATCTGGATCCGCGGTGACAGCGTCGCCGCCGGCTACTGGAACCGGCCCGAGGAGACCCGCCACACCTTCGACGCGTACCTCGGCACCGAAGGGCCGTTCCTGCGCACCGGCGACCTCGGAATGCTGCGCGAGGGCGAACTGTTCGTCACCGGTCGGCTCAAGGACCTGCTGATCATCAACGGCCGGAACCTCTACCCGCAGGATGTCGAGGAACTGGTGGAGCAGTCGCACCCCGCGCTCACCACCGGCGTCGCCGTCTCCGTCGAAGCCGGTGGCCGGGAACGGCTCGTCGTCGTGCAGGGCGTCAAGACAGCGCTGCTGCGTGGCACCACCCTCGCCGAGCTGACCTCGACGATCAAGATCGCGGTCGCCCGCGGTTTCGATGTCCCCGCACCGAGCGTGGTCCTCATCGAAAGCCGCTCCGTGCACCGCACCACCAGCGGCAAAGTCCAACGGGCCTCGATGCGCGAGGCCTTCCTCGACAACAGCCTCGGGACCGTCCTGCACGAGGATCTCGAACCTGCCCTGAGCCGATCATCGACCGCCACCCGCTGAGGAGCCGAAACATGTTCAGCACCACCATCACCCATTCCACGACGATTCAGGACTGGCTCGTCGACCGCGTCGCCGACTACACCGAACGCGCACCGCACCAGGTGGACCCGGCCATCCCGCTCGCCGAACTCGGCATGGACTCGGTGTCGGCGGTGGCCCTGTGCGGCGAGATCGAAGACCGGTGGATGCTCGACATCGACCCGACCCTGGTCTTCGAATACCCCACCATCGCGGCCATCTCCGCCCACCTCACCGCCGAAACCGCCGTCGCGGCATGACCGACATCGCTGTCGTCGGCCTCGACTGCCGCTTCCCCCACGCCGCCGACCCGGCGCAGCTGTGGCAGCTGTTGATCGACGGTCGCGACGCGATCTCGCAAGTCCCATCGAGCCGCTGGAACGCCGACGACTTCCACGACCCGGCCGGCGCACCCGGCACCATCAACACCCGCAGCGGCGGATTCATCGACGACGCCGACGCGTTCGACCACGAATTCTTCGGCATCACCTCCCACGAGGCCGAGTCGATGGACCCGCAACAACGCCTGTTGCTGCAGGCCACCTGGCGGGCCTTCGAGGACGCCACACTCGATCCCCGCGCGCAGTCCGGTTCGCGGACAGGGGTTTACGTCGGCGTGATGGCCAACGAATGGGCCAACCTGCAGATGAGCGACTACGCCGCGATCACCCCGCAGCACGGATCCGGCAACGGCTACTTCATGACCGCGAACCGGCTGTCCTACCAGTTCGACCTCGCGGGGCCGAGTATCGCGGTCGACACGGCCTGCTCGTCGTCACTGGTCGCGGTCCATCTCGCGTGCGCTGCCCTGGCGGCGGGCGATTGCGACCAGGCCGTCGCCGGCGGCGTGAATCTCGTGCTGACCCCGGCCGTCGGCGTGTTCTACACCCAGGCTGGGCTCTCGGCGCCGGACGCGCGGTGTAAACCGTTCAGCGGAAACGCCGACGGGATCGTGCGCGGGGAAGGCGTCGCGGTGCTCGTCCTGCGACGCCTGGCCGACGCCGAGGCCGCGGGGCTGCCGATCTACGCGGTGATCAAAGGCAGCGCGGTCAATTCCGACGGGCGCAGCAATGGCATCACCGCGCCGAACCGGTGGGCCCAGCAGAAGGTGATCGGCGAGGCCTATCAGCGGGCTGGAGTACGCGCCGACAACATCGACTTCATCGAGGCGCACGGCACCGGAACAGTTCTCGGCGACATGATCGAGGTCAAGGCGCTCGGCACATTGCACGCGAGCAACCGAGTGCGGCCCTGCGGCATCGGATCCATCAAGGGCAATCTCGGCCACACCGAGGGTGCCGCCGGCATCGCCGGGCTCATCAAAGCCGTCCTCAGCCTGCACCATGGTGTGGTCCCGCCGTCCAGGTTCGCCGACCAGGAGAATCCGCGCCTGCAGATGGCACAGCAAGGCCTGCGTCTGCTCGCCGACCCCATGCCCCTCGACGGACCCGCGCTCTGTGGGGTGAGCAGCTTCGGCCTCGGCGGCACGAATGTGCACATGGTGCTGGCGAGCGCCCGCCCCACCGAGGCACCCGCGACGGCAGGGGCGGGGGTGCTCACCCTGTCGTCGGACACCGAGGACGGATTGCGGCGCAACGCGATTCGGCTTTCCGAATCATTGAAGTCGGTGCCGAACAACCACTTCGACCAACTCTGCTGGACGAGCAATCAGGTCAAGTCCTCGGGCCGGCACCGGATCGCCGTCGTCGCCAACGACCGCGACGAGGCGATCGCGCAGCTGAGCAGCGGTCCGCTGTCCGGTGTCGCGCGGCCGGTGCGCGTCGGCTGGCTGTTCACCGGCCAGGGGTCGCAATTCCCGGGTATGGGGCGGACTCTGCACGCGGCGAGCCACGGGTTCCGGCGCGCGCTCGAGCTGGTCGATGCCGCGATGGCCGTCCACCTCGGCCGGTCGGTCCGGGAGTTGCTGCTCGACGAGCACGCCGACCTCGACCCCACCGCGCTCGCCCAACCGGCGATCTTCGCCATGGAATACGCCATCGCCAAGACACTCGCCGACCTGGGCGTGCGGCCCGCCTGGCTGATCGGGCACAGCATCGGCGAATTCGCGGCCGCCGCGGTGGCGGGAGTCTTCGACCTCGACGACGCCTGCAAGCTGGTCACCGCACGCGGGCGGCTGATGCAGCGTCTGCCGTCGGGTGGCGCGATGCTGGCCATCCGCTCGACCCCAGAGCGGATCGCCGACCTGCTCACGGCCGAACCCGCTGTCGTGCTCGCCGCCGTCAACGGACCGGAAGATCTCGTCCTCTCCGGCGATGCCAAGGCACTCGCCCGCATCGGTTCGGCACTGCGCGCGCGTTCGGTGATCGCGAAGCCGCTCACCGTGTCACACGCGTTCCACAGTCCGCTGATGGCGCCGATGCTGGCCGAGTTCGAGGCCGTGGCCAGTACCTGCGCCTATCGTGGCGCCGTCCTGCCGATCTACTCGACCGTGCACGGCCGACCGCTCGGCCCCGACGAGGTGATGGATGCCGAATACTGGACCGAACACGTCCGCGCCACAGTCCGTTTCGGCGAGGCCGTGCACGCCGCGCTCGGCACCGACCCGACGCATCTCGTCGAGGTCGGGCCCCGCCGCGTACTCGCCGCATCGGTGCGCCGGATCAACCCCGAACTCGACGCCCGCTACCTGTCGCCGAGCCCCGGCCCGAGCGCGACCGGCGAGGAACTCGCCGCGACCGTCGCCGCGCTCTACTGCGACGGTCTTGACCCCGAATGGAACGAACTCTACGAACCGGCACAGCGCGTGCGTCGGCGTCTGCCGGTATACGAGTTCTCCGTCGCGCACCGATTCTGGGTGGAGCCGCCCGCTGCCGGCGAAGTCGGTGCCTCGGCGCTCACACCGAAATCCGCACCGGCGCAAGCAGATACCGAGGCAACCATGATCGACCCACTGATCGCACTCTTCCGTGAACAGAACGCGGTGCTGGCGAGCCTGCTGGCGGGACCTACCCAGGCACGCGGCCCACACCTCGACACCGGCACCGGGCGCGGCGATCTCGCCCCGGACGCGGTCGCGGGCATCGTCCGCGCGGAACTGGCCAGGGTGAGCGGATTTCCTGCCGACCGTCTGCAGGACAGCCGAACACTCGGTGACGGCCTCGGACTCGATTCACTCATGCTGACCGACCTGTTCGCCGCGCTGGCACGCAAACTCCCCGGCACGACCATCGACCCGACTCGCATCACGGGGACAACGACGCTGGGCGAGGTCATTGCCCACTTCACCGGTCAACACACCGATTCGGCGGCCGTAGGAAGAGCATCTGCCGAGATACTGATCCGCACGCCCGAAACCACCTCTCCCACAGCCGAAGCCAGGCCTACCACCGTTGCCCCCGAATACCGGATCGCCGATTTCGCCGAGGTGCGGGCCATCGCCGACCGGCTCGCAGGCGGTGCAGCGCTCGGCCTTGCCAACCCGTATTTCCTGATCAACGACGGCGTCACCAGGGATACCTCGGTCATCGGCGGCACCGAGGTGGTCAATTTCGCCAGCTACAACTACCTGGGGATGTCCGGTCATCCCGCGGTCGTCGCCGCCGTTCAAGACGCCGTGGCCCGCTACGGCAGCTCGGTCTCGGCCAGCCGCCTGCTCTCGGGTGAGAAGCCGATCCATCGTGAACTCGAGGCCGAACTGGCGGCTCTGCTCGGTACCGAGGACGCGATCGCGCTGGTCGGCGGCCACTCGACGAACGTGACGATCATCGGCCATCTTGTCGGAGGACAAGACCTGGTGATCCACGACAGCCTGGCCCACGACAGCATCCTGCAGGGCTGCCAGCTCTCCGGGGCCACCCGCAGACCGTTCCCGCACAACGATCACGCCGCCCTCGACGCGTTGCTGACCGAAATCCGGCACCAGTACCGCCGCGTCCTGATCCTCATCGAAGGCATCTACAGCCAGGACGGTGACATCCCCGATCTGCCCGCGATCATCGAGATCAAGAAGAAGCACAAGGCACTGCTGATGATCGACGAGGCGCACAGCATCGGGGTGCTCGGCGAGACCGGCGGTGGCATCGGCGAATACTTCGATGTCGACCGCCGCGACGTCGAACTGTGGTCCGGCACGATGTCGAAAGCGCTCGCGGGCTGCGGTGGCTATGTGGCGGGCAGCGCGGACCTGATCCAGTTTCTGAAATACACCACCCCCGGCTTCGTCTACAGCGTCGGAATGACACCGATGAACGCCGCCGCGTCCCTGGCAGCGATGCGGCTGTTGCGGGCCGACCGCGAGCCACTCGACCGCCTGCGACGCAACTCGGACCTATTCCTCCGCCTTGCCCGCGAGGCAGGCATCAATACCGGCGACAGCCGCAACACCCCGATCATCCCGTGCATCGTCGGCGACTCGATGAAGACGCTGAAACTGTCCACCGCGCTGTTGCGCCGCGGGATCAATGTCAATCCGATTCTGTACCCGGCCGTCCCGGAAGACCTGGCCCGGCTCCGCTTCTTCGTCACGGCCTGCCACACCGAAGCGCAGATCCGCGACACCGTCACCTCCCTTGCCGAGGAACTCGCCCTGATATCCGCGCAGGACCTCGTCGACCACTAGGCCCCGATCCAGTCTCGGTGGCCGCCGAACCGGTCAGCTGGTCCAGTCGACTCGATCGGCCATCGCGAGGAGTTTGTCGCGGCGGTGCGGGCTGGTCTCGCCGATCCAGTGGATCTCGCGCAACCGCACCTTCGGCGCCTCGACCAATCGCGCGCCCGTCGCCTTCGGCAACCGCCGATATCGGTAGTGCGACAACGGTTGCGACGCGCGCCGCAACCAGCCGCCCCGATCGGCGAACCGTCGTCGCACCGGGCCACTTTGACGTCCTCCCTGGCCTGAAGGCCGGGGATTCCTACCAGCGCCCTGACGAGCGCTCTCGGTGGGTTCCTGTTTCACAAGGACTTGCCTTCCGCTACGCGGCCGGACTTACGGTCCCTCCGCAAGCGTTTAGCCACTCCGCACGTCCTGCGGCGTGAATATTCATCGCGGCGTTGAGATCCCGGTCGTGGACGGTGCCACACACGCACGACCACTCGCGCACATGCAACGGCTTCTTGCCACTCACCACCCCGCATACCGAACACAACTGAGACGACGGAAAGAACCGGTCCACCTTCGAGAAAACCCGACCGTACCGGGCCGCTTTCTCCTCGAGCATGCGGATGAACATGCCCCACCCGGCGTCGTGGACCGACTTCGCCAACCGGGTACGCGCGAGACCTTTCACGCACAAATCCTCGACGAACACCGCTTGGTTGTCGCGGATGATCATCGTGGACTGTTTATGCGCCCAATCCCTGCGCGTATCGGCCACTCTCGCGTGCGCCCGGGCGACATTGACACGCGCTTTGGCCCGGTTCTTGCCGCCTTTCTCCTTGCGGGACAACATTTGTTGTGCCTTACGGAGCTTGCGTTCCGCGCGGCGCAAGAACCTCGGATTGTCGATCGTCTTACCGTTCGACAACACCGCGAACATCGTCAAACCCAGATCGATACCAACCTCGGAATCCGATACCGGCAACGGCTGCTCATCCACCTCCACCACGAACGACGCGAAATACCGGCCTGCCGCGTCCTTCACGAGGGTCACACTCGACGGATCGGACGGCAGATCCCGTGACCAGCGGACCACAACGTCCCCGATCTTCGGCAATCGCAACTTTCGGCCGGTCGTGACCGTGAATCTGGCGTTTCTCGTGAACCAGATAGCCTGCCGATTGTCCTTGCGAGACCGGAAACGCGGTGGCGCGATCTTCGGCCCCTTCCGTGCGCCGGTGACCGAGCCGAAGAAGTTGCGGTACGCGGTATTCAAATCCGCTAGGGCCTGCTGCAACACCACCGCCGACACCCCACCCAACCACGATCGCTGCGGAGTCTTCTTCGACTCCGTCAACAACTTCGACAGTTCCGCATCAGTAACCCGGCGGCCCTCCCGGAACGCCTGCTGCCGGATGGCCAGGGCGTCGTTGAATACGACCCGGGAACAGCCGAATGCTTGCGCCAACGACTGCTTCTGCCCCACCGTGGGGTAGAGGCGGAAGTTATATCGCAGCTGCATAACCGACAGCCTGCCATCGGGGTACGACAACAAAACAGCAACCGGGAAACACCTGGTCGCGAAAGCCATGCAGGACCATCGCGTTCAGGGCACGCTCGGCTCTGGCGGGCCTCCCGCGTGGGCCTTCACCACCGCCCGGAAGGGGCGGCGCACGGGCCCACACCCGGTAGCCACACCACGGCGAACATCCGACCAGCCTCGCCGACCCTCAAAAGCCGGTGGCAGGGTCATGGGCTGGGCCATTGCTCCGCCGAACCGTGAACCTGCTGGGACGGATCGTCCTTTTCGGATTGAGCCGAGCTGCGACCGGACCCGCCGCTCAGTCTGACCGGTCGATGCGGGAGATGCAGAAACCGTTCGCGGCATGGTCGAGGATGAGGTCGACCGACGACGTCGCACCGTCGGCGCTGGTCACGGGTGCGTTGACAGTCATGACCGAGCCTGTGGAGTCACGGACCGTGAGTGCCTTGTCCTCGAAGCGCCGCACCCCGGACAGCGTGGTGCCCGGCTGGGCGCCGGTGCACAGCAGCGGATAGTCGGGTTCGATGTCGGCCGGGTTCACCGGATCACCGACCACCCGGCGCAGATAGCGCTCGACGGTATAGCGGGCCTGCTCGTCGGTGAGCCGGGTCGCCGACGGATCCCCGACGATCGGGCAGCCGTAGACGGACCGTAACTCGCTGGGGCGCAAGCTGACCTGAAGCGTGTCGTTGCGCCAATACGGCCCGAATTCGCCGAGGACGCCAGGGCGGCGCACCGCATCGGTGATCTGCTCGACGTCGCCGTACATCCGGGGGATCTCGGCGGGCGACTGGGTCCAGCACTTACGGATCAGCGCGCTCGTATCACCGGCGAGAACATCGTCGAGCCAGGGACGCAAGACCGACGCCGCCTTCGGGCTGTTCGGGACGGCACCGATCTGCGCGACCTGCGTGGTCATCGGCGCGTCCGCCCCGCCCCGATCCTTGGCGGTCAGCACGGCGAACGCGGTCACCGCGGCCACCACCGCCGCGCCGCCGACCCCGAGCAGGACTTTCCTCGTTCGCGAGCTACCGGGAGCACGCGGTTGCGGGGTTCGCGTCTCTCGATGCAGCACAGCGGTATCGCCCACCACCGGCCTGCCGGTGAGGGCAGCGATCGCCGCGTCGGCGAGCTCACCGCAGCTGGCGTACCGGTCGTCCGGGTTCTTCGCCATCGCCCGCGCGATCACCGCGTCCAGCGCGAACGGCAGCGCCGGATTACCGGCCGACGGGCGCGGCGGCGGTTCGATCAGATGCGCGCTGATCAACGCGGCCGGGCTCTCCCGCTGGAACGGAACGAACCCGGTGAGCAGCTCGTAGAGCGTGCCGCCGAGTGCGTACACATCGGTGCGCACGTCGAGCGGCTGCCCCTCTAGCTGTTCGGGCGCCGCGTACGCGAGAGTGCCGAGCACCGATCCCGCGGAGGTGAGACTGGTCGTCTCCCCCATACTGCGAGCGATCCCGAAGTCGGTGACCAATACTTCGTCGGTGCCGTCGTCGGCACGCGCGATCAGCAGGTTCGCCGGTTTGATATCGCGATGCAGCAGCCCCTGCCGATGCGCGTAGTCCAGTCCCTTGGCCGCCTCGGCGACAATGCGAACCGCTCGCTCCGGCGTGAGCACCGACAGTCCCTGACGCAGCAACTGCGCCGCGTCGAGCCCGTCCACGAACTGCATCGCGATCCACAACCGATCCCCGTCGACCCCCCGATCGAAGATCTGCACGACATTCGGATGCCGCAGCCGCGCGGCCAAGTCGGCCTCCCGCTCGAACCGGGCCCGAAACGTGGGCTCCACCGCGAGCCGCGCATCGAGCACCTTCACCGCGTCCCGACGCGGCAATCGTGGATGCTGGGCCAGATATACCGCGCCCATGCCCCCGCCGCCGACCCTGCGCTCGATGCGGTACCCCGCAAGGATCGCCCCCGGCCCGAACTCCATCATCACTCCTTCGCATCACGACCACCCACGTGACTGCGCCCAGGCTATCCGCCACAGCCCACCGCTGCCGGAGGCCGGATCCGCTTGCGCGGGTTCACCGCTGGTGCGCGGCGAAGAAGTCCCCGTTCAGCGCGTGGGACGTGGCAAGGTGTCAGCCAAGGCATTTCTGCAAGGTCGAGCAGATCGCGCGCCGCTGAGAACTGTCGTGGGAGTGCGTGAGCAGGCCCTCGACGGTGAACACGCACAGCTTGACCAGTGCGTCGAGTTCGGCCTCGGGTGCGCCCGAGCGTTGCACCTCGAAGCGCAGCAACATCTCACCCATGGCGTGGAATCGGTCGTGCCAGGCATTGACCTCGTCAGAGACCAGGATGCGGGAGTGAACGGTACTGACCAGTTTGCTGACCTGCTCGAGGCGATCGATCAGCCACAGCAGGCGATCGGCGAGGCCAGGCGGCGCGGTGTCGAAATCTGCCACGGCGTCCGCGACGACAGTGTCGAGAACCTCGATCAGCACAGCGTCTTTGTCGTCGAAGTACCAGTAGACAGTGTTGGCGGAAACCCCTGCCGCCGAGGCAAGGCGGCCCATGCTGGTCGCTTCGTATCCCTGCTCGACAAACAGCAGGCGGGCGGCCGTCACGATCTCGCTGCGCTTCTCTTCACGATCGCGGGGGCGGTTGTTGCGGGGCACGGGATTCCTGACTTTCGCGGGACAGCGCAGATCTTATCTTGAATGGCATTCAAGAGTCGGCTAGCCTCAGCCCAGTTCTTGAATGCTGTTCCAGACGGCTCCGATGACAGGATCGACATGACCACCGAGCTCCCCATCAATGAACTTCGACGGCTCAGCCCAGCGCAGCTCGTCGCCCTGTTCGAGTCGCTCGAGGCCCCACCCATCGAGGAAATGAACGGCGAGTATCGCGCGCAGCTGCTGACTCAGCCACACCTGCCCGCAACCGTGATGGGTCACGCCGCGGTGTCCAATCCGCTGAACTACTGGCTCAGCAAGGCATTTCGTCCTGTCGACGCGGAGACCGGGCGCGGTTACAACACCTTCCGGCGGCTCGGATCGGTGGTGCAGCAGTACCCGATGACCACCCTCATCGCACCGTCGAGGTATGACGGCAAGCCCGCCTACACCCTGATATACCGCGCGTTTCGTTCGCTGTGCGGTGAGATCAACATGGTCGACGAGATCCGGCGACTCGGCCCCGGTATCTACCTCGGCATCGGGACCTGCGGAGTCACCGACAGCCAACGGCGCCTGCCCCGGCCGTTCCTGCTCCAAGGGCCGACCCACGACTACCGCGGCGACATCGGAAAGGCACGCGCCGGGTTCACGCCAGGCAAAAAGGAAATTCCCCGCGGGAACTAACCCACCGAGAAAGGCGCCCCACATGCAGTTTCTTCGCACGGACAAGCTCGGATCGGTTCAGACGATCTGGTTGAACAACCCGCCCTACAACTTCCTCACCGACGAAGTGATGGGCGAACTGCTCGATCTGCTTCGGATCATCGACGGTGACGACCAGGTCCGGGCAGTCGTCCTCACCAGCGCTGTCGAGGGCGTCTTCGTCAGCCACTACTCGGTGTCGGAAATCCTGGACGGCGTCCAGTCGGCGCCTCTCGCGTTGAACCCGCGAACAGCGGGTGCCGCGCTGCGGATGAGCGGGCTGGCCGATCATCTCCCCGGTGGCCAGGCGGGGCTGGCGCTGGCCGGAGCCGGAGGTGTCGCGAATCTGCGCCGCTACCACGAGGTATGTCGTCTGATGCGGGAATCGAGCACCGTTTTCATCGCCGCGCTCAATGGCCGCGCACTGGGCGGGGGTTGCGAGTTGTCGCTGGCTTGCGATCTGCGGCTGATGGCGGACGGACTGTTCGACATCGGCCAGCCCGAGATCCTGGTCGGCATCATCCCCGGTGGCGGCGGAACTCAGATGCTGACCCGCGTGCTCGGTGCCGGTCGCGCACTCGAGCTGTGCCTCGAGGGTGCGCCGATCAACCCGCGGCGTGCACTCGAGATCGGACTGGTCCACCGATTGGTCGATCCGGACGAGCTGCTCGACGAAGCTCAGTCCACCGCCGCGCGGCTCGCCAAACGCTCCCCCACCGCGGTCCGCGCCATCAAACATGCCGTCTACCAAGGTGGTTCGACATCCCTGGAGAAGGGCCTGCACATCGAGCGCGCACAATTTCTCACCGCGGCGTCGACCCCGTCCGCCAAACGCGCGATGGCCACCTATCTCGCCGACGTCGAAGCGACCATCGACGCCGGCGGCGACATCTCCAACTTCATCGCGAACAGCCTGCCCGACTGGGTCGAAGGCACAAAAGTCGATTTCACCGAATAGGTGTCAGTGCCCGCCCGCCGCCACCCGGGACCGGATCGCTTCAGGTGGCGAGCAGGCCTCGAGGTGGGCGTCAGATCTCGGTGCGCTCGCCCCATTTCGCTTGGCGCGAGCCTCCGCCGCGCGCACCAGCAGATCGACCTCGAGCAGTTCCGGCATGAACGACAGGTCGATCTGCAACGGCTTCTCGACGGGTACCACCGATTCGAACGCGACGCCGGCCACCGGCTCGGCAGAGATGGTGTCGGACATGATGATTCCTTTCCTACAGAGCCGAGGCTGCTCCTATAGGGCCGAGACTGCCGAATCGGGTCTTCGCGATCGACGGATGCGAAAGGAAGCCAGTTCGTTCCGTTGCGTACGACGTGCGCCGCAGTCACGGCCGAGTTCGTCGTCGCGCGGCGGTTCGACGCGGGGGTACACCGAGTTCGGCGAGGCCTTCGCGTCCCGACCAGCGTCAGCGGCTGACCTTCGGGCGAAGTCAGGGTGATGCGGTAGACATCCGTGCTCCTCGATTCCCGAGCGGCTCCGATGGCCGACGTCAGCCGCAGATTTTCTATCCACTCTGACCGTACGAGGATGTGCGAGAGCCTACGCGAGTACACGACTACCCCAATTTCCCGGGCAGTACAACGCGCTCCGATACGCGCGGAACTGTCGGCGAGCTATCTCGCCATCAACGACAGCCGGCACAGTCGAGGTCGAGCGATGGACCGATCGCGTGCGATGCCATCGATGAGACGCTGCAAAGAGGCCCTCACCACCGGACGGCCGTTAAGAAGGAGAGACCAGCCGGCTCAGCGCCGCAACTGGTTGTGCGGGATCAGCACCGTGGTGCGCTCGTCGATCGGCTCCATCGGTTCCAGCTTCGGCTGCGTACTCAACTTGTCCGACAGCTTTTGCCTGCCCACCGATACCAGCTTGCGCGTCACCGGACTACCCGCGACCGCTCGCGAGGCCGCGGTGATCTGTTCGTAGCGCACCCGACCGGCCTTCGTGCCAAGCACATAACCGGCCGCTACGCCGATGATCAACCGCAGCATCTCCTGGAGCTCCTCCCACGTCTGTGTGCGGGCTCTATCCTGCCCCAGCAGCCCCACCCCTGTCGATCCGGCCACCGTTCGACAGTACATCGTTATACGCCGCATGTCCGCAGGTAGCGCCCCGATTTGGGTTCCCGCGACACGATGCGCTAAAGTTTCATCTCGGTCAGCCCGCCAAGGCCGACCGCCTGAGTCTAGCCACTCAGGGCAATCCCCTATAGCTCAATTGGCAGAGCAGCCGACTGTTAATCGGCAGGTTTCTGGTTCGAGTCCAGATGGGGGAGCATCTACCAGGGCAAACGTCATCGTTTGACCCTGGTTTTTGACTATTCTGACCCTTCACTACACGAAAACAACATCTTTTCACCGTTTCAGCCGCTCCAAAGTGGCGGTGAAGTCGGGTGCCTGAGTCGGTTGATCGATGTAGTGGCGGCGGGTCACCGCATCACCCGCGTGGCCGAGTTGGCGGGCCGCATCCTCCGGACTGTGCACGGTCGCGATCATCGTGGCGACGGTCTTGCGGAACGTTTTGGCGGTGATCCAGGCGAACTTGTCTCCCCTTGCCTGCTTCCAGAGACGGTTGAAATTATTCGGGTCCCAGATACCGCCGTCGCGATTCGGGAAGACCAAATCCAGCTCGTTGGGAGTGGCTTCGGCTTGCACCCGGCGCAAGGTCTCCACGACGAACGGCGGGATCAACACGGTGCGATACCCCGAGTCGGATTTCGTTCGAGGCTGGCGGATCAGGCCTTTGCCCTTGATACGAACGATGGTGCCCGAGAAGGTGACCCGCGGTGGCATGGCCTCGAGATCGACATCGGACCAAATCAACGCCAACGCTTCTCCTGGACGCGGGCCGGTCCCGAGTTCGACATCGACGACATCGAGGACTCGCTGGTTGCGTTTGGGGCCGTAGGTGTATCCGGGCGACCCGTCGAGTGGAGCGCCGTTTACCCACTCGTCGAGGTGCTGGCGCAACTCGTAGAGAACCTCGATATCGGCGGCGCGCGGTTTGGTGTGCTTGCGAGGTAGGTCTGCCACCTCGCGGACGGGGTTTCGGTCGATCGCGTCGTGACGGACAGCCATGCCCATCATTTCCGACAGGATGACGCGCTGGCGCCGCGCCTTCTCTCGATGACCGTCGAGCGCGATGCGCTTGATGTGGGCATCAAGTCGCGATGTCGAGGCTTCCCAGACACGTAGCCCGCCCAACGCGGATTTAATCTTGATCGCGTCGGGGTTTGGCCCGTTTGTCGGTCGAGACGTCGATCTCGCGACGGTAGAGGTCGAGCGACTGGGGCGTGATGCCGTCCTGGACGGCCTTCTCGGCGAGCCACAGGTCAGCAAGTTCGGTCAGCGTTGTGTCGCGGGTGATGAGCTTGCCGCGCGAGTTCGTACGTTCAGCCAGTGCGCGGCAGAGTGCGTTCTCCGCTTGGCCCTTGGTGGCACCGAAGCGGTCGACGGGCCGACTGATGCCGTCCTCATCGCGGTAGCGCGTCGTTGCTCGCCAGCTGCCATTGCGCTGCCGGGTGGATTTGATCTTACCGTAGGTGCCGATGGGAAGTGCTTGGCGCGGCATCGAGTGGGTCCCTTTCAACGGGAGTTCGGACACGGCAGAGGACAAGCCGAATGGGGCACCCCCGTCTGGAGAGGTGTGCTCGTGGGCGCGGTAGATGGCCGTCAGGCAGAAGTGTTCGGTGGCTGCTCGCGCCGAGCGGCCTCGAGTTGCGCCTGCTCCCACCGCTGGACATCACGAAGCAAGTAGCGGCGGTACCGGCCGATCTTGGCGAATCGTGGTCCGCGATTGGCAGATGCCCACGTGGCCAGTGTTTTTGGCGGGATCTTGAGCCTCGCAGCGACCTCGTCGGTGGTCAGCCAGATCTCTTCGCTGGTCATTGGACCGCACCTCGTGCCTGTCCGTTCGGACTGGCGCGGCGCGGCCGGGATCGGCACGGCCTCTCAGGTGGGTAGCCCGCAGAGTACAGACAGTGGGCAGGCTTGCGCGAGCCTTGCTGTTGATCGTTGTTCATCGGGCAACCTTCAGTTAGGCCCGATCAGCGGCTCTTCCACCTCGATGAAACCTCAAAAGATGAGATTTCGCCACAGTGATTCGTGGCGACGGCTCACATCCCGGTGTTCGCCGTGATCGAAGGTGCCACCGCGACATACTCTCAGCGCCTCTGGTGATGCGGCTTCATCCGCCGACGCTCACGATCGTCAGCCATACGGAATGGCTACACAGACGTCCGTCCGGAACTGCCTTGCCGATAATCTGGGCTCCGCGAATCTTGTTCCCCCGTACAAAGGGCGGCACCTGGGAGACCTGCTGCCATCCTCCTGCCGTCTCGTGTCCACCGACTGACGACACCCGCCTCTCCGCCCACGAGATCCGAATCCACCTCGACGATCTCGACCAGCACGAGGTCCTCTACGGAATCGCCTGTTGAGAACGCCTACGAATCCGAGCAATGCTGCTCGAGGGCGAGTCCCGCTCGTCGAATGATGTTGGTCTCACCACGCGGATGCTCTCCGCAACAACATGTTCGGCGAGTAGTCGCCGCCTAGCGCGCATTGATCATCCGACTATCGGCATCGCTACACTGCTACCGTTGCGCCGAGGGGGAACGTATGAACGACTTCACCGTGCAGGTGGCCAGTCTCGATGGATTCGGGTTGGACCTGCAAGACCTGGGAACCAACTTCTCGTCCAACGCATCGCGCTTGCTGTCGGAAGTATCGCTGCCCAGCGGAACGTCCGGGCTGCTCGCCTCACTGACATCGTCGTTCGAGAACCTTCAGAGCACGTTGACCACGTCATACCAACAGGATCTGACCAACATTTCTTCGTATGGCACCAGCCTTTCCAGTGCTTCACGCCAGTTCAAAGGAACCGACGACGCTTCCGCACAAGCGATCTCGACTATCTCCACGAGCACGACGAACGATCTAGCGATCAGCGGGTCGTCCGGCGGAGCGGGCGGAGTCACCCGATTCGCGGGTCTGCAGTTGCCGACGCTCCCAGCGATCGAGGACGGCCAGTTCACTGTCCGCAAGGTGGTCGATTCAGCGATCGAGCTGATCACCCACTTCGACGAACCACTGAGCCGGGCGATCGGAATCAAGCCAGCAGCCGAGTACCTCGTGCCGCTGGCCTCGGACTGGGAAACGTTGGAGACACTGGGGAGCCGGATTCGACAGCTCGGCATCAACGACTTCGTGGCGTCGGAGAACCTATCGAGCGGCCTCCGGTGGCTGCAAGGCAGCTGGTCCGGAAACACCGCGGAGTCCTTCGCGACAAGCGCGAGTGCCCTCGGACAGGCCATCTCCATGCGAAGTTCCGACTTGGATGTCGTCGCGCAGATCCTCACCAACGGTGGCGCTTGCCTGCAACGCCTGGTGTACAACCAGGCGATGGGCTGGAGCAGCGGGCTGTCCCAGTCGATGAGTTTCCTCGGCTTCACCCTGCCGCTCGGAGCGTGGGCCCAACTCATCGACCGACCGATGAGCGATTCCAACAAGTCTCAGATCGTCTCGGCGGTCGATGTGTTGAGATCGGCGGCTGACGCGCGACGAGACGCGATCACGTCCATGATCGGAAAGTTGACCCAAGCGCTCGATTACACGCCGGGGCGCACACTTCCTACCTTCTCCGCGAATGAATACGAGGTGCCCGACAAAGTGGTCGTCGATTTTGGTGCGTCCCGGTACGGGTTCGGGAACAACGTGTGGTGGGAGAGCAGCATTGCATCGCCCGCCTGACCGCCCACTGCCCGCCGACCGGGCCGTATTCGGCTCGAAGACCGGCGCTCTGGACAAGGCGGAAGCCGCTGCCAACAGCGTCGATGCGGCAGCGGTCCAGTCCTGGTTCGACGTTATGGGCTACGACTTCGCCGAAGACCTCATGAGCATATTTCTGGGCAACAATGATTCCGGCTTCGAAAATGAGATCAGCTCAGCGCAATTCGAGAGAACTATCGCCAGCAGCAGTGCGAGGCAGAAGATCGCCGAGGGCCTCGACGAGATCAGGGAGCAAGCCCGCCAGGACCCCCAGATCGGCGTCACCCGCGAGCTGACGTCGCAATGGCTGGGCGCGGAGGAGACAGAGGGCGACCTGTTCTACGCGCTCGGTCACTACGACGTCGCAGTCGGAAGCGACACCACCGTCACCGAGGTGGATGGTGGCCTGCAAGCAGAGATCATCTACAAGGTCTATGTCTACGACTTCTACAACTTTGACAAGCTGCAGCGAGAAGCGCTCAGCCTCAATATCGGGACCGATATCAACAACGAGATGCGCCAGCTCGAGGAGGCTGGATGGGCGCGCAGCTTTCGTTCCCGAGGTGAAGCGACAAGGCTACTACGATGGATCGGAAAGCTGTGAGGCACGCCATCACCCGAGTCCTCGGGCTCTGCGTATCCGTTTGCGCCACCACGATCGCCTTGAGCGGGTGCTCACAGGAAGCAGAAGGCCTGCGCAATATGTCCGAGTGCTCAGGTGTCATCTTCCCGGAGGGATCGAACACAGTCTGGTTCGACCGCGACGGCGGCTTCAATACATGGACCTCTGTAGCGGTGGTTGACATACCCCGCAGCTCGGTCGACGAGTTCAAACAGCGCTCCGGCTTCGCCCCGTTCGCCCCGGGTGTTCCATCGTCGTGGAAGTCGTACTGGGACGCGACAGGCATGGTCGATGCGCTGGCGAACAACGCCGTCAACGAACATTCGGCGAAAGACGACAAGGAACCTCGGCGGTACGTAGTCATCCATGACAGCGGCGGCGAGACGCGAAGGCTCTTCGTCCGCGCGAACTGCTGAGCACAATGCCAGTGCCAAGCGGTGTCGACACGAGCGCAGATCGAGGCGCTGACGGGCCCCGGGACTGCCCGGCGCACGCCGAACTTCTCGTCAAGCCGAACAGCATTACGATTGCCGACGACCGCGCTCAACCAGTTCGGGCGACGCGCACGCAATTCCTCGTACACAACGAACAGGACGTATAGCGATGGCGCGCAAAGTTGTTGTCACCCTTATCGACGACTACGACGGCGCCTCCGTCGCCGAAGATACCGTCGCCTTCGAAATCGATGGTGCTGCTTACGAAATCGACCTGTCCGAGGCCAACGCAGCCAAGCTGCGTGAATCATTCGACCAGTGGCGGCCTTACGCCCGACGGATCGGTCGGGCGAAGATCTCCGGTCGCCGAACGGCCGTGACAGCGGGTCCGTCCGCTCGCCGTGACGATCTCGCCGCCATTCGCGCCTGGGCAAAAGAGAATGGACACACGGTTTCGAGCCGCGGCAGGATCTCCGCCGAGGTCGTCGCGGCCTACGACGCAGCAGCGGTGTAATCGCAAGAGCAGTGACCAGGCCTTCCCGCCGCGATCGAGATGCTCCGTGCCCAGCGGAACGCCCTGATTACTCCGACACGGGTCTTCCTACGATTCAAACCGCAACCCGGCGGCGCTCACGGATTCGGACGCGCCGTCGCGGCGTATGTCGGCATGCTGCACGTAGACCCGCCGCGGCCGTGGACGCCGACAGGGAAGCTAGAGGCAATGGCGGAGGCCGTCCTGGAGGTGCTTCGCTCGGCCGCGGTGCTCGATGACGTACACCACGACTACCTCGCCGGGCTTCTCACGCCGCAGGCCGCCGAAGAAGCCGGTCTGCCGACCGAACCTGACGCGCAAGCCGCCTACGTCCTCGCAGGTCTCCTCAGGTCCGATCGGCGCAAGCTAGTGGACCAGGGGATCATGGAGGTCACCGCAAAGCGATCCGTGTCGGCACCCCGCCGCCACGACGTCATCGCCGAACTGGCGCTGAGGCCGACACGCAGCGCTGCAAACACTCTTCTGCCCGGCGCGGTGGGACGTGAGCGGGCCGCAGCGATGCGCGCTGCCTATCTACGTGCCACACATCTTCCCGAATACGCTTCGCGGCGATGGGATGTGACTGGTCGTGAACCCGACGAGATCTTCGAGTGCGCTCGGGCCGAACTCCGACGTCCGGACGCCGAACAAGCGAACCCCGAAGCGTGGCGCCATCGCCTGGAGCTCGCCGCGCTCGCCCAGTACCACATGACCGCATACGAAGCGCTCAAGCGCGACGCGATGGGTAACAAAGGAGGCGACACCCGCGGCCCGCACGAACTTCTGAAGCTCATGCTCGAAGACGAACGCGGACTCCTGCTGCTGAGGCAGGCGATCGTTGATGGCCGCGCTGGAAATTCACCCCGCATCGTGGATATCAGCGGCACTCTGGTTCACAGCACCTTGAGCGACAAGGGCGAAATCCAAGAGGGCTCCAACGGGACAGCCATCGCGGTCACGGATCATTGGCTGCGCGTGGAAGGGTTCCCGAGCGGCGGTCCGATCAATCGACCGGTGACCCTTCCCACTGACACACCCTCAATGAGGGCGACCAAATTGCAGGAAGCTGTCCGCAACACTATTGATCACATCGCGAAGCTGATGGAAGACCTGGACGACGTCGAGGCTGCCAGCGGAGGACGACTCATGGATCAGCGCGGCTGGCCGTTGACCGAGACTTCCGACATCGTGAAATCGTTGACGCTGGTTCAGTCCAAACTCGGCTATTGGGGCGTGGTCGCGGATAAGCAAGCCGCCCAGATCGACGAGGACGCTGAGGGCGACGACGAAGATCCCGAGGACGACTCTCACACGGAGGAAGCTTCTCGGGGTTGGGACGAGTCATGAGGTCGAGCGCGGCTCGCTTTTTGCCAGAGGCGCACGGATCATCAGGCGGTCCACCCGTTCACGAGGTTGTCGGCAACCACATCACCTAAGTGTTGGCGGTAGGGGTCGGACTGCCGTGCGGTCCTGCCCCACTGCTTGTGGCGAAAAGAGTCGCGCTCTGCTCACGGTCGCAGTCGCAGGACCCGACTCGACCCACAACACGGAAACAACACGGAATCATCGGGAACCAACGGAATCGATCGGGATCCAACGGGAACACCTTGAACGCCAAATCCGCAGGTGATGGGCTGTTTCGAAAAGCATTGAGCAGCATTGGGAAGCGCCGCATCTAGCACGACAGTTGTATTTCGTTGTCTCGTAATCGTTTTCGCTGGTAGCGGAGTTTCCGTGCGTGGGCTTGGTGGCGTCGTCGCCAGTGGCAGGCGGCGAGGGCGTGAGTGAGGGTGCGGACTGGGTGGAGCACTATCGCCAGGAGACGGCGGACGTCGGCGACTGTGATCGGGCCCAGCCCGCGTGGGCTTTTGGGTCGGTGGCGGCGGTGACTGCGAGGAAGGCGTGCGCGAGCATGGCGAGGGTGATGTGCCGGTACCAGGGGTCCCATTTGCGGACCTGGTAGTGGTCCAGGCCGCATTGGTCCTTGGCGGCTTGGAAGCATTCCTCGACCGCCCACCGGGCTCCGGCGATGGAAACGATCTGTTCCCGGGCCACGGTTTCGGGGTGAAAGCACAGGTAGTAGGCGATATCGGTCGGGTCGTCCAGTGATCGGCGCGCCAGCAGGGTGCGTACGAATCCGGCGGGCAGGTCGTCGTCGAACGCGGGCAGAGTGGCCCAGGCGAAGTCGTATTCGCGTTCGCCGCGCACGCCGGGACCGCACGAGGCCCGATGCCAGGCGTTGGTGGGGGCGCGGCCGATGAGGGTGTCGACGCGGCGGCGTCCGTCGAGGTCGGGCACGGTCTGCTTGACCGGGACCTCGACCACGTAGGACAGGCGGCGGGCCTCACAGAAGGCCCGGAACTTCCCGTCCCTGCCGTAGGCGGAGTCCGCGGCCACCCACCCGGCGACAACGCCGGCGTCCAGGGCCCGGCCGATCATCGCCTCGGCCAGTCGCGGTTTGGTGAGAACACCTTGCTCGCAACGGGTTTCGGGAACACCGGCCTGGGCGCAGCGGTCTGGTTCGCTGATCCAGGACTCGGGGAGATAGAGCTCGCGGTCGATCAACGCCCGACCCAAGGGACTGGCGTAGGCCAGGAACACGCCCAGTTGGCAGTTCTCAATACGACCCGCAGTGCCTGAGTATTGCCGTTGTACGCCAACGGATTTCGCGCCCTTCTTGAGGAATCCAGTCTCGTCGACGACCAGCACGCCATCGGGGCGGGACAGTGCCTGCGCCACATACGACCTGACCCGGTCCCGCAGCGAATCGGCGCTCCAGCGGGACCGGTTCAGGAAGTGCTGCAACCCATCCGGCTCCACCACGCCGGCCGCCTCGGACAGCTGCCAGGAGTTCTTGCGCTCCACCGGCGCCAACAGCCCCGTCAGGTAGGCCCGTGCCCACCGCCGCGGTTCCACACGCCCGAACAGGTCGGCCACCTGCCCGAACGTCTCATCGAGACCCGCCCTCCATGCCGAAACATCCTCGGCCACAACATCATCCAGCACGCGTGACAAGATAACGGATAATCAAACATCCTGCAGTGCAACGAAATACAACTGTCGTGCTAGTACTACAGCCGTAAGTCAGCCCGAGCCTGCTTGCGGTGGTGACTGAGTCGAGCGGCGGCTTGGTGAGCTCGACGCCATCGCGACCAAGCCAACACGTGAGCGACCTCGGGTGACCAGCCAAGAGTCAACGCGGTGAACAACCACCGGAACTCGTTGACTGTCAACGGAATCAACGCCTTCGACGGTGCCGCGACGCGGCGGTCGAGACTGGCAGACACGACAAGGAATGCGTGGGCGAGCATGGCCAGCACGATCCACCGCCGCCACGAGGTCCAGCGACGGAGTTGGTGTTCATCCAGGCCGGTCAGACCCTTGCTGGTCTGGAAGGATTCCTCGACTTTCCACCGCCGTCCGGCAACACGGACGTAGGCCGCGAGAGTGGCCGGTGAGGGGCTGTAGCAGCGGTAATAGGCCAGCTCCGCGGTTTTGTCGTTGCGTCGGACCAGCAGGTGATGGTGACCACGGCCCTCGCCGGCGATCTCGAGCAACACCCACGAGTACCAGCGCTGCCCCTTCGTCTCGGTCCCGGCGCTGTGGCGTTGCCAGGCATGGCGCGGCAAGGTCTTGACCAGGTGATCGACGCGGGCGTTGCCCGCGCCGGTGGCCACGGTGCGATTGGACGCGATCGCCATCACATAGCCCAGGCCCAGCTCACGCACGGTTTTACCCAGCACAGGATCAGCGCCGTAGACCTCGTCGCCGGTGACCCATTTCGCTGGCGTCCCGCAGCCGAGGGCGGTGGTGATCATCGCCGCGGCCAGGGCGGGTTTCGTCGCGAACTCGACATCGACGGGGATCGCGGCCCCGGCACGCCGATCAGGGTCGTCGGTCCAGGACTTCGGCAGGTAGAGACGACCATCGATCAGGGCGTGGCCGTGCTCGGTCGCGTATGCCAGATACACCGCGACTTGGGAATTTTCGATCCGGCCCGCGGTCCCGGTGTATTGGCGTTGAACTCCGACGGTGTCGGTGCCCTTCTTCAGATCCCCGGTCTCGTCGACGACGAGGATCGCCTCGCTGTCGCCGAGGTGGGAGATCACAAACGAACGAAGATCGTGACCGACCCCGTCGGTGTCCCACTTGGCACGAGAGAGCAAGTACTACAACCGATCCGGGCTTCGATGCCCGCCTGCCTCGGCGAGAGTCCAACAGTTCTTTCGCCCCAGATCCGAGAGCAAGCCCAGTATCAGCGTTTCGGCGTTGGCCAGGGTTTCACGCCGTGGGAACCGTGGCGCGATCAACGAGATCATCGCATCGAACCCCGCGCGCGAGGGTGGGTCGTCTACTCTGGCAGTCGCGGTGGTCGTGGCAGATTCGGTTGTCTTCACAAACTCTGAAGGATGCCCCGGCCACCGCTCCGGCGGGGCGAAACATGATGAGGCACTTCAACTTACGGCTGTAGTACTAAGGCGGGCACGCCATCCCTTCAGCGATCGGGCTCTCCCGGCGCGCCGGTGGGGGCACTGTCTTTCTGCAGGACTCGGGGTCCAGGTGCTCCGAGTGCTCACCCACCGGCGGCTACCGCCCGGAAGCTTCACATGCTTCCTGGGACTCATTAGGTGCTCCAGACCCTCGAGAAATTCAACTGTCGCAAGTCGAATTATCGCAGGTCAGAGCACCTTTCGCCATTTTTATCGCAGGTCAGGCCCTATTTCCATGACTGGGCGAGGCTAACTGTCAACCACATGGCCACCGGCACCCCGCCGCGTACAGCACGCCCCGTTGGCCGAACCGCCGATCTCGAGCGTCGAATGCCCGATCCGGTTTCGCTTCCGGTCATGCTGCCGGTAGACACTCGCATCGGGCTGTCTCTACGCTGAGGGCATGCAGAGGGGGGCGTGTCCGGTATGTCGGCAAAATGACCAGTGCCAGAAGGTGTCGGCGATCTACGCGGCAGGCACTTCGAGCGGGCGTGGGTACACCTACGACCAGGGGAATCGCCGTAGGACCACGGCAGTCAGTCAGACGACGTTGGCGAAGCAGCTCGCGCCACCAGTGCTCCAGGCAGGCAAGGGACTTGCCGGTGCAGTCGTGGTCCTGATTGTTGGACTGATCCTGCACGCACTCTGCACTGTGATGATGTCCGCGACGGGGACCTCGATGGTGGCAAGCATCTTCGCACCAATTTGCATGACGGGTTGGCTGCTGATCCCGGCGACGGCCGCGATAATTGTTGGCACAATACAACGATCGCAGCTGACAGTCGATCTGCCCCGGCGGCAGGCCAACTGGCAGGTGTGGAACACCATGTACTTTTGCTTCCGCGACGATGTCGCCTTCGTGCCCGGCGGTCCGCCCTTCAGCCCAAGCCAACTCCCCGGCTTCGTGGCCACGAACACCGGGCCCTTCGCCAGCACCGTGGCGATAAGAGACGCGTAACTGCGCCCGCAAGTAGGGCTCAGGCATCCGTGACCTGGCCGGATGAGACAGGAGGCCCACTTGAGAAGCGGGCCTTCCTATATGCCTTAAAGCGCAGGCGCCGGGACCATTCCCCGATCGCCAGGCGCGGTGCGGGGCGATCGGTTGTCGGTTCGCTCGGGGTTGTCACCGACCGCGGAAACGTTCGCGGCGATCTCGGCCAGACCGCCGAGAACCAGGATGACCTGCTCTTCTGTCAGTGACAGCCACCGGACCTGTTCGTCGCGAACATGTTCTCCACGGTCCTACCAGCGGATTCAGTGGATTAGTACTGCAACGGCATCTGTGTGAGTCGTTGCTGGTAGATCTGGTGCGTGGTGTTGGATCGTGTTGTGGCCGAGTTGGATTCGTTGATGTCGCGGATCGGTGGCCGGTTCGCGCGGTCGGAGCCGCGGGAGCGGGCGCGGGAATACGTGTCGGGGCTGCTGGCCGGGCTGGAGCGCAAGAATGGCTGGACGTTGGCCGAACGTGCTGGTGAGGGCTGTCCGGACGGGATGCAGCGGCTGTTACGCAAGGCCGACTGGGACGTCGAGGCCGTGCGTGATGACGTGCGCGACTATGTGGTCGAACACCTCGGCGACCCCGATGCTGTGCTCGCCGGTGACGAGACCGGTTTCCTGAAGAAGGGCACCAAATCCGCCGGGGTGCAACGCCAGTACTCCGGCACGGCCGGTCGGACGGAGAACTGCCAGATCGGGGTGTTCTTGGCGTACGCGTCGCGGCACGGGCATGCCCTGATCGATCGGGAGCTGTATCTGCCCGAGTCCTGGACCACCGATCGGGAGCGCTGTCGCGGCGCTGCGATTCCCGACGAGGTCGAGTTCGCGACCAAGCCCCGGCAGATGATCCTCATGCTCGAACGCGCGCTGGCCGCGAAGGTGCCGTTCTCCTGGTTCACCGCCGACGAAGCCTACGGCCAAGCCGGCTACTTGCGGGACTGGTGCGAGGACCACGACGTGTTCTATGTGCTGGCCACCCGCCGTGACCAGCAGGTGAGCACCCGCGCCGACCGGCTCGCGCGCGCCGAGGACCTCGTAGCGGAGTTCGGTGACCGCACCTGGCAGCGGTTCTCGGTCGGCGCCGGCGCGCACGGGCCGCGTGAATACCACTGGGCGCGACGCCAGATCGAGGGCACCTGGAAGACCGGGCGCGGGCACTGGCTGCTGGCACGGCGGGCGTTGACGCCCAACAGCAAAGGCGAGCACGAGATCGCCTACTACCTCTGCTACGGCCCCGCTACCGCCAGGTTGGTCGATCTGGCCTGGACCGCGGGATCACGCTGGCACGTGGAAGAGGCATTCCAGCAGGCCAAGGGTGAGGCAGGACTCGATCACTACCAGGTCCGCAGCTGGCGGGCCTGGTATGCGCACATCACTTTGTCGATGCTCGCCCTTGCGTGGTTGGCCGCGTCGAAAACCCTTGCTGCAAAGGGGGAACCAGCGATCTCGACGCGGACATGATCGCTCTCACGGTACCCGAGATCCGCCGTCTGTTGGTCGCGTTCGTACTGACCCCGCAACATAGGGCCGATCACATCTGGTTGTGGTCGAGATGGCGGCGCCGCCGCCAGTATCAAGCCCGGCTGTCTCACTATCGCCGCCGAGGCCACCCTCTCGATTGACCCACGAGTGCCGTTGCAGTACTAACCGCGGCACTGTTCGCGGTGGGCGCCGGTGTGGGAGCGGGGCTTTCGGTCGGGGTGCTGGCTGCTCGGTACGGGCGGCGGGTGCTGATGATCGGGGCGCTGGTGAACGCGGCCGGGTTCACGGTGTACGGATTGCTGGGGGTGCGGTACGGCAGCGAGTTCACTACGTGGCAGATGGCGTTGCCGTTGGTGATCACCGGCGCAGGGTTCGGGATGGTGGTGGCGCCGACGCTCGATCTGCTGCTCGGGCAGGTGTCGGTGCGGGAAGCAGGGTCGGCGTCCGGGCTGCTGAACACCGGGCAACAGTTGGGGATCGCGCTGGGCGTCGCGTTGGTCGGCGTGGTGTTCTTCACCGCGCTGGACCGGGATTCAGATCTCGGGGTAGCCGCCGTGACGCCGGAGATCCGGACCGAGCTGGCGCTCGAGGGAGTGCCGGTGCAGGTCCAGGATCAGATCGTGGCCGGGTTCGCGGCGTGCGTGCATGATCGGTCGGCGGAGGATGACCCGACTGTGACACCCGCCAGCTGCCAGTCGAATCCTGTTGATAACACCACCGTTTCGCGTGTACTCGCCCAAGCAGGCACTGAGGCGAACGCGGTGAACTTCGCTGAGACGTTTCGGTACACACTGTTCTACGGTGCCGGGATGCTGCTGTTGGTGTGCCTCGGATTCTTCGCACTCCCGAAGGACGCCAAGCTGGAAGAGCGCGTGCTCGATGGTGAGCCGTAAATCGTCACGGTATGAAACAGCAAGGGTGGAAGCGCATGTACACAGTTGATCTGCTTGCCGTCGGGCGTGGTCGCGAAGTTGTCGATGCCGCACTCAGCTATGTGGGTGGGCTCGGATTTCGCGTACTCGGGTCGACCGTTGATGAGCGGGCACTCGAGATCCTCGGGCGGGAGCGGGTTCGCCTGCTGGTGATCGGGGGCGGGGTCGAAGCCGAGTCACGGAAGGTGTTGACGGCTGCGGCCGAGGCGGCCGGCACCATCGTTATCCAGGCGGCGCGGGCCGGGCGCGGGATCGAGCAGTATCTCGCGGAAGAGGTTGTGCCGCGGATCGGCGGGCCTGCCGCGCGGTAACCTCGGCCGTCGGACGGGCGACCGAGCCGTTCGATGCGGCGTGGCACCCGTACCGGCGGTCGACTACCTCGTCGACGATTTGCACGGCCGGCCGCTCTACGGGGTCGGTCACGTATGTCCTGAAGTGGTGGAAATCGGAGACCTTGTTAACCGCGGAATTCGGCCAGAATTCCTTCCGCGCTGCGGGCCGCGGCGCGGCAGGCCGTGGCGGTGGCTTGGTCGGCGAGTGGGTGGGCGGCGCGCGTTCGCCAGGTACGGACGGCGGCGAAGGCTGTGGCGCGCACGGAGTCCGGGTCGGCTTCGGCGGACAGACCGAGGCGTAGACGCGCGGCCACGCCCGCACCGCCGAGAATACGGTGCAGATCGGCCAGTACCGTTGGGGGCAGGGGTAATTCGTCGGTGCGCAGGCGGCCGAGCAGCCGGAGTTCGGTGAAACCGTGTACGTCGGCGAGCCGGGAGCGCACGCGGGGGCGCAGGCGATCGGCTTCGGTGCCGGGGTAGGCAGCCAGGATCCGGTCCAGGGTACTCAGCGCCGAATGCGCCTTCAGTTCCTCGGCGCGCTGGCCGAATTGGACCTCGAGGACCGAACGTAGTTCGTCGATGCCACTGCGGGCCGCCAATTCCGCTGCCAGCGAAGAGGAATCGCGGACGCCGAGTCGAATCAGCATGGTGGCCATGCGAATACCGAACAGGCCGAAGCGATCCGCCAGCTGCGCACGCAGTTCCGGGGCGACCGGAAGTGCGATATCGGCGCGGGCGAATCGGTCCGCCGAGAGCAACGCGATCCCGAGGTCCTCCGCGGGCACCGTGGACAGGGCCTCGAACGCCGCGAACTCCGGCTGCCGCAGCGTCGAGGCGGCGAACGCGAGCAAGCCCGCCACCGGAATCACCGCCTGGCACAAGCCGGTTCGCTCCAGCTCACCGGCGAACCGGGCGGCGACATCGCGGGCCGAATGCAGCGCGTCGATGCGGCCCGAACCGATCTCGTCGGCGCGCGAGACCACCCCGATCACGCCGAGCGGGCCCGCACCACCGGCGCCCGCGCCGATCTGCTCGAGAAAACGCACGTCGGCGGCATCGAGACGGCGCAGCAGATAGACGACCGCGTCGGCGCCCGACACCGAGATCGCCGAGGCATCGGCCCGCGAATCATCCTCGGCGGCAGCGGGAGTGAGCAGTCGCGCGGTGCGCAGCGACACCTCACGCGAGAGCGACGACGTGCCGGGGGTATCGATGATCGTGGTCTGCGACAACGCCTCCGACGGCCAGCCGACCTCGAGATGGTCCACCTCGCGGGGGCCGCGCGCATCCCAGCGCAAACCGTTCAGGTCGAAGGTGAGTCCATGCGCGCCGCTACCGCGCCGCACGATCACATTCGCGCGCGAACCGTCGGCCGCGTGGGCGGTGACCGTGGGGGTGGCGCCGTCGCGGTACCAGGTGACGACGCGGGTGCACTCGGTGGCATCGGTCGGGGCGACCGCCTGGCCGACCAGCGCGTTCAGCAACGTCGACTTGCCCGCCTTGATCGAACCGGCCAGCGCGACGCGCAACGGCTCACGCAGGCGGTATTCACATTCGGCGAGCAGCGTGCGCGCGTACTCGTCGCGGCCGAACATCCGCGCCGCCGCGCAGATCAGCTCGTGCGCTTCGGCCAGGATCGGTGGTGTGGTCCGGTCGCCGGGCGCGGCGGTGTCGAAACGGTGGGTCACCCAGATACCGTACCGTCGGCCCGTCTCGAGTCGGCCTGCATCGATTCCGCGTAACGGCGCAGCTCGGCGACCGCGTGCAGTTGACGTTCCAGCACGACGGTGCGCTCGGCGCGGTGCGTGGCCGCCATCGCCGCCGCGTCCTGTGCCGCGCGCAGCGAAGCGTCGATCGAGCGGAGGCTGCGCTCGGCCACTCCGGCGAAATGGTCGCGCAACGCACGGTGGATGCGGTGCAGGCGGTCCTTGGTGTCCTTGGCCGCCTGGAATGCCACGTCGTCGAGGAACCGGCGCACCTCGCCGTTGGCCTCGATGCGCCGACGTGCCAGCCGGGCCGACTTGTCGTCGCGGTAGGCCTTGCCGCCGACGATCAGGCCCGCGCCGAGGGAGATCGGGTTCAGCATGGCCAGGCCGGCGAAGGTCGTGGCCAGACCGATCATGAGCACGCCGCCGTAAGAGCCGCGCATACCGACCAGCACCTTGCTCGTGAAGCCGATATCCGGCTCGAGATCGGCCAGCGAACCCGAGCTGACCAGGCCGTTCTTGTCGTCCACCCCCGCGTGCACCTCCGGCAGCTCGACCGCGCCGACCTCGTGGAAGTGGCCCGCGATCCGTTCGGCGAGCAGTTCCGCTCGGTGGTGGGTCAGCAGCAGGTTGTCGCCGAGTGCGGTGTCGACGGTGCCGGTGAGCCATTCGGTGATCGCGCCCCAATGCCGGCCGGGGTCGTTCTCGTCGATCCACTCCTGGCCGGTGCGGGCGATGCCGCGCAGACGGTCGCGCAGGTCGTGGTCGATATCGCCGACGAGGTCGGTAATGCCGTCGGTGAGGGTCTGCTGCCAGCTCGCGGTCCGTCGTTGCAGGTCCTCGGCGGCGGCGCGGGCCGACTGCAGCTCGCTGACCGCGGCCGTGCCGCTTGCCGGATCGCGCAGCGCCACCAGCTCACTGCCCAGCACCAAAGCCAGATGCTCTGCCGCCGAATGCAATTCGCGCGCCACTGCCTGCCGCGTGGCCGCCTGATCGCGGGCAACGACCCGATCGCGCAGAAAACCGAACAGCACGCCGAAACCGGATTCCTTGCCCAGCTCCGCGTCCTGCAGTCGCAAGGCGTGCGCGCGCAGCAGCGCCGACACCGGAATCAGGGTGACATCGGTTTCCGCGCGCAGCAGATGGGCGCGGTCGGCCTCCAGCACCTGGCGCCAGTGCGGATACAGGTCGGTCTTGGTGAGCAAGACGGCGACCGCGGGACACATTTCGCGGATCTGGCGGACGAAGGTGAGCTCGGGTTCGGTGAGCTCGGTGGAGGCGTCGGAGAGCACGAGCACCGCGTCGGCGGCTGCGGCGAGACTGAGTACACCTGCGGCGCAAGCACTTCCGTGTCCGCCGACGCCGGGGGTATCGATCAGGACGATGCCGTCGGCCAGCAGCTGGCTGGGGAGCTCGGCCTCGATCCGGACGAGGTGCCTGCCCTGCGCCAGCGGGCTTCGGGTATCGATATCGCCGATCTCGTCGAACGGGATCTCCACCCGCGATTCGTCGGTGCCCGGCGCGGTGAGCACCAGGTACGCCCGCTGCTGTTCGCCGTAGGACAGCTGTAAGGGGAGCACGGTGGTCGCGTCGTCGCCGACCCGGCACACATCCAGCCCGAGCAGCGCGTTCACGAACCGGCTCTTGCCCTGACCGAGCTGGCCGGTGACGACGATCCGGTGCCGCGGGTCGCGCACCCGCTCGGCCACCTTCTCCAGGCGTCCGACCAGGTCATCGCGGCCCGCGGCGTGGGCCGCCGCGACGGTGTCGGACAACACCGTCGTCAGCGGCACCTCGTTCGGTGCGAGAATCGCCATCGCAGCGCCCGTTTCGCTCAGTGGAACAGTCCGTCGGTGTGCATGTCGGCACCGGTCTCGGTGACGGTACTCGATTCACCGAACAGCGACGCCTCGGTACCGCCGAGGCCGGAACCGTGCAGGCCGGAACCGAACGCGCTGGATACGTCGACCGCGGACCAGGTGTCGGCCGCGGTGGTGACCGCGCCCTGCGTTGTCGCGCCGACCGTGCCGGACGCGTCGACCTGAGTGGTCGAAGTCGCGGTGCTCTGGCCGGTGAGGCCGCCGGTCGCGGCGGTGCTGCCCTGCGCGGAACCGTCGAAGGCGGACGCGAGGCCGCCTGCCACCTGGGTACCGCCCGTAGCCGCGCCCGACAGTCCTGCGCCGAGTCCGGTCTCGAGGCCGGTTCCGGCCTGGGCGCCGCCGGTCAGGTCGGCGCCGGTCGTCACGGCGCCGCTCAACCCGGTCTCCGCACCGCCGACAGCGGAACCCGCGAGTCCAGCACCGGCATCCGCGACACCGTTCAGACCCACCTGCGCACCACCGGCCGCCGATCCGGCCAGGCCGCCACCGGTCTCGGCGAGCCCGCCCAGACCAGCCTGCGCGCCACCGCCCAGACCCACACCCGATTCGACAGCACCGGTCAACCCCGACTGCGCGCCACCGCCCAGGCCGCCACCGGTCTCGGCGAGCCCGCCCAGACCAGCCTGCGCGCCACCGCCCAGACCCACACCCGATTCGACAGCACCGGTCAACCCCGACTGCGCGCCACCGCCCAGACCCACACCCGATTCGACAGCACCGGTCAACCCCGACTGCGCGCCACCGGCCAGACCCACACCCGATTCGACAGCACCGGTCAACCCCGACTGCGCGCCACCGGCCAGACCCACACCCGATTCGACAGCACCGGTCAACCCCGACTGCGCGCCACCGGCCAGACCCACACCCGATTCGACAGCACCGGTCAACCCCGACTGCGCGCCACCGGCCAGACCCACACCCGATTCGACAGCACCGGTCAACCCCGACTGGGCGCCACCGGCCAGACCCACACCGGATTCGACGGCACCGGTCAGCCCTGCCTGTGCACCCGAGGTGACCGAGCCCGCGACGTCGGTGCCGAAAGTGGCGGCGGTCTCGAGATCGCTTTGCAGGCCGGTGGTCAGACCGATGCCCGTCGTGGTGGACACAGCTGACTCCAAACCGGTCGTTACCTGCGCGGCGCCGTTGCCGGTGACCAGTCCGTCGACACCGAACCCGGCACCCGACTCGCCGCTCGCCCCACCGGTGAAGCCACCGATCAGCTCGGTACCTGCCGAGGCGGCACCGCCGAACCCGGTCTCCAGGCCGGTGCCGAGGTCCCCACCTGCGCCGACCGCACCATCGAGACCGGTGATCGCCGTAGTTGTCGCGGACGCACCGAGCCCACCCGCGGCCTGTGCCCCCGCGTTCGCCACCGCCCCGAGACCACCGTTGACGCCTGCTCCCAGTCCGCCCGCCGCGCTGGTCGCACCGTTCAGCCCAGCCTCGAGACCACCGCCGAGCCCAGCAGCGACATCGCCACCCACCCCGACCGCACCATCCAAGCCACCACCGAGACCAGCACCCGCATCGACCGCACCTGTCAGCGCACCACCGAGACCAGCACCCGCACCAGCCGCACCTGTCAGCACACCACCGAGACCAGCACCCGCACCAGCCGCACCTGTCAGCACACCACCGAGACCAGCACCCGCACCAGCCGCACCTGTCAGCGCACCACCGAGACCAGCACCCGCACCAGCCGCACCACCAAGAGCAGCGTCCAAGCCAGTTTCAAGATTTGCACCCACACCCGCCGCCCCGTTCAACACACCACCGAGACCAGCACCCGCATCGACCGCACCTGTCAGCGCACCACCGAGACCAGCACCCGCACCAGCTGCGCCACCAAGGGCAGCGTCCAAGCCGGTTTCAAGATTTGCACCCACACCCGCCGCCCCGTTCAACACACCACCGAGACCAGCACCCGCACCAGCCGCACCACCAAGAGCAGCGTCCAAGCCAGTTTCGAGATTTGCACCCACACCCGCCGCCCCGTTCAACACACCACCGAGACCAGCACCGATATCCGCACCAGCGCCGACCGAGCCACTCAACGCACCGTCGAGGCCCGCACCGAGATCGGCGCCCGCACCCGCCGCGCCATTCAGCACCCCACCGAGGCCGGCGGTCAGGTCTCCACCCGCGCCAACCGCGCCGTTCAAAGCACCACCAAGATCGCCACCCACACCAACCCCACCATTGAGGGCGCCACCGAGGTCGGCAGCTAGATCGCCACCTGCACCGACGGCACCATTCAAAGCACCACCCAGGCCAGCAGCAAGATCGCCACCTGCACCGACGGCACCATTCAAAGCACCACCCAGGCCAGCAGCAAGATCGCCACCCACGCCAACCGCGCCATTCAAGGCACCGTTGAGGCCTGCACCGAGGTTTGCGCCGAGGTTCGCGGCGCTGTCGATCGCGCCGGTCAGGCCGAGGCCTGCGCCGAGGGCGCCGGTCAGACCGGCGGACAGGTCGGCGCCCAGATCGGCGTTCACGTTCGCGCCGGTGACGGCGTTCAGAGCGACGTCGAGACCTGCCCCTACCTGGGCGGCAGCATCGGCGACAACCGAGGTAACGGCGCCGAGGCCGACGTCGAGGCCGAGGTCGACGTCGCTGTCGGCTGCGGCGGCCGCCGTGACGGCGGCGGCAGCTGTCGCTGTGGAGGCGAGGGCCGCGCTCGTGCTCGCCGCGGCGCCGGCCGCCACGATCGCCTGCAACTGGGATCCGCCGCTGACCAGCGCGGATTCCGCCACCATCGGGGCGACCGCGGAGATATCCTCCGGGGTAACCGCCAGGCCTGCCTCAGTGAGCGCATAGCAGGGGTTGGCGCAGTAATTGGCCGCGGCGTCCGGGTCGCGCAGCAGATTGAGGATGAACTCCAGAATCGCGTTAGGTGTCATCGAGATCAGCTCCTCCAGATCATGGGCGGTGGTGCCGGATCTGTTTGTCGTTGGAATGTCTTTCACGCTAGGTGGGTTCGCCGTTACAGGTAATGGGGCGAATACCTAGTTCACGTCGGGGTGCCCCATTAGGGGCCCACCGCCGATTAGGGGAATTTCCCCGTACTTGCCCCATCGCAGGTAACAGCTGCTCCCTAGCAACCGACAGATCGAGTGGGACGCCCGCCATCGGCGATCTCGCTGCACACAAGCGTTACCGGTCCACCGGAAGTCCTGCGAACGGGGTTGTCACATGACAGAGCGTCAGGCGCTCGGCATCACTGTCGGAGCGGTGAATTCGGTCGCCGTGGCTACGACAGCCGACGGCGCCGGTGTCACGGTTCTCACACACCGCAGCGCCTTGTCGCTCGGCGCCGACGGATCGGTGAGCTTCGCCGACACGGCGCGACATCATCGCGCGGTGGTCGTCGACGACTACCTGTCCAGAGTCGGCGATCCGGTAGATCTGCTGGCAGCGGACGGTTCCACCCACGACGCGGCCGATTTGGTCGCCGCCGCGACCCGCGCGCTGGTCGCCGAACTTTCCGGCACCGTCACCGATGCGCCGACCACCGTCGCGTGCTGCCCGGCATGGTGGCCGGAGCAGACGGTCGAGGCCGCCAGGTCCGCGCTCGCGCGCTGGGGCCTGCCCGAGGTGACGCTGGTGCCCGAGCCGCTGGCCGCGGTGCGCCGGTACGAGATCGAGCACGGACCGCTCGACGACGGCGCGCTGCTCGTCTACGACCTCGGCGCGAGCGGATTGACGGTGACGGTCCTCCGTACGGGCGAACAGGCGGGACTGCTCGGCACCCCGGCACACAGCACCGCGGTCGCCGGTTCGGAATTCGACCTGCTCACCATGCGCTACGTGCTGGCAAATGTTCTGGACGGAAATGAGATCGACCCATTCGATCCCGTTGTCGAAGAAGAATTGTCGGCACTGCGGGAACGCTGCAGAATTGCGAAAGAAGAGCTCTCCAGAATTACCGCGACGGCTATTCCCGTCGGCATGCTCAACCCTTCCGTCCACACCGAACAGGTCCGGCTGACCCGGGGCGAGCTCGAAGATCTGCTGCGTCCGATCCTGCTCGACTCGATGAGCCTGCTCCAGGACGCAGTGCGCCGCGCCGAACTCACCCTCGCAGATGTCAGTCGGGTGCTCCTCACCGGTGGCGGTGGCGCGATTCCCCTTGTCGCCGAGCTGATCTCCACCGAATTCGGCCTGCCGGTGATCGCCTGCGCCGACCCCGCGACCTGTGCGGCACACGGCGCGGCCGAGATCGCCCTCGACGTCGCCGCGATCAGCGTGCCCACCGTGGCCATCCCGGTAGTGCGGGTGGAACCGGCGGCCGTGGCACCGGCCGTCGCCGAACTCGCGTTGCCACCGTCGGAGCCCGTCCGGACCAAGATGTTCACGGCCAAACGCTCGGCGATCGTCGCGGCGGCGGCCCTGACCATGGCCGCGCTGGCCACCGGCACCCTCGCTCTCGGTGGCGCCACCCAGTTCTCACCCACCGGACCCGCCGCGACCACCGGCGCCCCGCCGGTCCCCGGCGCACCCTCGTCGACCAGCGCAGGCGGCACGGCGGGGACAGCGAATGCCACGAACTCCGTGGTCACCGACCCGGCCAAGCCAGGCGCGACCGGTACCGCGGTGCCCTCGGGTGCGATCCCGGTCGGCACGCCCGGGGCTCCTGGCAGCACACCAGAGGCGGGAACTTCGGCACCCGCCGCCGGAGCACCCGCCGTTGGAGCACCCGCCGACGGAGCACCAGCGACCGCAGGCCAGCCAGGTCCCGCCGCGCAGGAACCGCCCGCTGGGCAGGCCCCGGCACCCGCGCCTGCTCCGGCGCCCGCACCAGCACCCGCTCCTGCTCCGGCCCCCGCACCAGCCCCAGCCCCGGCTCCCGCACCAACCCGGCCGCAGGTTCCCACCATCAAGGTCGATCCCGGCGGTCTGCTCGACGGCGTGGGTGGCGCGGTCGACGAGACCCTCGAATCGGGCACGCAGCTGCCAGGCCGGGTCCTCGGAGGAAACGGTGGCTGAGATCGCCCACGAGACCTTCCCCCACGCCCGAACAGTTTTCCGCGATCTCGACACCGCCGCCCAGCAGACAGTGCTGCTGTTGATCCGCGGCCGGGCCGGAACCGGAAAATCGTTCCTGCTCAACGCCGTTCGCGCACATCTGCGTGGCCGCGGCATTCCGGTCGTCGAATCCGCCGACAATGTCGAGCACCGGGTTCCCGACCGGGCGGTGCTCGTCGCCGACAATGTCCACCGCTACAGCGACGCCGAGCTTCGCGCACTCTGCGCGGCAATCGAAACCGGCCAACGCTCCGTCGTACTGACCACCCAGCCGCGCCCACACGACCCCCGGCTGCGCGCGCTGGCCGACGCGGTGGCGCGCAACGGCCGCACGGTGGATCTGCGGGCCCTCGGTAGTGCCCACATCACCTCGTTCGCCAGGGAACTCGGCGTGGCCGTGTCCCAGCCGCTCGCGGCGCACATCCATCAGCTGACGGCGGGAATTCCCGGCGGTGTCGTCGCGGCGCTGGTCGGTGCCCGCGCGGCCACGCTCGAGACCTGCGAGACAGCGGTCGACGAAGCCGTCACCGCTTGGACCAGGTCGCTGCTGGAAGCGGTCGAACCCGAGCTGCTCGAAACGCTGGTCATCGCGGCGACCGGAACCGGTTTGGACGCGACCGAACTCACCGAGGTGCTCGGGGTCGACACCGCCACCGCGCACGAGCTGATCGACCGTGCCAGGGCGGGCGCGCTGGTCACCGATGCCGACCTGCTCCTCTCGCCCGCGGTCGGTCCGCTGCGGACGCTGCTCGGCGATCGCCGCTATGTCGATGTGCAGCGCAGGCTGCTCACCGCGCGCCTCGACGCCGGCCTGCTGCGCGATCGCACGGCGCTGATCCTGGCCGAGTCGGGTGTCGTCGACGCCCGGCTCGCCGAGTTCCTCTGCCGCACAGCCGAGAAGTCGGACCAGGCGGCTCGCTGCTACGCGGCAGCGGCCGCGGCGGGCGCCCCGGTCGAGTCGATCGCGGTGCGCTGGGCCGAGGCCGCCGCGCACGCGGGTGACACCGACACCGCGCTCCGCCTGGCCGAACCCCTGCTGACCGCAGAGAACATCGCACGCACCGAACTCGTCGCCGCGGTGCGAATCTGCGCGGGCGTACTCACCCGCCGCGGACTGGTGAGCCGGGCTGCCGGACTGTACAACTGGCTCGGACCCGAGCGAATCGGCGCCGACTGGGCGCCCGCGGCCATGGTCCTCACCCTGGCCGGTGAACAGGCCGCCGCCGCGCGCATGTCCGAATCCGCGCAGCACTGGCCGCCGACCGAGGCCGACGCGGGCGCCCGGCTGATCGCGGGCGCGCTCGACGAATCGCTCGACCCGCACGGAACCGGCACGGCCGCGGCGATCTCCGCGCTGATCCAAGCGGGCAACACCGACACCGGCGACGATCGCTATCTGCCCTGCTCGGCGGTCTCGATCGCCACCCTGCTCTGCCTCGGCAGCGGCGAGCCCCGCCGCGCCGGTGACGCGCTGCGCCGGGCGGCAGGCATGGGCGGTGGCCGGCAACTCCCGGTCCTGACCGCCTGGACCGCGCTGCTCGGCGGCGACGAACGCCGCGCCGCGAGCACCCTCGCCGAGATCGACATCCCCGCTCTCGCGCCACGCGATCAACTCCTCGCCCATGCCCTCACCGTCGGCCTGGCCCGCCGCGGCGGCGATCACGCGGCGCTGGCTCGCGCGTGGCAAGCGGCCTGCCCACTGTTCGACGAGCTGGAAGCCGACCTGCTGAGCCTGTTGCCGATCGGCGAACTGTGGCTGGCGGGCGTGCGCCTGCGCGATGTACGCCGGATCGAGCCGCTCGTCGACGCTGCCAGGGCGCTGGTGCGCAAACTGGGCCGCGCACCGGCCTGGTCCAATTCCTTCCACTGGTACGGGGTGCAGGCCGCGCTGGCCGACGAGTCGCCGAGCGCGCTCCTGCCGCACGCCCACGCACTGAAGACGGCGGCGCAAGCGGGCGACCGGCAGGCAGGCGTGCTGGCCGACGCCGGGCGCACCTGGGTGCTCGTGCTGCGCGGGCAGGTCGTCGCGGCCGACGTGCAGGCCGCGGTGTCGGCGCTGGCCGAACTCGGGCTCACCTGGGACGCCGCCCGCCTGGCCAGCGAGGCCGCCCTCGCGGCGGGCGATTCGGCGACCGCCACCGCCTTGCTCAAGCTCGCGCGTTCGGTGCGCACGCAGGCCCACCCGGTCGAGCCGCCGCGACCGACCGCCCCACCGCTGCCGCAAGCACCCGCCGGGCCAACGCCGCTGACCAGCGAGGCAGGCACGCTCAGCGACCGCGAACGCGAGGTAGCCGAGCTGGTCCTGCTCGGTCTGACCTATCGCGAGATCGGCGCGAGGCTGTACATTTCCGCGAAGACCGTGGAGCATCACGTCGCGCGAATCCGACGTCGACTAGGCGCGCGCTCACGATCGGAATTACTGTCAATGCTGCGCGCGATGGGACACGGCCAATTGCTGGTGTGACACGCGCGGACGATGTCGACGCCGAATTGAGGGGTGTTCCGCCGATGGCCACTGGGGTCGGCCTGCGTATCGCCGATGACGAATGCATCGCCGCGGTGGTCACCGAGGACGGCACGGTTCAGGTCATCGAGCGTGCTTCGGTCCTGCACATGTCCGACGACGGTGACGCCGCCCTCGGCGGACCCGCGCCCACCGGGCACGCCCACTCGATCGCCGGTTTCGTGCGCGCGATCGGTGACCCGGCCGGTGTCGATGTCGACGGCGGTGAGGCCTACCGCGCCGAAGACCTCCTCGCGACGGCCATGTTCTGCCTGATCGATCTCACCACCGAGCACCTCAGCGGTCCCGCCGAGTTCTACGCGACCCACCCCGCGGGCTGGTCGCCCGAGGTCGTGCGCGGCGTGCGCGAGGCATTGGACTATCTGGGATTGAAGTCGGTGGCCCTGCTCGGCGAGGACGAACTGCCCCAGCCCGCCGACGGCGCCGATCCGGGCAAGACCTTCGCCAATGCCGCCGCCCAGGCCGCGCTGGTCGCGGTGCTGGCGACCCCGGCGGGCGCGACTCCGCCCGACCCGATCGTCACCGAGAACGCCATGGTCGCAACCGATGTGATGCCCGCGCTGCAACCGTCCGCGGTGACCGCGCAGGCCTATTCGGCGGCGCTGCCGGTCTCACCCCTGCCGACGAAGGCGATGGCGCCGATCGCGCCGATCGCTGAGCCCGCGGTGGTGCCCGCCGAGAAGCCCGCCAGCGCCAAAACCCCCTTCCTGATCGCCGCCGCCGCGCTCATCGGCCTGCTGCTCGGCGGGGTCGCGGTCTCGGTGCTGATCCGCGATCCCGAAACGATCACGCCACCGGCGATTTCCGATGCCCGCCCGGAAACGCCGCCCCCCACCTCGGCACCCGTGCCGCCCCCACCGCCGCCGGTCGTCGAATCGACCACGCCGGTCACCACCACCGTCGAGCCGGAGCCCACGACCACCACCCCGGAACCGACGACCACCCCGGAACCGACGACCACCCCGCCGACGACCACCCCGAGCCCCACCACCACCCGCCCTCGGTCGCCCTTCGGGACCTACCCACCTGGCTATCTCCCCGCGCCGCTGACCATCCCGGGTCAGCGCTGAATCCAGCAGCCGGGCGGTAACCGCGCCAGCTGGGCGAGTGTGCCTTAGAGTGATGCGCTGACCGACATGATCGCCGCCGGCGGTGTTCTCGGTCACTGGTTGTCGACGAAGGGATTTCATGCGCAAGTTGGTGGCGCGTCGCGCCGCGGTCAAGGCAGCCTCCGCCGGGTTCGCCGCGACTGTTCTACTCGCACCCCTGCTCGGATCCGGTATCGCGTCGTCGGAACCACCTGCGCCACTACAACTCTCAGCCGATGCGTTGCCCGCCGAATTGGTCACCGCGCTCTCGCGTGATCTCGGGATGACCCCCGCCCAGTACCTCGATCGCGCCGCGCGGGCCCAGCAACTGCGCGACTACGCGAACGATTTCCGCGCCGCGAACCCCGACACCTTCGCCGGTGCCTGGCTCACGCCGGAGGGCAAGGCCGTCGTCGCCACCACCGACGCCGATGCGGGCAAGCTCGTCACCGCCGCCGGCTACCAGACCCACCTCGCGCCGATCTCGGCCGGTGGCCTGGAAGGCGCGCTGGTGCAGCTGAGTCAGTGGATCGCGAGCCTGCCGCCCGCGATCTCCGCGCCGATCAGCTCGATCGCGATCGACGCGCTCAACAGCCAGCTGGTGCTCAACGTGGCCAACACCCCCACCGGCCACATGCTCAACCTGCCGACCCTGATCGCCACCATCAAGGTGGTGCTCTCGCCCGGCGGCGGCGGTCCGGTGGAGTACAAGCCGATGGGCGGCGACACCTACATCACCGCGAAGAAGGACCTGCACGACGCCGACCTGCGCGGCGTCGATGTCTGCTCGTTCGGTTTCAACAGCACCGACGCCGCGGGCAACGCGCTCAATATCTCCGCCGGCCACTGCAATCCGAATGTCGACGGCGGCGGCTCCGCCGTGGTCTACGTACCGAACGTGCGCGATATCCCCAACAGCCCCGAGGTCGGCTCGTTCACCCACGCCGTGCTCGGCGGCGCCGCCTCGCTGGACTACTCGGTGATCAAGCTCAACGAGCGCGCGGTGAACGCGGGTATGGACCAGCCTCGGGTGCGTGGCGCCGAAGGCACCACCCTCACCCTCACCGGCACCGCCGAACCCGTCACCGGCGCACCGGTCTGCAAGACCGGCCAGTCCTCCACCTTCACCTGTGGTTTCGTCTCGGCCGACCATGTGGAGACTCAGCTGTTCACCGAGGCGGGCGTCAGCAAGACGATCCGCGGCTTCGCCAGCACTGCCTGCACCCTCGGCGGTGACAGCGGCGGCGCCATCGTGTCCGGCACGCTCGCCCTCGGCATCACCAGCGGCTCGAACGCCTCGGCCGCACCCAACTGCACCGAAGCCAACACCCAGCTCGCCCCCTACGGCGGCACCGCCTCCCTCGGCATCCCGATCCGGCCCATCCTGGCCGATATCGAGGCGAGCTCCGGCGGCGGCGTCGGCAGCGGAATCATGGTGCGCACCAAGCCCAACGCGGGCTGAGCGGGCTCAAATCACCGACCGGACCGGGTGAGCGAAATCTCTTACCCGGTCCGAGTAGGCATAAGTCGCTCGAGCCCATATAGTTCGGACCATGCTCCTGCCACGTATGGGTCGTACCCCGTCCGCGCGAAGCTCGAGAAGAGCTCGGAAATCCGTACTCGCCGCTTCGGCGGCGTTTCTGCTGTTCGGCCCCACGATGGCGGTTGCCGACGCGCAGCCCGCACCCGTAGATCTGCCCGCCCAGCTCATCGAGGCGGTCACCCGGGATCTGAAGATCTCCCCCGACGAGTACCTGCGCCGCGCCGAAGTCGCGCAGCAGGTGGCCGCGTTCTCCACCACCGCGCAGCGTCAGTTCCCGCAGGTCTTCGCCGGTTCCTGGCTGAGCGACCAGGGCAACGCCGTCGTCGCGCTGTCGCAGGGTCCCGGCGCCGACCAAGCCCGCGAAGCCGCGCAGTCGGTCGGTTTCGAGGTCCGCAACGTCGCCAAGAGCGAGTCCACCCTGCGCGGCGAGAAGACCGCCTTCGAGAACTGGCTCGCCGCCGCACCGCCGGAGATCTCCGCGCTGGTGCGTGGCGTCGTCGTCGACACCGTGAACAACTCGATCGCGGTCCGCGTGCAGCAGGCCGGTCTGCCGCTGCCCAGCTTCATCGACCCCTCCCGCGTCATCGTCACCGCTCCGCCGGTGGCAGGCGAGCGGATCGAACTGTCCGCCACCCCCGTCGCCGGTGACGGCAACGGTGCGCTGGCCGGCGGCGACGGCTACGCCTCCGTGATCGGCCGCAGCTCGCTGCGCTGCTCGCTCGGCTTCAACGGCACCGACCGCTCGGGCAACGTCGTCAACATCTCGGCGGGCCACTGCAACCCCGACATCGAGGCGGCTGGCTCCGGCAACGCCGCCGCCGTGTACGAGGTCAACGGCGACCGTGCGGGCGCCCAGCTGGGCACCTTCCAGAAGTCGGTGCTCGGCGAGCAGGACTACTCGATCATCCGGGTCAACGACAACGCGCGCGCCCGCTTCGAGAACAACCTGGTCCGCGTCCCCGGCAACGCCCCCATCGCCGTCGACGGTGTGGCCGTCCCTGTGGTCGGCGCCCCCGTCTGCAAGTCCGGTGCCCGCACCGGCTTCAGCTGCGGCGTGATCAACGGCATCGACCAGACCGTCCAGGTCGGCGAACGCCAGCTCACCCAGAGCTTCTCGGCCAACATCTGCGCCCTCCCCGGCGACTCCGGCGGCGCCATCGTCACCGGCCGCCTTGCTCTCGGCATCTCCAGCGCGTCCTCGGTCGCCGACTTCCCCATCTGCGAGATCCCGAACATCATCGGCGCCATCACCGGCGACACCCCCCAGCTGTTCGCCCAGCCCCTGACCGTCGTCCTCTCGGACAACCCCGGTCTGTCGATCCGCACCAACTGACAGTTCCGCCTCCCCGAGTATTCAGCGAGTCGTCCGGGAGCTCGACCGTCAGCCCTCGGCCTTGCGTCAAGCGCGCTACGGCCGGGAGGTGATCGGGGAGTTACCCATGTACCCACCGTAATCAGTGGGCCGCGTACGTAGGCACAGAGCAGTCAGAAGGCCGGTAGCGATCCCGCTACCGGCCTTTTGGCTTGTCCGCCACCCGTTGCTGCCGAATGCTGTTCCGGCGCGAATCAACCCGTCGGCAGACGGTGGTGGGGCTGGCCGGTGACCTCAGCGATCGTTTCGTAGTCGCTGTCGACGTGCATGATGGTTGCGCCGTGCACTTCCGCTGTCGCGGCAATGATCAAGTCGGGGATCGGGAGGCGGTGCCCACCGCGTTCGGCGAGTAGGCCCTGCACCGCCAGAGCTCGATCCATCGCCTCCTCGGTGACAGGCAGCCACACCAGCGACTTCTGATGCCCGATCTTCGCGGAGTAGTCCGCTAGCGAGCGGGCCGAGTAACCGACCTCGAGCGCGGTGAGGTGACACGCCGCGACGAGGGTGCCCGGCATCTTGGTGACGGCATGGAAATCCGCTGCGGCAGCGGGGTCGCGTAGAACCGATTCGATGGCAGATTTGTCCGCCAGCATGAAGATTGTCCTCAGCGCCAGGCCCCCTTCATTCCTTCGGGTGAGAGGTCGGTGTCACTGTCGCGGAACTGCTGCAACATGTTCGCGACAGCACGCCGATTCGCGACTTCGCGCAGCGCCGCGTTGACGGTAGCCACCTTGGTCTTCGTTCCCAGCTCTTCCGCCGCGAGGTTCAGCGCGTCGTCGTCGATGTCAATCAGTGTCCGGGACATAGCCCACCTCCAGATATCAAAACTATCGATTTCATGATATCAAAGTCAGCCGAATGCAGGTATCGGGCGCCCAGAAAAGCAGTGAGGCGCGGGTTCCGGGGAATCCGCGCCTCACTGGGTGTTCGTGTTCAGTTGTTAGTTCTTGCGGCCCGGGGACTTCGCACCGGACTTGAAGCCGAGGCCGCCGGGCTTCGCGGTCGGCGGAGCCACTGTGGTGCCGTTGCCGTTGCCGTTGGTCGGCTCGGCCTGGGTGGCCGAATCCGCCGCGGGCGCTGCCGGTTCAGCCGCGGATTCCGCCGGGGCCACGGGTTCCGGGGCCGCAGCGGGCGCCGCAGCGGTGCCGGGAGCCTTCGGGCCGGGACGCTTGAGGCCGGACTTCATGGCCAGACCCTTGGCGGGCACCGACGGCTTGGATTCGGCGGGAGCCGAGACCTCGGAGGCGACAGGAGCTTCAGCGGGAGCCGGAGCTGCCGACACCTCGGGGGCCGATGCGGCCGGAGCTGCCGCCTTGGCACCCGGAGCCTTGGCTTTGCCCTTCATACCGAGGCCCTTGACCGGCGCGGCCGGTGCGGGAGCGGCTTCGGCGGCAGGGGTTTCCGCGGCAGGAGCGGCCGGAGCCTTCGCGCCGGGCGCCTTCGCACCACCCTTCATGCCGAGTCCGCCGCCAGGAGCCTTCGCTCCACCCTTCATACCCAGACCCTTGACCGCGGGAGCGGGAGCCGCGGCTTCGGCGGCGGGGGCAGCTTCGACCGCAGGGGCCTTGGCACCGGGAGCCTTGGCGCCACCCTTCATACCGAGCCCACCACCGGGAGCCTTCGCTCCACCCTTCATGCCGAGACCCTTGGCCGGAGCGGCCGCAGTGGTTTCGGCGGGGGCAGCTTCAGCGGAGGCCTTCGCACCCGGCGCCTTGGCAGCACCCTTCATACCGAGCCCACCACCGGGAGCCTTCACGGCACCCTTCATCCCCAGACCACCGCCGGGCGCCTTCGCGGCACCCTTCATACCGAGGCCGCCTCCAGCAGGAGCAGCCTTCGGCGCGGCCGCAGCAGCGACCTCGGCCACCGGTTCCGGCTCGACCTCGGGTTCCGGCTCGACCTTGGGCTCCTGGATAACAACCAGATTCGCCGACAACTCAGCAGCGCCGATACGAGTGATCGAGTCCAGCATCAGCTGCGAAACATCGACAACCTCGACGCCCTCGCCCTGACCCTGCTCCTGACGAGCGGTCACGCCATCGTTGAGCATCACCCGGCAGAACGGGCAACCGGTCGCGATCTTGGTCGGGTTGGTCGACAACGCCTCATCGACCCGATCGACGTTGATGCGCTTACCGAGCTGCTCTTCCATCCACATCCGAGCACCACCGGCACCACAGCACATGGAACGTTCGCCGTGCCGCGGCATCTCGATCAGATTCGAACCGGAGGCTTCCATCAGCTCACGCGGTGCGTCGTAGACCTTGTTGTGCCTGCCCAGGTAGCACGGGTCGTGGTAGGTGATGTTCTGCGACACCGTCGCGACCGGGACCAGCTGCTTCTGGCGCACGAGCCGGTTCAGCAACTGGGTGTGGTGCACGACCTCGTAGGTGCCACCGACCTGCGGGTACTCGTTGTTGAGCGTGTTGAAGCAGTGCGCGCAGGTGACGACGATCTTCTTCTTGGACTGCTCGACACCCTCGAACACCGAGTTGATGACCTCGATGTTCTGCAGGGCCAGCTGCTGGAACAAGAACTCGTTGCCCGCGCGGCGAGCGGAGTCACCGGTGCAGGTCTCTTCCGCGCCCAAGACCATGAACTTGGTTCCCGCGGTCGCGAGGAGCTCGGCCACTGCCTTGGTCGTCTTCTTCGCACGGTCCTCGTAGGCGCCGGCGCAACCGACCCAGAACAGGTACTCGTAGCCGTCGAAGCTGTCGGCGTCCTTACCGAAGACCGGGATGTCGAAATCGACTTCCTTGATCCAGTTCAGGCGGTCCTTGGAGTTCTGACCCCACGGGTTGCCCTTGTTCTCGAGGTTCTTGAACAGACCGGCCAGCTCGGAGGGGAACTCCGACTCGATCAGCACCTGGTAGCGGCGCATGTCGATGATGTGGTCGACGTGTTCGATATCGACCGGGCACTGCTCGACACACGCACCACAGGTCGTGCACGACCACAACACCTCGGGATCGATGATGCCGTGGACATCCTCGCCACCGACGAGCGGACGATCCGCCTCGGCGCGCGCCGCCGCGGGGATCTTGGCCAGCGCGGCCTCATCGGGCTTGCCATCGGCGTCGACCAGGCCGACCTCGTCACCGCCGGCGTCCTTGCGGCCACCGGCCAGCAGGTACGGGGCGGCGGCGTAACCGTGGTCGCGCAGCGACATGATCAGCAGCTTCGGCGAGAGCGGCTTACCGGTGTTCCAGGCGGGGCACTGCGACTGGCAGCGACCGCACTCGGTGCACGTGGTGAAGTCGAGCCAGCCCTTCCAGGAGAAGTCCTCCATGCGGCCCGCGCCAAGGGTGTCGACCTCGGGGTCGACGTTCTCCATGTCGAGAACCTTGCCGTTGGAGATCATCGGCGCGGCCGCACCGAGGGCGACGCTGCCGTCGGCCTCGCGCTTGAAGTAGATGTTGAAGAAGGCCGAGAAGCGGTGCCAGGCGACGCCCCAGGTGATGTTGCGGCCGACCAGGTACAGGAAGGCCATGCCCGACATCAGCTTGATGAACGCGAAGATCGACACCATGGTCGGGCTCGCGGGCAGCAGCTTCGCGATCTGCATGGTGAAGAAGTCGGTAGAGGCGTGGCCGTTTCCGTAGGTGGCGATCTTGCCCGCCTTGACGAAGATCATGCCGAGGCCCTCCATCAAGACGATCGTCTCGATGACATAGGCGGGCGCCATCTTGGAGCCGCTGAAACGCGACAGGCGCGCGGGAATCCGCGGGTGATTCAGCTGACGGATGATGATCAGCGCGCCGATGCCGACCACGGTGCCGATGCCGAGGATCTCGTCGGTCAGGTGGTAGATCGCCCAGTTGCCGATGATCGGCCAGTGGAACGAGCCGTCGAAGGTCTGGCCGTAGGCCTCGAACCACAGGATCGCGCCGAGGATGAAGCCGGTCATGACCAGCCAGTGCGCCCAGCCGACGGTGCGGAACTTGTTCATCCGCGTATGGGCCGCGACCTCGATGAACATGTTCTTGAACCGCGGGAAGAACGGTCGCCAACGATCGGGAGCTGACTGGCCGATGGTGATGGCCTTGCCGATGTTCCATGCGCCGCCGATAAACGACGCCCAACAGAACAGGCTGAGCACAGCTCCAATCGTGCCCAACGTGATAGTCAGGGCATTCATGTCGCGACCTTTCTTTCGAGGCAACACGAGGGTCTGAGCGAGGAGACCTCACTCAATTGCTCGTATCGTAACTGCCACTAAGTTACCGGCCAGTAACTACTGCTGTCCACCGTAGTATCGGCATTTGCGCTCTGACCTTGTTTACTGGGACTTGACCTGCGATTTGCCTGTGAGCAATATCACAAAAAAGTTTGCTGCGGGGTTCCCGTAGCGCCTGCTGAACACCGTAAACCGTGCGTGAACTGCGGTGAAGCTAAGGTCAGGCTTACTAAATCCACCGAAATTCCTTCTGGCCTCACGGCATTCGGTCCACTAGGCTCCAGCTGTTCTGCATGCTGTGCCGGTCTTCACACTGCTCGGGGAGAAGTAGGGGACATCTCATAGGGATGCCCCGCTTGACGAGATCTCGCGTGTCGCTCGATCGCACGCCGCACCACACCTGATGGATTGGAACCTGAATGAACTTCCGTAGAACCACTGCGGCTGCCGCGCTGGTCATCGGGGCGATGACCGTTGCCATGGGCACTGCTCATGCCGAAGAGGCACCGCAGGACATCAAGTACTCGGTCAAGCTGGTCGACAAGACCGTCGTCGCCACCGTGAAAAACGGCACCTTCTCGATCGTCGAGCAGGACGGCGAGACCCCCGAAGCACCCAAGACCAAGATCGCCGAGATCAAGGACACCAGCGGCGCGGTCGTGATCGCCCTGCCGATCGCCTTCTCGATCGGTGGCGCGGAGATCCCGACCAAGACCGAGGTCGTCAAGGACTCCACTGTTCTGGAGCTCACTCCCGAGAAGCCTGCCGGGGTGGCCATCGGCCAGCAGGTGGTCAGCCCGAAGCCGGTGCTCAAGGACATCGCGTCGGCGCAGGAGAACCAGAAGGCGATCAACGACTTCTCCAGCAAGTTCAGCATCGGCACCGCCATCGGTACGTTCGTCGGCACCGCCGTCGGCGCGCTGATCGGTTGCGTTGTCACCATCCCCGTCGGTTGCATCCCCGGTCTGACCGTCGGTGCCGCTGTCGGCGGAATCGTTGGCATGATCGCCATCGGTGGTCCGACCATGGCCGTCACCGGCTGGGAGCTGCTGCAGGTGCTGCAGGCTCCGGACGGCACCACGGTGTGGGCCGACAAGCCGAAGGCCGTCGCGGCCCCGGCTCCTGAGCTCGCTCCGGCCAACTGATAGGGCTTACGCCCCAACAGTTTTCCCACGTAAGGCCCCGCTCTTCGGAGCGGGGCCTTACGCGTTCGGCGACTGCGGCGCCCTCAGCAATCGGCGAACCAGGCCTTCACGAACCCCGCCGACTGATACGCGTAGTCCCACGCCCAGCGGGCGGGCGAGAGGTGTGGTTCGGGGTCGACGAACAGCAACTCGCCGTCCCAGCATTTCCCGAGGATGTAGCGGGCGCGGGAGATGTGCGGGGTGAAGGTGACCACGATGACGCGGTCCCAGTCAGCGCCGAAGCCCGCCAGCTCGCGCCCCTCGCCAAGAGTCGTGCGGGGACTCGGGTCGAAGCAGCGGACCTCGAAGCGGTAGCCCCCATGGCAGATTCGATTCACCATCGGGCTGTGCTCATAGGGGTTGGAGATCAGCACCCGCGGCGCGTACCCCTCGGCCGCCAATCGCAGCCCGAGCTGTTCGCGCCCGTCGTGCGCACCCCCGAGAACCAGGATCGCATCGGCCACCTGCGGGTCATCTGTGCGCGGCCGCACATACACCGGCCACAGCGCGACCACCGCGATCAACACCACGACCAGCAATCCACCCGTGGCAAACAGGATCCGGCGCATCAGCAAATGCTAGTGAACCGGCCACCGGCCCGGCGTAATCGTGCAATTCGCGCTCGCGCAGTCAGAAATCTGATTACGAAGACGCCGATTGCACGATTAGGCCGGATCTCCCGCGGACCACGCACTCACCAGGAGTGCAGGCCGACGATCCGAACCATGCACCGACCAGAATCGCATCACCGCAGGTAGAGCCCTCGCGAGAGACCCACTCCACCGCACGTTCCCCCCTGTACACCAGATGTTGCGCCCCCTCTTGCTTCGCTGACGCGGTGTAGCCACGCGCGCCGCTTACCAACAGCAGTATGCGATGCACAGTCTTCGGAACGGGGTACCTCGGAGCCACGCATGCAGCGTGTATGGCCGAGTTGGGACACGACGTGGTCGGGGTGGACGTCGATCCCGGCAAGGTGGCCAAGTTGGCCGATGGTGTGGTGCCGTTCTACGAGCCGGGCCTCGAGGAAGTGCTGCAACGCAACCTCGCCGCCGGCCGCCTGCGGTTCACCACCGACTACTCCGATGCCGCGGCCCACGCCGACGTCCACTTCCTCGGTGTCGGAACACCGCAGAAGAAGGGCGAGTACGGCGCCGATCTGAAATACGTTCACGCCGTGGTGGACACGCTCGCCCCGATGCTGGAACGCCCGGCGATGATCGTCGGCAAGTCCACGGTGCCGGTGGGAACCGCTGCCGCCCTTGGTATTCGGGCCCGCGAGCAGGCGAATGTCGAGGTGGAGGTCGCCTGGAACCCCGAGTTCCTGCGCGAAGGTTTCGCGGTTCAGGACACCCTGCGCCCCGACCGCCTCGTCCTCGGTCTCGACCATGTCCGCGAACGTTCGGCGTGGGTTGAGCAGCACATCCGCGAGATCTACGCCGACCTCATCGCCGCCGAGATCCCCTTCCTGCTCACCGACCTGGCCACCGCCGAGTTGGTGAAGGTCTCGGCGAATGCCTTTCTGGCGACCAAGATCTCGTTCATCAACGCCGTCTCGGAGGTCTGTGAGGCCACCGGCGCCGACGTCACCATGCTGGCCGACGCACTCGGCTACGACGCCCGCATCGGCCGCCGCTTCCTCAATGCCGGACTTGGTTTCGGTGGCGGCTGCTTACCCAAGGACATCCGCGCCTTCATGGCCCGCTCGGGCGAACTCGGCGCCGATCACGCCGTCGCGTTCCTGCGCGAGGTCGACAACATCAATATGCGCCGCCGCACCAAGGTCGTCGACATGGCCGCCCGCGCCTGCGGTGGTTCCCTGCTCGGCGCGAATGTGGCGGTCCTCGGCGCGGCCTTCAAGCCCGAATCCGACGATGTGCGCGATTCGCCCGCCCTGAATGTGGCGGGCATGATCCAGCTGCACGGCGCCGTCGTCACCGTGTACGACCCCAAAGCAGTGGAGAATTCGCGCCGCGTGTTCCCCACACTGAACTACGCGACCTCGGTCTCGGAGGCGTGTGATCGCGCCGATGTGGTGCTGGTACTTACCGAATGGAACGAATTCACCGCTTTGACTCCGGCCGACCTGGACCCGGTGGTTCGTTCCCGTTCGATCATCGACGGTCGCAACTGCTTGGACAGCACATCCTGGCGTCAAGCCGGGTGGGTGTACGCCGGACTCGGCACCCCGTAGAGTAGCGAGCCAAGCGGGGGCTGGACGAATTTCGTGCAGCACGGACGAGATGGGCAGCGCATGAGTTCGGTTCTGGGAGTATCGGTGGGGGCCGGGACGGTGCGCCTTGCGCGTCCGCAGCACGGTGGCCCGCACGGTGCGGTCCCGCCGAATTCATTCGAGCTGCAATCCATCTTGATGCCCGAACAGCGGGCCGAGGAGTTCGCCGCCGACGCGATCGCCGCCACGCTGGCCGCATCGCCGGAGGTCGTCGCCACCACCATCACCTTCCGCAGCGAGCCGCAGGCCAGGGCCATCCGCGCCGCGATGGCCAGGCGCCAGCTCACCAACTATCAGCTCGTTCCCGAAGCCGTTGCCGCCGTGCACTTCGCCCACGCCACCAGCGATCTGCACGAAGTGTCCACGCTGGCCGTGTACGACCTGGGCGGTTCGGGTCTCACGGTGAGCGTGATCAACGCCCGCACCAGCGATGTGTACCAGTGCGAGCGGATCAGCGACATCAGCGGCGACTACCTGGATTCGCTGATCAGGGAGCAGCAGATCGCCTCGGGCCGGATCGCACATCCGGCCGACCCGGCGGGCCTTGCCGCCCTCGACGCGCTGTGCCGGGCCGCCAAGGAGCAGCTGTCCAACAGCAATGCGGTGGCTTTACCCAGCGAGCAGGGCTTGGTGCTGCTCACGCAGGAGAATTTCGAAGCGCTGATGACGCTGGCGATCGAGTCGTCGGCCCGGATGACCCGCGATGTCATCATCCGCGCGCAACATCCTGTGCAGGCGGTGATGGTTCTCGGTGGTGGCGCCCGGATTCCGTTGATCGCACGTGTGCTCGAGCGCACGATCGGCGTGCCGGTGATCGTGCCCGCCGAGCCGGAGACCGCGCTGGCCCGCGGTGCCGCGCTGCTCGCCCGCCCCGCCCAGGTCCAGCAGGCGCCCGCCGCCCCGGCGCCGGTCCCGATGGGCGAACACGACGACACGACCCCCGCCTGGCTGACGGCGCCAACCCGCGGCCGCCGCCCGCTCAGCGCGCTCACCAATCGCGCTCATCCCCGCCGGGAACTGAATGTGGCGGTGCTGTCGGTGAGTTCGCTGGTGGTCGTCGCCGCGATCGGTCTCGGCCTCGGTTACGGCCCCGAAGTGCTCGAGCGCGGTTCGTCGAGCGACGGTTCGCAAGCTGTCCCCGCGTCCACTCCGCCGCGCCCCAGCGCCGTCAGCCCGTCGACGGCTCCGGTCGCGACCACCGAGGTCCAACACGAAACCGTGGCCGCCCCACCGACCTATCCGCGCCGAGCGGAGGTAACCACCACCGCGCCGCCCACCCAGGGCCCCAACACCTTCACCGTGGTTCCTGGGCTCCCCCCGGTCGTCCTGCCCACCCTGCCCCCGGTTGTCCTGCCCGGCTTCCCACCCGCCGGTCAGTAACCGCTCGATTCTGCCCAGTTCCGGGCGCGGCCCGCCTGCCCGGTTCCGGGCGCGGCCGGCCTGCCCAGTTCCGGGCGCGGCCCGCCTGCCCAGTTTCCGGGCGCGGCCCGCCTGCCCAGTTCCGGGCGCGGCCCGCCTGCCCAGTTCCGGGCGCGGCCCGCCTGCCCAGTTCCGGGCGCGGCCCCGCCTGCCCAGTTCCGGGCGCGGTGTGCCGAACTGAATTCCGGGTACGGTCGGATTCAGTTCCGAGCGTGCCTGGCCCGCGCGGGCGCCACCACTGCCGGCTTCGACCCGAACGGCCGTGCCAGCATCACCGCGATCGCCGTCGTCAACGGCACCGACAACGCCAGCGCGATGCCACCCACCGCCGATCGCGTGATCTCGATGGCCACCGCGTCGCCCGTCAGCACATCGGTGATCGACCGCCCCGCCACACTGAACAGCAGCAGCAGCGGCAGCGCCCCACCGGCATAGGCGAGCACGAGCGTGTAGACCGTACTGGCGATGTGGTCGCGCCCGACCCGCATGGCCGCGGTGAAGATCTCCCGCCGCGTCGCGCCTTCGTCGAGCGCGGCGAGTTCGAAGGCCGCCGAGGCCTGCGTGATGGTCACGTCGTTGAGCACACCGAGCGAACCGATGATGAAGCCCGCCAGCAGCAACCCGGTGATGCTCACGTGCTGAATGTAGGTCGCCACGTTGGTGTTCTGTTCCTCGGACAACCCGGTGAGATGCGTGGCCTCGATAGCCAGCCACGACAGCACCGCCGCCACCACCATCGACGCGAGCGTCCCGAGCAACGCCGAACTGGTCCGCAGATTCACTCCGTGCGCGAGATACAGCACCACGTAGAGAATCAGCGCCCCCGACACCAGCGCGACCGGAATCGCCGACTTCCCGTCGAGCAGCGCGGGCAGCAGGAACATCACCACCACACCGAACGCGAAGCACAACCCGACCAGCGCCCGGAACCCTCGCCACCGCGCGACCACACAGATCACTGCGACGAACGCGAGCACGATCAAGGCCAACGGCAGCCCGCGCGAGTAGTCCTCGAAGGCGTACATGGTGATCCCCGCCGGATCAGCGGCCCGCACCACCCGAATCTCGTCGCCCGCCCGCAGATCGGGCTGCCCCGGCCCCGGCGCGATCTCGAACAGCGTCTTCTTGCCCTCGTCGGGCCCCGACCTGAGCTCGATGATGCTGCGCTGACACGTGTAGGAGGCGGTCCGCGGCGGTTGCGGGTTGTCCGCGAATACCTTCCCGTTCGACGGACTCCCGCAGGGCCCGATGTCCTGCAGGACAACGGTTCCGGCCTCGGTCTGCACCGCCTCACCGGTCATGGTCTGCATCGGCAACGGAATCTCGACGTGCTGCGCGCTCGGCCACAAGATCACCGTCGCGACCAGCACCACCGCCCCGATGATCGCCAGCAACCCGACAACAACCTTGGCTGCGGTGTCACTGATGGCAATCGGCCCGGAATGGTCGTGATGGTGATGATGATGCTCGCTCACGGCCCGAAGCTTAAAGGACGCTGCCCGCCACTCCTCGAATCTAGGCCAGGCTCAGGCGCGTACAGACCTGCGATGGCGGGCGGCGGGAGGCTCGTTGGCTCGGCTAGCCCGTTCCCGGGAAGTTACCCATGTTCAGGAGTGATCTGGTGCTACACAAAACCTCCCCGGGCCTAGCTCTGGACTAGACCCGGGGAGGCGGGTTTGTGGGCGGCGGAGAGCAGGGGGGTGTCTCCGCCGCCGGAGGCAGGCGCCCAGGGGGGTAGGCGCGCGTACCTAAGGCTCTCGGTTGTCCAGGGGGGGTAGACAACCGGGCCAGGGCGCCGAAGCGCCGAGGTCTACTGTACACAAAAGATGGACTTTTGCACTAGTAGATCTTCAAAACATCCAACATTCCGAACTCTCAGTCTGTTTTGCCTGCCATACCAAGATGGGCATCCTGACCAGGGACCCAGAAACTCACAGGTTAAAGCCCTGGCAAGTGAGCCCCGACTGTAGCCCTACTGTCGGTAGCCGGCGAGGAAGTTGCCGAATCGCTCGATCGCCACGGCAAGATCGCGCGCCCACGGCAGGGTCACGATCCGCAGATGGTCGTTGGTGGGCCAGTTGAAGCCAGTCCCCTGCACCATCAGGATCTTCTCCTGCAGCAGCAGATCCAGTACGAGCTTCCCGTCGTCGTGGATCTCGTACACATTCGGGTCAAGTCGCGGGAACGCGTACAGCGCGCCACGCGGCTTCACGCACGACACACCGGGGATCATGTTGAGCCGCTCCCACGCCACATCGCGCTGCTCGAGCAGCCGCCCACCGGGCAGGATCAGATCCTCGATGCTCTGATGCCCGCCGAGCGCCACCTGAATGGCGTGCTGAGCGGGCACGTTCGGGCACAGTCGCGAGGACGCGAGCAGATCGATGCCCTCGAGAAAACCGGCCGCGTGATCCTTCGGCCCGGTGATCGCGAGCCAGCCCGAACGGTAACCGGCCACCCGATACGCCTTCGACAGCCCGTTGAACGTCAGGCACAGCAGGTCGGGGGCGAGTGAGGCCAGCGAGATGTGCTTGGCGTCGTCGTAGAGGATCTTGTCGTAGATCTCGTCGGCCAGCAGCAGCAACCGGTGCTTGCGCGCCAGGTCGACGATCTGCTGCAACACCTCCGCCGAGTACACCGCACCCGTCGGATTGTTCGGGTTGATCACCAGCAGGGCCTTGGTCTTGTCGGTGATCTTGGATTCGATATCGGCGACATCGGGCTGCCAGCCGTTCTCCTCGTCGCACAGGTAGTGCACCGGAGTACCGCCGGCCAGGCTGGTCATGGCCGTCCACAGCGGGTAGTCGGGCGCCGGGATCAGCACCTCGTCGCCGTTGTCGAGCAGGGCCTGCATGGTGACGGTGATCAGCTCGGACACCCCGTTGCCGAGGTAGACGTCGTCCACATCGAGCTCAGGGAAGCCGGGTACCAGCTCGTACCGGGTCACGATCGCGCGCCGCGCCGACAGGATGCCCTTGGACTCGGAGTACCCCTGGGCATACGGCAGGGCGGCGATGATGTCGCGCATGATCACATCGGGCGCCTCGAAGCCGAAGGTGGCCGGGTTGCCGATGTTGAGCTTGAGAATGCGGTGGCCCTCGGCCTCCAGGCGTGCTGCCTGTGCGTGAACCGGCCCACGGATCTCGTAGACCACGTTCTGCAGTTTGGTCGACTGCTCGAGAACGCGCGGGGGTACATGCGAATGCTGGCTACTCACCCGTCTAGTTTGCACCAACCATCAAGCGGATTTAATGACCCGCTGTCTCGCCTCCCCGCGTTACTAGGCCAGACCTAGGCGCGTTGGGCGTGTGTTCGCGGCCGGCGGCAAGGTGGTGAGCTAGTTGGCTCGTACCCGGCGAGTTACCCATGTGCCTGCGTGACCAGGCGTTACGTGGATATCTACGGTCGCGGATGGCTGGCGAGGGCTGCGGTGGCAACACAGAACTCTTCGATTCGCTCATCCAGACCGCGCGCTTCCACCGCGTCGCGATAGGTCGGGGCGGCGATGCGGCGGCGCAGGCCGACGAGGCGTTCGCTCAGCTGGGCGATGCGCTTGTCCTCCGGGAGGTCGAGGACCGGGCGAAGGGCGTCGGCGGCGCCGTCGATGCTGCCGTTGATGAGGTGCGCGGCCGCGTTGTCGACGCGGGCCAGCGATTCGGCGCCGTAGGAGCGTTGTAACGGTGGGCCGCTCGAGTAGAGGGTGATGGCGCGATCGGTGGCGGCCAGTGCCTGTTCGGCGCGGCCGAGCTGGATACAGGTGGCGCCCGCGTAGTAGGCGGCCTTGGGCGGGCCGAAACCGAACACCCCGCCGATCTCGTCGTGCAGTTCGTCGCGGCGGTCACCGGCCGCCACCTCGGCCGCGCGCAGGCACCGGTCGGTCTCGGCGTCGCTGCCCAGCCGCGCCCACACTCGTGCCTCGATATTGAGCAGCCGCACCCGGCCGAGTCCTGGCCCCGCGAATTCCTGTCCGCTGCGCGCTAATTGGACGGCGTTGCGCGGCCGGTCGGACCAGTTCTCGATCAGCGCGTGCATGCCGCGCGTCCACGCGCGCAACCCGTTGTGCCCGCTCAGCTCCGCGTAAGCCCAAGCGGCCCTGATCTGCTCGCCCGCGGCGTCGAGATAGCCCAGGTCGGTACTCGCGTTGGCCAGCAGTCCCGACAACGTCCCGGCCAGCAGGTAGAGGTGGCTGGTGTCGACCGGCTTCTGCTGCCCGTCGAGTAGTCGATACACCCGCCTGCGCACCCGCAGCATCTCCACCATCATCGGTGCCGGTGCGGCATGGACGTATTCGTTGGCGATGCGCCGGACGTCGGCGTCGAGCTGGGCCAACGTCGTAGCCCCCACGTTCGTGCCCTCCGCGGCGGCCGCGTGTTCGCTGGCCTCGTGCGCAGCCGCCATGATCAACTCCCTCTCCGACAACACCTCGGGCACAGCACCTTTGACAGTTCCCGCATCGACGAACGCGAGCAGGTCGGCATCACCCGCGGGCGCCAGCAGGGTCGAGAATCGCGCGCGCACAACATCATCGGAACGGGCCAGTGACGTATCGAGCGCGGCCTGATTCACCGGACGTGGGCGCACCCGCACCCCGCCGGCTTCCCATTTCGACACCAGCCGTTCGTGCACACCGAGATGAGCCGCGAACTCCCGGATGCTCATTCGTTTGGCATCGCGAAGAGCTCTGGCCTCTCTCCCTGTCCACTCCCCGACCACGGCGTCACCTCATCCGACGGACAACTCCCTCCAGAGTACGAGCGTGCGGAGTGAGACACACCACAAGTTCGCGGAATCGGTTGCCAGAGGCAGTGAAAGGGCGGTGCGGGGCAGTGGTCACGCGCGCCCGCATGCGCGATTCTGGAAGCGTGGAAGCCAGAACTGTCGACGACTGGGTGCGTTGTTACCAGCGTGAATTCCGGCTACCCGTCCGCGAGCGCGGCGGCTTTGTGATGCTGCCGATCACCGACCGGCTCTGTGTGGTGCATCTACCGACCACGCGCGCCGAGAAGGTGCTCACGGCGCTACGCGAGCAACGTTGCGAGGGTCCGGTGCTGGCACGCCAGATCCGCTGGAGCGTGCTCGCCGTACCCGACGCCAGGCCCTCCGAGGAAGAGGCCGCCGAGCTCGCGGGGCTCGATATCGATATCCCCGGCACCGGCAGCGCCGTGATGCTGCCGACCAATCTCGGCCGCTGGAGCCGCGAAGGATGCCACTGGGTGCGCCCGCCCAGCGGCGGCGGCGACACCCTGCCCGCGCTGTCGCTGGTGCTGAGTATCGCCGTGGCGTCAGGCCCTCAGCGAGTCTCGACCGCGCTCAGCGAATCGGGCGAGAGGGGAAAGTTGAGGTACGACCGCGACGGCGTCGGCCCCCGCTGACCCTGATACTTCGACCCCGCTTTGGCGCTGCCGTACGGGTGCTCGGCCGGGCTCGACAGCCGGATCAGGCACAACTGCCCGATCTTCATCCCCGGCCACAGCGTGATCGGCAGATTCGCCACGTTCGACAGCTCCAGGGTGATGTGCCCACTGAACCCCGGATCGATGAACCCCGCCGTCGAATGCGTGAGCAGCCCGAGCCGCCCCAGACTCGACTTGCCCTCCAACCGCCCCGCCAGATCGTCGGGCAGCGAGCACACCTCGAGCGTTGACCCGAGCACGAACTCCCCCGGATGCAGCACGAACGGCTCCCCCGGCTTCGGCTCCACCAGGCTGGTCAGCTCATCCTGCTGCTGCGCCGGATCGATATGGGTGTAGCGACTGTTGTCGAACACCCGGAACAGCCCGTCGAGGCGCACGTCGATACTCGACGGCTGAACCATCGACTCGAGCATCGGTTCGACGCCGAGACGCCCAGCGGCGATCTCGGCCCTGATGTCACGATCGGAGAGCAGCACCGGCCCAGTGTAGACGCTGCCGAATCCGGACAACGCCGTGCGCGCGACCCAGCAAGACCCGAACATTTGGGGCACCGAAAGGGCTCTGATCTGGGAATTCGGTCTCACCAACCAAACTCTGAACCACTAGAGTTTCACTAGGTGCCACGATAGGACAGAAAGGATGCCAGGTCAACGGAACCGACCTCGGCGCCCACGGTACGCCCGCTACACCAACCGCTCCGCGGCTTTCGTCGAGTGGCGCGCACCCGCCCTCAGCACTTACACCGTCATCGCCGAACAGGGCATCTCGACGTCGAGCAGTGTTTCCTGGCAAGCCCGACGCAACGTCTGCTACAGTCGCGATTGGCACTGGTGGTGCGCCACTGGTGTTGCTCGCCGATGTAGTTCAATGGTAGAACTTCTGCTTCCCAAGCAGATGGCGCGGGTTCGATTCCCGTCATCGGCTCTTCCGCCTCCCCGCGTATTTAGGCCAGACCTAGGCGCGGGGAGGCTTTTTTATGCGGCCGGCGGTGGGGTTGGCTGGTACCGGTAGCTCGTACCCGGTGAGTTACCCATGTTCTCGCGAGATCAGGTGGCCCGAATCAGCCTGTGTGCAGGGTGCGGAACTTGCTGCCGTGGAATACCAGTGGGTCGATGTCCTCGCGGGCGGCTACGCGGTTCACGCGCAGGATTACTACCAGATGGTCGCCTGCGCTGACCTGGGTTTCCGGTACTCCTTCGATCCAGGCTGTGGCGCCGTCGATGAACACCGCTTCGCCGGTGCCGCGGTGCAGGGCGGTTTCGCGGAAGCGGTCGCCGTTGCGGGCGCCGAGTGCTTTGGCCGCGGCTTGCTGGTCGGTGCCGAGCAGGCTCAGGCCGAGGTGGCCCGCGCCTGCCAGTTTCGGCCAGGTCGATGACGAGTTCTGTACGCAGAACGAGACGAGCGGTGGGTCGAGGGAGACGGGTACGAAGGTGCTCACCGCCAAACCGTTTGGGGTGCCGTCGATCTCGGCGCACACGGCGACCACACCGCTGGGAAAGTTGGCGAAGGCGCGGCGTAGGCCGTTGCCGTCGGCGGGAAAGTCCAAGAGCTCATGCATGATTCGTTGCCTCCACCGGCCGGACGGCCGGGTCTGTCAGTGCCGCGACGACGGGTCCCCATCGCCGCGCGTATTCCTCGATGACGCCGTTCTCGCCGAAAGTCCGATCGGAAAGGTAGAGCCCCGGCAGCGCGGCGGTGCCGCCGATCTCCACCAGAACGGGCTCGAGCAGCAGGTCGGGTGCGAGCGCGTGGGCCGGACCGGCGCCGAGCATCACCGGCACCGTCACCACACCGGCCAGCCCGGTGCCGCCGTCGAACTGTTCGAGGAACAGTTTCAGCAGTCCGGTGTAGGTGGCCTTGAAGGTCGGGCTGGCGAACACGACGAGCTCGGAGGACGCGACAGTGCGCGCGGCCGCCGTCACCGCCGGGTCGCCCCAGCCGAGCAGGCCGGGCCCGAGAGTGACCAGGTCGATCACCGCGGGCTCGGTGCCGGGGCGCAGTGCCCGCGCGACCCGCACCGCCGCGGCGAGCGTGCGCGATGCGGGTTTCGGGTTACCGACGACGACCGTCACTGTCATGGGATGTCCTGTCTCCTGGTGGTTCTAGATGACGCCGTGCAGCGGCGGCCGGTTGTGCAGAACGGCCCGCCCGATGTGCTGGTATTCCAGCGAACGGGGTCGTGCAGCGTGTGGGTACGCGCGTTGCGCCAGAAGTGGTCGAGCCGGTGTTCGGCCGCGGCGCTGCGGTTCCGCCTACTTCGAATATCGCCGCGGACACCTCGTTCGCACTCGCAGCATCGACCGGCGACGCACCACCATGCCCCCGCACACCATCGCCCGCACTCGCAGCATCGACCGGCGACGCACCGCCATGCCCCCGCACACCGTCGCCCGCACTCGCAGCATCGACCGGCCGCGCACCGTCGCGATGTCGGCAACCGTCGCCCCACCACGCTTGGACTGCGCATTGGCGATCCGCGCGCCCGCGAGCACCTTGCCGAAGTGGTCCCGTCGCTGCGCCCGAGTTCCCGCCAGCCGCAACAGGTTCAGATACACGAAATGACTGTGTGGCACCTGCGCGATGTCCGGATCGGCCGCGGCCAGGATCCGCACCGCCTCGGCGACCGCGCTCGGCGGCAGGTCGGCCCCACCGAACTCGGCAGGCGCCGTGATCGCGAGCAACCCACTGGCCGAGAGCTGATCCAGCTCCTCATGCGGCAGTCGACGCGAGAGATCACCCGCGGCGAACACCTCGGCCAGCTCCGCCTGGCCGGCCGTGGCGATCCGCTCAGCGGTCACCACCGTCATCAGCGTCCCGCCGCGACCGGCGTCACGGCGGTCTCCAGTTCACGCACCAGCGGCAGCACCTTGGCACCACGTTGATCGCGAACCGGCCGCCGGAAAGCTGGTCGGCCGTGGCACCGAACTTGGCCAGCACCGCCGGATGCCACAGCCCGGGATGGATGGCGGCGATCAACTCGGTCGCGGCGAGCAGCGCGAGGCTGAACGAGGCTGAACGAGGTCGACTCGTGCTGGAACTCCGGGCCGTAGGAGGCGGTGTAGCGCACCGAGGTGAGCGCGTAGCCGAAACCGTTGCGCTCCACCTCGTCGGCGATTCTCTCCGTGGTCACGGCAGTTCCTCCTCGTCGTCGGCTGTTCCAGTGCAACACCGGCAGCCGACCCCGACGAGGGTTTGAATCGGCGCGATCGATACGCGCTCGGGTCAGCTCCCCACGCGCACGCAATCCGCCGCGATCTTCGACTGCGCCGCACTCACCTTGGCCGCGTCGCCCTCGCCGAGCAGCTTGGCCGGATCGTCGGACTGCGCGTTCGACACCATCACCCGCAACCCGTCCTGCGACATCCCCGAGTCGAAGAACACCTTCGCCGCGCAGTCGGCCAGCGCGGGATTCGTCAACCCCTTGTCCTGCAACGACTTCGACAGCTCGGCCTGAGTCACCGCAGGTGCTTCGTCGCCACTGCCGCAGGCCGACAGCACCGGCAGCGCGAGCAGTGCCGCAGCCATCAGACAGATCCGCATTCGGTGAGTCCTCTCGATTCCGCACGCATCGAACGACGCGCGACGCGTTCGGATCATGCCGCACCATCGTCCGTGTGGCCACCCACTCGAACTGACTCGCGAGTAAGATAGGCACATGGGAGACCACATCACCGTCCGATTCGACGACAATCGCGCCTATGTCGAACTGAACAGGCCCGGCAAACACAACGGGCTCACCCTGGAAATGCTCCGCGATCTTGTCGACGCGGCCCGAAAAGTGGCCGACCACAAGACAACCCGCGCCGTCATCATTACCGGAAACGGCCCGAGTTTCAGTAGCGGACTCGATATCGCCGCCGCCACTCGCAATCCGGTGGCTATCGTCAAAGAATTCCTCCCCCGGCCCTTGCGCGGCACCAATACCTTCCAGGAAGCCTGCTGGGCATGGCGCCGCCTCGACGTCCCGGTGATCGCCGCGGTCCACGGACGCTGCTTCGGCGGCGGCCTCCAGATCGCACTGGCCGCCGACTTCCGGATCGCCGCCCCCACGGCCGAATTCTCGGTGATGGAAGCCGCCCACGGCCTGATTCCCGACATGACAGGCCCCGCCACATTGTCACAGCTCATCGGCATCGACCAGGCCAAGCTACTGGCGATGACCGCCGACTCGATCGACGCCGATTACGCGCTCCGGATCGGCCTGATCACCGACGTCGCCGACGACCCGATGAAGGCCGCGCGGGCGCTCGCCGACCGCGTCACCGCCCGCGACCGCGACGCCGTGGCGGCCGCCAAGCACCTGTTCGACCGCTCGTGGCAGCGCGGTTCACGGGCCACCTTCGCCGCCGAGCGAATGGCCCAACTGCCATTGCTACTGCGTAAGGCCATGAGCAGTAGCGACTGACAAGCAATCCACCGGAGAATTCATGCCGACTACCGAAGGTATGTACCGCACATCACTGTTAGCGGCTGTTAACATCGCTTCGATTCGCTGACCAGTCGAAGCGTGGTACGTGACTTCCAAGCCTGGAACGTGCCTGGATTTCGGCCTGACCCGGAGGCTCGAACACCTGTGAACAAGACCGGCTTCGCCCTGTTGTCCGCACTCACAGGTATTACGGCCTTACTGGTGAGCGCGGCGCCTCCTGCCGTGGCGAACCCGAACGCCATCAATCCGATTCCCGTTCTCAACGGCACCCACGGCCTGCCCGCCCTGCACGGACGCACCCAGGCGGTCTTCCAGGTCACCGGTATGGCCAGCCCCAACAACACCCAGAACTACAACGTCCTCGGCACCGACCTTGGCATCATGTGGGACAACGGGCGCGGCGAGATGCTCACCGCCTTCGGCGACACCGCGGGCCTTGGCTTCCCCAACCTGCTCGCGGGCAGCACCTGGGCGTGGCGCTCCAACATCCTGGTCCGCAGCCATGACCAGAACCCGTCCGACGGGATCATGTTCGACAGTGTCGTGCGCGATGTCATCGGTCAGGCGCGCGACCTGATCCCCAGCCCCAAGATCCCCTTCCTGGAGATCAGCCGCATCCCCACCGCGGGCATCTCGGCCAACGGCGTGCAGTACATGTCGCTGATGTCGGTGAAGACCTGGGACGCGCCCGGTGAGTGGACCACCAGCTTCTCCGGCCTGGCCGCCTCGGCCGACAACGGCGAGACCTGGGCCGATCTCGGCCACACCCGCCGCCCCGACGAGGGTGGCAACGCCAACTTCCAGATGAACAGCTTCGTGAAGGACGGCGGTTTCGTCTACGAATACGGCACTCGCGCCGGCCGCGACAACGACGCCTTCATCGCCCGCGTCCCCGAAGCCCAGATCGAGAACCTCGGTGCCTACGAGTACTGGGACGGTCACGACTGGAAGCTCAATGAGGTGAACGCGGCGGCGCCCATCATGGGCGGCGTCGGTGAGCTCTCGGTGATGTACAACGAGCACCTCGGCCAGTTCGTCTCCCTTACCACCGACCCGTTCAACTCCGTGGTGATGCGCCGCGCGTCCTCCCCGGTAGGCCCGTGGAGCGCCCCGGAGGTGTTGATCGACGCGCGCGAACTGCCCACCGCCTACGCCCCGTCGATCTTCCCGTACCAAACCGGCCGTGACCTCTACTTCATGACCACGATCCACACGCAGTACAACGTCGTCCTCATGCGCACCAGGCTGTAGTTTTCGGCGGCGCGGGCCCGGTGCCCACGCAGGCGCCCCGTTCGATGTCGCACAGTAGTGATCTGGCTCACGCATCTACCTAATAGGGGTGGGCAGCGGCGATGTCCCGGGAACGCCTGGGGAACTCACCGGGAACGGGCTAACATGACTCCAGGCCAACCGGCGGCCGCGGCGCTGCGAGCACGCCTGAGTCCGGCCATGAATCGGGGAGACGGAATGCGCGCGGCGGATTGGGACGCGCGGTATGCCCGCAGCGAATTGGTATGGGGCGCACCGCCGAACAGCACCGTCGTCGAACATGTCTACGGTCTGGACCGCAGAATCCCCCTGCTCCCCGATGAGTCAGGGGTCGCACCGCCGCTACCACGGGCCCTCGACCTGGCCTGCGGCGAAGGCCGCCACGCACTCTGGCTGGCCACCCACGGCTGGCAGGTGACGGCCGTCGACTTCTCCCAGGTGGGGATCGACAAGGGCAGAACCGTCGCCGCCCGCCTGTCGCGATCGGTCCGTTCCCGCGTGAACTGGCAAACAGCCGACATCACCGACCTCGAAGCCGCCGACATCACCGGCCCCTTCGAACTGATCCTGATGGTCTTCGTCCACCTCCCCGCCGACGAGCGCCGCACCCTGCTGAACCAGCTCGCCGCCATGCTCGCCCCCGGCGGCATGCTCCTGATCCTCGGCCACGCCACCCGCAACATCACCGATGGCTACGGCGGCCCCCAAGAACCCGAGATCCTCTTCTCCCCCGAAGACCTCCGCGCCGACCTCACCCGCGACGACATCACCATCACCCTCGCCCACGAGGTCTTCCGCCCCACCGAAGGCCCCGACGCCATAGATTCCCTCCTCATAGCCGAACGCCCCCTCCCCGAGCCCACCGACTGATCAAGATCATCAGGCCGTGACGGATTTTCCTTCTCGGGCGATGCCTCCCTGAGGGCCTAGTGATCAACCGTCCAACGGGCGAACCAAGGGGTCACGGTCGCCTCGATGACGTCGAATCCGGTTCGGAACGAGTGCGCTTGCTTGGGGATCACCCGTACTTCGGCGGCATCGGCGGCATCGGGTACGCCGAACGGGTCGCTGCCCCCGTTGATCACCACGACCTCGATATCCCCGGGCGCCAGCAGCTCATCTCGCCTGCTCTTCTCTGGCTTGCCCGGCGGATGCAACGGGAACGACAGCGCGATCACACCCCTCGCCCCGACCTCAACGGCCGTGCGGCAGGCAACCCGTGCCCCGTTGCTTCGACCCCCCTGAACAACCGGCACCCCGGGAAATCTCGCCCGCAACGCCGCCACGATCTCGAGCCAGGCCCCGTCCTGCTTGTCCGCGTTCCCCGGCGCCCGCCGACCGGCAACCCGATATGGCTGCACCACCCGAGCTACCGTGCCACCCGCTTCGACGGCCGAATCACGCACGGCCAGAATGTCTTTCGCATCGACGCCACCACCGGCCCCGTGGGTGATCACCAGCAGGAATGCCGGATCACGCACCTCGTCGAGCTCGATCTCGGCCGGTCCCACAGTCGTCTCGATGCGCACATCTCACGGTAGCCCCGAGGTCACGGCGAGCAACGTTTCCGCACCCGCGCGTGTTTTTCACATCACATTGCCGCCCACCCCTTTGCCGAGAGCATTACCCACCGGTAATATGGTCAATAAGTTACCCGCGAGTAGCATGCGGAAAACCGGCGACGGGCGGGAACGGCACACCACCGACCGCACCAGAACTCAATGGAGAGTGAGTACTCACATGGGCCACTACAAGGCAAACGTTCGCGACCTCGAGTTCAACCTCTTCGAGGTCCTCGGCATCGACAAGGTGCTCGACGCAGGCGCCTTCGGCGACCTGGACACCGACACCGTCAAGGAAATGCTCGCCGAGGTCCGCCGCCTGGCCGAGGGCCCGCTGGCCGATTCCTTCGCCGACGCCGACCGCAACCCGCCCGTGTTCGACCCGAACACCCACACCGTCAAGATGCCCGAGTCCTTCAAGAAGTCCTACAAGGCGCTCGAAGACGGCGAATGGGCCAAGGTCCCGCTGAACGAGGAGCTCGGCGGCCTGGCCGCCCCGTCCGCCGTCGCATGGGCCCTGTCGGAGATGGTGCTCGGCGCCAACCCGCCCATCCAGATGTACGCCGCCGGCGCCGGTTTCGCGCAGGTGTTCTTCAACAACGGCACCGAAGAGCAGAAGAAGTGGGCCGCCAAGATCGCCCACCGCAACTGGGGCGCCACCATGGTGCTGACCGAGCCGGACGCCGGTTCCGACGTCGGCGCCGGTCGCACCAAGGCGATCAAGCAGGAAGACGGCACCTGGCACATCGAGGGTGTGAAGCGCTTCATCACCTCGGCCGACTCCGACGACATGTTCGAGAACATCATGCACCTGGTGCTGGCTCGCCCCGAGGGTGCCGGACCCGGCACCAAGGGCCTGTCGCTGTTCTACGTCCCGAAGACCCATTTCGACTTCGAGACCGAGACCTACGGCGACCGCAACGGCGTGTTCGTCACCAATGTCGAGCACAAGATGGGCATCAAGGCCTCGACCACCTGTGAGGTGACCTTCGGTGGCCACGGCGTGCCCGCCAAGGGCTGGCTGGTCGGCGAGGTGCACAACGGCATCGCGCAGATGTTCGACGTCATCGAGAACGCTCGCATGATGGTGGGCACCAAGGCCATCGCGACCCTGTCGACCGGTTACCTGAACGCGCTGGAGTACGCCAAGATCCGCGTCCAGGGTGCCGACCTGACCCAGATGATCGACAAGGCCGCGCCCCGCGTGACCATCACCCACCACCCGGACGTGCGTCGTTCGCTGGCCACCCAGAAGGCTTACGCCGAGGGCCTGCGCGCGATCTACCTCTACACCGCCGCGCACCAGAACCCGGAAATCGCCGAGGTCGTCTCGGGTGCCGACAAGGACATCGCGTTCCGCGTGAACGACCTGCTGCTCCCGATCGTCAAGGGTGTCGGCTCCGAGCGCGCCTACCAGTACCTGACCGATTCGCTGCAGACCTTCGGCGGCTCGGGCTTCCTGCAGGACTACCCGATCGAGCAGTACATCCGCGACGCGAAGATCGACTCGCTCTACGAGGGCACCACCGCCATCCAGGCGCAGGACTTCTTCTTCCGCAAGATCGCGCGTGACCGCGGTGTGGCCCTGGCCCACGTGGCAGGCCAGATCCAGAAGTTCCTGGAGTCCGACTCCGCCAACGAGCGCCTCAAGGGCGAGCGCAAGCTGCTCGCCACCGCGCTCGAGGACGTGCAGACCATGGCCGCCACCCTGACCGGCCACCTGATGGGTGCCCAGGAGCAGCCGACCGAGCTGTACAAGGTCGGCCTCGGTTCGGTGCGCTTCCTGATGTCGGTCGGCGACCTGTTCATCGGCTGGATGCTGCTGAACCAGGCCGAGATCGCGCTGGCCGCGCTGGACAACGGCGCCACCGGCACCGACGTCGCCTTCTACACCGGCAAGGTCGCCTCGGCGCAGTTCTTCGCCCGCAACGTCCTGCCGGAGCTGACCGCCACCCGCGCGATCCTCGCCAACCTGGACAACGACATCATGGACCTGGACGAAGCCGCCTTCTAGGCAGTGCCGCCACTCCGAGTATTCAAGCCGGACTCAGGTTCATGTCCGGGTAGGTACGCGGCTGGCGGGGAGGTGCGTGGGGAGTTAGCCGGTTCCCGGTGAGTTACCCATGTTCTTGCGTGATCAGCAGACGGCCCGGAGCTTTTGCTCCGGGCCGTTTTCTGTTTAAGCGGAGCCGCTGGAGAGCGCCGCGAGGGTCGTGAGGAAGTACATCAGGCCATCCATGAAAAATCTCCTTCGAAGTGGGTCGGCCATTCCTATCACGGAATGGTGACGGACAACCTTGACGAGATTAACGCCGAGCGAACATGCGCGCTCAGTCCACTTTCGACGCGGTGAGCACCTGGACCCAGCGCGCTGACGCGCTTGGCGGTCGTGCCGCCGAGCAGTGCCGGTTCCCCGCCATCCGGGTACTCACCCGGCGTACCCTGGGATTACCGTCGGTCGGGGTGAGGCTCGGGGGTTGGGATGGCTGACAGCACTGCGCTCAGTGTGTATTTGCGTGAACGGCGGCTGGCCGCCGGGCTCGCGCGGGCCGAGCTCGCCACGCGCACACAGCTGGCGCCCCTGCTGATCAGCCAGATCGAATCCGGGGCACTCGTCCCGAATCCCGCTATGCTCCAACGACTTTTCGACAGCCTCAACGTGCCGCTCTGGTATCGCAAGCACATCCTGGTCCTCGGCCTGCCCGCCGTCGAATCCGGCGCCGTCGCAACCGCCCCGTCGGCCGAAGACCTCGCCGACCTGGCCAGCCTCACCCACCCCGCCTGCCTCACCCGATTCCCCACCATGGACATGCTCGCCGCGAACTCCGACTACCAGCGCCTTTTCCCCGGTCTCGGCGCCGGCGTGAACATGCTCGAGTGGATGTTCCTCAACCCCGTGGCGAAGAAGGTCTACCTCGACTGGCACACCGAAGCCCAGCTCCTGGTCCATGCCTTCCGCATGCTCGCCCCGCTCGCCCCCACCCCGCGCGTCACCGCCATCACCGAATCGTGCCGTGAGTCCCCCGACTGGGATCCGGTGTGGACCAGCGAAGTTCGCCCGCAAGACATCGCCCGGCGCCACCTGCGTCTGCGCGAACGCAGCACCGGCCTGGAGCGCCGCATGATGCTGCGCATCTACGACCCCGCGTTCCCGAGCCGCCCGTGGTGGCTCTACCGCCTGATCCCCGTGCGGTAAACACAGCAGGGCCCCGTCGCCGAGCACGGCAACAGATTTCCGCTGCACAAGATGTCTAACAGCGGAACAACCCCCGACAGAAGACCGATGAAAGGGGGCAAGACAAATCCTCAGGCCAACAGGCCCACCACCAGCTGTATCAAGTTCGTCAGCCCCCACAACACCGACGTAGCCGAGCCCGTCGACCATTCCTCCGCAATACCCGTTCCCATACCCGAAACCCCTTGTTACTCATATCCTCACCGGCAACGTCCCGATCAAGATCATAATGAGTCACCCGATCCGGAACCGGCGGCGGTACTCGTTCGGGGTCGTATCGAGCCGCCGACCAACTCCACGCCGCGCCCCAGCCACCATCACCGACCTCAACGGCATCGTCGTCGACAGCCCGTCATCCCTGTCGACGTCGGCGTATTGCCTGACCGCGGCCGAACGCGCGGGGTGCCGTTTCCAGTCGGCTACCCCGCGGGACGGAATACACGCACGCCGTCGAATCGGTGGAAGTCGTTGTCGAAGGTGGCAACCTCTGCCCCCAACTCGACCGCAAGAGCGGCGATGTGACCGTCGGTCACGAGGTTTCCAGCTGTCCCGCACCTTTGCAGGATGCCGTCGAGCAACTCGAGATGACCTGTTCCCGGACCGACAACCACCGCCATCTCGCTACTGAGCCAGCACCGAACGTCGTCGATAGCTTCAACCGATGACGCGGCATTGGGGAAGATCCGCGGATTCGTGCTGATCCGGACGTATCCGAGCAGAACCGCCCAGCAGAAACCAATCGGCTCTTGACCGTTCAGCGCCTTCGTCAGCCATCCGTGCGCTTCAGCATGATGCGGCGAGTCGGCGTTGACCGAGTACAGCAGCACATTCAGGTCGACAACCTTCACTTACGCATCTCCAACTTGCGCACGATCTCCTCGTCCTCGAGCGAGGCCGCCAACTGCAGCGCCTTGTTCAGGTCAACCGTCGGCGCACCCAGGCTCCGGGTGGGCACGCGAACCTCGGCGCGCGTCGGCTGTGGCGCGAGAGTCGCGCGGACAGCATCGTTGAGCGCCTTTTTGAAGGAGGCGCCCGTCTCGCGCATCCGCTTCGCGATCAGAGCTGCGACATCAGGGTCAAGGGTTACCGTGGTCCGCATGATGTCATCATAGCATCATGATTTATGATGCTCTAGCATCATATTGCGCGGGCCGCTACGGAGCAGTCGTCCCCACCCCCGCAGACCTCCGCGAATAATCCCCGGTCGATTGCAGGTCAACGAGAAGTTGGCGCACGAGTGCTGCCTCGCCGGCCAACCGATTCGCGAGGAGGTTCCAGAGGATGGCGTGGTCGACAGCGTCGCAGTTGTGTGCGACCAACTTCCGTGTCGCTCTCACCCCACGCCAGGAAACCTCAGAGGGCGCGAAGCGATGAATTTCCGCAGTTGGAAGATGCCAACCTCGCCGATCCATCATCGGCAGGAGCTGCGGAAACGACAAAACGGCCCGCACCCCTATTCAGGGGTGCGGGCCGAGCACTGGGTTTCCAGTACCACCAGTTCCGTCGCGAAACTGTCGAGATTCCGGTCTATCAGACCCGGTTCGGCGGGTAGCCGCTACCGGACTGGAACAAGTCGCGATAGATCCAGAAGAACTCGGAGTCCTCCGCGAAAAACGCGGTGGCGCCCGCCATACCGGACTCACTGAGCTCGTCGCGCGGCGGCTCACCGGGGCTGCCGGCCGCCTGGTCGGGCAGAACGCCGCGCCGGATCAGATAGGTCTCCTCGCCCGCCAGCGCGTTGCTCGGAACCTCCCAGTACGTGTTGTAGACAACGACTTCAGAAGTAGGTTCAGAGCCCGGCGGCAAGTCGACGACGCCGCCGAGCGCACGGCGCGCACGAACCGGCCGAGCCTGCCGAGGCACCCGAATGGTGGTCCATTCAGGATTGGAATTCACTGAGATACGAACAAGTTTCGACATTGTTCGATTCCTTTCTTTAGAACGAATACGAGCAAGCTAATTTTCGGCTACCAATAGCCGACCAGTGAAGGGGATCGATCACCGTGGCCCCGAGCCCCTGCTAGTCAGCGCAGTCACATGGAAAATGCCCCTAGCCCATTCCGGGGAAAATGTGAAAATGTTCAGTACTTCAACAATTAATCCGATATCAAGTCCCCGAATTATCCTTCTTGGCCGACCACGCCACCCCGGATACGTATTGAAGATACGCCGTGATCGATGAAATTTCTGGCAACACCCAACTTGGGAGCATCTACCATCACATTGTTGACGGCTTAGAGGATGTCTCATGTCGCGGTGATTTGCCCGACTTGTTTCGGAAGCGCCAGCGCCGCATGATGTTCGGTCGTGACCGACAAAGTTGTCGCTGCGACTGGTGCCTGACGAGTTGTGGGCGTTGGTGGCGCCGTTGTTGCCCGAGTTCACCCCACGTCGGCAAGGTGGCGGTACCGCACCGGCCAATGAACGGGCCGTATTCACCGCTGTCGTATACGTGCTGACCAGCGGATGTGCGTGGCGGATGCTGCCACCCTCGTTCGGGGTGACCGTCCCGACCGCGCATCGCCGGTTCACCAAATGGACCGAAGCGGGCCTATGGCGGCACCTACAGTGCGCCGTGCTCGACGAGCTCGGCGGCGAAGGGTTGCTCGACTGGTCGCGCGTCGTGGTCGACGGTGCGTCGGTTCGAGCAAAAGGGGACCTCATGACCGGGCCGAATCCGGTCGATAGGGGCAAGTCGGGCTCGAAAATTCATGTTCTGTCCGACCGGGCCGGGATACCGATGACCGTGGCGGTCTCCGCGGCCAACACCCCAGACGCCGCAGCATTGCGGCCGTTGGTGCGGGCGATCCCTGCGATCTGTTCGCGACGCGGACCACGGCGCCGGAAGCCGGGAAAGTTGCACGCGGACAAGGCTTATGAGCACCGCGAACTGCACGATTGGGTCCGCGATCGAGGAATCGGAGTCAGGATCGCACGCAAAGGTATCGAGTCCAGCCAACACCCGGGCAGGCACCAGTGGGTCATCGAACGCACCATCGCCTGACTGGGCGGCTACCACCGGCTCTCGATTCGCTACGACCGCAAGGACACTCACTTCTGTGCCTTCCTCACGCTCGCGGCGACGCTGACCTGCTACAAGAAGCTCGCCAAGTCACGGGCAGCCACATGAGACATCCTCTTATATGAGCCATTTTCATCCGGTGCTGAGCCCCGCTGCCCCGCAGCGTGATTGACGCCGGGCTCGGCATACGAACGGGCGAAGCCCCTGATAAGAGGGTTGATTACCGCACCCGTTCACGTACCCGAGAGTTCCCTTGTTGTTCTACCGTGCCGAACTGCCGTTGTCATCCTCGCCCTGCACTTCGTCGCCGGAGTAATCCGGCGGCACCCGCCGCGAGATCGGATCACGTTGGCGCGCACTCGATCCGGGCCAACAAGTAATGCTCGTGCTGGTCTGCCTGCGGAAAGGCGAACCGATTGGCGGCCGAATTCGACGCGCCGGGGTTGAAATCGGCGTTGCGAGCCGCAAGCTGCTGGTCACAGCTATCCGATCCTCGATGGCACCGTGATCGCGATCGACCGGGTCGCCGCGGATCGGCCGTTCTACTCGGGTAAACATCGGCTCCACGGGATGAACGTGCAGTTCCTGGCCTCGCAGGAGGGAGAGATCGTGTGGCTCTCGCCGGCGTTGCCGGGCAATGTCCATGATAGTAAGGCGGCCTGGATCTGGCAGATCGTGACCGAGTTGGTCACCGGTGGTTGGATAATGTTGACGGACAGGGGGTACCAAGGCGTCACGGGGGGTTCTCACTCCGTACAAGGGCCGGAACAAGCCTGCTTCGTAGAAGCAGGCCAATCGGGCTCATGCTCGGCTACGCGGCCGTGGGGAGCGCGCGTCGCCCAGATCAAAGTATCGAAGATCCCGCGGAAGCGACGTTGCTGTCCGGACAGACCACCAGGCTGGTCAACGCGATCAGTGTTGTTCAAGACCGCGAGCCTCAGGCCGCTGCAACAGGATGAAAAAGGCTCATTGCCTCTACTCATCATGGGCATTCTGCTCGATTTCTTCGTTCCATCTCTGATATGCGGGGCTAACCAGATCGATGTAAACCGATGTTGCGCTAATGGTAGTAGTCACAACGAGGTTCTGAGTATCCCAGCGCAAACCGCGCCTTGGTTCGATCCACCAATCCACCGGCCGCCGCCCAAGCACTTCGAATACCCGCTGCGCGAGCGCATCGAATACCTCGTCCAGCTCAGGCCCCAAGTCGTTCTGACCGAGAACCACATCGCTTGCACGGAACGATATTTGATCGATCGGACGCGACCGTTCCGTTGTAGATACGTCCGCGACGTAAAGCAACGCATCAGGGCGGTTGACCTCGAGATTGGTCGTAGCTGCTGGGACCTGCTCATCTAGGCCGCTGAGCTGCCAACCGACCTGGTCACAGAACGGATGTAGATCGTTGACAGTCCACGTCCAGTCGAACTCAGCGGCCGCGCGCACCGCCTGGGCAGCACGTTCGATATCTGCTCGCATGTAGAATTGCTCTTTCTCGTTGTCCGTGCTGGTGGTCGGTTACGGCTGCGGTCAAAGCCGCCCTCATCGTATAGAAGCCGTGCACTCACATGCACTCACAGGAAGGTCATGCAGCGGAGCCGCTCTACGTCCGACACGTACTGCCCGGGTGGGACCTGCTGGATGACGCTGACTGTCAGCGATTCGTTGGCCGGTTTGCGTGCCGACCAGAGTCCGGGTTGCAGGGCAGGCACCGCAGGTACCGGGACAGTGAGGTGCGCGATCGCGGTGACATCCTGCAACCCGGTCGGGACCAGCCCACCGATCCAACTACCGGCCTGAGCGAGCAATCCGTCCAGGATGTTTCCCGCCGACGCAATCGGGTTGGCCTGCGGGATTGGTTGAGAGATTCCGCGCAGGGTAGGGCCAGGCCCATTGCCTGTGGTTTGACCAATAGCGGTCTCGGCGGGAATGCCCTCACGTGTTGGTATCTGCTCCGAGCCGTAAACGATGATATTCCCGTCGGTGTCGACCTTGATCAGTCGGTAACCCACGGTGGAAGGATCTTCGTTCTCAATGGCCGTCCACACTTCGTGGTCGATGAGCCACTTCTTGAACTCTGGATCCTTCTCAGCGTCTTCTTTGAGTTTTTGCCATAGATACGGGTCGGTCATCTGCTGAGCACGGATATCGGTGTCGCTGCCAGGTCCAGCAGAAACGGTCGCTTCGCCGGGGCGCGGCGGGCCGGGGTCGCCACCTTTGGCTTCAATCACCATGACTTGACCGTTTTTGACGGCAACGATGTCATGGGTGTAGTTGCCCTTGGGACGGGGGTTCACTATCCACCCGTCGGTTTCGAGCATGGCGATCGCCCCTGCCTCGCCAAGTAGTTCCTTGGCTCGATCGACGGGCGCCTTGGCGAGCCACCACGTCTTGATCGCGGCGTTCAGCAAGGTGTCCGGTGCACCGAGGTCGCTCAGCCTCTTTAACTCGTCCTCCCTTACCTTCTTATTAGGGCTGGTGAGCTTGGCGGTGTCAGCGCCGAACGGGCTTCCGAGGAGTTCGATCCCGGCAAGAAATGTCTGCCGGTAGAGCAGTGTGCCTTGGAGGACCGCGAGGGCTCCCATGATCGGTGGCCGGTGCTCTTCGTCGATGTCGTCGATACCCGATTCCAAGAGCTTGTACAGAACAGCCTCGAGGTTGAGCTCGGTTGGCTTATTCGGGTTCGGGGCGAAAGTGCCGGGCTTCTTGCCCGCAGGGTTTCCGTTCGCCCATATAAGTGAGTTGCCGCTCCAGTATGTACCCTCGACGGGGACTCCGGGCTGGCCCTCCTTCTCGCTGGGGAACAGGATCTGTTGGTGAACTGTTTCGGGGTCATCGGCTGGGCTCGGGCGAGAGGGCTGCGCGGGTTGCGCGACCGAAGGGGAGCCGGGAGCGACTGAAGTGTCAACAGTCAGTGGATCGCCTGGTGTTGCTGAGGCTGGTCCGGATTCGCCCAAGCCAGGAGTCGAATTGACTTTTGTGGGATCGACGTAGTCCGGCAGCAGGCCGGGGTCGACACGAGCTGGAGGTTCCGGCTCCTTCTCTTCGTCAGGATCGTCGGTGAACTTCTCGTACGCGTAGACGGTTGCGAGCGCCGCGAGCACGTTGACCGTCGCGCCGAGCGCCGCGCCACCAGGACCCGCGAGAGTACCCACCGCCGCACCTTGAGCCGCCGACCTCGCCAGAATCGATCCGGTACCGACCGTGAGGAGGCTGAGAGCAGCCTGGTTTCCTGTCGGCTGGGTGATCCCGCCGCCGATCGAGACATTGAGCGATCCATTCGGATCGTTGTCTCTAACCTGGTTGCCCTCACTGTCAACCGTGTAGAGGTACTTGTTGGCACCGTTGAGAACTGCGAACCGAGGTTCGCCGTCTACGTCGTCAAGGCGTGCCTTCGAGGCTGGGTAAGGGTCATCGGCCCCGAAAGTCGGCTGCTGCGCGGGAAGGGTGAGTTCGAAACGGGTATCATTCGACGGGTCGTAGCCTTGCAGCGTGCGGGCGGGTTGCGGGGTCGGCGGGAGCAGACCCACAGTGTTCGGGTTATATGCCGGAAAGTCTGATACCGACGCACGCTCCGGAGTTTGAAAGGTATTTGCCGGTAAGTTCGCGTTCGAGTAGAGCAGGGCCAGCGTGGCATCGTTGGAATCCTCTGCCGCGGGCCCCGGAACAGTCGATTGGGTGTTGAGCAGCTCGCCAGTTGGCCACACCCCCAATTCCTGCATTCGATCGAGGTTGGAAGTATTGGACGAACTGTCTCCAGCGGATCCAGGATTTGATCCTTGACCGGCTTGCGCGCCCGATTTAGGATTTACAATCTGCGATAAGACCGGGTCTTCCGCGATCTTCTTCTCGTTGTCGACCACCTCGCTGCTATTTGGGTTAGCCAGAGTCGCCGGGTCGAGACCCAGCGCCAACAACGCCTTCTGCTTTTCTGCATCCGTAGTAGGAGCCACCGCACGATACCTCGACATTCATTTGATACTCGGAGGCAGCGCCATCCGATTTCTGCAAAATAGAAGCGCCACACCGAGACAGTTGCCGTGCGCTAAAGAGGAGGCAAAATCGGCCTCGGTTGCCAATAGGTAATAGATATCGACAAACGGCCCGCATCCCAAGAAGTCGGGATGCGGGCCATTCGGATCGATATTCGCGGGTTTGGCCGCGATAAAGGTACGAGATTGGGATGCGCTGCGCAGTCCGTAGATTGAGCCGGCATGTCGTTAGACTCGGTCTGGCCCACGAGTCGTTAGTCACCGAAGGTTCCCGGTACCCAGCGAACCCGCGTGCTGCTGTGCGTCCGCTAGGCCGATGCTCGTACGATCCGGATCTGGGTTGCGGTCCCATCACGCACCGTCGCACCATGAGTGGACCAACCCTGAACTGTCACCCGATCACCCGAGTCGACTCGCACAGTGGCGGTCGCGGTCATCGTTCCTGTCCACCCGGTCTTTTCGGCACCAGTGGCGACCACCACATTGTTGATCAGTAGTCGCACCGCCTGGCGAGGACCGCCGAAGCCGCTATAGATCGCATACGGGATGCTGGCCGACACCACGATGTTGAGCGCGGTCCCTTGAGCGATCAGCGCATTGCCATTGACCGTCGAACCCGGGAAGGCTGCAGTGTCGGCGTACCAACCCGTGATGTCGGACCAATTTCCGCCAAGCGGCTGGTCACCGCCCTTGCTCATGCCCGAGGGCTTGAACGGCGGTGCTACCGCCATCGAGAACGTGCCGGTGCCGCTGGCGGCCATCGGGATCGGACCGATTCGTGTTGTCGCGCAGATGCCGGTAGTACCGAATCCCGCAGAGGCCGTGAGATTCGGGACAACCTCGGCTGAGAGGTCAGCTCTGGAAGTGAACACCGCACCGCTGGCCGCCGTGCGACTGCCGGCATCGAACGCCGCGGAAACGACGACCCGACCACCGGCGCCGACAGCCACCCGTGCGGTTGCGGTCCCGCTGTCACCGAGCACGGGCGAGATCCATTGCGACAACGGCCATGCGACCGCGCGCAGTTCTCCCTCCGCTCCCGCTACAGCCCTGGCGGTAGCCAAAGGTCTCAGGATCGCGGACTTCACCTCGCTGCCGGTGAAGGTGGCGTAGACGAACGGCGGAACGTCTGGAATTCGGGTTCCGTCGATCATGGAGCTGGGTGGCCGCGGTGCGTCGACCACCATCGTCGGCGCCCCGGGGACGGCGATAACCGCAGTCGGCGGCGTCGGCAGGCTTGCCGTGAGCACCTGCGTAGGTGCCGTCATAGCGGCCTCCGATTTGATTGTGAGTGAGTGCTTTTCGACACCGAAGTGCCGATTCAGCTCATGGCGAAGGTGGGGGTGATGAGCAGAGTGCCCTGCGCACCGAGGGTGGTGGAGGCGATGGCGACCTTGTCGATGAAGGTGCCGCCGGTCGGCGCGCTCCACAGGCCGGCGTGGGTGTAGGTGCCTGCGGGCAGGTTCACGGTCACCTGGCTGCCGGAGATCTGGCCGTTGGCCGGAGCGCTCCACGTGGTTGCGACGCGCGCGTACGCCGGCGAACCGCCGGAAGCCTCGTTCGAACCGTTGGTGCCGGGGTCAGCGATGTGGACGGAAACGTAAACCGTAGAGGCGATGTTGGCGTAGGCGGCGCACAGCGCGTTCTTGGTAGAGGTAACTGCAATAGCCATGGTAGGACTCCTTGAGAGTGGTTGTTCTGGAAAGAATTTCGCTGTCCGACAGCTGAGGAATCAGTTGCGGATGACGGAGCCGACGTACCACGCGTAGGTGGTGACCGGGGAGGTCAGATAAGTGACCAACATCGTGTAACGCGAGTTCGTGGGAATGGCGTCACACGTGACAGCCGGAACGGTCCATTTGGCCGCGGTAGTGGTGACAGTGGCCGCCCAGGTACCGAGCGGCGCCCCACCTGGAGCAGTGATTACGATCGAGACTGCTGTCCCGGTGGGAAATACGGCGCCGCCCGAGGGTTCGATGGTTTGCACGAAGCTGGCACCGGTGGTGAGCTTGAGCGGTTCAACTTTCGGCTGGTATCCGAGATATCCGGGATCGAGTGCTGTTGTCATAGGTTTCCTCTGCTGTGTTCGACCTCGCCATGAGTTGGTGGCGAGGTACGTTCCGGGGACACGACCGTGCTCGACCGCTTCGATCACGCTGCGCAGCACAGCGAGCGCCGCCCGGAACAGTCCGGTGGCGTGGTCCAATTCCTGAATGAACGCGGCCTACGCGGCCACGACTCCGCGAGTCGCAAGAAGGACCCGCGGTTCTTGTTTTCCGGTGATCACACGCTCACGAAAAGGAGCACAGTGTGCCGTCGAAATAGGTGTCGTGACCCAGGGGGTCACCTTTCATCTCGTTGACTCCGGCGATGTAATAGCCTGGAGACCAAACGCTTCCGGCCGCAGCGAACACGACGAACGTGCCCGCCGAGTGGAGGACTGCACTACCTGCGGTCGCCCCACCCTGGCGGGCGAGTTTCCACTGTCCGTCCGGACTCGGCGCAGTCCACAGAGAGACGTTGTAGTTGTACGCCGTTCCGCAAGGTCTGGCCCAGAACGCGCTGACGCTCATTACGTACCAGCCGGGCTTGATGATTTGGACCGCGCCGGACGGAAGGTCGATGATATTGACATTGCTTGCTTGGCGAGCCGTGTCGAAAACAGCTCCATATTTCAGTGATCCAACGGTCATGGGCGCTACCGCGGTGTTCTGACGACACAGTGACCAACCCGTCCCGACAACCGCCGGAGGTGTTGTGTCGGCGGCGGCGAACGAGTCCAGATCGAACCCGAACGACAACTCCTTCGAACCGTCCCAGACGTCGGCGACGTTGCATGCGCTGAAGAAGCCGACCCAACGGTTGTTGGCACCCACTGGGGAACTGACTGCTGTGTCGCGAAAGGTGAGTTTGGCGATGCCGTTTACCAACACTTCGTAGGACGGCCCAGACGCCGTGACCGTGACGGTGTCACCGACGCTCAGTGTCAGGCCGGTTTGTTCCGCCCAGGTCGTGGTACTCAGGGCGCCGGCGCTGAGCGTGGCGTGCTGAAGCCAGATCCGCCCCGCGCCGACCTGCACGATGACAAATGTCGACAGGTCCACAGCAGCCCGGATGAGCAGCCCGCTGCCGAGGAACGTGCTGGCCTGATTGGGTCGGCCCAGCACCATCGATACCGACTGGTCGTCGGTCATCAGGGGGGTCTTTCGCAGAGCGAGATCAGCACCGGTGCCGGTGTTTCCACTCTTGGAGATCCCCGCCTGATCGTCGGCGACAACGATGTCGGAAACGGTTCCCGCGCCGGATACCCATTTGGCGACAGTCCATTTGGTGTCATCCCAGGCCTGGAAGTTTTCAGATGCCGAGGCACCACCGACCTGTTCCTGGGTTTGTTTGGTCTGCAGGTCCGAGATCGCTGAAGCGTTCGCGGTCGAGGTGTTTTGCGCCGAACTCGCCGAGGACTTCGCAGACGATGCCCCCGCTCGCGCCTCGTTTGCCGCGTTGATCGCTTCGTTGTTCGCCGCGTTCATGTTCGCGCCGATCGCTTCGACTCCGGCGAAGGACCCCATGACGCTGGACAGAATCGTCGCTCGCGCCGACTCCCATGTCACTTTCTGGATGTTGCGAATCGACCCCCCGGTATACGAGCCGGACGGTACTGACTTATCCGGACTGGTCATTGGTCCGCCTCGACCGGGATAGTCGGCGCAGCACCAATTTTCGCGTGGTTGAAGTCGAGTTCGCGAGGATCGACCAGATGCTTGAGCTCACCGGATTCGCGGAGCTGTTCGACCAGGTGAGCCCGCTCTTCTGGCGTCAGCTCGGTGACGTCGGGCGCGGAGGTCTCCGGCGGGCGCGCAGCGCCCTTCTCCGCCCACTGGCCGGCGCCGTTGAGCCAATGGGTGACTCCGCGTGCGGGTGGATGGTATTCCTTGGTCTGCTCATCGGCGTAGTGACGGAAACCGAGGTCCCACAGGTGTTTCGACCACTGCCGAAGCACATCGGGATGGACGAGCAGTGGCGAGTTCTGTGGCCCGGGTAGGCCGACGAGGGCCCACACGAACGCTTCATGGGGATCGTCGGGATTGCACTGCTCGAGCGAAGGGATGGACATGTTCTCTCCGGATCTACATCTGGACGGCGAGCGCATGGATGTCATCGACGATGTCGGCCACCACACGCATGGATTTGGCGAAGGGCATATCGCTGTCGCGATCTGAGCCCACAGTGACCTGCCAGGCAGGGCTCGCGGTCCGCGACCAGGCCAGCTCGAGTTCGGTGACCTGATCGACGTAGATCGACCCTTCCGGCATCCCCTTGACTGTGGAACCGACACGATCGCCGAGGAAGAAGTGCCCACGGCCCTGATCACCGATCAGGTACGGCTCGCCATTGGCGACGATGAACTTATGGGTGAAGTGCTGGCGGGTCTTCCACATACCCTCACCGAGGGTGAGGAGCGAACCGAGGGTGTAGGCCCGGTCGGAGCTGTTCTCGAAATGCTCGTGGTAGTGCGACCAACCCGCATTCAGCGCTCGCCTGGGTGAGCGGTGTCGCTGCCACGCCAGCAGTGTGTCCGACAACAAGGACGTCGCGATCGTGTTCGCCACCGCGGTAGCCGCGTTCACCGCACCGCCGGCGATCGAACCCCCGAGGGGAATTTCGCTCAGCGCACCGGCGATGAGAAAGCCCACGACCTGGATCGCCGACGAGATCGCCTCGTTCACACCGGGCATCGAATGACCGCCGGTGAGCACCTGCACGGCCGAGGCCGGGTTGACCACGAACTGCGAGGTCTGGATGCCGGAGTTCTCGTTCTGCCGATAGACCACCCACGGGTTCGACGGGAGTGTGCCCATCCAGCCCGGGTTCTTGTACAGCTCGGGCACATTCTGATCCGGCAGCACGTCGGGGCTGTAATCGAGCCAGGAATTGTCGAACACCTGCACGGTTCGCTCGAGACCGTCCCACATGTCGCCGCCGGTGCTGGTGCCGGTCCAGAACCCGGACTTGTCGACGATGTCGACGACCAAACACCCGTGCCGGACCACAGCGCCGGGCCATGGCTCCGGATCGCCGGTGAGCCAGCGTCGGGTCACTACTGCCAACTGCGCGGTTTCGAGGGTGCCCGCGGACGCTTCATGGAAACTCTGGAAGCGGGAACCAAAGATCGTCCACAGCGACGTATCCTCGTGGAACGCAGTCGGTTTCACCACCACGCCCCACCTGGACTGATCGAGGGTGCCCCATTCGCTCGGATCCAGCGGATCATCGGGCAGCGTCCACAGACCGCCTTCGAGGCGAAGCAGGTTCAGGTGCAACGCCGTCTTGAGGGTCCACACGCTGGGACCGGCAAGCAGGAACTGCCGCGGAAACTGCACGTGCTCAGGAAGAAACGGGTTCGACCAGCAGTAGATGTGCTTGAGATCCTGGTAGGAGTGCATGAACAGCAACTCCACGGTGGTCACGCCCTGGGCGTCGGTCTTGATGACCGCCTTCTCCAGCCGTCCATCCCACCGTGCACCGTCTTTGTCGACGGTGATGTGCACGTTCTTCTTCACGCGGCCGTTGATATCGACCGCCCATTTGGCCAGGTAATAGTCATACGGAAGCACCAGCACGCCCGTGCCGGCCTGGTTGAGGATCCACCGGAAATCAGCGCTGATCTCCGCCCCGCATTTCCCGCGCAGGTTCCAGTCGCCGTCCCACAGCCGGATCAGCGGTCGCGAGAACCGCTGTTGTTTACGAGTTACCTTGGCGGCCTGCGCTTTGGCGTAGATCGTGGGTAGTTCGGTGGCGGTCGTCACTGCAGCCCCCACGGACGCGACCAGTTGCGCGGCTGCACGACCAGCACCGACGCTCCAGTCGGAGCGCCGCTGACCGAGACCGGCACCTCAGTGGACGGGGTGTACGGCGGGACCGGGTACAAGAAGCTGACACCGTTCATCAGCGCCCAGATCTGAGAGCCGTCCTTGGCGACGATCATCTCTTCCATCGGATCGGTATCGACCGTCAGATCCTTGCCGACTGTCGTCTGCGGCAGGGTGATCACGCGGCCGAGATCACGATCGTCTGCGCCCCAAGTGAAATCGGGCACCGTCCACTTGCCCGGTGCCGAACACACCCACTTCAGCCACATCGGCTGATCGGTGGGGTTGGCGATGGTGACGGTCCCGGACTGGCTGATGCCCGCTCCGGTGGTGTCCTGCGTGGCAGTCCAGGTGCCGGTCACATCAGACTCGACCCACCACGGATTGCCCGCGGTACACGTCATGACGACCTTGCCCATGGACTTCAGATGCGGATCCTTGTCCGGCTTGAAGTCCGGCTGCTCCGACATCCGCAGCTTCAACGACCGGGTACCGAAATCGGTCGTGATCGTCAACGTGGTGTCACGGTCATAGGCCCACGCCTTACGCCACGCCGAATCCACCGCCTCCCACGAACCACCCGCGGCCTGAAACACGTTGACCGCGAACACCACATCGCGCTTGTTCGTCCGGTAACCACCGAACGACGAGCCGGCCTGAAACGCCGACTGATTCCAAATCGTCGTCACGGGTGCGTCGTACAGCCCTGTCGGCGACGTAGACAACTCCACACCCTCACGACCACTACCGTGACCAGCGATCGTCCATTGCGAACCATCGACTCCGGTCACCGTGATCATCGCAGCATTAGACGCCACGGGATCCACCTCAATTCTATACGCGGCCTCGCCGAGCAGGAGGGATATTCCTCTACTGCTGCGGGCATCTTGAATTTCCGACGTAGCCTTATCGAACCGACGTCAGATAGTTGGGCGGACGGCCTATAGAAGGACCCATCCGCTGACCATCCCCGAGTTCACCGCAATATGCGGGAAAGGATGACGGCTGTCATATCAACTGGCGTGCATTAGTTCCCATTGCTGCGCGAGAACTTTCAATCTTGCGACAACATCATCCTGGCTCGACATCGAAATATTCACTGTGCCAGGCTGACCCGATGGAGCGCCGTGCGTGTATTCTTGCCCCCTACTGGACTGCGCCGACCGCTGTTCGAGCATCTTTTGCAAGAAGAAGGGGTCCGCATTCAGAGCCTGCAGAAATGGACGGTTCACCGTCGTCGAACGGGCATTCATGACGAACTCACCGTCTGACAGGTAGGCAGGAATTTTGTCACCGATCGACGAGCCAGGGCCCTTCACGTCACCGCCCGCCGCGAATCGATTGCCGGTGAAAATCTCCCCGAGTCTACCCAGAGACTCAGCCGCCCTGTTCAAAATCCAGCCCTGGACATTGGAAGCGCCGCCGCTGTACAAGTCCGAACTCACGGGGCCTGCGGCCGTCCTCGGGTATGGCACATTACCCTTAGATGGGTCCTCATTAACCAGCGTGTAGCGTAGGGAAATCGGGTCGGTAAAGGGATTGTAGGCATCAACCGCCGATGCATCCATATCCTCTACAAAGCGAGCCCAATCGTCGGGATGCATAGTTTGGCATCCTGCGCTGGCAACGTCGCCGGTACGCCCACTATGCCAGAACATGGACTCCCCACCTTTCCCCCAGGAATTTTCGTAAAAGAAGCCATCGCGATCCGTGTCGTACTCGGCCTGCGCCTCTGCACCCGCTGGCATTCCGAATACATTGCCGTCACCGACTGTTGAGTTCTTCTTGCGATCCCATCGATGCTCGAGATAGTAGCTACCTGCAGGAAGCCGACCCAATTCCCTGAGGGTGTCGTTATTTACATCTTCAGTTGCATACTTGTCATTGAGGTATTTCGCCGTGGGGTCGGTATTCACCCGGTAACGACTGACATGTTTCGTGCCACCGTCATCAACCCAAAGCAGTACAGCGGTATCGTCGTAAACACCTTTACCATCGTTGGCATAGGTGCTCGTCTCGTGGCGTACTGACACCAGGTTCTTCTTGCCGGCTTCCGCCTCAAATATGCCGTTATTCCGCTGCACCATCGCTTTGTAGTAGTCGTACTCGGCATCGGCGGCCAGTTGGACGATCTGCGATTTGAGCGGACCCGGCTCCGGAAGGTCGCCGTCTGCGTCCCGGCGTCGCGAAACCTCGCGTACGTCCACGGGAGGCGGCATTTTGATAAAGTCCCTCAGCAACTTCCGGCCGTCGCGAGATTCGCCGGTTTCTCCCCTGGACATGATCTATTTCCTTTCATAGCCGGTAGTAGTACCACGAATTTCCGAGATGCACATAGTCATGGCCATATTCACCGTCCGCGCGACTACCATTCGGTAGGTAGAGAAATCCGCTACGGGCCCACGGGTAATGTTTGAGCAAGTCGAATTGACATGCCCCATCGGACTCGCGCTCGACGTGATGGAACGTGTAGGCGCCGATCTTTTCGCTCTTATACGGAACTCCCGACCGCCCACTGTCGAGTTGGTCGCACGCGGCGGCGGCATGATCCATGGCACCTCGCGACATCATCCAGCCGATCCGACCAGGGACCTGAGCCCATGTCAATGCCACTGTTGCCGCGATAAATATGGGCACCAGTAGCCCCAACCGCCGCCAACCCGGGTACTTCATGTGGCCTACGAGAGCAAGCACCAACCACGCCAGCACCGGCAATACCAACGCGACCCCGACAGGGATCACCACTTGGATGTCATCGAACGCTGTCACATCTGCCCACATGAGCCATAGACAGCACACGAACGTCAAGGTGGCTGTCGCTGCCATCGCCACTTCCCACGCGAGCGGAACTGCTTGTCTTGGAACCGAATTGACACTCATACACGCACAAGCTACCGGACACTTCGAGGATCGATCGTTCTTGATGCCCGACAGGAGTCGAGGGCAATCAGCTCACGAAGACAGACAGATGCAAACCCGCAGAGAGCATTTGACCGGTGCCGTTTTGACGCATCTGCACATCGAGGACATCACCGGCACGCAGCACGGGTTGCGAGGTGAGCGGAATGGTAACCGGGATCTCCGCAGCCAGGTTCGTTCCCGCAGTCAGCGTAAGACTCGCGAAGGTCTGCAGCACAACACCGTTGCGGAGCTGTCGAACAGCGAAAGTGGCGTTGTTGGTCGCGGCACCGGCGATCGTGGCGTACGACGGAGGTGCGACAAGCTGGACGTCGGTCACGGTGTCGCCGCTGTAGAAGGCCGAGGAATACACCCCGGCCAAGGTGGTGGTGTCAGCCCCGCCGGCAGCTTGGGCCGGCAGAGTTGCGGAGTAGATCATTCGTCCTCCCAGGTGGATGCAGTGAACTCGTCGATGAGGTTTTGCATCGACTCATCTCGTTGAGCGTCGCGGACGAGGTCCACCGCGGTGACGGGGCGGGGCATCGGCGAAACCCGAGGCGGGTCGCCCCCGGCGGTTGCGATCACTGCGGCCTGCACACCTTGGAGTGCGTCGATAATCGACAGCAGCAGGTAGCTGTCGATGGTGTAGCCCTCCGGCGTGGGACCGGTGGACTCGGCCTTCTCCTCGTACAGATCGAGCTTGTCCTCGGCTTGTTCAGCGGCGAGCATCTGCTCGGCGAGCTCTTGGTCCATCGCCAGCGCCGACCGGTATTGCGAACCGTGCGGCAGCCTGTCTTTGAAGGCCCAGATGGTGCGCCAATCGCGGTTGCGGATTGTGGTGGGCCCGAAGCAGTCCCGGATGTCGATGCCGCGCTCGAGCAAGTCGTAGTCGAGCGCGGCACCGAAACGTTCCCAGAACTCTACGAGCCCTGCGATCCCCCCGGCAGCTCCGAGGAGCCCTGGCCGAAGAGGTGAGCGTAGAGGTCCTTCTGGAAGGCATACCACTCGTCGAGCGGCCGATCAGCGAACAGGTTCTCGACAGCTTCGTACTGGTCGCCCAACACGATGGCCATCTGTTCGTCATCGCTGGCAGTCCGGCGCAGGGCAAGGACCTGGCTGCGGGTCACCGGCGCGATCGCGATGTTGTCTGTCAGGCGGTAAGGCGCACGTCGGCGCGGGGCGAGCTCTTGCTGCAGCTCGTAGAAACGACCGCCGACCTTGTCCTGGTCGGCCGCTTCGGGCGTGGATGCCATGATGTCAATTCTCCGGATTATGTTGTGTTACTGGGACTTCGAAATGCGGCGCTGCGAGGTCTTCGCCACTTCGGCCTTCTCGGCGTGGCCGAGCTTGAAGACGGCGTTCACGTATTCGGAGGCGCTGGAAACGATGTAGTCGTTGACGCCGTCGGTCATGGTGACGGGGTACTCGGTGGGGATGGCGGACACGGTGGACCCGCTTTCTTCTCCGGCAAGAATGGATAAGGAATGTGTGTGGGGCGTACCATGACCGGAGACACATGACACGCCCCACGCCCGAGCCAGGGACTCGGGAGTTCAAGAGGCCGTCGGAGAACGGCCGGGGGCGGATTACACCGCGTTGGGGATACCGGTCTGGGCCAGGATCTTCTTCCAGCCCGAACCGCCGAAGCCGTGGGCGATGGCGTAGCCGGCGGTGTCGTCCTTGAACGCGACCATGGTCAGCTTCTGGGCGAGAACCTCGGTCGGGTTCCACTGCTCGCCGCCGTACTTGCTGACCGCGACCTTCGGCAGCACCTTGTAGACGTAGATCGGGCTGGCGTCGTTGCCGTCCTTGCCGATGATGATCGCCGAGTAGTAGGTGATCTCCTCGGATGCCGGCTGGGCGAAGAACACTTCGCCGGACGTGGCGTTGGCCTTGATGGCCGTCAGGGCGGTGCCGGTAGCCAGATTCAGGGTCAGCGCGGTGGTCTGCTGCGGCTGGAACTCGATCGTGGTGATGTCACTGGTGACATCGTTGCGCACCGGCTGCAGTTCACCGTAGGACTCGATCGGGGCCGCGGTGATGCCGCGGGCGAAGGCCACACCGGTCTTCTTGTCGATCAGGCCGACAGGCTGGTAAGCGGGCGGAAGCGTCTGCAGAGCACCGGTAGCGTCGGTCAGTGCCGACGGCGCCGCGGTGTAGTGGGGTGCGATGAAAACGGCCGCGTCCAGCGGCTTGAGCAGCAGCGACCGCTGCGCGTTCTTCAGCGCGGTGAGGTTGGTGGCAGGCATGTGTCTCCATTCGGGCGCCCGTGAGTGCGGGCACAATTGAAAGAAGCCGGCACCGAGTGGTACCGGCGAAAGCCCCGCCAGGGGCCATAGTTGACCTCTACTGGCGGCGGGCTTCGATACAGAAGGCGATCTCGACCATCTGGTTGAGCGGGTCGAGGTCGGGCACCTCTGACAGACCGCGGCTGCGTCGCAGGATCGGCGGATGGAACTTCGGTTCCTCGGCCACGATCTCCTCGGTGTAGTCGACGAGGACACCGTTGACGTGGCTAGCCGGAGCCTCCAGCAATGCGGTGCGGATCTGCACCGAAAGCTGCTGCGCCTGAGTGCGAGTGACGCCGAAGGCTACGACGCTGACTTTGGCCTTGTAAGTGATCGCGTTGATGTCGAGCGTTCCACCAGTGGTACGCACCCAGATCAAGGGCAGCGTGGACTGCAGGTCCGACGACGTCGCGGGCAACGTGGTGACAGTGGTGGCGATCGGAGTGAACAGGTCGACCATGAACTGCTCGAAATCGGGGAACTCCCCCGGCGTGGGGTAAGTCATTACGCCGCTTCCGGCGCCGGGCCGACTGCCACCTCAGCCTCGAGGGTTCCAGCGGGGGCTTCCGGCGCCGGGATTGCGTCGGCAACCGTCATCGCAACCCCCTGAGCCAGGTTGGCCAGCACATTGACATCTGCCCTCAAGGTCGCCAGCCGACTGACCAAGGCCTGAAGTTCGGTAATGATCTGTTCGGCGAGACCACTGGGATCATCGGAACTTGGCACGAGATTCTCCAAAATATTCGGTTCACGGATAGAACTACAGTCCGAGCAGTGGAAGCAGCAGTGGAAGCACCACGCTGAGCAGTTCGAGGACGTCGACAACGGTGTTGAGCACTTTCATCACCCCCCTTCACTCTTCGGGCACAGGCATGTCAGCGCACGTGGCTGAGATAGGTGGAAAGTCGGTCGCGCAGTGGGTCATTGGTGAGCTTCGGCGCGGAAAATTGGGGATTGATCACATTGATGGTCGTGCTCCGGTCGATGTCCGGGCCCACACGCTGTTCGAGAGAACGTATCTGAGGCTGAACGGCCCTCGGAGCGGTCTGCCGCAGGTCGTTCGATGCCGACGACAGGGTCTGCACGACTGTGGTTACTGTGCTGTTCAACGCGGTGGCAGCACCGGTGACAGCGGCGCTCACGGGTCCGGTTACGGCTCCTGCCAGCTCCGAGATCGCAGCTTCACCACCGGCTGCCTCGATTTCGTTGCGCGTACCTTTGTAAATGTTGTACCAGTTGTTCCATTGCAGGAATGGAAATAGTGAGCCGACCGGAGCTGTCGAGAGGAAGCCTCCGGCATCGGTCGGTCCATGCTCTTCTTCGACCTCGCCGCCCCCTGCGTAAGCCTTCGTCTTGAACATCGCCTTACCCAGCGCTTGCCCAGCGCCGCTGGCCATCGTCGACCATTGAAGGACCGGGGCTAGGCGGCCGGGACGTGAAACCGACAGCGCGCCGTCGTCATAGCTGGGTTGCCGACCTTCCAGTTCTCCGTCGGCGAAGCGCACGAATTGCGCATCATCTCGTACATCTTCGAAAGACATTGTCGACCGTTCATTCGAGTGGGGATTCGAGGGCCTTCAGGCGGTCCAGGATGTCGGCCAGGGCGTCGACTACGGTCATGCCGTCGAGCTGTTCCCAGCCGGCGAACATGCCCGCGTCGCGCTGCTGGCTACCGCACAGCTGCTCGCGGATGTCCTTGACGTCGGTGCCGATCGGGCCGCAGAACGCGGTGATGAAATCCTGGATCTGGGTTACTTCGGATGCGCTCATCGGAGCGTCCTCTCCGTCGATGAATGCCTTTACCTCGCAACGGAACTCGTCCATGTCGATACCGGCGGGGTCGATTTTTCCTTCGTGGGAGTACTCGCGGTGGGCCACGCAGTCCTCGGCGTCGCGGCCGATGCGGGCAAGGATGGCCGCGCAGCCGCGTTTGTAGGCGTCGAGTTGTGCTGGGGTCCAGTCGGTTCCGTCGCCGCGGGAGACGGCTTCGATGCCGATCACGTGGTAGTTGGCGTTGTCGGTGGGCCAGCCGGGCCAGGAGCCGCGGCCCGCGTGCCAGCAGACACCTGCCGCGATCACGCGGAAGGTGCCGTCGCGTTCGAGGACGAGCTGGGCGAGGGGGCCGGGGAGGTCGGCGCGGCCGTCCTGGACGATGCGCCAGTCGTTCTTGCCGCCGCCCGCGGTGTGGTGGCAGAGCACGCCGCGCAGGTCACGGAAGTCGCCGTGGCCTCGCTCGCGCCAGCCTTCGTGTTCGATGACATCCAGCCCGGCATCGCGCAGCACATCGGCCAGCCATACCGGGTCGCCTGTCCAGGCCATGGGTATCTCCTTGTGTGAGTGAAGGTTTGGGGTCCCGCCCTCGTGGACGAGGGGAAGCGCCGAGGGCGGGACCTTCACTCCTGACGCAGCGGCGACGTCTACGACCGCAGACCACCTGCGGGAGACGGGCGCGTCAGGAGCGCGGCATGCGGCGGGCTCGAATCCCGCACCGTGTCGAGTGTTCTCCGGGGGCCGACCGCATGCAGTTCGGGAACGGCGGGGTCGCCGTCAGATTTCTTCTTGGAGGGTGGCGGGGATCTTGTAATCCGCTACCGGGGGCTCCATGCCTGGGACGTGCAGGCGCAGGAAGCCGAGCAGTTCGTCGATGTGGCGTTGAAGTGCGCGGATCAGCCGGATCGCGTCACGGAAACGGAGGTGATCGTCGGCGGCCTGCTCTTCGAGCGCGACCACCCGCTCGCGCAACTTGGCGACTTCGCGGGCCTGCCACGCGGTCACCGCGCCGATGACGGTGGCCAGTGCCATGCCGGTCGCCTGCACGAATTCAGGGCTTAACCACGATGCCATCGGGTTCACCCGCCGATCCGGTCACCGGGGTTACAGCGGGCCTGATGAGTGCGCCCGCGATCACCGGCGTCGCCAATCCGTAAAGGGTTAGCAGTGTTTCGATCCACGCTGCGTCGATCTCGCGACCGAGAAGATAGGCGAGGACACCGGTGACCGCGACGAGTACCGACCGGACCAGCGCTGGCTCTGGGGTGCTGCTGATTCTCATGATGTGTTCCTTCCCACAGGTTTTCGCGGGTCTCAGATGCGCCCTTCGGCGATATCGCGGTTCAGCGCCTGGGCTAGTGCGCGGGCGTGGCCGTAGCGGACGTAGTCACTGGTGTGCCGTCCGTCGAACAGGTAGCCGCGGGCGTAGGCGATAGCGCCGGTCCAGTGGCTCCAGTTCGACGGTGACCACCAGCGCTGCAATTGTTTTCGGGTGGCGGTGTCGAGCATTCGCTGCGCCCAGCGGGCCGCCGAGTTCGCGCTGGCGAAGCTGAAGAAGGCGCTCAGATCCGCGATAGTCCGCAAGGGATTGCCCGCGGGCAGTGCGGTAATGGGGTCACCGGGTGCCGCGGCCCAATAGGCGGGGATGCCGTCGATCGGTCGCTCGCCGACCACGCCGTAGCCGCCGGGATCGGTGTCGCCGAGGTACTTGCCCGCCGGTCTACGCGGATCGGCGATCAGCGCGCAGGCGATCACCTCACGACCCGGATGTTCACCGCGGCCGATCTCCGCCGCGAGGTCGCCGGCAACCGCCGCACCCTGCGAATATCCCGCCAGCACAACAGGGTTCGGCGATCGGTCGATAGCGGCCAGGAGCGCACGCTTACCTTCGGCGACACTCTCGGCGTAGCTCACATGGGACCCGTAGTCGGCGGGATAAGGGACCATCCGAGGGGTGAACATCGCCTCGTTCAGCGCGTCGGTGAAGGCACCGGTGACACCGTCGCCGCCAGGATTCCAGGTTCCGCCGACCACGAGTACATCGATCGTGCGGGGCGATCCTTTCGGAGACCACAATGACATGTTCGTACCTCTCTGGGTCGTGAGTGGAGGTCCCGTTCCGGCGGAGTGCTCCGCCGGGACGGGACCGTTGCGCCCCTGCGCTGCGACAACGCCTTTCGACCACAGCGAGCTGCGGGAGACGGGCGCGTCAGGGGCGGGCATGCGGCCGGCTCTGAACCCGCTGGAGGAAAGTGTTCGCGTCCGGGGGCCTGCCGCATGAGTTCGAAGTCGGCTGTTAGCGCCAACGACAAAGCCCCCGTGCCGTTTTCACGGAACGAGGGCTCAGTGGGACTTGATTACCGGTGGTGACGGCCGGGCGCCAGCTGGCGCAGCATCTCGCCTGAGCTGGATGTCGGCCGCAAGCACCGGTAGGGGTATTCCGACGGCATCCCGGGCAACCAACCAAGGCGGTTCAGCAGGTGCACCGGTATCACCGCGAATTCCTCGTTCGCCAGGTGCTGTAGTCGCCAACCGAGCAGGAACTCGGTGACACCGAGGAGCGCCGCGACATCGGTGAGGTTGTCGCCGACCTCCATCGCGTCACGCAGGTCGGCGACAGGGATGAGACGGTGTGCGACAACATCGTGGACCTGCATCTCGATCCGGCCGCGCCATCGCTGGCCGTCGAGTGCTGCTGCCAGTTCGCGTGATTCGGCCATCTCGATGTGGGCGACGGCGTGTGCGATGACTTCGTTTCGAACATGACCGGAGAGGTCAGCTTGGATAAGGACCGCACGGTCGGCTACCGACCAATACGACACGAAGTCGAAGACCACGGCCGAATCGACCCGGATTCCTTGATTGAATGCAGATTCTTGGGCATTGAACCCGTTGCGCTGCACCGCGATATCTTGTCGGCCAGGCATCGAAGCATCCGACTCACCTTCATCACCCATGGCAATACACAACTCTCACAACTCGGAACTGACCACGACCCGTCGCATCATCACCACCGGAGACGGTGTCAGATGCCGTGTCAGGTCACCGAGAGGTGGGACGCGTCACAAGGGTCGGCGGCCGGAGCGAACGCCAACGATCCACCGCACCAGCGACGACCTGGAGGTCTTCTACACAGATGTCGGAGAGGTCGACATGGCCGACGCGGTTCCTTCTACCTGGTATCGAGTCGTCTACTCGGGGCCGCCCGCCTTCACGAGTAGACCTCTCCCCGATGGGCTTACCTGCATCGTCGGGAGTAAATGCATCGAATGCATCTGACACAAGGAGAACCTCACCCAGCAGCCGAAATGTCGAGACTCTCGGTCGAGAGCACGCGTCCATTCTAGCGTTGACGTGAACCCAGATCCCGGTCAGGATCCGCGGGGTCAGCGCTCGCTGGCATCGAATCGCGGTGTGCCTAACTACTTTTGGACACGACGAATCCCGCTGGCACTAGTTTGCGTCATCGGCCACAACTTGTCAACACTCACTTTCAGACGGCGCTGAATCCCAGGTAGGGATGGGTATTCCGAAACCGGACGGCAGCCATGCCGTCCCGAATATCGTGCGGCCTAAGCCCTTTGGGCTCCTGGATCGAGCCGGTTCGGGTGCCTGCAACGCCAGCGGGGCGCCGGCAACAATCTGCCGACGCCCCGCTGGGTCACTCTGTTCGCTATGCATCTTTCGCCCGTTGCCGCGACGGAAGGGCACGGTGCGCATCCAGAACCTCACCCACGATGAAGAGCTCCGGCCAGTCCGGCGACCAGGGTCCCGGGACCGGGCTGATCAGGCCGGCCTTGCGGAGTGTGCGCACACGCCGAGCCGTGAGGCTCCGGAAACCGTCACCCAGTTCCTCGGCGAGCTTGCCGATCGCGGCCGCATGGAGGCGAACAGCCCTGGCGCGCAAGACCAGAGCCGCGTCGGCGGGAGCGAGATCGACCGGCGGACACACCACCGCTTCCGCGGCCTCGATCGCCGCGGCGATCTCAGCAGGCGCGGCTTCCACACCTTCCGTCATCGCCAGCGCGATGATGTTGCGCTGCAACCACTCCGCCATGCCACCGATGCTCGCGACCCCGGTGTAGTCGATGGCGCGCTGCTCGCAGACCAAGCGAACCCAAGCCACCACAACCGACTGGAGATGGTCGGCCGCGCGAGCGGCGGCCGGATTGAACGGAAGACGTTGTTCCCGTGCGCCATTGCGCGTGCGGTAGTCCACCGCGCCGAATCGAGTCTGGCGCGTGCGCGCGTCCGACAAGTCCTCGGCCAGCTCCGGGATGTCGCCGAGCATTCGGGCCAGGTCCCGCGCGGCATCTCGATCCAGGTACAGGTGGGTGTCGTCGAGCCACCTGTCCAAGGGGGTCACGCCGCATGAATCCTCACGCATGCGGTTCGACGCCGTCACGGCATCGTATGGGCCCATGTACTTGCTCCTTCGGTCGATAGCGGGCCGGAGCCCCGGTCGTACCCTGCTACGCGGCCGAAATGGGTGGCGCGCCCGGGGCGGTGTCGAGTAGTGGCTCCTACTGGGACCCACAATCGGACACACGTTGTATGCAACGTTGTTGCAACCAGCCTGTCAAGCCGAGTCGGCAAGCCGCCGTACCCAGTCACCAGTCCCCACAAACAAACTCACCTTTTCCCTGTTACGATTTACCAGCCGCGGCGACGTTGGATTCGCAAGTTCGCAGCTGGTGACTACATGCACTTCATGCATAAGTGCAAACAATCTGCTACCCTCGATGCATGGTGAGACAACGGAGCGCGGTGGTCCCCGCCGAGGTCAGCGCCACCCTGCGACTTGCTCGCAAGGAGCGCGAGATGTCGATGGACCGCGCCGCGAAAGCAGCACGGATCAGTACGAGCCTGTGGACGCAGGTCGAGAACGGGACCCAATACAAGCGCGGCCAGAAGGTCCCCGCCAGCACCACGGCCGAGACCTTGCAGGCCATGGCGGCGGCGGTCGGCCTCTATGCCGAACCGCTGCTGACGCAGGCAGGGCTGGACCCGATCGAGACGGAGCAAGTTCGACCGCAATCCACCGAGGGAATCGTCGATCTCTCCGGGTTGTCCGAAGGTGATCTGCGGATTGTCGCCGCTTACGTCAACGGACTTCGGGCAGCCAGGCACAGCTGAGCTCAACGACGAATGCCCCGCTCATCGCGGGGCATTCGTCGATTGCGTACTACGTCAGGCAGCCGGAGGGGTTTCCACCGCCTCCTCCTCCGCCGCTGCCGAACCGCTGGTCAGCGCCTTCAGGATCGTGGCCAGGCTGTCGGCCGAACCGGTCGAGGCCTCATCACCCGTGCCGCTGGTGCCGGTTTCGGTCTCGTCGGCGACATCGGTGCCGGTGTCGGTGCCTGCCGGGTCCTCGGCCGCTGCCGAGCCGCTGGTGAGCGCCTTCAGGATCGCAGCCAGGCTGTCGGCCGAACCGGTTGCGGCCTCTTCACCCGTGCCGCCGGTGGCGGGGTCGGTGGCAGCAGGCGGGACCTCGTCCGCGGTGGCGATGCCCGTGCCGAACATGGCCATCCCGGCGGCGATGACGATGCCGAAGCTGAGCGTGCGAATCTTCTTCATGAAGTGAAACCCCTTGGTGTTAACCATGATTGCCGACTTTATTGCCGACTGAAAATTTCTAACACGGTCGGCGACGCCTCCATAGCCCGCGACATTCGGGGCATTCGCGGAACCATTGCTGCGCGGTTGCCCGTCGCGCGCATGGCGACAGGACTCGTTTCGGGGATCTCATATCGATTGCTCGAAGACCGCCGTTCAGCACCGCGAGCAGGAACTCGAACAAGATCATTGCCGCTGGACAATCGATCAATCGCACGAACCGTGGCTTGGCCCCCGCGGCGAAAGGACGAGGCAGATCACCGCGCCTGTGCCGAACCTTGCTGTGTACCCAGTTACCGCTCGGCTTAGTCCATGATTGATATCACCGTGAAAACCTGTAACAGGTTCAGACGCGTAAACGATTGAGGCGCAGCCAGATTCATAGTTCTCCCGCCGCGCGCAGCACGTACCGGAAAATGTGCTGCTGATTGTCTGCCGGATAGCTGTTTACTCAGGGCCGCATACCTTTTCAGGTATGCGGCCCCTCCGCGTCTGCGATCTCGGTCCGGATGGACGGTCGCTACGACGGGCAGTTGACCGTGTACTCCCATTGGGTGTCATTCGGTCCCGTGACCCGAACGCTCACTGTCGAGGACGACCCCGCGGGCAACGAAACGACCCGAGATCCGGTGCCCTGGTTGGCGTTGTCGCCGACATAGCCGGTGTCGAGCACCTGCCCGCCTTCGTAGAAGACCTGAATACGGTCGGGAATGTTGAGGGTTTCGTAGGTGAGGACGAAGGAGCTCCGCCCGCGCCCTAACGATTCAAGAGTTGGCCCGCACGCTGGAAGGAGACGCCGAGGACCTGTCCGATTTCCCGCAGCGTCAAGCCCTCGTCAGCTAGCCTGCGGGCGGCCCGCTGGGCAGCAGCAGCCGCGGAGGCCTTGATTTCATCGACCTTGGTCAGCAGCCGCTTCGACTCTTCCCACTCCGCTCGAACCGCTTCAGGCAACTCGACTTCGACTTCGACTTCGAACGAATTCGGATTCGCCTCCAGCATCGTGGCAACCAGGTCACGAGCCATCGACTCGACCTCCCGCAGGTTTCGCGCCTGAGTCCACTGGTCGATCTCGGGCACATGGATCAGCCAGAAGCGTCCATCACGCTCCGCATGGGCGGTGTATTTCATTTCCGCCACCATCCTTCTCCGAGTACTTCCTCGCACTGTTTGTAGACCATCTCAGCGTAGCGATTGCCGAGTTCAGCATGCCGACCGATCGGGATCTTCTTGCCTCCCAAGTTGTAGATGGTGTGGTTACCGCCCTCCCGCTCGACCTCCCAGGTCAGCCGTGCAGACTTCGCCGCATCGCCGATCTTCCTCAGTAGGTCGTTCCGCTTCGTCATAAATTATAGTCTAGTCTGCCATTGACAATCAAGTCAATTGTACACTAGACACACCTTTGCGCTTCACAGTACAACAAGGCCCGCACACCCCCCTGGAGTGTGCGGGCCTTGTCGGTGGAGACCTCAGCGCAAGGTGGCGGTGAGGTGGGGGTAGCCCTTTTTGGGGTGCAGGATGGAGAGGTCCCAGCCGGATCCGACCTGGTCGGCGTAGATGTTCACCGGGGACGGGACGAAAATCGGCTTGCCGAATTTGACCGCGTAGGTGGCCTTTTCGGGGACGCGGCCCTCGATGGCGCTGAGGATCGCGGCGGCGGACCACATGCCGTGGGCGATGGTTTGCGGGAAACCCATTGCCTTGGCGCCGATTCCGGAGACGTGGATCGGGTTGCGGTCGCCCGAGGCCGCGGCGTAGCGGTTGACCATTTTCTGATCGACGCGCTGCACGCGCAGCGGGGGCGGCGGGACCTCGTCGGCGGGAGGCGCCGGCTTCGGACCGCCGGAGAGGGAGGTGCGCTGCTGGTGCAGGAGGGTGGATACCTGACGCCAGACAAGTTCGCGGCCCACCCGGATCTCCGTGATCGCGTCTACCAGAAGACCTTTCGGGTGTTCGCGAAGGTTCTCGACGTGTGCGGAGAAGTCGAGGGGCTCGGCGGCCGAGATCTCCCGGGTGCGCTCGATGACGTTCTGGAAGTGCAGCGCACCGACCGCTGTGAACGGGAAGTCCCGCGCCACAAGCAGTTCCATCATCAGCGGGAACGCGAGGATGAAGGGGTACGTCAGCGGCAGGGTGTCGCTGAAACGCAGGCCGGTGGCATGGCAGTAGGCGGCCAAGTGGTCGGGGTCGACCCGCACACCGTCAACGACGACGCGACGGTCGGGCAGGGTCGGCTTGCGAGCCGACAGCGCGGCGGGCAGCGGGATGGCGCCCAGCGCCGCCTTGGCGTACAGGCCGCCGTTCTTGGGAACCTCGGTGAGGGTGATGGTCTGGGTCATCAGGCGCCGATCAGGCTCTGACCGCAGACGCGAACCACGTTGCCGCTCACCGCGTTCGACGCGGGGCTCGCGAAGTAGGCGATGGTCTCGGCGACGTCGATCGTCTGGCCACCCTGCAGCAGCGAGCTCATCAGGCGGCCCGCCTCACGGGTGCCGACCGGGATCGCGGCGGTCATCGCGGTCTCGATGAAGCCCGGCGCCACCGCGTTGATGGTGATGCCCTTCGCGGCCAGCAGCGGGGACTCGGCGTCGACCATGCCGATGACGCCCGCCTTGGACGCGCCGTAGTTGGTCTGGCCACGGTTGCCCGCGACGCCCGCGATGGAGGACACGTCGATCACGCGGCCGCCTTCCTTGAGCACACCCTTGGCGACGAGCCCGGAGGTGATGCGGTGCGGGGCAGCGAGATTGACGTTGATGACCGAGTTCCAGCGGCCCTCGTCCATGTTGGCGAGCAGCTTGTCGCGGGTGATGCCGGCATTGTGGACGACGATGTCGATGCCGCCGAAACGCTCGGTGGCGAAGTCGGCCAGGCGCTCGGCGGCGTCGGGGGCGGTGACGTCCAGGGCCAGCGCGGTGGCGCCGACCTTGTTCGCGGTGTCGGACAGCGCCTCGCCCGCGGCGGGGATGTCGGCGACGATCACGGTGGCGCCGTCACGGGCGAACACCTCGGCGATGGTGGCGCCGATCCCGCGCGCGGCACCGGTCACGACAGCGACCTTGCCCGCGAGCGGCTTGTCCCAAGAAGCCGGGGCGACCGAATCGGCGGAACCGACCCGGATGACCTGGCCGTCGACGAAGGCCGACTTGCCCGAGAGCAGGAAGCGCAGGGTCGACTCGAGGCCGGTCGCGGCGGCGCCCGCTTCGGGGTGCACGTAGACGAGCTGGCCGGTGGCGCCGCGCAGCAGCTCCTTGGCGACCGAACGGGTGAAGCCCTCGAGCGCGCGCTGGGCGATCTGCTCGTCGACCGAGCCGACCAGTTCGGGGGTGGTGCCGAGAACCACGACACGGCCCGAAGGGGCGAGGTTGCGCATCGCGGGCTGGAAGAACTCGAACAGCTGCGCGAGCTTGTCGATCGAGTCGATGCCGGTGGCGTCGAAGACCAGCGCGCCGTACTTGGTGCCCGAGTCGAGCGAGTCCGCGACGGTGTAATCCGACAGCAGCACGCGGACCGGTTCGGCCAGGCGGCCCTTGCCACCGAGCAGGACCGGGCCCGGCAGAGCGGGCTCGCCGGCCTGGTAGCGGCGCAGCTCGGCAGGCTGCGGGAGGCCCAGCTTGCTCGCGAGGAACGCGCCGGGGGCGGAGTGGATGAAAGATCCGTAGAGGTTCGGTGCACCCTTGCTCTTGGCTGCCACTGTTCCTACCTTCTCTGTGGTCGACGAGTTGTGTGATCGTGCTCCGCCCAGTGTCCCCCGTATGAGCGCACACTTGCGGGTACGGTGTCGACAACGAACTTACTCCGGAGTAAGTTTAATGTAAACCGATACGACGCTGTACCCGCACGGGGGCCTGTTCCACCGGCCGGCGTTACCCGGAACCGACGAGACCATGGAGAACTCGAGTGACAAGCAAAGCCCGCTCGGCGACGGCCAAGGCTGCAGCTAACACTGCCAAGGCCGCCAAGACCCAGCGCCCGGTTGCCATCGTTGGCGGCAACCGCATCCCGTTCGCGCGCTCCGACAAGGCGTACGCGAAGGCGTCCAACCAGGATATGTTCACCGCCGCCATCGACGGGCTGGTCAGCCGGTTCGGGCTGCAGGGCGAACGGCTCGGCATGGTTGTCGGCGGCGCGGTACTCAAGCGCGTCGGCGAGCACAGCCTGGTCCGCGAGAGCGTGCTCGGCTCGAAGCTCTCGCCCTACACCCCGGCCCACGACCTGCAGCTCGCCTGCGGCACCGGCCTGCAGTCGATCGTCACCGTCGGTGACGCGATCGCCCTCGGCCGCATCGAGTCCGGTATCGGCGGCGGCTCCGACACCACCTCCGACGCGCCGATCGGTGTGAGCGAGGACATGCGCGAGTGGATGCTCACCGCCAACCGCGCCAGGACCACCAAGGACAAGCTCAAGCTGGTCGGCCAGCTGCGTCCCTCGATGCTGGGCATCGAGATCCCGCGCAACGCCGAGCCGCGCACCGGGCTGTCGATGGGTGAGCACGCTGCCATCACCGCCAAGGAATTCGGTGTCGCCCGCGAGGCGCAGGACGAGCTGGCCTACCTCTCGCACAAGAACATGGCGGCCGCCTACGACCGTGGCTTCTTCGACGACCTGATCACCCCGTTCCTCGGCCTGACCCGCGACGACAACCTGCGTCCCGGCTCGACCGTGGAGAAGCTCTCGACCCTGAAGCCGGTGTTCGGCGTGAAGGCGGGCGAGGCCACCATGACCGCGGGCAACTCGACCCCGCTCACCGATGGCGCGTCGGCGGTGCTGCTGTCCACCGACGAGTGGGCCGCCGAGCACAAACTGCCGGTGCTCGCGCACCTGGTCGACTCCGAGGTCGCCGCGGTGGATTACATCCACGGTCCCGACGGCCTGCTGATGGCGCCCACCTACGCGGTCGCGCGCCTGCTTGCCCGCAACGGCCTGACCCTGCAGGACTTCGACTACTACGAGATCCACGAGGCCTTCGCCTCCGTGGTGCTGGCCACCCTGGCCGCGTGGGAGTCCGACGCCTACTGCAAGGAGCGCCTCGGCCTCGACGCCGCGCTCGGCTCCATCGACCGCAGCAAGCTCAATGTCAACGGCTCCTCGCTCGCCGCGGGCCACCCGTTCGCCGCGACCGGCGGCCGCATCGTCGCCTCGACCGCGAAGATGCTGGCGGAGAAGGGATCCGGCCGCGCGCTGGTTTCCGTCTGCGCCGCGGGCGGCCAGGGTGTGGTGGCGATCATCGAGCGCTAGTCCGCACTGATCACAGCGACGGCGGGTGGTTTCCGGTTATCCGGAGACCACCCGCCGTTCGTTGTCAGACCTCAGCGGCACATCGGATTCGGATGCGGCTCGGCGGACGCCCACGGTCCACAGATGATGAGCTCGAGGAACCCGAGCGGAATGTCCACCAGCGCGGAACCGGTTCCGGCGGAACCCGATTCGGCGATAACGGCCGGTTGGGCGGGGGCGGCCAGCGCGGGGGACGCGCCTGCCGCGATACCGGCGACAGCCGCGGTCGCGACGAGGACTCGGATCATTCGACGATGCATAGCAAGCCTTTCGGGGGAAATCTGAGCAAAGCTAATAGCCACATCGGGTGCCTCGATCCGAGCGTTAGCCATAGCTTCCGGGGGCTTGACCACTTGAATTACCCAGTGCTAGAAGCAATTCGAATGTCAGTTCGCACCGATAGCCGCGGCGAGAAGTGGCCAGGATTTGTGTAGATCCTGCTCCCAGTACCGCCAGGTATGGGTGCCCGCCGAGCGAAATTCGGTGTGGACGGGAATGTTCAATTCCGCGAGGCGAGCGGCTAGGCGCTGGGTGCACAAGTTGGCGGCCGCCTCGATGGCGCCGCCGAGGAGGATCTGGTCGGTCATGCCGATGACCTTTCCTGGCGTCGCACCGGGCGGGAGAGTTTCTGCGGGTCCGGGCAGGCCGTTCGCGCTGGATAGGTAGATTGCCTTGCCGCGCAACCGTTCCGCGTTGAGATAGGCGTCGTTCGCACGCCAGGCCGGGTCGCCGGGTGGACCCCACATGTTGGCCGGGTCGGCTCCGCCACGGGCGAGAACGAGGTCGATGTAGGCGCGGCCCATCGGGTCATCGACCGAGGCGCAGCCACTGTAGGCACCGACGGCGCGGTAGCGATCCGGGGCGGCGATAGCCAGGTTGAGCACCGCCGTAGCCGACATCGACAGGCCCGCGATGGCATTCACGCCGGTGGTGTTCAGAGTGGCGTCGATGATCGGCGGGAGTTCCTCGGTGAGGAAGGTCTGCCACTTGTTGCGGCCGAGCTTCGGATCGTCGCGCTGCCAGTCGGTGTAATACGAGAAGGCGCCCGCCGCGGGCGTGACGACGTTGACGTTCTTGTCGCCGAAGAACTGCACGATGTCGGTCTGGTTGTACCAGTTCGCGATGTCCTCGCCGCCGCCCGCGCCGTTGAGCAGATACAGGGTCGGCCGTGGCGCGCTGGTGTCGTGCGGCGTGATGACCTGCAGCGGAATCACCCGGTCCATCGACGCGGAGTACACGTGCAGCGTCTGTTGCCGCTGACCGGGCCGCTCGATCCGGTCCAGTTTCGATCCGTCGGCACCGGCGGTCCCGATCGAAGCGACCGACAGCGCGATGACAGCGAGCGCGGTGAGCACCGTCCGCTTACAGGTGAACACGAGTCCTCACAGAGTTCGAAACAGCTTGCGACACAGAAGGAGAATGGTGCGCCGGGACGGCAGCGCGAGAGACGTCCCGGCGCACCACGCGCTACGCGATCAGCTACCGATCAGATTGCGCAGCACGTCGGAGATGATGTCGCTCAGCGAGCCGGTGGAGCTCAGCTGGCCATCATCGGAACCAAGCCCGTTGTCACCGAGGCTGCCGATCACGGTCTCGCCCGCGTTGGCGCCGCGCGCGGTGAAACAGGCAGTGAGGCCGGGCATTTCATTGCTGACACCCACGGTGCCCGCCACCCCGACGCCACCACTGGTGACCATCTGGCCCGCCGTGATGCCGCTCGGCACCGGGTAGGTGATGGTCATGGTGACCGGGTTGCCGGAGTTGACGAACCAGCCGGTGCTCGTGACCTTCCAGCCGCCCGCGTTGGGCGTGGCGGTGACGTCCTCGGTGACCTGGCCGCCGACCGCGTGATAGGCGGTGATGGTGGTCTTGGTCGGCGCCCCGAAGCCGACCGGCGGGAAGTCGGTGATGGTGTTGACATACGGGTTGCCGATCCCGGTGGTCCCGACGATCACCTTGTAGGTGACCGAGGTGCCGACACCGATCTGCTCGGCGCTGGCGACCTTGTCGTAGACGTGGGTGACGCCGACGGTGCTCGCGTCTCTCTTCTGCGCGTGACTGCTCACCGCGCAGTCAGCGTCGGCGGCGGCAACGCCGGATCCAAGGCCGACACCGACACCGGCGACGACCAGAGCGGTGGTGGCGACGCCCGCGGCGATACGCGAAGTCCGGAACATGTTTTTCCTCCAAAGCCCCAGCCGAGACGGCCGGAGCTAATTCCTCATCAGGTGGGCTTCCCCCTTCTGACCACAAGGTATAGGTCAGACTGGACGCTTGTCCTGAAAAATAGGAACGTGTTCTCATTTTGTGGAACATCATCGTTTTACTCTCCGGTGCGGGTAACATCCGAGGATTTCGATCCACCCGGATCGACCCGAAAACGCGACAACCGGCCTCCGTCTGGCGACGAAAGCCGGTTGCGGGCGTATAAGGGGCTACTTCTGTGGGAGATCGTTGTGGCCGCCGAACGCCTTTCGGAATATGCGCGTCTGGCTACTTCTGTGGCAGCTCGTTGTGGCCGCCGAACGCCTTTCGGAATATGCGCGTCTGGCTACTTCTGTGGCAGCTCGTTGTGGCCGCCGAACGCCTTTCGCATCGCCGAGAGCATCTTGTCGGCGTACAGGGCCTGGCCACGGGAGGAGAAGCGCTGGTAGAGGGCCGCGGAGAGGATCGGGACGGGGACCGCGGTGTCGATGGCGGCGTCGACGGTCCAGCGGCCTTCGCCGGAGTCGGAGACGCGGCCACCGTAGGAGTCCAGGTCGGGGTCGGCGACCAGCGCCGATGCGGTGAGATCGAGGAGCCAGGAGGCGACGACCGAACCGCGACGCCACACCTCGGTGATGGCCGGGATGTCCAGGTCGTACATGTAGTACTCGGGGTGCTCCATCGGCGTCTCCTCGGCGGAGTGCTCACCGTGCAGATACTCCGAGCCCGCGTTGGCGTGCTGCAGGATGTTGAGACCCTCGGCGTAGGCGCCCATCGCACCGTATTCGATGCCGTTGTGCACCATCTTCACGAAGTGGCCCGCACCGTGCGGACCGCACAGCAGGTACCCCTTCTCCGCCTGCGACGGCTCACCGGTACGACCAGGGGTGCGCGGGGCCGACTCGTAGCCGGGGGCGATGGTCTCCAGCAGCGGCTCGAGGTAGTCGACCTGGGCCTTGTTCCCGCCGATCATCAGGCAGTAGCCGCGCTGTAGGCCGAACACGCCACCCGAGGTACCGATATCGAGGTAGTGAATGCCCTTGGGCTCCAATGCCTTCGCGCGCTTGATGTCCTCGTGGTAGCGACTGTTGCCACCGTCGATGATGATGTCGCCCGGCTCGAGCAGCTCGGCGACCTTCTCGATCACCGCACCGGTGGCACCGGCGGGGATCATCACCCACACCACGCGGGGCACTTCGAGCCTGCCGATGAACTCGGCCAGGTCGGTCGTGCCGCTGAACTTGCCGCCGAGCTCGGCTTCCAGCTCGGGAATGGGCCCTTGGTGGCGCTCGTAGCCGACGGCGGTGTGCCCGTCGCGCACGATACGGCGCACGATATTGGCGCCCATCCGGCCGAGGCCGATCATTCCCAGCTGCATCAGTTCTCCTCGTTGTCCGGCCCCGTGGTGTCGATTCTCACGTCGATTGTCTCGCGCGGTCGCGTCGTGCCGGAGGGCGGCGTCGGCCCACCCGCCGAAATTCTTCCGGATGGGTTGTAACGCCCCGCTCTGGGCCACGATAAACAGATCGGCTCCGTGTAGTTGCCAGACCCCCGACCCGGCAACTACACGGAGCCTTTCGCTTCCTCTGACCCGGTTGCCGAGCTGCCGAGCGCGCCGAAGCGCGTTACCCTCGGGCCGGACCCCGCAAACATCGGGGCCAACCTAACGGAAGGACCTCCGTGCCCAGCGAGTCGACCGCCGGACAACCGGCCGACCGAAGGGGCGAGGTCGGATTACGCAAGCTGCTCGATTCACATCGCACTTTCGATCCGGACACCACCGCCCTGACCCAGCCTCTGAACACCGTGACCCGCGATCGCTGGTCACCCACCCCCGGCCCGGCAGGCGCACAGCCGCCGACCCCGCCGGACAACCAGCAGCTGGTCAAGCGGATCGGGATCGCGGTCGGCGCCGTGCTGGCCGTTGGCACCGCCGCCTACCTGGCCGACCTCGCGTTGAGCACGGGTGAGGTAGCGCGCGGTGTCGTCGTCGCCGGTATCGAGATCGGCGGGATGGATCAGGCCGAAGCCGACGCCCTGCTGCACACCGAGCTCGGACCCAAGGCCGAACGACCGCTACCCGTGCAGATCGGTGATGTGCAGGCGAGCATGGTACCCGCCGCAGCCGGTCTGTCGGTGGACTACGACCGCACCTGGGCCGCCGTCGGCAGCCAGCGCCTGAACCCGGTGAGCCGACTGATCTCACTGTTCGGCACCCGCGAGGTGCCGGTGGCGAGCATCGTCGACACCGCGGCCCTGGACGCACAGCTCGCGAATTTCCGCGTCCACGACAATCCGACCGTCGAAGGCACCGTGCGGTTCGAGAACGGCAGGCCCGTAGCGGTCGCGCCGGTACCGGGCCGCGTGCTCGACACCGAGAGCGCGCGAGCCACCATCACCGACCGCTGGGCCGCGAGCAGCGAACTGGATCTGCCCGTGGTGGCCGCACCGGTCGCCGTGCGCGCCGATGCCGTGCAGGCGGCGTTGCGCGAGATCGCGACGCCGGCTGTCGCGTCACCGATCACCGTGTCCGGCAAGGACGTTACGGCCACGCTGACCCCCGATCAGATCGCCGAGGTGCTCGGCTTCGTGCCCGACGGCAACGGCGGGCTGGCGCCCCAGATCGACAACGACGCCGTAATCGCCGTGCTGGCACCGCAATTGGCGAAGTCCGAGGTGGAACCCAAGGACGCCACCTTCACCGTCGGTGCGGGTAAGCCGACCGTCGTGCCTGCGGTGGTCGGCGAGAAGGTCGACTGGCCGAAGACGCTGGAGAAGCTACCTGCCCTGCTCACGCAGTCGGGTCCGCGCACCAGCCCGGTGGTGTATCAGCGCATCGAGCCCAAGCTCACCACCGAGGCCGCGAGCGCGCTCGGGGTCAACGAGACGATCGGCGAGTTCACCACCGGCGGCTTCAGTGGACCCTCCGGGGTGAACATCCGCACGGTCGCCGCCAAGGTCGACGGTGCGGTGATCAAGCCGGGAGATACGTTCTCGCTCAACGGGTTCACCGGTCCGCGCACCGCCGCGGAAGGTTATGTGGAGTCCGGCATCATCGACAAGGGCAGGCCCAGTACCGCGGTCGGCGGCGGCATCAGCCAGTTCGCCACCACGCTCTACAACGCGGCCTACTTCGCCGGGATGGAAGACGGCGGACACACCGAGCACAGCTACTACATCTCGCGCTACCCGGCCGCACGGGAAGCGACCGTGTTCGACGGGGCGATCGACCTGGCATTCCGCAATACCGGCACGACCGGTGTCTACATTCAGGCGGTCGCCACCGGATCCGACATCACCGTGCGGTTGTGGGGCACCAAAACCGTGAACGTGGAATCGATTACGGGCGAGAAGTCGAAGCCGACCGAACCCAATGAGGTAGTGCTGCCCAAGGGCAAGGACTGCATCGCCTCCGAGGGTGCGCCCGGCTTCACCATCTCCGACACCAGGGTGATCACCGACGCCAAGTCCGGTGCGCAGGTATCGCGGCATACCCGAACGGTGAAGTACGACCCGATCCCGGTCGTCAAGTGCGAGTAGGGTTTCGACGGTAACAGGCTCACGCGGTCGGCGGATTCGCCACCGCGCGAGCCTTTTTCGTCAACAGTTGCAATCGCAGCAGCAACCGTCGCAGCAGCAACCGTCGCCTTTGCCGCAATCGCCACAATTGCTGCAGCAGTCCGCACAATCGCAGCAGTCGCACTTCTTGCGCCAGGCAACGTTGCGTCGACCTGTGCACGGGTTGGTGTGGTCGACACAGCAGGCAAGACCGGTGCAGTAGACGCCGATGAACTGACCGACCGCCCCGAACTTGCCCGGCCGCTCCGGGCGCTTCTCCAGCGGCGACGGAAACTCGTAGGGCGAGTGCTGTTGTGCGGTAGCCGAATTGCGGCACGCGTGACCGACCGCGATGCCGAGACCACGACCGAGTCTGCGCAGCAAGTCGGCAAGGGGATCGAGCAGCGCCCAGCGCACCGTCGGCAGCTGGTCGAGCTCGGCTTCGGACGCGGCCTGCCGGATACGAGATTCGCTCTCGCGCAACAGATCGTAGGCACGCGGCAGATCGGTGCCGGTAGCCTCGAGCGGATTGAAGCGCCCACGGATCCGGTCGCGCTCCAGATCCTCGATGGCGTCGGCCAGATGCGCGATGCGCCCAACGTGGCGACCGATTTCCTGCAGCACCGCAACGTTTTCCGGACGTCCCGCCAACGTCGCGGTATGCCCGAACAGTGTCGCGGCGCAGAGCTGAGTAGGCCCGGTGAGTTCGTCGAGGGTGATCATCTGGACCGCCTGGATGCGCCGATCATCGCGCACCGCATCGGCATCGGCCGACCGCGCACCGGGTAATCGCCCCCGTTCAGCGTGAGTCGCGGGCGAGATCGGGGCAACGAAGCCGGCGGCTCGCGCTTCGAGTGCGGACTGCGAGGCGATCGCCGCGAGCATGGGCGCAACGTCGAGCCCGATCAGATCGGCCTGCCGCTGCGCGCGGGCCGCCCACGTATTCGACACCCCGCGCATCGGTTTGCGGGCGATGGCCGCTACGTCACCGTCATCGACATGGTCGCGAATCTTGGCCGCCCCCAACAACAGTGACGCCGTCGCCGCCAACTGCACCCCCGGCGCACTCGCGCTGACCACCGACGCGCGACGCATCCCCCGCAACGGACACGGTGCCGCCGTCGTACGCACACCAGCCCCCGCCTGCGCCTCCGTGAGGACACTGAGCACGATCGCGTCGGTGTTGGTCGCCGCGCGGGCCAACTGACCGTGCCCGTCCCGCAGACCCAGACACAGCCCGCACATATGCGCCTGCCACTGCCCCGGGTCGATGCCATATCCAGCCGCGCCGTGCGCACACGGCTTCAACACTCCGAACACTGCCACCCCGTCTGCCATTTACGTCTAACGCTGCACAATCGCAGCCAGACGGGCAGACCGCAACAGTTACTCGGACTTCTTCCGACCGGCCAGACCGCGCCAGGCGAGATCGTCGAGCAGGTCGACAGCCTCGGCCACTTCGATCCGCCCGCTGGCCACCCGGTCGGCGATGGCCTCGCCCGCGCCGATCACCGCCGCCGCGACGACCTCGAAATTGGTGCCGGGGTCGGCGTTCTTGGCACTGGATTCCAGCAGCTTCGCGGTGAGCTCGATGACCCGCTCACGGGCGTTGTCGATTTCGGAGGCAAAATTTTGCTGACCGATAGCCTGACGGTAGAGCACCTGCCAGGACTGCCGATTGCGGTCGACGAAATCGAGGAAGCCCTCCAGCGCGGTGCGGACCTGTTCGTGGGGGGTCAGCTGCGGGTTGCCCGCGGGCGCGACGGCCTCGATGAAACGCAGACCCTCGCGCTGGATGCAGGCGCGGAACAGCTCGTCTTTGGAGCCGTAGTAAAGGTAGAGCATGGGTTTGGAGATCTTCGCCTCGGCGGCGATGGCATCCATCGACGTGTCGTGGAAGCCTTTGCGCGCGAACACCTCGACAGCGGCGTCGAGCATCTGTTGCTCGCGAACCGCCCGGGGAAGTCGCTTGGTCCCGCCTGCCATCCACTCTCCTACCGCAGGGTGAACCACCTATATTACTCCAAGGTAAGTTCACCCGCGTTCATTTGCCGCACAGTCGCCGGGTGCGATCAGCAGCCCAGCGCTACGCCCTTGTAGCGCGCCATCCGCAGGACGGAAGTGTCGACCCGGTCGGCGGGCAGTTTGCCACTCGAGACCGACTGTTCCAAACGGTCGAGCACCTGCGGCACCGCATCGCTGCTGATCCACAGCGCATTGTCGGCGCCCGCGACGAGCGTGGCCTCCACCGCGTCGGCGATGGACATGCGGGCGGTGATGGCGGCCATGCCACTGAGATCGTCGGTGAAGATCGGGCCGTCGAACGGCGGGGCACCGTAGCCCTTGCCCTCGCGCAGCAGCGTCATCGCGGCCGGGCTGATGCTGGCGGGCACGTCGGGCTCGGTCAGGCCGGGGACGTCGAGGTGACCGACCATCACCGCCGCGCCGGAGTTCACCAGGTCGCGGAACGGCACCAGGTCGGAGTCCTGCAATTGATCCAGCGGCGGGGTGGTCACGGCGCCGGTGTGCGAGTCGCCGGAACCGGAACCATGGCCGGGGAAGTGCTTGATGACCGAGCCGAGGCCCACCTCGTTGGACGCGCGAATGTAGGCGCCCGCGAATTCGGAGACGACCTTCGGGTCGTCGCTGTAGGAGCGGTCGCCGATCACGCTGTCGGCCGACTGGCTGCTCACATCGGTATCGGGCGCGAAATTGACAGTGATGCCTGCGTCCTTCAGCGCCTTCGACCTGGTCAGGGTGAACTGGTAGTACTCCTGCGGCGACATGGTCTGCGCGACCTCGCGGGCCGACGGCGCGGCACCGATCACGTTCTTCGCGCGCGAGACACGCCCGCCCTCTTCGTCGATGGTCACCATCAGCGGCACCTTGGCCTGAGCCTTCACCGCGTCGAGCGCGGCGCGGTCGAGCAGGCTCGGATCGGTCCAGCTGCCGACGAAGATGCCGCCCACCTGTTCCGAACTCACCACGTTCGAGGCGTCCGCCGAACCGGTGATGCCGACGGTCAGCAACTGGGCGAGCTTCTCTCGCTGGGAGAGTTTGGCGAGATAGTCTGCGCCACAATTGCTTTGGGTAGGGGTCGCTGAAGCGGGCGAACCCGGATCCCCGGCGGCAGACGGGGCAGCCACTGCGCTGCTACTCGCCGCGGGCGACGTCTCGTTCGACGAACCTCCCGAACAGGCGGTGGCAACGGCGGCGAGGACTGCGAACACGACCACAGGCGATTTCCGCATGCGCTCCACGGTAGCTCGCTCCCGGCGCGAACCCCACCACCGCGGTTCGGATTGATACCCGCCATCCGGGGGTAACCTGATGGAAAAACCGCTCCGACCAGCGCAGGAGGTCGTCATGGCATGCGATCGGATGCTCATCGCCTACGACGGTTCCGAACACGCCAAACGAGCCATCGAGTACGCGGGGCGGTTTCTCACCGCCGAACGCGCGATTCTGCTCACCGCATGGGAACCGATGGTGCGCCAGGCCGCGCGCATCTCCGGGCTCGCCGGGGTGATGCAGCCGGACTGGGTGCCCGACGAGGAGATGGAGGACATCGCCTACTCCGACGCCCGCAAGATCAACGCCGAGGGTGTGCACCTGGCGAAACTGGCCGGAATCGACGCCGAACCCCGCACCGCCGAGTGCACAACCACGATCTGGAACGCCATCGTGGATTGCGCCGATGAGCTCGACGTCGACATCATCGTCGCCGGTACGCGCGGTTCTACGGGGCTGCGCGCGCTCTTGCACAGCAGCGTCGCCGAAGCGGTGCTCAAGCACGGTCATCGGCCGGTCTTCCTGGTGCCGCCGGAGCAGTAGCGGTTCGCCACGCTTGGGCTTCGTGGTGGCGCCGAGCACTGAGAGTTCGGTCGCTCTCCCGGATCGGGGCCACGGTCGCGGCGTTATGGTCGAGACACCATGAACGAATTCCTGCTCGCTCGACCCGACGCGGTATTGCGGACCTCGGGCGTGCGCGCGACGTATTCGGATCCTCGGCAGGCGGTCGAGGCGTTGCGTCAGACCGCCGCCCCGAAGTTGATCGTCGGCGCGCTGCCGTTCGATCCGCGGGCGGCGGCCGCGCTCTGGCAGCCCGAGAGCGTGCTGCACACCGCGGGTCCGTGGCGGCCTGCCGCACTGCCGGAGTTGCCCGGGGTGCGGGTGGTGGCCGAGATGCCAAGTGCACCAGAGCATGTGGCGCGGGTGACGAAGCTGGTCGAGCAGCTCGGTGACCCCGCGAACGAGTTGCGCAAGGTGGTGGCCGCGCGGTCGATGGTGCTGGCGGCCGACGCGCCGCTCGACCCGGAGGTGCTGGCCGGACACCTGCTCACCAGGCATCCGAATGCCGCTGTGTACGCGGTCGACCTGTCCGCGGCGGGGCGGGAAGGCGAGACGCTGATCGGCGCGACGCCCGAAGTGCTGGTCACCCGGCACGGCGATCGCGTGAGCCTGCATCCGCTGGCAGGCACGCTCCCCCGCCTCGCCGACCCCGCCGATGACGCGGCACAGGCCCGAGCACTGCTGTCCAGCGCCAAGAATCACGACGAACACGCCTTCGTGATCGAGTGGATCCGTCAGCAACTGGCGCCGGTCTGCGCGCAGCTGCACATCCCCGACGCGCCCGAACTCCTCAGCACCGAACAGGTCTGGCACCTGGCCACGCCCATCCACGGCGTGCTGCGGGATACGTCGACCACCGCACTCGACCTGGCACTGCTGCTGCACCCGACGCCCGCCGTCAACGGCACGCCCTTCGCCGCCGCACTCGACACCATCACCACCGAGGAACCGTGGCGCGGGTTCTATGGCGGGGCGGTGGGCTGGTGTGGCGATGACGGCGACGGCGAATGGGTCGTGGCGATTCGCGGCGGCGAACTATCGGCCGATCAGCGCGTCCTTCGAGCCAGCGCGGGCGGCGGGATCGTGGCGGCCTCCGATCCACTGGCCGAACTCGCCGAGACCACCGCCAAACTTCGCACCCTGCTCGGCGCCCTGCGTTGCGAGCTGCCCAACGACCGACCGAGCCCGCTAGACCTGCTAGGTTGACCGGAGACAGGCCCCGACGCCGAGCGTATTGGAGTGCGCGATGAAGTTTGCTGTTCCGGCTGTTGCCAGCGCGGTCGGCGGCGCCCTGCTGAGCGCGATCGCCGTCTTCGCCATCACGGCGGCCGTCCAGCAGAACACGGCGCCCTCGATCGACCGCAGCGGTGACAAAGACTCCTCGCTGCTCAACGCCCCTGAATACGGCAGCCGCTGAGGCTGACGCCCGCGCGTCGCGCCCCGCATCGGGGCAACCGGACAGGGCGCCACTTGGTTGGCGCTGGCTCGTCGGCTCGGTAGTAGCCGCCTTCGTACTGACCTTCGCGCAGGCGCCCGGCTTCACCGTCGCCGACACCAAATACGACCTCGCGCAGAACCCTCTCGGTTTCCTCGCGCGGGCGTCTCACCTGTGGAGCAGCCAGGCCCCGATGGGCCAGGTCCAGAACCAGGCCTACGGCTACTTCTTCCCGCACGGCACCTTCTTCTCCGCGGGGCACCTCCTGCACCTGCCCGCGTGGGTCACCCAGCGCGTCTGGTGGGCGTTGCTGCTGCTCGCCGGGTTCTGGGGAATCGTCAAGCTGTGCGAAACGCTCGGCATCGGCTCGCGCGGGTCACGCGTGATCGCGGCGATCGCTTTCGCCTTGTCGCCGCGAGTGCTGACCACGCTCGGCTCGATCTCCTCGGAAACCTTGCCGATGATGCTGGCGCCGTGGGTTCTGCTCGCGCCCGCCGCCCTCGGCGTCGCCGTGAACGCGCGGCGGAGCACATCGGCGCAGCCCGACGCGCCCGGAGATCGTGCGGCGTCCGATGCAGAGAACCCCACGATGCGCCGGGGCGGCCCGCTTTCCCCCGCGGGAAGTGCGCTGGCGTTGGCGTTGATGGGGTCGGTCAACGCCGTGGCGACGGTGGCGGCGTTTCTGCCCGCGGCGCTGTGGTGGGCAACCTATCGACCGAATCGGCAGTGGTGGCGGTTTACCCGGGCGTGGATTCCGCTGCTGGTCCTTGCCACTTTCTGGTGGGTGGTGCCGCTGCTACTGCTCGGCAAGGTGAGTCCGCCGTTCCTCGATTTCATCGAGTCGTCGGGGGTGACGACGCAGTGGGCGGCGTTGAGCGAGGTGCTGCGCGGGACCGATAGCTGGACACCGTTCGTCTCGCCGGAGCGGATCGCCGGTGCGGTGCTGGTGACCCAGCCCGCCGCGGTGCTGGCGACCGGCTTGCTCGCGGCGGCGGGAATGGCCGGACTCGCGCGGTCGTCGATGCCGTATCGGGGCAGATTCGCGCTGATCCTGTGCGTGGGGCTGGCGGGGATCTGTGCGGGGTACGTCGGGACGCTCGGTGGGCCGTTCGCCGAATCGGTGCGGATCTTCCTCGACTCCGGCGGTGCGCCGCTACGGAATGTGCACAAGCTCGAACCGCTGATCCGGCTGCCACTCGTGGTGGGGCTGGCGCACCTGCTCGGCCGTGTCGCCCTGCCCGCTTCCGTACCGATGCCGGTGTGGCGCAGCTCTTTTGCCCATCCCGAGCGCGATCGGATGGTCGCGGTCGCCGCGCTGATCCTGGCCGCGCTCACCCTCGCGACCTCACTGGCGTGGACCGGCAGGCTCGCCCCGCGCGGCGCCTACGACCGGGTGCCCGCCTACTGGACCGATACCGCCGACTGGCTGGCCGACAATGCCGCCGGCACCCGCGCGCTCGTCGTTCCCGGCGCGCCGTTCGGCAGTCAGATCTGGGGACTCACCCGCGACGAACCGCTGCAAGCCCTGGCGAGTACCCCATGGGCCGTGCGTGATTCGGTTCCGCTCAATCCGCCGGGCACGATTCGCGCGATGGATTCGGTGCAGCGGCTGATCGCCGACGGCAGGCCGTCGACCGGTCTCGCCGCCACCCTCGCCGACCAGGGCATCGGAATCCTGGTGTTGCGCAACGACCTCGACCCCGAGACGTCGCGTTCCACCCGTCCGATACTGGCGCACCGCGCGATCGAGGGCTCGCCGGGGCTCACCAAGGTGGCCTCGTTCGGCGCGAACATCGGGCCGCGCGCGGCGGATGCGGGGCTGGTGGTCGACAACGATCTGCTGCCCACCTATCCGGCGGTCGAGATCTACCGCGTCGACGTGCCGCCACCCGGCACCCCCGTCGACGTGCGCAGCGGCACCGGCGCACCACCCGGATTCCCCGGCGCCTACACCACACCCTTGGATTCGATCCCCGTCGTCCGAGGCGGTCCCGAAGTTCTGGAGCGCGTGCGCCGAGACGGTGAGAACCCCACGGCACCAGTGCTTCTCGAAGCAGACGCGCGACGTGCCGGGTTACCGCCGCAGCCCGTACTGGTGACCGACACCCCGATGGATCGCGAGACCGATTTCGGCCGGGTCGACAATCACAACTCGGCGGTCCGCGCCGCCGGCGACGCCCGGCGCACCCACAATCTGGTCCCCGACTACCCGGTCGACGGCGCCGAACTCGTGCAGGGCGAGTGGTCGGGCGCGAAGGTCACCGCGTCCAGCTCCGCCGCCGACGCCACCCAGATCGGCGGGGCGGCGCCCGGAAGCTCCACCGCGGCCGCCGTGGACGGCGATCCGAGTACCGCGTGGATCAGCAACGGGTCCGAATCGGCTCTCGGGCAATGGATTCGACTCGATCTGGACAAGCCGATCGCCAACGGCTCGCTGCGCTTCACCACCACGGCGGCGGCGCTGGGTGATCCGGTGAAGTGGGTCGAGGTCCGCACCGCACGCGGGACGGTGTCGGCGCGGATCACCGAACCCGGCGAGCCCGTGTCGGTCGCGCTGCCCGCGGGCACATCCGACTGGGTGATGATCTCCGCGGCCCGCACCGAAACCGGCACGCGTGGTGGGCAATTCGGGATCAGTGAGCTCACGCTCGACGACTACTCGAATCGGGAAGCGCCGGTGCGCGTCGACATCCGGCACCGGATCGTGCTGCCCGATGTCGCCGCGGGCACGATTGTCAGCGGGTGGGATCTCGGACAGGAATTCCCCGGTCGCGGTAATTGTTTCGACGGTCCCGACCGCGTGCACTGCAGCAAGGGACTCGGTCTGCCCGCCGAAGAGCCCGGTGTCTTCGGCCGCACGCTCTCGGTGCCGGAGCCACTCACCGTCGGCACCGACCTCACCGTGCGCACCCGACCCGGGCCCGCGCTCGAGGCGTTGCTCACCGACCCGACCCGGCCGGTGGCACGTGGCAAGGCCGACGTCGCCGACCTGCGCGGTGCCGCCTTCGCCGCCACCGATGGCGACCCGAAGACCACCTGGACCGCACCGGAGTCCACCGTGCGCGGCCTCGCGGGCGGCAAACCCACACTGGTACTGGAACTTCCGGAACCGGCAACGGTGACCGGACTCGACATCACCACCGCACTGGGCGGACTGCCCGCGACAGCCACCGCTGTCGCGGTGAACCTGGGCAACGGCCCGCAGATCCGCGAGCTGCCCGACCGCGAGCACGGCGAACCGGCCCGAATCTCGCTGTACCCCACCGAGACCGATCGCGTCGAGATCAGCATCCAGAGCTGGAACGAGGTCCTCGACCGCACCGCACTCGGCTTCATCCTCACCCAGCCCGCCGGCCTGGCCGAAGTCGAAGTGCTCGGCCCCGAGTACCCCGCGCATGCCCCCGGCGACCGGCTCGTCACCATCGGCTGCGACGCGGGGCCGGTGATCGCCATCGGTGGGCGCGCCGTCCACACGACGATCACCGCCACCGCCGACGAACTCCGCTCTGGCGCTCCGGTTTCCGCGAAACCGTGCCCGCAGGACGCAGCCGGCATCGAACTACTCCCCGGCCACCCCGACCTCACCGTCGCCCCCACCGAACTGTTCACCGTCGACCGGCTACGCCTGCCCCGCACCGACCCCTACCCCGGCAAAACCCAGACCGACGCCACCCCAGAAACCCCTGCCGACCTCAGCGAGACCACGGCAGCGCCTCCCGATGCCACACCGGAAAACCCCGCCGATCTCAGCGAGACCACGGCAGCGCCTCCCGATGCCACACCGGAAAGCCCCGCAGATCTCAGCGAGACCACGGCCGCGCCCATCGAGGCCACACCAGAAGACCGCGCCGATCCCGGAAATTCGGCTCCGGGTACTCAGCTGCTGGTTCTGCCGCTGAGCACCAATGTCGGCTGGCAGGCGCACACCGCCGACGGGCGGGAACTCTCGCCCATCGTTGTCGACGGTTGGCAGCAGGCATGGCTCGTTCCGCCAGAAACCACCGGGGAGATCACGGTGTCGTTCCCGGCGGACCGCTGGTATCGACTGGCGATCTTCGGCGGGCTCCTGCTGCTGATTCCCCTTGCACTGCTCGCGATTCCGCGCCGACGTGCGGTTGCCGATGCCGGACCCGCACCGACCACCTGGGGCGTCAACTGGATCTCGGCGATCGGGCTGACCGGCATGATCGCCGTCATCTCGGGACCGATCGGTGCGGCATTCACGCTGATCGCGTTGGGCTGCAGCTACTTCCGGCCCGCGGTGACGGCCCCGACCCTGCCCTGGATCGCCGGCGTCGGGACACTTGTCTCGGCGGCGGCCCTGTCGACCGGGACCTGGCGCTCCGGCACCGAATACATGGGTGGCTCGCTGTGGGCCCAGGCACCGGCCGTCATCGCGGTCGTCGCCGTCGGGGTCGCGGCACTCCCACGCCGCCGCTGACCGCGAGTCAGCGCACCGCCGAACTCCCGACCGATTCCGACCCGCGTTCGGCGCGCGCGGACGCGGTCCGCCGATCCCAGCGGGCCGCCCAGCGGCGCGACGGTTCTTCGATCAGCGCGAAGCTCGCGGCGGCCAGCGGGAGGGTGAGGGCGGTGGTCAGGATGAGCACGTACAGGAAGTGGCCGTGGAAGGGCATGATGCCGAAGACCGGGAAGACCACGGTGAGAACCACTAGGTGCCACAGGAAGATGCCGTAGGACCAGCGGCCCAGGATCGCGGCGGTTCGCGATTCCAGCCAGCGGTGCGGGGCGTCGGCCCGGCGCACCACCAGGGGCGCGAGCAGGCAGAAGCCGAGGATCATGCCGAGCACCATCTTCATCGCGTACTGCCACGGTTGCGCGCGTTCCAGACCGGCCGGGCCGCCGAACTCCGTCGCCGAGAGCAGGAACGCCGCGAGCGCGAGCGCCCACATCAACGGCTGACTCGACAGGATCCGGGCCCACCGGACATCAGGGCGCACGAGGTGGATCAGCTCCGCCAGGAGCATGCCCGCCGCGAACCACGGCAGGTAGGCGGGCAGCCAGTTGTCGGCGTGGATCGCGTCCGGCGTGGGGATCGGCCACAGGTTCCAGGTCAGACACACCGCGACCAGCCCGCACAGCACCGGCACCCGCCACCGGGCCGCGGGGCCGCGCAGTCGCACGACCAGCCATGCCAGCAGCGGCAAGACCAGGTAGAACGCCATCTCCACCGACAGACTCCACATCTGGGTGAGCCCATCGGTCAACGTCAGCGGTACGAACACCTGCAGCAGGTTCAGATTCGACAGCCACACCCGCAGGTTCGCCGAATGCACCGCGCCGGGCAGCAACAGCAAGACGAACACCACGACGACCCAGTACGCGGGCATGACCCTGGCCACCCGGTGCAACAGGTAGCGCGAGGTCCTCGGCGCGCGGCCGAGACCGTGCGCGGCCGCCGCGTGCGGACGCCACAGCAGGAAACCCGACAGCGCGAAGAACACCGCGACCGCCATATCGAAGCGTTCCAGGATCGGGCCGAGGACCGGCATCCGACTCGTTCCGGTCTGGAACGCGACGTGCGTGACCAGCACACCGAGCGCCGCCATCCCGCGCATCCCTTCGAGGGCGGGAATGAAGGCGCGCGGGGCCGAAACAGGGGCGGTAGCGGTCGTCATCGATGTCCAGTCTGCCGTGTCGGCGATTTCCATGGCACAGCACCGCACCTTCGGAGCCTGGGCTGTTAGTGTCGGGGCTCACGAGTGCCTGTGGCGCAATACCAGACCACCGGGCCATCCGTGTTCGAACGACGAGGAGAGTTTGCATGGCACTGAGTGCCGGTACCAGAAGAACGGTCGCCTGTGTGCTCGTGGGTCTGGGCGCGGCATTACTCGTCGCCGCGCTGATGATCCCCACCTACACGGTGAGCAAAGTAGCCAAGACTCCACTCGATCTCGAGATCACCACGATCGCGGAGAATCAGCCGGGCGAGGAAAGCCTCGTTCTCGACTCCAAATCGCTGACCTCCGGTGACGGTGCCGCCGTGGTGAACAAGGATGTGCCGCTGATCTCCCAGCGTTTCGTCACCGTCGAGGAGCCCTCCGACGCCGACGAGATGACGCTGCAGGCAGGTCAGACGCTGCGGCGCACCGACGTGCAGGGCGACACCGGCCTGCTCAGCGCCGTCATCGACCGCGTCACCATCTCGCGCACCACTGGCATGCCGGTGGATACCGACCCCAACGGGTCGATCGCGGTGACCGTGAACAAGGAGGGCAGCGTCATGGAGCCGGTGCAGCACACCGGCATCGGCTACCGCTTCCCGATCGGCACCGAGAAGAAGACCTACCCGTACTTCGACATCAACGTGCGCAAGTCCTTCGACGCGAACTTCATCGAAGAGACCGAGATCAACAACATGAAGGTGTACCGGTTCCAGATGACCGCGCCGGTCACCAGCACCTGGGACGTCGTGCAGTCGCCCACCAACCGGCTCACCCTGCCCGCCGCCAAGTGGGGCGTCGAGGGTGGCGACACCCCCGTCACCATGACGCGCTACTACACCAACGTGCGTGACCTGTGGGTCGAGCCGCAGACCGGCACCGTGATCAAGGGTGGGGAGTCGATCCACCTGTTCTACGCGCGATCCGGCGACAAGCCCGAGGTCACCGCGCTGAAGTCGCACCTGGTGTTCGACGAGGCGACCGTCGAGTCGCAGATCGCCATCGCCAAGGAGAACACCGACAAGCTGTCGCTGTTCGGGCGCGTGGTGCCGATCGTGTTCGGTGTGCTCGGCGTGCTGGCGCTGCTGGCCGGGTTGTTCCTCGGGCTTCGCGGTGGTGGCACTCCGGCTCATGCGAGTCCTCGGCGCTCGCGTCCGACCCCTGCGCCTACCGCTGCGCCTGATGACACTGCTCGTCGGTGGGACGGCGATGACGCGCCGACTACGCAGTTCCCTCGTGGGGACTATGACGCTCCTACTGAGCAGATTGATATCGACAAGCGTCCCTGAGTACTGATGCTGATCGACGGCCCTGGTCATTGACCGGGGCCGTCGTGTTTTTGGGGACATGTCGGGTTTTACCGGGTCTGGGGCGGTGGACCTTGCTGCTCAGGCAAAACCGAGCCCCGGGCGGTAGACCTTGCTGTGTTTGTTGGAGCGCTGACGCGCTCGAGTCGGGGCCCTTCGGGCCCCCGATCTTCCCTCCCTCCGGGTACTCCTTCGTCGCACCCTCCGGTCAGTCCAGATCGGGGCGGGCCCCTCCGGGTAGGGACACATCAGGATTACCCGGTCCGGGGGGACACGACTTCGGTCAGTCCAGGTCAGGGCAGGCGCCACCGGAGAGGGGCACATCAGGATTACCCGGTCCGGGGGGACACGACTTCGGTCAGTCCAGGTCAGGGCAGGCGCCACCGGAGAGGGGCACATCGGGTATTGCGTGGGGTCTGGGTGTGGTGCGGGCTGTTCGGAGGACGACGACGGCGACGATTGTGGTGGTGACGGCGGCTATGGAGACGGCGGTGCTGATCAGGGATTCGATGGTGCGGGCGAAGGTGAGCATCAGGGTTATCTCGACGGCCAGGCCTATCCAGGTGACGGCGGCCAGGGCGGTGCGTTCGACGGCGATCGCTGAGAGCAGGGCGCCCTGGAGGACCGCCAGAATCGCGCCGTGCAGGGCGAACAGCCACAGCATGCCCTGAATGGGTGCGTAGTCGGCGCCGGCGAACAGGGGGGCCAAGGGAGCGGCCAGCGCGGCGCCGAGCACCGCGACGACGCCGATCACCGAGAGCACCGCGAGGGCGTCGCGGATCGCGCGGGCCGAATGGGTGGGCTGGGCCATGCGGGGATACAGCACAACGCCGACCGCTTGCGGCAGCCAGAACGCGATCTTGGTGGCGATGGTGCCCAGCGAGTAGCGGCTCGCGTCGACCTCGTCGAGCACGATGCGGACCACGATCAGGTCGACCGAGGACAGTGCCATCAGCGCAGCTTGCACCTGAACAGCGCGCAGCACCGGCATCACGCCGACAGATTTCGTCATGGATTCCGGCTCCCGGTCGGTGGCCGTTGCCCCGACTTTCGTACCGGCCGCCGGTTCTCGACTGTCCCCGGCACCGCTGCCGGCATCGATCGGCAGATCCGTTGCCGCGGTCGTCGAGCGAGCGATTCGACCGGCGACGATCGCCGCGCCGACGATGCCCACCGCGCCCGCCCACAGCGCACCGGCAGCACCGCCGCCCAGCGCGAGCGCGAGCAGCGCGGGCACCACCCGTGCCGTACCCGCCATCGCGAGCACCGTCGCGAGCGCGCGGAAATGGTTGCTGCCCTGCAAGATTCCCTGTTCGCCGGAGAGGATCACCAACGCGGGCGCCGCACCGAGCGCGGCGGCTGCAGCCCACACGCCTACGTTCAGCACGCCGGCCACCACCGGAATCAGCACTACAGCGACCGCGGCGACCAACGCGGCACACCGCCACATCATCGCCCGCACGGCCCGCGGCGACGAGCCGCGTACCACTTCTCGGGCCACCACGTTCTGCATGGCCAGGGCGGGGACCGCGCACAACAACTGCACCGCGAGCAGACTCGCGAACTCGCTGTACCCCTCGACCCCCAGCCAGCTCGCGGCCAGCAACTGCAGCAGGTAGCCGGCGACGTTGGCGGTCATCGCGCCAGCCGTCACCCAGGTCAGATCGGCGACAACGGGCGGGCGGCGGACTGAGGACACGCCTCATCGTCGCACCCCACTGTGTTCGCCATCACGCCCACCCCGAAAATGTGAGTCCGAGCGGACTCACCTCGAGCGAGTGCGCCCCGAACAGCGCCTATTCGACCCCGCCCACGGCCACGCCCGACGGGACGTAAGGTGCGTGGACGTGACGAGTAGCGCGCGAGCAAGGGCCTTGGTCGCCGGATACTGCGCGCTGCTCACGATGATCATCGTCGGACCGCTGGCGGGATCGGGCTACCTACTGCTGCGGGACGCGGTGAGCACCCCGCGCGCGTACCTCACCGATTCAGCACTCGGCTTGGGCGCCGCCGCCCCTCGCGCCGTTCCGCAGGACGCCCTACTCGCGGTGCTCTCGCCGGTCATCGACGGCGGGATTCTGGTGAAGGCGATCCTCATCGTCGCGCTGTGGTCGGCCGGGTACGGCGCGGCGGTACTCGCACGACGATTCGTCTCCGCTTCCACCGGAGCGCAATTGGTCGCCGCAACCCTCGCGTTGTGGAATCCCTATGTCGCGGAACGACTTCTGCAGGGGCATTGGAGCCTGCTCGCCGGATACGCCGCCCTTCCATGGACCGCCCTCGCCGCCGCGCGCATCCGAACAGCCACGGGCGGAACAGAACCCCGACGCTTCGGGTTTGCCGCCCGCAGCGGATCGCTCGGCGGGTGGGCCGCGCTGACCGCGAGCTTCGCCGCCGCCGGGTTGACGCCGACCGGCTCGTTGCTGGCCGCCGTCATCGGGCTCGCGCTGGTCGGGCGGCGAGCCTTTCTCCCTGCCATCGTTGTCTGGATCGCGACCTGCGCGCCGTGGCTGACCGCGACCGCGCTCGGATCGGGGGCCGAGCCGTCGGACCCGGCCGGGGTCTCGGCGTTCGCGGCACGCGCCGAACCGTGGCTCGGCACGCTCGGCAGCCTCGCCGGGCTGGGCGGGATCTGGAACGGCGAAGCGGTACCAGCGAGCCGAACGACCCCGCTCGCCCTGGTCGGCACGCTGTTGCTGCTCGGCATGGTCGCCTTCGGGGTGCGGGCGGTATGGGCGCTCGGCCGTAACGGGCGGGCACTGCTGGTGATCGCGGCGGTGGCGATCGTGCTGCCCGCCCTCGGCGCGACCAGCTGGGGGCTGGCGGCCGGGGAATGGTTGATGGTGCATGTTCCCGGTGCCGGGCTGCTGCGGGATACGCAGAAGTACGTCGCATTGGCGATGCCCGCGTACGCGCTGTGCGCCGCGGCCGCGTGCCGGACCGTCACTACGGCAAGTCGCCGACTGCTCACCGAAGTTCAGCCAGGGAGCCCTTCGGATGCGGATTCAGCAGACACCGGAGGCGATCACGCCAACGAGCCGGACGCAGCGCACGACCAGGGCTCGAATCCCGCACGCCAGGTGCCGAATACAGCCATCGAGTTGCCGATATCCGGCGCACACGCGACGCCCCACCCACATACCTCCGGAATACGAGCCACCGCAGCCCTTTTCATTCTGCTCATCACTCTCCCCCTGGCCGACCTGGCCTGGGGAGTCGGCGGCGCCATGCGTCCCGCCCACTACCCCGCAGGCTGGCAACAGGTGGTCGATCACATCGACGCGCCCGGCGACATAGCCGTACTCCCCGCCGGAATGTTCCGCCGATTCCCCTACAGCGGAACAGCTCCCGTCCTCGACCCCGCTCCCCGCATCCTCCCCAACGACGTCCTGCAAACCGGCGAACTCCGAGTCCGCGGCTACGCGGTAACCGGCGAAGGCAACCGCGCCCGCACCGTCGAGGAAGCACTACTGCGCGGCGCCCCGGCCACCGAACTCGCAGCCATGGGCGTCGGCTGGATCCTCATCGAACGAACCACCCCCGGCCCCCTCGGCACCTCCGAAACCACCCTCGCCACAGCCGAATTGAAGTATCAGGACCAAGATCTAGCCCTCTACCGCATCCCCTCCCCCACCCTTCTGGACACCGCCACTCCCTCCCAACGCCGAACCTCCACCGCGGCCCACCTCCTCTGGGCCGCCGCCCTACTCGCAGGACTGATCGCCGCAGCACTACGCCCGCACCGCACGCCACCGGAGTGTCGTCCGGCGAGTCAACCGCGTGTCGCCTGACAGGCCGGTAAATAGAACAAAATTCCCATTACCGATCTAGAGTTGTTCTCACAGCATGAGGCGACTGGAGGCGTTGGCCTCGGCACTGCTTCTGGCGGGTGACCGCGACGACGCGCAGATCTACACCGAACTTGTCGAACTAGGCCTCGGTAATACGCGAGGCGCCCAACTGTGGAGGAAACTGATGTCTGTGGACTTGTCGTTCTTCCGCTCCGAGACCTCACAGCGCCTTCGCGAGGAAGGCCGCGAGAAGGGCCTAGAGAAAGGCCTCGAACAAGGACGCGAAGAGGGCCGTGATCAGGGAGTGGCTGACAGTATTCTGCGCGTCCTGGCTCGTCGCGGCGTGACCGTTTCCGCTACGGCGGAAACCAGGATCACCTCATGCCATGATCGGGACCAACTCGCTGACTGGCTCGACCGGGCGATCGCCGCGACGGACGTCGACGACCTGTTCGCTGATTGAGCGCTCAGTCGCGCGAGGCCACCAACCCGGAGACCCGTTCTCCGCAAGCCGCGGCGGCGAGGACCGTGTGCACCCCTGCGCCGGTCTGCTCCCAGGAGAACTCGTTGGCTCGGGCTCGGGCCTTTTCGCCCATCACCAGCCGGGTCTCGGGGTCGGCGAGTAGGTCGGCGGCTGCCGAGGCGAGGGCGGGGGCGTCGTCGACGAGCAGGCCGGTGACGCCGTCGACGATGGAGTCGGTGAGGCCTCGGGAGCTGCGGTAGCCGATGGTCGGCACGCCGTGCTGGGCGGCCTCGATGACGGCCAGGCCCCAGCCTTCCTTGCGCGATGGCATCACGTGGACCCAGGCGGTGGCGAGGATCTCGTGTTTGCGGCGCTCGTCGACGTGGCCGTGGAAGGTGACCGCGTCGGCGATACCGAGCGAGTCGGCACTGGCGCGCAGGTTGGGGGCCCACCAGCCGTCGCCGATGACGTCGAGGTGCACGTGGGGGAAGCGTTCGCGCAGGTGGGCGACGGCGGTGAGGGCGTCTTCGATCTGCTTGTGCGGGACAAGGCGCGACAGCACCGCGATGCGCGGGTGGGTGGCGCGGGTGCCATCGTCGCCGGGGACGACCTCGGCGGGGACCGGTTCGGCACCGTTGCGGACCACGGCGATGCGCTCACGGTCCACACCGAGCACCGACAGCTCCTCGGCGGAGGGTAGCGACACGGTGAGGTACTGGTTGTCGCGGTGCACGCGCGGAGACAGCGTGGATTCGATCCACCAGCCGATCCGCCCGACCAGGCGACCGGCGACCGGCCACTGCTCGCGGTGGCCGTGATGCACCAGCACCACCGAGGGCACGCCGGTGGCGGTGGCGAAGAAGGGGATGCCGTTCTGGGTGTCGATCACGACGTCGGGGCGCAGGCCGCGCAGCGGGCCGAAACCGAGCCGACCAGCCATGATGGCGGCCAGCGCACGGGGATACACGGTGAAGCGCCCGCCCGCGCGACTGATGTCGATCCCGTCGATCCGCTCGCGCTTGGGCGCACCGGGATAACCGGCCGTACGCAGGGTGACCTTGATGCCACGCGCGGCCAGCTGCGCGCCGACCTGCTCCAGATACCGCTCGCTGCCGCCACCCTGTGGGTGCCCGGTGTCACGCCAGCAGAGTAGGAGGACTTCACGCACGGTCGGGGCTCGCAATCGGTTCGGTGGTGGACAAACGTCGGGCCCCACACTAGCGGGTGTGGTCTGCGCAACACGGTTGTATCGACAGTGTCCGCCCAGACCGCGTGATCATGCCCCCAACGCACCCCACACCTGCCGCATCCGAACGGGCTCCCAATACACTCCTGCCCGTGTCGACCGCCACCAAGCCGAGAACCGAGCAGCCCGTCGCGCGACGGGACCGATCCAGGTTCGCGCGCCGAGCCAGCCTGCGCCGCTCGCTGCGCCTGCTCACCAGCTTCCGCTTCGAGCAGTCCGACCCGGCCCGCTTCTACGGCGGCATCGCCACCGACAGCGCCGCGCTGATCGGCGACTTCTACGCCGACATCACCGGCCGCGACCTCGCAGGCACCGTGGTCCTCGACGTCGGCGGTGGCCCCGGCTACTTCGCCGAAGAGTTCACCGCGGTGGGCGCACGCTACGTCTCGGTGGAGCCGGACCCGTCGGAGATGCACGCGGCAGGGCTGCGGGTGTCGGGTTCGGTGCGCGGGTCGGGGATGGCATTGCCGTTCCGCGACAACGCCTTCGACGTCTGCTTCTCCTCCAACGTCGCCGAGCACGTGCCGCAGCCGTGGCTGATGGCGGACGAGATGGTGCGGGTGACCAAGCCCGGCGGCCTCATCGTGTACTCGTACACGGTGTGGCACGGACCTTTCGGTGGTCACGAGACCGGCCTCTGGCATTACCTCGGTGGCGAGTTCGCGGCCCGCCGATACCGGCGCAAGCACGGCCACGAACCGAAGAACAGGTTCGGGCGATCACTGTTCGCGGTATCGGCGGCGGATGGGTTGCACTGGGCGGCAACGACTTCAGCTGATGTGCGGACAATCTTTCCGCGTTATCACCCACGCTGGGCCTGGTGGCTCGTCCGAGTTCCGGTGATCCGGGAGCTACTGGTCAGCAACTTGGTAGTGGTTGCCACCAAAGCGTGATCACGCCAGCCAGCTCAAGCGGCGTGACCTCCGTATCGGCTCGGGCAACACCCTGACCCACGGCGATTCCTGAATCGCCAGGCCTACGGTCTCCAACGTGGTCAGGCCGACCTGATCGGCCAGCGCGCCGACCATCGCGACCGCCTCAGCGGCCTGGATAGCGGCAGTCGCCTGCTCGATCGTGAGCGTGCGGCCGGGCAGGAATGAGACAACCCATCCACCACTACCCACACTTTTCGCTTGATGGTCGGTCTGGTCGCTGGTCATCAACGATCGGCCGATCACTTGCACAGCCATGAGTCGGTCTCCCCAATTCGCTGTTAATGCCGGAATGAATCGAGCGAGCTGATCAGTAGCTAAAGCATCCCCTTTTCACCACCGGAACGCAATAGTGCGTTTCCCCGAAAAGCGAACCGACAGGTTGGAATTCACAATCTTCACAGTCGTTGCGCCGCAGCGAATTAGAACAGGTTGCAGACAATTCGCCCGCAAAACTGTAACGTGTTCTCATGCACTACGACAGTCTGTTCATCGGCGGGAAGTGGACCACCCCGGCCGGTAGTGACCGCATTTCTGTGGTCTCCCCTGCAACGGAGGAGACCGTAGGCAGCGTGCCCGCGGTAACGAACGCCGATGTCGACGCGGCCGTCGCCGCGGCGCGCGACGCGTTCGACAGCGGGCCGTGGCCATCGACGCCCCCATTGGAACGAGCCGAGGTACTCAGCAAAGTTGCCCGGCTGATCGAGCAGCGTTCGCCGGAATTGCTCGCCGCACTCACCGCTGAGATGGGTGCGACGACGTTAGCGGCCTTGACGCTCAACCAGATTCCCGCCGTCGCGGCCTTGGACGCGCTCGTCGAGCTCGCGAAGACCTTCGCCTGGAACGAGACTCGGGTCGGCCTGTTCGGAACCTCGCGTGTCTCACGGGAACCGCGCGGTGTCGTCGCCGCGATCACCGCCTGGAATGTCCCGTTGTTCCTCGCCGCGAACAAGCTCGGACCCGCCTTGCTGGCCGGCTGCACCGTGGTGCTCAAGCCGTCGCCGCTGACTCCGCTGACCGCCAACATCCTCGCCGACATCTTCACCGAGGCGGGCCTGCCCGACGGCGTGCTCTCGGTACTGCCCGCCGAGGCCGAGGCCAGTGAGTACCTCGCCGGCCACCCCGGCGTCGACAAGGTGACCTTCACCGGCAGTACCCCCGTCGGCAGGAAGCTGGCCGCGCTGGCCGGTGAGCAGCTCAAGACCGTCTCGCTGGAGCTCGGCGGTAAGTCGGCCGCGATCGTGCTGCCCGATGTCGACCTGGCCGCGAGCATTCCCGTGCTCGCGTTCTCCGGGCTGATGAACAGTGGGCAGGGCTGCGTCGCGCAGACGCGAATTCTCGCGCCGCGCAGCCGCTATGACGAGATCGTGGAAGCGTTGGTCGCGCACGTCAAGACCATGCCGACCGGTGATCCGACCGATCCCGCGACCCAGCTCGGCCCCCTGATCAGCGAAAAGCAGCGCGACCGCGTGGAGAGCTACATCGCCAAGGGCAAGGCCGAGGGCGCGCGACTGGTGCTCGGTGGTGGCAGGCCCGACGGCGTGGAGCGCGGCTGGTTCGTCGAGCCGACGATCTTCGCCGACGTCGACAACGCGAGCACCATCGCCCAGGAGGAGATCTTCGGCCCGGTGCTCTCGGTGATCCCGTACGAGACCGAGGACGAGGCCATCGCCATCGCCAACGACTCCGATTACGGTCTCGCCGGTTCGGTGTGGACCACCGATATCGAGCACGGCGTCGAGGTGGCGGCCCGGATCCGCACCGGCACCTTCGCGATCAACTGGTACGCCTTCGACCCGACCGCGCCGTTCGGCGGCTACAAGAACTCGGGCATCGGCCGCGAGAACGGCCCGGAAGGCCTCGACGCGTTCTGCGAACAGAAGTCCGTGCTCATGCCGATGGGTTGGACCGCCGAATAGTCCGGTACGCACACCCGAACCACGCGTGCGCATCACTGTGGTGGACCTAGCCCACTAGTTCTCCGGCATATGGACCCGGAGTACCGGCTGGGCAGCCACCTCACCCCGGGCAGGTAGGTCGACGACTTCGACCCGCCAGCCCGGGGGCAGGACCCGCTCCAGGCGGCCCGCCACGCGCAGTAGGGGCGTGCTCGAATAGGTGTCGGACTCGGATCCGGTCACCAGATCGGTCATGCGTCAAACCACCTCTCAGCGTCGATCTCGTCGTTGACCGCGTGGCGGTGCAGGAGTCTCGCAGGAGTTTCAGCTCGAGAGGCAATATAAGCGACATCGCCGCTGAGGCCACCAGCGACTCTCTGACATTTACGGATGTACCCATAACGAGTCCGCGGAAATCGTCCGATGAACTGTGGACAGACAGCACCGCCCATACGAGTAATTGTACTGCCGCCAGCGTTTAACAAGTGTTAAACTGGCTGGTATGAGCACGATTGCCTTCCGCGCCACTGAGGCAGACAAGGAACTCGTCGAACGGCTCAGCCGCGACGGAGAAACCGCGTCCGACGTCCTTCGCCGTGCTTTACGCGTGCTCGACCGGGAACGCTGGCATGTCGAAGCCCAGGCTGACGCCGACCGCATCGTGGCTGCCGGGGAAAACCTCGGTGACGAGCCGGATGCCTGGTGATCCGGGGCGCGATCTACCGCATAGATCTCGGTGACGCCGACCGCGGCCACGAACAGCGGGGGCGACGATACGGTGTGGTCCTATCGCGAACCGACTGGAGCATGGCGACCGTGGTACCTACCTCGACTAGCGCCCAGCCGTCGCGGTTTCGGCCGCAGATCATCTTCGACGGCTGCGCGACGCTGATGCTCGTCGATCAAATCCGCTCATTGGATGTCGACTACCTGAAGGGCGATCCCGTGGCCTACCTGACACGCGAGGAACTCACTGCCCTCGACCGAGCCGTCATTCGTTACCTCGGACTGGACTGACCGCTCGAAACAACGCCGCCCGCACCGAATTCGGTGCGGGCGGCGTGTTGTTCTGCCGGGGGATCAGCAGTGTGATGCGCACGCGTTGGTGTGCGTGCGCATTCGGGACTGCTCGAGCGACTAGCCCAAGCGCTCCTTGAGTGCCTCGAACTCGTCGCGCACGCCCGAAGGCAGCTTGTCGCCGACGAACTCGAACCATTCCTCGATCGACGGGATCTCGTTGCGCCACTCGTCGGCGTTCACCGCGAGCGCCTCGTCGACGTCGGCGGCGACCACGTCGAGGCCGTCCAGGTCGAGATCGGCAGCCGTTGGCACGTTGCCGACCGCGGTGGCCGTGGCGCCCGAGCGGCCCTCGATGCGGCCGACGATCCACTCCAGCACGCGGGAGTTCTCACCGAATCCGGGCCACAGGAAGCGGCCGTCGTCGCCACGACGGAACCAGTTGACGTAGAAGATCTTCGGCAGCTTGTTCGAGTCGGCGTTCTTGCCGAGGTCGATCCAGTGGTTGAGGTAGTCGCCCACGTGGTAGCCGAGGAACGGCAGCATCGCCATCGGGTCGCGGCGCACGGTGCCGACCTTGCCCTCGGCGGCGGCAGTCTGCTCGGAGCCCATAGTGGCGCCCATGAACACGCCGTGCTCCCAGCCGAACGACTCGGTCACCAGCGGGACGGTGGTCTTGCGGCGACCGCCGAACAGGATGGCCGAGATCGGCACGCCCTGCGGGTCGTCCCACTCCGGCGCCAGGATCGGGCACTGCGACATCGGGGTGCAGTAGCGCGAGTTCGGGTGCGCGGCGTGGCCCTCGGACTCGGGGGTCCAGTCGTTGCCCTTCCAGTCGATCAGGTGCTGCGGGTCGCCTTCGAGACCCTCCCACCACACATCGTTGTCGTCGGTCTGGGCGACGTTGGTGTACACGGTGTTGCCCGCGTCGATGGTGGCCATCGCGTTGGGGTTGGAGCTGTTGTTGGTGCCCGGCGCGACGCCGAAGAAGCCGAACTCCGGGTTCACGGCGTAGAGCTGACCGTCCTTGCCGAAACGCATCCAGGCGATGTCGTCGCCAAGGGTCTCCGCGCGCCAGCCGGGGATGGTCGGCTGGATCATCGCGAGGTTGGTCTTGCCACAGGCGCTCGGGAACGCGGCGGCGACGTAGTAGTTCTTGTTCTCGGGCGAGATCAGCTTGAGGATCAGCATGTGCTCGGCCAGCCAGCCCTCGTCGTGGGCCATCGCCGAGGCGATGCGCAGCGAGTAGCACTTCTTGCCGAGCAGCGCGTTGCCGCCGTAGCCGGAACCGAAGGACCAGATCTCGCGGTCCTCGGGGAAGTGGGTGATGTACTTGGTGTCGCTGCACGGCCACGCCACATCGGCCTGGCCATCGGCCAGCGGCGCGCCGACGGAGTGCAGTGCCTTCACGAACGGGCGGTCGGTGCCCAGCTTGTCCAGCGCGGCGGCACCCATGCGGGTCATCACGCGCATCGAGACGACCACGTACTCGGAGTCGGTGATCTCCACGCCCAGCTTGGGGTCCTCGGCGCCGAGCGGGCCCATGCAGAACGGCACCACGTACATGGTGCGGCCCTTCATCGAGCCGCGGTACAGCTCGGTCATGGTGGCGCGCATCTCGGCGGGGTCGACCCAGTTGTTGGTCGGACCGGCTTCGGCTTCGGTGGCCGAACAGATGTAGGTGCGCGATTCGACGCGGGCCACATCGGAGGGATCGGACAGCGCGAGGAAGGAGTTGGGCTTCTTCTTCTCGTCGAGCTGCTTGAAGGTGCCTGCCTCGACCAGCTGGGTGGTCAGGCGATCCCATTCCGCGTCGGAGCCGTCGGCCCAGACCACGCGAGCGGGCTGAGTGAGCTCTGCGACTTCCTGTACCCAGGCGAGCAGTTCACTGTGCTCGGTCGGCGCCTTGCCGTCGGATCCACGAAGACCAGGAATGGTCGCTGAGGTCATGAAAACTCTCCTGAGATGGGCGGTTGTTCGATCCATCGATCGCCACCATGGGCGGGTAAGGCGTCCGCAGTGACCAACCGTCGCACAACCCCGATAGACGGCTAGGAAGGCCGTACACGGACGGTGGCCGCGCATCGACTGGCAAGAGCGGACGCCCAGGTTCCTGCCTAAAGGTTAACGCGATATGACGACCGATACGGCATCGGGCTCCCTAACAGGTACCCACAGGTGTATCGGTCAATCCCACGCTCACAGTTGATCGAGCGTGACGATGTCACGCTCACACGCGGTCAGCTGCGCGGGACGCTCCGCGACGAGCCTGCGCGCGAGCGCGTCGAGCTCGGTGACACGCCGATCCACGGCCACCGCCCGAGCGGTCGATTCCCGCACCACATGCTCGGCCAGCTCGGCCTCGATATCCACCAGCACCGCGGCGACACGCTGTTCGAGCTGGGCTTTGATATTCACCAGCGCCTCGGCGACCCACTGGGCCATGTGATTGCGTTCGGCGAGCTGGCCGCGGGCGCGCACGACCCAGGCGGCCGCGCCCGCGCCGAGCAGCAGCGTCACCGGGACGCTCGCCACGTCGAGTGTCGGGACCAGCGACAGCGGCGCCACGATCAATCGGCCGAGTCCGACACCGGCCGACGCGCCGAGCGCGATCATGAGGTGATCTTCGACACCACGGTGTCTCTTGCCGGGATCGGGACCGCCCCGCGGCGCCGGATCGCGGCGCCGGGTGGTCGGCGCGGCGGTGCCGATCCGGCGGGCGGCTTCGATGACCCGTTCGTCGATGACGGCGTCGACCGCGACCGATAGTTCACCGGCCGCCTGTTGCAGTCGCTGGGGGTAGACGCGCAGTTCGGCGCGGTCGCAGCGGTCGAGCTCGGCGCGGCACCGGGTGTGCAGTGCGCGCACCATGGCGCCGAGTTCGGTGGTCAGGTCGACGCGGGCGAGCTGGACCTGGCTACGCACGGCGGCCAGGCCGGTCTGACGGCCGCCGTCGCGCTCGGCGACCAGTCCGATGCGTTCCTCCCTGATCCGCGCGGTATCCGTACCGGAACGCAGTGCGGTGATCTGTTCGTCGATCCTCGCCCTGGTGTCGGCGAGTACCCGGGCGCGGACGGCGGTGCGGCGCTCGGTACCGTCGGCCGGTCCTTTCGCGGTGGCGGCGGCGAGGGTGGCGTGCAGTCCGGCCACCCCGGAGCGATCGAGCAGGGCAGAGTCGTCGGTGGTGCGGGCGGCGGCGGCGAGCCTGGCCGAGACGGCGACGATGTCGAGGTCGGTGATGCCGCGCGCGGCGAGCAGTTCGAGGTTGCGGTCGCGGGTCGCGCGCCAGTCCTGATAGGCGTGAAAGCCGTTCATGGCGAGCAGAATTCGCTGGTCGGTGGCGCGGAGACGGTCGATCAGGGCGAACATGCCTGCGCCGAGGACGCTGCCCGCGTCGAAGAGGATGAGAGCGGCGGCCGGGTCGTTGCCCGGGGTGGGGTCGGACGGATCGGCGAGATCGATATGGGGTTCGAAGCGGGCGAGTTCGGTGCGCAGCAGGGTGGTGTTGGCGTCGTCGGGGGCGTAGAAGGCGACGCTGCTGCCCTCTCCCGCGGCGGCCATCGCCCGCAGCAGCGCGCTGCCCTGCGGATTCCACCGGTCGATCACCGCATCTACCGCCGCGGGTAGGGCGCCCGGCTCGTCGGCGGACGCCGGATCCGGCGAGGCATGCGGATCGCCGATTCCGCTGCCACGCCCGTCGACGGTCGATCCTTGATCGGGCGGGACCTCAGAGCCCGGCACTGGACATCCGCTCCCAGGCTCTGACATAGCCGTTGTGGACGCGCAGCGCGGCGCGCCGGGCCGCGGGCGGCATATCGCTGGACACGACGGCACGCCAGCGGGTGGCGCGGGCGAGCGCCTCGTCGGCGTCGGCGGGCGCGGGCGACGGGTAGCCGGCGGCCAGATGCGAGACCTGCGGGCAGGCCAATCCGGCACACAATCCGGCCCAGAGCGCTTCGTCACCGGCGAGATAGTGCTCGATCAGTTCGCGGGCGCGGCCACCGTCGCCGGGGACCGCGCGGGCGGCCAGCCGGGTGAGCTCGTCGAGCAGTTCGCCGCCGCGCACCGCTTCCACCTGCTCGTACCGGCGGTGAACCAGCTTGTGCAGCGGATCGATCCCGCTCGCGGAGTGCAGGATCTGGATGATCGCCGACGGGGGCAGGTCGGGGTCGGCGCGCAGGGCCGACAGCGCGCAGTCCACGCCGTAGAGATCCCAGTTGGCGATCAGCCGCCTGCGCGCTTGCTGGTCGGAGCCGCTGCCGATGAACAGATCGGCCGCCAGCACCGAGGGCACATCGGGGCCGATCGCGAGCCTGCGCAGGTCGCTCAGATCGTCGGCGCTGACCGCTCCGGCCCTGGTCCTGGCGGCGACCGAGGCGACGATCGGCACGATCGGCAGCCCAAGTTGCTGCGCGTGCCGCTGCGCGGCGGCCACGGCCTCGCCCCAGCGCGCGCCCACCGCGTCGGCCTTGTTGAGTACCACCACGCCGCGACCCTGCGGCACGGTGGCGAGCAGGCGATAGTCGGCGGCCTGCGGCGCACCGGCCAGCACATAGATGACCAGATCGCCGTCGAGCACCGGGTCGGGCAGCTCGGGTTGATCGACCGGCGCGGTCTCCTGCGCCGACAACAACGCCAGCGCGGCCAGCACAGTCGTCCGCCCGCTGAGCGCACGTCCTGTGATCTGGATGTGCAGCGGACGGCGACGGCGCGCTGCGGCGGCAGCGGCCTGTTCGGCGATCCCCGGATCACCCCCGCGACCTGCACTGAGAACCGAGATCAGCTCGTCGAGCTGGTCCGCGGGCCGTGTCTGTGCGAATTCGGTGACTGTCGGCATGGCGCACACCCCCTACTACTTAGTTGTGAACGGTTAAGTTGAGCAGCGCCATACGCCCACTCAACCCCTTGGCCGACAAGGCCTCTGTGGAGGCCGCGCGGTGGCACTGTGATTGATCGTTCGGTGGTTCGGCCGCGGGTTCGACTCCCGCACACCCCCGGGACCTTCGAGCCCTCCGAAAAGGCAGCGAGCGAGTCCGTGGCCGAACCACACCCGAACTCGTCGACGACTTCTCACGGACATCGGGCCCGAGAGGCCACATGCCAGACCGTGAGCGCCAGCGGCAACCGACAGTGGCCGAGGTACACCGATTCCGGTGCGGCTCAGCCACTATCGGGCGTTTCATTGATCGTGGTCCGAGCCCGCCTACACGACCGAACACCTCGCTACACGCGAGCTTCGAGCTCTGAGGAAGACAGGTGTCGTGCGGGTGCGCTGGGAGCGCGAACAACTCATCGGAGGCCAGCCCATAGAGGCTCGTAAGTAGGGCGTCGCGCGTTCCTGCCTGGGTCTTGTGACCTGCGGAAACAACCGAAAAATTGGAGGATGGATGAGCCGCTATTGCGGGATCGATTGGGCCGAAGGCCATCACGACATCGCCATCGTCGACCAAGACGGCACCCTGGTGTCGAAGAAACGGATCGGTGACGATCCAGCCGGTTTCACCGCCCTGACCGAGCTGCTGACCGCGGCCGGCGACACCGCCGAGGACCCGATCCCGGTCGCGATCGAAACCCCGCGCGGGTTGATGGTCGCCGCGATCCGTGCCACCGGCCGAGCTGTCTACGCGATCAACCCGATGTCTGTTGCGCGCTACCGCGAACGCCACTCGATGGCGCGGGCGAAGTCCGACCACGCCGACGCGATGACCCTGGCCAACATCCTGCGCGTCGATGCCCACATGCACCGCACCATCCCCGCCGACACCGAACTCGTCCAGGCCATCGCGGTCCTGGCCCGCGCCCAACAAGACGCGGTCTGGCGCCGGACCAAAGCGAGCAACGAACTGCGGTGCCTGCTGCGCGAATACCACCCGGCGTTCCTGGCAACCTTCGCCAGCAAGTCCGCGACCAACCTCGCCAAACCCGAAATCCGCGCGGTCCTGGCCATCGCGCCGACACCAGCGGCGGCCGCGAAGCTGACTAAGACCCGCGTCGCTGCGGCCCTTCGCCGGGCCGGACGCAAGCGCGGCATTGACGAGTTCGCTGCTGAGATCGTCGAAGGTCTGCGACAACAGGGCCTGCGACAGCCTGAGCTCGTCGAGAAGGCGATGGGCCGCCAGGCGCTGGCGTTGCTGGGTGCGCTCGAGGCAGCCTGCGTCGGCGCCGACGACCTGGAACAGGCTGCGGCCGAGGAATTCCGCAAACACCCCGACTTCGCGATCATCACCAGCTTCCCCGGACTGGCCGACCTGTCCGGCGCGCGAGTCCTGGCCGAGATCGGTGACGACCGGTGTCGGTTCGCCGATGGCCGGGCGTTGAAGGCCTACGCCGGATCCGCTCCCGTCACCCGCGCGTCCGGGCGAACCACCTCGATCACCTTCCGGAAGGTCAAGAACGACCGTCTTGCCGCCGTCGGATGGATCTGGGCCTTCACTGCCATGACTCATCCGGGCCCGCCCCGAGAGCACTATCTCGCACGGCGAGCACGCGGAGACCGTCACGCTGCGGCGCTGCGGCATCTGTTCAACAAGATGCTCGGTCAGCTGCACCACTGCCTCCAATCCGGCGAGCCGTTCGACACGCTCAAGGCCTTCGCCGGACCCATCACGTTCACCCCTGAACCCATCGAACCCGTTGCAGCTTGACTCTTAGCGATATCGGAGGTCTTTTCGGTGGGCATTGTGTCAGATCCGCGCCGAGCCGGGGCCGGGCGAACCTTCTGCCGACCTGGGCGGATCAGCGGTCCCACGAACTCGCCTGCGACGCAGCTGCGCGCATGCTGGACAATGGGCGACGTGAACGACGCCGCCGACCACGCCGAGCCGACCAGCCACAAGCTGTCGGAGATGCCGAACGACGCGGGCCGACGCTCGCTCACCGGCTCCCGGCTGTACCCGCGCGTCACGAGCTTCCGCTCCCGGCGGGGCGCGCTGACGCCGAACCAGCAGACCTCGTGGGACCGCACCTGGCCGGTGATCGGGCGCGATGTGTCCAACGATCCCGTCGAGGCCGACGCGTGGTTCGGCCGCCAGGCCCCGCTGGTGATCGAGATCGGCACCGGTACCGGCACCGCGACGGCCGCCATGGCCAAGGCCGAACCGCACCTGAACCTCATCGGCATCGAGGTGTATCAGCCGGGTCTGGCCCAGCTGGTTCAGCAGATCGAGCGCGAGGAGATCGAGAACATCCGGTTGCTGCGCGGCGACGCCGTCGACGTACTGGAGAACATGGTTGCCCCGGAATCGCTGATCGGCGTTCGGGTGTTCTTCCCTGACCCGTGGCCGAAGGCCCGCCACCACAAGCGCAGGCTGCTGCAGGCGCCGACCTTCGCCCTGATCGCCAGCAGACTCCAGCCGGGCGGCGTGCTGCACGTGGCTACCGACCACGCGGATTACGCCGAGCATATTCTCGAAGTAGGCTCCAAGGAACCGCTGTTCACCGGCCTGAACGACACCACCGGTGGCGACAGTGCCGCCAACCGCACTACCGCGCCGATCGGTTTCGAACGGCCCGTCACCAAGTTCGAGGGCAAAGGCCTGCGCGCCGGTAGCGCCATCAACGAGTTCATATGGGGGAAGATCGACAGATGAGCGTGAGTGAGATCGCCCCCGAGATGCCGGTGCCCGCCCAGGCAGGCCCCGGTTCCGAGGCGTTGAGCGGTTCCGATGTTCGACGTGTCCTGCTGGTCTGGGACGCGCCGAACCTCGACATGGGGCTCGGCGCCATCCTCGGTGGACGTCCCACCGCCGCTTATCGCCCCCGTTTCGACGCGCTCGGCCGCTGGTTGCTGGCCCGCACCGCCGAGATCTCGGTCGCCTCCAAGGGGCGCATCGAGGCCGAGGCCACCGTTTTCACCAATATCGCGCCCGGCACCGCCGACGTGGTCCGCCCCTGGGTGGAAGCGCTGCGCAATGTCGGTTTCGCGGTGTTCGCCAAGCCCAAGATCGACGAAGACTCCGATGTCGACGCCGACATGCTCGCGCACATCGCGGCCCGTCAACGCGACGGTGGTTTAGCCGGAATCATGGTCGCCTCGGCCGATGGTCAAGCGTTCCGTGAACCGCTGGAAGCCATCGCGGCCAAGGGAATCCCAGCTCAGGTGCTCGGATTCCGTGAGCACGCGAGTTGGGCGGTCACTTCGGATACCCTCGGGTTCGTCGACCTCGAGGACATCCCGGGCGTGTTCCGGGAACCGCTACCGCGGGTGAGTCTCGAGTCGCTACCCGACGAGGGTGCCTGGCTGCAGCCTTTCCGGCCGCTGTCGGCACTACTCACTTCTCGCCCTGGTCAAGGAGTCGCTTAAGTGTTCACCCGCTGGGGCGATCTGGTCTACCGGTTCCGCTTCGCCGTCATCGTGGTTGTCGGTGGGGCGATGTTGGCGTTGGGTGCCTACGGGATGGGGCTCGGTCCTCGGCTGACCCAGAGCGGCTGGTTCGATCCGGGCTCGGAGTCGGTGCAGGGCGCGCAGATCGCCGACGGGTCCTACGGTCGCGACCACCAAGCCGATGTCATCGTCATGTACAACGCCCCCGAGGGCAAAACGATCGATGACCCGGAGTTCCAGCAGAAGGTCGTCGCCAGCCTGACCAAGGTTGTCGCCGAACATCCCGATCAGATCGGGAAGATCAACGGCACATACTGGAAGGTGGGCGACGCACCCTCGGTGCCGTCTACGTTCGGGTCCAAAGACAAGAAGCACGCATTCGCCTCGATCGCCATTGCCGGTGACAACGACACCGTCATGATGGCCAACTACCGCGCCGTGGCTGACGTGTTCACGATTCCCGGTGTCGACGTGGAGGTCTCGGGCCTACAGCCCATCGCGGTCACCCTGACCGACACCATCGACCACGACTCCAAGCGGATGGAAGTACTGGCCTTCCCCGCGGTGGCGATCCTGCTGTTCTTCATCTTCGGCGGCATCATCGCTGCCGCGCTGCCGCTGATCATCGGTGGTCTGACGATCGTCGGCGCCACCGGCATCGTCATGGTGCTCACCAACTTCGCCGAGGTCAACTCGTTCGTCACCGGTGTCGTCTCGATGATCGGTCTCGGCCTGGCGATCGACTATGGCCTGTTCATCGTCAGCCGCTTCCGCGAGGAATTGGCTGAGGGTTACTCGACCCCCGCCGCCGTCCGGCGGTCGGTGATGACCGCTGGACGAACAGTGGTGTTCTCCGCGACGATGATCATCGCCAGCCTCGGCGGCGTCCTGATCTTCCCTCAGGGCTTCCTGCGTTCAGTCGCCTACGGCACCATCGCGGCCGTCTCGCTGGCGGCGCTGACCGCGATCACGATCCTGCCCGCGATGCTGGGCATCCTCGGCCCTCGCGTCGATGCGCTCGGCCTCAAGCGGTTCCGCAAGACCAAGACGGCCGAGCAGGTCGAGAACGGTTTCTGGGGCATCCTGACCCGCTGGGTGATGCGTCATCCGCTCAAGATCGCAATCCCGATCACCATCGGTCTGCTGCTGCTGATCATCCCGGTCAAGGATCTGGCGTTCGGCGGCATCAACGAGAAGTACCTCCCGCCGGACAACCCGACCCGCTCCTCGCTCGAACACTTCTACGAAGTCTTCCCCTTGAAGAAGACCGACCCGATCCAGTTGGTCTTCGTCTCGGACAATACGAACGCGATCGGCAAGGTCTGGAAAGAGGCCAACCAGGCGCCGGGGTTGGTCGGCCCGTTCGAGGTTCCGGTCAAGTCGCCGACCAACCCCGAGGTGTTCCGCACCTCGGCGACTCTGGTCGACCCCACCGGCGGCGCCGAGCCGACGATCGACTACCTCCGTTCGATCGAAGTACCCGACGGCGTCACGATGTACGTCACCGGTCAGCCCGCGCTCATGGCCGACAGCATCGACACGCTGCTGGAACTGATGCCGTGGATGATCTTGCTCGTGCTGGTCACCACCACCGTGCTGATGTTCTTGACGTTCGGCTCGCTGGTGCTGCCGATCAAGGCCGCGTTGATGAGTGCGCTCGGTCTCGGTGCGACCCTCGGCATCCTCACGTGGATCTTCGTCGACGGCAACGGCGCCGGACTACTGAACTTCACACCACAGCCGATCAGTGCGCCGGTCTTGATGCTGATCATCGCGATCATCTACGGCTTGTCGACCGACTATGAGGTCTTCCTGCTCTCCCGCATGGTGGAAGCGCGGGCCCAGGGTGCGTCGACCACCGAAGCCGTGCGGATCGGCACCGCCCAGACCGGGCGCATCATCACCGCCGCTGCGCTGATCCTGCTCGTGGTGACCGGCGCGTTCGCGTTCTCCGACATGGTGATGATGCAGTACATCGCCTACGGCATGATCGCGGCGCTGTTCATCGACGCCACTATTCTGCGCATGCTGCTTGTCCCCGCGATCATGAAACTGCTCGGCGACGACTGCTGGTGGGCGCCGAAGTGGATGAAGCGCATCCAGGAGAAGATCGGCCTCGGCGAACCCATCCTCGACGACGAGCGCCCGGAACACGGTGGCGTGGTCGACCTGGTGAAGACCACCCCGATCACCGACCCGCCGACCATGCAGATGACGGCGGTCCCCGACTCCAAGCTGGCCCGTACCCCCCGCAGGCCGCGCACGGTCGCCGAGATCGAGGCCGAGGCCCCGACCCAGCGCATCGACAAGATCACCGATGCCGAATCCGCCGAATCCGCGCGTGTGCGCCAGCCGATGTCGCCCGATCCGACGCGCCCCCGCGCCTCGATGTTGTCCTCGGGTGAGCCGACGCGGGAATTGCCGGTGGTCAAGCCGAGTACCCCCGCGAAGGCCGATCAGGAAGATGCGGCGAAGCAGGAGGAATCCGGTCTCGACCTGCCGAAGTACGTGTCCGGCGAGCCGACCCAGGTTCTCCCGATCATGACGCCGAACACTCCGGATCCCATACAGGGACACGAGGATTCGACCCCAGACACTGCCGCGAACGAAGACCGTGGCTATTCGGGACCGAGCTTCGGCACACCTCCCATCGACCTCGGCGACCCCGAAACCGGCCCCGGCGGCGCCACTCGCCCCACCAACGGGCTCCGGCAAACGAACGGCACCGCCGAATCGCCCAGCGGCAGCTCACCGTTCGGCGACACCGACTTCGCGGCGCCGGGCAATGCCGGCGTCACAGGGCCGAGCTTCGGTCCCGATTCCCGCTTCGGACCCGCCGCGGCGCCGGACGCCGACTTCGGTAGCGCCGAAAACCCCGGTGGCCCTTCGATTTCCCGTCCCAGCCCGGTCGACAGCGGGTCCGGACTCGACCTGCCCGGCATCGTCAGCGGTGTCACGCCGCGAGGCTCCGCACGCGTGCAGCCACCTGCGGGGTACACCCCCGGTGTGATCGGCGAAACTCCGCCACCGGCGCCTCGGGTGCCGACGCCCAACGAGACCGGCGATGGCGCCGGATTCGATACGCCCCCAGTGGATTTGCCGCCACGGCCGAGCATCGTCCCCCCGGCCAGGCCGAGCATGGTGACCCCGCCGCCCCGCGGGATCGTGCCACCGCAGGCGCCGAGGATCGTCAACACGCCGCCGACCCAGGCGACACCGGCACCTCGCGCGGGCGATACCCCGCCGAGCGGAGCCTTCAACGGGTTCAGCCCCGTGACCGCGTCGAATCTCCGGCCGGTCGCGCCCGACTCTCCCGCACCCGATTCGGGCACCCCGGCCGAGCCGAGCCGCCCGTCCGACGGCGCTGATGCCGCAGTGCGCGACACGGATTCGCGCCCGCACGGATTCGAGCCACCGAGCCCCGACCTCTCAGCGGCACCCGGCGCGCATCGTGCCGAGTCCTACCCCGGCGACGCGGCTCGCGCGCAGACGCAACCCGATTCGCCGATCCCGCCGCAGAGCGTTTTCGGCACTGCGGCGCCCGTCGAACCGCAGCCGAGTACCCCGTGGAACAACGGCATGACGAGCCCAGGCACGCCACGCGGTTTCAACACGCCCGACCAGGACAGCGGACCACGGTTCTCGCCGGTTACGCCCTCCTCGGTGGACAGCGCGGGCGACCGTGCCCGTCCCGCCGTCGAGCACCCGGCCGACTTCGCCGATGCATCGAATCCATCCAGCGCCCAGCCGGATTCGACTCGCCGGGCAGGCGTGGTGCGTCCGCAGGTGGCGCCACCGGGATTCACCGAGGTCCCGCGCGAAACCGCGCCTTCGCCCCGGCAGCCGGATTCACTGGTAACACCGGCCACAGGCCGGGAAGCTGCCGACGAGATACCGGCTGAGGAGGCAGGCACGCCCGGTCAGTGGCAGGCGCCTTCCGGTTTCACCGCCGTCCCGACTCCCGCCGCATCACCCTCGGAGCCTTCCGCCCCGTCGGACTCGGCCGAAACCGATTCCACCGGACCGGAATCCGGCGAACCCCAGGCGGATACCCGCAATGAGATCGAGAACTGGATGGCTCAGTTGCGCTCGTCTCGCCGCGGTACACCCGCGGACGGGGGTCGCCATCATGGCAATGAGGGCCGGACTGTCAGCGTGAACGAACTTCTGCGTCGGCGCGAGGACGACTGAGGGTTTGGGGAGCATCGGGTTTCGCCGGTGGACGAATGGTCGCCCGGCCCAGGCTGTGCACGGAGTTCGGTAGGGCGCACATCAGGGTCGCGGGCCGGGTCGGGTTCGCGGTAGCCCTAGTGGCTTCTCAAGGGCGCGGGGGGGTGGCGTCGGCGAAGGCGCGGGCGTAACGGGTTCCGGTGAGTAGCAACAGGATTCCGACCGCAAGGAAGGCCGTGACGCGGATCAGGCCGGACAGGGTCGCGAGGTCGAACAGGAACAGTTTCGCCAGTGCGGCGGCGGCGACAAGTAGGCCGGAGACCAGGCAGACCTTCGCGACCGCGGGTGAACTCGACAGACGGCGCAAACCGTAGAACAGCGAGCCGGTCGCCGCGACCATCCACACGATGGTGGCAAGACTGTGGCCGATAATGAAACCGTCTGCGCCGCCTAGGGATACGCCGAGCGACACCGCGGCGACCAGCACGTAGTACAGCCCGGCGATGCTCACCGCGATCCATACTCCGGTGACGAGTGCGGGCTCGTCGCACCGTGGCAACCTCGGCACGGTCCACGCCACCATCGCCGCCACGCCCAACCCGAGCACCGCGGCCACCGCCGTCGAGACATCGAGTTTCGCGTCCGCAAGTCGCTGCAGTGCAAGTGTTTCCGGTGTAGCGATCGCGAGCATCACCAGACCGCCCAGCAACGCGAACGCGATACCGAACCCAGCGGCCACCCGCGTGCGAGTCGCCGCGGCAACCGCGAGGAAGGCGAGGCCGACCGCGAACAGCATGGTCGGGAGCAGTCGAGGGTGACCGCCCGCCGCGATGGTGCAGGTCTGCAACAGGGCAACGGCGCCGGTCAATCCCGCCACCAACGCTGTGTGCCGCGCAATCCGCAACGGTCCGACAATCCCAGGACCCTCGAGACCAGGAACTACTGCGGCCCTCGCGAGGTCGACAAGTGCCGCAGCATTCGCGGGGCCGGGAAGTCCATCGGCAGCCGTGTAGCCGGGAACTCCCGCGACATTCACGGGACCAGGAACTCCCGCGGCAATCGCGGGACCAGGAACTCCCGCGGCATTCACGGGACCAGGAACTCCCGCGGCATTCACGGGACCAGGAACTCCCGCGGCATTCACGGGACCAGGAACTCCCGCGGCATTCACGGGACCAGGAACTCCCGCGGCATTCACGGGACCAGGAACTCCCGCGGCATTCACGGGACCAGGAACTCCCGCGGCATTCACGGGACCAGGAACTCCCGCGGCATTCACGGGACCGGGAACTGTCGCGGGGACTCCTGGAGACTGCGCGTGCCTACGGATCTCAGCCGAAAGGCGCGGGGTCAGCGCGGTGGCCGCGAGGCAGAGTAGGACGGTGGCCAGTACTGCGGTGATCGAGGCGCTCACCACGCGGTCGAACAGCACGGCGGCGGCGAGTACCGCAAGTGCGGTCAGCGCGACCGTGATGCTCGCGGTGATGTCGCCGGGCCTGCGCCGCACGGCGAGCAGCGCACCGACCAGCCCGACCACCGCACCGGCGATCGCGGCAAGCAGCAGCCCCTGCCGCTGCTCCGCCGCCGCGCCGGAGATCGCCCCTTCGATCCCGCGCAGCGCCACCATCCCCAGCACGGCGAGCACCACCGGCAAGGTGCGCGCCACGTGCAGCACCGGCCAATCCCTGCGCATCTGCACCGGAACCCCCGCCGCCTGCAACACCACCAGGAACCCGAGCAACATCAATTCGGTGGTCAACGCCGGTGACAACACCGCCGCCCCCAACACCACTCCCACCGCCAACGGCTGAGACTGCCACCGCACCGCGATCCCCACCCCGGCCAACGCCACCACCAGTGCCACCGCAAGCCCGACAACACCCGGAATCCACCGGTAATACCCGGTGACCGCGACAACATCCAGATACAACCCGGCAATACCGGTGGCCACCAAGGCAATTCCACCAACGCGACCACCCGGCCGCCCGAACACCCGCCAGCCGAGTCCGACCAACACCACCGACAGTCCGGCTCCGGCAACAACTCTCGATACCGGCCCGAAGAACCCCGCCTGCGCGGCCAACACCAACAGCATCACCACCCCGACCAAGGTCACCCCGACCCCGGCCACCGCAAGCACCCGAGAAATCACCCCTTCCCGCTGCCACCACGGCACCCGGGCCGCCCGCGTCGGCCCAACTCGCCCCGCAGCACCAGGCCGGCCGGCCGGCCAACCGGTCGGCTGCCCTACCTGCCCGTATGGCGCAGCATGCGGCCCAGTCGAGCTCACCCAACTCGTAGGCGCCCCTCCCGACCCGTACGGCGCGGCACGGCCACCGTGCGGCCCAGCCGGACCCACCCAATTCGCAGGCACCCCACTCGGCCCGTACGGCCCAACACCCACCGGCCCGCCATGCCGCACACCCGCCGACCATCCCGCGGGCCCGTACGCCACGCCCCCAACCGGACCCACATACCCACGACCTGCACCTGGAACTGCCTGCCGCGCAATACTTTGCGCGCCTCCATCGCCAGGAGCCCCACCCGCGACAGTCGGCACCTCGGCTCGCCCCCCGCTCTCGCCCACACCGATCTCAGGCGCCCCGGAAACAGCATCCGAATCCGAGTCAGGCCGCTCAGCGGCCGACGACATAGCGACCGCACCCCCCGCGCGCGACACCTCCACCCGCAACTGCGCGGACAACAGATCCAGATCGCCCGCCAACTGCCCCATCCGGGCGCCGAGCGCGGTGAACTCCCCCGATAGTCGCGCAACCAGCGCGGGATCGATAGCAGTACTCATAACCCCATAGTCGGCGCGCAAGGAACGCCGAACATGAGTAGAAACCCCTGCCCTACCCACTGTTCTTACCCGAATTCAAACCTCACACCCCGAACAGCCGCAATACCGCCCGAGCCGGTAGCCCTGAATCCTGGTGTGTCCCGACCGCGCCCCGCCCGGTGAACCCCGCTTACGAACCCAGGAACCGTCTCCACTGAACCATCAACGGATACTTCGCGGTCACCGACCCGAACCGAATACGCCCGTGCACAACAAGATGCAACGGCCCGATCGGCGGCCCCGTGCGGACCTTGTTATTGGCCGAAGACCCCACCAGATCCAGACCATTGAGGTCGACAGTTGCGGCCGCCGGAACAAGCAACGTCAGACTCGTGCAGTAATCGTCGACCTGAATCTCGACGATCTGCGTCTGCATGACCGCCTCGGTGAAGTCCAAGGTCACCCCGGACATCAGGTTGTTGAGATGCAGCACCGGCGGCACCTGCCACGGTCCCCGTCGATGGACCCCCGACAACCGGCTACGGATCGCACTCGGATTGGAACCACCGGCCGGGACCGGGATGTGTCGTGGGCGGGGCATAGCCGCGGGCTGCGGCGTACCCGCCACCCGCATCCCTGGCAGGTCGACCAGCACGGCGTTGAGCTCACCCCGAGTTTTGGCGGCCAGCGCGGTATCCATCCGCTCGGTGAACTCCCCGAGCGAGAGCATGCCGAGCCCGACGGCACGCTGGAGCAACTGACCGACATGCTCCCGTTCGGCATCGGAGACACGCAGCTCACGATCACCGACGGGGCCTGCCGTAGCGGCGCCGGGTACGAAGAGGGATTCAGGACCGCCCATGTCATCGAGGGTAACCAGACGGACCCGTTCAGCACATCAGGGCAAACCCGTATTTTTTGCGGCTGGCGCCGCGGGTTCTCGGCGCCGAACTCCACCTCTTCCCTCCCTCCGGGTACTCCTTCGTCGCACCCTCCAGTCAGTCCATCGGCGAAGGCGCGCCGAGAACCGCTACTCGAGCCCCTGCTCGATCGCATAGCGCGTGAGCTCGACCCGATTCGCGAGCTGCAACTTGCGCAACGTGGCCTGCACATGGTTCTCCACCGTCCGATGCGAGAGGTTCAACCGAGTAGCGATCTGTTTGGCCGACAAGCCCTTGGCCACCATCCGCAGAACCTCCGTCTCCCGCTCGGTCAACGACGGCCGATGCGGCTGATCGGCGGCCACCGGCGCGGTCGCCATCCGCCGATACTCCCCGAGCACCAACCCGGCCAGCCCGGGCGTGAACACCGGCTGACCTGCGGCGGTAGCCTTGACAGCATCGATCAACTCGGCGGCTGAAGCGCTCTTCACCAGGTACCCGCTGGCCCCGGCCTTGATCGCGTCGAGCACATCGTCGCGCTCTGCCGAAGCCGACAGCACCAGCACCCGGCTGTGCGGCGAAACCCGCAACACCTCGGCGGTCGCCGCGGCCCCGTTCCCGTCGGTGAGCTGCATATCCATCAGCACCACATCCGGCTGCACGGCCGCGGCGCGCCGAGCAGCCGTCCCGACGCCGTCGGCGGTGGCCAGCACCTCGAAACCGGCTTCGGCGAGATCGCGGGATACTCCCTCACGCCACATCGGATGGTCGTCGACCACCATCACCGTAATGACCGGCATCGCCCAGCTCCTCTTCTCAGCGCGCCGGGTGGCGCGGAATCCGGAATTCCCACTCGGTACCGAGGTCCTCGCCCTCGGTGAGCAACTCGGCACTACCGCCCAGCGCCTCGACGCGCCCGACGATCGACCGCGAAACCCCCATCCGCCCTTCGGCTTCGGCCGCTTGCAGGCGGCCCGCCGCGATCCCCACACCGTCGTCACGCACACTCACCACCAGCACGTCGCCGGTGTCTTCCAGCAGCACATAGGCTTTCGCGTCGGGACCGGCATGCAGCGAGACATTCGACAGCGCGGTGGTCACCGCCGCCGCGATCTCCTGCGCGACCACCCGTCCGACGCGCACCGGATCGCCCGGCGTGGCCACCGACACCGTCGGCGTAGCACGCGCGGTGAGCAGCGGACGCAGATCCACTTCCCCCGAACCGGAGTCGGGCAGCTGCGCCTGTTCGGACAACAGCACCCGCAACGCCACCTCCTGCTCCCCCGCCCGCTGCGCGAGTTCCTGTGCGGGCCCGCCTATCTCGCCACCGCGCCGCTTGATGAACGCGAGCACCTGCAACACCCCGTCGTGCACCTCGCGCGCCAACCGCTCGCGCTCCTGCGCCGCCGCCGTGATCCGCAATGCCCGCTCCAGCTGTCCCTGCGCCCGCCGGGCGGTGTTGGCCGCAAGCCCGAGCGCCAACCCCACCGAAACGAGTACCGGCGCGGTCGCATCGCCCCACACGTCCTGCCCCCACTGATCCCGCACGGTCACCACCACAGCCGACATGGCAAGTCCGGCAACGACACCCGCGACCGGACCGCGCAGAATCGCCATCGAGATCACCGAGTTCGCGATCCACAACGTCGTCGGCAGGGTCTGATGCCCGTGGTACCAATCGTAATCCGCGACAAGCCGAGTCGAGGCGATCAGCGCGATCGTCACCACCTGATCGCCGAACACCACCCAGCCACGGATCTTCCCGGTCGCTTCCGGGAAGTACCACTGCGACAACAGCAGCGCGGAACTTCCCGACCAGATCGCCATCACCGCGATCAGCATCCAGCTCAGTCGCGGATGCTCGTAATACGACACCGAAGCGATCTGCTGCCCGATCGCGTACAGCAGCGTGACCAGCCGAAACGCCTGCGCGGCCCGCCACAGCGGCGCGGTCGCGGCATCGGCCGAGCTCAGCTCAGCTGTGTGGGTCCGCATCGCCGGACTCGGCTTCTTCCTTGCGCAGCCGCTTCGCCACGTCGAAGCGACCTGGGGGCTCCGGTTTGTCGGGCTCGGCGGTGAACCGTTTTCGTTCTTCGGTGGCGACCAGTTCCCCGAAGGCCTCCGCCGGGCTGTCGGCGAGCAGGTACCGAATCGCGGTGTTGCCCACCGCGATCAACGGCACCGCGAGCAGCGCCCCCGCGATCCCGCCCACGACCAAACCGGCGGTGATGGCCAGCACCACGGCCAGCGGATGGATGCTCACGGCCCGGCCGAGCAGCAGCGGTTGCAGCACATGGCCTTCCAGCTGCATCACCGCGATGATGATGCCGAGCACGATCAGCGCGGTCACCAAACCCTTGGTGACCAGCGCGATGAACACCGCGACGAACCCGGCGAAGAACGCGCCGATGATCGGGATGAACGCACTGATGAACACCAGCGAGGCCAGCGGCAGCGCGAGTGGCACATGCAGAATCGCCAGCCCGGCTCCTATACCGATCGCGTCGACCGCCGCCACCACGACGGTGGCACGCACGAACCCGACCAACGTCCCGAAACCCAATTCGCCTGCGGTGCGGACCTTTTCGCGGTGCACGGTGGGGATGATCCGGGTGATGAAGTTCCAGATCTGATCCCCGCCGTAGAGGAAGAAGATGAGGATGAACAAGATCAGGAACGCGCCGGTGAGAATGTGGCCGATGGCGGTGGCGGTGGTCAGCGCGCCGCTGGTCAGGCTCTCGCGGTTGTCCTGAATGGTGCGCACGATGGTGTCGCCCGCGCTGCGGATCTGCTGATCGCTCAGGTGCGGCGGACCGTTGATCAACCAGTCCTGCACCTTGTGCACGCTGTTGGTGACCTCGTTGGACAGACCGGGCACACCGTCGACGAACTGTTCGACGACAAAGGTCAGCACCCCCGCGAGCAGCCCGATCGACCCGAGCAGCGCGACGAACACGCCGAGCGAACGCGGGATCCCGACCCGCTGCATCCAATCGACCAGCGGCGCGAGCAGCGCCGCAGCGAGCAACGCGATCGCCAGCGGGATCACCACCGTGGCGAACTTCTGCACAAGCATCCCCACCGCGAGCAACGCGCCGAAGATGATCAGCAGCCGCCAGCTCCATGCCGCGGCTTTACGGACCAGGGGATGAACTGCCTCGGCATCCGCGCTCCACGGCAATGACGTGGGCCCCGAAACTACCTTCTGGTCGGTCACCCGACAGAGCCTATCGGTCCGAACGCTAGATTGGTGGTCGTGTCGGCGCCCTTGGAAGCGGTCAAACAGACCATGCGAACGCGCTGGCCGCTGTATCTGACGTCGGTGCTGTTGGCCAATGCCTTCGGCGCGGTGCTGGTGTGGGCGTTCATCCAATACGGCCTGCCGGTTCCCGAAGGCGATCCGGGTGGGGTGCGCCAGACCGGTCTGCTCGCTCCCCTGCTCGTTTTCGGTGTCGCCGCGGTGCTGAGCATCGGCGCCGCCGCGCTCATGCTGCGGCCGGTGATGCGCTGGCAGATGCGCGGCGGGCCGCCGAGCCGACGCGAGCAGATGGCGGCGCTGCACGTGCCGCTGCGGCAGTCGATCGTGCACCTGGTGCTGTGGATCATCGGCGGTGGGATCCTGGCCGCAATGATCATCACCGAATCGCCCGAGCTGGCGGGCGCGGTGATCGTCACCGAGTGTATGGCCGCCACCATCGTGTTCGGTTTCACCTACATGCTCGGCGAACGCATCCTGCGCCCGGTCGCCGCCGAGGCGCTGACCGAGGGCTCCTTCGACCACACGCTGACGCCCGGCGTCGGCACGCGCATGGCGATGACCTGGGGCATGGGCACCTTCGCGCCGACCATCGCGATCGTGCTGCTGTGCGTGACCCAGATCTCCTCGGATGTGAAGTTCTCGGCGAAGTCCCTGGCGATCTCGATCCTGCTGCTGTGTGGCGTGGTGATCCTGCAGGCGCTGGCGCTGTCGATGCTGACCGGTTCGTCGATCTCGGACCCGGTGCGCCAGTTGTCCCAAGCCATCAACAAGGTGCAGGGCGGCTCGCGTGATGTGCAGGTGGAGGTCTACGACGGCAGCGAGATCGGGCTGTTGCAGGTCGGCTTCAACCGGATGATGGACGAGGCGGCCAAGCGGCGCAAGCTGCAAGAGCTGTTCGGCCAGCACGTGGGTGAGGACGTGGCGCAACGGGCACTGGACTACGGCACCGAACTCGGCGGTGAGACCCGATTCGTGGCGGTGCTGTTCGTGGACATGGTCGGCTCCACCGCCGCCGCGGCCGAACGCCCGCCGACCGAGGTGGTCAGCCTGCTCAACGAGTTCTTCCGGGTGGTGGTCGACGTGATCGACAGCCATCACGGGTTCGTCAACAAGTTCGTCGGCGACGCGGCGCTGGCCATCTTCGGCGCCCCGCTGGATCGCCCCGACGCACCGAGTGCCGCACTCGCCGCGGCCCGCGATCTGCGCGAGGCCCTGCGCGAGGTGACCAGCCTCGACATCGGCATCGGCGTCTCGGCGGGCCTGGCGGTCGCCGGAAACATCGGTGCCGCGAATCGTTTCGAGTACACCGTGATCGGCGACCCCGTCAACGAGGCGTCGCGGCTCACCGAATTGGCCAAAGATCATCCCGGCCGCGTTCTCGCTTCGGGCAGCGCGCTCTACTTCGCCGACGAAAGCGAGCAAGAACATTGGATAACCGGAGACGAGGTCCAATTGCGCGGCAGACGCAGAAAAACCCGCCTGGCCTGGCCGAAGTCCGCGATCGCCGCGCCGCGCGAGGACGAGGGAGAACAGATGCGTTCGTTAGGCTGAGACCGTGACGGCCGACGGCGACCTAACAGGGGCACCGGCCGAGCGCCGCCGCCGGTTCAGGTGGGTCAAGTGGGTGCTCGGCGCGGTGATCCTCGCGCTGCTCGTCGGCGAAGGCGTGTATCTGTGGCCCCGCCTGCACGAATCCTGGCGCACGCTCACCGAGATCCACTGGGGGTGGCTGGTGCTGTGCATCGTCTTGCAGGCGATGTCGATGAGCGGTTTCGGGCGCGTGCAGAAGCAACTGCTGCACGCGGGCGGGGTGGATGTCAGCCAGGGAAAATCGGTCTCGGTGGTCTACGGCGCGACCGCGATGTCGCTGACGCTGCCCGCGGGCCAGGTCTTCTCCACCGCGTTCACCTACCGCCAGACCCGCCGCTGGGGCGCGAGCCCGATCGTCGCCTCCTGGCAGCTGGTCTTCTCGGGTGTGGTCGCCGCCGCCGGGCTGGCGCTGCTCGGAATCGGCGGCGCCGCGCTGGTCGGGCAGGGGATCGGGTTCAAATTCGTCGTCTCGCTGGTGGTGCTCGGGCTGGTCGTGTTCATCGGCAACTATCTCGCCCGCCATCCCGGCACGCTCGAGGCCATGCTGCGCCGGGTGCTCGGGCTGGTCAACCGCCTGCGGAAGAAGCCCGCCGATCACGGCATCGCCAACCTGGCCGAGATCCGGGCGCAGCTCGAGTCGGTCGATCTGGGGAAGAAGGACGCGGCGCTCGTCGGGGCGTGGGCGCTGGTGCACCGGTTCGCCGATGTGGCGTGTCTCGGCGCCGCCTGTTTCGCGGTGGGTGCCGATCCCAAGCTGTCCGGGCTGCTCATCGCGTTCGCGGCGGGCAAGGCGGTGGGGTCTATTCCGTTCGCGCCGGGCGGCATCGTCTACGTGGATGCGACGCTGATCTACGGTCTCACGGTCGGCGCTGGCTTGCCTGCCGCGCAGGCCGTCGCGGCCGCGTTCGTCTACCGGCTGGTCAGCTTCATTCTGGTCGCCGTCGTCGGCTGGATCGTCTTCGCGTTCCTGTTCCGCACGCCCCAGGCCGACGACGAAGAGTACGAGCAGGAATTCTATTCCGCCTCTCCGCGTATTCAGGCCAGACGTAGGCGCGGGGAATCCGGGGACGCGGCCGGCGGAACAATGGAGTCCGGTTAGCCCGTACCCGGTGAGTTACCCATGTACTGACTATCCATCGGTGTCACCGCAGCGCGCGTATCGCGGCGCGCCAGCCCAAGAGGAACAGCGCGAGCACGCTCGCCGCGACGATCATGAAACTCAGCGCGACACCCTGTCCGCTGATGGTGCGAAAGACCATCCCGCCGGCGAAGGTGCCTGCCCAGATCAGGATTCCGCTCGGCCACAACGCCGTTGCGTCGAACCGTGTACTCCGCGCGACGAGCACAGCTAACCCCCAGCCGAGGATCAGCCCTAAACCGAAGGGCCACACCGTTTTCAGCAGACCGGCGAGGACAGCCTCGTCGTGACTGCGCCTCCCGATCGCGCAGAAGACGATCACCAAGAGAGCATCGATACCGAACGGCGCGTACCTTTTCACGGACGTAGCGTAACCGCTCGAGATCGCCTTCGAGACCGGGTTCGTGCCCACTGAGCAGTGCTGACCCCGCGCCTACGGCTCCGGCGTCGACAGCGATTTCAGCAAGACGGCCGCCAGTCGTGACGTGGCGTCGCTACTGTCGACGTCGGCGATGTGCACCGCGAAGACCAGATCGCCCATCGTGGCCAGCAGCCACCCGTCGGTGTCGCCGGTGGCGGCGAACGCGGTGATGTCGCGGAATCCACGCAGCGCAGCCGTTTCCGGCTTACCGATGCCCTCGTGCATCATCGCGCGCAACCGGTCCACCGCGGGCTGGGGCAGCGCGGGAGCGGGCGTATCGGTTGTGCCCGGATTGCCCGCCACGATCATCGGCGGCACCACCGAGCCACGCCAAATCGCGGCAGCCGCGATAGCCATGCCGAAGGGGCTGACCTGCACCGCATCGGCACCCGCGCCCTGGCGCACCTGTTCGGTGCTGCGGCCGGGCGCGCTGATCCGCCCGGTCACCTCGTCGAGCCCGGCCACCTTGAAGTCGACGCCGACGCCGAGCGCGGTGGCCGCCTCGGCCGCTTCCTGCACCGTGACGTCCTGCGGCGGCTTGTTCTTGGTCGCCGCGGCGACGGCGCGGAACAGCTCCATCGTGCCGCCCGCCGGGAACAGCCCGGTGAAGGCGATCGGACCCTTCTCGGTGGCGTAGGAGTTCTGCGCCACCGCGACAACCGCGCCGGTCGAGGGCTGGATGGCCACGACCGTGGCCGGGGTCCCCGCGCTCACCACCGCGTCCTCGGCGGCACGCTGTAACCGCTGATCCATGGTCGCGGCGATATCCGGCCCGGCGGGCCCCTGATATCCGGCCACCTGGTTGACGAACCTGCCGTCGGCCTCGAAGATCTGCACGCCCCAGCCCGAGGTGGCCTCGAGACTGTCCTGCCACACCTTGCGCAACGCGTCGAGCATCGGCGAGCGCGTGCGCCGGTCGGCCGAGATCAGTTTGGGCTGCTTCTCCATCACCACGCCCGGCACCCTGGCCATCCGCGGTTCCAGGATCGCGAAATCCCCCTCGCGCAGATTCACCGCGACGATCGGCTTGCCCTGCGAGCCCGCCAGCTGCTGCATCAGGGACGGCCCGGTGATCAGCGGCGCGACCGGTTCGATGGCGTCGGCGAGCGCGTTGGTGGTGCCGACGAGATCGCCGGTACGGCTCGGGTCGATCTTGATGACGTTGAGTGTCTGCTCGGTCATCAGCGCCTCACCCGGCAGGTCGACAACCTTCGGCGGCGGCTTCGCGGTCGTGCGCACGAGCTTGACGGTGCGATTGTTCTCCAGCTGCGGCATCACCACCGCGGGCTCCCAGGAGATCCGCCAGCCGATGGCGAGCTTGCGGACGGTGCCCTGCAGTGTGTAGGTCCAGTCCTTATTCTCGCCGAAGTTCCAGGCGACCTCCATGCTGAAGATCGCCGATTGCTTGTCGAGGTCGATGACCTGTGATGCCTCGTAGTCGACGGTGCCCGATTGCAGGCCCTCGAACATTTGCTTCATGGTTGCCGATGCGGCAGCGGGGTAGGAGGTCAGGTCGGCGGCCTTGCCGTAGTCCTGCACATCGAGAAGCTCGGTGAACCGCTGGACCACCGTCTCCGACTCACTCGTCTTCCCACCCACTCCGCACGAGCACAGTGCGATGGCGAGGGTCGCAACCCCCGCGATCGCCATTGCGCCCCGGACGCGAAAGCGGCGGGATCCCCACACATCCATATCGCCCACTCTTCACTCTTGCCACTCCGGTAACAAATCCACCGTACCCGAAGTTGACCCGTCTCCAATGCCCCGGTACGCCGGGCCACTGCCCGACCTCGACGCCTCGATTGTGCCGGAAATCTCGCCCGAATGAAGGTCCGTTTTCCAACCTCGCCCTGTAAGCGGCAACAACTGCTGTGTCAACCGTACCGACAGCCGCGCCGCGTGGTGCGGATCTCGCATTTGTCCGGCGATTCAACGCGAGGGTACCCAGGCCATCTTCGTCCAACCGCAGGGCGTCGGCCGTGCCGGGCCGGTGCGCACCCGTTCACGCAGAGTGAAATCCAACACGCTGATATCGGCGTAATCTTGTAATCAACGCAAAGTGCGCAACAGAGATAGCAGGTGATTTCCATGCGGAACGACCGACGCGGACGCGGATTCGGCCGACCCGGCGGTTGGCAGCAAGCCGACCTTCCCGATCCCGCCGACGCCCCCGACTGGTTCGCCGGACGATTGCCCGCCGACTGGTTCACCGGCCCGGTGGAGATCGAGATCGACCGCGACGAGATCGTCGTGGTCGGCGAACTGCCCGTCTCCGGCGACGCGAGCACCCCAGCAGCCACCAAAGAAGGCGCACTCGCCCGCTTCCGCGAGTCGACCCGCCCCGCGCGCATGCAGATCGCCGACGAGGCCCAGCGCCGTTATGGCCGCAGCGTCGCCTGGGGGGTGAAAGTAGACGGCGAGCGAATCATCTTCACCCACTTGGCCGTCCCCGTGATGACCCGCCTACGCCAGCCCGAACGCCAGGTCCTCGACACCCTCATCGACGCAGGCGTAGCCCGCTCCCGCGCCGACGCACTGGCCTGGACGGTCAAACTCGCGGGCAAACACGCAGAAACCTGGCTGGCCGAACTCCGCGAAGCCATGCGCAAGGTCGACGACCTGCGCTCGGAGGGACCAACCGGCCTGTAACCCAACCGGCCTGTAACCCACCGGCCTGTAACCCAACCGGCCTGTAACCCACCGGCCTGTAACCCAACCGGCCTGTAACCCACCGGCCTGTAACCCAACCGGCCTGTAACCCACCGGCCTGTAACCCAACCGGCCTGTAACCCACCGGCCTGTAACCCAACCGGCCGGGCACACCCTGTATGTCCCTACCCAAAGGGGCCCGCCCCGATCTGGACTGACCGGAGGGTGCGACGAAGGAGTGCCCGGAGGGAGGGAAGATCGGGGCCTCCAGGGCCCCGCTCGAGCGCGCCAGCGCTCCAAAAACACAGCCACAATACGACCCGGTGCGGGTACACCTAGATACACCGGTGCGGGTACACCTAGATACACCGGTGCGGGTACACCTAGATACACTGGCATGCATGGAAACCGAGCAGGCCACTGGTCCGATCCTGATCATCAACGGACCGAACCTCAACATGCTCGGCACCCGTCAGCCCGAGGTCTACGGCGCCGACACCCTCGACGATGTCGTCGCACTGTGCGAACAGACCGCCACCCGATTCGGCCGCAAGGTCATCACGTTCCAGTCCAATCACGAAGGCGCGCTGATCGATCGGATCCAGCAGGCCCGCGGCGAGGTGTCGGCCATCGTCATCAACCCCGGCGGCCTCACCCACACCTCGGTCGCGCTGCGCGACGCCCTGGTGATCCCGGAGGTGCCGATCGTCGAGGTGCACATCAGCAATGTGCACGCGCGCGAGGAGTTCCGGCACCACTCGTTCGTCTCCCCGATCGCCACCGCGGTCATCGCGGGGCTGGGAATCCACGGCTATGCCGCCGCGATCGAGTTCTTGAGCAAGCCCTAGGAGAGTCGGAAAACGGGGAAACCCGGCGCGATGGCGATCAATTCGGCATCGGTCGCGTCCTTGGTGACGCCGTCGAAGAACTTCCCGACTTCCCAGCCCCACTTCTCCAGGTACAGCCGGAGCAGCGGCACCTTGTCGGCGTCGGCGACCTCGGTGGCGGTGAACTGTTCGGTTTTGCGGCCGAGGCGCAGTTCGCCGTCGCCCGCCACCCGCAGATTGCGCACCCACTGGACGTGCCCGCGCGGCGCGACCAGGTAGCGCTCGCCGTCGGCGGCCGTCATCACGTTGACCATGGTGGTGCGCCATTCACCGCTCTTGCGGCCGCGCACGGCCAGCAGCCGCGAACCCATGATGCTGATCCCCAGCTTGGGCAGCAGGTTGGCGATCTTGTTGACGATCGGGTCGATGCCGGTCGGGGGGAGGTGGCGGGTCGCGTTGTCCATGTTGATCACTCCTGTAACCGTGAGCACTGCTCTCTGTTGAGTACAAGCATGCGCGAAGCGGGACTTCAAGTCAAGAGCAGTGCTCCCAGTTTCGAGTTGCCTCCGTTTCGGCGAAGTATTGCCGCGATAGAATGTAGTACGTATGCTACATGTCATCGAAGGTCGATGACTGGGAGGACTCATGGCTTCGAACAACAACGTCGTTCTCGATGTCGCGCAACTACGGATGCGATACGACGAGACCGACGTCCTGCACGATGTGACATTTCAAGCGAAGCGCGGGGAAGTGCTCGTCATGCTCGGGCCGAACGGCGCGGGCAAAACCACCACGATCGAGATCCTCGAGGGGTTCCGCAGGAAGTCGGCCGGCCGGGTCGACGTGCTGGGGACCGATCCCGAACACGGTGACGAACTCTGGCGCGCCCGCATCGGTGTGGTGCTCCAATCCTGGCGTGACCACGCGAAATGGCGAGTGGCCGAACTACTTCGGCACCTCGGCACCTACTACGCCCCGTACGCCACGGATCGAGTTCAACGGCCTTGGGACACAGGCGAACTCATCGATCTGGTCGGACTGACCGACCAGGCCGACACCAAGATCTCGACACTGTCGGGTGGTCAACGCCGACGGTTGGACGTGGCGATCGGCATCGTCGGAAAGCCCGAACTGCTGTTCATGGACGAACCGACCGCCGGTTTCGACCCGGCAGCCCGACGCGACTTCCACGACCTGGTGCACCGTTTGGCCGATCTCGACGAAACCACCGTCCTACTCACCACGCACGACCTCGACGAGGCCGAGAAACTCGCCGACCGGATACTGATCCTGGCGGGCGGGCGAATAATCGCCGACGGGTCCCCCGACGAACTGTCCCGGTCGATCGCGGGCGAAGCCCAGGTCAGCTGGTCTATCGATGACCAGCTCTTCGTGCACACCACCACCGAGTCCACCAAGTTCGTGCACGAACTGTTCAAGCAGCACGGCGACTCCATCGGTGATCTGGAGGTACGTCGAGCCTCGCTCGAAGACACCTATATGACCCTGGTTCGGCGCGCGGAATCCGGCGAGGAAACCGCTGCCGTCCACACTCTCGCGGAGGTCACCGAATGAGCGGCACCCGGGCAGGCATCAGCCGCGGTCTCATCGAACTGCGCCAGGCCTACACCAACCCCGTCGATCTGATCGGCCAGTTCCTCACGCCCGCCATCACCCTCGGCGTGCTGTTCCTGCTTCGAAACAAGACCTACGGCGACAGCGGGCTTTCGATCGCCGAGTTGGCCGTGCCGGGCATGCTCTCGACCATCATCTCGTTCAACGGCATGTATGCCCTGCTCAACGTGCTGGTACTGGATCGCGAAGACGGCACGTTGTTGCGCGCCAAGGCGGTCCCCAAGGGGATGGCCGGCTACTTCGTCGGCAAGATCGTGACCACGGCGGGCGCTGTCATCGTGCAGCTGGCTATCGTGCTCGGCGTGAGCATGGTGATCATCGGTGGCTTCTCACTGAGTGGCCCGGGCGCGGTGGCGACCTTCGCGTGGGTGGTCGCGCTCGGTCTGCTCGCGGTGTTGCCGTTCGGCGCGATACTCGGCAGCGTCCTTGACGCGCGCACCGGCTTCCTGCTGACCATGCCGCTGATGGGCATTATCGCCATCTCCGGCATCTTCTACCCGATCACCGCCATGCCCGGCTGGTTGCAGGGACTCGCCCAGGTGTTTCCGATCTACTGGCTCGGCCTCGGAATGCGTTCGGCACTGCTGCCCGCCGACGCGGTCACGATCGAACTCGACCAGTCGTGGCGGCACCTGGAAACCATTGGGGTGCTGGGCCTTTGGGCAATTGTCGGCCTGATGATCGCACCGTTCATCCTGCGGCGCATGGCGAACAACGAGTCCGGGTCCGTGATGGCACAGCGAAGGGACAAGGCGATGCAGCGTGCCTTCTGAAGTCATCTACAACCGCATCGCGATGCTGCGCGCCGAGCGCGGCATCTCGCGGCGGGACCTGGCCGAAGCGCTCGGCGTGCACTACCAAACCGTCGGCTATCTCGAACGCGGCGAATACAGCCCAAGCCTGCACCTCGCCCTGCGACTCGCGGCCTATTTCGAGGTAGCGGTGGAAGTGGTGTTCTCCACCGAGCCGTTCCCGAGATTGGGATCAGGCGCCGAGACCGCGTGAACACCCGAAACCGTTCGGCACCGCGCCGAACGGTTTCGGTGTGTCATCCGCGAAATACCGGGAACGTCGATTCGGGCGCGGGCGCCCGGCCCGAGGTCAGCATCAGGACGCCTCGCCGCGGAACAGGGCGTACGGCGAGATCTGCTTGCCGGTCGCCTCGGAGGCTGCGACAGCCTTGCGCCAGAACGACTGTGCGAGGTGGGACAAGCTCGCGTCGACGCCTGCCTCTTCGCTGGCGTCGATGATGTGCTGGGCGCCCGCATCCATCATCTTCAGGTGCGCGAGCTCCACGAACCCGCCCGCCTTGTTCGCCTCGGCGAACTGTTCGATGAAGAACGGGTAGGCGCCGGCGGAGCGGACGGCGAACGGTACGAACTGGTCGATGCTGTGGCCGGAGTTCGCGATCATCGCCGATGCCTGGTCGAACGCCAGCAACCAGGGGTGGAAGGTGATCAACAGTGCCTGGTAGAAGATCTGGGCCAAGCCGTCGTCCGCGCCGAGGTATTCCTGCGGGCTGAGCGGGCGCAGCAGTTCGGCGTGCGCGTCGAAGACCGCCTTCGGGCCGCTGTAGAAGATGTAGGACGAGGGATGGACGATATTGTCGCCGGCCGACATCACGCCGCCGGAGATGAATTCGGCGCCGCGCTCACGAACCCACTTCGCGCCCGCCCGCGCCTTGTCCGGTGAATCGGAGGACAGGTTGGCGATGACCTTGCCGGGCAGCTGGTCGACGGCCTGACCGAGCACGTCGTACATGGCGTCGTAGTGGGTCAGGCTGAGCACGCAGACCTCGTTGGCGGCGAGCGCCTCGGCGACGGTGCCTGCGCGCTTGGCACCCAGCGCCACCATCGCGTCGACCTTGGCGGTGCTGCGATTCCATACCGTTACCTCGACGCCTGCTTCGAGGAAGGCCTTGACCATGGCCTGACCCATCGGGCCGAGGCCGAGAACGGAAATGGATGCGGTGTGCTGGGACATAGTGAGGCCCTTCGATACTCGGAACTGGACGGTTCGGCGCCGCTTTCCATGGTGGTCGGCGCGGGTATCGTCGGGAAGACCGAACGTTCGGGTGTGGTTGCTTACCTAGAGGTTCGAAATACGGTCAGAAGGGTGCGCCGAAGATGAGTAGTGATGCAGATCACACTGTGTGTGGCATGAGCCTGGCCATCGATGTCGTCGGCGGTAAATGGAAACTGCACCTGATGTGGGTGCTCGGCGCCGGGCCGCAGCGGTTCGGCCAGATCCGGCGGCTGCTCGACGGCGTGAGCGAGAAGGTGCTCGCCGAGAACCTGCGTCATCTGGAGAGCGCCGGCGTGGTGCACCGCGAGATCTTCCCCGAGATCCCCCCGCGGGTGGAGTACTCGCTCACCCAGCTGGGCGAGACCCTTCGCCTCGCATTGGAGCCGCTCGAATCCTGGGGCGATGAGCACCGCGCGGCGTTGAGTGCCGCCGCCCATACGTCCAACCCTGCGCCCTCGGCGAATCGCGCGGTGAATATCAGCGCGTCATAGCAAGTGTTCCACGGCGATTCGCTCGCCGATGCGCTCGAGCAGGTTCGCCGCGGCCATCATCGAGCGCGCGGGATCGGGCTCCAGGTCGCTGAGCGGGTAGCAAGCGGCGAACCCCGCGGCGCGAATCTCGCCGGGCGACAACAGAGTTCGGCCCACCGCCGCGACCACCGGCACGCCGGCCTTCTTGGCCGCGGCCGCGACCCCGACCGGCGCCTTCCCGTGCATGCTCTGATGATCCAGCGAGCCCTCACCGGTGACAACCAGTGTGGCCCCGTCGATCAGCGTCGTGAATTCCAGCAGCTCGAGCAGCACATCGATCCCGCTGCGCACCTGCGCCCCGAGCACCGCGAGCACCCCGAATCCGGTACCACCCGCCGCGCCTGCCCCACCGATCTCGGCGTAGCCCGTACCCAGGACCGCGGCCCAATTGGTAAGTCCTGCTTCGAGTTTCAGCATCTGTCGAGGATCGGCACCCTTCTGGGGCGCGTACACCGCCACCGCCCCGGCGGGTCCGAGCAACGGATTGTCCACATCGCAGGCAAGCGTGAACTGAGCCGTCGCGACCGCCGGATGCAGCCCGCCTCGATCCACCGAGGCAACCTGCTCGAGCATCACGGCCACATCCGCGACCCCGGCCAATTCCCGGCCCTCCCGATCGAGCAGCCGCAATCCGAGCGCCCGCAACAATCCCGCCCCGCCATCGGTCGATGCACTCCCACCGAGCCCGAGCACGATCTCGCGAGCCCCCGCGTCGAGCGCGTGCGCGATAGCCACCCCCAACCCGAACGTGTCGGACCGCAGCGGATCCAGCCGCCCACCCGGCAATTTCACCAGCCCCACGGCAGCCGCCAACTCCACCACCGCGGTATCGCCGCGCACCGCGTACACCGCCGTCGAGACCTCCCCGGTCGGCCCGGGCGCGGCGAGCTCCACGCGCTGCCACCCCGACGCCACGAAAGCGTCGACCATCCCATCGCCGCCATCGGCCACCGGCACACACCGCACCTGCGCCTGCGGCGCCCGCCGAGCAATCCCCCGCCCCAACGCCTGCGCGACCTCAGGTGCCGACAGCGAACCCTTGAACTTGTCCGGTGCAAGCACAACGAGCGGTCCACGAGTCATCCCGACATCTTCCGCCCTGAGACCAAAACCCGCATCCCCGCAGTTCCAGCCACACCGTTCACCCTAAAACCGCCATGACCGCACTCCCACCCCACACCGCACACCCCAAAACCGCCATGACCGCACTCCCAACCCACACCGCACACCCCAAAACCGCCATGACCGCACTCCCAACCCACACCCGCGACCCCTGGGGAGCGGCGGCCACGAAGTGGCCGGTCCGCGGCGGGTCGCCGATCAGGCGCCGCGGAGATGCGACGAAGGAGCGATTCCGCGGCGCCTGATCGGCGGCCCCTCGGGCCGCGGACTCGAGCGCGCCAGCGCTCCAATAAACACAGCGTCAAACCTGCCTGGGACTACCAAACCCCGGTCATCCCTCAACGCCCAGGACCACCGAACAATGACCACCGAACAATAAGGGCCGAAACCAGCCAACACGGTAGCGTCAACCTATGGCGACCGAGGTCCGCAACAACACCGCGCTCGAGCGGTTCGAACTCACCGCCGACGGTCAACCCGCCGGCTACATCGAATACCAGGACACCGGCGACGAACGCGCGCTCGTCCACACCGAGATCTACCCCCGATTCGAAGGCCGCGGCTTGGCGAACATCCTGGTCGAGTCCGCACTCGACGCCAGCCGCGACCAAGGCTTCAGCGTGTTGCCGATGTGCCCGGTGGTTCTGCATTTCATCACCACCCACCCCGATTACATCGCCTACGTCCCGCAGCGAGCCAGAGAGTTGTTCGGCCTACCTCAGTAGTGCGCGACGGCCCCGTCGACAGCCAGTTGCAGCTCTTCTTTGACGAGCCTGGCGATGTCGGCGGGCCGCTGCGGCAATTCGAGAATCGGCGCCCGGAAGTACGCGACCCCGGACACCGCCTCGGCAGCGGTCGTTGCCACGGTAGCGTCACGGTTCCCGTAGTTCATCCCGATGGCGACCAGCGCGGGCGCGGCAGCCAGTTTGGCCGCCCGGAACGCGATATGGCCGATCCCGCTACCGACCGCCTGCACCATGGTGTGATCTACCTCATTGCAGGTCCCCTCGGGGAAAATCGCGAGGTGATCACCGGCGGCCAACCGCTGCGCGCACACATCCATCATGCGCTGACCTGCGGCGTTGACCGCCCGAATCCCATGGTCCTTGCCGCGGAACACCGGAATCCCGCCCATCATGTCCACCTTGCGCCGCTGCTCGGGATCGATGAAGAGCTCGTCCTTGGCCAGCACCCGAATCCGCCCGATCTTCGAGCGCAACGGTGAGCGCCACGCCGTCGCCGCGATCGTGTACGGGTCGCTGGTGGACAGATGGTTGATCGCGAAGATCACCGGACGGCCACTGCGGACCAGCGCTTTCAGCTGCTGTTTCGCGCCATCGGCGAACATCACGCGCGGCCGGAACCGCCGGGCCAGCACCGCGTACGAGGCCAGCGCCTTCCACCTGTTCTGCTGATGCCGCAGGTAGTAGTCGTACACGGCGTCGCTGTCGTCGAGCAGGACCTCGGGCAAATGCATAGCGCGACCCTACCGGGCGATCCCACGGGCCCGCGCGGGAAGAAATTCCGGTTCCGATCCGGTCCGCGGGAAGCGCGTACCGCCGCTCCAATGCGATGATGGCTCGGTGGCAGGCGGAGACGACCCGGACGAGCGCCGGACTCGCGACGGGCACGGCGACGATCGGCGGCGCGGTCAGCCCGCGGTGAACGTGCGGGCGGGCAACCTGCTGGTGTCCGCGATCGACCTGGTGGAACCTACTTTCCGGCGCACCGTGGTGTACGTGATCGAGCACAACGACGCGGGCAGCCTCGGCGTGGTGCTGAACCGGCCGAGCGAGACCCCGGTCGTCGATGTGCTGCCCGCCTGGGCCGACCTGGCCGCCGCCCCGACCGACCTCTACATCGGCGGCCCGGTCAAACGCGATGCGGCGCTGTGCCTGGGGGTGCTGCGCGCGGGCGCCGACATTTCCGATATCCGCGGGCTGCGCCGGGTCGACGGCCGGGTGGTGCTGGTCGATCTGGACGCCGACCCCGCCGAGATCGGCCCGCTCATCGAGCAGATCCGGATCTTCGCCGGGTACGCGGGCTGGTCGATGGGCCAGCTCGACGGCGAACTCGACAACGACGACTGGATCGTGGTCTCGGCGCTGCCCTCGGACCCGATCGCCACCGACCGCCATGACCTGTGGGCCGCGGTATTGCGGCGTCAGCCGTTGCCGCTGGCACTGCTGGCGACACACCCGATTGAACTCGAACGCAACTGACACCGTTACTCCTTCGACGAGCAGGAGTGACTCATGAATTACGACGAGCAGTGACCAGGGCCGCCGATGAACGATGGTCGCGACGAATTGATGCGCGCGCTCTACGCCGAGCACGCACCCGCACTGTGGCGTTTCACCCTCGGGCTGGTGCGCGATCCCGGCCGGGCCGAGGACATCGTGCAGGAGACGCTGCTGCGCGCCTGGCAGCGCCCCGCCGTCCTGGAACAAACCGAAACCTCGCCGCGCGCATGGTTGTTCACCGTGGCTCGTAATCTCGCGGTCGACGAACATCGCAGCGCGAGGCACCGCCGCGAGTTCGGCACCGACACCCCGCCGGAGCAGGTGAGCCCCGACCAATCGGATCGGGCACTCGACGGTTGGCTGGTCGCCGACGCACTGAGCACGCTGAGCCCGGACCATCGCGAGGTGATCGTGCGGGCCTACTATCGCGGCCTCGGCATGGCCCAGATCGCCGACGAACTGGGCATCCCACCGGGGACGGTGAAATCGCGCCTGCATTACGGCATGCGCGCCATGCGGCTGGCGCTACAGGAGATGGGGGTGACGAACCGATGACCGACCTCGCCGACGAGTACAGCACCTGGGACGCTGCCTATGTCCTCGGTTCGCTCGGTGCCGCTGAGCGGCGCGAATACGAGACGCACCTGCTCGATTGCGCGCACTGCCGGCAGGCGGTCGCCGAACTGTCCGGGATGCCGGGCATGCTCGGTCTGGTCGACCGCGATACCGCGCTGTCGATGATCGAATCGCCGGAGTCGATTGCCCCGCAGGTCCCCGACCTGATCCCGGCGCTGGCCGCGGCCGCCGAACGACGCAGGAAGCGGCGGCGCTGGGTGAGTGCCGGGAGCGCGGTGGCCGCTGCCGCGGCCGCGGTGGCGATCGCGATTCCGGTGACGTTCACCGTGACGCGCTCGCAGACTTCGACCGAACAGATCGTCGCGGAGCAGCAGATGCAGGCGGTGGAGCAGACACCGGTGAGCGCGCAGGTGAAGCTGGTCCGTGATGGTGACCGCACGCGCCTGGTAATGACCTGCCGCTATGCGCCGAGCGCCTACGGCTCCAGCTACACCCAAACGTACGGGCTGGTGGTCACCGCGGGTGAGCAGCGGTTCGAACTCGATCAGTGGCCCGCGGGCCCCGGCACCGAACTGACGGTGGATCGCACCATCGACGCCCCGCCGGATTCGATCAGCAAGGTGGAGATCACCTCCATCGATTCCGGCCGGACCGTCCTGGTCGCCCAGGTCTGAACACAGAACGGTCCCGGATCGCAATCCGGGACCGTTCAACAGATTTAGCGAGAACATGGGTAACTCACCGGGTACGGGGTAAGCCCCCACGTTCTCGACCGGCGGCCGCCTACCTGACTAGCCGCCCGCGTGAGTCCGGCTGTAATTCGCGGAGAGGCGGGTTGACCACAGGAAGCCGCCGCCTGCGATGACCGCGCACCAGGCCAGCGAGATCCAGCCGTTGGCGCCGATCTCGGTGCCCATCAGCAGCCCACGCAGCGTCTCGGTGATGGGCGTGAAGGGCTGGTATTCGGCGAACTGGCGCATCCCGACCGGCATCGTGTCGGTGGCGACGAGGCCACTGCCGAGGAAGGGCAGCAGCACGATGGGAAATGGTGCGTTGCTGGCACTTTCGGGAGTGGGCGAGAGCAGGCCGAGCGCGATGGCGAGCCAGGTGAAGGCGAACGTCACCAGTGCGAGCAGCCCGAACGCGCCGACCCACTCGACGACGTTCGCGTTCGGCCGGAAGCCGACCAGCACCGCGACGGCGGTCATCACGACAACACCCGCCATCGCCTGGATGAGCGCTCCGAGCACGTGCCCGGTGAGCACCGAGGACTGCGAAATCGCCATCACCCGAAAGCGATTCACGATCCCCTTGCTCGCGTCGGTGGCGATCGAGACCGCTACCGACACCGTCAGATAGGCGGGCAACAGCAACATCATGCCCGGTGCCAGATAGTCGATATAGCTACCGCCCGAGGACTTCTCGAGCGCCCCACCGAAGACGTACTTGAACACGAGCATCAGCACGATCGGCATGATGATGATGCTGAATGTCATGCTCGGGTAGCGCTTGACGTGAATCATGTTGCGCCGCAACATCGTCATCGTGTCGGCGAAAACATAGGACTTGGACTTGGTCAGAGTGCTCATCGCAGTGACTCCTGCTCGATGGTGGCGTGGCTTTTGACATCGGTCATGCGCGGGCGGCCCGCGTGGTCACGCTCCGCTTCCGCCTCCGGCCGCTGACCGCTCATGCCGGTGAGGGTGAGGAAGACGTCGTCGAGATTCGGGGTGTGCACGGAAATGCCACCCGCTTCGATGTTCTCGGCATCGAGCAGGTCGAGTACGGCGCGCAGCGAACGCACACCGCCGTCGCTCGGCACGGCGAGAGTGAGCCCGTCGGCGCCCTCGACCACCTTCGCCGTCGAGCCGAACGCCCGCTGGGCGGCGACCACGTCGGGCTGATCGGTGAAATCTATGCGGATATGGCCGCCGGGAATCAGTCGCTTCAGTTCTGCCGCGGTGCCTTCGGCGACGATTCGGCCGTTGTCGAGCACCGCGATGCGATCGGCCAGGTGGTCGGCCTCCTCGAGGTACTGGGTGGTGAGGAAGACGGTGACGCCGAGATCGTCGACCAGGCCGCGGATGATCTCCCAGATGGAGCGGCGACTGCGCGGGTCGAGGCCGGTGGTCGGTTCGTCGAGGAAGATCACCCGCGGATTGCCGACCAGCGTCATCGCCAGATCGAGCCTGCGGGTCATGCCGCCGGAGTAGGTGCTCGCGGGCTTGTCGGCGGCCTCGACCAGGTCGAAGCGTTCCAGCAGTTCCGCTGCCAGAGTGCGGGTTTCGCGGCGCGGTAGATGGTTGAGGTCGCCCATCATGTGCAGGTTCTCCCGGCCGGTCAGTAGCTCGTCGACCGCGGCGAACTGCCCGGTGACGCCGATCAGCTCGCGCACCCCGCCACGGTCGGTCACCACATCGTGGCCGCCCACCGTGCACTCCCCCGCATCGCCTGCGATCAGCGTGGTGAGGATCTGCACGGTGGTGGTCTTGCCCGCGCCGTTGGGGCCGAGCAGGGAGAAAACAGTGCCCTCGGCGACGGTGATGTCGATGCCGTCGAGAACTGTTTTGTCGCCGTAGGCCTTGTGCAGGCCGCGTGCGGTGATGGCCGAGTTGACCATGGTCGTCCCTTTCCAGAGGATTACATTCAATGGTGCGAATAAATGCATGAGTTATCCACACAGCCCCCAGGGGCTGCGGTTCGGGTGTTCGGTGTGTGGTTGTGGTCGAGGAGTTAGATGTCGAGTTCCTCGATCTGCGGGTGCGCGGTGATGTCTTCGACCTTGCGATAGAGCTTGTCGGGCACGCGATCCTTCAGGTCTTTCAGGTCGTCGAGGATCTCGTACTCGTAGTCGCCCCAGTCCCACGGCCGGTCACCGATGCCGAACATGCGGCGCCAGTATTTCCAGTCCTTCAGGTCGCCCGCAGCGTCCCCGGTCGGATAGTCCGACCACAGCGCCGAGTGCGTGTGGAGCACGAGCTTGCCCTTGCGGCTGCGGTAAACCTGCTGGTGCAGCACCCGCTTATCGCCGACATCGCGCCATTCGCCCAGCAGCACGCCCTGGAAGCGCACCTGCCGGACACCGTCGCGACCCACCTGCAAGACGACCTCCTCGAAGCCGGCCTCGCGGCCTTCTTCCAGCTCGATCAGCCTGCGCAGCGCGCTGACCACCGTGCTGGAGAGGTTGCCGCCGACGAGCTCCTGCGCCCGCTGGAACACGGGGAGATCGTCGTCGGATACGTAGATGGTCTTGTTGGGCATGAACTCACTATACGTATATGTGTACGTACACACAAGGGTTAGTTTTCGCCCACCCTCTGAACCCCCACCCGGTGCGCCTCGTAATCCAGGCAGACGCGGTGCACAGCGGCGTCACATTTCGTCGCGGAGAAGGAGGGCCGATGCCGGACAGAGTGGTCGACTACCTGGTACGAACGGTAGCCGACCGGGGAATCACCCAGATCTTCGGCGTCGACGGCGCCAATATCGAGGACCTGTACGACGCGATCTTCGACGCGGGCGGTTCGCCTGCCGGAATCGTCGCCAAGCACGAGTTCTCCGCGGCCACCATGGCTGACGGGTACGCGCGCAGCACCGGCGGAATGGGAGTCGTGGCTGCCACTTCGGGCGGCGGCGCCATGAATCTCGTTGCCGGACTTGCCGAGTCGTTCACTTCGCGAGTACCGGTACTGGCCTTGGTCGGACAGGCTCCCACCAACCTCGAAGGGATCGGCGCATTTCAGGATTCGAGCGGCCTGGCCGAATCCATCGATGCGGCAGCACTGTTCGCCGCGGTGAGCCGATACTGCGCCCGCGTGACCGATCCGGCCGAGCTACCCGCCCAGCTCGAGGCGGCGATCGCCGCGGCCGAGGGCGGTGGACCCGCGGTGCTGCTGATTCCGAAAGATGTTCAGCAACAGGCGATGCCGGATATCTCAGCCGTGCCGACTGCCGAGGCGGGCCGGGACTCCTCGATGTCCCCACTGGCGCCCGGCATCTCCGCGCGCAGCTTCGCGGCCGAACTCGCCGACGCCCGCCGCATCGGAAAGGTGGTGATCATCGCCGGTGATCAGATCGCGCGCGACAATGCCCGCGACGAACTCGCCGAACTGGTCGCCGCGCTCGACGCCTCCATCGGCCTAGCCCCCGATGCCAAGGACGTGTACTCCAACACCGGCCCCGGCTACTGCGGTGTCGCGGGCACTATGGGCCACGCCGAGCTGGTCGAGGCTTTGGCGGCGGCGAGCGCCTGCCTGCTGATCGGCACCCGCCTGCCGGTCACCGCGCGCGCCGGCCTCGATGCCGCCCTCGCCGACCTGCCGGTACTCAGCGTCGGCGCATTACCGCCCTACCTGGCGACAACCCACACCACCAGTGCGGATCTCGCGGAAACCATCACCACCCTGCTGGCAGGCCTCGGCGCGGCGCCGGTCACGAGCGCGCGCTCCACCGGGATCACCGCGATGACCGTCCCCGAAGCCGCGGGGCCCGGCCTGCGCTATCGCACCGTCGTCGAGGCCATCGAGCGCGCGCTGCCCGATGGCGCCGATGTTTTCGCCGACGCGGGTAACACCGGCGCCTCGGTGGTGCATTACCTACGGGTACCCGAGCGCGGACGTTTCACGGTCGCACTCGGGATGGGCGGAATGGGTTACGCCTTCGGCGCGGGTATCGGTTCCGCGTTCGCCCGCCGCGCCGCGCCCGACGGCCCGCACCGCACCGTCGTCATCGCGGGTGACGGCTCGTTCTTCATGCACGGCATGGAGATGCACACCGCGATCGAACACGACCTGCCCATCACCTTCGTGGTGTTCAACAACAACGCGCACGCCATGTGCGTCACCCGCGAACAGCTCTATTACCGGGATCGCTACAGCTTCAACCGCTTTCAATCGTCCCATCTGGGAGCAGGCATCGCGGCCATGTTCCCGGGGCTACCCGCCCGCACCGTCTCCGACGCCCACCGGTTGCCCGACGCACTGGACCACAGCTTCACCGCCACCGGACCCTCGTTTCTCGAAATCCTCTGTGACCCCGACGAAGTCCCGCCATTTCTGCCCTTCTTGTCCGCCCTCGAATCATCCAGGAGCACCCCGTGACGACCAGCGCCCTGCCTGCCCTGTCCGACATCCCCGAGGAGGTGGTGCCCGGCGTGATCAGAATCGAGAACTCCGACCGGGAGACCACCACGCCGATCATCATGGACATGCTGCGTTCGGTGTATCCGCACGACCAGATCTTCGGCGATTACTGCCCCGTGCAGACCTACATCGCGGCCCCGCCACGGGAGGTCTACGAATACCTCGCCGACACTCGCTCGCTGGAGGAGTGGACCTACAGCCTGCGCGGATTCACCGAAACCGACGAGCCCGGCCTGTGGCTGTCCTACGACCGTCTCGGTGACGCGACCAAATGTTTCACCCGCACCGTCGCCCATCCCGACGCGATGACCGTCGACTATCACTGCGCGTGGGACCAGTCCGAGCACCTCTGGATGATCTATCTGATGCGGGTGATCGACGCCGAGGTGGTGTTCAACAAGCCCGGCTCGGTGGTGACGTGGGTCAACTGCAAGCACCCCTTCTACGACGAAAACGGTTATCCCGAAACAGCTCCGCCGAAGCGCCCGGTCTGGGTCGGCGATTTCTGGGAGATGTTCTCCGCCGGACACCAGCTCGAGCTCGACAACCTCAAAGCCATTTGTGAATACCGCGCGGCCAATGGGCTGCCGATCAAGCCGGAGTGGATGCAGTGAATATGCCGCAGGTGAGTCTGGTCGATGTCGCGAGCTATCTGCCCGGTGACCCCGTCCCGACCGACTACTTCACCCAGTTCTCGCGTTCGGAGCGGATGGCGAAGAACGTGATGTTCCGTTCGCCGACCGGTCGCCACCACATCGGCCGCGACGAAACCGCCGTCGACATGGCCGAGCAGGCCTTCGCCGTGCTGCGCGAACGCCACGGCGCCGACCTCGCCGCCGAGATCGACATCATCATCACCCACACCCAGCTGCCCGATAATCCGGTGCTCGGCGCAGGCCCCGAGCTGGCTCGCCGGCTCGGCGCGAAACCGTCGCAGGTGCTCGACGTGCACAACAGTGGTTGCGCGGCGTTCGTCCAGATGATGGCGATCGCCCGGATGATGATGGCCACCAGCGACGCGAAGACGGCGCTGATCGTCGCCGCGCAGAATTGCGCGGGACCGGTGTTCACCCAGCCCGACATCCGGAAACTGGCACAGGCGCCGGTGCCCGGCGACGGGTGCGGAATCGGCTTGCTGCGCAAGGATGATTCGGGCCCGATTCTCGATATCGAAACCCGGACCTATCCCGAATTCGCCGGTGATATGGACTTCTCCACGAATGGTCCGCGCAAGTACTGGGAGCCGGGCGAGGGTCAGGGCTGCGTGAGCTTCTCCGAATCCAAGATCACCAAGGTGTTCGCACGTGGCAATCGGCTGGTGCCCGAGGTGGCGCTGGAGGTATGCAAGCGGATCGGGGTGAAGAGCAGCGATATCGACACTTTCGTCACCAATCAGCCGAACCGGCTGTTCCTGCGCAACTGGCACGACGCGCTGGAGCTCCCCGCCGAACGTCATCCCGATACCTTCGATCAGTGCGGAAACCTGTTCGCCGCAGGCATTCCCGTGACGCTCGACGCGGAGAACCAGGCAGGCCGGTTGCGCAACGGGTCGGTGGTGCTGCTGTCGGCGTTCGCGCACGCGGGCGATTTCGCCGGTGCGGCGGCCATTCGCTGGGGCGCGGCGCGATGACTGTGCGGCTGGTGGAACCGACTATTCCTTCCCGTCGGTTCCACACCACGGCGACACCCACGCTGTTCGACCTCGGTCTCAGTGAGAACCCTTTCCCGCCACTACCTTCCATTCTGGTAGCCGTGAATACCGCACTGACCCAAGCCAACCGGTATCCGGAATTCCTTCCCGAGGAATTGCCGCGGGTCATCGCCGATCATCTCGGCGTCTCGCCCGACGACGTGGTGGTCGGTGCGGGGGCCACCGGTGTCGCGATGCAGGTGATGCGGGCGCTCGGCGGTGGTGAACTCCTGACCAGTACACCAACTTTCGACGGCTACCCGATCATGGCCGACATGGCCGGGATGACGCTGGTCCCGGTCCCGCTCGACACCGGCGGCAATCAGGACCTGACCGCCATGCGCCGCTCGGTGAACCGGCGCACCGGCCTGGTCGTGCTGTGCCGACCGCACAACCCCACCGGAACCGTCCTCGACGCGGCGGCGGTCCGATCCTTCCTCGCCGCGATCCCCCGCCGTGTGCCAGTACTCCTCGACGAGGCCTACGTCGAATTCCTCGATCCGGCTGACCGTCTCGACATCCACACCCTGCTGCACCAGCACCCGAACCTGCTGATCCTGCGCACCTTCTCCAAGGCGTACGGATTGGCCGGGCTGCGGATCGGCTACTGCCTCGGCCGCGGCAAGCTGATCGAACGAATCCGCCACCAGCAGTTGCCCTTCGGCATCCCCACCACCTCCATCGCCGCGGTGCGCGCCGCCTACGCGGCGGGCACCGAACTCCGCGACCGTGTCGACCACATCAACCGCGAACGAGAACTCCTGCGAATGACATTGCGTGCCTGCGGAATCGATGTTCCCCGCAGCTACGCGAACTTCCTCTACCTGCCCGGTCCCGGCGTCGCCACCGCCCTGCGCCGCGCCGGTATCAAGGCAAAGGCCTACCCCGACGGTAGCGCCCGCATCGCGGTCGGCGATCCCGTCGCAGGCCGCGCCGTCCACGCCGCCCTCGTCGACCTGCGGTAATCAGTTCGGCAACGGAACCCGACCCGGCCCTGCCGCCGGGTCATCACGACCGGGACCTGGACCCCTCCACCAGGTCCCGGTCATCCGCGGTTCAATCCCCTCTTCGCTTGTTATACCAACGAAGTGCTGGGTCGGCGCAGTTCAGCAGCTACTGCCACCGCCACAACTGCTACTACTTCCACCACCACAGCTGCTGCTGCTGCTCGACCCGGAGTCGCAGCTACCCGACCAGCTGCCGCTGTCGCCACTGCTGCTGCCGCTGTACCAGCCGCCGTCAGCGGAACTCCAACTGGTCGACCCGGAGCTGTGTCTGCGCTGACGAGCACGGGCCAACTCCCGAGCCTGCCTGTTCGCCGCAATGCGGGCGCGCCGCTCCGGCCTGCCCTGCGGATCGGTTACCTGCTGGGCGATCGCCACGATGATCATGATCGGGACCGTCACCAACCCGATCACCCCGACCACTCCGATAAAGAGCGCAAGAACCGTTCCGATCACGTCGCCGATACTCATGGGACCCCTCCTCGCTCGACCAGCATGTCGAGGCCGACCGTAATCGCGAGTTCTTGCAATCCCCTTTCGGCCGACCAGCAGTCAGATCCACCGCTGATCTCGCCACATTCCCTGTCCCACAGGTCAGCCCGACTCATCAGCCGTGCTGCGATCGGCCGTTCGCGCGAGGAGCTCGGTGGTGGCGGTCAGCCGCCCCCACCACCGCCACCGCCGCATCCGCCGCCACCACCGCTACTGCTGCCGCCGCCACAGCTGCTGCCGCTGTCACCGGTGCCGAAGGTGCCGAAGGTGCCCGCACCGGCCCCGCCCGCACGCCAACCTCTACTGCGGCGCCCGGCCGACGTGGTGTTTCCGGAACCGCGAGCGAGCTGGACGCAACCGGTCCCGATGAAGCCCAACGCGACCGCCACGGTCAGCACACCGATCACCGGCACGAAGACGCCGACGAATATGCCGATGAACAACAGGGCAAGCCCCGAACCGAATACCTTCATGATTCCCCCAATTCAGTCGCGCCGATCATTCGCCACCCCCACCACAACCGCCGCCCCCACAGCCACTGCCACCCCCGCCGCAGCCACTGCCACCACTTCCGCTGCTGCCCCCGGCGCCGCCACCGTGATGCTGCCCGCCGCCGTCACCGAACCAGCTGACCCCAGCCGCGGATGTACCAACACCCCACCGCCGCTTCGACTTCCGTGAACCCCCCGGATCACGAACGATGAGAACACCACCGACCGCGACGACAACCGCCGCGATGACGAGCATGACAATCCCCGCGACCGCCGAATAGCTGGTAGTGATCGCGCCGACCAATGCGAGCAATAGCCCCACCCCGACAACCTTCACGATTCCCCCGATCAAGGTCCTGCCTCAGTTGTACCGGAGCGCGGGACCCGCCGCCACCGCCGATTGCCACCAGGGCCTGCCGCCAGGGTCAGCTGGCAGGGGCGCAGGTGTCGCGGAGGGAGCAGCCGCCGCAGGAGGAGCCACAGCCGCCGACGGGGGCGGGGGGCAGCAGGGGTTCGACTGTTCGGACTGCGGCGTTGGCGCCCGCGCCGAGGGTGAAGATCGCGATGACCGCGACCAGTGCGGCTACGCCGAGGCCGGCGAAGCCACCGGCTACCAGCACGACCAGGCCGCCGGCGAACAGCAGGGCGCCCGCGCCGACGGAGGTGGGGGCGGCGATGCGGTTGGCGAGGCGGAAATTGTCGTCGCTGTGCAGCGCGGCTTCGGTGGTGACACCGAGGAAGCGGTTGCGGGGCAGTTTGCCGAGCAGTCCGAGCACGCCGGTCACGATGGCGACCGCGGCCAGCGCGAACAACAGGAGAGCGACGACGACCATTCATGCAGGCTAGCGCACCCGTACGAACGGCCGATCGAGCGCTCCCCGGCGAGGTGACGGCCCACACATTTCGCCTGCCGGTCTTCTCCCCGGCGGGCAATGGTTGTCAGCGAACCGCGCAGCCCCAGCGTGCCGCGACAGCACCGATCGCTGATCGACCGTTGGGTCGAGGCGATATCGGAACGTCGTGTGCCGTGCCTTTCGCTGGAGTCTGCCAGGAATAACCGGCAACAACTGCTCCGATACTCTGATAGCCGATGTTTACCGGGGATCGGCGAGAACAAGAAGGCAGGACCGTGCAGGACACTCGTGCAACCGAGACTGACGTACCTCAGCACCGGTACAACGCCGAGCTGGCTGGGCGGATCGAACGCCGCTGGCAGCAGAACTGGACCGAGCGCGGCACCTTCAACGCGCCCAACCCGGTAGGTCCACTCGCCGGCGAGACTCCGCCGGACAAGCTGTTCATCCAGGACATGTTCCCGTTCCCCTCGGGCGCGGGCCTGCACGTGGGCCATCCGCTCGGCTATATCGCCACCGACGTGTTCGGCCGCTACCACCGCATGCGCGGCCGCAACGTGCTGCACGCACTCGGCTACGACGCCTTCGGTCTGCCCGCCGAGCAGTACGCCGTGCAGACCGGCGCGCACCCGCGGGTGACCACCGAGGCCAATATCGCGACGATGCAGCGTCAGCTGGACCGGCTGGGCCTCGGCCACGATCCGCGGCGCTCGTTCGCCACGACCGACCCGGAGTACTACCGGTGGACGCAGTGGATCTTCCTGCGCATCTACAACGCCTGGTACGACCAGGAAGCCGGTCGCGCCCGCCCCATCGCCGAGCTGGAAGAGCAGTTCGCCACGGGCGCGCGCCCGGTTCCCGACGGTGATTGGCACACCATGCCGGCCGCCGAGCGTGGCGCGCTGATCGACTCGTATCGCCTTGTGTACCAGTCGGATTCGATCGTCAACTGGTGCCCCGGACTGGGCACGGTGCTGTCGAACGAAGAAGTCACCACCGACGGGCGCAGCGAGCGCGGGAACTTCCCCGTGTTCCGTAAGCGCATGTGGCAGTGGATGATGCGCATCACCTCCTACTCCGATCGCCTGGTCGACGACCTGGACACGCTGGACTGGCCGGACAACGTGAAGTCCATGCAGCGCAACTGGATCGGGCGTTCGCGTGGCGCCCAGGTGCGGTTCGACGCCGATGGCGAGACCATCGAGGTGTTCACCACCCGACCCGACACCCTGTTCGGCGCGACCTACGTGGTGCTGGCCCCCGAGCACGAGCTGGTCGACAAGCTGACCGCCGGCGCCTGGCCCGCCGGCACCGACGCCCGCTGGACCAACGACAGCGCCGGCCCCGCGGAAGCCGTTGCCACATACCGCAAGTCGATCGCGGCGAAGTCGGATCTGGAACGTCAGGAGAACAAGGAGAAGACCGGCGTCTTCCTCGGCTCCTACGCCACCAACCCGGCCGACGGCTCGCAGGTGCCGATCTTCATCGCCGATTACGTGCTGAGCGGCTACGGCACCGGCGCCATCATGGCGGTGCCCGGCCACGACCACCGCGACTGGGATTTCGCGACCACGCTCGGCCTGCCGATCATCGAGGTGATCGACGGCGGGAACGTCGCCGAAGGCGTTCACTCCGGCGAGGGCAAGCTGGTGAATTCCGGCTTCCTGAACGGACTTTCGGTTGACGAGGCCAAGGCGACCATGATCGGTCACCTCGAAGCCGAGGGGCACGGCACCGGCACCGTCCAGTACAAGCTGCGCGACTGGCTGTTCGCCCGTCAGCGGTACTGGGGCGAGCCGTTCCCGATCGTCTACGACGCCGACGGTGTGGCGCACGCGCTGCCGGAATCCATGCTGCCCGTGGAACTTCCGGAGATGGAGGATTTCGCGCCGGTCACCTTCGACCCCGACGACGCGAACTCCGAGCCGTCCCCACCGCTGGCCAAGGCCACCGACTGGGTGCACGTCGAACTGGATCTGGGCGACGGGCCCAAGCAGTACCGCCGTGACACCAACGTGATGCCCAACTGGGCCGGTAGCTCCTGGTACCAGCTGCGCTACGCCGACCCGGCCAACGCCGAGACGTTCTGCGCCGAGGAGAACGAGCAGTACTGGCTGGGCCCGCGCACGGCCGAGCACGGCCCGAACGACCCCGGCGGTGTCGACCTGTACATCGGTGGTGTGGAGCACGCGGTGCTGCACCTGCTGTACGCCCGGTTCTGGCAGAAAGTGCTCTTCGACCTGGGCGATGTGTCCGGCAGCGAGCCCTACCGCCGCCTGTACAACCAGGGCATGGTGCAGGCTTACGCGTACACCGACTCCCGTGGCGCGTACGTGCCCGCCGCCGAGATCGTCGAGCGTGATGCGAAGTTCTTCTGGACCGGTGCCGACGGCATCGAGATCGAGGTCTTCCAGGAGTACGGCAAGATCGGCAAGTCGCTGAAGAACGCCATCTCGCCTGACGAGATGTGCGATCTCTACGGCGCCGACACCTTCCGTTTCTACGAGATGTCGATGGGTCCGCTGGACACCTCGCGCCCGTGGGCGACCAAGGATGTCGTCGGCGCGCACCGCTTCCTGCAGCGTGTCTGGCGCCTGGTGGTCGACGAGGAGACCGGCACGGTGAAGGCCACCGATGCTGCGCCGTCGGACGAAACCCTGCGCCTGGTGCACCGCACCATCGCCGGTGTCGACGAAGATCTGGCCGCCCTGCGCGACAACACAGCGGGCGCCAAGCTGATCGAGCTCACCAACCACCTCACCAAGAACTACCCCACCGGCGCTCCCCGCGCGGCGGTGGAACCGCTGGTGCTGATGCTCGCTCCGCTGGCCCCCCACATCGCCGAGGAACTCTGGGAACGCCTGGGCCACAACATCTCCCTGGCTCACGGCCCCTTCCCCGCCGCCGACCCCGCACTGCTGGTCGCGGATTCGGTGGAGTACCCGATCCAGGTGAAAGGCAAGGTGCGCAGCCGAATCCAGGTCCCCGCCGACGCCGACCCCGCGTCGATCGAGGCCGCTGCCCTGGCCGACGAGAAGGTCATCGCGCTGCTCGACGGTCAAGCGCCCCGCAAGATCATCGTGGTGCCGGGCAAGATGGTCAACATCGTCCCCTGAGCTGCGATACCGCCGCCGGCGATGGCCCCGCAACGATCACTGACAAAGTCATATCGCCGGGGCCTTCGCCGATAAGGGTCCGCGAATCACCCCAAGGTGACCGGGCGCGGCCTGGCGGCTGTCATTCGACGAAACCGATGCCGGTGGCGATGCCGGAAGGACCGAGGCACACTCCGTTGACGACTCCCGGACCGAAAAATAGACCAGTCACAGGTACGGACAAGCCCACAGGATTAGAGCCGAATCCGATCCCCGGGCCCACCCAGACACAGGTGTAGGCGTTTGTCGCGGCGGAGTCTCGTTGTTCTCCGTCGAACGGCGCCGTGGGCACGCCAGGGTTCACAGTGGGTATTGCCGCCGCAGTCCCGGCCCCCAGTGCGACCATGGGCACGATAGCCGCTGCCGCGATCGCCGCGCGCACAATATTCTTGTTCATGATGCCTTCTCCTCTGAAATAGGGCCGAAGTCTCGGCTCTTCTTTGCTGGTAGAGAAAACATACGAAAATAGCGACTGGGTCCGCGTCCGTGCTGACGCCGGAAATCACTGCGTGCTACCACGCAGTGGTGGGGACCGCCGGCCTCAGGCTTGCACTTGCAGGACGTCGTTCAACGTCACCAGCGCCAAGTTGCGTTCCTTGATGATGTCGACCAATTGGCCGTAGCAATGGGTGACCGGGGGGAAGTTGGCGTGGCCGATGATGATCGACTGGGCGGCGAAGTATTTGTAAGCGCATTCGATCAGGTATTCCTCGGTGATGAGGCCTGAGTCGGACAGGGAGCCGTACCACATGGTGGGGACGGTGTAGCCGAGGTCGGCGGCCACCTTGTCGACGGTGGCGTTGTGATAGCCGAACGGCGGGCGATAGAACGGGGTGCCGTCGACGCCGAAGTTGTTGCGCAGGAAGGTTTTCGTGCGGCTGAGCTGGTCGGCTACTTCCGTGGTGCCAATCTTGGTCAGGGCGGCGTGGTCCCAGGTGTGGTTGCCGAGCTGAATCTGGCCGGAGTCCACCAGCGGGCGCAGTGCGTCGCGGTGGATGGTCCAGGATTCGTAGTAGCCGGTGACGAAGAAGGTGAAGCGGGCGCCGGTGTCCCTGGCCCATTTCACATAGGCGCCAACGACTTCGGGGCTGGCTCCGTCGTCGACGGTCAGTGCCATGGAAAGGCCATGACCCGGAAGCGCGGTGATGGGTTTCGGGGCAATGATCGACTTCGGGCCGCCCGGCGGCGGCGGGAGCAGGGGCTGCGCGGGGGTCGCAACGGGCGGCGGTGTGGGGATCTCACCGGCGGACCCGGCCTCGACGGTCTCGCCCTCGGCGGTCGCGCAGCCGGTCAGCGCCACGGCGGTACCCGCGGCCAACATCGCCAGCATTCGACGTCTGTCCACTTACGAACCCCTACTCGAGTCATTTGCGGCTGGCGCCGCAGTTCTCGGCGCTGAACTCCACCTCTTCCCTCCCTACGGGCACTCCTTCGTCGCACCCTTCGGTCAGTCCATCGGCGGAGGCGCGCCGAGAACCAGCGGCACGGTACCCACCGAATCCATCGAGCACCTGAACCAGCGGATACCTCTGTGCGAATTCCAGCGCCGACCCCATTGACGCAGTTAACGGCGACCATACCGAATCGCATGGTCTCTCAGCGAGGACGCAGCACGATCTCGGTCGGATGCCCGTCACGCGGTGTGTCGACGGCGGTTCGCACGGCACCGGCCACCGTTTCGGCGGTGAGGAACTCCTCCGGCCGGTACTCGCGACCCTCGCCGGCAACGATAGCGCGCTGCATATCGGTGTCGATGCGGCCGGGAAACAGCGAGGTCACCCGCAACGAGGGCTCCTCCTGACGCAACGCGTCCGCGAAGGCGCGCAGCCCGAATTTGCTCGCCGCGTAGGAACCCCAGCCGGGATGCGCGCGCAGCCCCGCACCCGAATTGATCAGCACCACATGCCCGTTCGCGGCGCGCAACGCGGGCAGCAACACCCGCGTCAGCTCGGCGACGGCGATCAGATTGACCTCGAGAGTTTCGCGCCACTGCTCGACCGAGGACTCGGCGACCGTACCGAGATCAGCGACACCCGCGTTGTGCACGAGGACATCGAGCCGCGAGATCCGCTCGGCGGCCGCCGCCACAGCGGGGTAGTCGGTGAGCGGCACGGGCCAGCCGGTCGCGTCGGGCAGCTCGGTGAGAATCGGCTTCAGCGCGTCGGCGGAGCGGGCGCCGAGCAGCAGGTCATGGGTGGGCGCGAGTTCGCGGGCGATCGCGGCGCCGAGTCCACGGCTCGCGCCGGTGATGAGAGCGGTCTGGGCGGGAGTACTGGTCACCGTCATGGTCCCACGCTAGCGGGCACAGAGATCTCGACACCCTGGCCGTTTCCCCGCGCGGATGACAGCACTGACTAGTACCGTCGGACTATGACCGATCCCCGGTACAACTACGGACCAGACACGCAGTACCACCAGCACCCGGGTCAGCCGCAGTACGCCCACGGCCAGGGTGACCCACAGTATCCCCACCAGGGCGAGCCGGAACCCAAGGTCAATGTGGGCAAGCTGTGGGCGGGCGGTATCGGCACAGCCGCCGTTGCCGCGTTGCTGGCGGTAGTCGCGATCATGCTGATCCGCGGGGTGCTCGGCATCTCGATCCTCTCGCCGGAAGGCGCGGGCGCGTACGGCACCGTCTCCACCACCTCCTACGCCATCGCCGCGGCGGGTGCCGCGCTGCTGGCGACGGCCCTGCTGATGGTGCTGCTGCTGGCCATGCCGAGCCCGCTCACCTTCTTCACCTGGATCTGCCTGCTCCTCACCGCCGTCGCGGTGATTCTGCCGTTCACGCTGGTCGCCGACCTGGACGCCAAGATCGCGACCGCGGCGATCAACCTGGTGGTCGGCCTGTGCATCACCACCATGCTGAGCTCGGTCGGGTCGGCCGCCCAGAACACGCCGCGTCAAACCGGGTACTGATCGTCACAGTGTCGCCGGGATGCCAGCGGGCCTGCTCAGCCGCAGAATAGATAGATGACCGACCCAGGTTTCACCTCGACGCAGCTCGCGGCCCGCGCCGCCTACCTCCTGCGCGGCAACGACCTGGGCACGATGACCAGCGCCGCACCCCGCCTCTACCCACACATGTGGAGCTGGGACGCGGCGTTCGTCGCGGTCGGGCTGGCGCCGTTGAGCGTGGAGCGGGCCGTGGTCGAGCTCGACACGCTGCTGTCGGCGCAGTGGAAGAACGGGATGATCCCGCACATCGTCTTCGCCAACGGTGTCGACGGGTATTTTCCCGGGCCCGCGCGCTGGGAGTGCCGCAAGCTGGCCACGAACGCACCCGATGGCCCCGACACCTCCGGCATCACCCAGCCGCCGGTACACGCTATCGCCGTGCAGCGCATCCTCGACCATTCCCGCAGGCACGGTCGCTCCACCCGCGCCGTCGCCGAGGAATTCCTGAACCGGCGCTGGCCCGATCTGGTGCGCTGGCACCGCTGGCTCGCGCATGCCCGCGACCCCAAGGAAACCGGGCGGGTCACGCTGTATCACGGCTGGGAATCCGGGATGGACAACTCACCGCGCTGGGACCGCGCCTACGCCAATGTTGTCCCGGGGACCGATCTTCCGCCGTATCGTCGCGCGGATACCTCGATCGTCTCCGACCCGACCCAGCGTCCCAGCGATCGCGAATACGACCGCTACCTGTGGCTGGTCGAGCAGATGCGGCGCGCGAACTACGACGATTTCCAGCTCACCTCGGTGATGAGTTTCGCGGTGGAGGACGTGTTCGTCTCGGCGATCTTCGCGCTGGCCTGTGAGGTGCTGGCCGACATCGGCGAGGAATACAAGCAACCGCACGCCGACGTCCGCGAACTACACGGCTGGGCCGAACGTTTCCGCACGGGCGTGGTCGCCACAACCGACGAACGGACCGGCGCGGCAAGGGATTACGACGTCCGCCTGCAACGCTGGATCAGCACCGAAACCCTGGCCATGTTCGCGCCGCTGATCTCGGGTGGCCTGTCCCGCCACGCCGAGCGGGCCCTGCTCAACACCTTCGTTGGCCCTCGCTTCTGCGGGCACCCCGACCTGCGCTACGCCCTGCCCCCGTCGACCTCCCCCGTTTCCAAGGACTTCCGCCCTCGCGAGTACTGGCGCGGCCCCGTCTGGCCGGTCATGAGCTGGCTGTTCTCCTGGGCTTTCGCCCGCCGGGGCTGGGCCGAGCGCTCCTACATGCTCCGGGCCGAAGGTTTGCGCCAGGCCAGCGACGGCAGCTTCGCCGAGTACTACGAGCCGTTCACCGGCGCTCCGCTCGGCAGCATGCAGCAATCCTGGACCGCCGCTTCGGTTCTCGATTGGCTCGGCTAGTCCTCGCCGATGCGGGACTGCCATTCGACGGTGATGCCGAGTTCGCGCGCGAGCGTCGACGCCAGTCCTTCCGGGTCGCCGCCGTTGATGGTGGCGCCACGCAGCGCGGTGACGCCGTAGATGCCGGTGAGGTCGCAGTCTTCGAAGCGCAGGTTCTGCTGGATGCGGGCGCCGGTGAAGCGGGCGCCGACGAGATTGCAACGTTCGAAGCGGACATTGCGGAACTCGGTGCTCTGGAAGTCGGCCTGACGTAGGTCGCAGTCACGGAAAACGACTGTGCGCATACGTGATTGGGCGAAGGAGGACAGGTCGGCGCGCGTGGAGTCGATCAGTACGTCGCGGAGAACGCCTGCGGTCCAGGACAATCCGGTGAGACGACCGTGCTCGATCAGGGTTTCGATCATCGAGGAGTCGTCGGCCGCGACGTTGGCCAGATCGCAGACACGCAGTGTGGATTCGGCGATGGTGCTCCTGCGCAGGGTGCTCGGAAATCGAACGCTGCCGAACAGGCAGGCCTCGACGCTCACGCCGGAGACGTGCCTCTCGGCGAAATCCGCGTCGCGATATTCGACGTCGGTCACGGTCAGTTCGTCGATCGGATCATCGGCGGGCGAGACCGCGGGTCGCAGGGCCCCCGGCTTCGGCACCGCCGGCTCGAACCGCACCTCACGCTTGCGCGCCATGCCTACCACTCCCTGTCAGCCGATGTCCGCACCAAGATACGGGCACGGGCCGACAGGCTTTCGGTAACTATTCACAGACACCCACCAACACCACTGGCCACACCAGTAACAAGCCACTACGGTCGACGACCATGGACACCAAGCGCTGGAGTTCGACGGTTCGTGGTTGTGTTGCGCTCGTCGCCCTGGTCTTCGCGCTGCCCGCGACCGCGCAGGCGGAGCCCAGCGGGCCGGATGTGTCGTCCTGGCAGCATGTGGACGGCCGGATGATCGACTGGCACGCGGTGCGCGCGGCCGGACATCAGTTCGCGATGGTGAAGGCCACCGAGGGCCTGCACTACGTCAATCCGTACTTCGTGCAGGACAGCATTCTGATGCGAACCGCCGGGGTGGCCCGCGGCACCTACCATTTCGCCCGCCCCGAACTGCCGCCCGAACCGCAGGCCGCGATGTACGCGGCGACGGTCCTCGGCCAGAACGGCCCCCTCGACCTCCCGCCGGTACTCGACCTGGAAACCTCCGGCGGCCTCGCCCCCGCCGACCTCATCGACTGGACCCACCGCTACCTCGACGCCCTGCAAATCCTCACCGGCCGCACCCCGATCATCTACACGTATCCGCACTTCTGGCAGACAGCGATGGCCGACACCAGCGTCTTCACCGGATACCCCCTCTGGATCGCCGACTACAGCGGCAACGACAAGCCCGAAGTCCCCGGCAACTGGCCCACCTGGACCTTCTGGCAAACCACCGACCGCGGCGCCGTCCCCGGCATCGGCGGCGCCACCGACGTCAACATCTACAGCGGAGCCCAGGGCGAGCTCGCCGACTTCGCCAACATGTCGGGCTTGTTCGGCACTGGATGGTGATTTCTCCCAACGGGGTCGGGCCGCAGACGACGAAACCGCTACTCGCCCAGCCGAGTAGCGGTTCCATCAGCGGATCGGTGGTCGGCTAGACGCCGATACGACCGCCGTTCTTCTTCCAGACGACCGCTACGGCGGGACGGGGCTGGGAGGTGCCGCCGTCGGGCCAGTGGGACTGCGGGTTGTCGGGGGTGGCGTCATCGGCTTCGCCCGGGTGCTGGACAGCGACGATGACGTGGGATTCGGTGACGATCGGGCCGCAGGTCTCGGCGCCCTTGGGGACGGTGAGGAACTGCTTGGTCTCACCGCGGTTGGGGCCGTCGAGGATCACCGAGAACAGGCCGTCGTTGGTCTTGAGGGCGTTGCCGTCGGTGGAGATCCACAGGTTGCCGTACGGGTCGAAGGCCAGGTTGTCCGGGCAGGAGATCGGGCTGACCTTGGTCTTGTCGAAGCCGGCGAAGTAGGTGTCGGCGGCGGCGGGGTCACCGCAGACCAGCAGCAGCGACCAGGTGAAGTCGGTGCCGGTGTGGTTGTCGGTGAGCTCGAGGACCTGGCCGTTCTTGTTCAGCTTGCGCGGGTTGGCCTCGTCGACGCCCGGCTTGTCGTCCTTGGCGCGGTTGTCGTTGTTGGTCAGTGCCACATAGACCTTGCCGGTGAACGGGTTGGCCTCGAAGTCCTCGGGGCGGTCCATCTTGGTGGCGCCGACCTTGTCACCGGCCAGGCGGGTGAACACCGCGACCTCGGCGGCGGTCATGCCGTCGACCAGGGACTTGCCCTTGCCGTCGTCGCCGGTCTCGAGCAGCGGGATCCACTGGCCCTTGCCGGTGAAGCCGCCGGTGGGGACCTTGCCGGAGCCGTCGATCTCGGCGGCGTGGTCGCCGGTGAGCTTGGCGACGTAGAGGGTGCCCGCGTCGAGGATGGTCAGGTTGTGCCGCATCGCGGAAGCGCCGGTGCCCGACTGGATCTTGCGCGAGGACACGAACTTGTACATGTAGTCGAACTTCTCGTCGTCACCGGTGTAGGAGACGACGTCGCCGGAGTCGGTGACATAGATCGACGCACCCTCGTGCTTGAGGCGGCCCATCGCCGAGTGCTTGATCGGCGTGGAGGAGGCATCCCACGGATTGACCTCGACGACGTAACCGAAACGGTTGGCCTCGTTGGGTTCGGAGTTCAGATCGAAGCGCTTGTCGGTGCGCTCCCACTGGTTCGGCGTGCCGCCCTTGGGGAAGCCGTAGCGCTTCACGCGACCCTTCGGGTCGGAGGCCTTGTCGCCGTTGGCGAAGTAGCCGTTGAAGTTCTCTTCACCGGAAAGCACAGTGCCCCAAGGGGTCACGCCGCCCGCGCAGTTGGCGAAGGTGCCGAGCACCTTCTTGCCCGAGGGGTCGGCACCGGTGACGGTGAACGCGCTGCCCGCCGCGGGACCGGTGAGCAGGAACTCGGTATCGGCGGTGATGCGGCGGTTGTTCTTGCCGAACACCGGGGTGAGCTTGCCGGAGCCGGCTTCGCCCTTCAGCTCGACCACGGCCATGCCATGGGCGGCCTTGGTGATCGCGATCTGCTCGTCGGTCGGGGCTTCTTTGTTGTACCCGCGGAACATCATCGGGCCGGTGGTGTACTCGTGGTTGACCACGAGCAGGTAGCTGTTGGCCTGGCCCTCGATCGGCATCAGCGCGGCGAAGTCGTTGTTGTAGCCGAACTGCTTCAGCTGCGCCGCGGCGGTCTGCTTGTCGAAGTCGAACGCGGGGGCGTCGGCGAAGATCGGGTCACCCCAGCGGATGACGACCTGCTGGTCGTAGCCCTCCGGAATGGTGAGCGCGTCTTCCTTGTTCGGCGCCACGGCGGTGAAAGCCGTTCCGGTGCCGGGGGTTCCGGCCGGAGTCGGGGCCGGGGTCTTGCCGGCCTCGGAGTCGTCGCCACAGGCGGCCAGGGCGCTCGCGGCACCGACGGCCAGCACCGCGGCCGCGCCGCCCTTGATCAGGCCACGGCGGTTGAGGCCGCTGACGATGTCACCGAAGTAGGCGCCCTCGGAGGTGTTCGGGGGCTCGTGGAAGCAGGCGTTGCCGCACTTGTATTCACAGGTCAGGGCGGCGCGTGCCGACTGACCGTCGTGCTTGACGAACAGGGCGAGCGGTTTCGGACTCACGGTGACTCCTGAGTAGAACGGACTTCGGGCACCGTAAGCAGCCCAAGCGAGCCATCGGGAACGCATAGATGAACGGACGACCAAAACTCGGCGCGTGCTGTGACCGATCACGGATGGATCAGCGATAGCACGCGCCGAGTGCGTATGAGGTTGTCATCAGGCGTTGACCGGAAGGGAGATCACCACCTCCCGCTCGAGCGCCTCGCCACGGCGCTCGAGCTGCATCTGCGGGTGGAATTCGAACCGGGGCGGGCCGCCGGTTAGTCAGTGGTCGTCGTAGTGGTCCGCGTGGGCGGCGTGGCGGTGACCGTCGTGGATGTAGTCGACGTGGTCGCCGTGCGGAACGGCGACGTGCCCGCAGCCGGGACCGTGCTGGTGGGTGTGGGCGGTGTGCTCGATGTGTGCTGAGGTCTCGCACTCGTCGAAGTGGCCCTCGTGTTCGCGGTGCAGGTGGCCGTCGTGGACGTAGTCGACGTGGTCCTCGTGCGGAACGGCGACGTGGCCGCAGGTGGGGCCGTGGACGTGGGTGTGCTGCGGATGTTCGGCGTGCGTGGTGGTCATCGGCTCTCTCTTTCCGGTTTCCCGGAACTCGGTCCGGTACTGATCGAATGGAGCTGAAGCACTTCCAACATTAGCAGTTGCGCATGCGTTGCTGCGAAGCCCTTACCTGGTCAGAGGACCTGATCGAGGAAGCGGCGCAGGCGTGGGGTCTTGGCGTCGTCGAACAGGGCGTCGGGGGTACCGGTCTCCACGACGACGCCCTGATCCATGAACACGACACTGTCGGAGACCTCGCGCGCGAAGCCCATCTCGTGGGTCACCACGATCATCGACATGCCACCAGAGGCGAGGTCGGCCATCAGCGCGAGCACGCCCTTGACCAGCTCCGGGTCCAGCGCGGAGGTGGCCTCGTCGAAGAACATCAGCTCCGGTTTCATGGCCAGCGCGCGGGCGATGGCCACGCGCTGCTGCTGGCCGCCCGACAGCGAAGCGGGCCTGGCGTCGGCCTTGTCGGCCAGGCCGACGATCTCGAGCTGTTCGATCGCCAGCGCGCGGGCTTGTTCAGCGGACAGGCCGCGCAGTTTGCGTGGGCCGAGGACGATGTTGTCGGCGACGGTCTTGTGTGGGAACAGGTTGAACTGCTGGAAGACCATGCCGATGCGCTGGCGCAGCTTGTCGGGGTTGTCTTTCAGTACTGATGTGCCGTCGAGGAGCACGTCACCGGAATCGGGCTCGTGCAGGCGGTTGAGCACGCGCAGCAGGGTCGATTTGCCCGAGCCGGACGGGCCGATGACGGTGGTGGCGTGACCTGCCTCGACGTGGATGTCGACACCGCGCAGGATGTGGTTGTTGCCGAGCGTGAGGTTGAGCCCGGTGCCGGTCAACGATGCACTCATGCCTCCACCCCGCCGGCGCTCGGTTCCGCCATGACTGCATATATCCGCCGCTCGCTATGGTCGCTCATGCGCCTCGCCCTTCTGTGATGACTGCCTGCTCGATCGGGTCGGCGGGGGTGGGTTTGCCGGGCCAGCGCAACCAGCGGGTGCGGGAAATGCCCATCACCGCGAGCAGCATGCCGATCACGGTGCCTAGGACACCCGAAACCACCGCCAGGATCAGGGTATTCGGCAGGCCGGTTTTGATCAGATCGGGAAAAGCCTTGCGGTACAACGACCAGTCGAAGAAGGTGTCCTTCAGCTGTTGCACAGTCGACTTCTGCGCGACCTGTTCGGTGTCGGCCGGCTGATTCTCGGCCGCGAGCGCCTTGAAGTCCGGAAGCTGGGGTGTGGGTGCGGCTTTCGAACCGGGCTTCCAGCCCGGCGGGAGTTCGCGTGGCACCCAGTCGGCGTAGAGGCGGGCGTAGGTGCCGTCGGCGATCACCGCGTCCAGGCCGGAATTGAGCGCGTCGATCAGGGGCTGGTTGTTCTCAGCCACCGCGTAGCCGACGAAGTTGTCGAGGCTGAAGGTGTTCTGCGAGACCACGATTCCGTCACCGGGCTTGATCGCGCCCTCGGCTTGCGCCGATGGTGCGACCCAGGCGTCGACCTGGCCGGACTTCAGATTCGCGTAGGCGGTGTTGTAGTCGGGGAATTTCACCGGATCCAGCTTCAGCTGGTTCACCACGAATTCGTCCTGCACGGTGCCCTGCACCACCGCGATGCGCGAGCTCTGGTTCAGGTCGCCGAAGCCCTTCACCGCGCTGCCCTGCGGGACGACCAGGGAGAAGTAGCCGAAGTCGTAGCCGTTGGTGAAGCCGACGAGTTCGCGGCGGGCATCGGTGGTGGTGATGTTGGACGAGCCGACATCGAAGCGCTTGCCCGACACCTGGGCGAGCAGCCCGGCGAACTCGGTGCCGGAGAACTCCACGCGCAGACCGAGTTTCGCGCCGATCGCGGTGAGGAGTTCATTGTCGAAGCCGGTGAAGGCGCCCTGACCGTTGACGCAGATGCTCGGCGGCGCGTCGGACAGGGTGCCGACACTCAGGGTGCCCGGGTTGAGCAGACCGAGTTTCGCGGTGTCGATCGAGTCGACCGGTGCCGTGGTCGCGGTGGTGTAGCGGTCGGCGCCCGCCGTCTCGCCCGCGGCCAGGTTGGTCGGCGCGGCGGCGGCAGCTGAGGGCCCGGGTGGGGAACAGAGATCGCGCGCCGAGCTGCTGCCGGAACCACCGCAACCGGTCGCCGCGACACCGACGAGGAGCAAGAGGGCAGCGATCCGCGCCCGAGTTCGTAGCCCTGCCATGCCGATAGACCCTAGTCGCAACCTTGCACATCGAAGGTTGCACATCACGGTGCCAGGGGGTGTTCAGGGCTTACGCGAGGCCCTCGAGCAGCGCGGGGTTCACGTCATCTCGCCATTCGATGGCGCGGTGCACCTGGGTGAGGTCGTAGTCGGGACCGGAGACGCCGACGGTGAACAGGGTGGCACCGGCGTCGTGCAGCGCCTTCGCGCCGTCGCGCCCCCGCCACGGCACCGAGCGTTCGATTCTCGACTCATCGGCGCCGGCTTCCGCCGCATGCTCGGCCAGGACCTTGTTCTTGTGCGCCAGGGTCGCCGCGTCGGAGAAGGAATGCCAGATGTCGGCGTACTCGGCGACCACCCGCAGCGTTGTGCGCTCACCGCCGCCGCCGATGAGGATCGGGATCTGCCTGACCGGTGGCGGATTCAGCTTCGCGAGCCGTGCCGTGATGCGAGACATGTTGTCGTTCAACAGTTTCAGCCTGCTGCCCGGCTTGCCGAACTCGTAGCCGTATTCGTCGTAGTCACGCTCGAACCAGCCCGCGCCGATGCTGAGAATCAGCCTGCCGCCGCTGATGTTGTCGACCGTGCGCGCCATATCGGCGAGCAGGTCGGGATTGCGATAGCCACCACCGGTGACCAGTGCGCCGAGCTCGACCCGCTCCGTCTGCTCGGCCCACGCGCCGAGCATCGTCCAGCATTCGAAATGCGCGCCCGCCGGGTCGCCGGTGAGCGGGAAGAAATGATCCCAGTTGAAGACGATGTCGACCCCGGCGTCCTCGGCCCGCAACACCGCGTCGCGGATGAGGCCGTAATCGGGCGCGTGCTGCGGCTGAAGCTGGACTCCGATACGGACCGGACGACTCATATCGCTGGCTCCTCGATGGCTCGGGTTGGCCTTCGCGACCGAGGCTACCCGGCGCCGTTATCGGCCGCTACGATCCCCACCGACCCACTACTCGGATCGTCCGGCACGTTCCTGCCGGGATGGGATGTTGATCTACGCATGGCTACCGTGACTTTCGACCGCGCTACCCGGCTCTATGCCGGTGCCACCAAACCCGCGGTCGACGCACTCGACCTGGAGATCGCCGACGGCGAATTCCTGGTACTCGTCGGCCCCTCTGGGTGTGGCAAATCGACCTCGCTGCGCATGCTGGCCGGCCTCGAGGAGGTCAACGGCGGGTGCATCCGGATCGGCGAGAAGGATGTGACCAACGCCGAGCCCAAGGATCGCGATATCGCGATGGTGTTCCAGAACTACGCGCTCTACCCGCACATGTCGGTCGCGGAGAACATGGGTTTCGCGCTGAAACTGGCCAAGGTGTCCAAGGCCGAGCGCGACGAGCGGGTGCTGGAGGCGGCCAAGCTCCTCGACCTCGAGCAGTACCTGGATCGCAAGCCGAAGGCGCTCTCGGGCGGGCAGCGTCAGCGGGTGGCGATGGGGCGCGCGATCGTGCGGCAGCCGCGGGTGTTCCTGATGGACGAGCCGCTGTCGAACCTCGACGCCAAGCTGCGCGTGCAGACCCGCACCCAGATCGCGCAGTTGCAGCGCAGGCTCGGAACCACCACGGTCTACGTCACCCACGACCAGGTCGAGGCGATGACCATGGGCGACCGGGTCGCGGTCCTCAAGGACGGCCTGCTCCAGCAGTGCGCGTCACCGCGCGAGCTGTACCGCGATCCGGCGAACATGTTCGTCGCCGGATTCATGGGTTCGCCCGCGATGAACCTGTTCACGCTGCCCGTCGACGACAGCACTGTCACCATCGGTGGATACCCGGTGCGGGTGCCGCGTGCGGTGGCCGACGCGGGTGCGGGGTCGGTGGTGCTCGGCATCCGGCCCGAACATCTCGAAGTGGGCGACGGCGGCCTCGAGATGGAGGTCGACGTGGTGGAGGAATTGGGCTCCGACGCCTACGTCTACGGCCGCGCCGTGTCCGCGGGCCAGACCGGGGAAACGATCGTGGCGCGCGTGGATTGGCGCAACCCGCCGCGCAAGGGCGATCGCCTCTGCCTGACCACCGACCCCGAACACGTGTACTTCTTCAGCGTCGACGGACGGCGTCTGCGCTGATTCGACTGCGCGGGCGGCTCGTGGATCGAGTCGCCCGCGCCCGATTCCGCTGTGCGCGTGCCCACTCGGCTCGATGCCTGTCCGGCCCTATGCTGATGGCTCGGCCGGAGATTACCGGGGCAGGCTTGTCGACATGAGGTAGTGACATGCACATAGCAGTACTCGGCACGGGCCAGGTCGGTCGACGGCTGGCGAGCAAGCTGGTCGAGGTCGGGCACACGGTCTCGATGGGGTCGCGGACCGCCGGCAATGCCGACGCGGCAGCCTGGGCGGCCGAAACCGGGGGAACACACGGCACTTTCGCCGATGCGGCCGGCGCTGCCGAGCTGATCGTGAATGCCACATCGGGCACGGTATCGGTGGCCGCGCTCACCGCGGCCGGGGCGGACAATCTCGCCGGCAAGATCATCGTCGATGTCTCCAACCCACTCGACTTCTCGCAGGGCTTTCCGCCCACACTCGTTGTCCCCGAAGCGGGCAGCGTCGCCGAGGAAATCCAGCAGGCCTTTCCGGCCACCCGCGTGGTGAAGACGCTCAACACCACCAACAACCAGGTGATGGTCGACCCGGCCCGAATTCCCGGACAGCACGCCATCTTCCTCAGCGGCGACGACGCCGACGCCAAGAAGCAGGTGGCGCAGCTGCTGAACTCCTTCGGCTGGTCCGACGAACAGCTGATCGACCTCGGCGCCCTCAACACCGCCCGCAGCACCGAACCAATCGTCCTGCTATGGGTCAGCCTGTACCAGGCCCTCGGCACCGAGAACGTGACCATCGGCGTGTTCAGCGCCTGAACCGTCCTGGACAGGCGATCACCAGGCTTCTGTGGAGACATCGGCCGAGAGGGGAAATCCGTGAGGGCCTGGTGATCAGTTGTCCGGCTTCTTCTTTCGGTGCTCGGCGCGGTCACGGAGGTAGTCCTCGTTGACTCGGACCGCTAGGCGCTCGAGGGGGATCTCGGTGCCGTCGGGGGTGCGGAGGTCGACGCGGACCGGCGCGCCTGTTTCGGCGTCCACTCTGAGCAGGGGCGGGGGGCCCGGCTGGAGGTAGGTGTCGCCCCATTGCCACAGGGCCACGACGGCGGGGAGTAGGTCTCGGCCCATCTGTGTGAGGGCGTATTCGTGGCGGGTGCGTTTGCCTTCTTCCTGGTAGGGGCGCTTTTTCAGGAGACCCGCGGTAGTGAGTTTGCGGAGTTGGGCCGCGGCGGCGGCGTCGGTGATGCCTACCCGGCTGGCGAAGCCGTCGAAGCGGCGGGTGCCGTAGTAGGCCTCGCGCAAGATGAGCATCGCGGAGCGGGTGCCGATGAGATTCATGGCTCTGGCGATGGAGCAGCCCGCCGTGTCCCATCTGCTGAGATCGGCCAGAGGTCCTTCCATCACGGCTGCCATGAGAGACATCATAGCCAATCTGACTTGAGTCGATGATAGTTAGGGTCTAGGATCGCGCTGGGCACCCGCTCGGCGCGTCCGGGGCGCGGTTGAGGATCACGCTGGTACACGCGATGCGGCAGCGTGGGGTGCGCTATGGGCCGCAAACCATGTGCGAAGCGGGCGGTCTCGCCAACGAAACGGCGGCGCTCACCGCGAGCGCCGCCGTTCACCTCGGCTGTCAGCACGCGCCGTGCTCGCACCGCCGGGAATGTGCATCGACCAGCGGTACACCCGACCGCGGAATCACGCACGCGCAGACGAGTTCTACGATCGGTCGGGTGAGCGCCGAGCTGTTTGTTTATGCGATTCCGTTGCGGACACGGTTTCGGGGGATCACTGTGCGCGAGGGGATGTTGATTCGAGGGGAGTTGGGCTGGGGGGAGTTCTGCGCGTTTCCCGAGTATGACGATCGAGAAGCAGCCGGGTGGTTGGCTACTGCTGTCGAACAGGTGACAGTGGGCTGGCCGGCGCCGGTGCGAGATCGAATTCCGGTGAATTGCACTGTGCCCGCGGTCGATCCCGCGCTCGCGAGAAAGATTGTTCGGAAATCCGGTTGTGCGACAGCCAAAGTGAAGGTAGCTGACCACCCTGATTCGCTTGCCGAGGATCTGGCTCGAGTGGCGGCGGTGCGCGCGGCGATCGGGGACTCGGGAGCCATTCGGGTCGACGCGAACGCGGTGTGGGATGTGGAGACCGCCGTTCGAAATATCGGCGAGCTCGACAGGGCCGCTGGGGGTTTGGAATACGTCGAGCAGCCGTGTTCGACGATCGAGGAATTGGCTGAGGTTCGACGGCAGGTTTCGGTGCCCATCGCTGCCGACGAATCGATACGGCGGGCGGAGGATCCGATGCGGGTAGCGGTGGCCGGGGCAGCTGATGTGGCGGTGCTGAAGTGCACGCCTTTGGGCGGGGTTCGGCGGTCGTTGGCGGTTGCCGGGGCGGCTGGGCTGCCGACCGTTGTCTCGTCGGCGCTCGAGACCAGCGTCGGGCTGTCCGCGCAACTGGCGTTGGCCGGCGCGCTGCCCGATCTCGAATTCGCCTGCGGCCTGGGCACTCTCGCACTATTCGAGGGCGATCTAGTCGCGGAGTCGCTGCTGCCGGTAAACGGATGGTTGCCCGTCCCCACCGCACCACCCGAGCCCGACTCCACCTTGCTCGACAAGTACCGACACCCCGACCCCGACCGGGTCGACTGGTGGCTACGCCGATACGAGCGAGTCAGCACCCTACTCGAAACAGGTAAACCCCTGTAAGTCCCTACCCAAAGGGGCCCGCCCCGATCTGGACTGACCGGAGGGTGCGACGAAGGAGTACCCGGAGGGAGGGAAGATCGGGGCCTCAGGGGCCCCGCTCGAGCGCGCCAGCGCTCCAAAAACACAGCCACCATACGATCCGGGGCGGGTCCCGCCGGTATGTCACTACAGACACGCCACCGAGTCTGCAACTAGCCGAACCGAACACCGCAGCCAGCAAAGCTCGCACGAATCAACAACGCCGCCTCCGCCCCGATCACCCCATCGACCAATTCGACATAGCGGGTGCAGAATTCGGGACCGTGGGGCGCTTCTTCCAGATCGGGCGACAGATGATGGGCGATTTCATGCAGAACCACCAGTTCACGCAGAGCCCAAGCAGTGGAGCCGGTGTGCAGCGGAACCGCCAGAACAGCGGTCGCAGGCTCGTAGTGCGCCGCAGCCGCACCCCCACGTGCACGCACACGAACCGCCACCGCAGCCCGTTCCCATTGCGCGCGCACCCAATTCAACGCGAGCACCTTGTCGACATAGATCTGCACCGACTCCACAGCGGCGAAACGGCGTTCCATCGGCAATGTCAGCTGCGATCCGTAGACATCGATTGTCCGATGCCCGAACTTGTCGGCACGGTCGAACACCCCACGTACCAACTGCTCACCGTCGTAAACCTTGGCTCGCTGACTGTCACGCCGGGTACCGGCCGAATCACCTTGCGGCACAGCTTGCCCGATCGGACATCGCCCCATCCGACCGCTTCGCCGCACTCGGCCGGTGGTCGATCCAGGTCGTCAACCCGTCGACCGTCGACCCCGCAGCGCGCGCGGGCGGCCAGTCTCCGCGATATGGCACACGGCATCGCTGGACGGCGTCGTGTGTCCACGCGCGCCCCCAAGACCTCGCGATCGTCATCGATGCCCCAACGACCTCATCGGCCCGTGAGCTTTCCGCGAGCGGCGGGTAGCTCCGGGGACGCACCCAATCGGGCGGTGCGGCCTGCCCGGTCGCCGGCCCGGCGGGCCGCGGCGGAGTGGCCGGTGGAAGTCTGCGGGCCTCGCCATGTTCCGCGGGCTTCGGAGGTGGACGTGTAGAAGTCCGTGAGGGCTACTTCTTTGTCACGCAGCGCCAGCGCCGTTCCGGTGGATTCGACGGCCGATTCCTCGGCGACGACCTCTGCTTTCACTTCGGCCAGGCGGGCGCCGATCCGGGCGGCGAAGGCCATCTGGAAGTTCAGCCGTGCGGTGACTCCTGCCACCGGCGCCTGCACCTTGCGGCGGACAGTGCGGCCGAGGCGCTTCTCCGTGACGACCTTGACGACCGTGGCCTCGCGGTAGGCGCCGGATTTGATGTAGTGGTCGGAGGCTCGGACCATCTGGATGAGCAGGCTCGCGTAGAGCGCTTCGCAGGTATCGATGTCGGCGGCGAAGCCGTAGGCATAGACCTGGGCGGAGGTGCGGGCGACATCGCAGCGAACGTCGTTGGCGGTAGCGATCGCGACGAACAGCTGGACGTAGGTGCGCAGGCCCTTGCGGCCCGGTTCACCGATCGGGATGATCCGCTGCACCGGCGCCGACCTACGCTCACGTGCGGTGACATGCGAGCGCGCCACGGCGAGATCGATCGAGGATTTCGTCGCCAGCCGTTGGGCCGCGGCGAGGAAGGCTTCGGCCTCGTGGGCGTTGTCGGTGGACTCGGCCTTGCGCAGCAAACCACCGATGCGGGTGAGCATCCGATCGGGCGTAGCGGAGCCAGTGGAAGGACTTGTCACAGTGATCGACCCTAAGCCACCCCACCGACACCAAACCGTGGAAGTCTTTGCCCGTTCTCGGCCGCCTCGATCTGGACTGACCGAAGGGCGCGACGAAGGAGTGCCCGTAGGGAGGGAAGATCGAGGCCCACAGGGCCGAGAACACGCGGGCCCCGGCCCGCCACAAATACTGTATGTTGCCTGTTGCACCGCACGGTGTGCTGCTGCTCACGTCTTGACCCTGGAGTGTCTGCGATGGCCTTGAAGTTTGTCCCCAGAGCGACGATGGCTGCTGCCTCGATCGCGTTGCTCACCGCAACGTTCGCCAGTGGTTGCTCCAGTGACGACGGTGGCAACGCGCTCGACCAGAACCTGACGGGCCGCGGCCCGATCACCTACGTCGAAGGTAAGGACACCACCGAAACCGGTGTGGTCAAACAGCTCATCGACCGCTGGAACGCCGCGCACCCGAACGAGCAGGTGACGTTCAAGGAGCAGTCGGCCGACGGCACCCAGCAGCACGACGACCTCGCCGAGCACTTCCGTGCCAGGCAGGACGGCTACGACGTAGTCGCCCTCGATGTGCCCAACACCGCCGAGTTCGCCGCGAAGGGCTGGATCCAGCCGCTCGAGGGCAGCTTCGCCATCGATACCGCGCCGCTGCTGGCGCCGACCGTGGCCAGCGCCACCTACAACGGAAAGCTGTACGCGGCACCGCGCAACACCAACGGTGGCCTGCTGTACTACCGCAAGGACCTGGTGCCCAACCCGCCCAAGACCTGGACCGAGATGCTCGGTCAGTGCCAGGTGGCGCGCGACAACAACATCGGCTGCTACGCCGGTCAGCTGTTCCCCTACGAGGGTTTGACCGTGAACACCGCCGAGGTGATCAACGCCTTCGGCGGCAGTTTCGTCGGCGCCGACGGCAAGACCCCCACGGTGAACAGCCCGGAGTCCAAGGCCGGCCTGAAGGTCCTCGTCGACGCGTACAAGAACGGCGACATCCCCAAGGAAGCCATCACCTTCAAGGAAGGCGAGAGCGCGGCCGCATTCGAGTCGGGCAAGTTGCTGTTCCTGCGCAACTGGCCCTACCTGTACGGTCAGGCCAACGGTGACGGGTCCTCGGTGAAGGACAAGTTCGGCGTGGCCCCGCTGCCGGGCAACACCGGCATCGGCGCCTCCGCCCTCGGTGGCTACAACGCCGCGATCAGCGCGTTCTCCAAGAATAAAGCCACCGCCTCGGACTTCGTTCGCTACCTGATCAGCGAAGAGGCGCAGCAGATCATCGCCGCGGGCTCGCTGCCGTCGGTGCGTTCCTCGCTGTACGACGACCCGGCCCTGATCGCGAAGATGCCGTACCTGCCCGCGCTGAAGGAGTCCATCGCCAGCGCTGTCCCGCGCCCGGTCACCCCGTTCTACCCCAAGGTGTCGAAGGCTATCCAGGACAACGCCTATGCTGCTCTCACCGGCTCGAAGTCAGTCGACGATGCGATCGCCGACATGCAAAAGGGCATCGAGACCGCCGGTTCGTAGCGGTCTGCGCAGCGGACCCGACCAGACCGTAGGAGAGTAGTAACGGTGTCGGATCCTTCGGGAGCCAAGCAGCGCGGGCTAGCGCTGGAACTACGACAATCCGGCAAGGCATGGCTGTTCGTCACGCCCGTGCTCGTCGCACTGGCCGTGGTCATCGGATATCCGGTGGTCCAGGCGATCTGGATGTCCTTCTCGAAGGACTCCGGCATCGACCCGGCCACCGGGATGTTCGTCGAAGGCGGCGGGGCCGGATTCGCCAACTACACGCACTGGCTGATGCAGCAGTGCGCGTCGTTGACGGGCACGGTGTCGTGCCCCACCGGCACGCTCGGCTCGCAGTTCTGGGCGGCGGTCGGCGTCACCCTGTTCTTCACCGTGGTGACGGTGTCGCTCGAGGCCCTGCTCGGTCTCGGCATGGCCATGGTGATGGGCAAGACCTTCCGTGGCCGGGCGCTGTTGCGCGCCGCTGTGCTGATCCCATGGGCGATTCCCACCGCCGTCACCGCGCGGTTGTGGGAGTTCATGTTCCAGTACGACGGTGTCGTGAACCGGGTGCTCGGCACGCACATTCTGTGGACCTCGGAGGTGTGGGCGTCACGGTTCGCGGTGATCGCGGCCGACGTGTGGAAGACCACACCGTTCATGGCGTTGTTGATTCTGGCTGGGCTGCAAGTGATTCCGGCTGATGTGTACGAGGCGGGCAAGGTCGACGGCGCGTCGGCGTGGCAACGGTTCGTGCACATCACGCTGCCGTTGCTCAAGCCCGCGTTGCTGGTAGCGGTGCTGTTCCGCACGATGGACGCACTGCGCATGTACGACCTGCCCGCGATCATGACCGGCGCCAACCCGGCGACGAGCACGCTGTCGATCCTGGTGGTCGAGCAGGTGCGCCAAGGTCCCAACAGCGCCGCGGCACTGTCGGTGATCACCTTCCTGCTCGTGTTCGGTATCGCGTTCGTCCTGGTGAAGGTGCTCGGCGCCAACGCTGTTCGCACGCAGGAAGAACAGCGGAAGGCGAACTGATGACCATGTCGATGACGAAAGAACCCGTCGCCGAGTCGAATACGCTGCCGGTACAGCCGGTGTCGTGGCGCAAGCGGATCGGCACGGTGCGGCTCTACCTCGGTGTCGCCATCGTGCTGCTGTGGGGTCTTGGTCCGTTCTACTGGATGGCCGTGGTGGCGTTCCGCGACCCGGCCCACACCTTCGACAGCACCCCGTGGCCCACCCACGTGACGCTGGAGAACTTCCGCAACGCCTTCGACACCAGCCGCGGCAACGACTTCGGCAAGGCACTGCTCAACAGTGTGATCATCGGATCGGCGACCACCGCCGTGGCGCTGATCCTCGGCGTACTCGCGGCCTACGCGCTGGCCCGGATGACCTTCGCGGGCAAGTACCTGATCTCGGGGCTGATCCTGTCGGCGTCGATGTTCCCGGCCGTGGTGCTGGTGACGCCGCTGTTCCAGCTGTTCACCGATATCGGCTGGATCGGCCAGTACCAGGCGATGATCATCCCGAACATCTCCTTTGTGCTGCCGATGACGGTCTACATCCTCGCCTCGTTCTTCGCCGAACTGCCGTGGGAGCTCGAAGAGGCCGCGCGCATCGACGGTGCGAGCAAGTTCCAGGCCTTCCGGTTGATCATGCTGCCGCTGGCCGCGCCCGCGGTGTTCACCACCGCGATCCTGGCGTTCATCGCCTCGATCAACGAGTACCTGCTGGCCCGGTTGCTCTCGGGCGAGGACACCAAGCCGGTGACGGTCGCCATCGCGAGCTTCTCGGGCAACGACCCGCTGGTACAGCCGTACGCGGCCATCATGGCGGCGGGCGTGATCGTCACCGTGCCGCTGGTGATCATGGTGCTGATTTTCCAGCGTCGCATCATCTCCGGTCTCACCGCGGGCGGCGTCAAGAGCTGACCTGCCGGGTTCTGCCGCCGCCGCCGGGTAGAGTCGCCTGCACCGATATCGACGTCGGTGCAGGTGAGTTCTTCTCCTCGCTCCGAAAGGAGATGGTGTGGCCTCCCAGCGCGGGCGCCGGCGTTCCGATGAGGACGTGCCGTATACCTCGATTGCCGGGTTCCGCGATCCACTGGCCAAGGAGCAGAAGCCGGGCAAGGGTGCGGCGCGCCGGGCACAGGCGGCACGACTGGCCGCCACCGACGGGCCCCCCGGCAAGGGTGCCGCGCGGCGGGCACAGGCCGCCCGGCTCGGCACCGACGACCAGCCCTCGGAACGTAAGCCGCGCACCAGGGGTCAGCGCATCCGGCGGCTGCTGCTCGCGGTGTTCGTGATCTTCGTGTGTGTGCCCGCGCTGCTGTTCGTGGCGGTGTACTGGAGTTCGGAGATCCCCGAACCGGCCGAGGTCGCGGTCGAGCAGCCCGCCACCGTGCTGGCCGCCGACGGCACCACAGTACTGACGAAATTCATTCCGCCACAGGGCAATCGGATTCCCATCCCGCTCACCGATGTGCCGTATCCGGTGCGTGACGCCGTGCTGGCGGCCGAAGATCGCACCTTCTATACCAACGCCGGCTACTCGACCAGCGGCTTCCTGCGCGCCGCCCGCGACAATGTGACCGGGCAGGACTACGCGGGCGGCGGCTCGACGATCACCCAGCAGTACGTGAAGAACGCCTTCCTCAGCTCCGAACGCACCGTTACCCGCAAGATGCGCGAGCTGATCATCGCGGCCAAGATGGCACGGCAGTGGAGCAAGGACGAGATCCTCTCCGCCTACCTCAACACCATCTATTACGGGCGCGGGGCGTACGGGATCGCGGCCGCGTCGAAGGCCTATTTCGGCAAGCCGGTGCCGGAGTTGACCCTCGCCGAGGGCGCGGTGCTCGCGGCCCTGATCCGCTCGCCTTCGGCGCTCGACCCGGAGAATCATTTCGATCAGTTGCTGGCGCGCTGGCAGTACGTGCTCGACGGGATGGTCGCGATGAGCGTGCTCGCGCCCGGCGACCGGGACGCGACGGTGTTCCCGCCGATCATCCCGCTCGACGATGTGCCCGCCGAAGCGACCACGCTCGGACCGGAAGGGCATATCCGCACCCAGGTGCTGCGCGAATTGCGTGCCGCGGGCCTCGATGACGCCGACATCAACACCGGTGCACTGCAGATCACCACCACCATCGATGCCGCGGCGCAAGCGGGCGCGGTCGATTCGGTCCGTGCACGGTTCTCGTGGCAGCCGCCGGAACTGCGCTCGGCGGTGGTGTCGATCGATCCGCGCAGCGGGGCCGTGCGCGCCTATTACGGCGGCGAGGACGGGACCGGGTTCGATTTCGCGCAGGCACCACTCCAAACAGGTTCCGCGTTCAAGGTTTTCGCGCTCGTCGCCGCCCAACGGCAAGGCATTCCGGTCACGCGGGCGATGGACAGCTCGCCCATCACCGACCGCGGCACCGAGATCACCAACGTCGATGGCGACTCGTGTGGGCGCTGCTCGCTCGCCGAGGCGCTCAAACGCTCACTGAACACCAGCTTCTACCGGCTCACCATGACGATGGCCGACGGCCCGCGCTCGATCGCCGAGGCCGCGCACCTGGCAGGCATCCCCGAACACATTCCCGGCGTCGACGGCGTCACCCTCACGGAACCGGACGGTTACCCGCTCAACGGGATCGTGCTCGGGCAGTATCTGGTGCGGCCCATCGACATGGCGTCGGCGTACGCGACGCTGGCCGCCTCCGGTGTCTATCACCAGCCGTACTTCGTGCAGAAGGTGAGCACCGGTGACGGGCGGGTGCTGCTCGACCGCGGGGGCTCGGAAAGCCGAGTGGGCAGGCAACTCCCAGAACCCGAGCAGCGCATCACCGCCGACATCGCCGATGCCACCACCTCCGCGATGCTGCCGATCGCCAACTACTCCAACGGCCACGGGCTCGCCGGCGGCAGGCAGTCGGCGAGCAAGACCGGAACCACCCAGCTCGGCGAGACCAAGGACAACAAGGACGCGTGGATGGTCGGGTACACGCCCTCGCTGTCCACCGCGGTGTGGGTGGGCACCGAGCACCCCCAGCCGCTGCGCACCGGTCGCGGTGGGGCCGTGTGGGGTTCGGGACTGCCCGCCGACATCTGGAAGCAGGCGATGGACGCCGCACTGGCAGGGACACCGGTCGAACAGTTCGACACAGCACCGTTGCCGAGCCCGCCGCTTGTACCGGTGCCGGGTACCGGGACGGCACCGACGCAGAGCCGTGGCTTCGACATCTTCGCTCCGCCCACGAACTCGCCGAACAATCCGCCACCGCCACCGTTGATCATCATCCCGCCCGCACCGAACCCGTCGAACCCCGGTGAACTGTTCCCCGGGCTCGGTGGTGAAGGGCCGCGATAGATCACGAGTTGGCGCAGCCGGACCCGGCTAGCCTAGGGACATGGCAACATCGTTGCCCTGAGCGCGAACCGCCCGACCAGGGGTCGAATGATCCCGGCGCGGAACCTGTCGGACCGATACGGGAGGATGTGCGGTCGGTACCGACATGCGACGACACTAGACATAGGGGCTACGCAGGTGGATTTCAATGTCGTTGACCGTCCCGAGACGCTGATCGCGGGCACGGTGCTTCGCAGCCCGGCGCTCGCCGTCGAGGGGCCGCGCCGCGCCAAGGTGGTCGAGGCGTGGGCGAACCTGCGGACGAGAACGTTACCGGGGCCGGTCGCGACGGGCTATGTCGATTTCGCGCCGGAGATCAACTCCTACCTGACTCACATCGTCGGATACGAGTGCAAAACTCTCGCCGACCTGCAGGTGGGCGACGTACTAGGCCGGATTCCGGCGGGCCGCTACGCGCGATTCGTGGCCAGTGGCGACAACCTCGGCGACACCATCGTCGGGCTGTGGCGCCAGGTGTGGGACGCGGAGGCAGCGGGTGAATTCGTGCGCGCCTATACCGGCGATTGCGAGCAGTATCCCGACGAGCGCACGGTCGAGATCTTCGTTTCGCTGACCGATGAGAAGGACAGCTGATGGCCGTGGATTTCGAAATCGTCACCCTCGACAACGGTTTGATCGCGGGTCTCACCGTGCCGCTGGCCGGGCGTGAGGTGACCGCACGCGATCTTGATCTGGTGAACTTCACCTGGGATCGGTATTTCTCGCGGGAGAAGATGGTTCCCCGCTCGGCTGCCTATATCGACCAGAACGATCATGCGGTGGCCGTGCTCGGCTACGAGGTCGCCGGGCTGGAAGACGTCGACGACGGCGACGTGCTCACCCGCATCCCCGCGGGGCGCTACGCCAAGTTCGTGGTCTCGGACAAGCCCTACGATCTGCTGCGAACCGCCTGGGCCCAGGTGATCAAGGCCGAGAACGCGGGCACCATAACCCGCTCGCACACAGCGGAATTGGAGCGCTACACCGGCCCAACCAGCGTAGAGGTCTACGTCTCCCTGGACTGAAAACCGCCACGACAGCACCCCCCACCACCACCCGCGACCCCTAGGGAGCGGCGGCCACGAAGTGGCCGGTCGCGGCCGGGTCGCCGGTTAGCCGCCGGGGCGTACGCGACGAAGGAGCAAGCCCCGGTGGCTAACCGGCGGCCCCTCGGGGCCGCGACTCGAGCGCGCCAGCGCTCCAATAAACACAGCGTCAAACCTGCCTGGGACTACCGAACAAAAGGCCGGGTACGCAGCATGCGCGCCCGGCCTTCCTGTTCAGTGATTAATCAGCACCGATGATGAACGCCTCGAGCTGAGTACGCGCGACATCGTCGGCGATCTGCTCCGGCGGGGACTTCATCAGGTAGGCCGAGGCCGGGATGACCGGTCCGCCGATGCCACGGTCCTTGGCGATCTTCGCCGCGCGGACAGCGTCGATGATGATGCCGGCCGAGTTCGGCGAGTCCCACACCTCGAGCTTGTACTCCAGGTTCAGCGGGGCGTCACCGAAGGCGCGACCCTCGAGACGGACGTAGGCCCACTTGCGGTCGTCGAGCCACTCCACGTAGTCCGAGGGACCGATGTGGACGTTGCGGTCGTGGACCTTGCCCGCGAGCGAACCGGTGAGGTTCGACGTGACGGCCTGGGTCTTGGAGACCTTCTTCGACTCCAGCCGGTCGCGCTCGAGCATGTTCTTGAAGTCCATGTTGCCGCCGACATTGAGCTGGTAGGTGCGGTCGAGCACCACGCCGCGGTCTTCGAACAGCTTGGCCATCACGCGGTGGGTGATGGTCGCGCCGACCTGGGACTTGATGTCGTCGCCGACGATCGGGACTCCGGCATCGGTGAACTTCTTCGCCCAGACCGGGTCGGAGGCGATGAAGACCGGCAGCGCGTTGACGAAGGCGACGTCGGCGTCGATCGCGCACTGCGCGTAGAACTTGTCGGCCTCTTCCGAACCCACCGGCAGGTAGGAGACGAGCACGTCGACCTTGGCATCCTTGAGCGCCTTGACGACGTCGACCGCGGGGGCCTCGGACTGCTCGATGGTCATCGCGTAGTACTTGCCGATGCCGTCGAGGGTCGGGCCACGCAGGACCGTCACATCGGTGGGCGGCACATCGGAGATCTTGATGGTGTTGTTCTCGCTGGCGAAGATGGCCTCGGCCAGGTCGAAGCCGACCTTCTTGGCGTCGACATCGAACGCGGCCACGAATTTCACGTCGCGCACGTGATAGGTACCGAACTTGACGTGCATGAGGCCGGGAACGACCTGGTTCTCGTCGGCGTCCTTGTAGTACTGCACGCCCTGCACCAGCGACGATGCGCAGTTGCCCACACCGACGATCGCGACGCGAACTTCGCCGGACCCAACCTTGTTGACATCACTCATGGCCGCTCTTTCCCTCTTTCTGTGGTGCCGCCTTCGTCGATTGCTCCGCCGCAATCAACTCGTTGAGCCAGCGCACTTCGCGCTCGCTTGATTCCAATCCGAGCTGGTGGAGCTGGCGGGTGTAGCGATCCAGCGAGCCGCTGGCCTTCTTGATCGCTTCCCGCAGACCCTCTCGGCGCTCCTCGACCTGGCGTCGCCTGCCCTCCAGAATCCGCATTCTCGCCTCGGCGGGAGTGCGGCTGAAGAAGGCCAGGTGAACGCCGAAACCGTCATCGGTGTAGTTCTGCGGACCGGTGTCGGCGAGGAGTTCAGAAAACCGTTCCCGCCCAACCGGCGTGAGCCGGTAGACGCGGCGCGCACGGCGCGCGATCGCGCCCTCCGGAAGCTCCTCGGCGATCAACCCGTCGGCCTGCATCCTGCGCAGCGTCGGGTAGAGCGAACCGTAGGAGAAGGCCCGGAACGCTCCGAGCAGGCCCGTCAACCGCTTGCGCAGCTCGTAACCGTGCATGGGCGCGTCGAGGAGCAGGCCGAGAATCGCCAATTCGAGCACTGCCGACCTCACTCCCTGACTATGACGACCTGACAGGCCGATCAGACCTAACCGTGGATGCGAGTTCCAACTATATCGGAGCGATACATCTACGCACCAGCCGAATGTGACGCATGCGCCATCACCGCAGGTCAGTGCAGTGGGGTGAACTGGAGCTTTGTGAGCTCGCGTCGGCGTCAAGCATGCTCGACGCCGCTGGGCGATAGATGTCACGTACGCGCGAACCGAATCAGCGACCCCCGATCGAGGTCTGCCGGGCAACCGTGCGCCGTGTGTCACCTCACCTGCGAAAACACCCGGATCCGCCCCGAAATAGCCGGAGCCGTCAGGGAGCTCGGATCAAACGATGCCTTGGGCACGCGTCTGCGAACCCCGCTACTCTGGTGATCGTGCGAATTCAGCGGCAGGTGGTGGACTATGCGCTCCGGCGCCGGTCCCTGCTGGCCGATGTCTCCGCGGGGCGGGTCGGCGTCGCCGAGGTGTGCGACGCGAATCCGTACCTGCTCCGGGCCGCCAAGTTCCATGGCCGGGGCAGCGAGGCGACCTGCCCGATCTGCCGGAAAGAGCAGCTGACGTTGGTTTCGTGGGTGTTCGGCGATGGGCTCGGCCAAGTGGCCGGGTCGGCGCGGACGCCCGAGGAACTGATTCGGATGGCCGAGGCGAACGAAGAATTCTCGGTGCATGTCGTCGAAGTATGTCGCTCGTGCAGCTGGAACCATCTGGTGCAGTCGTATGTGCTCGGCACGGCTCCCGCCCCCGCCAGGCGACGGACGAGTTCGCGAGCCCGGCGCTCTGCTGCCGAATGATGGCGTGCCGAGCGACAGGGCTGCCCAGTGACGGGCGGCCCGCACAAGTGATGGTGGCCACCGCGTGATGCGCCACTGTTCGGGCTGCACCCCATCCGCGCCGGTACTCCGGCGCGGATGTTGTGTGCCCGAACCTTACAAGTTATGGAGATCTGGTCAGTGAGTTCGCCCTACGAGTCCTCCCCCCACGGCGATGATCCGCGCGGCGGCCGTCCGGCTCGGGGTGCGCAACCGGGTCTCCCCCCACAGTCGGGTGATCGGCCCGGTGGTCCCCCGCCGCGTCGGCCGATGCCGCCCGCAGGCCCGCGCCCGCAGGGTGCGCCCGGTGGTCCCGCGCAGGGTGGGCGTCCGCAGGGTGGGCCGGTGCCTGGTGGACGCGGCCCGCAGGGGCCACCGCCGAATCGTCAGCAGGGTCCGCCGCCCGGTGGGCTGCCGCCGCGTCGGCCTGGTCAGCCCCCGCAGCGTCCGGGTGGACCGCAGGGTGGACCGGCTCCGCAAGGTGCGCCCGGTCAGGGCAGGCCGCCACAGGGTAGGCCCGCGCAGCCGGGCCGTCCCGGCGCGCCCGCTGCCGGTGCCACACAGAAGTTGCCGCGTCCCGGCGGCACCGACGAGTCGACTGTGCGTTCGGGTCAGTCCGGTGCGGGCCGGACCGTGCGTGGTGCGAACGACGACGTAGCCAGGACGGCCCGCGCGGGCGGTGCCGCCGCGGCCGCACGGGCCGGTGCGGGGCGCCGCCCCGGTGGCCCCACGTCCGGTGAACGCCGCGCCACCGTGGGTGGCCCGACCACCGGTGAACGTCGTGCCACGGGTGTGGGCGGCACACCACCGCCGACCGGTCCGCGCAGCCGCCGCGCTGGTGGCGGAGGCGACGACGGCTCGGGTAGTGATGGTGCGGTGAAGAAATCGCCGTGGCGGATCGTACGCCGGACGCTCTATGTCCTGATGGCCCTGGCCATCGTCGTGCCGAGCGCGGTGTTCCTGGTCGCCTACACGGCCGTATCGGTGCCAAAGCCTGGCGATCTGGAGACCAACCAGGTAGCGACGATCTTCGCCAGCGACGGCACCACCGAGATCAGCAAGGTGGTTCCGCCGCAGGGCAACCGCACCGAGGTCTCGATCGATCAGATCCCGCCGCACGTGCGCAATGCCGTGATCGCCGCCGAGGACCGCGACTTCTACACCAACCCCGGCTTCTCGGTCTCGGGCTTCGCCCGCGCCGCCCGCGACAACATCCTCGGCAAGGAAAGCGCCGGTGGTGGTTCCACCATCACCCAGCAGTACGTGAAGAACGCGCTGGTCGGTGACGAGCGGTCGATGACGCGCAAGATGCACGAGCTGGTGATCTCGGCCAAGATGGCACGGCAGTGGAGCAAGGAAGATATCCTCGCCGCCTACCTGAACACGATCTACTTCGGGCGCGGCGCGTACGGCATCGATGCCGCGGCCAAGTCCTACTTCGGCAAGCCGGTGCAGGAGCTGACCGTGGCCGAGGGCGCTGTCCTCGCCGCCACGATCCAGCTGCCCTCGCTGCTGGATCCGGAGAAGAACCCCGAGGGCGCGAGGACGCGCTGGAACTACGTGCTCGACGGCATGGTCGCGGAGAACAACCTGCCCGCCGCGGAGCGTGCGGGGATGCAGTACCCGGCGGTGGTCTCGCTGGAATCGCTTGGCGACAAGAACAACGACGAGGGCCCGTCCGGCTTGGTGAAGAACCAGGTGCTCCAGGAGCTCTCGACCGCGGGCATCAGCGAGCAGCAGCTGAACACCGAGGGCCTGCAGATCACCACCACGATCGACCAGAAGGCGCAGGACGCCGCGATCAAGGCCGCGCAGGGCAAGCTCGACGGTGAGCCGGAGAACCTGCGCACCGCGGTGGTCTCGGTCGACCCGCGCACCGGCGCGGTCCGCGCCTACTACGGCGGTAGCGACGGTCAGGGCTTCGACTTCGCCAATGCCGGTCTGCCGACGGGTTCTTCGTTCAAGGTGATCGGCCTTGCCGCGAATCTCGAACAGGGCGTTCCGCTTTCGCAGCTCTACGACAGCTCACCGATCACCGTCAACGGGATCCAGATCGGCAATGTCGAGGGCGAGGGCTGCGGCATGTGCACCATCGCCGAGGCGCTCAAGCGTTCACTGAACACCAGCTTCTACCGCATGCAGCTGGACATGCAGAACGGTCCGCAGAAGATCGCCGACATGGGCCACAAGCTCGGTATCGCGACGGAGCTGCCCGGCATCGGCGAGACGCTGACCGAGCCCGGCGGCGTTGGCCCCAACAACGGCATCGTGCTCGGCCAGTACCAGTCACGGCCGCTCGACATGGCCTCGGCTTACGCCACCCTGGCGGCATCGGGCGTCTACCACGCGCCGCACTTCGTGCAGAAAGTCGTGACCGCCGACGGGCAGGTGCTGCTCGATCGCGGCGAGCCCGCCGGTGAGCAGCGGGTGAGCGCGGCCGTGGCCGACAATGTCACCGCGGCGATGAAGCCGATCGCGGCGTACTCGCGCAACCACAACCTGGCCGGTGGCCGCGAGTCCGCGGCCAAGACCGGCACCCACCAGCTCGGCGACACCGGCAACAACCGCGACGCCTGGATGGTCGGGTACACCCCGTCGCTGTCGACCGCGGTATGGGTCGGCACCGAGCAGGGCGACCCGCTCAAGAACTACGGCGGCGGCAGCATCTACGGTTCCGGTCTGCCTTCCGATATCTGGAAGGCGACGATGGACGGCGCGCTGTCGGGCACGTCGAACGAGTCGTTCCCCAAGCCTGCCCCGATCAAGGGTCAGGCCGGTGTGCCGGAGTGGTCGGCGCCCTACACCGCGCCGTCCACCACCGCTCCGGTGCTCGCGCCGCCGGTGATCGTGCCCTCGCAGGTCGAGATCCTGCCCGGCATCCGGATTCCGGTGCCAGGGGTGCAGCAGCCCGCGGTACCGCAGTCGCAGCAGTCACCGGCGGAGACCGGTGCCGGCCCGCTGCCCGGTCAGCCGACGGCTGGACCGGATGGCTCGCCGGCGACGCCGGGAAATGGCAACGGAGGGTCCACCAGACCGAGCAACGGCGCCAACGGCAACGACAACGAGAGCAGCGGCGCGGGAACCACGCCGACCCGATCCCGGTAACCTCGGATGTCGTGACCGATCAGCAACTCGCGGACCAGCCGGCGTCGAGTGGTACCCGGCCGGGCCGCGAGGTGGGGTACGTGGCGCCCGCTCGGCTGGCACCCGACCTGCGCTCGATCGATGCGCGGGACCGGCCAAGCCGCAACGATTCACTGACCGCGCAGCTCTCCACCGTGATCGGCGGCCCGGTCGGCGATCACGCGCTGATCGGGCGGGTGCGGTTCTGGACGCCGCTGCGGGTGATGTTCGCCTTCACGGTGATCTTCCTGGCGCTGGGCTGGACAGCCAAGGCCGGCTGCATCCAGCAGACCAGCGACGGCGAGGGTGGCCTGATGCTGGACTGGAACAACGGCCGCCAATACGTGGCCATGTGCTACTCCGACACGGTGCCGCTCTACGGCGCCGAACGGCTCAACGAGGGCGCGTTCCCGTACAAGAAATCCTGGACCGAATCGACGCCCGACGGTGGCACCGAGACCAGATACATGGAGTATCCGGTGCTTTCGGGCCTGTACCAGTACGCGGCGATGCAGATCGGCAATGTCTGGGATCATCTGCCGCTGCCCGGTGCGTTGTCGGTGGTGGTGTATTTCAACGTTGTCGCACTCGGCCTTTCGGTCGGATGGCTGGTCACGGTGTGGGCATCGTCGCGATTAGCCGGGCGACGGGTGTGGGACGCCGCGTTGATCGCGGTGTCGCCGTTGGTGATCGTGCATATGTTCACCAATTTCGATGCTCTGGCAACGGCTTTCGCGGCTACCGGATTGTTGGCGTGGGCCAGGCGTAAACCGGTGCTCGCGGGCATTCTGCTCGGGCTGGGCGGGGCGGCGAAGCTGTATCCGCTGCTGCTGCTCGGGCCGATCGTGGTGCTGTGCCTGCGGATCGATCCGATGCAGCGTCAGCCCGCCGCCCGGGCCGGGCTGCGGTTGCGCGATGTCGGCAGTCTCGAAACCGCGCGCACCTGGTTGCGTGAAACACCGGCGAGGACACACCTTTTCGCCTTGCGCCCCCTCGGCGCGGCCACCCTCACCGTGCTCGCCGCGGCGGGCACCTGGGCCGCGGTGAATCTTCCGATCGCGGCGCTGTATCCAGAAGGTTGGCGAGAGTTCTTCCGGCTCAACACCACTCGCCACGCCGACCCCGATTCGATCTACAACGTGATCACCTCGTTCACCGGCTGGGTCGGCTTCGACGGGCCGCTCGGGCACGGCGAGCCCCCGACCATCCTGAACACGGTGTCACTGCTGGCCTTCGTGGCCGCCTGCGCGGGCATCGCCTACCTCGCGCTCACCGCGCCACGGCGCCCACGCCTGACCCAGCTGTGCTTCCTCGTCGTCGCGGCCTTCCTGCTGACGAACAAGGTGTGGAGCCCGCAGTACTCGCTGTGGCTGGTGCCGCTGGCGGTACTCGCCCTGCCGCATCGGCGAATCCTGCTGGCCTGGATGACCATCGACGCCCTGGTCTGGGTACCACGGATGTACTACTACCTCGGCGAGGACAACAAAGGCCTACCCGAACAGTGGTTCACCGGTACCGTCGTCCTGCGCGACCTAGCGGTACTCGGCCTGTGCGCCCTGATCGTCTACGAGATCCTGCGCCCCCAGAACGACGTGGTCCGCCGCGACTTCGTCGACGACCCCGCCGGCGGCATCCTCGACCGAGCCCTCGACCCCCTACTCCCCTGGCTCCCGGAATTCCTGCGCCCGAGGCATGCAACGGTCAGCTCGCGGCCCGTGTCGGTTCTGACCTGACCCGAACGGGTGGGACGACGAGATCCCGAGCGGGAGTTCGTCGTCGGCCGGTGCTGTGGATGCGAACACCCCGGCTCTACATCCGCAAGTAGCGGGCCTGGAGTTCGGGTTCGGCGGGGAGCATGTCGAGGTCGAGTTCCCAGGCGTTGCCCGTCCAGGGGTCGAACAGGGGGGTGCCGGGCATTGTGGGGAGGTGCCTGCAGGACTGGGCTAGGAGATCGACTGGGCCGTCGCCGAATTCGCCGCTGCCGGTGCCGACGATGACAAGGGACAGGCCGATCAGGTCGCCGCGGACCATCAGTTGGCCAAGGCGCACTACATCGCTGCCCTGGTAGCCGTGGGGGAAGTCGGCGGCGACGAGGATGCGGTGTTCGGTCGGGGGTACGGCTTGTCCACTGTTGTAGGCGATTTCGGCGAGTTCGGCGGCGTGGGCGAGTTCGGCTAGGCGGGCGGAGATGTCACCGTGGTCGGTGATCACCGGGCCTGCCAAGAGGGGTGCGAGGGGAGCGGCGAGGGTGCGTAGGCCACCGGTGAGGTCGATCAGGTCGACCTTGGTCGGCTTGTCGGGGATCGCGGCGACGAGGCGGGCCACCAGGGCGCCGATCACGCGCGAGGCCGCGCCGGTGGATTCGGTGTCGACCCACAGCGGTCGATTCAGCGGCACCGGAACGCAATACGGCACGCGCAGGCCGCCACGGTCCTGCGCGTAGAGCTCGCCGAGGCGGATGCCGTCGCTGCGGGCGGCGCGGGTGGTCCAGGCGGGCGCGAGCCAGGAGGCCAGTGCGGCGGGCATGGCGGCGTCGGCCTCGGCGATCTCGTTGCCGAGCTGGTCGCTGTCGCGACGGTGGTCGGCGTCGGCGAGGGCGACGAGTTCGTCGTGGCGACGCTGAGCTTCGGCGCGGGCAGCGTCGGCGGCAGGGGTATTACGGGTAGCCGGGTTCGAAACCGCTTCGGAGAGTTCCTGATCCAGGCGTTTGGTCGCGTAGTCGCGGGCCGAGACGAGCGCGGCGGCCGAGCGGGCGGCGTCTTCGAAGATCATCCACATGCGTTGCAGGCCGTGGTCGACTTCGAGCGGGATGCCGGATGCGGGTCTCGCGACCGTCTCGGTGGGGGCGCTGGGCGGTGCCAGTGGCGCGGCCTGCCACGCCTGCGCCGGTGCGGGCCCGGGCGCGGTCACGCCGTGGGCGGTGAGCAATTGTGCCGCGCCGCCCGCGTAACCCTGACCGAGCGCCCGCAACTTCCAGCCACCACCGCGCCGGTACACCTCGAGGCAGATCAGCGCGCTCTCACCGGCCGTAGGCGCGATGACGAATTCAGCAGCCGGACTGCCATTTTCGTACAGTGCGGCGGTCACCGCGCCGAGCGTTTGCCCGCCGACGACGAACAGCAGCACAGCATGCGCGTCGGACCTGATCTGCGACAGCGTGAGATCCACCGCCGCCCCGGCGAAGCTCACCCCAGGTGCCGCGGGTCGCGACGCGCACACATGATCGTGCACGTCGCGAACCCGCAGGTCCTCGCCGACCACCAGCGCCCCGAGTTCGGCGGTGCCGGTGGTCTGCGCGGTGAAGCGCACGGAATCAGCGGTCAGAGCAGTGTTCTGCCCGGCCTTCAGGTGAATCACGGTGTCTGCCCTGATCTGTCGCGGTTCAGTTGCCGCCGAGGAATCGGCCCAGTTGGGGCACCGCTTCACCGGGGTGCTTGGCATTGAAGCCCTCGCCGAGCGCCTGCATCTTCCAGTCGCCACCGACGCGGTACACCTTCGCCATCGCCATCGCGGTGAACGGCATGCCGCCCGTGAGGGTGTAGCGCGCCAGCTCGGCGTTGGTGGTGCCGTCGATCAAGCGGCTGAACGCGTTCTGCACCTGCTCGAAGGAGTGACCCTTGTAGGAGGTGACGATGAACAGCAGCGTGGTGATGTGCGCCGGGATCCTGGTCAGGTCGACGAGGATCATCTCGTCGTCGCCCTCGCCCTCGCCGGTGAGGTTGTCACCCTGGTGGCGCACCGAACCGTCCTTCGACGACAGCTGACCGTAGTAGGCCACGTCGACGAGGTTCTGGTCGGCGAACAGGCAGACCGAGGCGTCGAGGTCGATGTCGACGGTGCGGTTGCCGAACATTCCGCGCGTGCGCACCGGGTCCCAGCCCAGGCCCATCTTCACGAAGGTCAGCGCGGCGCCGCCCTCCTTGCGCAGCGTGACCCGCTGGCCCTTTTGCAGGCTGACCGGGCGATCCTTGCTCAAACTGATCTCGCCGGGCGGCTGCTGCGGGGCACCCTGCGCGGGCGGCGGATAACCCTGTCCGGGCGGCGGCGGGTAGCCGCCACCGGGCGGCTGCTGGGCCGGGCCGGGCGGAGGCGGATAGCCACCCCCGGGCGGGGCGTAGGCGGGCGCGGGCTGCTGCGGGTAGCTCGGCGCGGATCGCGCCGGGTACGCGGGCGGGGCCTGCTGCGGCGGGGGCGGCGGGGGCGGCGCCTGCTGCGGGGCGGCCTGAGCGGGCGAATCATCAACCTGCACACCATGATCGGTGACCAGTGCCGCGAACCCACCGGCGTAACCCTGGCCGACAGCGCGCACCTTCCAGCTGCCCTGACGGCGGTACAGCTCGAGCGCGATCACGATCGACTCGGCGTTGAGACCATCGATCTGGTAGCTGAACAGCTGGTTGCCCGACGCGTCGGAGACGATGGCGGTGGGCGGGGCGAAGCGGCCGAAATTGCTGTTCGCGTCGTCGAGGGTGATCACCGCGCGGATCTGATCGATGTCGGCGGGCACCGCGGGCAGCGAAACAGCAAGCGAGGCAGGCTGACCCGCCGGTCCGGGGCGCAGATCGACACCCGGTCCACTCGGCTGGTTGTAGAAGACGAAATCAGCGTCGGTGCGGACCTTGCCCTGCTCGGTCACGAGCAGAGCGGAGAGGTCGGCCGGTGCGGTGACCTGGAGCGAGATCACCACATCACTGACGGCCACCGGGCCGTTCTGGCCCTTGGCGAGTGTTGCAGACAAGTTCGACCCTTCGCTTGTCGTTGGTGGGTGTCGACGGAACTCGCCTGCCACTCTACGAGAAACCGGGCGCACGCGTCCGGGCTCTGTGCCCCAGGCACACATTGCTCTGCGCCCCAGGCACACATTGTCCGGCGCCCGGGCACACATTGTCCGGCGCCGCGGGCGGAGTTTCGCCTGATCGGTTAGGGTGACGACGCAGTCGGACGACGGCGGTTTGTCCGCCTTTTCAAGAGGGGACAACAGAGCCGATCATGGCGCAATTGTTCGAACAGTCGAAGAAGGTGATCGAGGCGCAGCTCGCGGGGACGAGCATCCGCGCGATCGCAGGCTCGATGGTGGCCTATGAAGGCAATGTGCAGTTCAAATCGGCCGGGTTCGGCGGCGGCGAGGGCGTGCTCAACGGCCTCAAGCGCCGCGCCACCGGCGAGAAACTGTCACTGATGGAGTGCAACGGCAACGGGCGCGTGTTCTTGGCGGTGAACGGCCAGAACGTCACCGTGGTGAACCTGAACAACGAGACACTGCAGGTGGAGTCCCAGCAACTGCTGGCCTTCGCGGGCAATCTGCGCACCGATGTGCGGTTCGCCGGAGTCGGCGGGATGTCGGCGGGCAGCGGGCTGTTCACCACCACGGTCAGCGGTCAGGGGCAGGTGGCGCTGCTGTCGGCCGGTGGGCCGCTGATTCATCTCGAGGTGTCGCCGCAGTATCCGCTGATCGTGGATCCCGACGCGTTCGTCGCTTCGCGCGGAAATCTCAACCAGTCGTTCGTCACCGATGTCTCCTGGCGGACGATGGTCGGCCAGGATGCGGGCGAGGCGTTCTCGCTGCGGTTCGACGGCCAGGGTGTCGTGCTGATCCAGCCGGCGGAACGGTAGGGGCAGGCGATGTTCGAAAAGGTCAACAGCAAGGTCGTCAAGGTCGATGTCGGGCGCGCGGGCGGTGTAGTCGCTCGTTCCGGTGCGATGCTGTTCTACACAGGGCAGGTGGCGTTCGCGCCGCACCAGATTCCCGGTGCCGGTCAGGGCATGGGCGGCGGTGGTTTGATGCGGATGGCCGGGCAGATGATGGCCGGTGAGCACGAGCGGACCATGCTGGCGCAGGGAAACGGCGTTGTCCATTACGGATTCGCCGGGCTAGAGGTGCACGTGGTGCAGATGCAGCCGGGTGCGGTGTTGCGGGCCGAGGCTTCGCGACTGCTCGCGCAGTCGGCCGGATTGCAGGCTTCCGTGGTGTCGGTGGCCAGTTCGGGTGGCGGCGGCGGTGGTGGCGGTCTGATGGGCGCGCTACGCGGTGCCGCGGCGGGCGTCGCGACCGGCGCGGGCATGTTCACCACGCAGCTGAGCGGACAGGGTTCGGCGGTGCTGCTCGCGCACGGTGGTTTCCTGGAACTTCAGGTGGGCGGGCCGAATCCGATCGTTGTCGACCCGCAGGCGTTCGTCGCCGCCTACGGCAATGTGGCGACCGAACTGAAATCCGCGATGAGCTGGCGCGACGCGGTGGGCCGCGGCGCGGGCGAGGCGATGCAATTGCATTGCCACGGACAGGGTGTGGTGTACGTGCAGGCCTCCGAAGAGAAGTTGTGAACCGATGAGCGAAATCCTCTCGCCGAACAATCTCGGTGCCAGCGACAACATTCCGGGCAACAGCTACGCCTACTGCATCGACCTGACCGGACCGTGGTTCATGCGCAAGGGCGCGATGATCGCCTACTACGGCCAGATCGAGTTCCAGATGCTCACCCACGGGCTGCAGGGCGGCCTGATGCACATGGTGAGCAGCCAGTTCTCGGCGCCGCTGTTCGCGGGCGACTACGTGGTGGCGCAGGGCCACGGCAAGCTGATCATCGGCGACCGCGGCTACGACATCAATTCCTATGACCTCGAAGAAGGCAACCTCACCATCCGTGGTGCGAATCTGCTGGCCTTCGAACCGGGACTGGCGCTCAAGCAGTCGATCGTGCCCGGGTTCCTCACGCTGATCGGCACCGGCAAGTTCCTCGCCTCCTCCAACGGGCCGGTGATGTTCGCCGAGCCGCCCTTGCGCGTCGACCCCGAATCCCTTGTCGGCTGGGCTGATTGCCCTTCCCCCAGTCACCACTATGACCAGGGCTGGATCGGTAGCTTCCTGGCGGCGGGCGCGGCGCGGATGGGCGCCAACTCCGGCGAGGAACGGCAATTCGACTTCACCGGCGCCGGCACCGTGCTGATCCAGTCGACCGAGAAGATCATGAGCGACAACGCCCTGGTCCGCACGATCGAAGGACAGCTGCAGAGCGGCGTCACAGTCGGTGGTCTGCAGCGCATCCAAGGTGTGATCGCCCAGCAGCTGGCTGGTCAGCAACAGCAATACTGAGCGGTACACCGTCCTGGACAGACGATCACCAGGCCACTGTGGCAACATCGCCCGAGAGCGAAAATCCCTGAGGGCCTGGTGATCGGTTGTCCGACTTCTTCCCTCGGCGGTCGGCGCGGTTGTGGAGCGGTCCTCGTTGATTTAGGCCGGCACGGCGGCGCGTCGCGCGGCAGCGTGGAACCAATCGAGGATCTCCTCGCCCGCGAGGATGCCCGCGGCGGTGGTGATCGTCAGGTTGGGTGCGGTGAAGTTCAGTTCTTCCAGCTCACCGTGGCGGGGGCGGATCGCGGCGTCGGCGGCCTTCAGCATCTCGGCGTCGAGAGCACCGTCACCGGCCGTGAACAGGGTTGCGGTACTTGCCAATTCGCCTGGCTCGGTCAGCCTTCTGCGAACCTCGGCGACAGCGAGACTCTTGCAGACGGCGTCGGGCATGGTGTAGATCTTGCGGCCCTGCTGCGATGCCGACCAGCCGTTGGCACGGCACCAGGAATCCCATTCGGCGAGGAAACCGGTGGGGACCTCGTCGGGGCGGACCACCAGGTAGCAGAACAGTTCGTCGGCTTCGCGGTACTTGGTCACCCAGGAATCGTCTATGCGGGAACGTAATTCAGCGCCGACATCGGCGAGGGTGGCGCCGGATGCGTTGACCTGGTCGTCGATGGCGACCCGCCAGGCCGGATCAGGGATACCGTCGACGAGGATATTGCCGCCGTTGCTGGTGATCGCATAGCGCCAGGGCGCACCCGGCAGGGAGATGCGCTGGAACTGCTCGATCGTGCGGGTGGTCGTGGGGATGACCGGGGCGAGGGCTGCGAGCTCGCGCAGGGCGGCGATGGCGGCGACGGTCATATAGGAGAGCGGCTCGCCCTCGTAGTACTCGACACATTCCTTCGCGACGGCCTCCGCACCACCGAAGCCGTTGCGGGAGAAGATCATCGTGCGATCCAGATCGGTCGCGAAGAGGGACTCGGCGGTCACCGGGATAACTCCTTGATCAGGCCCATGCAGGAGTAGGCCAGGTCGGGGACCACTTCCACCGCGACATTGCGCGCCGCGGCGAGCAGTCGGATGTGGGCGTGCTCCGGTGCGTCTGCCTCGCGGACCAGCACCCGCCACGGTACCCGGCGCAGCAGCACGCGGGTGGTCTCGCCGACGCCGGGTTTCACGTAATTGACTGTGCTGATGCCGTATTCGGCGCGAACCTTCTCGACCGAGGCCCAGCCGGACCAGTCCGGGGTACGGTCGGAATTCCGGATCGCGTCGACGGCGGCCGTGACCTTGTCGCCGATCACGTCGAAAGCCGCCGTGACGGTGTTGATCAGCTGATTCGAGACATCTGCGCCGATCAGGTCGCGGTAGAACTTGGCGCCGTGGAACTCGCCGGGGCCGATCAGGGTGTCGTTGAGGACCGTTCGTGAAACCAGCCCTGACACTGTCGAATTCAGGCAGGCGGAGGCGATGAGGAAGTCGTCGCGGGTGCCATAGGTGCGCACGCAGTTGGCGGGATCGGCGAGGACGACGAGCTCGTCGTTGAACCGGGCGCCACCCGCGGCGTGATACGCGTCGAGAGCGGCGGTGAGTTCGTGGGTGATCGCACCCTTGCCCGTCCAGCCGTCGACGAAGACGATCGAGGACGGATCGTGGTGTCGGGCAAGGTAATCCAATGCCACCGCGTCGATGCCACGGTCACGCACGATCGAGACGGCGTAGTGCGGGACAGCCAAGGGCGCGCGGCCGATTCCGCTGGTGAGCCAACGGCGCATGAGCACGCCGACCGGGGTTCCCGCCCTCGCCAAGGAGACGAGCACGATGTTCTCGCCGCGTTCGGCGATCACCAGTTCGGCCACGGTCGCCACCGCCAGAGCGAGTCGCTCAGCACTGTCGGCCAGCACGCGATCGAAGAGCTCGCGATACTCGGCGTCGGGCTGGAACTCCACCGGCAGCGACTCCGCGTAATGGGCAACGCCTGCCTGGATGCGCCGCTCGCGTTCGGTCACATCGGCTTCCAGATCGGCGTCGGAGAGATCCTTGAGCAGCCACGAAACATCCTCGGGCGCATACGAACCGAACTCGGGGCCGTGCAGCGGCTCGGGGAGAGCACTGTCGCCACCACCCGGCCGGTGATTCGCGCCGGCACTGGGCTGCGCGTGATCGTCGCGTCCTGCCGAATCGGTGTCCACCGGCGATTCACCTCGCCTCGCCGAATCGGCCCGACCTGACGAATCGGCGCTGCGCCCAGAATCGGCGCTGCCCGCGGTATCGCCGCCGCGCACCGGCTCGGTGCCGTTGCCCGACAACGCGGCCGTCGCCGCGACCGGCCCGGCGGCACGGCCCGCGTGCAGTGCACGGGGATCCGCGCCTGGCAGTACGGCGATCAGGACGTCGGCTCCCGATGCGGTGAGGACCTCCACCAGCCCGCCGGGGGCGACCAGTTCGGGGGTATCGGCGGGCGGATCGATGACGACCAGCAGGACCGCGTCGGCATCAGGCCACTGCGCGTTGTACAGGTAGCGCTGGGCGGTGGCGTCGGGCTCCGGAGCAGTGAAGCGGAAGCCGCGACGGAGGGGGTAGCCGGGTTCGTCGAGGACGTATGCCGGTGAGCGGGTGGTGGTTTGGAAGCGGGTGGGGGTGCCCGCGTCGGCCAGGTCGGCGGCCAGGCGCAGGGGCAGGTACATGAGTTCTTCGTGGCCGACGACGATGACGGGGCGTCCGGCGAACTCGGCGTCGAGGCGGATGTTCACCTCGCCGGCAATGGATTTCAACGCGACGTCGAAAGCGGCGCCATCCGAGCGCAGGATCCCGTGCCTGCCGCCCTCGGGAACGTCGGCAGGCCAGGTCAATTCGATGCGACCATACGAACCGGGTTGGGCGGCTACCGGATTCAGCTGCGGATCGGGCAGGGCAGTCACGGTGTCGATCAGCTCGGCAGGCAGTTCGGTGCGACCGGAGGCCAGGCAGACCGTGTCGATGCGCGCACCGAGTTCCGCTGCGGCGGCTTCGAACTTGGTCCGATCGGCCGGTGTGCGCATGTCGACCAGCGAGGCGAGCACGTAGTGCGCGCGAGGTGCGAAGGCGTGTAGCGCGCGCACCGCGTCGATGGCGGTGTCGCCGGTGGAGATCTCGTCGTCGACCAGCACCAGCGGGAGATCGTTGGCGAAGATCGCAGCGGGCGCGGGCTGGAGCAGGTGCGAGGTGGCGTGCGAATGACCCTCCTCGAAGCCGGTGAGCGTGGTGGCACGGGACTCGTGGCGGCGAGTGGAGTGCAGGTAGCAACCCGCGTCGATCCGCGCGGCCACACAGTGACCCAAACCGGTAGCGGTCTCGGCGAATCCGAGCACGACAGCTTCACGATCACCGAGCACCTCGCGCACGAGATCACCCAGTCGGTTACCCGCGCCGATCACCACGCGAGGGTCGGTCGGCAGGTGCTTGCCCAGCACGGTGGACACCAGCAGGTGCGCCCGGCGCGGATTCCGGCGCAGACCGGGCTGGACCAGTTCGGCGATCGACAGTTTCGCGGGCAGCGTGTCGCCCGCAGTTGGCGCGGTCGACGACGAGTCCGCAGCCGGCGCATCGTCGTGCGCAGTCGCCGCCGACGACAGGTCCACGGGGTGCGTATCGCCTTCCCGGGCTGCGGCGAAGGACGAACCGTGGTGCAGTTCGATTCCCAGATTCACTGTCGCCCAGGGGATTTCCCGGTCGAGACCGACGCCGTTCATTCGGCGATCATCGCTGTCAGCAAGTCCACGAAAGACACTCCCTTGTTCGCGACCCCGAACGCACGGGCCCGCACCAGCGTCTGGCGGGCCCAACTGCGGTGCGGGCGCATCTCGTTCATCTTGTTGCGGTATTCCGAGGCCGCCACGCCACCGACATCGGCCTCCATGATGTCGAGCGCGTCGGCGTACTCCTCGTGGGTCACCACCGACAGCGCGTGCACCACCGCCACATGCGAGGGGTGGATCACCGTTTTGCCCTGGATGCCGTTGGCGCGGTCGAGGGTGATCTCGCGCAGCAGGCCGTCGAGGTCGCGGCTCACCAGGTACTGGCGGAACTTCACCGCGTCGGATTCCTCGAAGGGCGCGCTGCGCAGCTGCGGCCGGAACATCCGCTCGTGATCGGCGAAGTACTCCCACACCGGTCCGGTGATGATGAAGCCGGTGCCGTCGACGCGCCCGAGGTAGTTGACGATATCGGCGATCACGTCGGCGACCACCCGCACGTCGTAGATCGTGAGGTCGCGGTCGCGGCGGATGCCGAAGGTCGAGCACATGTCGGTGGCGCCGATCCGCACAGCCAGCAGCTGCTCACGGTGTTGCGCGAGCAGTTCGGCGATGCGCGAGAGCTGCTCGTCGCGGGTCTGACGGTGCACCAGGTTCGCCGATTCGAGCACCGGCATCGCGTACACGGGACGGCCGAGCTCGCGGTTGGCGTCGTCGAGGGCGGCCAGGTAGGCGGGCCCGCTGACAGCGTCGAACTTGGGGAAGACGAATCCGGTGAGCACGTCGGCGCCCGGCCCGAGCGCGGCGACCAGCTCGCCGACCGAGGCCGCGTCGCGGACCCGGATGAACAGCATCGGATTGGCGGCTTCGCGGCGTGCCAGCAGGTCCAGGGTGTCCACCGCGTGCTGTTTGGCGGCCTCGACCTGGTGATCGGCGACGGCGTCCTCTAGGTCGATCACCATCGAGCACACCCCGCGCTCGGCCCGTCGGCGGATCGTCGCGGCGAGATCGGGGCGGGTCGCGGGCACGTACAGCGTCGCGCCGAGCGCGGTCGCCAACAGCTCCCGGTCGCCGTGGCCTTGAATCGGCTCCGGTTCGACCAGGAACAACTCCCGGCTGCGGGGCCCCTGCAACTGCTGGAAATGGCGCAGCGGCACCTGCTTTCGCAAGCAAACTTCCGGTGCGATGGCGTAGCCCGCGGTCATTCCCCCCACCTCATCTGTCGAACCATTGTCATTTCTACTTTTCGGAAGCGTTCTTTCTGATGCGCTCGACCACGCCTGCGATGAACTCTGCGACGGTGCCCAGCTCGGTAACATACGCCCAATAGTCTGGATGACGACCCGTCAGTCCAGCAGTGATGCGGTCGAGGCGCTCGGCTTGTGCATCGAGAACCGAGCCCCACTCGGCGACCAGTCCTCGGTCGACCGCGAGCATCTGCGCGTCCCGCAGCCGGAATCGTACGGTGCGAGCCTGAGCTCCGGGGTCGGTACGTACCTCACGTAACAATTCGAGGCGCCGGGTGACGGCGTCGACCAACTGCTCGGCCTCGGCGAGGTACTCGCGTGCGGTGGCGGTCAAATCAAGGGCGGTCTCCGGATCACGATCGGCTGCCGCGACGCGCGCACCGACCAGTGCCTCGTCGGCGGCGTCCATGCCACGACGGCTTTCCCGCTCATTGTTGGTCAAGTCCGCCGAACTCGCAGCACTGAACTCACGAAGCAGCGCGGAGTAGGCCGGGCCGAGCGCGCCGGCGCGATTGCCGACCGCGGCCAGCCTGGTAGTGACCGAGGCGATCGCGTTCGCGGCAGCCGAGGCACGAGAAGGCGCCTGCGACAAGGCATTCGACAATTCCGTGGTCGCCCGCTGAACCTGTGCCGCGGCCTCGCGCGCGCTCGCGACAGCCGTGCCGGGATCGGTCGAAGAGGCTGTGATCAGAGCCTCATTCAGGCTCCTTACACCAGCGGAGATCGACGGGTATTTCGTGAATCCGGACGACTCGGCCGCGGCAAGTACCTGCTCGGCCTCGGCACGCACATGGGTGAGCAGTTGCGGCACCGACGCCCGCACGGTCGAGGCTTCGGCGAGGCCGTTGCGGTGCGCGTTGTAGAAATTATCGACCCCGCGTGCGGCGTCGTTCAGCTGCCCGACCAACACGTCGGCTCTGGCCTGGCCGTCCGCGATCGGGGTGCCCGCGGCCTCGGCGGTGTCGAGCTCATCGGTGAAGCTCAGGTACGCGCCCGCCGCGGCATAGCACCGCGCGCGCACCGGCTCCCAGATCGCGCCGATCCGGCGCTCGGGGAAGACCTGCTCACTGGCCACCACGCCCGCCTCCGCCGCCGTTTGCCTGCGATCCATATCCAGAAAGGCGGCCGAGGTAGCGGCCCGCGCCCCGCTGATCCACTCATGATCCGCCCCCGATCTGAACCATCCGCGTCTGCGAGGTGTCACCGGCACATCCCCTTTCCGAACCACGCGTGCGGACCGTGGCGCTCACTGCCGTCGATGGTAGGAGATTCCCCCCGCTAACCTGGGCTGCAGACGGTTCCTACGCAAGATCCGCGAAACCTATTACTGTCGTAGCGGTACCCGGCGATTCGGACATGCTGGGAAACGACACACCGGACTAACCGAAGGGATTCCCGCATGGGTGTCAGTCTGTCCAAGGGCGGCAACGTTTCGCTGACCAAAGAGGCTCCGAACTTGACCGCTGTGTCGGTCGGCCTCGGCTGGGACGTGCGCACCACCACCGGCACCGACTTCGACCTCGACGCCAGCGCCATCGCGACCGGCGCCGACAAGAAGGTCGTCTCCGACAAGCACTTCGTCTTCTTCAACAACCTGAAGTCTCCCGAAGGTGCCATCGAGCACGCCGGCGACAACACCACCGGCGAAGGCGAAGGCGACGACGAGGTCATCAACGTCGACCTCGCCAACACCCCGCCGACGATCGAGAGCATCTTCTTCCCGGTATCGATCTACGATGCCGAGACCCGCTCGCAGTCGTTCGGCCAGGTGCGCAACGCCTACATTCGTGTGGTCGATCGGGCCAACGGCACCGAGCTCGCCCGCTACGACCTGTCCGAGGACGCCTCGACCGAGACCGCTATGGTCTTCGGCGAGCTGTACCGCAACGGTGCCGAATGGAAGTTCCGCGCTGTTGGACAGGGTTACGCCTCCGGCCTGTCCGGTATCGCCCGCGACTACGGCGTCAACGTCTAGTCATCATCGCGAACAGGGGGCTCGACACATCGGGCCCCCTGTTTGTGCGAAACAGAAAGGTCCCTCCGCGTGATAACGCGCATCTTCGGCCTGTCCATCGCCATCACGGTGGTCTCGCTGGTCGTGGCTTACCTCTACGGTGGCTTGACCGCTCTCGCACTGTGCGCCATCCTCGGCATTCTCGAGGTGTCGCTGTCGTTCGACAACGCTGTCATCAACGCCACCGTCCTGCAACGGATGAGCGAGTTCTGGCAGCGGATCTTCCTGACCATCGGCGTGCTGATCGCCGTGTTCGGTATGCGTCTGGTGTTCCCGCTGGCCATCGTGTGGGTCACCGCCGGACTGAACCCGATCGACGCCTTCGATCTGGCCCTCAACCCGCCGGCCAACGACGCGGCCACCTTCGCTGACGGCAGCCCGAGCTACGAGACCCTGCTCACCGCCGCGCACCCGCAGATCGCGGCGTTCGGTGGCATGTTCCTGGCGCTGCTGTTCCTGAACTTCATCTTCGAAGAGCGCGACATCACCTGGCTCAGCTGGCTGGAGAAGCCGCTGGCCAAGGCAGGCAAGCTCGACATGCTGTCGGTGGTCGTCTCCGGTACCGGCCTGGTGCTGGTCGCCGAATTCCTGGCCAAGGACGAGGATCGCTCGACCGTGCTGGTCGCCGGTCTGCTCGGCATGATCGTCTACATCCTGGTCGACGGGCTCGGTTCGATGTTCCACACCGAGGAGTTCGAAGAAGGCCCGTCGGGCGGCCCGTCCACGCTGGTCAAGGCGACCGGTAAGGCCGCGTTCTTCCTGTTCCTCTACCTGGAAGTGCTCGACGCGTCGTTCTCCTTCGACGGCGTCATCGGCGCGTTCGCCATCACCTCCGACCCGATCATCATCGCGCTCGGCCTCGGCCTGATCGGTGCGATGTTCGTCCGGTCGATCACGGTGTACCTGGTTCGCCAGGGCACGCTGTCGGACTACGTGTACCTCGAGCACGGCGCCCACTGGGCGATCGGTGCGCTGGCGGCGATCCTGCTCGTCTCGATCGGCGTGCACGTCAACGAGCTCATCACGGGCCTGATCGGCGTGGCGTTCATCGGCGCGGCGCTCGTCTCCAGCGTCCTGCGCAACCGCAAGGCCGAGCCCGACGCCGTGCAGGACGCCAAGGAATCCGCTCCGGTCAGCTGATCAAAGGCCGAAGATTCACACGGCGGCGAGTCCCATCCGGGATTCGCCGCCGTTGTCGTTTACGCGGGTTGCAGCTGGCGGCCCAGCGCGGTGCTCGGTGCGATGCGCCCGCCGCGCACCCTCGCCCGCAGGAAGAGGAAGAACAGGGTGATCAACAGCGCGGTGCGCAGCCACACGCCGAACTGGACAATCCCTTCCATCAGTTCGACGCCCTCGCCCTCGCCCAGCGCGGCGAAGTACCGGAACACCCCGACGCCCACCGCCGCGTCGGCCACCAGATAGGCCGCGACCAGCGACCACGGCACCTCCAGCAATACCAGGAACGGAATTATCCACAGGGTGTACTGGGGTGAATGCACCTTGTGGAAAAGCATGAAGGCGGCAAGCATCGCCGCGCTCACGCCCACCCACGGGTACGCCGAACTCGGGGTCCAGCGCCGCCAGCCAAGCCACATGGCCAGCGCGAACCCACCGAAGATCAAGGCAGGCGAGGCGATCGCGACAGCGTCGTGCCAGGTCTGTGTCGTTTCCGCCGACCGGCCGAAGAGGAGCCGGTGGCCCCAATACCAGATCGAGTTGGTGGTGATGTCGGCCTGGCGCAGCTGCTGGAACGTGATCGAGGCGCGCCAGCCCTCCACCCCGGCCAGCACGAACGGCAGGTTCACCGCCACGACCGTGCCCATCGCGGCCAGCAGGGTCTGCGCGGCCCCCGCCACGTCGAGCTCGCCGATCCGGCGCCGACCGCGCGGGGCGCCCTCGGTGAGCACGAACACCGCGAGCGGCAGCACGAAGATTCCGGGATAGAGCTTGAGACAGAACCCCAGCGCGAGCAGTACCGCGGCGATGATTCCGCGGGTGCGCACGGACAGGCCGGTCGGCATCGTCATCACAAAGACCGCCGCCACCGCCGTGCACACCACCGGCAGTTCCCAGTTGTGGAAGGCGTAGAACACCAGCGGCGGCCCGATCGCCCACAGCAGCGCCGCCGGGCCTGCGAGCCTGGCCAGCATCCAGGCCGTGAGCAGGGCGAACGGTGCGAGTAACAGCGCCGAGTGCCACAGGAAGTCGGCGTCGTTGTCCACCCCGATGGCGCCCGCCCACATCAGCACACCGCTGAGCACCGGGTACTCCACCGCGCCGCCGGTCAGCGCACCGTCATCGGTGATCGCGCCGTCGACGTACGGGAAGACGTGATTGTCGATATCGCGGCCGAGCCAGAGGAATTGGATATCGGAATAGCAGACATCCGAATCCTTGCGCTCCTCGAATACCAGACTGCGACCGGATTCATCGATCGCGCCGCCCGCGCACCTGGCCTTGTTGGCATAGGCCAGCGCGAGAGTGAGTCCACACAGCAGCATCACCAGGATGCTCAACGCCGCGCCCCACGCCGCGCCGCGTCGTGCTGCGCGCTGTCGCGGGCCTGCTGTGGTCATGGCGACCACATTATGCGGCGGCGCGCCGATCACCCGTGCACACCCGCGCCAGGCATCGATTTCGCTGGTCACTACCCGCTCATGTAGCCTTGGCGGGTTGCTGACGCAACGAACCCTCCTGCCATGGAGAGTCCATGGCCGTTTCCTAGTCCACAGGAGGTGATTGGTCCGTGCGTCAATATGAAGTAATGGTCATCCTCGACCCGAGCCTGGACGAGCGCATCGTCGGGCAGTCCCTGGATACCCTGCTCACGGTCGTCAAGACCGAGGGCGGCAACGTCGACAAGGTCGACATCTGGGGCCGCCGCCGGCTCGCCTACGAAATCGCCAAGCAGGCCGAAGGCATTTACGCGATCGTCAACCTGACCGCGACCCCGGCCACCGTGAGCGAACTCGACCGCCAGCTGGGCCTGAACGAGACGGTGCTGCGCACCAAGGTTCTGCGCAACGACAAGTAGTCCGCATCGACTTCTCGTTTTCGTCGGTGCCTATCTCTAGGCTCTAGCGCAACACGAGCAGCGGACTGCACCCCGAGCAGGAGGAACCCCCATGGCAGGCGACACGGTCATTACCGTCATCGGAAACTTGACGGCAGACCCGGAGCTTCGTTTCACGCCCGCGGGCGCAGCGGTGGCGAATTTCACCGTCGCTTCCACGCCCCGCGTCTTCGATCGTAATTCGAACGAATGGAAAGACGGCGAGGCTCTGTTCCTGCGCTGCAACATCTGGCGTGAAGCAGCGGAGAACGTCGCCGAAAGTCTGACCCGAGGCGCTCGCGTCATCGTGAGTGGTCGGCTCAAGCAGCGCTCCTACGAAACCCGCGAGGGTGAGAAGCGCACTGTGGTCGAGCTCGAGGTCGACGAAGTCGGTCCTTCGCTGCGTTACGCGACTGCGAAGGTCTCCAAGGCCGGTCGCGGTGGCGGAGGCGGCGGTGGCGGCTTCAGTGGTGGTTCCGGCAATGCCGGTGGTGGATCTAGCGCAGGCGGCTACAACGCCAACAATGGCGGCGGACGTCCGGCCGGCGGCAGCAATGCCGGTGGCGAAGACGATCCGTGGGGTAGCGCGCCCGCGGCCGGCTCCTTCGGGGGCGGCGGCCGCATGGATGACGAACCGCCGTTCTGATCGAACGGCACTCATAGTACGGAGAGAAAACCATGCCTAAAGCGCCCGCGCGCGAAAAGGTACTGAAGAAGAAGGCCTGTGCTTTCTGCAAGGAAGCAAAGTCCGGAATCGTCAATATCGATTACAAGGACACCACGCTGCTGCGTAAGTACGTCAGCGATCGCGGCAAGATCCGCGCTCGCCGCGTCACCGGCAACTGCGTGCAGCACCAGCGTGACATCGCTGTCGCCGTCAAGAACTCGCGTGAGGTGGCTCTGCTTCCTTACGTGTCGACCGCTCGCTGAGAAAGGGAGTCACACAGATGAAGCTCATCCTCACCGCTGATGTCGACAACCTCGGCGCCCCCGGCGACCTTGTCGAGGTCAAGGACGGCTACGGCCGTAACTTCCTGCTGCCCCGCGGTCTGGCCATCCCGGCCACCCGTGGCGCCCAGAAGCAGGTCGACGGTATCCGTCGCGCCCAGGACGCCCGCAAGGTGCGCGACCTGGATCACGCCAACGAGCTGAAGCAGGCCATCGAGGGCCTCGCCGCGGTTTCGCTGGCCGTGAAGACCGCCGACAGCGGCAAGCTGTTCGGTTCGGTCACCACCACCGACGTGGCTTCGGCCATCAAGGCCGCTGGTGGCCCCGTGGTCGACAAGCGCAGCATCGAGCTGCCGAAGTCGCACATCAAGGCGACCGGTAAGCACGGCATCGTGGTGCACCTGCACCCCGATGTGTCGGCGAAGTTCAACCTCGAGGTTGCTGCGAACTAGTTCTCGGTCGAGGCCCACAGGGCCGAGAACTGCGGCGCCAGCCGCCGTGACACAGTTCGCCGGAAACCACCCCTGTGCGTGCACAGGGGTGGTTTCTGCTTGCCTTTTTCAGGCCGATTTCGCGATAACTGACCGGTAGCCGATGTCGCGGTCGGCGGAGGTCGTGTTGCGCGGCTCACGGTCGGTAACTTGTTGACCTCCGGTTATTCACCCTGTGGATGACCGAGGAAACCGACCGGCAGATTTGTGACTCCAGTCATACCCAGCACCATCGCTGTTTACCCAACACGCCCGGCTGTTCACCTTTACCGACACGCCGGAACTTCTTTCATCCACAGGGCCGAAGTTGGACAAACCAGGGCCTAGCAGGGCGTTTTTCCGTACTGACCTGGGTTTTCCCCATGTTTTCCACAGGCGCTGCACAACAACGGGTGAACTACCCCCAAGTTATCCACAGTTGTGTGCACATGTCGGCTTGGCGAGTCCCGAAAACGTCGCCTAGGTTCGTCGCATTGCCCTGCGGGCGGCCCCGGGAATCGCGCAGGCAACCGATTGCTGACATCGGTGTCGGTGTCCGGGAGTACAACGAGTACATCGATGTGTAACCCCCGGTTCTGCGGGCAGAGAGGACTCCCCTGGTGACAACCACCGGTGACCGCGCGCAAACCGAGTTCACGCCTGAACCCCCCGGCGAGGACTTCGGCCGTCAGCCTCCGCACGACATGGCCGCGGAGCAGTCCGTCCTCGGCGGCATGCTGCTGAGCAAGGACGCCATCGCCGACGTGATCGAGGTGCTGCGCCCCGGCGACTTCTACCGCCCCGCGCACCAGGCCGTCTACGACACCATCCTCGACCTCTACAGCCGCGGCGAACCCGCCGACCCCGTCACCGTCTCGGCCGGTCTCGACCGCCGCGGCGAACTCAAGCGCATCGGCGGCCCGCCCTACCTGGTCACCCTCACCCAGACCGTCCCCACCGCGGCCAACGCCGGCTTCTACGCCGAGATCGTGGCCGAGAAGGCCATCCTGCGCCGCCTCGTCGAAGCGGGCACCCGCATCGTCCAGTTCGGCTACGCGGGCGCCGACGGCCAGGACGTCGCCGAAGTGGTCGACCGCGCGCAGGCCGAGATCTACGAGGTCACCGAACGCCGCACCACCGAGGACTTCACCCCGCTGGAAGAACTCCTCCAGCCCACCATGGACGAAATCGACTCCATCGCCTCCCGCGGCGGCATCTCCCTCGGCGTCCCCACCGGCTTCACCGAACTCGACGAACTCACCAACGGTCTGCACCCGGGTCAGATGATCATCGTGGCGGCCCGACCCGGTGTCGGTAAGGCGCTGGCGCTCGACACTCCGCTGCCGACGCCCGGTGGTTGGACCACGATGGGTGAGGTTCGCGTCGGTGACGAGCTGCTCGGGGCCGATGGCAGGCCCACCAGGGTGCTCGCGGCCACCGAGGAGATGACCGACCGGCCCTGCTACGAGGTCGAATTCTCCGACGGCACCGTGATCACCGCCGACGAAGAGCACCAGTGGACAACGCTCGCCCCCACCTTGGCACCGCATCCGGTGGTGCGGACGACCGGCGAGATCGCGCACAGCCTGCGCACACCCAGGGATAATTTCGCCCACATGGTGCCCCGATCCGCCCGTTCGTCGGCCCGTCAGATCGTCGATGTCCGCAAGGTCGACCCGGTACTCGTCCGCTGCGTCGAGATCGACAACGCCGACCACATGTACCTGGCCGGTCGCACCATGGTGCCCACGCACAACTCGACGCTCGGCATGGACTTCATGCGCAGCTGCTCGATCAAGCACGGCATGGCCAGCGTCATCTTCTCGCTCGAGATGAGCCGCACCGAGATCGTCATGCGCCTGCTGTCCGCCGAGGCGAAGATCAAGCTGGGCGACATGCGCTCCGGCCGCATGAGCGATGACGACTGGACCAAACTGGCTCGCCGCATGAGCGAGATCAGTGAAGCGCCGCTGTTCGTCGATGATTCGCCGAACCTCACCATGATGGAGATTCGGGCGAAGGCGCGCCGGCTCAAGCAGCGTCACGATCTGAAACTCGTTGTGGTGGACTACCTGCAGCTGATGAGCTCGGGCAAGAAGGTCGAATCCCGGCAGCAGGAAGTCTCGGAATTCTCGCGTCACCTCAAGCTGCTCGCCAAGGAACTCGAGGTTCCGGTGATCGCGATCTCGCAGCTGAACCGTGGTCCGGAACAGCGAACCGACAAGCGGCCCATGGTCTCCGACCTTCGCGAGTCGGGCTGTATGCCCGCGTCGACACGGATCCTGCGTGCTGACACCGGCGCCGAAGTCACCCTAGGTGAACTGATGGCCAGTGGTGAGCAGCCACTCGTGTGGTCGCTCGATGAGCGGATGCGGATGGTCGCCCGCCCGATGGTGAAAGTGTTCCCGAGCGGACACAAGGAAGTATTCAAGCTGAAGCTCGCCTCGGGTCGCGAGGTGGAAGCCACCGGCAACCACCCGTTCCTGACGGTCGACGGCTGGATCGCCCTCGACAAGCTCGCGGTCGGCGACCGTCTTGCCACGCCGCGACTCGTCCCGGAACCCGTACACACCACACGACTGCCCGAAGCCGAGATCGTGATGCTCGCGCACATGATCGGCGACGGCTCGTGCGTGAAGCGCCAGCCGATCCGCTACGCCAGCGTCGACGAGGAGAACCTCGCCGCCGTCACCACCGCCGCGGAGCACTTCGGCGTCAGCGCGGTCCGCGACGAGTACGCCGCAGCCCGCGTCACCACTCTGCGCCTGCCCGCGCCGTTCCATCTCACCCACGGCAAGCGCAACCCGATCGCCGCCTGGTTGGACTCGCTCGGCCTGTTCGGTCTGCGCAGCTACGAAAAGTTCGTCCCCGAACCGGTTTTCGCGCTACCCAACGATCAGATCGCACTGTTCTTGAGGCACCTGTGGGCGACAGACGGGTCGGTGCGCTGGGATGTGAAAGGTCATATCGGCCGCGTGTATTACGCGTCGACGAGTCGGCGCCTCGCCGACGATGTCGCACAGCTACTGCTGCGTCTAGGGATTCATTCCCGCATCATGCGCACTCAGAAGTCCGGGTATCGCCCCTGCTGGCACGTGACAATCGATCGTGTTGATAACCAGCTGCGATTCTTGAATGATGTCGGAGTCCATGGCGCTCGCGGGACTTCCGCGCAGGATCTACTCGGCGAACTTGCTCACATCGCGCCACGGCCGGGCTCGGATACGGTACCTAAGGAAGTGTGGGCAAAGGTCAACGATCTGCTGTTGGCCAACCAGATGACCCACCAAGAGTTCGGTGCAGCACTGGGTTCCAGGTTTTGCGCTTCTAAATGGAAACACGCTCCCGGCCGCGCGAAGCTGGCGCGTGTCGCGGCAGTCTTGGACGACGCCGAAATAGACATGCTGGCGACGAACGATGTCTTCTGGGACAAGATCATCGAGATCACCAGCGTCGGTGACCAGGATGTTTTCGACGGCACAGTACCTGGAACGCATAATTATTTGGCAAACGGTATAACTTCTCATAACAGTCTCGAGCAGGATGCGGATATGGTCATCCTGTTACACCGACCGGACGCTATCGAACGCGATGACCCGCGTGGCGGCGAGGCCGACCTCATCGTCGGCAAGCACCGTAACGGCCCCACCGCGACCATCACCGTTGCCCACCAGCTGCATTTGAGTAGGTTTGTGGATATGGCGAGGGGCTGAACTTCTGCTGGGGTCGCGCCGGTCGAAGTGCTGTCTCAGCTACGGTTGCACGGCATTTCGGACCCCACGGTGATTGCGCGGGCCTACCTGGGGCCCTATCGGATGATCAGTATCATCCCCCGCGAAGGCGTTGACGTGTCTGATCTCCCCGGACGACCTGTTAGTTAGGCGGTGCTTACGCCGGCGGGAATCGTTCTCACCGCACGGTTCCCGCTACGCCGGTGCCCATCTGCGGGCGCCGCCACAGCTCCCATGCGAGTCGCAGGACTCCGATCGCGGTGAGAACGGTCAGCGACACGACGGCGGGGACGGAAATCGCCAGGGGAAACACCAGGAGGGCCGCGGCGGCGGCGAGGAGCCGATCGACGGTGAGCTGATGGTGGTCACGCCATCGGTAGGCCACCTCGGCGGCGTAAAACAGAGCCACGCCACCGGTGAGGGCGACGGCGGCCAGCGGACCCAACGGTTTGTCGATGTGTTCCACCGAAACCCGTGCCCCGAGTGCGAAGAAGACAATCCCCGCGACGAGCAGCAGGTGCAGGTAGCTGTAGGCGTCGCGCGCCAACCGTGCCCGATCGACACCGGATGTTCGCTGCATGCGTTCTTCGGCGCCGGCGGTGAGGCCGAAGTAGGTCCACCACAGGGTGGCCGAGATCAGCACCCCGAGAACCACAGCGCCGAGGACGCCGGGATGGCGCAGGTTTTCGGTTGCCCCCGCTCCCAGCGCGATGATCGTCTCGCCCAGCGCGATGATGATGACCGAACCGTGGCGCTCGATGAAATACGAAGGTACGACCCGCAGTCCGCTGACTCCCGCTATCAGGGGGCTGCCGAAGTCGATCGCCGCCGCCGCGACCCACAGCAACTCACGGTAGGGCGAGGCCACAAAAGCGGCGGCAACGATCAGGGCCGGCCCGACGAGCAGGGCCGGGACCAGTCGGCGGACCGCCGACACCAATACTTCATCCTCGTCTCGGGATGACGAGGCGATGAACATGCCGGCGTTGATGAGGCGGACGGCGAACAATGCGAGCCCGAAGACGAGGGCCCCGGTGGTGAATGCGGTTGGCAATGCGATCGCCGCGATGAGCATCGCCGCCATCGCGACGATGATCAGAGTCTGGTGGATCACCCGCGCCGCTTCGAACGTGTTGGTCAGCCAGGCGTAGCACACCCACGCCCACCACAGGGCGAGCAGAGCGAGCACACCCCGGCCGAAACCCTGCCAGGAGATGTCACTGAGCATCAGGAGGGTGACCTGCGACATCGCGTACACGAACGTGAGGTCGAAGAACAACTCCAGGTTGCCTACCGACCGCCTATTCGTCTCCGGCGGCTCCCGCGATTCGTCGGTGCCGGGCTCGCGGCCGAGTCCCCCGGCGGCGTTGCCGTCGTCGACCGTCATCGTCGACCGGTGGTCATCGCCTTCGCGGCCGCCTCGGCGACAGTCGTGTCTTGTTCGCCCGTGCCGCCGCTGACACCGACCGCCCCGACGACCTGGCCGTTGTGCCGCAATGGCACACCGCCGGCAAAGATCATGATCCGACCACCGTTGGAGACATGGATTCCGTAGAACTGGTTGCCCGGACCTACGTTGGCCGCGAGATCCTCGGCCGAGATGTCCAGAGCACGTGCCGTGAACGCCTTGTTGATCGAGATGTCGATGCTGCCGATCCAGGCGCCGTCTATCCGCGCGTGGGCCACCAGGTTGCCGCCGGCATCGACCACCGCGATGTTCGACGGCGACTCGATCTCAGCCGCTGTGGCCAGTCCGGCGGCGATCACACGCTGCGCATCGTCGAGGGATACCGAGGTCTGGTTCACGGTCATGGCGCACCCGCCCTGGTCTTGGCGAACTGCTCGACGATGGCCTGACAGAACGCGGGGAGGTCGTCGGGCGCGCGGCTCGCGATCCGCTTGCCCTGCAGTGTCGTTGCCATTGTTGCGCTCCTCTCGGTGGGGGCCGGCTCACGGATGGAGTACGACTTTGGTCCAGCCGTTGTCGCGGGCGTCGAAATGCTGGTAGCCGGATTCGGCCTCGTCCAACGACAGTTCGTGGGAGACGATCCACGACGGTGTGGCCCGGCCTTCATGGATGAGGTCGCGTAGCTGCCGGTTGTAGTGCTTGATGTTGGCCTGCCCGGTCCCGATCTTCTGTCCTTTGAACCAGAACGTGCCCATGTCGAATGCGATCTTGCCGTCTTGTTGCAATGTGTCCGACGCGTTGGGGTCCTGCGGCAAGAAGATCCCAACCACCCCGATGTGGCCGGTGAAACGCACCGAATTGACGAGCGCGTTCATCGTCAGGGCCGCATCCTCGTTGCCCTGCGGGTCATGTGCCTGATACCCGACGCATTCGCAGCCCTTGTCGGCACCTTTGCCGTTGGTCAGCTCGAGGACCTGTTCGACCGGGTCGCCGTCGGCATCGTTGATGGGGATGACACCGATTTCCTCGGCCAGTTTCAAACGATCCGGGTGTCGGTCGACGATCATCACTTTGCTTGCACCTTGCAGGACCGCCGAGTACGCCGCCATCAGTCCCACCGGGCCTGCCCCGAATACCACCATCGAATCGCCGGGCTCCAGGTCCGCCAATCGCGTGCAGTGCCATCCGGTCGGGAAGATATCCGACAGCATCACGTAGTCGGCTTCTTTATCCTGGGCGTCTTCGGGTAACCGAAGGCAGTTGAAGTCGCCGAACGGCACGCGCAGGTACTCGGCCTGCCCGCCCCAGAACGGCCCCATCCCGGCGAAGCCGAACGCGGCGCCTGCCATGTCAGGGTCCGGGTGCACCGTGAGGCAATATGCGGTGAGACCGGCCTCGCAGTTACGGCAGAAGCCGCAGCCGATGTTGAACGGCAGACACACCCGATCCCCCGGTGACAACGAGACCACCCCGCTGCCCACCTCGGCGACGATCCCGAGATTCTCGTGACCAAGAACCATCCCTGGGTCCAGATCGGTGCGGCCCTCATACATATGCAGGTCAGACCCGCAGATATTCGTGCTGGTGATCTTCACCAGCACATCGGTCGGCGCCTCGATCTTTGCGTCGGGCACCTCTTTGACGTGAACCTCACGAGGCCCGTCGTACACAACCGCTTTCATGTCGATTCTCCCTCGATAGCCTGCTGGGTTGGGCGTGCCGCCTGCCCGCGACGATGCAGCGGCTTACCTGTCCAACCGTCCCAAATCCACTGCCGCCGACGCATCCGCCCGACAGGACGAATGATCGGCTCCGCGTTGGGTCTGCCGGGCCGAAGCCGCACCAGCGGTACTGTCACGGTGACCATTCTTCGAAAACGCAGGGCCCCTGCCGAGGTGTTTCGATGGACGATCGTGAGCTGATCCGCGCGCTGCGCGGGCAGATGTCGAATCTGTCCGCGGCTTTCGCGCTGTCGATGGTGATGTTCGACCGGCTCGACGAGCGGGAGATCCTAGAGCTGGCAGTGAGTTCGGTGAAAGCGCTCGGCCGATGCAGGGCCGAGGGTGCCTACCTGACCCGGGACCAGACGCAACGCGCTGTGCACGGCGATGATGTCCTGTTGGATCGGCTGGCCACACTGGGCGGAGCCGACGGCCCGGTCACCCTCTCGACAGCACCGTGGGCGTGGGCCTATCCGCTGCGATCGGTTGGTGGGCACGCGGGCTATCTGGTGGTCTCCGCGCCGGCCGAGCCCTCCGCAGATCAGCGGTTCTTGTTGCGAACTCTTGCTCAGCAGACGGGGGCCGCCTTGCAGAGCGCCTGGCTCTACCGCAGCGAGCAAGAAGCCGCAACGACACTTCGCGACCTCAACGAGCGGCTCACCACCTTGGTGGCCGATCTCGAGCATCGGAGCCGCATCCACGAGGTGCTCACCGCAGTGGCCGCCGCCGGTGCCGGGGAAGCGGGTATCGCAGAGGCACTCTTCGAACTGACCCAGCTGCCTGTCGCGGTGGAGGATCGGTTTGGCTACCTGCGTGCCTGGGGTGGCCCGGGCCGGCCCGGTGACTATCCACTGCCGTCGGCTCGCCGTCGGGTCGAACTGCTGGCTGATGTCCGGCGCAGCGGGCGCGCTTTGCGTCAGGGCGACCGGTTCGTCGCAGTGGCGCAACCGCGCGGCGACGTCCTCGGTGTGCTCGCTCTGATAGACCCTGACCAGCGGGCCGGGCAGCACGATGTGTTCGCGCTCGAACACGGCGCCGTGGTACTGGCCATGGAACTGGCACACCAGCGCGGAGTGGCTGAGACCGAACTACGGCTGTGCCGGGACCTGGTCGACGACCTGATCGGCGGGACCGACGACGAGAGTGCGCTGCTGCGCGCGTCCGCGCTTGGTCACGACCTCCAGCGACCTCACCAGGTGCTGGTCGTCAAGTGGCGAGGACTGGCTGGTGACGAAACACTTGCGCGGGCAGTTCGGCAGGCGGCGACGCGGATCCTGGAGGCTGGACCGCTGCTCGCGCGCCGGGCCGGCGAGGTGGTGCTGGTGGCTCCACGACCGGAGGGTGTGGGGGACTCGCACCGTTGGAACGAACTGCACCGGCGTGTGGCCAAGGCGGTGCATTCCACGGATGGGGCCGTCGGAGTAGGTCGGTTGTGTGCCGCACCGTCGGAACTCCCGCGGTCCTACGCCGAAGCTGTGCAGGCGCTCACGATCCGGCAGGGTTCGGGGTCGCCCAGCGGCGTTACCACGTTCGACGAGCTGGGCATCTATCGGCTGCTGGGCGCTGCCGACGGGGACCAGGTCGCCGAATTCGTCCGGGAGTGGCTCGGACCGCTCATCGATTACGATGCCTCCCACAAAGCCGAACTGGTAACAACGCTGTGGCAGTACTTCGAGTGTGGTGGGAACTACGATGCGACCGCAGGCGCGCTGCGGATCCATCGCAGCACGTTGCGCTACCGGTTGCGCCGCATCCGCGAGCTGACGGGCCACGATCTCGGCGCCGTCGACAGTAGACTCAATCTGCACGTCGCCACCAGGGCCTGGCAGATCCTGCAGAGTACGTCCAGAACCCGCCATCCTTGACCCTATGGGGCCGACCACGGCTTCGGTTCTTGCCCAGCGCGCGCGGGCACCAGCGTTGCATCCGATGTCTTTTACGGAGGACACGATGAATGAGCAATCAGTCGAAGTCGGTGGACTGCCCGCCGAGCCACACGATCACATCTGCGCGTTGTATCGCGGCCGGGACGAGCGTGACGGGTTGATGATGCCCTTCCTGAAGGCGGGCCTGCGAGCCGGCGACGCCTGCCTGTGCCTGGCGACCGATGGCGAGGGCGGCGAACTGGTCGCGTCGCTTTCTCCCGAACATGACGTCAGCCGACTCGTGGTGACCGAGCCGCGCGACGCGCATATGCGGACCGGGACATTCACGCCGGAGCCCATGCTCGCCTTTCTCCACGACTGGTCTCGAAGCGCGTTCGAGGAGGACAACCTCGACTTCGCCCGTGTCGTCGCGGACATGAGCTGGGGTCTGCCGTTGGTCTCGGCGCCGTTCATCGACGACTTGACCGACTACGAGACGCGCGCCACCGAATGGGCCCGGTCCTACCCACAATCCTGCGTGTGTATGTACGACCTGGACCGCTTCGGCGGAAACGTCATCTTCGCGGTGATGCGGGCGCATCCGAAGGTGTGGATCAGCGGAGTGGTGGTGGAAAATCCCTACTACCAGAGCGTGGAATAACCTGCCAGGCCGATGATCCAGGCCGGGGTTGGTCCTGGCGGGTGGAAGCGCTGACTCGCGAGCCAACAGCATGCTGGCACTGCTGAAGCAACTACGACCACCAGAACGGAGACCGGATATGAGCGTCACGGTAGGGCTGCTAGTAACCCTGGAGGCCAAACCAGGCAAAGAGGCCGACGTCGAGAAGTTCCTCAACGCCGGACGCGCACTCGTCGATGAAGAGCCGGACACCATCGCATGGTTCGCCATCAAGCTAGGGCCGACGATCTACGGCATTTTCGACGTCTTCCCCGACGACGCCGGACGGACTGCCCACCTGCAGGGCAAGGTAGGCCAGGCGCTCGGGGCGAAGGCCGACGAGCTGTTCATCAATCCGCCGGATATCCAGTACCTCGACGTGCTGGCGTCCAAGCTGCCCTGACGTCGGGGCTCAGCGGTGCGCGGGCGTGCGAGGGTCCGTCCGATCGAACACGGTCACCCTGCTGACGGCACCAGGGTGTTCTGCCGGGCTGCGGTCCACCATTGCCCGTCCTGCTTGACCAGTACGTAGAGCGCGACCATTGCCGGTTCGGTGTCGATCAGGGTGCCGTCGGCGGTGGTGGCGCGTGCTGTTTTGTGGGCTATGGCCACGTCCGGGCGCAAAAAGGCCACGTCGATGACGTCGTAGCGGACGTGTTCGTCCTTCAGGAATCCGGCCAGCGCGCGCCGGTTCGCGTCGAGCAGCGCGTCGTGGCCGGTGATCAGCATGCCGACCGCATTGCCCACCACCGCGTTCGCGGTGAACTGCGCGGTCATGAGTTCCGCGTCGTTGGTGTTGTACGCGGTCTGCGTGTCGGCGATGATCTGGCCAATCGCGGCGATGTCGGCGGTGTGGTCCACGGTGGCGTCGTCGACGACCGGGGGCTGAATCATGTTCGTGCTCATGAGAGAACTCTCGATCCTCAACAGCGGTTTAGGTCAAGAGGGGAGAGGCTGCGACTGTCCTGCTTGAATTCGATTCAGCATTTTGGGCGGTGGGCGACTGTTCGCGCTGCATTCGGTGACGATTCTCCACCAGTTCTTGAATTCGATTCAATACATGTGGCAGTCTGAGACTGTCGGGGCGATCACCCGTTGAGACGTGCACGCCATGGAGGGAGTGGCGTGACCGCCCCAACGGGCCCGACACCGTGGAATCTCACCGCTTTTCGGAAGGACCTTCTCGATGACCGAGGTGCCATCCCGCGACCCCAGTGTTGTGATCATCGGGGCGGGCTGCGCCGGAATCATCGCCGGTGCCGTGGTCGAACGGCGCGCTCGCTTGACGGTCGTCAACAACTATCACCGCGACCGCGAATCGCTCGGCAACGACGAGCTTCTCGGCGGTTTCTCGCGGTTCGACAGAATCACAGCGTCGGTGCGGCGCTGATCTCACCTGATGTGAAACCGAAAGATGACGATGATGTCGACCGGGTGCGGGCGCCGCAAACAGTTCTACCGAGATCTTCCTGACATGACCGTCAGCCGGGCCGAGTGCGGGGAGGTGCTGCGCGTCCGCACGATGACGGCGCGGATCGCCCCTGGCATCACGATGCGTGCCGACGCGTATCGCGTGCTGTACCGCTCGACCGATCTGGCCGGGAACCCGATCACGGTGTCGGGCGCGATATTGATTCCCCGGCAGAGCTCCGGGTCTGTTCCGCTCGTCGGTTTCGCCCCTGGCACGCAGGGAATGTCGCGTTCGGCGTCGGTGTCACAGCTGCTCGAAAAGGGACTGGAATACGAAGGCGTGTTCATCGCGCTCGCGCTCGCTCGCGGCTGGGCGGTCGCGGTCACCGACTACCCCGGACTCGGCACGCGGGGAACCCATCCCTATGTGATCGGTCCGACCAATGGCCGCGCGCTGCTCGATGTGATGCGGGCCGCGCGGTTTCTGCTCGGAACCCGATCCACGCAGGTGAGCCGGTACGGGATCTACGGCTACTCCGAAGGTGGGAACGCTGCCGCCTGGGCCGCGCAGCTCAGCGCCTCCTACGCCCCGGATCTGCCGTTGGCCGGTGTCGCCGTCGGCGCTCCGCCCGCCGACCTCATGGAAATGGGTAAGAGCCTCGATCACACCGCGGGCGTGTTCCTGCTCATGTACGCGGCGATGGGTTTGGCGGCCAGCTTCGATGACTTGGACCTCGAACGATGCCTCAACACCCCGGGCAAGTCCATGATGCCGTTCGCCCGTCGACTGCACCCCTTGCTGCTCGGCGCGGCCGGGTTCATCCTGCCCAAATCTCGCACCTTCTATCTCAGCACCGACCCGTTCGCGGATCCGGCGTGGATCAAGCGGATCCGTGAGGCCGGCCTCGGGTATCTGCCGCCGGCCGCGCCCGTGCTCGTCGGCCACGGCGAGCGCGACCGGGTGGTTGCCTACCGGCAGACCGAGCTGCTCACACAGCGTTGGCGCGCGCTCGGCGTGGAGATCACCGAACACCGGATCCGGCGCGGTGGGCACTTCACCTCGGCACCGCGATTCGCCCGTGCCGGGTTCGCGTTTCTTGCCGATCGCTTCGCCGAAGCGGACCGAAAGCCGAGCTCAGAGCTCGCATCGTGAGGCCGTGGCAGGGGGTATCGCGCTGCGCGGAGCTGGTTTGACGTCTCGGCGGGACGGGACATATCTTCAACTCGAGCAGTCTTCGACGACTGTTCAAGGGCGGAGGTTCAGTGGCGGGCAACCGACGCGGGGAGGCGGCGCGAGCGGCGCTGCTCGACGCGGGCAGGGATGCGTTCAGCCACCAACGGTACGAGGAAGTCTCGATCGTCGACCTCGCGCGCACCCTCGGTGTCGCCGCGGGCTCGATCAGCTACCACTTCGGTGGTAAGCGCGGCTTCTATCTCGCCGTCATCGAGCAAGCCTTCGACGAGTTCCGCGCCGACATCCTGGCAACGCGGGGACCGGCGCTGGAGTGGCTCAACCGTTTCATCGACAGCCTGCTCGACCGGGCGGAGCAACATCCTGGCGGCTACGAGCTGATGGTCGCCGATGTCGCCGACATCCAGGTCCGCCAGATCAGGGACCGGAGCTTCGACCAGATCACCGAACAACTGGCGCTCGAGCTCACCGGGGCGGAAGCGGGTCCCGTTCTGCGCGCGGCGATCACCGGCTGTATCGCATCGATCGAAGGCTTGGTCGTGCACTGGCTGCACACCGACGCCCTGACCCGCGACCAAGTCCGCGAGCTCATCGTGACCAATTACATCGGGGCGGTGATCAGCGCGATCCGCGTCGACCCGACCATCCGGATCCGCGAGGAGATCATGGACTCGATCCTCGCCGACCCGCAGGCGCTGGCCGAGTTCGTCCCGCCGGAGCTACGCTACAAGCTGATGGAGATCGTGATGGCCAACCCCACGATCCTGTCGATGTTCCTGCCCGTTGACCCGCCGGTCTCGGCCGACACCAACTGAACACCGTCGGATCGCCGACAGATAGCGACCTCTCGGCAAACCGGTTGGACGCGGCGGATGATGGGTCGATGACCGACCCGATCCTGCAGGTGCAGTGGAAGTCCGCGCCCGAAGACCATGACTATCCCGCTGCCGCCGACTATCTCGAACTACTGGGCGACAAGACGATGGTCGACGCGATCGTGGCCGAGCTCATGGCCGCGCCGGTGGTCGTCAAGAAGGCCAAGGACATTCTGCGCGCCTCCCAGCTCGATGCCCTCACCCCCGACAACCCGCATGTCCGCAAAGACCTGCTCAAGGTGAACGAGGGCAAGAAGCTCTCGCCGATCCTGCTGGTGCGCGGTGACTGCCGCCGGAACGTGCCGATGCTGATCGCCGACGGGTATCACCGCGTGTGCGCGCTGTACTGGGCCGACGAGAACATCGAGATTCCCGCCAAGATCGCCACGATGCCATGACGTTCGCGACCCTGGCGCTGGTGGTCGCGCTCGGGTTGCTCGGGCCGCTGCTCGCCTTGCCGAAGCAGCTGTACCTGCCGGTGCTGCTCGGCGAACTGATCGCGGGAATCATCTTCGGTACCACCGGTCTTCGCATTCTCGACCCCACCGACCCGATCTTCGTGTTCCTCGCCGACATGGGCTTCGCGCTGGTGATGTTCGCCGCGGGGACCCACGTGCCCGTGCGTGATCCGCGGGTCCGCACCGCGCTCGGCAGCGGGGCGGCGCGGGCCGTACTGGTCGGCGTGGTCGCGGCGGTCGCTGGCTGGGCGGTGGCGCAGGCGTTCGATCTCGGGAACGCGGCCGTGTACGCGGTGCTGATGGCGTCGTCGTCGGCGGCGATGGCGTTGCCGATCATCGACTCGATGCGGTTGAGCGGGCCACCGGTGCTCGCGCTCACCGCGCAGGTGGCCATCGCCGACACCGCCTGCATCGTCGCGCTGCCGCTGGTGATCGACCCGGCGAACGCGGCCAGAGCCGCGATCGGTGCGGTGGTCGTCGCGCTGTGTGCCGTTGTGATGTTCTTCGTTCTGCGCTATCTACAGAAGACGGGTGCGCAACGTCAGGTGCACGAGGTGTCCGAGGACCGGAAGTTCACGCTCGAACTGCGGGTGAGCCTGGTTCTGGTGTTCGCGCTGTGCGGGGTGGCCAGCGAGATGGGAGTCTCGATCATGCTCGGCGGGTTCGCGGCGGGCCTGGCGGTGGCCGGGGTCGGCGAGCCGCGGCGGGTGGCCAAGCAGGTGTTCGCGATCAGCGACGGACTGCTCGCTCCGCTGTTCTTCGTGTGGCTCGGCGCTCGGCTCGATCTGCGGGAGTTCGGGGAACATCCGCGATTCATCCTGCTCGGCCTCGCCCTGGGCTTCGGTGCTGTCGGGGTGCACTGCGCGGCGCGCCTGCTCGGCCAGCCGGTGGCCTATGGCACACTCGCCGCGGCGCAGATCGGGGTGCCGGTCGCGGCGGTGACCGTCGGCAGTCAGCTGGGGGTGCTCGTGCCGGGCGAGGGCTCGGCGATCATGTTGGCGACGCTGTGCACCATCGCGGCGGCGGCGATGGCGGCCGGACGGCTCGCGGCGAAGGCCCCGGCAACCGCGGCAGGCCCGTGAACACAGGCGTTCGCGGGAGCGCGGCGGCGCTGATATTCGATAGCTGAAACGCATGGCCCCGGAAATGGGGGCAGTGGTTCCTGTTCGCGGCAGTAACGATCTTGCTGGTGAGCACGACATCGTTCGTGACATGCGGCCCGTCGGGGGGCCTGCCCACCTGTAGGTCATTCGAACGGGATCACCATATGAATCTGCGTGAGTTTCTTGCGAAACATCGCATTGCTTCGGCTGTTGCCGCGCCTGCGGCGCTGGGGGTCGCGGCGATCGTGGCCGCCTCGTTCGCGGTGACATCGCAGCCTGCTTCCCCCAGCTACGAGCTGACGACATCGGTGACCGAGTGCCGCGAGATGGTGACCATCTCGGTAGCCGGGCGCAATGACACCCCGGTCGAGGGCACCACGGCGATGCTGCTCGACGCCAACGGCAATCCGCTGCCTGCCGCGCTGTCGGGCGACCACAGCAGTGTGTGGGTGGATCCGGTGGTGAACGCGCCGCGTGAGAGTGTGGCCGAGGGTGAGTACGCGGCGGTGTACATCGCCTACCCGGCCGATCTGGCGAGCTATGAGGACGCGGTCAACCGTGGTGTGGAGAACACCCAGCAGGTGATGCGCGAGATCTCGGCGGCCTGCCCGGACACCAAGTTCTCGATCGTCGGCTACAGCGAGGGCGCCGATGTGGTGCGTCGCGTGGCCGAGGGCATCGGCAACGACGACCCCGCCGACGGGTACGCGACCGTGAACCCGGACGACGTGCTCGGTGTGGTGATGTTCGCCGATCCGGGCCGCAAGGCCGGCGACGGCACCTTCCTCGGTGCGGACGACCCGTTCGCGCGCCCCGACAACTTCGACCAGAAGTACCAGGACGGCAAGACGCCGATCTCGGGCCAGGGCGTGACCACGGGCGCTGATTTCGGCGCGCTCAACGGCAAGATCGCCTCCTTCTGCTCCGAGGGCGACCTCACCTGCGCGGCACCGGACAACATCTCCCTGTTGCAGCTGGCCGCGAATGTGGGTCGTCAGATCAATATCGACGAACTGCAGCGCGCCGACCTGGAGCGCAACGGCATCACCGCGATCACCCCGGCGATGGGCCAGGACATGGCGTTCACGCTGGGCCGGATCGCGATGGCCGCGTTCTCCGATATCGGGTCGAACCCGAACTGGATGGCCAGCGACGAGACCTTCCTCGACGTGCTGCTGAAGGTCTCCGACCCGGATTACCAGCCGGGTCAGACCACCACGCCGGCCAAGGCCGACGTGATCGCCGGTGAGCAGCTCTCGCCGCTGGCGTACCTGCCGCAGAAGATCTTCAACGAGATCGTCGGGCTGATCGTGACGAACCAGAACACGATCCCGGTGGTGATGAACGATCCGTACCAGCTCACCCTCGGCCCGAACGGGACCGGTCACCACTTCGACTACTGGCGTGACTCCGACGCCGCGAACGGCAAGCCGCTGACCTCGGCGGAGTACGCCGCGGCGTGGCTGACGCACCTGGCCGAGCAGGCGCAGGCGGGCGAGACGGTGGACACCAAGGCCGCACCCGACGACGACTCGGTCGCTGCCGCGCTGGCAGCTCCGACCAAGCCTGCGACGACCACCACCGCGCCGACCAGTACGGCCAAGTCGACCACCGCGAAGTCGACGACCAGTCCGAAGCCGACCACCACGTCGACGACGGGCACCAGCACCACGACAGTGGCCCCGTCGACCACCACCCCGTCGACCACCACTCCGGAACCGGCGACCAACCAGGCGGCCGCCCCCGCCCCGACCACGACCGTGGCCCCCACCACGACCGTGGCACCGACCACCACGGTGGCACCCACCACGACGGTCGAGCCGACCACCACGGTTGCCCCGACGACCACCCCGTCGGCCAACTAGTCACACACCACGAAATCCCCGGTGGGCAGCGTTGAACCGCTGCGCACCGGGGATTTTCCGGCGCCGGGCTGACACGCGACATCGATACCAACGCGCCGATCATGGTGACTGTTGCGAGCACCGGTGCAATGATCGCCTGGTGACTCAGTGGCTCCCACTCCTCGGCTCGCTCCCCGTCGCCGGCGCAGTTCTGGTCGGCGTCATCGCCAACAACCGAACCCACCGGGAAGGAATCGCGGCCGCCGACGAGCGCGGCAGGCAGGCACTCGACGCCGCGCAGCGCAATGTCGAGCTGTCGAACATGGTGGGCGACCAGCGCGATCACGAGGCGTGGCGCCGCGAGGCGGTGCTCGCCGCGGTCGCCTCGATCCTGGAGACCTCGGCCTCGGTGCGCGCCGATCTGACCACCTGCGGTGAATGGGATCTGGTCACGGCCGACGAGATCGACAGCGTCGGCGCCCAGATTCACAAGGTGATCTGGGATCGCCCCGGCGGCATGCTGACTCGCTTGCGGGTGGTGGCGCATCGCCGGATCCCGAACAAGTGCGAAGACCTGCTGCGCACCCTCACCGCCGCCCAGCACATCACGATGCAGCGGCTGAAGCTGCACATCGACGTGGAGGCGACCGTCGAGGAGCTCGAGGAGATGGCCTCGCTGTGGCAGAAGGCGATGCGCCACGCCGCCGAGCAGGAGCGGGCGCTGGTCGAGACGACACGCATCGAACTCGGCATCGAGATCGCCACGAAAGGTTTTGGCGTAGATCCGGTTCCGTTGCCTCAGCCGGTGGTTGCCGAAACCGGCTCGGCGGAAGCCGAATTCGAGCAAGCCGTCGAGGAACGACCCACTGAGCCGGCCGAGCTGGCGCAGCCGGCCGAGCCGCAGCCCGCCGCCGAGCCGCAGCCCTTCGCCGAGCCGCCGCACGCGACCGAGGCACTGCCCGCGACCGAGGCACCGCAGCAAGACGATCCGCGCGACGCCGTCGACCTGCGCGAAGCACAGACCGTCAAGGTCTGACCCCTCGAAGAAGCGGGCCCGCGACACCTGGTGTCGCGGGCCCGCTGTGTTCTAATCAGCTCTAGCATCCAGTACTGTTCCGCGAATTGAACATTCGGTGAACACCATGGAGTTCATGATGGTCTCAGCGTTCAGCTGACGCGACACCGAACGGCCGGGTAACTTGGGTGTACGGTACGCAGGGGTGCCGTACCCGACAGCGTGGTCGATCGTCTGAAGACTTAGCACCGACCCACTCTCGTCAGGGGGCGATCTATTATGGATCTCATCGCGCCGTTGGATGCGCTGTTCTTGCTCGCGGAATCTCGTGAGCACCCGATGCACGTCGGCTCACTGCAGTTGTTCGAACCGCCCGAGGACGCCGGGCCCGAATATCTGCGCGAGTTCCGCGACACCTTGTTGGCCGACAAGACCGTTCGGCCCACTTTCAGTAAGCGGCCCGCCACCTGGCTGGGCGCACCGCAGATGGCGTGGACCCAGGACGACGACGTCGACCTGGACTACCACGTGCAGCGCAGCGCCCTGCCCGGACCGGGCCAATTCGACCAGCTGCTCGACCACGCGTCGACCTTGCACAGCGCCCTGCTCGACCGGCATCGCCCGATGTGGGAGCTGCACTTCGTCGAGGGCCTGGCCGACGGACGCTTCGCGCTCTACTCGAAGATGCATCACGCACTGGTGGACGGTGTGTCGGCCCAGCGCTTGATGCGGCGCACGCTGACCACCGACCCGTTCGCGACCGAGCTGATGCGGCCGTGGAACCTGCCGCGCAAGCTCGGCCCGGCGCGCCCCGGCAAATCCCGGCTCGGCGGACTGATCGATACCGTCACCTCGGCGCGCTCGTCGACCACCGCATTGATCAAGGCGACCCGCACCGGCCTGCTGCAGCAGCAGCTCACCCTGCCGTTCGAGGCGCCGCGCACGCTGTTCAACGTGCCGATCGGCGGTGCCCGCAAATGCGCGGTGCGCAGCTGGTCGATGGATCGGGTCAAGCAGGTGAAGAAAGCGACGGGCGCCACCGTCAACGATGTGGTGCTGGCGATGTCGGCGGGTGCGTTGCGGGCATATCTGCTGGAGCGCGGCGCCTTACCTGACAAGCCGATGATCGCGCTGGTGCCGATGTCGTTGCGCGAGGAAGACGATATCGACACCCAGGGCGTGAAGGTCGCGGCGCTGCTGTGCAATCTGGGCACCGATGTCGCGGATCCGCTGGAACGGCTTCGGGTGGTGAGTGATTCGACGCGCCGCAACAAGGAGGTGTACCGCTCGCTCACGCCGACGCAGACGCTGGCGTTGGCCGGGGTGATGTTGAGTCCGCTCGCGGCGATGCTGCTGCCCGGGTTCGCCTCGGTGGCGACGCCGCCGTTCAATATCGTCATCTCGAATGTGCCCGGTGCGCGCGAGTCGCTGTACTGGAACGGCTCGCGCCTGGATGCCACCTATCCGCTGTCGATCCCGCTCGACGGGCAGGCCGTGAACATCACCCTCACCTCGAGCGGTGACAACCTCGATTTCGGCCTGGTCGGCTGCCGCCGCACGCTGCCCGACCTGCATCGACTGCTCGATCACCTCGAGGACTCGCTGGCCGCGCTGGAGGATGCCGCGCTGTAGAAATTGGGCATTCTCGACCAAAATAGAACGTGTTACAGTTCGGTATGCGTACCGAATTCTGCGAACAGCTCGGCATCGAGTTCCCCATCTTCGCCTTCACCCACTGCCGCGACGTCGTGGCGGCGGTGAGCAACGCGGGCGGATTGGGGGTACTCGGCGCGGTCGGCTTCACCGCCGAACAGCTCGAGGTGGAGCTGGCCTGGCTCGACGAGCACGTCACCGGGATCTACGGCGTCGACCTGGTGATCCCGTCGAAATACGAGGGCAAGGGCGTCGACGGGCTCACCCCCGAACAGCTGGAAAAGCAGCTGGCGCAGATGGTTCCGCAGGGCCATCGCGACTTCGCCCAGCAGATCCTCACCGATCACCACGTGCCCGCGCTGCCCGACGGCGAGCACCACAACGAGTTGCTCGGCTGGACCGCGACCACCGCGGGCCCGCAGGTCGACGTCATCCTGAACCATCCCAAGGCCAAGCTGGTGGCCAACGCGCTCGGCACCCCGCCTGACGACGTCGTCAAGCGGATCCAGGATTCCGGCCGGGTGATCGGCGCGCTGTGCGGCTCGGTCAAGCACGCGATGAACCACAAGGCGGCGGGCCTCGATTTCGTGGTGTGCCAGGGCACCGAGGGTGGCGGGCACTGCGGTGAGGTGTCCTCGCTGGTGCTGTGGCCGCAGGTGATCGACGCGATCGGCGATGTACCGGTGCTGGCCGCCGGTGGCATCGGCAACGGCGCGCAGGTCGCGGCGGCGCTGGCGATGGGCGCGGCGGGCGCGTGGACCGGGTCGCTGTGGCTCACCGTCGAGGAGGCCAACGTGCCGCCTGCGCAGATGCAGACCTACCTCGAGGCCAGCAGCCACGACACCATCCGCTCGCGTTCCTGGACCGGCAAGCCGTGCCGCATGCTGCGCAACGACTGGACCGATGCCTGGGAATCCACCGAAACCCCCGACCCGCTGCCGATGCCGCTGCAGATGATGGTCGCCCTCGATGGGGTCAAGCGCGGACACCGCTACCCAGAGGCCGCCAAGGACGTGAACTTCAACCCGGTCGGCCAGGTGGTCGGCATGATGAACAAGGTCGAACGCAGCGCCGACGTGATCAACCGCCTCGTCGAGGAATACGTCACCGCCTACGACCGGCTCACCCGCCTCTCCGGGGACTCCTAGCCAGACCCGAGTGCGGGGGTAGTTGGCGACGCGGCAAGCTTCCCAGCCTCGCCGGTGAGCCCGTTCCCGGTGAGTTACCCATGTGCTTGCGAGATCTCGGGAACTGGTGCGATTCCATCGGTTGCTGGGGCCGCTCACTGTGCGGGTTGCCACTACACTCCGTGCATCTGACCTGCGGGGCGGTGTTCAGTACACCGCCCCGCAGCATTGCCCAACGGTTGTGGACGGCGGTGACATGGGTTCGGAGGAATACGCGAAGGCCATCGACACGGTTGTGCCACACCATCTGCCGTGGCAGCACACCGCGGGCGCGACGACGAAGAAGCCCGACTCAGACAGCTAGCAGTTCCGTTCAGACGGCTGATCAGTTCACACAGCTGAGCTCAGTGGCACGGTGTGGATCGGTGTCTCGCCGACGAGTTGGCCGAAGCGGGCGATCACCTTCTGGTGATACAGCGCGAACAGGTCACCGAACAGCGCGAGTTGCGCGTCGCTCGGGGCGGATTCGGCGTCCCAGACCGCGAGCAGCGCCCGCCAGACGAGCACATGCAGATCGGGGGCGACGGCGAAGTAGGCGGCGATCGCCTCTGGCACCTCGACGACCATATCGGCGATCGAATTCAGTACCGCGCGCTGCATACTCATGTCGAGCACGCCGAGAAGCTTGCGCACCAGCGCGATCTCGGCGGCGATGATGCGCGCGTGGTCGGGCACGGCGTGGCGCGCCATCGTCTCCAGCTCGTCGACGGCGGCGGCGAGCTCGGCCGGATCGAGCACCTTCTCCCCCGCCGTGTAGGCGAGCAGCGCCTCGCCCACGATGCCGCGCTCCACCTCGACGATGTCGGTGAACATCTCGGCGGCGACCGCGGGCGCGGTGATCGAGAACCGGAACAGGTGCCGGTAGACATCCATGCCGCCCTCCACCCGCACATCGCGGATGGTGAACCCCTTGCCGCGCCTGGCCTCGACGAATCCGTAGGACTCGAGCCGGCCCAGGATGAGCTGGGCGGTGGCACGGTTCATCCCGAACTCGTCGGCGACCTGGCGCACCGACGGCATCAGCTCGCCGGGCCGGTACTCACCGGTAGCTACCCGGCGTGCCAACTCATCGGCAACGTCGGCGACCACCGTCCGGGATCCCATCGAAAACACCTTTCGGTCATCATCGGGCTACGTCCCAGACAGCTTAGGCGGTGCAACCCCACCCCGCACGAACCTGCGCGCGCTGTGGAGTGGTTCGCGTCACAGGCTGTTCATTGCCCGGAACCGACCGAACAGCTTGTTCGGCAAGCGGTAGGCAATCCGGCGGATGCCGAGGCGCGCACACCCCGAACCGCAGATACTTCGCCGGGCAACGCGCTCATCTGGATCAGACAGCAGTGTGCGACACCGTGATTGAATACGCAGGCAACTGGGCAGCTAAACATTCTGGGAGGAATTTTGAGAACCACTCCCGACTACCTCGGCGTACCGCGCACCGGCGACGCCGCCTCCGTCGACGGCTGGACCTGCGAACCGCAGCCCGACACGGCGGTGCCGCATGTCTGCGTCAACCAGGGCCTGACCATCGGCCTGCGCGGCAACGCGGCGCCTGCCACGCCGCCGCCGCCCGCCCCGACCCCGATCCGCACGGTCAACCCAACCCTGCCCCCGGTGACGACCACCAGCAGCGTCCCACCGGTTCCGCCGCCCCTCGGACGGCCTCGTCATCGCACTACGAGCGAGCTGACCGGCCAGGTCGGGACACCCAGGATTCTTGTCTTCGCGGCCCGCCCGATTCTGGACTGACCGAAGGGTGCGACGAAGGAGTGCCCGTAGGGAGGGAAGAATCGGGGCCCGAAGGGCCGCGACTCGAGCGCGCCAGCGCTCCAAAGATTCAGATCATGTCCTTCTTGTCCAGCCAGCGCATCACAGGCCAGCCCAAACCGACCGGGATCCAGCAGGTCAGCACGCGGTAGAGCAGTACCGCGGGGACCGCGATCCCGGCCGGAACACCGAAGGCCGCGAGACCACCGATCAGCGCCGCCTCGACCGCGCCGACGCCACCGGGTGTCGGCGCGGCCGAGGCCAGCGTGCCGCCGATCATGGCGACGATGGTGACGGCCACGAAATCCGTGCCACCGCCGAAGGCTTCGACGGCCGTCCACAGTGCCAGCGCCTTTCCAAGGGTGATCGCGGCGCAGCCGCCGACGATGACCACGAATCGCCTCGGATCCTTCGCGAGGTCGGCGAGTTCGCCCAGCACTTCCTTGACCTGCGGGCGCACCGAGTGATTCACCCAGCGACGCAGCGTCGGCACGAACATGAACGCGCCGATCAACCCGACACCGACGCCGGCGATCAGGTACAGCACCGTCGCGTCGGGCACGATGTGGGCCAGGTTGCTCGAGGTTCCGGCCACCACACTGAACACCACGAGCAGCACCAGGTGGGTGAGCACCTGCATCGACTGCTGCATCGCCACCGCGGCGGTCGCGCGCAGCGTCGACATGCCCGCCTTCTGCAGGAACCGCACGCTCAGCGCCAACCCGCCGACGCCCGCGGGGGTGGTCGTCGCCACGAAGGTGTTGGCCAGCTGCTCCACCACCAGGTAGCGCATCTTGATCAGCCCGTCCGCGCAGGCGCCGAGCGCGGCGGCGGCACCGATGTAGGTCAATCCCGAGACCGCGAGGCCGGCCAGCGCCCACCACCAGTTGATCGTGCGCAGCTGACTGAAGAACGTCGGCACCTGGCTGATGAACGGATAGGCCACATAGACGAGCGCGACCAGCAGGACGAGCTGGATGATCTGGTTGCGGGAGAAGCGGGTGATCTGCTCGGACTGGATACGGTCGTGGCCGGTTTGCCTGCGCACCTCCTCGCGGGCGGTGGCCATCACTTTGGTCCACTGTGGCACCGACTTGCGGATGCCGATCGACATGGCCGATTTCGTCAGGCGCCGGGCCGCGTAGGCGACCTTGTCCTCACCGAGGGCCTCGATCGCCGCCGAGACCGCCTCGTGTTTGCCGTAGAGCGAGGTCGTGGTCACCAGCAGCTGGGCGATATCGGTCTGGCGTTGCGTCTGCGCCGAACCGAATTCGGCGGCGGCGAAACCGCCGAACAGGGTGTCGCCCTGGCTGACGCGCACGAAGCCGGGTTGCAGATCGCCGAGGCTGATCTGGTTCTCGTGCAGGCGCAGCAGCGAACGCCACACCCCGGGCAGTACCTGTGCGGACAAGGTCGCGATCTGCGTACCGCGAGGCATGGTGTGCGCGTACAACATCCAGCCGCGATTCAAGCCCGCCACCGCGACCTGATGACTGTCGGCCATCCCGAGGTCACCGATCGCGATGCCGAGCAGCGCCCGATGTTCCACCGCCCGGTGCATCGATCCGTGCAGTGGTGCGGTCTCGCTGGAGCGGAACGTGATCCAGCGCCACACCTGCCGGATCGCGCCGAAGCTGCGCTGGTTCTTGCCGTACAGCTCGACGACGATCTCGCCTTCGGGCCCGTCGACCTCGGTGGCGAGCAGCAGCGGTCCGCGCCCGGCAGGCCGGTCGACCCGGAAGGCCTTCACGGTGTATCCCCGCCCGGCCAGCACCCGGACCGCACCGTCGAGCGGCACCTCGAGCGCGGGCGTACCGACCAGCCAGACGATCACCGCGCCGACCAGCCAGCCGACTGCCAGGCCGAGCATCGCCCGCGCGGGCACCACCGAGCTGACCACCAGGTGGATCGGCGCGAACATCAACAGCAGAAACCACATCCAGCGCCGCGGCCGCACCGGCAGCCACGGGCTCGACACGGTGAGCATGGCCGCGAGCATCGCGATCCAGCGTGGATCGTCGAGGAATTGCGACAGGAAGGTGTCGAAGCGGTCCGGGACCGGCAGGTGCCATTTCGGTGTGGAGATGCCCGCACCGGTGATCGACAGGGCGAGCGCGGCGAGCAGGCCTGCCGCCGCATACCCGGCGAGCAGCTTCCACTGCCTGCGCAGCACGAGTTCGATGAGGATGGCGAACGGCAGTGCCAGGATGAGCATTCCGTAGATCAGGTAGACCATGGTCGACTGGTCCTGGCTGAGGAACCCGACGATATTGGCGACCGAGCGTTCCAGCGCCAGCCATTCCGGCCGGGTGATCACCGAGCCCGCGACCACGACGGCGACGCCCATCCCCGCCAGCACCACCCGGACGATGTCACTGGTCCGCCGGATCAGCGGTTGCAGGAGTTTCCCCGTGACCGGGATCTCCCGACCGTCGACTCGCATGAGCCGCACGATACACACCGACACGCCGCAGACCCGCCGTGACATCACGCAACCAGCACGGTCGTACCCGCGTGGCGTGAAGCCGATCACAGGCCGTCACAAACGCAGGCGATACCCCGTCCAGAGGGTAGACAAACACCCACTCAGCCGGAAGGAACGATCATGCAGGTTCTGCTCGCAGGTACCACCGGTGCCATCGGCCGTCCTCTGATCCGCGCGTTGACGTTACGGCCGGGCACGGCCGGTGATCATGGTGCGGTTCGGGCGGTGACGGCGGCGCGGTCGTGGCCGGGGATCACTTCGATATCGGCCGGGAGGGCGTGTAGGCGGTGGATGGTTTCGAAGGCGCGGTCGCGATCGGCGTCGAGTAGTTCGCCGAGCAGCGGCGCCTTTTCCCGGAGCAGGTCGATTTGCAGAGTGCTCCAGACCGCGTCGCCTGCGAGCAGGACGCGGGAGCCGTCGTCGACGGCGAGCAGGATGCCGACGCTGCCGGGGGTATGGCCTGCCAGGTCGACGATCAGGACGGAGCCGTCACCGAACAGGTCGTGACTGCGGGCGAAGGTAAGCACGGGCGGGCCGTCGAGTTCGTAGAGGTCGAAGACGCGGCCGCGCAGTGGTCCACGGGCAACGCCGAGTGGGACGTGCGAACCGGCCATCGCCCAGCTGTATTCGACGGCGGGCACCCGGATCGGGACCAGGCCGGGCAGTTCGTACAGCCCGGCGACGTGGTCCCAGTGCAGATGTGTCGGCAGCACGAAGTCGATGTCGTTGCCGGTGAGGTCGTGCGCGGCCAGCACCTCGCTCAGACCCCGCACCGGACTGTCGGGGCCAACCAGCAGCGGCACCGGAAACGGCAGCTCGGGCAGTACCCGCTGGTGCACGCCCGCGCAGAGCGCGGGGTCGACCAGGAAAGTGGCGTCCGGGTGGCGGATGAGGAACGTCGACATGGTCAGCTGCGTGGACCGCAGCGTCCACACCCCCTCGGCGACGATCGTCGTCGGCGCGGACAGCTCCGCCTGCACCAGCGCGGTGAGACCAACGGTGTTGTGCGCGGGCGGAACGGGAGCGACCTCTAGCCCGTCCAGAAACGCGGTATCGGCACCGCGTGGCCAGAGCAGCCGCGGCCCCGTGGCCACGACAGCAACACAGCAGGCGAGAACAGTCGATAACATCGTCGTGCGCTCACCCATACGTGCCACCGTAGGCGATCGCCCACACCCCGACCACCGAACCAGGTTCACCTGCGGCAAGCCGACACCGATCGACTAACCCAGAACAACATCCGACCACCTGTCCGGACCCGGTATGCCCTGTATGTCTTTACCCAAAGGGGCCCGCCCCGATCTGGACTGACCGGAGGGTGCGACGAAGGAGTACCCGCAGGGAGGGAAGATCGGGGCCACCAGGGCCCCGCTCGAGCGCGCCAGCGCTCCAAAAACACAGCCACCACACGACCCGGGGCGGGTACCCCCGATATGTCCCTACCCAAAGGGGCCCGCCCCGATCTGGACTGACCGGAGGGTGCGACGAAGGAGTACCCGCAGGGAGGGAAGATCGGGGCCACCAGGGCCCCGCTCGAGCGCGCCAGCGCTCCAAAAACACAGCCACCACACGACCCGGGGCGGGTACCCCCGATATGTCTACCCAAGGAGGCCACCAGAGCCCCCACGCCAGCGCTCCGAACTCAGTCCGACCGACCCATCAACCGATCAGTCTCGCGCCGTTCACGTTTCGTGGGCCGACCCGCACCGCGCTCGCGCTGCGGCAGCGTGGCGAGAACTTCCTTCGGAGGCGGCGGCGGGCTGCGATCGATCAGGCACTGGGCGGCCACGGGCGGGCCGACTCGCTTGTGGATGATCCGCTCGACGACGACGATGCGTTCGAGACCGCCGTGGCGGACCCTGATCTCGTCACCGGGGCGGATGGTCAGCGCCGGTTTCGCGGTAACCCCATTAACGCGCACATGCCCGGCGCGACAGGCAACTGCGGCGGCCGAGCGTGTTTTGAACAGGCGCACCGCCCAGATCCACGCGTCGACGCGGGCCTGGGTGTCGGAGTGCTGGGGGGTCACCCCTTAGACGATACGGCGAGCCGTGACGACGTCGTCGGCGCTGAGGTGGCTGTAGGACACCGGGGTGCCCGACTGCACGGCGTTGAGGAGCTGACCGTTGCCCGCGTAGATACCGACGTGGCCACCACCGTTGGTGATGACGATGTCACCGGCCTGCAGGTTGTCGAACGAGACGGGAGCGCCGACATGGGACTGCTCGAAGCTGGTACGCGGCAGTTCGACGCCGGCCTGGCGGTACGCCCACTGCACGAGCCCGGAGCAGTCGAAGCTCTGCGGCCCTGCGGCACCCCAGTTGTACTGGGCGCCCAGCTTGCCACGGGCGGCGTCGAGGGCGATGTTGCCCGCGGACTGCTGCTGGGAGAACGGGTTTTCGAAGTTCACGCTCGGGAGCTGCGGTGCGGCCTGGCCCTGAGGGGCGACCATCGCCTGCAGCTGCTTCTCGACCTGCTGCGCCGGCTGCTCGAGCTCTGGCGGCAGATCGAAGTTACCCAGACCGGGGATGTTGATCGTGGCGGCCTGCGAAATCGCGGGCATCGCACCGGTTGTAGCGGCCACCGCGCCCAGGACGAGGGCACCCTTGACGGAATTCGGCAGTCGAGAATCCCGCTGCAAGCTGTGTTTACCCACCGAGACGAGTCTCCGATCTTGCTACTCTCCCGCCGCTTCGTCGCGAATCGCTTGGCGATCACGACTATTCGGCGGTGACCCAATGGCGCCGCTTCTCTGACGAACCGACAGACTCCACTAAGTCACGAGAAGATTACGGCCTGTGATGAGCGCTGTCCAGCGAAGCACGCAAGTTGTTTTCTTCCAACCGGAAAAGCCCAGAACAGGGGCCATGGCACCGGCGTGTCGGTGCGGGTAACGATTTCATCGTCCCGGCCGCGCGGTGCGTTACCGATCGCGCAGCGCGCGCTCGAGTTGGTCGATGCGCGTTCGGGCGTCGGCCAGGTCGATCTCGAGCCTGGCCAGCATGATCAACAGCGGCCCGATCGCCAGGGCGGCGACCAACTGCGGGTCCAGGTCGTCGAAGCCCGCGTCGAGCGTTGCCAGCAGGTCGCGCCGGATCGTGTCGGCCAGGTGCGCGCCCTGCGGCAGCGGCCAGCTCGCGACGATCTCCGCGGTGGTCTGGGGTTGCTCGAACATCGGGCTCCATTCCGGTTTCGACAACAATTCTCGGTTTCGCTAGCAGTATCTAGGACACAGCCGAGAGTTACCGAGATTCTCCCGTGCACACGCGCTACGGTTATCCGGCATGGACCCCGTGCGCAATCCGTATGCACCCGGCGCCGGCCAGCGTCCGCCCGAATTGGCCGGGCGCGACAAACAACTCGCGGCGTTCGACATAGTGCTCGAGCGCATCGCCCGCGGCAGGCCGGAACGCAGCGTGATGCTCACGGGCCTGCGCGGTGTCGGAAAGACCGTGCTGCTCAATCAACTTCGCTCCGCCGCCATCTCGCGCGGCTGGGGCACCGGCAAGATCGAGGCGAGGCCCGACCAGGATCTGCGCAGGCCGCTGTCCTCGGCACTGCATATGGCGGTGCGCGCGATCGCGATGTCGGCACGCAACTCCGAACAGGTCGACGATTTCCTCGGCATCCTCAAGGCTTTCGCCCTGCGCGCCACCGCGGACAAGGGCATGCGCGAACGGTGGCAGCCCGGCATCGACGTGCCCGCGGTGACCGGCCGCGCCGACTCGGGCGATATCGAGATCGATCTGATCGAACTGTTCAAAGAGGCTGCGGCCCTCGCTTCCGACATCGGTATCGGCATTGCCATCTTCATCGACGAAATGCAAGACCTCGGCCCCGCCGACGTGTCCGCGATCTGCGGCGCCTGTCACGAACTGAGCCAGGACGGCGCCCCGTTGATCGTCGTCGGCGCGGGCTTACCCCATCTGCCCGCGGTGCTTTCTGCCTCGAAAAGCTACTCGGAGCGACTGTTCAGTTATCACCGTATCGACCGCCTCGACCGCGAGTCGGCCGACCTGGCATTGATCGCCCCCGCCGAACGCGAGGACGTGAAGTTCACCGAAACCGCGCTCGATTCGCTCTACCAACGAGCCGACGGCTATCCGTATTTCGTCCAGGCCTACGGCAAGGCCGCCTGGGATCAGGCGCCCGAGAGCCCGATCACCGCCGAGGACGTCGCGGTGGCCTCCCCCGCAGCCGAAGAGGAGCTGGCGGTCGGCTTCTTCGGCTCCCGCTACGAACGCGCGACCCCCGCCGAACGCGAGTACATGCGCGCCATGGCCGACCTGGCGGGCGACGACGCCCCGGTCGCCACGTCGGCGGTGGCCGCCGAGCTCGGGCGCAAACCCGCCTCGGTCTCCCCCGCGCGCGACGGCCTGATCAAGAAGGGCCTGATCTACTCGGCCGAACGCGGCACGATCGGGTTCACCGTCCCCCACTTCGGCCGCTATCTCCGGAGCGTATGAGGATCTTCGCATTTCTAGGACATCAGCTAGAGAGTCGAAGAAAGTCAGGCCGAGTCACCACTCGATCGCAATCTACAAATTTCTAGCACAAGCACTAGATATCCGAAGATTGTCCTGAGTAACGGTGTGGGCCCGCCCGGGATCGTTTGCGCATCGGGTGGATAACGCGAGGGTTGGCCGGTTAACACGCTGGAAACCTTCTCCGAAAAGCCCAGCAGGACGCTTCAGGTGCGTCCCGCCGGACCGGAGGAGGCCGCAATGTCGAAGACCTTCCCTTTCACCGACACCGACGGTCACCGCTACACCGTCGTCGCCGATGACGGTGTGCCGATCGCGGTCCGCAGCTTCGGCGCCACCGATGCGGCCCTGACCGTTGTTTTCGTCCACGGCCACTGCCTGCACACCGAATCCTGGTCGTTCCTGCGCGAACACCTGCTGCGCGACTGGGATGCCGGCACCCGCATGGTCTTCTACGACCACCGCGGCCACGGCGAATCCGGGCACGCCCACCACGCCACCTACACGATCGACCAGCTCGCCACCGATCTCGACGCGGTGCTGCGCGCGGTCGCGCCGACCGGGCCCGTAGTGCTGATCGGTCATTCGATGGGCGCGATGGTGGTGCTGGCCTACGCCCGCCTCTATCCCGCGGCCATCGGTCACCGGGTCGCCGGGATCGGCCTGATCGCGGGCGCCGCGGGCGGCATCACCGAGGTCGGCCTCGGCCGGCTCCTCAACCGGCACGCGGTGGCCTCGCTCCAGCGCGCCGTGGTGCGCGCACCCCGGGTGATGCAGGCGTCGAAGCGCTTCTCCCGCTGGATCTTCGGACCGCTGATCCGCGAGGCGAGCGCGGGCACCCGGCGCGTGAATCCGCGCGTAACGGCCATCGCCACCGCGGTGCTCAACGAGACCGCGCTGCTGACCATGTCCGGTTTCCTGAGCTCGCTGCTCGACTTCGACGAGGCGAACACCCTCGCCCGCTTCGGCGATCTGCCCGCTCTCGTCCTGGCGGGCTCGGCCGATCTCATGGTGCCGTTCGCGCACTCGGTGGTGCTGGCGTCACAGCTGGCCGGTGCTGAGCTGGTGCGAATCGAGGGCGCGGGTCACAGCGTCATCCTCGAGCGCGCGGAGGAGGTCGCCCAGTCGATCACCGCGCTGGTCGAACGGGCGAGGAACGGCGTCCGCGCTCGCTACGCCGTCGCGGGGTGAGCACGACAGTTACCCGATGGCAATCGCGCGGTCTCCCGCAACTTCGGGCGTAAACCGAAAAGATCCGTTATTGTGGTGGAGATCACGTTGTGTGGTGAGTCACACGGCTCGGTGCAGTGCGGCCCGAGGACTTTTCGGGCGTACCCGTGATCCGGCGAGTCGGTATGCCCGCCATATACACAGGAGGTAACGATGACACGCAGCGATATCGCGGAACTGCGCTACGCGGTCGGCCAACTCCGGCAATCGATCGGTGCACTGCGCTCCAACTACGGCGACGCGGCCACCATCCGCCGTCTGGAGAACGACCTCGAGCGGCTTGTCATCGACGCCGAGGATTTCGAGCAGGCACCACCGCCGGAACTCGCTGTCCCCCGCAGGTCGGAGCCGATCTACGTCCCCGACAGCAAGTCCGACGAAGCAGCATGGATGGGCGCCCAGGACGAAGGGTTGGGGTTCCACTCCAGGCCGCGGACGAAGTAAAGCCTGATCACCGGCGCGACGGCCCTGCTGCCAAGGGTCGTCGCGCCGACCCCTTGGCTCTTCTCATTGCGCTTGACATCCTCCCGGCCGGGAACGACCGGGATTCCTACCAGCGGCCTGTCGACCGCTCTTGGTGGGTTCCTGCTTCACAGGGACGCGCCGACCGCCTAAGCGGCTGGACTTACCGTCCCTCCACAAGCGTTTAACCTCTCAGCCTGCCCGGCCGCGAGAACATTTTTCGCCGCGTTCACGTCGCGATCGTGGGTCGTCCCGCACATACAGGTCCACTCCCGCACATGCAACGGCTTCTTGTCGCTGACCACGCCACACGCCGAGCACAAGCGCGTCGACGGAAACCACCGATCCACCTTGGCGAAGTACCGCCCGTACCTGGCCGCTTTCTCTTCCAACATGCGCGTGAACATGCCCCACCCGGCATCGTGCACTGATTTCGCCAACCGCGTCCGAGCGAGACCTTTGATGCTCAAGTCCTCGACGAACACCGCTTGGTTGTCGCGGATGATCTGCGTCGAGTGCTTGTGCGCCCAATCCCGCCGCGTATCCGCCACCCCGGCGTGTGCCTTGGCGACCCTGATACGGGCCCTCGCCCGGTTCTTGCTGCCATTGTCCTTGCGCGACAACGATTTCTGGGCCTTGCGTAACCGACGCTCAGCCTGCCGCAAGAACCTCGGCGAGGCGATCGTCTTGCCATCCGACAACACAGCAAAAGTCGCCAGTCCGAGATCGATACCCACCTCGGTGCCGGTGGGCGGCAACGGCTGATCGTCGGTGACCACCACGAACGAGGCGAAATAACGACCCGCGCTATCGCGGGTGATCGTGACCGACGACGGGTTGCTCGGCAGCGCCCGCGACCACGCCACCCTCAACTCCCCGATCTTGGCCGCATACAGCCTCCCATTCGACCGGAGACTGAACCCATTGCGGGTCAACCGGATCGACTGACGGGTGTCCTTACGCGACCGAAACCTCGGCGCGGCGACCTTGGGGCCCTTGCGTGTGCCGGTGACCGAGGAAAAGAAGTTCCGGTAGGCAGTGTGCAAGTCGGACAGGGCTTGCACCAACACCACCGACGACACCTCCCCCAACCATGCCCGCTCAGACGTCTTCTTCGCAGTCGTGATCACCTGGGTTTGCAGGGCTGAGTCCTTGATATAGGGCAAGCCCGCTGCACGTACGGCTTGACGGGCGGCGAGCCCGTCGTTGTACACCACTCGCGCACACCCGAAGGCCCGGGCCAGCGCGGTCCGCTGGCCCGGTGTCGGGTAGACACGAAAGTTGTATCGGAGCTGCACGAATCGAGGCTACCGCGATCCACCGACACCTTCGATGCGCTGACCCAGTCCTGAACGACCGGGCTTGCGCGCAACGTTTCCTGGTCACGGCTGTGATCGAGATCACCGGCATGCACGAGGACCGAGTGCGTGAGACCCCCGGCGAGCGGCGCGAACACAGGCGTATGGTGCTCCACATCACAATCCATCGCGGTGGGTAATGATCACTGCCGCAGACCCGAAGATCAGCGAGGCATCCACCGTGAGTGCCGCACCGACCGCCTCCCCCGCTTCCCACTCCGCGGGCACCGGCGTCTTCAGCAGAACGCGTGCCCGCATTTCCGCGCGCACCCTCCGTACCGACCGCTGGTGGCTGCCGCCGCTGTTCACCGCGCTCGGACTCTTCGCGTTCGTCGCCTACGCGACGATCAGATCCTTTGTCCGGACGGCCTATTGGGTGCCCGAGTTCCACTATCTGACCCCGTTCTACTCGCCGTGTCTGAGCGACTCGTGCGCACCGGGATCGGCGCATTTCGGTACCCCGTTCCCCGAGTTGCCGATGTGGATCCCACTGGGCTTCGTGGTGCTGCCGTTCCTGCTCGGCTTCCGGCTGACCTGCTACTACTACCGCAAGGCCTACTACCGCTCGGTGTGGTTCTCCCCGCCCGCCTGTGCGGTGGCCGAGCCGCACGCGCGCTACAGCGGTGAGACGCGGCTGCCGTTGATCATCCAGAACACGCACCGCTACTTCTTCTACGTGGCGCTGGTGGTCTCGCTGATCAACACCTACGACGCGATCACCGCCTTCCACGGCAGCAGTGGTGGTTTCGGCTTCGGCCTCGGCAATATCGTCCTGCTGGTCAACGTGATCCTGCTGTGGGCCTACACGCTGTCGTGTCATTCGTGCAGGCACATCGCGGGTGGGCGGCTCAAGAACTTCTCCGCCCACCCGGTGCGGTACTGGTACTGGACCCAGATCTCCAAGCTCAACACCCGCCACATGGCGCTGGCCTGGACCACCCTCGGCACCCTCGCGCTCACCGACTTCTACGTGATGTTGGTTGCGAGCCACACCATTTCGGACCTGCGGTTCGTCAACTGAGCCGCGACAACGCGAGGAGCTTGTATTTCAATGCCAGACGTGGAACGGCACGACTACGACGTCGTGGTGATCGGAGCGGGCGGCGCGGGTCTGCGAGCCGTGATCGAGGCACGCGAACAAGGGCTTTCGGTGGCGGTGGTGTGTAAGTCGTTGTTCGGCAAGGCACACACCGTGATGGCCGAGGGTGGGTGCGCGGCGTCGATGGGCAACGCCAACGAGAAGGACAACTGGCAGACGCATTTCAGAGACACCATGCGCGGCGGCAAGTTCCTCAACAACTGGCGCATGGCCGAACTGCATGCCCAGGAGGCACCCGACCGGGTGTGGGAGCTGGAAACCTATGGGGCGCTGTTCGATCGAACCGCTGATGGGCGAATCAGCCAGCGCAACTTCGGCGGCCACACCTACCCGCGCCTCGCACATGTCGGCGACCGGACCGGCCTCGAACTGATCCGCACGATGCAGCAGAAGATCGTCTCGTTGCAGCAGGAGGACTACGCGGCGACCGGCGATTACGAGGCAAGGATCAAAGTCTTCGCCGAATGCACGATCACCGAATTGCTCACCGACGCGGGGGCGATCGCCGGTGCGTTCGGCTACTGGCGTGAATCCGGTGGCTTCGTGCTGTTCAAGGCACCCGCGATCGTGTTGGCCACCGGCGGAATCGGCAAGTCCTACACGGTGACATCGAACTCGTGGGAGTACACCGGCGACGGCCACGCGCTGGCTCTTCGCGCCGGCGCGACGCTGATCAATATGGAGTTCCTCCAGTTCCACCCCACCGGCATGGTCTGGCCGCCGAGCGTGAAGGGCATCCTCGTCACCGAGGGTGTGCGCGGCGACGGCGGCGTGCTGAAGAACTCCGACGGCAAGCGGTTCATGTTCGACTACATCCCGCCGGTGTTCAAGGGTCAGTACGCCGAGACCGAGGAAGAGGCCGATCAGTGGTTGCGCGACAACGATTCCGCGCGCCGCACCCCTGACCTGCTCCCCCGCGACGAAGTCGCCAGGGCGATCAACGAGGAGGTGAAGGCGGGCCGCGGCACCGAGCACGGCGGCGTCTATCTCGACATCGCCTCCCGCATGCCCGCCGACGAGATCGTGCGCAGGCTGCCATCGATGCACCATCAGTTCAAGGAACTGGCCGATGTCGACATCACCGCCGAACCGATGGAAGTCGGCCCCACCTGCCACTACGTGATGGGCGGGATCGAGGTGAACCCCGACTCCGGTGCGGCACTCCTACCCGGATTGTTCGCTGCCGGTGAGTGTTCCGGTGGTATGCACGGCTCGAATCGGCTCGGCGGTAACTCGCTGTCGGATCTGCTGGTGTTCGGCCGCAGGGCGGGGCTCGGCGCATCGGCGTATGTCCAGCAGCTGACCGACAAGCCGACGCCGTCCGAGACCGATATCGAGGCAGCGGCGAAAACCGCACTGGCACCCTTCGATTCACCGGCGGACGCCCCCGGCGAGAATCCGTACACCCTGCACTCCGAACTCCAGCAGACGATGAACGACCTGGTCGGCATCATCCGCAAGGAACACGAAGTACGGGCGGCGATCGACAAACTCACCGAGCTGCGCGCCCGCTACGCCAACGTGGCGGTGGAGGGCAAACGGCCGTTCAACCCCGGCTGGCACCTGGCCCTCGACCTGGCCAACATGCTGATCGTCAGCGAATGTGTAGCCAAGGCAGCGCTGTTGCGCACCGAGAGTCGCGGCGGCCACACCCGCGACGATCACCCCGGCATGAACCCGGACTGGCGCAACACGCTGCTGGTGTGCGCCGTCGATCCGGCCTCCGAAGCCCAGATCCCCGACGTGACCGTCACCCCGGCCGATCAGACGCCGATGCGCGAAGACCTACTCGCCCTGTTCGAACTGAGCGAGCTCGAAAAGTACTACACCGAGCAAGAATTGGCTGCGCACCCGGCAGCCGAGGGAAAGGCGTAACCATGGGATACGACGCCCGGTTTCGGGTCTGGCGCGGAGACATCGACGGCGGCAGCCTCGCCGACTACACGGTGGCGGTGAACGAGGGCGAAGTGGTGCTCGACATCATCCATCGCCTCCAAGCCACCCAGACACCCGACCTCGCCGTGCGCTGGAATTGCAAAGCGGGCAAGTGCGGTTCGTGTTCGGCGGAGGTGAACGGTCGCCCGCGCCTGCTGTGCATGACGCGCATGTCGACGTTCACGCCCGAAGAGGTCATCACCGTCACCCCGATGCGGACGTTCCCGATCATCAAGGATCTGGTCACCGACGTCTCGTTCAACTACGAGAAGGCGAGGGAGATACCGTCTTTCGCGCCACCTCCCGGGCTCGCGCCGGGCGACTACCGGATGAAGCAGGTCGACGTGGAGCGCTCGCAGGAGTTCCGCAAGTGCATCGAGTGCTTCCTCTGCCAGGACACCTGCCATGTGGTGCGCGATCACGAGGAGAACAAGCCCGCCTTCGCGGGCCCGCGCTACCTGATGCGCATCACGGAATTGGAGATGCACCCGCTCGACACCCGCGACAGACGCGAAATGGCCCAGGAGGAAGCAGGTTTGGGCTATTGCAATATCACCAAATGCTGCACCGACGTGTGCCCCGAGCACATCAAGATCACCGACAACGCGTTGATTCCACTGAAAGAACGAGTGGCGGATCGTCGATATGACCCGATTGTCTGGCTCGGCAATAGATTGTTCCGGCGGTAAGAACTGCTGACGCTGCGGGGCAGGAAACCCCGCAGCGTCTGCTGCTACAAGACAGCTACAGTCCCCACAGCGACTGATCCGACCAGTAATCCGATGAACAGCGCCGACAGCAAAGAGCTGGTGAGTACGTAGATTCCGATCGCCGATACCGCGAACAGCAGGATCACGATCAGGCGTTCCACCCCGTCCTCAGGCGCTAGCCTCCGGTACCGGGGTGGCATCTTCTTCAACCCTCGGTCCATATACCTGGGCTACCCGACCCGGCTCCGCATCAAACCTCGGTCTATGCCGAATATCTATCGTTCTGTGATCAAGGGCGATCGAACTCGCCGTCGTGTACGCCCGCGGTGAAGGCGGTCCATTCACTCGGGGTGAAGATCAGCACCGGACCGTCGGGATTGTTGCTGTCGCGCAGGGCGACGTACCCCTCGGCCAGCATGGCGACCTCCACGCTGCCGTCTGCGGCGCCCGCCCGCAGCCAGGTGGCACCGGTGGTGTCGATGTCGCGCTTGGTGTTCACGCGAACGCGCCGGTGTCGATGCCGCGGGTGAAGTCGTCCCAGCTCGCGCCGTCGAAGACCAGGGCGGGGCCGACGGGATTCTTGCTGTCACGCACCCCGACGTGCCCGCCGAACAGGAAAGCGACTTCGACGCAATCCTTGCCCGCACCACTGCGAGTGCTCTTGAACCAGTGTGCGTCGACGAGATCGAAACTCATGCCACATACTCCTTCGCGACCTGCCGCAGCAGGTCTCTACTCGGTGGGATATCCAGCGCATGACGCTGGAGGCATTCGTGAGCTTGGTCGTACCTTCGAACATCTGCGTGTCGTTCCAGGTAGAGGTCGCCGGTAAAGCCTTCGGCGTACACCACCGGTGGTTCGACCGGTTTCCCCAAGCCGTCGGTACCGAACTCGAGAACCGTGAAAGGTCCGGTAGAGACTCCGAGCGGAACACCGGCGGCAAACGGCAGGATGCGCAGTGACACGTTACTTCGTGTACTCGCGTCGGCAAGGTGTCGCAACTGCGCAGCCATCACCTTTGCATCACCGACGACGCTACGCAATACCGATTCGTGCAGAACCACATCGATCTCGGCGGGCGAATGCTTGCGGGTGATCAATGCCTGGCGTTGCAGCCGCAGCGCGACGCGGCGATCGAGCTCGTCGGCCGAATCCTTGGGAAAACCCAGATGATTCAGTGCCCGTGCGTATTCCGTGGTCTGGAGCAGTCCGGGAACCAGCTCGGACTGATAGGCGCGCAACCGATGCGCCGATGCTTCCAAACCCACATAGATATCGAAGTTTTCGGGAATCAGGTCGCCGTAGGCGTGCCACCAGCTCTTGACGGCGGCCTGCTGCGCGAGCCCGGCGAGACCGTCGGCGAGATCGTCGGGAATGCCGTAGATCCGGCACAGTTCGTGGATGTCGATGGTCCGGATGCGGTCGGCCTGCCCCTTCTCCAGTCGCTGGAGGGTGCTGGCGCCCCACTCCATCAGCCGGGCCGCCTCGGCGATGGTGAGCCCGGCCTGGCTGCGCCAGTCACGCAGGTAGCGGCCGAGCTGGCGGCGCGGCAGGGTCGAGGAGGCACCCGCGTGCCCGTATGTTCCGTTCGATGCCACAGCCCCGCTCCTTCTGTGTCGCACACCCGCCATCCGCTCCAAGCCCCGCGGCGACGGTGGAATTCGTCCACTGTGGGGAATCCTGCACTCCCCCTTGGATGTCGTGCTGGGAATTCGAGGTAAATCTTTCCGATCGCGCGTGTACTCACCGTTAGCCTGGTGTTTGCGTGCTGTGCTTGGTTCATGCAATTGAGCGAAGTGAACATGCGCGTCGCCACAGCACTGCTGAGTTGCTCCACCGACCCGGGCCCGATGGAGCCCGAACAAGCCCATGCCGCAATGCAATTACATCTCGACTGCACGGTCGAAGAGTGCCGGGTGCGCAGGCGGGCGCGCAACACTCTCGTCGAAGCGGGCCGCTGCGTACTCGACGCGCGCGCGACGCGTTAGTCGCAGCGCGCCTCAGTGGTGGCGATGATCGGTGATCGGGTCGCGCGGGCCGAACTTCGGTTTGTGCGCCTGCCCGCTCAGTCCGAGCAATCGCACCGCGCGGTAGCGGTGGGGTTGTAGCGGTCGCAGGTATTCGATCATCGCGTCGTCGTCGATCGGGTGGCCGAGCAGGCTCCAGCCGACAACGGCGGCGAGGTGGTAGTCGCCGACCGAGAGGGCATCGGCGTCGCCGAAGGCGCGTTGCGCGGTCTCGGCCACCGTCCATACCCCGATGCCGGGCAGGCTGCGCAAACGTCGCGCGGCCTCGGCCGGGTCGAGGGTGGCGGTGCGTTCGATCGAGTCGGCGACTCTGGCGGCGCGCACGATGGTCTGCGCGCGCTGCGGGCCGACATTGGCCCGGTGGTATTTCCACGACGGGATCAGCCGCCAGGTGCCGGCGTCCGGTGCCACCATCAGGCCGGTCGGTGCCGGGCCAGGGGCCTTCGTCCCGAACTCGCGGACCAGGGTGCGCCAGGCCGCGAACGAGGACTTCGTGTGCACCTTCTGTTCGAGGATGGCCGGGATCAGCGACTCCATCACCAGACCCGTTTTCAGCATGCGCAGGCCGGGGACCGTGCGATGGGCTTCGATCAGCTTGGGGTGTTCCGGGGCGAAGTCGTCGAGGTTTTCCTCGAGACAGAGCATGCGGTCGAGACCGGCCAGGAATTCCTCGGCTCCCGGCCCCCAGGCGCGGGCGCTCGCGCCGTCGCGGCCGTCCTGGGTCAGGCGATAGGTGACCACGCCGGTCGACAGGCGCGAGGCGTGCCAGTGGGCGCCGTCGGGGCCGGCGTGGTGGCAGGGGTCGCCGCCGCCGCGGCGCAGCGGTGACACGGTGATGCCGACGTCGAAGGGCCTGCTCGACCGGACGGTCCTGGACAGACCGGCCGCGGCCAGGTCCGGGTCCAGGGTCTGATCACGCATCCGACCATTGTGCGCCTGTGATCGGCGTCAATGGACAGCCGGTCCGGTCGGGCGATCGAGGAGGTACCTGGCCAGATGCAGGCCGGGGGTGCCGGCGAGTTGGTCGGCTTGGGTTCGGCAGGAGAAGCCGTCGGCCAGGAAAACGGCGTTCGGTGGGGCATTTCTCAGCGCGGGGAGCAGAGCGTTTTCGGCTACCGCGACCGAGACGTCGTAGTGACCGCGCTGCATGCCGAAGTTGCCTGCCAGGCCGCAGCACCCCGCTAGTTCCTCGACGGTGACGCCCATCGCGGCCAGGATTCGGCGTTCGGCGTCGAAGCCGCCTACGGCGTGCTGGTGGCAGTGCGGCTGGACGACGACGGTGTCGCGCGGGCGCTGGGGTGGTTGCCACGTGGGGTGCGCCAGCAGGAACTCGGCGAGGGTGCGGACCGCGGCCGCGACCTGTTTCGCTCGTGGATCGTCGGGGAGTAGTTCGGGCAGATCGGCGCGCAGCGTAGCGGTGCAGGAGGGCTCGAGGCCGACGATCAGGCCACCCGATGCCACGTGCTCGGCCAGTGCGTCGAGGGTGGCGCGCAGCCGGGCGCGGGCGCCGTCCAGCTGGCCGGTGCTGATCCAGGTGAGGCCGCAGCACACACGCGCTTTCGGGGTGCGGACGCGGTAGCCGAGTTGTTCGATCAGTTGTATTGCGGCTATGGCGTTTTCGGGGTCGAAACTGTCGGTGAAGGAGTCGATCCACAGCATGACTTCGCTAGCCGATGACTCGCTGGTACCCGCTCTGTCGTCAGACCATCGGCGGCGGAACGATTTCGGGGCGAGTCGCGGCACTTCTCGTCTCGGGTCGATTCCGGCTAGACGCAGGCCCGCCCGGCGCAGGTGGGGGCGGGCGGCGACGGCGTTGGCCAGGCGTGGGAAGTGCTGGGCGATGGCGAGCCAGCGTGGGAGCCGGCCGAGGACATAGTGATCAAGGGGGCGTAGGCGTCCTCGGTAGCGGCGGTACAGCGCCTCGGACTTGTAGGTGGCCATGTCGACACCGGCGGGACAGTCCGAGGCGCAGGCCTTGCAGGACAGGCAGAGGTCGAGGGATTCCTCGACTGCTGGTGCGCGCCAGTCGAGTTCGCCGCGCACCACCTCCTGGAGCACTCTGGCGCGGGCCCGCGTGGTGTCCTTCTCGTCGGCGGTGGCCAGATACGAGGGGCACATGAAGCCGCCGGAACCACGAGTGTCCGCACGGCACTTACCGATTCCTACACATCTGTGCACAGCTGTGGATAAATCGCCGGAGTCTGCGAACAGGGCGAAACCGCGCGAGGGGACCGGCGCGAGAGCGGCTACGCGCAGGTCGGCGTCGACGGGGTTCGGGGCGACGAGGACGCCGGGGTTGAGGATATTGCCGGGATCGAACAGGGACTTGAAGCCGGCGAAGGCCGCCCGCGCGGCCGGTGAGTACATGACTTCGAGCAGTTCGGATCGGGCGCGGCCGTCGCCGTGTTCGCCCGACAGCGATCCCCCGTGCCGCACAACGAGTTCGGCGGCATCGAAGAGGAAGGCGCGGAATCGCTGGGGTGCGTCGGTGATCGGGAAATCCAGGCGGACATGGATGCAGCCGTCGCCGATGTGTCCGTACAGCAGGCCGCGCACGTCGTATTCGGTGGTGAGCGCAGCGAATTCGCGCAGATATGCCCCTAGATTCTGCGGCGGAACAGCGGCGTCCTCCCAACCTGGCCACGCCGGTTTCCCGTCGGGGGTTCGCCCGGCCAGACCGGCGCCGTCGGCACGGATACGCCAGAGTGCCGCTGTGGCAACAGGATCGGTGACGATCCGGTGGTCGTCAGCGTTGCTCGCCGTGCACAGCCGCCGGGCCACGGCCAGCGCCTCGGCCGGGCTCGCTCCCGCGGTTTCGACGAACAACCATCCGCGACCTCGCGGCAACTCGGGCACCGTCCCCCGATGTGCGCGGACCACGTCGACGAGTCCGGCATCGATACCCTCCACCGCGATCGGCGCGCATGCGGTCACCGCGGCGATATCGTCGGCGGCCGAGGCGATATCGGGGTATCCGAGCACCGTGAGCACGGTCGCGGCGGGCACCGGCGTGAGCGTGACCTGCGCTTCCAGGAGTAGTCCACAGGTACCTTCGGAGCCGGCGAACGCCTTCGCCGCCGACGAACCACGTTCCGGCAGCAGGTGTTCCAGGCCGTAGCCGGATGCCTGACGATCGAACCGTCCCAGTTCGGTGCGCAGCACAGCCAGGTTCGCGGTGGTGAACCTCGCCAGGCCCGGCACCGCCGTCAGGTCGGCACCGAGTGTTCGCCGCGTCCCTGTGCCGTCGAGAATGCGCAGCTCGCGCACGGTATCGGCGGTACGCCCCCAGGCCAGCGCGTGCGGTCCGCACGCATTGTTGCCGATCATCCCGCCCAGCGTGCAGCGGTCCTGCGTCGACGGATCCGGCCCGAACCGCAACCCGTGCGGCCGCAGCCGGCGTTGCAGATCCGAGAGCACCACCCCCGGCTGCACGATCGCCGTTCGCGCCTCGACGTCGACCGCGCGTATCGCGGTCATGTGCCTGCTGAAATCCAGCACGATGCCGGGTCCGATGGCATTGCCCGCGACCGAGGTGCCCGCGCCGCGCGCGGTGACCGAGAGCCCGTTCTCGCGCGCGAAGCCCATCGTGGCGGCGACATCGTCCTCGGTGCGCGCGAACACCACCATGGCGGGCCGCACGCGGTAGTTGGACGCGTCGGCGGAGTACTCGACGCGCCTGCGCACCGACGCGTCGACCGTGCAGCCGACCCGCCTGCGCAGTGCGTCCGCCAGCAGTTCAGCGCTCCGGTCGTCGTCCACGGAAACCAGCCTATTCGCGTGGCCGGGCGGATCCGGTCAGCCGTCCGCGCGACCGCCGTCGGGTGTGATTCGGCGGCCGGTTTCGCTGTGCGCGGAACCGGGAGTCCACGGAAAGCATTTGCGATCAACCTTTGTTGAGGTTTTAGTGTCGGTGGGCAGGAGTTCAATGGGCTGGCGAAGCCTTGAGGAGAGTGCAGTGAGTATCGAATCCGTGGCTTACAGCCAGATGTACCGGCGCGTGAACGCGCCGGAGGAGCAGCGCCCGTTCAGCATGGTGACGGCACGGCGGATTCTGCGGTTCGCGCAGCATCATCGGCGCCGGATCGGCGGGTTCCTGCTGCTCAGCGTGGTGGCCGCGGTGCTCGGTGTGGCTACCCCGGTGCTGGCGGGGCGCGTTGTCAACGGGATCGTCGACGGTTCGGCGCCGCGGACCGTGGTGCTGCTCGCGCTCGCCATCGCCGGTCTCGCGGTTCTCGACGCCGCCTTCGGCATCGCCATTCGCTGGCTGTCGGCGCGCATCGGTGAGGGTCTGATCCTCGATCTGCGCACCGCGGTGTTCGATCACGTGCAGAAGATGCCGGTGGCGTTCTTCACCCGCACCAGGACCGGCGCGCTGGTGAGCAGGCTCAACAGCGATGTGATCGGTGCGCAGCGGGCGTTCAGCGACACCCTCTCCGGCGTGATCACCAACCTCGTCACCCTGCTGCTCACGCTCGCGGTGATGCTCAGCATCTCCTGGCAGATCACCCTGCTCGCCCTCGTGCTGCTGCCCGTGTTCGTCGTCCCGGCCCGGCGCGCAGGCAACAAACTCGCTGCCATGCAGCGCGAAGCCGCCCAGCTCAATGCCGCCATGAGCACCCAGATGACCGAGCGTTTCTCCGCGCCGGGCGCCACCCTGGTGAAGCTGTTCGGCAGGCCGAAGCAGGAGTCGTCGGAGTTCGCGGTGCGCGCCACCCGCGTGCGTGACATCGGCGTGCGTACCGCCATGCTGCAGACCACCTTCGTCACCTCGCTCACCCTGGTCTCCGCGCTCGCGCTCGCCCTGGTCTACGGCCTCGGCGGCTGGTACGCGCTGCAGGGCAGTCTCGACGCGGGCTCGGTGGTCGCGCTCTCGCTGCTGCTCACCCGCCTCTACACCCCGCTCACCGCGCTGGCCAGCGCCCGCTTGGAGATCATGTCGGCACTGGTGAGTTTCGAGCGCGTCTTCGAGGTGCTCGACCTGAAGCCGCTGATCGAGGACGGGCCGCACGCCACCCCGGTGCCCGACGGCCCGGTCGCGGTGGAACTGGACGCGGTGACCTTCGGTTACCCGTCGGCCGACAAGGTCTCGCTCGCTTCACTGGAAGACGTCGCGACCCTGGACAGCCGTGGCGGCGTCGAGGTGCTGCACGAGGTGTCGCTGCGCGCGGAACCCGGCCAGCTCATCGCCTTGGTCGGCTCCTCGGGTGCGGGCAAATCCACTATCGCCCAGCTGGTTTCACGTCTCTACGATGTCGACTCCGGCGCCGTCCGCCTCAACGGCTCCGACGTGCGCGACCTGACCACCGAATCCATCCAGCGCACCGTCGGCCTGGTCACCCAGGACGGCCACCTGTTCCACGACACCATCCGCGCGAACCTCCTGCTCGCCCGGCCCGAAGCCACCGAGGAACAACTGTGGGATGCCCTCGGCCGCGCCCGCCTGGGCGACCTGGTCGACTCACTCGCCGACGGTCTCGACACCGTCGTCGGCGAACGCGGCTACCGCCTCTCCGGCGGCGAGCGCCAACGCCTCACCATCGCCCGCCTGCTCCTCAAGCAACCACGGGTGGTGATCCTCGACGAGGCGACCGCCTCGCTCGACTCCACCTCCGAAGCCGCCGTCCAGGAGGCGCTCACCGAGGCTCTGACCGGCCGCACCGCCCTGGTCATCGCGCACCGCCTCTCCACGATCCGCGCCGCCGACCAGATCCTGGTCCTCGAAGACGGCCGCATCATCGAGCGCGGCACCCACGCCACCCTGCTCAACGCCGACGGCCGCTACGCCGAGCTCTACCGAACCCAGTTCGCCGACGACTCGGTGATCCCGGCGGTCGTCTGAAGAACACCCCGGTCACCGACGCGCGGCCCCTGGATGTGACCGAGATAGGCGATTCGGTAGCGGCACGACGATCGCGGACTCATCTGTGATCGTCGTGCCGTCTCGGCGGAGTACCGCTCAGAACTCGTTGGCTACGCCGATGACGGTGCGGCCGGAGTGGGTGCCGTCCTTGATCGACTGCAGGACGGTACCGACCTCGGTGATCGGGGTGAAGGACTCGATAGTCGAGAGGTGTTGCGGGCGAAGCTCTTTGCCCAGCGCGGTCCACAGGGCGCGGCGCTTCCCGATCGGGAGCTGGACCGAGTCGATGCCGAGCAGGCTGACACCGCGCAGGATGAACGGGAGCACGGTGGTGGGGAGTTCGGCGCCGCCGGTGAGGCCGCTCGCCGCCACCGCGCCGCCGTAACCGATGGCGCTGAGGACGTGGGCCAGCGAGGCGCCGCCGACGCTGTCGACCGCGGAGGCCCAGCTGGCCTTGTTGAGCGGGCGCGGCTTGGCGTCGGGGTCGAGGGGGAGCCGGCCGATGACCTCGTTGGCGCCGAGTTCGGCGAGCAGGTCGCTCGCGTCGGTCTTGCCGGTGGAGGCGATGACCTCGAAGCCGAGGCCGGAGAGGATGTCGATGGCGACGGTGCCGACACCGCCGGTCGCGCCGGTGACCAGGACGGCGCCGTCGTCGGGGGTCAGGCCGTGATCGAGCAGGGCCCGCACGCTCATGGCGGCGGTGAAGCCCGCGGTACCGATGGTGGCGGCGTCGCGGGTGTCGAGGCCATCGAGCTTCACCACCCACTCGGCAGGCACCCTGGTGTATTCGGCGAAGCCGCCGTTGCGGGAAACACCCAGGTCGTAGCCGTGCGCGAGCACCTGGTCGCCGGGTGCGAAGTCTTCGTTATCCGAGGCGATCACCTCGCCGGTGAGGTCGATGCCGGGCACGATCGGGTAGTTGCGCACCACCCCACCGCGCGGCGTAATCGCCAGCAGGTCTTTGTAATTCGCGCTCGAGTAATGGACCTTGATCGTCACCTCGCCGGTGCCGAGGAAGTCGTCCCCGACCGTTTCGCGGGCGAGCACAATCCCGCCATCGGATTCGCGGGCCACCATCGCAGAGAACTCCATGCGCCGAGCATACGAGTTCGGAGTCCCGAAACGGAGAGTCCCCTTGCACCTGGACGGTTGACCACTAGGCATTCATGCAAGCATCGCCCGAGAAGGAAAAGCCACCAGCGCCTGGTGATCACCTGTCCAACAGATCCACTTCGGCTGCCAGGTCAGGGTGGGAGGAGTTCCAGGCGGACGCCGAGGAGGCGGACCGGGCGGTCGAGGTCGAAGCGGTCGATGATCGCGAGGGCGGTGTCGGTGATGGTGGTGATGTCGTCGGTGGGGGTGGGGAGTTGTTGCTGTTTGCTGCGGGTGTAGAAGGTTTTCGTGCGGACGGTGACCGAGACCCGGGTGCTGATGCGGTGGTGTTCGCGCATTTCCTCGGCGACCTCGGTGGCGATGCGGGCGACCTCGCGGCGGATGTCATCGGGGTCGGTGAGGTCATGCGGGAAGGTTTCGGATTTGCTGCGGCCCACCGGGATTCGCGGGGTGGTCGAGAGTTCGGTGTCGCCTTTGCCGTGGCCGAGGACCCACAGGTAGGGGCCGGTGTTCGGGCCGAATTCGGCGGCAAGGCGCTGGCGGTCGGCGGCCATCAGGTCGGCGACCGTGGTGATGTCGAGGTCGGCCATGCGTTGGGCGATGCGGGCGCCGACGCCCCAGAGCGCGTCGGTGGGGCGGTGGCCCATGAGTTCGGTCCAGTTGGCGGCGGTCAGTTCGAAGATCCCGGCGGCCGCGCCCTCGTCGTGTTCGGGTTCGGCGGAGGTCTTGCCGGTGGACTTGGCGAAACCGGTGGCGAGTTTCGCGGTGAGTTTGTTGTCGCCGATGCCGACCGCGCAGGTGAGGCCGAGTTCGATGATGGCGGTACGGATTTCGGCGGCGAGCTGCCACGGATCTGCATCGGTGGCGACGAAGGCCTCGTCCATCCCCCAGACCTCGACCGCACCCGCCACCCGGCGCAACGTCGCCATGATCTCCTCGGATGCCTCCTCGTACGCGGCCATGTCGACCGGCAGGAAAACGCCCTCCGGGCACTTACGCTGCGCCATCTTCAACGGCATTCCCGCCCGCACGCCGTAAGCCCTCGCGGGATAAGAAGCGCAGGTCACGACCTTGCGGGGCTGCGCCGGATCGCCTTCGCCGCCGACAATGACCGGCTGACCGCGCAGCTGAGGGCGACGACGGAATTCCACCGCCGCCTGGAATTGGTCGAGATCGACATGCAGGAGCCACCGGGGCACTGTTCCGTCATACCATTACCTGAAAATGTGAGCGTTGTATGACACCCATTCTCAAGCAGCCTCTACTTGCGGAGAGGCAGTCCCCGTCTGACCCACCGTGTGGTGGTGCGGGGTAGATGCTTCATCGCCTCCTGCCTTCCCCACCCATTCGGTGAGTCAGGTCTTGCGGATGGCTCCACACCCATCTCCAGCCGAAACGCTGGCGGCCGGGCTACTCCCGGTACCGGTCCCCGATACACCACCACGTTCGGTGGTTTCGCCGAGGCGGGCGAGGTTGATCGCCGCATTGATATCCCGATCGATCGGCGGACACCCATTGCGACAGTGATAGACACGGTCACGCAACGCCAGCTTGGTTTTCGCCTGACAACGCGAACACGTTTGAGTAGAAGGAAACCAGCGATCCGCAGTGACGAGCCGGGTTTGGTTCCAGGTGGTCTTGTAGCCGAGCAGGATTCGTATCCGGCCGAGAGCGGCATCACCGATCGCCCGGTTCAGCCCACGCTTGTAGGCACCACCACGACGCGACATTCCCGTCACGTTGAGGTCCTCGACCACGATGACGTCGTGGTTGTGGGCGAGTCTGGTGGTGGCGGTGTGCAGTTCGTGGCGGCGGATGTTCGCCACGCGGGCATGGGTTTTCGCGATCCGAGCTTGTGTGCGCAGCCACCGCTTCGACGGGTCCTGACGGGATTCGGTCGCCGTGTCCCAACGACCCTGCTGCCGTGCGGCTTTGCGTTGCAACACCCGCAGCCTCGCTTGCGCGGCTGTCAGCGGTTTCGGTGCCGGCACCCGCTCTATCTCGGTGCCGTCCGCTGCTGCGACGACCAGCAGGTCTTTCACCCCGACATCGACACCCACCACCGGATGCGGTGATCGGCGCGCTCGGTCGCCCCTATGTTTGCCTTCCACGATCACCGCGAACGCACAGTACCAGCGTTGACCGTCGTATTTGACTGTCGCGGACAGAATGCGCGCGGTTCCCGCCTCGATACGGCGCGCTAACTTTCGGCGCGCTAACTTACGGGTCGATTCGTGGGTGTGGATTGTGCCGAGCACTGGCAGTGTGACGTGGTGCCGGTCGAGGTTCACTCGGATTGCGCCGGTGGTGAACCGGACCGAGTGCACCGCGCGATGCTTGGGCTTGAAGCGAGGGAACCCGACCTTGGCGCCGGCCCGCACACCTTTCCTCGATGCGAACCATGCGTCCAATCCCCTTGCGAGACCGTCTAGTCCGCTGTTGTAGGCCTCTTTCGAGTTGTCAGTCCACCATGGTGCGACCGTGCCTTTTCTGGTGTTCCATGTCTTCCGCAACGCCGCCAGACTCCAGCCCAGCACAGGTGTCAATTCGTTGTCGGGCACACCATAAGAGCGTTCCGCGGCCCGTTGGTCGATGACTGCTTTGATCAACCCCAGCATGTAGTTGTGAGCGAACCGCGCTCCCCCACAATGTGATCGGATTGCACGGACTTGTGACGGGGTGGGATCCAACGCGAACCGGTATGCCTGGGCGGTCCAACCCTCTGGCACCTGAAACCTCGCCATGTCGACCTACCGGAACCCGACAGAGTCGTGGTCGGGATCGGTTGTCTGACGACAATCAGCGACGATGGCAATGTGCTCGTAGCCGGTCGGCTCTGTGCCTACGGAATCGTCCCGTAGTTGTGTCAACCGCTCCCGATGCTCCACGACGACCAGCATGGCAGAGGGGTCCGACAACACGGTCCGCGGGAAATGAAGTCGTCCAATAGGCGCTACCCCATGGCACCGAGAATCCGGCGTAACCGGGCGTGGCAATATCCGTAGCGCGCCAACCGATCACGACTGAGCTCGAAGAACGGAACACCCGATGCCGACCGAAGCCTCCACCCTCGACCTCGACCTGGCGCGCCAGGTGCTCGCCGCGCAGCCATTCGCCCGTCTGGTCGGCACCGAGCTCACCGAATTCGGCGATGGCGCGGCCACGCTCGTCATCGATATCCAGCCCGAACACGGCCAGCAGTTCGGCTTCGTGCACGGCGGGGTGCTGGCCTACGCCGCCGACAACGCCCTCACCTTCGCCGCAGGCACCGTCCTCGGCCCCAACGTCCTCACCGGCGGCTTCACCATCACCTACCTGCGCCCCGCCCAGGGTGAACGCCTGCGCGTGCACGCCACCGTCCTCGGCGCCACCCGCCGCCAGGCTGTCACCCACTGCGACGTGTACGCCGAAACCGAGGGCGAGGAACCCATCCTCTGCGCGGTCGCCCAGGGGACGACCCGCCGCGTCGAGAAGGACCTCGCCCCCTCCACCGAGGAAGACGCGGACGTCGAATTCGACGACGATGCCGAATTCGACGACGACCAGGACAACTACGACACCGACCAACTGGCCGTGGTCACCGTCGACGGGCCGGTACTTCCGCCAACGGTCAGCCGCTGAAACCGATCCCTCGATGTAATACAAATTGCGTTACACTCGAGGCATGGGAGCACTGAACGTTCGAACCGACGAAGCGATGGAGAAGGCGCTGAACATCCTCACCAGTGAGGGTCGCTCCAGGTCCGAAGCGGTTCGCTATGCATTGCTGCGAACCTACAAGGAACTCCTACTCGAACAGGCCACCGCCGACGCCGAGCGGCTCGAAAACGATCCGGAAGACCGGGCTGAGATGCTCGCGATCCAGCGGTTCATGGGCGTCGCCGAGTGATATTTCGTGGCGCGATATACGAGATCAAGGCGATCCCCGGCACTCGCGGCCACGAACAACGCGGCCATCGGTACTGCGTGATCATTCAGTCCGACCGGTTTCCGTCCAGCACAGTCATTGTGGCGATGACCTCGACCGGAGCCGGCCCGGCAGTCTATCGGCCGGAAATCGAATTCGATGGAACCAAGACGAGGATTCTCACGGACCAGATTTTCACCATCGCTCCCGAACGACTCGGCGAATTCAAGGGGTCACTAGAGGGCGGCGAGCTGAGGGACCTCGACCGTGCGTTGATGCTGAAACTCGGATTGCTCTAGATACGGCGAACGGGCCGCGCACAGTTGGCTGTGCACGGCCCGTCGTTGATCCGGATCAGGCGCTGACGGCGAAGGTGCTGGCGGCGGCGGGTTCGGCGATGGGTTCGATGGCGTAGGCCAGGATGTCTGCCACGTCGGCGACGGGGCGGACGTTCAGGGCGGCCAGTACTTCTGCCGGGACTTCGTCCAGGTCCGGTTCGTTGCGGGCCGGGATGAAGACGGTCTTCAGGCCCGCGCGCTGGGCGGCGAGGAGTTTCTGTTTCACGCCGCCGATCGGCAGGACGCTGCCGTTCAGCGTGACCTCGCCGGTCATGCCGACATCGCCGCGGACCGGGCGGCCCAGTGCCAGCGACACCAGAGCGGTGACCATGGTGACGCCCGCCGATGGGCCGTCCTTGGGAACCGCGCCCGCGGGGAAGTGGATGTGGATATTGCGGTCCAGGATCTTGGGCTCGATGCCGATTTCCGCCAGGTGCGAGCGCACGTAGGTGAGGGCGATCTGGGCGGACTCCTTCATGACATCGCCGAGCTGGCCGGTGAGAGTGAGGGAACGCTCGCCCTCGGCGCCGTTGGCCTCGATGTAGAGCACATCGCCGCCCGCACCGGTCACCGCGAGGCCCGTCGCCACACCGGGGACCGAGGTGCGTTCCATCGAGTCCGGGGTGAAGCGGGGGCGGCCCAGGTAGTCGGTCAGGTTGTCGAGGTCGACGACCAAGCTCGGCACCTGGCCGACCGGCAGCGGACCGGCAGCGATGTCGATGACGTTGTCGTAGCCGAGCTCGGGATCGTAGCCGAGCACCGCACCTTCGCCGTACGAACCTTTGCCGACGAGCGGCGCGCCCGCACCACCGACGGCAGCGTCGCCGAGCCCGGCGTCGTTGCCGACATCGCTGCCCGGCCCGGCGTCGTTGCCTGGCCCCGCATCCGCGCCGCCGCGTCCGCCGTCGCCGGTGACCAGGCGAGTGGCTGCCTTACGCAAGGCTTTTGCCACCAGCCGCTCCATCTGGCGAACCCCGGCCTCGCGGGTGTAGTTCGCCGCGATCTCACGCAACGCCGCGTCGGTGATCGAAACCTCTTGCGCGGTCAGCGCATTGCGTTCCAGCTGGCGGGGGACCAGGAAGTCGCGGGCGATGGCCACCTTGTCGGCCTCGGTGTAGCCGTCGACGGTGATGAGCTCCATGCGGTCGAGCAGGGGTCCGGGGATGGTGTCCATGACATTGGCGGTCGCGATGAACAGGACGTTCGACAGGTCGAGGTCGAGGTCGAGGTAGTGGTCGCGGAAGGTGTGGTTCTGCGCGGGGTCGAGGACCTCGAGCAGGGCCGCCGCCGGATCGCCACGGAAGTCGGAGCCGACCTTGTCGATCTCGTCCAGCAGGACAACGGGATTCATCGAACCCGCCTCCTGCACCGCACGCACGATCCGGCCGGGCAACGCGCCGACATAGGTGCGGCGGTGGCCACGGATCTCGGCCTCGTCGCGCACACCGCCGAGGGCGACGCGAACGAACTTGCGGCCCAACGCCTTCGCGACCGACTCACCCAGTGAGGTCTTGCCGACACCGGGCGGACCGACCAGCACGAGCACCGCGCCGGAACCGCGTCCGCCGACGACCTCGAGTCCACGCGCGGCCCGCCGCGCACGCACCGCCAGGTACTCGACCATGCGGTCCTTCACCTCGTCGAGACCGTGGTGATCGGCGTCGAGTACGGCGCGAGCAGCCGAAACATCGGTGCTGTCTTCGGTTTTCACCGTCCACGGCAGGTCGAGCACGGTGTCGAGCCAGGTGCGGATCCAGCCCGATTCCGGGCTCTGGTCGCTGGCGCGCTCCAACCGGCCGACCTCGCGCAGCGCCTCGGCACGCACGTTCTCGGGCAGGTCCGCGTTCTCCACGCGGGTGCGGTAGTCGTCGGCGCCGTCGGGTTCGTCCTCGCCGAGTTCCTTGCGGATGGCGTTGAGCTGCTGGCGCAGCAGGAACTCGCGCTGGCTCTTCTCCATGCCGTCGCGGACGTCTTCGGAGATCTTGTCGGTGACCTCTACCTCGGCGATGTGGTCTTTGATCCACTCGAGCTGGCGGGTCAGCCGCACGACGACGTCGGGGGTCTCGAGCAGCTCGCGCTTCTGCTCGTCGGACAGGTACGGCGCGTAGCCCGCGGTGTCGGCGATGGCCTCCACGTCGTCGAGCTGGTTGACGATATCGATGATCTGCCAGGCCTCACGGCGCTGCAGGACGGCGACGACCAGCTTCTTGTACTCGGCGGCGAGTTGGGTGGTGTGTTCGTCGGGCTCGACCGACTCGACGAGTTCCGCCTCCACCCACAGCGCGGCGCCAGGCCCGGTCACCCCGTGCCCGATCCGCGCCCTGCGCTCGGCCTTCAGCACGGCCGCGGGCGCACCACCGCGCATCCGTCCGACCTGTTCGATGGTGGCGACCACGCCGTAGGACGCGTACCCCTCGTCGAGGCGCGGTGCGACCAGCACCGAACCGGTTTTGGCTGCTTGCGCGGCGTCGATGGCGGCCTGCGCGGATTCGTCCAGTTCGATGGGCACGACCATGCCCGGCAGCACGATCGGATCGGTCAGGAACAGCACCGGCAGGTTCTGAGCTGAAGTCATGTCGACCCTTCCAAAGTTGAGCTTTGCTGACTCAACATGGACCCCTCGCGGTTTGTTCCTGCAGGTCGCGCCGTTCACTCACGGCGAAAAATTCTCCGAAATCGGTCCTGAAACGACCTCGGCCTCCCCGGGTTGAGGACCGGGGAGGCCGAGGGCGTGTGGGACAGGTGGTCTACAGGTTCGAGGGACGAATCCGCTCGGTCGGGGGATCGATCGTGCGGCGGGAGGTGGAACCACCGCTGAGGAAGCCGAGAACGGCTCCCGCGATCAGGGCGATGGCGCCGGCGATACCCAGGATGATCGGCAGGGTCTTGCCGTAGAGGTCGAGCTTGTCGAGACTCTCCTTGGTGACGGCCATCTGGGCTTCGATGGTCGGTTCGTCGAAGACGATGTGCGACTTCAGGGCGGTGACGTCGACCTGCTCGGCGCTGCGGCCGTAGTACAGGTGGATCTTCTCGCCACCCTTGAGGACCGCGCCGGTCCTCGGCTCGACCCACACGTCGCGGGTGTTGGTGTAGAAGCGGGTCATGGTGACCGGCTCTTCGCCCGGCAGGCCCCACTTGGCGGCGGGCAGGGTGAGCTTGTTGGTGGCGGCGGGAACGACGTCCCACATGTTCGTCACCGGGATGGTCTGCTGGAAGTGGTAGACCGGGACGCCGTTGATCTGCGACTCGTCGATGAAGTCGATGTCGTAGGTGGCGCGGGCGTTGAGGTCGAAGTACGGGTAGGACTGCTTCTCGGTGCCGATCGGGAAGCGGTACTGCAGACCACGGCGCTGCGACGCATCGGCCACCGAGGTGCCCGACTTGTCGACGGTGACGGCGATGGAACCGTTGGGCGAGGCATCGATCGGCTGACCGGTGACGCGGTCGATGGTGACGCGGTCGACCGAGGCGGTGAGCAGTCCGACGCTGGCATCGCGGTCGTCACGACGCAGAGTCTGACCGGCCTGAACCGTCATCTCGCCGGAACCGGAGGGCTCCTCGACAGTCAGGAAGCGCTGCGAGACGATCGGCACTGCTGTGTCGATCTTGGCCGAGCCCTCGGGCGAGGTGAGCGACTTCGAGTCGAGCACAAGGCTTTCCTCGCCGGGCACGCTCTTGGCGACCGTGGTGATGCGCAGATCGAGCGGGGTCTTGGCGACCTTGCCGACCGTGTAGGTGGGGATCATGACAGCGGCCGCGAGCAGCAGCGCGCCGAGACCGACGAGGATGCAGGCGATGAGCCTGCGTACGTTGCTCATCGCGAGCCGTACTGCACGTTGCCGAGCAGCGACGAGCCAGGGTCACCGGACTCCTCGGGCGCCGGGATCGAATTCTGTTGCGCGCCCGCGGTGATGCCGAGTACGGCAATCACCCCGATGACCGCGCCGGCCAGGCCGCTGACCAGGCCGGGGACGACAAACTTCATAGATCGAACTCCAATTGCGTGGTGCGAGACTCAGCCGACGGAGAAGAACCCGAGGGTCGGGGCGAACGAGCAGGTGCGGTCACCATCGGCGGTGGCCGTGGTGAGCGAGCCGGTGATCACTGCGGCGACCCGGCCGGGGCCGGTGTCGGCGATGGCGGACAGGGTGGCCGGGCCATCGGGGTTGATACCCGCCGCGGTGGTGAGCGGCTGGGTGCCGGTGCGACGGTTGTCGAGGTTGACCCACTGCACCGTCATCGGCGGATTCTGCACGACCGTAGCGGTTTTCGTGCCGAGCGCGGTGAAAACGAAGCCGGTCTGGCCCGCGGCCGGTCCGGGCGGCGGCAGCTCGGCGGGGCCGGGGACGGCCAGCGCGGTGCCGACGGAATCCGAGGTCGGGCCGATGCAGCCCTTGCCGATGGTCGGGTACAGGAACTGCGCGATGCGCGGACCGTCCGAGGGCGGCAGTTCGGGACCGCCGCCGCCACTGCCGTCGAGGAAGGTGATGACCTTTTCGAGGGTGGTCTTGACCTGCGCGGGGATGCCGGGCGTGGCCAGCAGCACGCGAGCCTGGGCCAGGATCGCGGCCTGTCCGCCGTCGGCGATGGGGCCGGGGGCGGAGATGGCGCCTACGATCGTCGGTGCCAGCGCGGCCAGCGTCCCGGAGGGGACGTTCTCCGCGATGGCGGGGACATTCGGCGGTGTCGCGGCGGACTGCGGGGCAGCCATCGACTGCGTGGGCGCCACGAGTGCCGCACCCGCCGCTAGTACGAGGGCGGACAATGCGGTCCGCGATGCTCGGGTGCTCAGCACTGGTCGGCCGTCCTTTGTTCGGTGGATAGATGAAGCGACCCGGAAAGGTCAGTGTTATCCCGGGTGTCAGATACTTTGGAGAGGTGACTACAGCGGACAGGCGGTATGGGGGTCGTACGGTCATCGCGCGAAAAGCCGAGCGCCGACTCCGATTCCTGGAAGCAGCGACGCGAATCTTCGCCGAACGCGGGTACGCCACGTGCTCGCTCGCCGAGGTGTGCGCGGCGGCCGGACTGTCCAAGCGGCAGTTCTACGAGGAGTTCGAGACCCGCGAGGACGTGCTGCTCGCGGCCTACGACCGGATCCAGGACGACGCGGCGGCCGCGGTGGGCAACGCTCTGATCGCGCTCGGATCGACCGATCCACAGCTCGCGCTGCGGGCCGGTTTCGGTGCGTACCTGGAGTCGCTCGGCTCCGACCCCTATCGCGCGCAGGTGGCGCTGATCGAGGTGGTCGGGGTGAGCGATCGGATGGAGAACCATCGCCGGACCCGCAGGCACGCCTGGTCGGCGCTGATCGAAGGGGCGCTGGCCCAAGTGGGTGTGCGATTGCGTGGGGATGCCGAGCTGACCACCGCGTTGATCACGGGCGCGGTCACCGGCGTGGCGCACGAGTGGCTGCTGCGCGAGTCGCGCCCGCCCGTCGACGAGCTGGTCGATCTGCTCGCTGGCGCGGCCCGGGCGCTGGTCACTTTCGACTGACATCAGGGCAGCCTTCGGGAGGATGGCAACCACGCTCACCTGCCGCCTGCTCAATCGACTCCCTTTCCGGACATTGTGAGACCGATCGGCTTCACAGTGTGGGCGAGAGTTTGACATATTAGTGACCCAGATCGCAATGCCAGATTTTCTGAGACCGGTGTCACCTGGGGGGATGCAGCGGTGGCGGTCGTTGCTCAGCACCCCGCGCACGGGCTGACGCGGGCGATTGCTCCTGGACAAATGACCGGCTGCGCCCGCGTCGAGGCAACCGCCGGCAATCCGGCGGCAACCTGTTCCAGTTCGACCGGAGGGCATGTCAGCCTTTGCGCAGGGAACCGGCGATGGTGCCACCGAGGACACCAGGGGTTCGGTAGGCCAGAGTGCCGTCGAGTTGCAGGGTGACCGTCGAGGTGGCGCCCTGGTCGAAGCATCCGCTACCGGCGGTGAGCCTGGCGCGGAAGGTGAGGCTGTTGGCGGTCGCCTCGGTGAGGGTTTCCGCACGGTCGCAGCGGTCGCGTCGGATGGCGCCGGTGTTGGCGGAAGTGGCGAGTTCCTGACCGACGGCACCGGGGGTGATGGTGAGCTCGATGTCGAACTGGACCGGGCCGTCGTTGGCGCGGCCCTTCCACGTGCCAACGAACTCCGACGGGACGGTCGCGCTGGACGGAGCGACGGTGGTCGAGTCGTCGGGGCCGGTGGACGTGCTGGTTCCGGCGAGAGTGCTCGTCGCAGAGGATTCCGTGCCCAGTTGGGTGCCGATGAGGTAGGCACCGCCGGCCACCGCCACCGCGACCGTCGCGGATGCGGCGATCAGGAGGGTGCGGGTGCGCCGCGATGCGGTGGCGGGCCGCGGGCGGCCGGTGAACGCGTCGGGGGGCTTGTGCGCGACCACAAAGGGCGGCGGGGAGTACACGCTGCCCATCGCGGCGGAATTCTGTCCCGGGTGGGTGGCACCTCGCCGGGGTGCCTCGGTGGGACCGGAGATGAATCCACCGGACTGTCTCTCGGGAGCCGGCGCCGATCCACTGGTCGCGGTCGGCCAGTTCGGCCTCGACGAGCCGGTCTGAGCGGTGTGGGTCGGGCTCGAGGTAGGCAGGTTCGGTGCCGAGATAGCCGTCGACCAGCCTGGTGCGGAGGTCGCGGCGGCGTCGGGATACGACGCACCGGGCGGGTCGGCGAGGCCGGAATCCAGGTCGAGAAGACGGACAGCACCGGTACTGATGTGCGCGACTACTTGTGGTGGTAGCCAACCGGCGCGATCGGAGGCACCGATGCTCGCCAGTTCCGAAATGACTTGCTGTGGTGTCGGTCTGGCGGCGGGGTCCTTGGCCAGGCAGGAGGAGACGAGCGGTCGCAGGGCCGGGGGTAGGGCCTCGATGCGGGGTTCCTCGTAGACGATGCGCCAGAGCATCTGCATGACCTCGGCCGTGCCGAAGGGGCCGTGGCCCGCGGCGGCGAAGGTGAGGACGCCGCCGAGGGCGAAGACATCGCATGCGGGACTGAGGGTTTCGCCGCTCACCTGCTCGGGACACATGAAACCCGGTGAGCCGAGGAACTTTCCGGTGGTAGTGAGCGCGGAATCCGCGATCACTCGGGCGATGCCGAAATCGATCACCTTGGGTCCGTCGATCGCGAGCATCACGTTCGACGGTTTCAGGTCGCGATGCACGATCCCCGCCGCGTGCACCGCGACGAGCGCTTCGGCGAGCCCGTGCGCCAATGCCGACAGCGCGGGCTCGCCGAACGGTCCGAACTGGGTCACCGCGTCCGTCAACGAGATCCCGGCGACGTAACCGGTGGCCAGCCACGGCGCCTCGGCATCGACATCGGCGTCGAGAACCGGTGCGGTGAAGGCACCGCCGACGCGCTGGGCGGCCGCGACCTCCCGGCGGAACCTCGCGCGAAACTCAGGATCGATCAGATCAGGGCGGATCACCTTCACCGCCACGGTGCGCCCACCCGGATTCCGGCCCAGATACACCTTGCCCATGCCCCCGGCACCGAGGACACCCAGCAGCCGGTAGTCGCCGATCCGCCGAGGATCGTTCGGGTCGAGCGGTTGCATCGGGTGGTTCCTTCGGATCAGGTGAGCTGAGCTCGGGTTTCGGCCAGTAATTCCGACAGCATCGGTCTGGCCGCGTGCTCGTCGGCCAGTTCGGCGACGGCCTCGGCGAGGATCTTCTCGGCTTCGGTGGGGCGGTTCAGCTCGATCAGGAGTACGGCGCGCTCGTAGTCGGCGCGGATGGCCTGGTCGGTGGCATCGATGGCGCGGAAGCCGCAGGCGGCGGCGTCGGCGCGCGGGAGGGCGTCGGCCCGGCGCTGCGCACGGCGCAGGATTCGCGCGGCGTTGTGGTTGTGCCTGGCTGTGTGCCAGGTGAGCAGTTCGGGGTCCGGGTCCGTGGTGGCGAGCTGCGTGATCGCTTCGTCGGCGGCCGAGACGGCCGCGACCGCGGCGGCGCAGTCGCCGGTCCAGTGCAGCGACAGCGCGGCGCTGTAGCGGCAGTAGGCGACGCGGATCGGGTCGCCGTGTTTCCCGGCGGTCTCGGCGGCCAGCACGTAGCGCTCGGCGGCCTCGGCATCGCGATCGAGGGTGTCGAGCAGATCGGCGGTCTCGACGAGCGCATAGGACTCGCCGACGAGATTGCCGGTGGCGCGGTCGGCTTCGATGATCTCGTCGAGGACGACGAGTGCTGCTTCGTCCTCGTCGAGCTCGCGATGCAGGCCGACCAGCAGGAAGCGGCAGGTCCGGGCTTGCTCGTCGGCCCCGGCGCGCTCCAGCCCGGCGATGCTCTCCTCGGCCTGGTCGGCGGCGTCGAGGAATTGGCCGATGGCGCGGTAGGCGAGCGCCAGATCCCACTGCACGTACGGCACTTGCGCATTGCCCGCCGCGGTGCCGATCGCGATCGCGGTCAGCAGCTCGCTGACCGCTTCCGCCGGCCTGGCCAGGTGGATGAGCAGGGCGCCGCGCCGCGCGTGCACGACCAGCCGCAAGCTGTCGGGAAGGTCGGCATCGACCAGCCGCACCGCCTCGTCGATCATCACCAGTGCCGCGTCCGAATCGCCTGCGTCGCTGAGAATTCCGGAAAGGTACTGGGCCGCATCGGCAACCCGCCACCCACGACCGGCCCGGCGATACGCCGCGACCGCCGCCTGTCCGGCCGCCGCTGCCTCGGCGAGTTCAGCGTTGTTCTGGTGCAGATACATTCGATGCCGGGCGACATCCCCGAGCAGGCTGTCGTCGGCCGCGCCTGCGGCGTCGACCGCTGCCCGGTCGAGCAATGCCGGCAGCTCGGCGGCGTCCTCGCCCGCCAGCTCGCCCCGATCGAACAGTGCGAGCAGGCCGCCGGAAAGGCGTAGCGCCGCCGTGGCTCTCGTGTGCGGATCGGGCGAGCTCGCCAGGTGCGATAGTGAATCTCGCAGCAGTACAACAGCTTCCGTCGCGTCACCGTACCTACTGAGCAGAAGACCGAGACGACCCAGATCGGACTGGCGGCGATCTTGCTCGCCCGCCGTGGCGAAATACTCTGCGGCTTGGCGCAAAAGCGATTCGGCGCGGGCTCGATCCGTTGTCTGCAACGATCCGCCTGCCATGACGGAGGCGCGTCGACCCGCGAGACCCGGATCAGTCGGCTCCGGTTCGGCCGCCAGTCGCTGTGCCAGCGCCCGCAGCTCGGCGAGGGCGTGGTGGGTGTTCGCCCGCTCGGCGCGTTCGATCAGTTCGATGGTGGTGAGCTCGGGGATCTCGACGGCCGCCGCCGCCGGGCCCGGCTCGACCGGCATCCGGTGCGCGGTGGCCGCGGACAACGGCAGGTAGTCCACGATCGGCGTGCTCGCCAGCTTCGCGTTGACCAACGCGGTCTGGTGATCGGTGCCGTTGCGGCGGTCGAAGCGGGCGGCGATGGCGAGTGCTTCGCCGGTCAGCTCGACGTGCATCGCGCGCGCGGTCGATTCGACAGCCGGGCGGTCGGCAAAGGCCGGGCGGCGCAGCGTGGTGTCGCCGTGGCCGGTGTCGACGAGCGTGCGCAGCAGCAGGGCCGCGGAGGCGAGGAAGGTGAGCGCGTCTTTCGGGCTCGGCGCGCGGTCGAGCCAGCAGAAGTGGCGATCGAGCAGTTCCAGGCCACGCACCTGATTGCCGGACAGCGCGCAGAACTCGAGGTGGTCGCCGATCGCGGCGAGGTCCTGGGGTTTGGTGCGCAGCAGGCGGTAGGAGCGGCGATGCGCGGTGCGCGCCTGGTCGAGTTGTCCGGTGCGCAGGTAGGGCAGCAGCAGTTCGGTCAGGATCAGCTGTGGTTGCTCGGAACAGCCGAGTTCACCAGCGAGGACCGGGGCGGCCAGCTCGACGGCTTCGGCGTCGCGGCCCTGGCTCGCGAGCCAGGCGACGCGGTTGGTCGGGTCGCAGCCCTCGCAGTCGGAATTCTCGTCGCGCGGTGTGGTGCACCATCTTTCGTACCACTGGGCCGCCGCGGCGAGATCGCCGACATGTTCGGCCACGCGGTGTCTGCGGCCGTAGACCGCGTTCAGGCTCTGACCCTCGACCCGGTAGCGCCGTTCCATCTGATCGAGGGCGGCCAGCGCCCGATCCCTTGGCACCTCGGGGAATTTCGTCATCGCGCCCACCGCGGTCTTGAACTTCCACCGCAGCGAGGGCGCCACCCACGACTCATGGGCGCCGGGGTCGCGATCGTAGTCGGCCAGGCAGCGGGCGAACGGGACGAACAACTTGGCCGGGCTCATCCCGTGGCCGTACGCGTCGACCATCGCCATGCGAACATGAAACGCGAGCGTGGTGTGCGCGCCGGCCTCGGCGTGCCGCAGGACCTGTTCCAGCAGTGCGTCTTTGGCGTCGCCGTAGGGCATGTCGTATGCCTGGAAGAGCAGCCTTTGCAGGTCGTCGGGAGTGTTGGGGGCTGCCGGCATCAGAGCTCTCCCCGGGGATCGTGAACCGCCCAGTCGAGCAACCCGACGAATGATTTGTTCAGCAGCGCGGTGTCGACCGGGCGCATCGGATGCTGACCGAGCAGCAGCGCCTGGCTGTAGAGGGCCTCGACCGCCGTCGTCACCAAGCGGGCATCGGCGAGCCCGGTAATGCGGCGTACCAGCGGGTTCCGGTAGTTGAGCACCAGCTGCGGACGGTCGCCTGCCCGGTCGGTATCGAAGGCGCCGAGTACATCGGCCCACAGTTCGTCGGCGACTTCGCGGGTGGCACGCAGTTCGGCGCGGTGCCCGGCGTCGCGGTCGAGCAGATACAGCGCGGCCAGCGACGGCGGATCGAAAGTGCGCAGCACGACTTCGCATTCCAGGCGGTCGAGCACGCGCTGGGCGGTGGTCAGGAAGGGACGGAGCGCGAGCTCGGTGGCCGGATCGACGAGGTCGAAATGAGTGGCCAGTTCGGCGGAATCCAAACGGAGCACGCGGATTTCGGGATCGATCGCGGGCAGCCGCTCGAGAATGTCGGTGATATAGGAGTAGCCGCCGTTCACCAGGCCGATGCCCGCGGCGCTCGCCACCGCGGCGAGCTGGCGGAATTCCTCCACCGACGGGGTGTAGCGGACAGCGCCGAAGCGGCGGCGGAATTCGGCGAGCGGGATCTGGCCCGCGTTGGTCTCCACCGGCAGCCAGCGGTCGACCAAGCGCAGCATGTCGTCGTCGTGCAGGGCGAGGGCCTTCACGCCGAGATCATGAACGCGCAGGAAACGGTGCAGCGCGGCCGGATCCGAGGTGGACAATTCCACCAGCCAGTCCCTGATCCGGTTGCCGAGCGCTGCCCTTGTGCTCTCCAGCAGGTCGTCCTCGTAGAGGGCCTCGCGGCTCGCGGTGGGGCGCAATTCGGTGGTGTCGACCACGCAGCGGACGAAGAACGCCCAGTCGGGCAGCAGCCCGGTGACGCTCTCCGCCAGCAGCATTCGCTTGAGGTAGACACGGTGCCCCGCCCTGGCCGCGGGGTTGACCGGTTGCGGGAGCACGAAAGCCACACCGGTGACACCGGATTCGGCGCAGGCGAGATCGAAGGTGGCGAACGGGGTGAAACCGAAGGTGTCCTCGGCGTACCCGGCAAGCGCATTCGTGCGGTCCGAAGGAGTGGGATAGGTTGCGCGCCAAGGCACTTCGGGCTCGGTGATCGAACGGCCATCGACGGTGACCTCGAAAGGCAGCAGGCTACCGAACAGCCGCGCCAGCTCGACCACGGTCGTCGGGGTGAGCCACTGCCCGGCGCCGCGGCGGGGCGCGAGGATCACGGTGGTGCCCGGTTCGTCACGTTCCTGTGCGGCAGGCTCCACGCGGTAGCGGCCATCGGCGAAACCGGTCCAGCGCACCGTCGGGCCGCCGCGCGCCGATCGGGTGAGAACCTGGGCCTCGTCGGCGACCAGGAAGCACGACAGCAGGCCGATACCGAACTGCCCGAGGAACTCGTGCCGGGCGAAACCGAGGTCGTCGCGCTTACCACTGCGGCCGATCGTGGCGAGGAAGGTGTGCACCTCGGCCTCGGTCAGGCCGACACCGCTGTCGTGGACGCGGATCGTGCCGTCACCGGTGCTCGCGGGCGTCTCGATCCGCACCTGCGCGCGAGCCAGCGGGTCGATGGCCCGGCGGGCGGTGATGGCGTCGACCGCGTTCTGCAGCAACTCGCGGACGTAGACCCGTGGACTGCCGTACAGGTGATGGCTCAACAGATCGACGATGCCGCGTAAGTCGACCTGGAATACCTGCTCCACCAGTTCCCTCCCAAAACGCTGACCATCTGCTGGGTCACTGTAGCTCTAATATTTGCGGCCGGCGCCGCGGTTCTGTCTGCTCATTTGCCGCTGGCGCCGCGGTTCTCGGCGCTCAACTCCGAGCACACGGAGACCGCTGATCAGGATTGGTGATGGACCAGGGTATTGATCGCACTGCCCATATCGGTCCAATAGATATGGCCACTCAGCTTGTCGACAACGCCGCCGTCGGGACACCGGTCGAGGCCGCCGACCACGGTGCGGACCTGCTTGCCGTCGAGCGAAACAGCGTGCATCACACCGGCTTCGAGATCCGATGCCACTATTTCTGTCGCGGGCTCAGCCCTGATTCGGCTTCGGGTAGTCGTCATAGAATCCCGCGCCGGTCTTCACCCCGAGCTTGCCTGCGCCGACATATTTCTTCAGCAGCTCGACCGGGCCCTTCGGCAGGTTCGGGTTCTCCTGCCCGGAGTGCTGCTCGATGTCGAGCACCACATCCAGACCCACCTGGTCCATCATCCGGAACGGACCCGCCTCGGTGCCGAAATTCCGCGAGAACATCTCATCGACATCGGACGGTGTCGACACACCTTCGTAGACCACCTCGAGCGACTCGCGCTTGATGGCGGCCCAGATGCGGTTGAGGATGAAGCCGGTCGACTCCTTACGCACCAGGAACGGGTGCAGGCCGTACTCCGGGAAGGTCTCCAGGACGAAGTCGAGGGTTTCCTTGGATGTGTTGCCGTCCGACATCACGTCGAGCACCGTCGACTGCGGCGGCAGGTAGAAGTGGGTGTTGAGCATCCGGTCGCTGGTTCTCAGGCCCTCGGTGAACAACCGGCTCGCGTACGACGACGAGTTCGAGGCGACGATCGCATCGGCATCGGTGTCGTCGTCGAGCTGGGCGAAGACCTTCTTCTTCAGATCGAGGACCTCCGGAACCGCCTCGACCACCAGCCACGCGCCCTTCACGCCGATGGCCTGGTCGGGCACGTACTCGGCGGTGCCCGACTTGCCGTTCGGCACCGTCGCCGCCACGTCGGGCAGCTGATTCTCCACGAAGGCCACGGCCGCGTTGCCGACCTCGCCGTTGGGATCGATGATGCGGACCTCGCCACCCCTGGTGGCGAACATCAGCGCGATCCGTCTGCCCAACGTGCCACCGCCGATCACCGCGACCGGACGCTCGAAATGATTCTTCGGGACAATGCTCACAGCGACTCCCTTTGCACAGGCGACGGGGAAGAATTCGGTGACGCACACGACAGCCTTGCCAGCGTAGCGCCGACGGCCGATCGCCAAGCCGCCCGACGCCCCGACTTGCGTTGACACCCCGTCACGACCGGCCACAATGTGGTTGCCTTATCCTCACGTTCTACGTTTTTCGCGCGTCAGCACTAGGGGGCTACTCGATGACCACACTGGCCTCCGGACTGTTCATCGACTGGGAAGAGCTCACGGGGCAGTCGAAGTTCGTCGTCGAGCTGATCAGTTTCCCGATCTTCAGCGCCCTCGCAGGCTGGCTCACCAACTGGACCGGCGTGCTGATGCTGTTCTGGCCGCTGTACTTCAAGGGCTTCCGGGTTCCGCTGCTGCACGTGCTGTACCCCTATCTACCGCGGCGCGTCCAGGTGCTGCCGACGTTCTCCGGTGACGGGCGCATGCTCGGCTTCCAGGGCTTCATCCCGGCCCGCGCGGAGAAGATGGCGAGCATCTGCGTGGACTCGGCATTGTTGCGGATCGGCAGCCCGCGCGACTTCATCCACGAACTCGACCTCGACGGGATCGGCGACTACCTCGCCGACCGGGCGCGCGACCAGGTGCAGCCGATCGTCGACGAGATCATGTACCGGGAAAACCCCGACCTGTGGCGCTCGCTGCCCCGGCAGGTGAAACAGGCCATCTACCAGCGGGTGGACCGGAACCTGCCCGCGCTGTGCCGGCGCGCGTTCGAGAGCCTTGGCGACAATATCGACCAGCTGCTCGACGTGAAGAACTTCGTGATCCGGTACCTGGAGAAGAACCCGGCCATCCTCAAGGACCTGACCACCACCATCGCCGCACCCGAGCTCAAGTTCATGGCGCGGATCGGTCTGCTCGGTGCGCCGTTCGGCCTGATCCTGGCGCTGTACCTGCACGTGCACTCGCAGATTCCCTACTTCGGTGCGATTCCGGCCTGGGTGATCGTGCTGTTCTCCTCGGCGATGATCGGTGTGACGGTGAACGTCATCGCGATCAAGATGGTGTTCGAACCCGGCGACCCGCAGCCGCGCTACAAGTACCTGTGGCGCCAGGCACTGCTGGCCAAGCGCCAGCCCCAGGCCGCGACCGACCTCGCCCACATCCTGGCCTACCAGGTGCTGACCGTGGAGAACCTGTCCAACGAGCTCCTGGAAGGGCCGAACGGGGACAAGACCCGCCAGCTCCTCGAACGGGTGGTGTCGGAGGAGATCCACAAGCAGCTGGGCGCGACCGCGTTCATGGTGCGGGCCGCGCTCGGGAAGAAGCAGTTCGAGAATTTGGCTGTGTCGGGCGTCGGCGCCGGGGTGATCTCGGCGCGCACGATGATCGAGGACGAACAGTTCGTGCTGGAACAGGCGAAGAAGATCGACGACTTCGCGGCGCGCAAGCTGCGCACGCTGACGCCCGGCGAGTTCATGGAGATGTTCTACGCGTCGGTCGAACAGGATGCGTGGCTGCTGTACCTGCACGGTGGGGCGCTGGGTATCGGTGTCGGCGCACTCCACCTGCTGACCTTCGGCTGGTAGGTTCTCAAATAACAAGCACGCGTGCTTGCATTTTTTGACGGTCGCTGCGACCCTTGGTGACGACGGCGCACCGGCACCGGGTCGCGCCATGATCGGCAAGGGAACTCCATGGCTGACCTCGCAGCGCTGCTCGACGATTTCGCCGCCGAATGCGCGGATCTGGAAAATCTGGTCGCACCGCTGACCCCCGAGCAGTGGAAGACACCGACACCCGCGCCACGCTGGGATATCGCCACCCAGATCGCCCACCTGACCTGGACCGACGAGGTATCGGTGATCGCCGCGACCGACGCCGAGGCCTTCGCCGCCTTCCTCACCGAGGCCGCGTCACGGGCATTCACCCTTGTCGACGAAGGCGCCGAGGAAATCGCGCAGACACCGGCCGCCGACCTGCTGGTCCGCTGGCGCACGGGCCGCGATCAGCTCATCGCCGCCCTGGCCGCCGTCCCCGCAGGCACCAAACTGCCGTGGTTCGGCCCGCCGATGAGCGCCGCGTCGATGATCTCGGCCCGCATCATGGAAACCTGGGCCCACGGCCAGGACGTCGCCGACGCACTCGGCGCAACTCGCGTCCCCACGGCCCGCCTGCGCACCGTCGCCCACATCAGCGTCCGCGCGCGGAACTACGCCTACCTGGTCAACGGCGAATCCGGCCCCGCCGAGGAATTCCGCGTCGAACTGACCGCCCCCGACGGCACACTCTGGACCTGGGGCCCCGAAGCCGCCCCCCAACGCGTTACCGGCCCCGCCATCGACTTCTGCCTGGTAGCCACCCAACGCCGCCACCGAGAAGACACCGCCCTGATCACCGAAGGCCCCGACGCCCACCACTGGCTCGGCATCGCCCAAGCCTTCGCAGGCCCCCCCGGATCCGGCCGCACCGCAGGCCAATTCGCCTGAGACCCACCCCAGCCACACCACTCACCTCGAGACCGCCACGCCCCGCACCCCCAGCCACACCACTCACCCCAAGACCCCCACGCCCCGCACCCCCAGCCACACCGCTCACCTCGAGACCGCCATGACCGCACTCCCCACCCCGCACCCGCGACCCCTGGGGAGCGGCGGCCACGAAGTGGCCGGTCCGCGGCCGGGTCGCCGGTCAGCGCTCGAAAGCGCTGCGCCGAAGGCGCTAGTCTCGAGCGCTGACCGGCGGCCCCTCGGGGCCGCGGACACGCGCGCGCCAGCGCGCCAATAAACACAGGCGAGCGCCCTTCCCTGAGCGCCATTCGTGCCGACTGCCCCGGACTTCGTTGGCCGGGGTTGACCGCCGTGGCAGTCGTGAATGACGCTCGCCTGCTCTATTCAGTTACCCGTTGGACGGTGTGAGAAACACTTGCCCATGCGAAAACACGCCCCGACTAGGAGTGATGCGGCACCGTTTCGGATGTGGCTCTGATCTCACGGCAGTGGAGCGGTTACTGTGCGGCCCACCACGTAACCTGGAGGCAGCACGTGGCTTTCAACGATGCGGGCCCGTTCAACTCGGGTATACCCACAGCCACAGGAGGGAACCGCATCGTGACCGCACATCGACCTGCTCAGATCGTGCGCCTGTCCGCGATCGTCTGCTCCGGCGCCGCCAGCCTCTGCCTCACCGTCGCCGCGGGCGCCTACATCGTCAATCACATGCCGCCGCCCGCGCGGGAGTACGCGAGCCCGGTCGCGACGCCGAACCCCGGCCACCACCGGTCCTTCCCGGTCGAAGACTCCGCATCAAGCGCCTACGACGTCGAGCTGGCCATGTCCGCCGGGCCCACGCTGGCCACCGAGCGCTCGGTACCCGCCGCCACGCGCACGCCGGTCACCGCGCTGCAGTCCGGAGTCGGTGCGCGACTGAACGATTCGCCGCTGGCCGGACGGGTGGGGATCGGCGGCACCTATGTCGGCGCGCAGGTGGCGCCGCCGCGCGACGAAGGCTTGGCGTTCACCGTCGACACGAACCTCGTGACGGTGGCGGCGAAATACCTCGGCCTGACCGTGGATCCGGCCGCTGTGACCGCACTGCACACCGAATTCAACGCGCGCCGTGGGGAATTGGTGTTCGTGCTGTCAGACCCCGGCCTCGGCAGCCACACGCTGCGGGTGGAGGGAACACCGTCGGACACCGAGACCGCGAGCACCGTGACACCAGCCGAGGAACCGCCGACTACCGTCGACGTGTGACTCCTCGCGGCACCTCGAGCGGTGCGTACGACTTCTGCGTGGTCGGCGGCGGCATCGTCGGCGTGGCCACCGCGCATCGGCTGCTGACCGAGCATCCCGGCGCGAGCCTGGTTCTCATCGAGAAACAAGCCTCGCTCGGCACGCACCAGACCGGGCACAACAGCGGCGTCATCCACTCCGGGATCTATTACCCCCCGGACAGCCTGAAGGCACGGCTGTGCCGGGCCGGTGCGCAGTGGACGAAGGAATTCGCCGCGGCCAACGACATTCCGTTCCGCGAATGCGGAAAGTTGCTGGTGGCCACCGATTCCGCCGAGCTCGAGCGGATGCTCGCGCTCTACGAGCGCTCGATCGCCAACGGCGTGGAGGTCGAGGCGATCGACGCGGCTGAGCTGCGGCGACGCGAACCCCGGATCGCCGGCGTCGGAGCGCTGTTCGTGCCCGCCACCGGCATCATCGATTACACGAAGATCACCGCCGCGCTCGCCGCTCAGGTCGAGGCGATGGGCGGGGAGATCCTGCTCGGCGCCGCTGTCGAGGCGATCACCGAAAACGTCTCAGCTGTCACGGTTTCGGGCCCGAGCGGCTCGGTCACCGCGGGCACGCTGATCGTCTGCGCGGGTTTGCAAGCCGACCGGATGGCACGAAAGGCTGGGATAAACACCGACTTTCGCATCGTGCCGTTCCGTGGCGAGTACTACCGGCTCCCCGCCGAGCGGTCGGATCTGGTGCGCACGCTGATCTATCCGGTGCCCGACCCCGCACTGCCGTTCCTCGGCGTTCACCTCAGTCCCACCATCGACGGTGAACTCACCGTCGGCCCGAACGCGGTGCTCGCACTGTCGAGGGAGGGTTACCGCAAGGGCAGCGTGAACCGCCGCGACGCCATCGACGTGCTGAGCTTCGCCGGCGTGCGCCGGGTGGCCCGCGACCATTTCGCCACCGGGGTGCGCGAGCTCCGCAATTCGGTGTTCAAGCGCGGCTACCTCGCCGAATGCCGCAAATACTGCCCCGAACTCACCGCGGGCGACCTGCTCGGGCACCGCGCGGGAATCAGGGCACAGGCGGTGCTGCGCGACGGGACGCTGGTGCACGATTTTCTCATCGAACGCACGCCGCGCTCGATCCACGTGCTCAACGCGCCCTCCCCGGCCGCCACGTCGGCGATGCCGATCGCGAAATACCTGGTCGAACAACTCAATTCCGCCAAATAAATAGGAGATTTGTAGTACTTTTGGCTCCTGTACGCGGTGGGTGAGAACCCATCCGGATCAGGGAGGGCCGATGGGCCACATCAGGTTTGCGTGTGACGTCGGCGCACCGGTCGACGCCGCCTTCGCCTATGCCGAGGATTTCCGCCACGGGCCGCGGTGGATGTTCGGCGTCACCGGCGTGGCGCCGCTCGGCGAACCGGACCAGGGATTGGGCGCCGCCTTCGCGGTAACAGTCCGGTTGTTCGGGGTGATTCCGCTGCGATCATCGGTGGAGATCACCGAATACCGGCGCAATGCCGTGATCGGGTATACCCTGCGTGGGCGGGTATACGGAACCGTTACCCTGCGCTTCGATCCACTCGGCTACGAACGGTCGGTGCTGACCTCCGAAGCCGACTATCCACCACCACGCGGCATGTTCGGCCGCCTGTGCCACGGCCTCGTCGACGCGGCCGCGAAATCGGCACTGCGCCGAACGGAATCGCGGTTGCGAAGGGAGATAGAGGCATTCCACGGTACCGATCTTGTCGGCCGCATCGCCTAGGGTGGCGGTCATGATCATCGTGAGCACCGACGGGTCCTGCCTGCGTAATCCCGGTGGTGCCATCGGCTGGGCATGGGTGAATCACTCCGGGCCCGCCGACAGCGGCGGCGCGGCCAGCGGCACCAACCAGATCGCCGAACTCCGCGGCGTGCTGGAAGCCATCCTCGCCCACCCCGGCACCGAACCGATGCTCATCGAGAGCGACTCCCAGTACGCCATCAAATGCGCCTCGGAATGGATCACCAGCTGGCGACGCAACGGCTGGCGCACCTCCACCGGCGGCGCGGTGAAGAACGTGGAAATCATCAAGCAGATCGACCGAGCCATCACCGGCCGCGAAGGCCCGGTGCGGTTCCGCTGGGTGCGCGGTCACGTGGGCAACTACTTCAACGAACAAGCCGATAAGTTAGCCGGCGAAGCGGCACGAGCGGTCCGCGAAGGAGTGCTCGTACCCGCGGCGCCAGCCGCCCCGAACCCGGTTCTCGGCCGCCTTGATTCTGGACTGACCAGAGGGTCCCAGGTAGGGGCTGACCGTCACTCCTGCGACGAAGGAGTGCCCGTCGGGAGGGAAGAATCGAGGCCTCAGGGCCGAGAACCCGCGGCGCCAGCCGCAAAAGACACGGTCCCCACAGGGAAGTCGGTCGCAGAGCACGCGCCGGTGGCAGGGACTCTCACCCTGTTCTAGGTGCGGTGCGACCGGAGTGGGACCGGACACCGAAACGCCGCGGGCGATGAAGCTGCCCGCGGCGTTTCGGTTGGCTCAGTTCCCGGTGCTCAGTTGTTCCCGGTGCTCAGTTCCCCGGTGTCGGGGCGGGCGCGGGAGCCGGGGCAGGGGCCGGAACCGCCTGACCGGGTGCCGTACCGCCGGCAGCGCTGCCGCTGCCGTTCTTGAGCAGCGGCGAGTCCAGCTTGCTGACCAGCCACTTGTCGCCGGAACGCTCGAGGCTCATCTCGATCGCGAACATCATCCGGTCGGGCTCGGTCTGGGTGAAGTTGGTGCGGTACTGGGTCATGGTGACCATGGCCTTGACGTCTTCGGTGCTGCCCGAGATGTACGCGCACTGCACGTCTTCACCGGTCGACTTGACCTGGGCCTGCACCATGGCGCCCTTGAGCGCGTCGCTGGCGTCGCTGAACTCCTTGAGGTAGTCGCCGGTGGCGCCCGCCTTCATCGACTCGATGTAGCCGTCGAGATCCTTGGAGTAGTCGTAGTTGGCCAGGATGGCGCCGTAATCGCAGGCGGCCTTGGTGGACTCGGCGATAGCGTCGAGCTTGTCGGCCTTGTTGCTGTTCTGCAGGAAGAACACCACACCCGCGGTGATCGCGCCGACTGCGACCACACCGGCCACACCTGCGGCGATCCAGCCCGTCGAGCTCGATGTCGCGCTCGGGACAGCGGCCGGAGCCGGCGCCTCGGTCACGGTCTGTGCCTTGACAGTGGGCTGATCGAGCTCGGGAGTCGCCGCCGCACCCTTGACGGTGGGCTCGGCCTTCGCCAGATCGGGCTTGTCTGCCGCGGCAGCATCGGACTTGCTCTGGGCATCGTCGCTGGTCATCGAATCAATCCTGCTCTTTCCCGGCGCACATATCGCACCGATTTCCGAATGTGTGGCCCGTGAGGCGGGCCACACGTTTCCCCGCGAGTATGCCCGGTCAAGCTGTGAACAGCCTGGCCGGGCATCCACAATCTCTACTTCGCGGGGATGGGGGTCCGCTCGTTCGGGTCAACACCCGGCGGCATCTGCGCACCGTTGTTGGGCACGTTCGGGCGCGGGGCATTGGCCGAACCACGGATCTGCAGGTCAGAGGTCGGATTGGTGCAGTAATTCCACTTCGGAATGCTGCCGTCCTGGACCTCTTCGTTGCGCCGGTACTCGGTGTCGTAGTAACACGTCGGACGCGGCCAGATATCGAGGATGGTGTGGAACTCGCCGTCGTGCGCCGGGGCGCCGATCGACCCGAGACCCAGTGCCAGCGACGGGAACAGCAGCCGCAGGGCGGGCGTGCGCAACTGCGCCGCCTTCGTGATGGCCACGAAGTTGGCCGCCAGCGAACTGATCGGATCGGCCGTCGCGTCCAGCACCGCGCCGAGGGACTCGAACTGACCCGGCGCGTTGTCGAGCACGCCCTGCAGCTCGGCGTTGGCATTGTTGAACTGCGTGAGCAGCGCACCCGAATTGCGGGTGAGCGTCTGCAGATCGGGCTGGGCGTTCGAGGTGGTCTCAGCGATCACCCGCAGGTTGGCGATGAGGTTCACCGTCTGCGGCAGCAGGTTGTCCAGACCCGCGACCACCAGGCTGACGCCGTTGATCAGGCTGCGCAGCTGGTCGGGGCCGCCACCGAGCGCGATGTCGAGCTCGTCGAGGATGATGCTGAACTGCTCCGGATTCACCGAGCCGATCAGCGCGCTCGTATCGTCGAGCACCGCCCACACCGGAACCGGCGTCTGGATCTGCTCCGGGCTGTACTTGATCACCGCACCGTCGCTGAGGAACGGGCCGACATCGCTCTTCGGACGGAAGTCGATGTACTGCTCGCCCGCCGCCGACAGCGCCGCCACCTGGATCAGGGTGTCGACCGGGATCTTGAAGTCCTTGTCGATCTGGGCCTTGGCGGCGATCGCCTCACCGTCGTTGATCAGTTCGATCGAGGTGACCTTGCCGATCCGGAATCCGCGCATGGTCACGTCGTTGCCCGGCTGCAGACCGCCGGAGCGGTCCAGGTTGACGGTGACGTCGTACTCGGACCGCAACGGGTTGACCCGCATCACGTTGACCAGCAGATACGTCGCACCGAGCAACAGCACGACTACGAGCGCGCTGTTCGCCAGCAAGATCTTGCTGCTTGCGAACTTCTTCAGCCTGCTCATCGGTGGCCTCCCACTCGGCCCTGAACGATCTGCAGCACCTGGATGAAGCTGCCGACGAAATCGTTCACATCTTTCATGTCCCAGAGCTTGCTGTTCGCCGGATCGGTCAGCAGGCCCACATCGAGGTTGGTCAGCGTCGCGTACGTCGCCAGACCCTTACCCTTGAACGTCTGGTTGACGGCGGGCCGGATCGCGTGCAATTGATCCATCACATAACCGAAGTCGCCGCCGGTCGCGGCCAGCGCGTTCATCAGGTTGTCGAGATTGGTGAGCAGATCCGACAGCTGGTCACCGGTGGTGTTGGAGTAGTCACCGAGGGCTGCGGTGGCCGTGGCCAGCTTGCTGAGCAGGTCACCGATCGCCCGGTTGTTCTCGGCGATCGCGCCGATGGCCTGGGGGAGTGTGTCGGCCACCTGGCCGAGCTGACCCTTGTTGGTCTCGATGGTGTTGGCGAGGGTGTTGAACTCGGTGAGCACCGAGTCGACCTTGGTGCTGTTGGCGTTCAGTTCGCCGATGACGCCGGTCATCTCGTAGATCAGATGCCCCAGCTCACCGCCGTGCCCGTTGAGGATCGAGCCGAGTTCGGTGCCGAGCCTGCTCAGGCTGGCGACACCGCCACCGTTGAACAGCATCGACACCGAGATCAGCAGCTCTTCCACGGTGGCGCCTGCCGAGGTGGCGTCAAGGCCGAGGGTCGCACCCGCGGGCAGGGTCTCCGCGCTCGTGATGTTCTTCGGCTGGTTCAGCGCGATGAAGACGTCACCGAGGGGGGTGGCCTGGCGCAACTCCGCGGTACTGCCCTTGGGCAGCTTGAAATCGGTGTTGATCTCCATGTCGACCATGGCCTCGAAGTTCTTGGTCGTGATCGACGACACGACGCCGACATCAGAACCACCGACCTTCACCTTGGCCTGGTCGGGCAGGTTCAGGGCGTTCTCGAACTTCGCGTGCAGGGTGTAGGTCTCGCTGCCGGTGCCCGGCTTGGGCAGCGGCAGATCCTCCACGGTGAAGCCACAGCCGGTCGTGATCGTGACCGTGGCCAGTGCGGCCGCGCTGAGCAGCGCGCGGCGGGCCTTCATCGTCATTCGCTGGTTCATTTCGTCAGTCCGAGCAGTGCGGCGGTGAGCCCGTAGTCGGGGCCGAAATCCTGGACGTTTCCGGTGCGGCAACCATCGGCCCGCATCTGGATCCGCTCACAGAACACGCTGACGATCTCGCCCGAGAGAGCGGTACCGATCAGCGCGTGGAGGCGGACGAAGCCCTTTTCCTTGTTGATGGCGCCGTCGATGTTCTGCATGAGCAGCGGCACCACGTCGACGATCTCGACCAGCGCGCCCGAGTTGGCACGCAATTGGTTGGTGACGCTGGTCAAGCCGGTGAGCGAGGCGGCCAGTTCTTCCTGATGCCCGGCGAAGGTCGTCGAGGTGTTGTTCAGGAACTGGTTGAGCTGGTCGAGAGTGGCCTGCAGACCGGGTGCCTGCTCGGCGAGCAGCCCCGACAGGGCGGTCATCCGGTCGCTGAAGTCGCGCACCGACTGATCGTTGTCGGCCAGCATCGTCGTGAGCTCGTTGAGCTTGATGATGATGTTGGAGATGGCGTCCTTGTTGTCGACACCGACCTTCAACGCGCCGGAGAGCGCGTCGAGGGTTTCCCTGATCTTCTGGCCGTTGCCGTTGAGCACCGGGTAGAGCACCTGGCCCGACAGCGGGCCGAGACCCTCCTGGCCCGGTTCGGGCTTGAGGGCGGCGGCGAACTGGTCGATGGTCTTGATCATCGTGTCCAGCTCGACGGGCGTCCTGGTCCGCGCCTTGGGCAGGTGGTCGCCGGACTTCAGCGCCTCACCGCCGGTGTAGGGCGGGCTCACCTCGATGTGGCGGTCGGTGACGATCGAGGGCGAGATAATCGCGGCGATCGCCTCTTTCGGGATCTTGACGCCCGCTTCGATGGTCATGTGGACCTCGACGTAGGTGCCCTTCGGCACGATCTTGTCGACCTTGCCCACCGCGAGGCCGAGGACCATGATCTCGTTGCCCTCGTACATGCCCGCGATGTTCTCGAAGTCGGCGGTGATCTTGGTCGAGCGGCCGAGCGCGTCGTCGAACTGGCTCGGCAGCAGCGAGCAGCTACCGAGTGCCAGCGCGGTGGTGGCGATCATCATCGTCCGCGCGATGCGGAGCTTGTTGGTCAGTTTCATCCTTGGCACCCCTGGATCACCTGAACGAAGCACAGCCAGTTGTCCGGGAAAATCCACGGCAGTGACACCGAACCGTAGTTACCGTTGCCGAGCGCGTTGTTGAAGTAGCGCGCGGTGGGCTGACCGATCTGCAGCAGCTTGTCGAGATTGTCCTTGTTCTTCTGCAGACCCTCGGCCATGGTGTTGAGCTGGCTGATGGTGCCGCCGAACTGGTCGCCGTTCTGGGCGCCGATCTCCTCCAGCTGACGGGTCAGCGTGGCGACGTTGTCGAGCAGCTGGCGCAGCAGACTCTGCCGCTCCATCACCCGGTTGGCGATGGCCTCGCCCTGGGTGATGACGAGCAGGATCGAGTTGCGGTTGTCGGCGAGCAGCTGCGTGACCCGATTGAGGTCCTTGAGCAGGCTGTCGACCTCACCCTTGCGCTGGTCGACGACCTTGGCGACCGCGCCGACGCTGTCGAGCGCCTGGGCAACCAGCTCCGGCGAATCACCGAGCTGGGAGTTGATGGTGTTGAGCGAGGCGGCGAGCTTCTTGGTGTCGAGCGCCTCGAACTTCGGCGTACCGACCTGCACCACATCGGCGATGTCGTAGGGCACGTCGGTGTTGCTGCGCGGGATCGTCTTGTTCTTCAGGCCCGATCCGTCGCCGGGCGCCAGGTCGACGTAGCGCGCGCCGAGCAGGGTCGCCATCTTGATCGAGGCGTGCGCGTCGGAACCGAGCTTCAGCGAGCTGTCCACATCGAGGGTGATCACCACGTGATCGCCCTCGATCTTCGCACCGGAGACCGTGCCGACCTGCACACCGGAGACCGCGACCTTGTCGCCGGTCTTGATGCCGGCGGCCTGCACGAATTCCGCGTCGATGGACTGCTTTCCGAGCCCGATGAACTGGAAGATGCTCGAACCGACCAGCAGCAGCACGATGCACAGCGCACCGACCACACCCAGCCAGAAATTGCGGTTACCGACGAAGACTGACTTGATCTTGCTCATCTGCACACCTCGGAATGGCCGTTGCCACCGATCTGGCTGAACAGACCGCGTGGGAACAGAACCCCGTACAGCGAGATGTCCAGACCACACACGTAGGCGTTGGCGTGGGTGCCTTCCGATGTCATCCGGCCGAGGTCGGCGAGCATGGACGGCATGTCGATCGCGACCTGGTCGAGCTTGGCGCCATTGGCCAGCAGCAGATTCAGCGCCGCGGTGGTCGAGTTCTGGGTGGCCGCCAGCTTCGGCTGGATCTTGCTCATCATCCCGACCAGCGCGGTCGTCGAATCGGCGAGGGTGACCGTGGAAGCCTGCAGCGACTGCCCCTGGTCGTAGAGTCCGCCGATCAACGCCCGGGTCTGGGTAACCAGGGTCTCCAATTCATCCCCTCGCTGTGCCAACCCGGCCATCACACCGGACAGGTTGGTGATCACGTCGGACAAGATCGCGTCGCGACGCTGGAAATCGGTGGCCAGCTGGGCCGCCTGAATGATGAACGCCGACAGCGAAACCCCGTCGCCCTGCAGCGCCTGGATCAGGGTCTCCGACATCGCGTTGACCTCGGCGGGCTCGAGCGCCTCGAACAGCGGCTGGAAACCGTTGAGCAGGGCCGAGATATCGAACGAGGGCTCGGTGCGGTCGAGCGGAATGGTGGAACCGCTCTCGAGCGCCTCCGGGCTCGGTGCCGCGCCCGGAGTCAGCGCCACATAGCGCTGACCGATCAGGTTCTGGTACCTGACCAGGGCCTTGGTGTCGTTGAACAGTGTCTGGTCGCTCTGCACGATGAACGACACCTTGGCGTCGTTCTTGCCGTCGAGCTCGATTTTCTCGACCTTGCCGACGCGCACGCCGGCCATCCGGACATCGTCGCCGGGCCGCAGCCCGAGGACATCAGTGAAGATCGCGGTGTACTTGCGCGTATCACCGTCGACCGTGCGGGCCAGTGTGTTCCACACGACCACGGTGACGAGCAGTGAGACGAGCGCGAAGATACTGAACCCGATCAGTGGCTTGCGGATACTCATGCGCCACCCCCGTTTTCGGACACTTGCAGGGTTCCGCCCTTCAAAATCGGACCGAGCAGCAGATATTCGGACGCGTTCGGCTTGCGACCGAGCAGCTGAGTCATCGCCGCGTCACCGGAGTAGGAGATCGGTGTGGCGGCGGGCACCGTCGCCGGAGCGGGCGCCGCTGCCGGAGCCGGCGCGGGCGCCGGCGCACCCAGACCGGGCAGACCCGGAATCTGGATCGACGGGACCAGGCCCTCGAGCGGCGTGCCCTGGAACGGCTTGATCTCGGTGCCGTTGGCTGTGTGCATCGGCGAGACACCGGGACTGGTCAGACCCGGAATGTCGGGCATGCCAGGGAGCGAAACCAGCGGCGGCAGGCCCGCGGCCGAGTCGAGCCTGCGCGGACGCAGGTTCTCCGGAATCGGCGGCAGAGAAACCTCGGCCGGTGCGGTGAAGCAGCTCGGTCCGAGCAAGTCGCCGTAGCGCGGGCAGTCGGCGACGGTGTTGGGCTTGTACGGCGTCAGCGTGAGGCCGGCGTTCCACACCATCTGCTTGCCGCTCGGACCACCATGGAAGGTGGTGTTGAGCTGGGCCAGCGAGGGACCGAAGACCTGGAAGGTCTTGGTGATCGACGCGGGGTCGGCGGCCAGCGCGCCCAGAGTGGCGTTCATTCCGACGGTGGCTTCCTTGCCCACATCAGGATTCGACGCGAACAGGTCGTTCACCCGGTCGGTGGTGGCGCTCGCACCGGCCAGCAGCGCGATCAGCTGTTCCCGCTTGGTGGCGATGGTGTTCGCTGTCTGCACCGAGGAGCCGAGCACATTGAGCAGTTCCGGCGCCGACTGGTTGAGCGCGTGCGCCGAGTTGGAGAAGTTGTCGAGCATGCCGCCCAGGTTCGGGCCCGCGTCGGCGACCGTGGTCAGCCAGTGGTCGAGGCGCTGGATGGTCGAGCCGGGGACCCGGCCGCTGCCGTCGAGTGCCTGGGTGAGGGTGCCGAGCACGCGACCGAGCTTCACCGGGTCGACCTCGTCGAGGATGTCGCGCACCGTGGTGAGCGTGTCCTGCAGCGCGATCGTGCCCTGGCTGCGGTCCTCGGGAATCTGCGAACCCTCCTTCAGGTGCTGGGAGGTCGCCCCGTTGTAGACCAGCTCCACGGAGGTGACCGCGAACAGGTTGGACGGCACGACGCGCGCGGTGACGGTGTTCGGGATGCCCTCGGCGAACTCGGGCTTGAGCTCGATGTTCACCTTCTGCTCGGCGTTCTTGTCGATCTCGACGTTCTTCACCACGCCCACGAGCACGCCGCGGAACTTCACGTCGGCATCCGAGGGCAGGCCGTCACCGGTGGTCGACAGGTTCGCGACCACGTTCACCTTGGGTATGAAGAAGCCCTGGTACCGGGCGGTGAGGAAAGCCAGGATGATGCCGAAGACGATCAAACCGGCGATACCGGCCACATACAACTGCTTCATGGTGGGACCGCGCCCACTGGGATCGATAATCATCGCGCGCTTACCCCGAGATCCTGATGCCGGGGTTGATGCCCCAGATCGCCAATGTCATGAGGAGGTCGGCGAACACGACCAGGATGATGCACATCTTGATCGCGCGGCCGGCGGCCACGCCGACGCCTTCGGGACCGCCCGAGGCGAAGAAGCCGTAGTAACACTGGATGAACGTCGTGATCATGACGAAGATGATCGCCTTGAGCATGGAGTAGAGCACGTCCGTCGGCACCAGGAATTGGAAGAAGTAGTGCGAGTAGGTGCCCGACGCGGTACCGCCGATCAACTGCACGGTGACCGAGCAGGCCAGATACGCCATCGTCAGACCGAGGCAGTACAGCGGCACGATCGCCATCACCGCGGCCATCATCCTGGTGCTGACCAGGTAAGGCAGCGGGCGGATGGCCACCGATTCGAGCGCGTCGATCTCCTCGGAGATGCGCATGGCGCCCAGCTGTGCGGTGAATCGACAGCCCGCCTGGGCGGCGAAGGCCAATGCCGCCAGCAGCGGGCCGAGCTCGCGGGTGGTGGCGAACGCCGAGATCGCGCCCGTGATCGGGCTGAGCCCGAGCAGGTTCAGCGAGGTGTGGCCCTGAATGGCCACCGTCATCCCGCCGAAGGCGCTGATGATCAGGATGACGCCGATGGTGCCACCACCGACGACGATATTGCCGTTACCCCAGGTGACGTCGGAGAGCAGACGCCAGATCTCCTTCGGGTACTGCTTGAAGGCCAGCGGGATGGAGCCGACCGAACGCAGGAAGAAGAAGACCTGGTGGCCGAGGCGGGCAAGCAGGTCGCCGGGCGCCTTGCTGGCTTTCTGCAGCGACCGGATCGGCCGCAGTAGCGGAGGTACGTAAGTAGATGACATGGCTCAGACCACCTGTGGGGGGAAGACAGCGGCGTAGATCTGGGTGATCGCCACGTTGACACCGAGCAGCATGACGGTGGAGCTGACCACCGCGGAGTTCACCGCGTTGGCGACACCACCGGGGCCGCCGCGAGCATTGAGCCCGCAGTCGCAGGCGATGATCGAGGCGATCAGACCGAACAGGACCGACTTCAACAGCGCCACCGCGAGGTCGCGGGTGACCGCGAACGAGGCGAAGGTGCTCATGTAGGAGCCGGGTGTACCGCCCTGGGCGAAGATGTTGAACATGTAGCCGGTGAGGAAGCCGACGAAGACGACGAAGCCGCAGAGCAGGAAGCTGACCAGCATCGCGGCGCCGAGGCGGGGAGACACCAGGCGGCGCAGGGGGTCGACACCCATGACCTTCATCGCGTCGATCTCTTCACGGATGGTGCGCGAACCGAGGTCGGCGCAGATGGCCGAACCGACGGCACCGGCGATCATCAGCGCGGTGACCAGCGGGGCGCCCTGCTGAATGATGCCGAGGCCGTTGGCCGCACCGATGAACGAGGTGGCACCGACCTGACCTGCGACCGCGCCCACCTGGATGGAGACGATCACCGCGATCGGGATGGCGACCAGCAGTGTCGGCGCCGCGGCGACACTGGCCATGAACGCGGACTGCCGGATGAACTCATCGAAAGGAAAACGCCGACGGAAGATCGCGACGAACAACTCCGTGATCGCTTCGATACCCATCGTGATCTGTCGACCGAAGGTTTCCAGCGACTTCTTCGGATGGTCGTCCCAAAGGCCCTTCGTCCAGTCGACAGCCTCGCTGACTCGTGAACGTGTGGGCGGACTCTCGGTCGACTGCACTGCATAACCCCTCTCGACGCCGGACCCTCAACGCTCCGGCGACTTGTTTGCTTGACGCACCTTACTACGGAGTAGCGCAGAACACATCACCGACATGTGAGCGCTGTCATAGATAGAGGTCACTGTCCAAAACGGCTATGAGACCGGCCATACCGGACCCTACAGCCCGCAATTCTGGGATTCCGGGGATTACGCGCGAACGCCTTTTGTTACATGGTTTCCCAGTACCAGCGGTCGCGGTAAAGGAATATTGCGGAACTTTGTCATTCATAACGAAGGCCTCGCCGAATTATCTGAACACATCACGCGAGAAACATGAACGACGCGCTGCGACAAGATTCCAATAGGGAATCGCTATGACCACGGCCGCGCGAAGGCGCACGACTCGCCCAGCAAACGCACCGGTCCGGAGGCGCGCCCGGGACCGAATACAGGCACGATAGACAGACCGTATTGATATCGTGCGAACTTCCGACATCTGGAGGGACATGTTCAGCAAACTCGCCAAGGTGGCCAACACCGCCTTCGCCCTCGCCCTCGGTGCAGCGCTGCTCGGCACCGGTGCGGCCACCGCGCAAGCAGGCCCCCCGGTGATCGGCGGCGGCTCCGGCATCGTGATCGACAACGCGTTCGAGTGCACCGTCACCACGGTCGGGTACGACGGCGCAGGCAGGCTGGTCGGCCTGACAGCGGGTCACTGCGGCGACGCCGGGGCCACCGTCACCGCGGAGGTCGATCGTGGCTACGGCGAGATCGGCCGGTTCGTACACAGCAATTCCGAACTCGACTACGCGGTCATCGAGTTCACGCCAGGCAGGATCACCCCGGTCAACCGGATCGGCAACGTCACCATCACCGGTATCGGCGGGCCGGCACAGTTCCCGACGATCGTCTGCAAGGAAGGCCGGACCACCGGCAACACCTGTGGCATCACCTGGGGTGATGTTTTCCAGACCAATACCGAGACCTGGTCGCAGATGTGCGTGGTCGAGGGCGATTCCGGCGCGCCGGTCGTCGTCGGGTCGACGCTGGTCGGCATGGTGAACGCCTACCTGGCCGTGGCCTGCTTCGGACCCGAGGTCGGGACGAATATGAACTCGATCATGAACGACATCAACGCCCGCGGCGGCGTCGGTTCGGGTTTCCACCCGATCTAGCGCCTTTCACTTCCCGGATGTCGAGCGGGTCGCGTGGTTGTCCACGCGGCCCGCTCTTGCTATGCGGCAAGCGATTTCGGTGCGATCGCGGGTCCATCGGCGCCCGCGCAGTGCGGCATCGCGGTGTCGAAGCCCGCGGCGAAGGCGACCGGATTGCCGAAGGCACCGGACAACCCGGCCAGACCGGGCAACGCCGCCACCGCGAGTAGCTGTGCCGTTCGCGCCACGGCGTTGTTCACCCCGGAGGCGATGCCCGCCTCGCCCTCGCGCACCGCGCCGGTCAACGGCGCTACCAGCGACGCCATCGAGGAGCCGAGGATGGTGGCGAGCAGAATCCACCGGCCCGTGGCCGAGTTCAGCCGAACCGTCTGGGGCACCACCCCAAACTAGCCGCCACCGGCGTCTTTGGTCGGACTACAGGCTCTTCACGCAGACGACGACGCGGCGCTCGGCGTATTTGAAGCCCGAATCGGCGGCGTCGGGGCAGTCGTCGACGCTGTCGGCGTTCTTGTTGATCGTGATCACCTTGACCGGTTCGGTCCCGCCCTCGCCGCACTCGATGCGCTTGGGTTCGTCGCCGCCCACGTCGAGGCAGCCGCCGATCACCCAGTCGATGTCGAGGCACAGCGCGCCGGTCTCGATGCCGTTGAGCGTCTCGGCGTAGAAGTTGTCGCGATCGCTGACGCAGCCGGTGCTGGTCTTGGCCTTACCGATGACCTTGTAGTTCGACGAGCGGCTGCCGCACGCGGCCTTCTCGATGGTCGCGTCGTTGACGGTGCCGCCGAGCGACACGCAGTCGCCGATATTGGCCTGGAAGTCGGTCTTACCGCCCTTGCTCGACGTGGGCGCCGGCTTGCTGGTGGTCGACTTGCCCGGCTTGGTGGTCGGCGTCGCACTACCGGTCGCGGGGACGACGTCGATCGCGGGCTGGGCGTAGCCGTCGATCTTGCCCCCGCACGCGGTCGCGACCAGCGCGGTCACGGTGATGGCGACCGCACCGACGAACCGTCCCGTTACCTTGCGCCGACCCGATCGAGGATGCGACCGCGACGGTGCGGAAGGTCGGCCCTGGGGCAAATCTGCAAACACCCATTGTGAATACACCACCGGAGCCACCCCCGTCGACTCGAGTCCGATAGGCGGGTCACTGCGATACCCTTGGGATTCCGGTCGCCACGTGCGGCGCAGGGCCCCCGATCGTGTATCAGGAGGTCACCGTGAGCAGTACCCCGGCACCAATACCGACCGGCGATTTCGCGGCGCCACGGCAGATGGTGGTCGATCCGCGCTTCATCCGCCTCGCCGATCATTTCTTCGGGATGTTCGCCCAGCCCAGCCGCGGTGGCGGCGCGCTGGCCATCTACCTGGACGGTAGCCCGGTCGTCGATATCTGGGCGGGCTGGGCGGCCAAGAATCAGCGCTGGACCGGCGAGAACGTCGCACTCACCTTCTCCACCGGCAAGGGCGTCGCCGCCACCGTGCTGCATCGGCTGGCCGAGCGCGGGCTCATCGATTACGAGGAGCCGGTGGCCACCTACTGGCCGGAGTTCGGGGCGCACGGTAAGGACGACATCACCGTGCGTGACGTGCTGTCCCATCGTGCGGGCCTGCATCGGGTGCGCGGGCTGGTGCCCGGTCGCGAGGGCATTCTCGACTACGACGCGGTGGTGACCGCGCTCGCCGAGAGCCTCGCCGACCCGCGCCGCATCCGCAGCTCCGGCTATCACGCGATCACCTTCGGCTGGCTGGTCGCCGAGATCGTGGCGCGGGTGACCGGCGATCCGTTCACCGAGGTTCTGCGTCGAGAAGTGGCGCAGCCCTTGGGAATCGACGAGTTCTGGTTCCAGGTGCCGCCGGGTGAGCGGTACCGGATCGCGAAGATCTTTCCGCATCTGGCGCCACCGGGGATCCGCTGGAACACCGCGTCGTCGGTGCTGTCGTGGGTGCGGCCCGCGCGCGGGCTGGCCGAGGCGGGCATGCCGGAGAGTTTCGACGAGCTCGTCCGCGACCCACGGGTGCACGATGCGGTGATGCCCGGCTGGAACGGGGTGTTCTCGGCGCGGGCGCTGGCCAGGATGTACGGGGCGCTCGCCAATGGTGGGCAGGTGGGCCAGGTGCGGTTCCTGCGGCCGGAGACGATCGAGACGATCAACCGGACCCAGCAGACCAGCAGCCGCGACTATGTCCTCGGCCTACCGCTGCGATTCACTCTCGGCTATCACCGGCCGGTGCTGATGACCAAGCAGCAACCGCGAAATGCCTTCGGCCACTACGGTGTCGGCGGCTCGGGCGCGTATGCCGATCCTGATCTCGGGATGTCGATCGCGTTCGTCACCAATCGGCTCGGCGGGGCCGTTACGGCGCTCGGTGACGCACGGCTGGCCAAGTTGGCGGCGATCGCCCAGGGGACCGTACGCACGGCCCGTGCCTGATCGAACCGACGGGCGGAGCCCGCCGTAGTACAGGACATGAGTTCGCTGAACCCCGCCCCCGCCGCGCCGCGCTTGTCGTTGCTGCACGGCGTCGCCGCGGGGCGGGATTTCGGGAGTTACCTGCGACGACGCGCTGCCCGCAGTGATCCGTTCGCGGTCGGGTTCCCCGGGTTTCCGGCGGTGCTGTTCACCGGAACGGCCGAGGGGGCGCGCGAATTGTTCCGGGCGCCGGTCGCACTGCTCGAGCCGCCACGGCCCAATCCGATCGAGCCGATGGTCGGGGCGGCCTCGCTGATTCTCAGTTCCGGGACGCGGCATCGCACGGATCGCACACTGCTGGCGCCCGCGTTGCACGGTGCTCGGGTGCGCTCGCTCGGGAAGGTGATCCGCGACGCGACGCTGAACGAGATTCATTGCGGCGCAGGTGGTCCCTGGCGTATCGGCACCCGGATCGATTCGCTCGCGGCCGCGCGGACCATCACCCTGCGGGTCATCCTCGCCACGGTGTTCGGGTCCGATTCCGATCGCGAAGCCGAATACGGCGATGTGGTCACCGATTTCCTCACCGCGTTCACCACCCCACTCATGGTGGCGCCCGTATTACGCCGTGGCATAGGCGGTTTCGGTCCCTGGGAGCGGTTCACCGCGGCACGGGCACGGCTGGACGAGCTGCTCCTGGCCGACATCACCCGACGACGCCGCACCGGCCCCGCCAACGGCGACCTGCTCGACCTCCTCCTCACCACCCGCTACGACGACGGCACCGCCCCCACCGACACCGAACTGTGCGAACAGCTGCGCACGCTGCTCGTCGCGGGCCACGAAACCACCGCGACCACCCTGACCTGGGCGCTCTACCACCTGCACCGCGAACCCGGCCTGCTCACCCGCCTGCTCGCCGAGCTACCCAGCGCAGGCGATGACCCCGCCGAACAGGCCCGGCTACCGCTACTCGACGCCGTCTGCCAGGAAACCCTGCGCCTGCACCCACCGGTACCGATCGTGTTGCGCACCCTGAAGGAGCCATTGCGCTGGCGCGGAGTCGACGTGGCGGCGGGCGCCACCATCGGTCTTGCCGTGGGCGTACTCCACAGCCAGCCCGCTACCTGGCCCGCACCGCACCTGTTCCACCCCGACCGATTCCTCGATCGCACCCTCACCCCGTTCGAGTTCGCGCCGTTCGGCGGCGGTCACCGGCGATGCATCGGCTCGACGCTGGCCGACCACGAGCTGCGGATCGTGCTGGCGACGCTGCTGACCGAGGTCCGGTTGACCCTCGACCCCGCTCTGGCACTCGGTCGTCGACCCCGCACAGTGCCTCGCAATATCGCGACCGCGCCGGATCGGGCGATCCACTTCACACGGACCGGGTGATCTGCCTCACGTGGTGTTCGAGACTCACACCCCTGTGCTTCCCGGCTGTTCGCGCGCACCGCTATCGACTCGCCGCTGTGAGCGCGGCGTTTGGCGAAGGCCGATGAATAACAGCGCGTTATGTGATGCACCACACATAGTTGCGGTTCCGTAATCACCGCGCAACGCGGCTGGCACCTGGTCACCTGGTGCGGGTAGTAATGGAGGGTCAGGGTCGGGGAAGTCGTTACCCCGTAGAGACCCGTTGCGGCCTCTGCGTCAAAGAGAACGAGCGTCACTGAGTAGATCTCGCGCCGCCGCACGCGGAACGAGAGATGGAATGGACGAGAAACCTATGCACTACGAGGCAAATACGCAGCAATCGCACTGGCTTCGCCGGGGTCTGCTGCTGTCGGCAGCGATCGCAGCGACCGGCGCGTTGGTCGCCGTGCCCGCGCAGGCTCAGCCGACTCTGCCGGGCTTCGGCGCCGGTTCCAGCCAGCCCGCGGTGAACGAGCCCGCGCAGCAGGCACCCTTCGCGCCGCCGAACATCAACATCGCCGATGGCGAGACCGTCGGCGTCGCGCAACCGATCATCATCACCTTCGCAGAGCCGGTCGAAGACCGAGCAGCCGCCGAGCGCGCCATCAAGGTCACCTCGAGCAAGAACGCGCCGGGCTACTTCTACTGGACCTCCAGCAAGCAGGTCCGCTGGAAGCCCACCGAGTTCTGGCCCGCCAACACCGACGTGACCGTGGTCGCGGGTGGCACCACCAGCTCGTTCCACATCGGTGACGCGTTCGTCGCCACCGTGGACGACGCCACCAAGATGATCGTCGTGACGATCAACGGTGAGGTCGTCCGCGAGATGCCGACCTCGCTCGGCAAGCCCGGCTACGAGACCCCCAACGGCACCTACATCGTGGGTGAGCGGCTCGAGAAGATGACGATGGACTCGTCGACCTACGGCGTGCCGGTCACCGATCCCGAGGGCTACAAGCTCGAGGTCGAATACGCGACCCGCCTGTCCAACAGCGGCATCTTCGTGCACGCCGCCCCGTGGTCGGTCGGTCAGCAGGGCTACTCCAATGCCAGCCACGGCTGTCTCAATGTGAGCACCTCCGACGGTAAGTGGTTCCTGGAGAACACCCGTCGCGGTGATGCCGTGGTCGTCACCGGCACCAAGGGCGGAACCCTCAGCGCGGGCGATGGTTTGGGCGACTGGAACTGAGCTGATGCGCCTCTCCGCGTATTCTGGCCAGACTCAGGTGGGTTAGCTGTCGGCTACGCGGCCGGCAGTCGGGTGGGTGCGGAGTCAGCCGGTTCCCGGTGAGTTACCCATGTACTCGCTGAACAAGGGCCGAACAATACGATCAAACGGGGTCGTGTTGTTCGGCCCTTTGCTGTAATCAGTCCTGTGTGCCCGATGTTCAGGAAGTCGGCGGGCAGGGTTAACCACTGGTTCGCCATGCGCCGTAAAGCTGCGGCGGTGCGCAAGAGTCCAGAGCGGGTACTGCCCGGGAGAAGCCGCCAGTGGCAGGACTACGCGCTGTTCGTGGTACTCGTGGTGCCGAACCTGGCGCTGCTCACCCTGTTCGTTTACCGGCCGCTCGCCGATAACATCCGGCTATCGTTCACCGACTGGAACATCGCTGATCCGGTGGCGAATTCGGTCGGGTTCGACAATTACATCGAATGGTGGCAGCGCGACGACTCATGGAAGGTCGTCAGCAATACGCTGATCTTCACCGTGGCGGCGGTCGTGGTGAGTATGGCGCTCGGTCTCGCGCTCGCCATGCTGCTCGATCGAAAACTGTTCGGGCGCAATGTAGTCCGCTCGGCTATTTTCGCGCCATTCGTTATTTCGGGCGCGGCGATCGGCGTGGCTTTCCAATTCATCTTCGATCCGAGTTTCGGTCTGGTACAAGACGTTCTGCACCGGCTCGGCGTCGGCAATGTGCCGGACTTCTATCAGGATCCGGAGTGGGCCCTGTTCATGGTGACGCTCACCTACATCTGGAAGAACCTCGGCTACGCCTTCGTGATCTATCTGGCCGCGCTGCAAGGTGTGCGCGCCGAATTGCTCGAAGCGGCCGAAATGGACGGCGCGAGCAGTTGGACTCGATTCACGAAAGTTCTTCTGCCACAACTACGTCCGACGACGTTCTTCCTGTCGATCACCGTGTTGCTCAACTCGCTGCAGGTCTTCGACATCATCAATGTGATGACGCGTGGCGGACCGCTCGGCAACGGCACCACGACGATGGTGTTCCAGGTGTACGAGGAGTCGTTCCGCAATTTCCGGGCCGGCTACGGCGCCACCGTGGCCACGATCATGTTCGTGGTGCTGCTGGTGGTCACGTTGATCCAGGTGCGCGTGATGGATCGAGGCGAGCGATGAAACATGTAGGGCCAGAGACACTTTCGTACCGGCGTCGCGAACGCGCTGTCACCCTGCTCGGCTACGCGGCGATGGTGTGCGTGTTGATCATCGTCGGGGTCCCGCTGTTCTGGATCCTGATCACCTCGCTCAAGGACCGCTCCGACATCTACACCCAGCCCGCGGTCTACTGGCCGCACAGCTGGCATCCGGAGAACTACAGCCACGCCACCACCACGGTGCCGTACTGGACGTTCCTGCGGAACTCACTGATCGTCACCGGCGTGGTGTCGGCGGTGAAGTTCGCGCTCGGTGTGTTCAGCGCGTACGGGCTGGTGTTCCTGCGCTTCCCCGGCAAGAACATCGTGTTCCTGGTGATCATCGCGGCGCTGATGGTGCCCAACCAGATCACGGTGATCTCCAACTACGCGTTCATCGCGCAGCTCGGCTGGCGAAACACCTTCCAGGGCATCATCATTCCGCTCTGCGGCGTCGCCTTCGGCACCTTCCTGATGCGCAACCATTTCCTGTCGCTGCCCGGTGAGGTCATCGAGGCGGCGCGGATGGACGGCGCGAACTGGTGGCGACTGCTCACCAAGGTGGTGCTGCCGATGTCGGGGCCGACGATGGTGGCGTTCGCGGTGGTGACGCTGGTCAACGAGTGGAACGAGTACCTCTGGCCGTTCCTGATGGCCGATTCCGCCGATGTCGCGACGCTGCCGGTCGGCCTGACCCTGCTGCAGAACACCGAGAACCCCAGCGTCACCAACTGGGGGCCGGTGATGGCGGGCACCGTACTCACGATGCTGCCGATCCTCATCGTCTTCCTCGCCCTGCAACGTCACATGATCAAGGGCCTCACCTCCGGTGCGGTCAAGGGTTAGATCTCGAACAGGAGTTCGCCAGTGTCCAACTCACGATTCCCGGCGTTGAGTCGCCGTGGCTTCCTCGGCCTGACCGGCGGCGTTGCCGCTGCCGCAGCCCTGACCGCGTGCGCGGGCACCGGCGGCGGATCCGGCGATTCCGGCGACGCCAACACCATCACCTTCTGGTCCAATCACCCCGGCACCTCCAAGGAGCTGGAGCTGGAGCTGATCAACCGCTTCCAGACCGCGAACCCCGAGCTGAAGGTGAACCTGGTCGACGCGGGCAAGAACTACGAGGAGGTGGCACAGAAGTTCAACGCCGCGCTCACCGGTGGTGAACTGCCCGATGTTGTTGTGCTGTCGGATGTCTGGTGGTTCAACTACGCGCTGAGCAAGGCCATCGAACCGCTCGACGGGCACTTCGGTGCCGCCGGTGTGCAGCTGGGCGACTACGTCGACTCGCTCGCCGCCGACTACCTGTTCGACGGCAAGCACTACGCGCTGCCGTACGCCCGCTCGACGCCGCTGTTCTACTACAACAAGGACGTCTGGGCGAAGGCCGGCCTGCCCGACCGCGGCCCGAACTCCTGGCAGGAATTCGACGAGTGGGGCCCGAAGCTGCAGTCCGTCGTCGGCGCCGACAAGTTCGCGCACGCCTGGGGTGACGCCAAGAACTACCTGGGCTGGACCTTCCAGGGCCCGAACTGGACCTTCGGCGGCGCCTACTCCGATCAGTGGAAGCTGAGGTTCACCGATCCGGGCTCGATCGCCGCGGCCACCTACCTGCGTGAGTCGATCAACGTGAAGAAATACGCCGCGATCCGCCCGCAGATCGCGGTCGACTTCGGCACCGGCGTCGCCGCCTCGACCATCGCCTCCACCGGCGATCTCAAGGGCATCAAGAAGAACGCCGACGGCAAGTTCGAGGTGGGCACCGCGTTCCTGCCGCACCCGAACGGTCCCGGCGTCACCACCGGCGGCGCCGGTCTCGCTGTGCCATCGCGGATCTCGGACAAGCGAAAGGTGAACGCGCTCAGGTTCATCGAGTTCATCACCAACGCGGCGAACACCGCCTACTTCTCGCAGAACACGGGCTACATGCCGGTGCGCAAGTCGGCGGTCACCGATCCGACCGAGGTCGACTTCCTGGCGAAGAACCCGAACTCCAAGGTCGCCATCGACCAGCTGGCCGTGACGAAGTCGCAGGACTACGCACGCGTCTTCGTGCCCGGTGCCGACCAGATCATCGGCACCGGCTACGAGCAGATCGGCCTCCAGAACGCCGATCCGGCAACGGTTCTCGCAAAGGTCGCCGCCGACGTGCAGGCGATCATCGACCGGCAGATCACGCCCAAGCTGCCCAAGTAGTTCCCGGCGGGCCGGCGGTTGCTCGTGACCACCGGCCCGTTTCGCTTTCCCCCTAGGAGAATTCGCCATGGCGACTGTGCAGTTCGACGGTGTGACCCATCGCTATCCCGGCGCCGACGTCTCCGCCGTCGACGCACTCGACATCGACATCGCCGATGGTGAATTCCTCGTGCTGGTCGGCCCGTCCGGCTGCGGCAAGTCGACGAGTCTGCGCATGCTGGCCGGGCTGGAATCGGTCGAGGCGGGCACGATTCGGATCGGTGAGCGCGATGTCACCGACCTGCCGCCGCGCGCCCGCGACGTGGCGATGGTGTTCCAGAGCTACGCGCTGTACCCGAATATGACCGTCGCCGAGAACATGGGCTTCGCGCTGCGCAACGCGGGAATGTCGAAGTCCGGCACGCTGGTTCGGGTGCGGGAAGCCGCCGCGATGCTCGAACTCGAGCCGCTGCTCGACCGCAAGCCGGCCAAGCTCTCCGGCGGCCAGCGTCAGCGCGTCGCCATGGGCCGCGCCATCGTGCGCCGCCCGCAGGTGTTCTGCATGGACGAGCCGCTGTCGAACCTGGACGCGAAGTTGCGGGTGAGCACCCGTTCCCAGATCGCCGCGCTGCAGCAGCGTCTCGGCACTACCACCGTCTACGTCACGCACGACCAGGTCGAGGCGATGACAATGGGCCACCGCGTCGCGGTACTTCGCGACGGCAGATTGCAGCAGATCGCTTCTCCACGTGAGCTTTACGACAACCCGGTGAACACCTTCGTCGCCGGGTTCATCGGTTCGCCCGGCATGAACCTGCTCGAAGCACCCGTGGTCGACGGCGAGGCCGTCCTCGACGGTCTGCGAATCCCGGTGCCCCGCACGCTTTCCAGCGCTCGCGTGGTTCTCGGCATCCGCCCCGAATCCTGGGAAGTCACCACCGATCCCACCGGGATCACCGTGGTCGCCGAACTACTCGAGGAACTGGGCGCCGAATCGTTCGTCTACACCCACGGCGCGGGCACCGACTGGTCCACCCGCTCCGGCAAGATCGTTGTCCGGGTGGACCGCCGGTTCCAGACCACCCTGGGCGAAACCCTGCATCTGCGGCCCAAGCCCGACGAGGTCTTCTTCTTCGACGCGAAGACCGAACTGCGCTCGCGCTGATCTATCAGGACACCGCCTCGGCGGAGCGGCGGCCCGATCGGTCAGACCACGACGGCGAAGAATCGCACTGATCAGGGCCGATGATCGGACCCCACCCCACCCCAGCTCGTCGAGGCAGCGCGAACCGCACCCGAGCTGCCACGCCGAGCCGCTATCGCCGAACTACCCGGACCTCGACGTCGACCTTCGCTTGTTCGGCAGCTTTGGCAAGGCGCGCGTCGCAGGTCACCAGTGGTGACGCGTTCTCGGCGGCCACCACCAGGTAGGCCGCGTCGTAGGAAGACACGTTGTGGCTCAGCGCCCACACTCGCTCCAGGACCGAGCTGTCCACATCGATGTACTCGATGCCGGAGTACGCGAGGGCGCGGAACGCCTCGTTCGCGTCATCCTGATCGGTGTGCCGGGAGAGTACGGACTTGCGGAGCGTTCGAATGACCTCGAGCGGCATGTGGGACGGGGCAACCCAGTCGGTATCTTTGCCGAGCTCGAGTCTCGCGCGCTGACCGAATTCGTCTTGCCACAACAGGGCCGCACACATCGCGGACGCGTCGACGACGAGCACGGACTAGTCCCGTCCGCTCCGGATGAACTCCACCATCTCGTCCGCAGGCATCGTCGTGCCTCGCTCGATGTGCATATCCTCGAACAGCCGCTTGTTTCGCTCGCGGCGGTACTCACGCTCCAGGAGTCCGCGCAGGTACTGCTGGGTGGATTGCCCGCGTTCGGCGGCACGCTTGGCAAGCACGTCGCGGACCTCTTCGGGCACATCTTTGATTTGGATCGCGATTGCCATACCCCAGAATAGCATGCTCATGTCATGTTCATGTTCTCACGAACTTCACTTCCGCACAGTGGCCGCGTGTTCGCGGGCCTGTGTGACCGCCTTGGCGATACCGAAGGTCCAGACCGGGCCATGGCCGGGCAGGACCAAGGAGGCGTCGATAGGCGCGAGGGCGGTCAGAGCATCGAAGGCGGCTTCGGTCGAGTGGTGGAAGAATCTCGGGAGTAGTTGGGGGCCGCTGGTTTTCGAGGTCGGGTGGGCGGTGACGAGGGCGTCACCGGTGGCTACCGCGCCTGCGTCCGGTAAATAGAAGGCGCTATGGCCCGAGGTGTGGCCGGGGGTGGGGATGGGGGTTGGGGTGCCGGGGAGGTCGAGGGGGCCTTCGGTGGGGAAGGCCTGGATGTGGGGGACCGGATTCTTGCGTAGGCCGCCGGCGGCGGTGATGCTGAGGGCCCATGTGAGGGTGTCGCGGTCGGTGAGGCGTTTGATCACGTCTACGGGGGTAGCGGACTCGTGGACCTCACCGCGGGCGTGGGCCACTTCGATCGCGCTGGTGTAGACGGGGATCTTGTAGTGGCGGTGCAGGTGGTTCAGTGCGCCGACGTGGTCGAGGTGGGCGTGGGTCAGCAGAATCGCCCTGATGTCCTCGGGGCGGTGGCCGAGGGCTCGGATCGACTTCTCGATGGTGGCGGCATCACCGTGCCAGCCCGCGTCGATGAGCGTCAGGTCGCGGCCGTCGCGGAGCAGGACCATGTTCACATGGGTGCCCGTGATGGTGAAGACGTTGTCGGCTACCTGCTGGTGACGCATGAATCCCTCTCCGGAGCAATTGGTTTCGACCCTACCGGGAACCGGCAGGGTCGACACCTCATCACCAGATCGTGACGCGTTCCTCCGGTTTCAGGAACAGCTTGTCGTCGGGGGTCACGTCGAAGGCTTCGTAGAAGCTGTCGATATTGCGGATCACCGCGTTGCAGCGGAACTCCGGCGGGGAGTGCGGGTCGACGGCGAGGCGGCGGATGGCTTCCTCGGTGCGCGCCTTGGTGCGCCAGACCTGCGCCCAGCCGTAGAAAACGCGCTGCAGACCGGTGAGGTCGTCGATGACCGGGGCAAGCTGGCCGTCGAGCGAGATCTTGTAGGCGGCAAGGGCGATCGAGAGGCCGCCCAGGTCGCCGATGTTCTCGCCGATGGTGAACTCGCCGTTCACGGTGTGCTCGTCGTCCAGATCGGCGGGGGAGAGCACGTTGTACTGGTCGATCAGCGCCTTGGTGCGCTTGCCGAACTCGGCGCGGTCCTCGTCGGTCCACCAGTCCTGCATATTGCCGTCGCCGTCGTACTTCGCGCCCTGATCGTCGAAGCCGTGGCCGATCTCGTGGCCGATCACCGCGCCGATCCCGCCGTAGTTGGCGGCGTCGTCGGCGTTCATGTCGAAGAACGGCGGCTGCAGAATCGCGGCGGGGAACACGATTTCGTTCATGCCGGGGTTGTAGTAGGCGTTCACGGTCTGCGGGGTCATGAACCATTCGCCGCGATCTACCTCGCCACCCAGTTTGCCCAGGTCGCGATCGTGGTCGGCGGCGTAGCCACGGCGGTAGTTGCCGACGAGGTCTCCTGCGTCGATCTCGACCGCGGAGTAGTCACGCCACTTGTCGGGGTAGCCGATCTTGGGGGTGAACTTCTCCAGCTTGGTCAGCGCGGCGGCGCGGGTGTCGGGGCCCATCCACTCGAGGTCGGTGATATTGCGGCGGTAAGCCTCCTGCAGGTTGACCACCAGCTCGACCATGCGGGCCTTGGCCTGCGGCGGAAAGTGCCGGGCCACATACAGTTTGCCGACCGCTTCGCCGAGCAGTTCCTGCACCAGCGACACACCGCGCTTCCAGCGCTCGCGGTTCTCCTCGGCGCCGGTGAGAGTGCGGCCGTAGAAGTCGAAATATTCCTCGACGATCTCATCGGTGAGGAAACCGGCGCGCGCGTGCAGCACCTGCCACGCCGTCCATGCCTGCCAATCCGCCTGCGGGACCTCGGCCCACGCGGTGGCGAAGGCACGCAGGTAGTCGGGCTGACGTACGACGAGCTCGGCGAACAGGTCCGTGCCGTCACGGTCGAGACCTTCGGCGACGCCGTCTACCCAAGCAGCCCAGTCGAATTCCGGGTTCTCGGCGACCAAGCCGGCGAAAGTCGTTAGGTTGTAGCTCTTCTCGGCATCGCGGCGGCGTACGACATCCCAATGGCCTGCGGCGAGTGTGCGTTCCAGCTCGAACACGCGACGGGCGGCGTCGGCCGGGTCCGTGGGCAGCAGCCCGTCCAACGACGCGTCCGCGGCGGCGATGGTGAACATCTTGGTGATGTGCGCGATGTAGGCGTCGCGGATCTCCGCGAATTCCTCGGAGCGGTAGTAGGACTCGTCGGGCAGCCCGATGCCCGACTGGGTCGCGTGCACGAGGTAGCGGGTGGAGTTCTTGTCGTCGGTGTCGACGTAGTAGGCGAGCGCGCCACGAACACCGGTGCGCTGCAACCGGCCCAGTAGCGCGGCGAACGCACTCGGATCGGCCACCTCGGCGATCGAGCGCAGCTCCTCGGCGATGGGAGCGAACCCGGCCGCCGCGACCACGTCGGTGGCCATGAAGCTCGAGAACAGATCCCCGATCTTGCGGGCATCGGCATCGTCGGCCGCACCGGACGCACTATCGGTGATGATCGCCTGCACATCGAGCTCGGCCTGGTCGTACAACGTGCGAAACGCACCGTCGACGGCCCGGTCGGCCGGAATCTCATACCCGGCCAACCACTGCCCGTTGACATGCGCGAACAGATCGTCCTGCACCCGCACATCCTGATCGCGGAAGGACAGATCAATACCGGAAGGGCTGCTCAGATCCGAAGTCACGCGCTCCAGTATGCCGAAACACCGGCGGCTGTCGACGTCGTCTCACACGCAGGCGAACTCGTCGTCTCGGACGCCGGCTACGAAGGCTTCCCATTCGGCGGCGGTGAAACGCAACCGCACGTCTTTGTGGCGGAGGGTGGTCGAGCCGTCGGGGGAGACGTGGGCGATGAGGTCGGGGTGGTGGTGCTCGGTCAGGAGGGAGTGCAGGAAGGCTGTCCACACGGGGGCGTCGACGGTGATGATGGGCTCTGCCGAACCGGTGTTCATCGGGTTGCGGCGGAATTTGCTGTCTCGTACCTGGACAGTGTTTCCATCGAAACGAACCTCGACACATTGGTTGCCGTTATTGGAGCGTGACGAGGTGAACCAGCCGTGTTCGGCCGGGCGGGGGCGAGCGGTGGTGGACATACCCCGAATCTTACACGCTCACATACTCGCTGATCAGGGCGAGAGATTCGGTGCGGGAAAGGGATTGCTCGCGGGCGCGCACGTAGGCGAAGCCGAGATCGCGGACCTGTTCGGCATCGTCGACATGTCCACCGAACACCGCGCTCTCGGCCCAGGCGAAAGTTGGTAGCTGATCGCTTGCGAAGTCGAGCAGATGGAAGCTGGAACCGCCGAGCACGGCTCCTTCGGGCGCGCTGAACGGGATGACGCGCACATCGACGGTGTCGAGCTCGTGTACCAGCGCGACCAGGTGCCGCAACTGCTCGCGCAGTACCGCACTACCGCCGGTCTGCTGACGGAGCGTGGCCTCGCCGAGCACGGCGGTGAGTTCGAGCGGATCGGGCTCGTGCAGCCGCCGCTGACGACGCAGCCGTATTGCGACTAATTGGTCTACTTGCACCGGGCGGATCATCACATCGGCGCTGATCAGAGCCCGCGCGTACGCCTCGGTCTGCAACAACCCGGGCACGATCATGCTGTCGTAGCTGCGGATACTCTGCGCGCCCGCCTCCATCCCGTACAACCGCTGCAACTCGGGGCCGATCAGGGCCGAGGAGGCCGTCGCCCACCAGCCACGCTGTTTACTCGCCTCCAGCAGCGCGAGCAGTTCGTTCCGTTCGTCGGGCGTGACATCGAGAACGTCGAGAACCGGTTCGATGGTGGTGCGGGTGAGCACCCGCCTGCCCTTCTCGACATGGGACCAGTTGGCGGGGGTGAACCCGACACGGCGGGCGAAACCGGCCGAATCGAACCCGCGCTGCTCGCGGAGTTCACGCAGACGCAGAACGAGTTCCCACCGCGCGACGGTCGGCGAAACGGGAGCCATGGGCAAATATGGTACGCCGGTCGACACGCCAGCTACTGACTATTGTCAGCATGGTTGTGCGGCTATAGGCTATGCAGAACGGTCTTTTTCCCTCACGTCCTGCCGTTATGAAAAAGTTTCCCGCGCCACCGGGTCGTGATGCTTCAACTCTCACCGAGATTCGCCCGGATCGAGCGAACTCCCAGCTACATCGAACCAGCGTCGACAGAGACGAGGTCGTGATGAGCACGTTGCGCACTGATGAGGACAAGGGCGGGTATACGGCGGCCGAGGAATACTCGGCCATCCAGGACGCGTTGGCGCGCTGTCGCCAGTACCGAAAACACCATGGCCTCTACGGCGTCGTCGACGCGGCACTGGGACGGATCGTGCTCGAGATCGGCGCGGTCGGCGCGGTGGTGATGCCGTCGACGCTGGGCGAACGGGTCCGCGGGCTGCTCGTCACGCGCGGAATGCGCTGCGGGCCGATCATCGCCCATCCACGCTCCGGTCGCTGGACCTTCCTCACCGGGCCGGTCGACAACTCCTACCTCGACACCGTGCTGTTCGCCGAGCTGTTCCGGGTGTGCGCCTCGGTCGCCTTACCCGGCAGCGATATCGTGCTGCCCTCGCCTGCCGACGAGCGCAGCGGTTATCGCACCTGGATGCAGGCGCCCGACGGTGATTTCCGGCCGGATTTCGCGCAGATCGTCGCCGCTACCAGGACCAATGCCAAGTCGGCGACCCTCTTGCGCCAGCCGGGTTCGGCCTGAGCTCACTGTCCGCCCAGACGCGCGTGCATCTCCCAGACGAGCACTTCGGCATCGCCGTGCGGACGGATCGACTGGCCGCCGGAGCGGGTCAGCCGGACGGCGTCGCCCTGGGACAAGGTGCCGAGTCCCTCGACGTCGATCTCGCCGCGCGCGACGAAGACATGCAGGTAGGGCGCATCGGGGATGGTCACACCGGGGCTGTCGGCCGTCATCCTGGCGACGTGCATGGCCGCGTGCGAGGAATTGATCGCGATGGCGGTGCGGTCGCGGTAGCGGGGTAGGCCGGACGCGACCGTCACCAGATCGCCGCGCGCGAGTTCGTCATCGATGTCGAGCTGCTGGTAGCCGGGGTCGACGCCGGGCTCGTCGGGGACCACCCACATCTGCACGAAGTGCACGGGCTCGTCGTGGGACTTGCCGTCGAGGCGCCACGAATCGTTCTTCTCCGAGTGCTGGATGCCGGTGCCCGCGCTCATCCGCTGGGCCAGACCCGGGTAGATGACACCGTTGTGCCCGAGCGAATCCTGATGCACGAGGCTGCCGCCGAGCACCCAGGTGACGATTTCCATGTCCCGATGCGGATGGGTGTCGAAGCCCTCGCCGGGCAGCACCACGTCCTCGTTGTTCACCAGCAGCAGCCCGTGATGGGTGTTGTCGGGATCGTAGTGCTCACCGAAGGAGAACGAGTGCTTCGAGTCGAGCCACGGGATCCGCGTCTTCATCCGGTCGCCACCGCGGTGCAGTTCGATTCGCGGGGGTGTCGTCGATGTGGGCGTCACAGTTCAATTCTGGCACCAATAGTGACGGTGTACAGACCACGGGTATGAGCGGTCCGTGGGGCAGTTCGCCTTGGCACTGGTGATGGTGTACTGCTCACGGGTATGAGTGCTCCCTTGGACCCGTCTCCTTGGCACGAGTGATGGTGTACTGCTCACGGGTATGAGTGCTCCCCTGGACGGTTTTCCTTGGCACGAGTGATGGTGTACTGCTCACGGGTATGAGTGCTCCCCTGGACGGTTCTCCTTGGCACGAGTGATGGTGTACTGCTCACGGGTATGAGTGCTCCCCTGGACGGTTCTCCTTGGCACGAGTGATGGTGTACTGCTCACGGGTATGAGTGCTCCCCTGGACGGTTCTCCTTGGCACGAGTGATGGTGTACTGCTCACGGGTATGAGTGCTCCCCTGGACGGTTCTCCTTGGCACGAGTGATGGTGTACTGCTCACGGGTATGAGTGCTCCCCTGGACGGTTCTCCTTGGCACTATGGTCATGGCGTGTCGACTCATCCCTCGGACGGCTCGAATACGGCGGATGAGCAGCCGATCTCGATGAGACATCTGCTTCGCGACACCCGCGAGGTGGTCCGTCGTAATCCGCGGATGCCGCGCCTTGCCCTGCTGCGGCTGGCCGCGCAGTTCGGTGACGGGATGTTCCAGGCGGCCCTGTCGGGCGCGATCCTGTTCAACCCGCAACGCGAGACCGATCCGCTGGCCATCGCCGCCGGTTTCGCGGTGCTGCTGCTGCCGTACTCGGTGCTCGGGCCGTACGCGGGCGCGCTGCTGGATCGGTGGGATCGGCGCAATGTGCTGCTGGTCGCGAGTGTGGCGCGGGCGGTCTTGATCGGCGTGGCCGCGATCGGGTTGTTCGTCGGCGTGGGGGAGACGCCACTGCTGGTGCTGGCCCTGGCGACGGTCGGGATCAGCAGGTTCGTGCTGGCCGGGGTGTCGGCGGCGCTGCCGCGAGTGCTCGAACAGCGCTGGCTGGTGCCGATGAATTCGGTGCTGGCGACCGTGGCCTCGGTGTGTGCCGGGATCGGCGCGGCGGCATCGGTGGCGGTAATCGCGCTGATCGGCGCCGGTGACGCGGCCTCGGCGGTGGCGGTGGCACTGAGCGGCATCGGTTCGCTGGTCGGTGCCGTGCTGGCACTCGGGTTCCGCCCGCAGGTGCTCGGGCCCGATCGCGGTTCGGCCGGGAGCGAGAGCACCGTGCACGCCATCGCGACCGGTCTGCGCACCGGCGCGCGGGCGGTGTGGCAATCGGTGCAGGTGACGACGGCGATGATCGGAATCGGCGCGCATCGCATCGTGTTCGGGATGAACACGCTGATCATGGTGCTGGTGCTGCGACAGCCGGCCGACGGCACGCAGATGAGCGGCGGGTTGGTCGGCTTCGGGGTCGCGATCGGGTTCGCGGCGGCGGGCATGCTGGTGGCCGCGATCGGAACACCGATCCTGATTCCACGTCTCGGCAGACCGCGCACCGTGCTGCTCGGCCTGACGACAGCGGTGATCGTGCAGCTCACGCTCGTGACACCGATCGCGCTGGCGACCGGCTCGGCGATCGACAACGCGCACCGGCTCCTGCTGATCGGCGCGTTCGGGCTCGGCCTCGCCGGTCAGACGATCAAACTGACCGGCGACGCGAGCATGCAGATCGACATCGACGACGATCAGCGCGGACAGGTATTCGCCCTGCAGGACACGGTTTTCAACGTCTGTTTCGTGTTGGCGATCGCGGTGATCGCGCTGGTGATTCCGGCCGACGGACGCTCCATCGGGGTGGTACTGGCCGGTGCCGGGGTCTACGCGCTCGGCATCGTGGCTATCGCACTCAATTCCCGTCGAGCCAGGGTGGGCCCAGCAGAACTGCGGGAATAGCGGAACATGCCGAAAGCAGTACTCCATCGAAAGGGCTGCTGAGGGTGCCTGCGGGTTCCTGCGCCAGAACCGTTCGGTGGTCGACGGTGGCCAGCGGGATGTCGGGGAGGAAAGCGTCGTTGTCGATGCCGGAGTCGTAGTCGATCCACAGGGCGGCGACTGCGCTCGTGTCGGCTAGTTCGTCGTGGCTCGACCAGTGGTGCACGACCGCGTCGCCGGTTCCGAAGACGTACTCGATTTCGTTCACATCTGTTTGGACGCACGGCAACAGCGATCGGTTCCGGTAAGTTCACACAAGATCACAGGTGTTCCTCGCCCGACACCGATTCGAGGGAGCCAGATGCGCGCAAAACCGGTATCGCACGGAACTGCCGCCGTGGGTGTGGTGCTGTCCGCCATCCTCGCCGTGCCCGCGCAGGCGGGTCCGCTGCCATGGCTGCCGCCCCCGGTGAACGTCTGCGGGGAAACAGGATTCGACCCGGTCAACCGGCTGCCCGATCCGGCCGCACCACCTCCGCCGGTCCTGCCGCCGAGCATCGATATCCCGGTCTGGGTGCCGGAGCTGACGCCGGTGCCGATTCCCGACCCGCCGCACGACAACACGCGCGTCGCGCAGGTTCCGCTGCCCTCGGATCCGTGCCGCAATCCGTGCCCGGAGGTGCGCGACACGCCGGAACCGGAATCGGAAAGTACGGACGAGACAACGTCGACCGGTTCGGCGACTGGTTCGGCGACTGGTTCGGCGACCGCGTTGCCCCGGATCAGGATCAAACCGGAGATCGAGCCGATTCCGATCCCGGTACCCGGTGGCGAGGGCGAACCTGCCCAGGAAGCGCCTGCGCCCGTGGTCCGGCCGATCGAGCGTGGCCCGCTGGCGGCGCCCGTCGTGCCCGCGAAGGTCGAATCCGTGCGGCTCGTCGACCAGGTCACCGGGCACGGCTCGGCCAACCGGACCGATATGCGCTGGCAGGTCGACGGCACCGACCTCGGGCTGTTCTGGGAAACCGAACCGGGCAAGGTCGCCATGGTTTTCGGTGACACTTTCGGCGAGGGCTGGGCCTATGGCGGCGCGGGCGCCGATACCGCCGACTGGCGGTCGAATGTGCTCGCCTACAGCACCGACAAGGACCTGAGCGACGGGATCACCATCGACTCGATGGTGCAGGACAGCCCCTGTCACGCCGCCGAACTCCTCGGCAGCCGCAAGATCAAGAACTGGGAGACCACCACGATCCCGACCTCGGGTTTCGCGCTCGGGAAAAGGCAGTTCCTGAGCTACATGTCGGTGAACCACTGGTCGAAGATCCCCGGCATGTGGCTGACGAACTACGGCGGCCTCGCCTACTCCGACGACGGCGGCCAGACCTGGACCAAAGATCAGCATGCCCGCTGGGAGAACCTGTTCGGGCTTGGGCGATTCCAGGTGGCGGCGATGGTGCCGCACGGGGATTACGTCTACATGTTCGGCACGCCCAACGGCCGGATCGGGATGATCGGGCTGGCCAGGGTGCGCAAGGACGACGTGCTCAACAAGACGGCCTACCAGTACTGGGTGGACGGCAGTTGGGCACCCGCGGCGGAGAACTCGGCGACACCGCTCGTGCACGGCACCGCCAGTGAGCTGTCGGTGCGGTTCGACGAGGAGAGCAGACAGTGGCAGATGGTCTACCTCGACTCGGTCGCAGGCCAGATCGTGTTGCGGACCGCGAGCCAGCCGCAGGGTGCGTGGAATTCGGCGGTGTCGCTGGTGTCCACCGAGATGTATCCGAGGGCGTACGGCGGTTTCATCCATCCGTGGTCGACCGCGCGGGATCTGTATTTCACGATGTCGGCGTGGGACAGCTACAACGTGTACCTCATGCACGCACGATTGAATCCGCCACGCTGATCGCCGGTGCTGCCACGAACAGCAGTTTGTCTCCCGGACGAGCCTGCGCGACACGGTCGATATCGGCATCGAGGACCACGGCGATCACCGGGTAACCGCCGGTGATCGGGTGGTCGGCCAGGAACACCACCGGCTGACCGCTCGGTGGTACCTGCACCGATCCCAGCGCCACGCCCTCCGAGGGTAATTCGCGCGCGACCGCACGCACCAGCGGTGGTCCGTCGGCGCGATCCAGGCGGGCACCCACGCGGTCGGTATCGGCGGAAACGATCCAGGAACCGCGGAACAGCTGGTCGGGGTCGGTGAACCAGTCAGCGCGCGGGCCCGGACACGCGCGGACCGTGAGTATGTCCGGCCGCAGCGGAACCGGCGCGAATTCCACGGTCGGGAGGGTGCGCGGCGGGGGACCGACGGGTAGTTGCGTGCCGACGAGTAACGGGTCGGGGCCGATGCCCGACAGCGTGTCGCGGCTGCGCGAACCCAGCACCTTGGCCACATCGATGCCGCCGCGCACCGCCACATAACTGCGCAGACCGGTGCTCGCCAGGCCGAGTCGCAGCACCTGACCCTCGTCGAGTTCGAGCACGCTGGCATGTCCGACCGGGGTGCCATCGACGGTGGCGGGCGCGGGCGCGCCGGTGACCGCGACGGTGAGGTGACCGTCGGCGCGCAGTGCCAGCCCCCCGAGCAGCACCTCGATGGCGGCGAAATCCTCCGGATTGCCGACCAGCCGGTTCGCCAGCCGGAGCGACCCGCGGTCGGCCGCGCCTGCTTGCCCCACGCCGGAATCGAACCAGCCCTGTCTGCCCAGGTCCTGCACTGTCGCGAGCGGCCCCACCCGCTCTATCAAGATCAGCATGCGATCTCTCCCCGATGTGTGAGTCGAGGCGGCGCACCGTTGAGCAGCCCTGATTATCCGCCGAAACAGCTATTCCTCGGACGCGACGAACCTGATCGCCGAACCCGCCCGCACCAGCGCGGGCGGATCGCGGTCCACCGCCCACATTCGCAGATCGGTGGTGCCGATCAATTGCCATCCGCCCGGTGTGCCGCGCGGATAGACCGCCGAATATCCGCCCGCGAGTGCCACCGCGCCCGCGGGGATGGCCGTGCGGGCGCGGGTGCGCCGCGGCACCGTGAGCCTGCCGTCGGGCGAGGTGAGATAGCCGAAACCGGGCGCGAACCCGACGAACGCGCATCGCCAGACGGTGCCGGTGTGCGCCGCGATCACCGCCGGGATCGACAGGTCGAGCAGCCGGGCCACCTCGGGCAGATCCGCGCCGTCGTAGCGAACGGGAATCTCCACGACAGACTCGGCATCCGGCACTGTTCCACGGGAAACATCCGGCGAATCCGCTTGCGGTGGCTCGTGATCCAGCCGGTCCAGCAGCGCGACGAGCTCGCGGCGGACCTGCACGCCATAGCTCACCGAATGCATGGTGACCAGCACGGTTTCCGCCGCCGGCAGCACATCCTCGACACCGGCGATCGCGTGCACGCGCAACGCCGAGGCCAGGCGTTGCACCGGGCGCGGGCCGTCGAGGGTGATGAGCATGGCGCGGTCACCCGCTGGTCGGATCCGCGCGTTCCAATCGATGTCCATCCTGCCTCCCGCCCCTCAGCTGAACGGCTCCACCGGTATCCCGGCTTCGTCGAGCGCCCCCCGGATCCGGCGGGCCATCTCGACGGCCGCCGGAGAGTCGCCGTGGACGCACACGCTGGCCACGGACACGGCGACCGTACCGGGACCGTCTACGGTACGCGCGGTCCCTGACAGCGCAAGAGTCGTCGCCTGCGACACGGCGTCGTCGGGCGACAGCACCGCCCCGGCAACTCCGCGCGGGGCCAGCGAACCTGTCGCAGTGTAGGCCCGGTCGGCGAATCCCTCACCGACGAAACGCACCCGCTGCGCGGCACGCTCCAATTCGGTGCCCGCCGGACCGAGCAGCGCCAGACCCGGCTCGGCCTCCGCCACCGCGGCGACAAGGGCCTCGGCGAGCAGCCGGTCGCGGGCCGCCGCGTGATAGAGGGCGCCGTGCGGTTTCACATAGCGCACCCGATCGCCCGCGGCCCGCGCGAAGGCCGCCAGCGCGCCGATTTGATAGAGCACCTCGTCGCGCAGATCGGCCGGGGAGATGGCGATATCGCGGCGGCCGAACCCGACCAGATCGCGATAGCCGACATGCGCGCCGATCCGCACGCCCTTGGCCACCGCAAGTTCGCAGGTGCGGCGCATGATCGTCGGGTCGCCCGCGTGGAAACCACACGCGATGTTGGCGCTGGTCACGATGTCGAGCATGGCGGCGTCGTCGCCCATCCGCCATGGGCCGAAACCTTCGCCCAGATCACTGTTCAGGTCCAGCGGCATGCGATGCCCTCCGGTCTTCGCGGGTCACTCGCCGGGTATGTACCCCGGTAATTCGAGCATGAACGCACAGATTCATACCGTTATCGCTTCCTTGATTCGCAGTGTCGCGACACCATAATCGGGTCACACTTCGTGGCCGCCGGCGATTCGGGCAAGTACGCTCGGAGCCATCATGGCCACGTATTTCGATCCGAAGTCCTGGTCACTGGCGGGCGCCGTCGATATGGGCAAACGCCTGCTCGACCCGTCTTGGATCGACCAGTGGCTCGGTTTCACCACGTCCTGGGCCGATCCCGTTGCCGACCTGGGTTCCGGCACCGTCACCGCGCTCATGCCCGATGTGCTGATGACCGTGCTCAGCGAGGGCATCCTCAGCCGATTCGGCGGTCAGGAGATCAGCGCCACGCTGCTCAGCCACGACCTCACCGCCACCCTCGACACGTTCAAGGTGCGCAGACGCGGCGCACACTTCCAGAGCAAGACGGTGCTGTCGAACCTGGTCTGGGACTCGCATCCCTTCGAGACCGTCACCGTGGTGGCGCACGGCGTGCGGCTGATTCCCGGTGTGCCAACCAAGGTCCGGGTCCAGCAGCTCGATATCGAGGGCACCATCGGGATCGGCGCGATGGTGGACTGGGTCGACGCCCAGAACCTGGACTGGCGGGTGCGGCTCGACGATCGCGGCCAGATCGTGGCGACCCATCGCACGCGCAAGATGCGGGCGGTCGTCGACGGGCAGGTCTACGACAATCTGCTCAGCATCGACATCCGCAAGGCCAGTTGGTATGGCATCCGGCTCCCCAAACGCGTCGTGCCCGCGCCCGCGCTGCTGCTCGACGACCTACCCAACCGCGCGAGCATTTCCCACGCGCACCGTCGCGGTGATGTGGTGAAATTCCGTCTCGAACTGCCGGAGACCACCGGCTCGTTCGACCTGACCCAGATCCGCGACGCCATCATCGCGGGAACAACGCTGATCGTGTTCTGATCAGGGCAGAAGGTACTGCCCTTGGCCGCCGCACAATTCGATCAGTTCTGCTGGGCCCACCATTCTCGGAGGGCCGCTTCGGCTTCTTCCCTCGTCATCGGACCGCGGTCGAGGCGCAGATCCTTGAGGAACTTCCACGCCTTACCCACCTGCGGGCCCGGCGGCAGACCGAGCAGTTCCATGATCGCGTTGCCGTCCAGATCCGGGCGCACCCGCGCCAGATCCTCCTGCGCGCGCAGCGCCGCGATCCGCTCCTCCAGCTCGTCATAGGTCGAGCTCAGCGCGGCGGCGCGCCGCTTGTTGCGGGTGGTGCAGTCGGCGCGTACGAGCTTGTGCAGCCGGTCGAGGAGGTCGTCGGCGTCGGTGACATACCGGCGCACCGCCGAATCCGTCCACTGTCCCTTGCCGTATCCATGGAACCGCAAGTGCAGAAACACCAGGCGCGCAACCTCTTCGGTGAACGCCTTCGGATATTTCAGCGCCCGCATCCGCTTGCGCACCATCTTCGCGCCGACCACCTCGTGATGGTGGAAGCTGACGCCACCCGCCGGCTCGTTGCGCTTGGTGTCGGGCTTGCCGATGTCGTGCAGCAGCGCCGCCCAGCGCAACACCAGGTCGGGGTCGCCTTCCTCCTGGTCGATCGCCTGCGAGAGCACCGTCAGAGAATGCTGGTACACGTCCTTGTGCTGGTGGTGCTCGTCGATCTCGAGCTTCATCGCGGGCACCTCGGGCAGCACCCGCTGCGCCAGACCGGTGTCGCAGATGAGGTTGATGCCGTCGATCGGGTGGTCGGCACCGATCAGCTTGTCGAGTTCGGCGCGCACCCGCTCGGCGGTGATCCGGTCGATCTGATCGGCCATCTCGATGATCGCCGCGCGCACCCGCGGCGCCACCTCGAACCCGAGCTGGGCGACGAAGCGTGCGGCCCGCAGCATGCGCAGCGGATCGTCGTCGAACGAATCCTGCGGCGCCGCAGGGGTATCGAGCACACCATCGAGCAGCGCGTCGATGCCGTTGAGCGGATCCACGAATTCCAGCGACCCGTCGGCGGCGATCTTGACCGCCATCGCGTTCACCGTGAAATCGCGCCGCACCAGGTCGCCGTCGAGGGTGTCGCCGAAAGTGACCTCGGGATTGCGCGAGACCCGGTCGTAGGTGTCGGCGCGGAAGGTGGTGATCTCGAGCTGCTGATCATCCTTGGCCGCACTGACCGTGCCGAATGCCAGGCCGCCGGTATCCCACAGATGGTCGGCCCACCCACGCATCAACTCCTGCACGACCTCCGGCCGCGCATCGGTCGTGAAATCCAGGTCGTTGCCGAGCCGGCCGAGCACCGCGTCGCGCACGCTGCCACCGACGAGATAGAGACTGTGCCCCCGCTCGGCGAACATCCCCCCCAAGGGCGCCAAAACATCATTGAGCTGCCCCAAAGTCACCGCCGCCCCCGCCAGCAGGCGAGCACGACGATCCGCCACAGCATCAGGGACAACATCGGGAGAAACCACATAGGCACCTTACCGACCCCGTCGAATCCTTTCCCCCCAGTCCACCACCCCCCACCTGAGCCCGCCATAACCCCACCACCAACCCCACCGCACACCCCAAATCCGCCATGACCGCACGCCAACCACACCGTCAAACCCCAAATCCGCCACAACCCCACCACCAACCACACCGTCAAACCCCAAATCCGCCACAACCCCACCACCAACCACACCGTCAAACCCCAAATCCGCCACAACCCCACCACCAACCACACCGTCAAACCCCAAATCCGCCACAACCCCACCACCAACCACACCGTCAAACCCCAAATCCGCCATGACCGCACTCCCAGCCACCACCGCACACCCCAAATCCGCCATGACCGCACTCCCAGCCACCACCCGCGACCCATAGGGAGCGGCGGCCACGAAGTGGCCGGTCGCGGCCGGGTCGCCGGTCAGGCGCCGTTGCGCACGCGACGAAGGAGCAAGCAACGGTGCCTGACCGGCGGCCCCTCAGGGCCGCGACTCGAGCGCGCCAGCGCTCCAACAAACACAGCGTCAAACCTCCTGGGACTACCGAACAACAAATCCCGCCCGCACCCTCACCCGCGCCCGCACGCAATATGCACAGCTAAGCTGGCGGAGTGTCTCCTCCGGCCGATCGCGCGAACAGTCGACGCCGCCAGCCGCGGCGGCGTGGTTCGGCGAACACTGCCGGCAAACCTCGCATGCGCACCGTCCGGGAAACCTCGGCAGGCGGACTGGTCGTCGAGGGCCTCGACGGTCCCAAAGACCAGCGCACCGCCGCCCTGATCGGCCGCACCGACCGACGCGGCCGACTGTTGTGGTCGCTGCCCAAAGGGCATATCGAGCAGGGCGAGACCTCCGAGCAGACCGCCATCCGCGAAGTCGCCGAGGAGACCGGGATCGACGGCGAAGTGGTCGCCGAACTCGGCAGTATCGATTACTGGTTCGTCACCGAGGGCAGACGGGTACACAAGACCGTGCACCATTTCCTGCTGCGATGTCTCGGTGGTGAGTTGTCCGATGCCGATATCGAAGTCACCCAGGTTGCGTGGGTTCCGTTGAGCGAGTTGGATTCCCGATTGGCCTACGCCGACGAACGGCGGCTGGCCGAAGTGGCGAATCGATTGATCGACCGGATGGAGACCGGCAAGCGATGACGGGTGGACTGATCCGGCTGATCACGGCGGTCCTGACCATCTTGGGTTCGATGACGCTGCTGCCCGCGGTCGCGCACGCTCAAACGGACGGGTCGGGAACGCCGAAGTTTCTCAAGCTGACCCTGGACGCGGTGGCGCCGGGCACGGTCACCACCGGCAGCGACCCGAAGCTGACCGTGTCGGGCACGGTCACCAATATCGGCGACCGGGTCGTCGACGATGTGAGCGTGCGAATCCAGCGGGCGGCCGCGGTGGATTCGCCGAGCGGGCTGCGTAGTTCGCTGCGCTTGGACCAGGTGAACTACGAGGTGACCGGTCCGTTCCAGGATGTGGCGCCGCAGTTGAGTCCCGGTCAGCGCAAACAGTTCTCGGTGAGTATCGCGTTGCGCGCGGGCTCGGAGGCTTCGCTCGGTTTGACCGATCCCGGTGTGTATCCGCTGCTGCTCAACGTCAACGGCGAACCCGCTTACGGCACCCAGGCCCGGCTCGACGACGCGCGTTTCCTGCTCCCCGTGCTGGGGCTGCCCGGCACCGACGACACGAATCCACCGGTCGGGGCACCGCCGGACGCCTCGCCCATCGCGACCACGATGATCTGGCCGCTGGCCGACCGGCCGCGCATGGTCGCGGGTAAACCCGGCGCGGTGAACGGCCAGGTCGAACTGCTCGATGACGAGCTGGCGGCCTCGGTCGGCAAGGGTGGACGCCTCGAACAGCTCGTCGCCGCCCTGGAATCGGTGGTGCCGGCGCCGGGCAAAGACAAAGGGGTGGCCGGATCGGTGTGTATCGCTATCGATCCCGATCTCGTCTCGACCGTGCAGACCATGACGCGCGGCTATCGGGTGCTGGCGAGTCCATCGGATCCGAGCGGGGCGACCAGGGAGGGGACCGGGGCGGCGAACGCGCAGGCCTGGCTCGACCGGTTGCGCGCGCTGGCCGGGTCGATGTGCACGGTGGCCTTGCCGTTCGCGCAGGTCGACATCTCGGCGCTGGCCTCGGTGAACGATCCGGGGCTGTCGGCGCGGGCGCTGCTCGCGCCCGCCGATGTAGTGGACTCGATCCTCGGCACGCAGTCGTTGCGCGGGGTGAGCCTGCCCGATTCGGGCAGTATCGACGATCCGGCCGGGCAGTTGTTGCGCCGGCACGGGTACGGGACGGCCGTGCTTGCCGGTTCGGCGGTGTCGGGTGACGGGTCGCCGCCCGATACCGACAACGCGCTCACCACCGCGCCGACCACCCTCACACCTGATGTCGTCGTGGGTGGGGAACAGCCCGCGCCCGATGTCGTGCGGGTGCCGGCTGTGAGCGTCGAACCGCCCGCCGGTGCCGCCGCTGGCACCGATCCCGCGCTGCACGTGACCACCTTCGATATCTGGTCGGCGACCGCGCTGGCCGCGGTCGGTTCGAGTCCGCCGACACCGTCGTTCACGCCGTCGAAGGTGCGTTTCGACGTCACCAACGATTCGCGCGCGGCCCGATTGCAGGACGCGCTCGGCGCGCTGGCGTGGAGCGCGCTAAATCCGTCGCCGGACCGGCCGCGATCGCAATTGCTGATGCCGCCGCAGCAGTGGGGTGCCAGCCGGGAGGAGGGCGTCGCGCTGCTCAAGCAGGTCGAACTGCTCACCCGCAACAACCTCGCGAGCCCGCGCGCCTTCGCCGACCTCGTCGCCCAGGCGCCCGATCCGCGGCCGTTCGCGCTGGAGTACCTGCCGCGCGCCGCCCAGGACGCCGCGCCGGAAGAGTTCATCGGACCGATTCGCGCCCAGGGCGCCCGGGTGACCGAACTGATGCGCGCACTGGTCGAACTGCCCGAATCCGAGCTCACCCCGCTCGCGTTCCTCACCCCGGCGCGCGAGGACCTGCTGCGCGCGCTGAGCCTGTCCGACCGCAGGGCCGACAATGACACGCTCGCCGAACTGCACGCCCAGCGGCGCATCGATCAGGCGACCCGCGAACTGGACACGATGTTCTCCTCGGTCTCGGTGCTGCCGCCGGGTGGGGTGTACACGCTGGCCTCCGAGCAGAGCCCGTTGCTGCTGGTGGCGCGCAATGAACTGCCCGTCGCGATCCGGGTGATGTTCCGGATCGAAGCGCCTGCCGAGACGAACATCACCGATATCGGCGAACAGCTGCTTCCGCCGTCCGGAACCCGGTCATTCCAGATCCCGACCGAGGTGAGCGACAGCCGTAAGCTGGTCATTCCGATCGCCCTTACCACCCCGGACGGGATAGCGCTAGGAGAGGCGACCTCGGTCTCGGTGCGCTCGAACGCCTACGGTCAGGCCCTGGCCATAATTACCGCATGTGCCGCGATACTGCTGTTGCTGCTGGCCGGGCGCCGACTGCTGCGGCGGTTCCGCGGGCAACCCGACCCCGCCGACGAAGGGTTCGCCCCGGAGACGGTGGAACGGGCGGGTCGGCTGCGGCGCGCACGTCAGCGGCTGCAACGGCAGTGAACACCCGCGCCTGACGCGCGGTCAGGGCACCATGACAGACAAGGACGAGAGTGGCACCGGTGAGCGAAACGCTCATCGGAGGCGGCGAGATTCGCGGGTTACGCCGGGTACAGGAGGCATGATGGGCGACGATGATTCCGCTCATCGGCGTGACCACGACGACGACCCGACCCTGCGCCGGGCACCCAGCGCGCCGTGGGAACGCGGGATGACGGCCGGGCAGGACGCTGATCACGACGAGGCTGTGCCGCACGCGGATCGACCGGGCGATCGGCGCCCTGGTGTACCCGGTCATCGGCCCGACTTCGCCGCGCCCCGAGAGGGCCGTCCGCCGGTCCGGCCCGGTGATCCGCAGGCGATGCCTCGTCATCCTGGTGCAGGCCCACGTCATCCCGGAGAGCGATCCGGTGCCGAACCTCAGCCCGAGACACCGGGCCAGGCCGGGTACCCGCCCTTCGAACAGACCGGTTACCGGCCGGGTTCCGCCGACGCCGGTGCACCGGCGCCTGCCTCGGCTCAGCGCACCCCCCGGCCCGCCATGCCCCCGGCTTATCGCCCTGAACCGCCGCCGCCCGGATACCGTCCTGGACCGGACATGCCGCCACCGCCCGCCGGACACCGCGCAGAACCGGGCCGACCCGGTGCGCCCCAACCGCCCGGCGGCTATCGCTCCCCGGATCCGCAACGTCCGCCGCACGGCGAACGGCTCCCGAACCCACGTCAACAGCCACCCGGCCCGGCGAATCGCTCGGGTGAATTCCCGCAGCAGCAACGTCCCAGCGGCGTGCCGCCACAGCGCCAGGGCGTAGGCGGTCCTTCCGGCGCCCACCCCGCCGGTCCGCCCGGTCGCCCCGGCGAGCCACCGCGTCCAGCCGCATACGGCCCCGACGGTCGCCCCGCACCTCCGCAGCAACGCCGAGCGCCCAGTTCCGCTGGGCGCTCGGGTGAGTTCCCGCAACAGCAGCGGCCCGGCTCGGGTTCCGCTGGCCGTTCAGGTGAGTTCCCGCAACAGCAGCGCCCCGGCGCCGGTTCCGCTGGGCGTTCAGGTGAATTCCCGCAACAGCAGCGCCCCGGCGCCGGACCGGACGGGTTCGCCCCGCGGCGGCCCGGCCCGAACCCCTCGGGCGAGGGCCCCCAGCAACGGCCGGTCCCGCCGCGCGGTGCGCAGTCCGGCGCCATGCCGAGTCAGGATCGGCCCGATCAGGCCGGTGGGCGGCGTCCGCCCGAGCAGGGTCGGCCTGTGCCGCCGCGTGGAAGTTTCCCCGGGATGCCTGCCGCGGATTCCGCGCGGGCAGGTGCGGGATTCGGCGACCGTAGGCGGGGCCCGGGCGGTTCGCCTGCCGGTGATCGGTCGGCGGAGCGGACTCAGGTCATCGCCCGGCCGAAGAAGGTGGCCGCCGAACCTTCGGCGCACAAAGCGGGCGACGCCCCGATGAGCAGCAACGCCAAGCTGCTCAAGGACTCGGGTTCGATCGCGGTCGCCACGCTGATCAGCCGGATCACCGGCTTCGCCAAGCAGCTGTTGCTGCTGACGGTGCTCGGTCCGGCCATCGCCAGTGCGTTCATCTCCGCGAACCTGATCCCGAACATGATCGCCGAGCTCGTCCTCGGCGCCGTGCTGACCGCCATCGTCGTGCCGACTTTGATTCGCGCCGAGCAGGAGGACGCCGACAACGGTGCCGCGTTCGTGCGCAGGTTGGTGACTGCGGCCTTCACGGTGCTGTTCGTCGCCACCGTGCTGACCTTGGCGGCCACGCCGATCCTGGCCGGTCACGTGCTCGTCTCCGCCGACGGCAAGGTGAACACGAACCTGACCGTCGCGCTGACCTACCTGCTGGCACCGGCGCTGCTCTTCTACGGCATGTCGGCGCTGTTCACGGCGATCCTCAACACCAGGCAGGCGTTCAAGCCGGGTGCGTGGGCCCCCGTGATGAACAATGTGGTCGCGTTGACCGTGCTGGCGATCTACGCGCTGACACCCGGCGAGATCACCCTCGATCCGGTGCGGATGAGCGATCCGAAACTGCTGGTTCTCGGCCTCGGTATCACCGCTGGCGTCGCGACACAGGCGCTCTGTCTGCTGCCCGCGATCCGCAGGCACGGGATCAACTTGCGTCCACTGTGGGGTGTCGACGCGCGCCTCAAGCAGTTCGGCAAGATGGGCATCGCGATCATCTTGTACGTGCTGATCAGCCAAGTCGGCTTGGTGGTCGCGAACAACATCGCTTCCTCGGCCGACGAAGCGGGTCCCGCGATCTTCGCGAACGCATGGGCGCTGTTGCAGCTGCCCTACGGCGTGATCGGGGTAACCCTGCTCACCGCGATCATGCCGAGGCTGAGCCGCAGCGCCGCCGACGACGACACGCCCGCGGTGGTCGACGACCTGTCCGTAGCCACACGACTCACGATGATTGCGATGATCCCGATCGTCACCTTCATGACCCTCGCGGGCCCGGAGATCGGCCAGGCGCTCTACGGCTACGCGCGATTCGCCGGGGACGCCGAACGGCTCGGCGATGCCGTGAGCTGGTCGGCGTTCTCGCTCATCCCGTATTCGCTCGTGCTCATCCATTTGCGGGTGTTCTACGCGCGCGAGCAGGCGTGGACACCGACCTGGATCATCCTCGGCATCACCACGATCAAGATCCTGATCTCGGCACTGGCACCGGTCATCGCCCGCAACAGCGACGATGTGGTGATCGTTCTCGGTGTCGCCACCGGCCTCGGATTCACCGCAGGCGCAGTGATCGGCGGCGTACTGCTGCACCGCAGTCTCGGCGACTTGCGAATGGTCAATGTCGGCCGAACTGTGACCAGAGTGTTGCTCGCCTCGATCGCCGGCGGCGCGGTGATGCTGATCGTCGATACGGTGACCGGACTCGACCGCGTCTCGGGGGGCGCGGGTTCGCTGCTGCGCGTCGTCATCGATGCGCTGGTCATGTTCTCGGTGGCGTTCGGCCTGATGCGTCTGGCCGGTATCCCCGAGGTCGTCGCCATCACCGTCGCGATCTCGCGCAGGCTCGGTATCACCCCGCCCGCGCCGGATCTCGGACTCGACGACACCCCGGCAGACGACATCTACGCGACCACCGTCCTGCGCCGTCCCGATACCTATGGATTCCCCGCATACGGGCAGTCTTTGGACACCCAGACCATGGTGCTCCCCGTCATTCGACCGGGCGCTGTTGACAGCGCCGGTAAAGCACAGTTCCCGTACGCTGTTTCGCAGACCGACACGGGTTTTCAGGCCGAAGGAGGACCGAGGGTGAGCGATGACGCGGTGGGCGGCGTCCCGGCCGCTGATTCTGCGGCGCGCGCGGCAGCAGGAATGTCCACCGAGGTCGGGCCCGATGCGCCGAACTCGACGGATTCCGAGCATACCGACGCGCCAGACGAACGCGATACGCACGAAGAAGACGCGCGTTCGGCCATGCCGCCGCACGATCCGACCTACGACACCGGCATGTTGCCGATCCCACCGCAGGTGCCCCCCGGCGCCGCGGCCAACCGTGCGCAGCGCGGCCCCAAGCTCATCCCCGGCGCGTCCGTCGCGGGCGGCCGTTACCGGCTGCTGGCCGGTCACGGCGGTGCGCGTGGGCTGAAGTTCTGGCAGGCACTCGATATCAAGCTCGACCGCGAGGTCGCGCTGACCTTCGTCGACGCCGATCAGACCTCCGGCGAGAACTCCGGTCACGATGGTCCGCAGGCGGTGCTGTCGCGCACGCTGCGACTCGGCCGGATCAATTCGCCCGGCCTTGCCAGGGTCCTCGACGTGGTTCGCGGCAGCTCCGGCGGCATCGTCGTGGCCGAGTGGACCCCCGGCCGTTCGCTGCGCGAGATGGCCGAGACCGTGCCGTCGCCGATCGGCGCGGCCAGGGCCATCAGGGCACTGGCCTCGGCGGCCGAACTCGCCCACCGTGGCGGCGGCTCGCTGTCGATCGATCACCCCGATCGGATCCGGATCAGTGCCTCCGGTGACGCCGTCCTGGCGTTCCCCGGCACGCTCGGCGATTCCGACGCGCAAGGCGATGTGCGTGGCCTCGGCGCGATGCTCTACGCCCTGATCACCGCGCGCTGGCCGATTCGCGTCGGCGGCGTCACCGGCTCGGCGGCCACCATCGGCGGGCTGCGGCTGGCCGATTTCGGGCCCGACGGCACGCCGGTGGAACCGCGGCAGATCCGGCCGGAGGTGCCGTTCGAGATCTCGGCCGTCGCGGTGCGCTCGCTGGAATCCAACAAGGGCGTTCGCACCGCTGCCACCGTGCAGCACGTGCTCGAGCAGGCCTCGGTCGTCGACCAGAAGACCGACTTCATTCCGGTCTTACGTCTGGGTCAGCGGGCGGTTGCCCCCGGCGCCGATTCGCTCGCCGACCCGGAACTGCTCGCGGCCGAGCGGGAACGCTCCAAGCGGATGATGTGGATCATGGTCGCCCTCGGCGTGCTCGCTGCGCTGGTGGTCGGCGTCCTGATCTGGTGGATGGTCAGCATCTTCGCGCCAGGCGCGTCGGACAAGCCGCTGGACCAGCAGATCAATATCGGGCTCACCTCGAGTGTGGCGCCGCCCGCGGCATCGGCACCGCCCGCCGATGACCCCGCGGCACCGCCGACGAGTGTGCCGGTGCCGGTCACCGGTGCCGCGGTGCTCTCCCCGGAGGGCACGCCCGACGGCGCCGCGGCGGCGGGCGCGGTGCTCGACCACAACACGACGACGGTGTGGCGCACCGATCAGTACTTCCAGCAGTTCCCCGCCCTCAAGAAGGGCGTGGGACTGCTGGCCACGCTGCCGACACCGGCGAAGCTGACCAATGTGTCGATCACCTCGCCCAGCGCGGGGAGCACCGTCGAGATCCGCACCTCGCCCACCGAGGCGCCCACCCTCGACCAGACCCAGCTGATCGGTTCGGCCAAGCTCGGTGACGGGGTCACCGATATCGCCGTGCGGACCGATCAGGCCGCTCGTTTCGTGCTCGTGTGGATTACCGGGCTGGCGAACTCGGGCGGTCAGTTCCAGACCGCGATCGCCGACGTCCGCTTCGACGCGGCCCCTTAGCCCGTAAACACGGCCCCTCCCACCTCCGGTATCCGCGCAGGTGGTCGATCATTTCTGGGCCCGCCGCCGATCTTCATCGAACCGCGGTCCGGTTGGTGCGTAATTGTTATCAACGATATGATCCCCTCGCGCTCTCGGTTGAGAGTTACCCAGGATTTGTCGACGTCGATCCTGGACGCCGCGTAGTAGTCAGGTGATGGATCGGGCTTGTTTCGCCGACTTGAAGTCGCCGTAATGAGCGCTGTCCAAGGGGTCAGTTTTGTCGCCGGATGTCAACGAGCAAGTCCGCGGTGTGCCACCGCGGCAGGTCGCGTCCAGCGTCCGCTCGTTCCTGGAGAACGGCAGCGACAAGCAATTGCTGGCCGCCCACGTGCGCGGGGAACCGCACGTCTTCGCCGAACTGCTGCGCAGGCATTCCGACCATCTCTGGCAGACCGCGCTGCGCACCTCCTACAACCGCGAGGACGCCGCCGACAGCCTGCAGGACGCGTTGTTCTCGGCCCACCGCACCGCTGACTCGTTCCGCGCCGAATCCGAGGTGCGCAGCTGGCTGCACGCGATCGTGGTCAATGCCTGCCTCGACCGGATCCGGCGCAACAAGACCCGCCGCGCGGTCTCGATCCTGCCCGACACCATGCCAGAGGCGATCGACCCGCATGATGCGTTCGCTCACTACGAACTGTCCACGGTGGTGAGCGAGGCGTTGTTCACCCTCCCTGACGAACAGCGGTTGGCCCTGGTGATGACCGAGATGGAAGGCCGCAGCGTCGCCGAAACCGCCGCTGCGCTCGGCGTGGCGCCGGGCACGATCAAGAGCCGATGCGCCCGAGCGCGCGTACGTTTGCAAGAACGTTTGGAATTTTTCCGGGATCCAGGGAACCGGATGTAGTCGGGATGCGTCATTAACAGTGACGAACAAGTCAGCGATGTAAATCCTGCGATCCGATATCGACAGAACAGGGGAGGTGCGAGGGTGGCTCGATCCGTGCCGCAGCCTCCGTTCCCGTCGGAACTGCTGGCCGATCTGCATGCCGACAATCTCGCACCCGAACTGTGCGAGCAACTGTGGCCCGTGGTTCGCACCGACGTAGACGCGCTGCACTACCTGAACAAGCTCGACGAGGTGAACACCCACCTCCGCATGCTCGCCACCGACGAGCGGGTCATGCACCGTATGCCCGACGACGTGGCCGACCGCATGTTCGGTTTCGTCGCCCAGCTCGACGCGGGGGATGGGCCGACCGACCGAATCACACCGCTGTCGGTCGTTCCCCAGGCACCTCCCGCCGAGCCGAAGGCACCAAGCGCCGACGAGGCCCCGATCTCGCTGGACCGCTATCGCTCCCGGCGCCGGCTGGGGCTACTCGCCGCGGCCGCCGCCGCGGTGGCCGTCCTGGCGGGAGCCGGTGCCGTGTTCAGCACCCTCGACACCACCGAGGGCACCCCCACCGCCGCGCCGTTCACCGAACCCGCGGCCCCCGACGAGCTCACCACTGCCGCCGCACTACGCGCACTAGGCAAACGTGACGTGATCGGCCCACTCGCCGACGACGCCGCACTCACCCGCTGTGTGCAAGCCAACGGAATCGACCGCGCGGTCCTCGGCGCGACGAGCATCACCTTCCGCGGCTCCGACGCCGTCCTCGTCCTTGTGCAGGGGGTTGAGGCGCCTACCATTACCGCTCTCGTCGTGGGTACCGGTTGTACCACTGGTGCGCCGGAGCGGTTGACTCTGCGCGATATCGGCTGATAGTTCGGCAGGACGACAACAGGTAAAAGCGGGCCCTGGGCGGAGTACCTTGCTGCTCAGGTAAAACCGAGCCGGGGGCGGTGTACCTTGCTGCTCAGGTAAAACCGAGCCGGGGGCGGTGTACCTTGCTGCTCAGGTAAAACCGAGCCGGGGGCGGTGTACCTTGCTGCTCAGGTAAAACCGAGCCCGGGGCGGTGTACCTTGCTGCTCAGGTAAAACCGAGCCCGGGGCGGTGTACCTTGCTGCTCAGGTAAAACCGAGCCCGGGGCGGTGTACCTTGCTGTGTTTATTGGAGCGCTGACGCGCTCGAGTCGGGGCCCTTCGGGCCCCCGATCTTCCCTCCCTCCGGGTACTCCTTCGTCGCACCCTCCGGTCAGTCCAGATCGGGGCGGGCCCCTCCGGGTGAAGACACATCAGGGTTACCCGGCCCGGGCTGTGTACGGAGGTGGTGACACATCAGGGTCACCCGGCCCAGGGGTGTGTACGGAGGTGGTGACACACCAGGGTCACCCGGCCCAGGGGTGTGTACGGAGGTGGTGACACACCAGGGTCACCCGGCCCAGGGGTGTGTACGGAGGTGGTGACACACCAGGGTCACCCGGCCCAGGGGTGTGTACGGAGGTGGTGACACACCAGGGTCACCCGGCCCAGGGGTGTGTACGGAGGTGGTGACACACCAGGGTCACCCGGCCCAGGGGTGTGTACGGAGGTGGTGACACACCAGGATTACCCGGCCCAGGGGTGTTTTCGGGGGCGGCGGCGATGCGGGCCGGGAACAACACCGATTAGGGTGTTGTTGACTGACACGTCCCAGATTGCTTTTTCGGAAGGGCCCCATGAGCACGCCAGTTCGCGACCTGATCATCGTCGGCTCAGGACCCGCCGGCTACACCGCGGCCGTCTACGCCGCCCGCGCGGAGCTTTCGCCGCTGGTCTTCGAAGGCACCCAGTTCGGTGGCGCGCTGATGACCACCACCGAGGTGGAGAACTTCCCCGGCTTCCGCGACGGCATCATGGGTCCCGACCTCATGGAGCAGATGCGCGACCAGGCCAAGCGTTTCGGCGCCGAGCTGCGCACCGAGGACGTCGACGCGATCGACCTGTCCGGCCCGGTGAAGAAGGTCACCGTCGGTGACGAGACCTTCGAGGCCTACGCCATCGTCCTCGCGATGGGCTCGGCCGCGCGCTATCTGAACGTGCCGGGGGAGCAGGACCTGCTCGGCCGCGGGGTGAGCGCCTGCGCTACCTGCGACGGCTTCTTCTTCAAGGGCCAGGACATCGTCGTGGTCGGCGGCGGCGACTCCGCCATGGAGGAAGCGACCTTCCTCACCAAGTTCGCCGCGAGCGTCACCGTCGTGCACCGCCGTGAGGAGTTCCGTGCCTCACGGATCATGCTCGAGCGCGCCAAGGCCAACGAGAAGATCAAGTTCCGGCTCAACTCCGAGGTCGTGAAGGTCAACGGGGAGAAGAGCGTCACCAGCCTCACCCTGCGCGACACCCGTACCGGCGAGGAGTCCGAGCTCGACGCGACCGGGCTGTTCGTCGCCATCGGCCACGACCCGCGCAGCGAACTCGTCAAGGGCCAGATCGCACTCGACGGCGAAGGCTATGTGCAGGTGACCGATCCGGGCACCGCCACCGATGTGGCAGGCGTGTTCGCCGCGGGCGACCTCGTCGACCACACCTACCGGCAGGCGATCACCGCCGCGGGCACGGGCTGCCGCGCCGCGATCGACGCCGAGCGCTGGCTCGCCGAGCAGGGCGACATCACCGCCAACACGCTCGACCACGCCGACGGCCCGGCCGCCGTGCGCACCAACTGATTTCGAGTATTTCGAGTTCCACCCCTGTCGAGGAGACACCCATGGCCGAGAGCGCCAACACCATCACCGTCACCGACCAGTCCTTCGCTGATGACGTCCTGCTCAGCGAAAAGCCGGTGCTCGTCGACTTCTGGGCCGACTGGTGCGGCCCGTGCAAGATGGTCGCCCCCGTGCTGGAGGAGATCGCAGGCACCCACGCCGACAAGCTGACCATCGCCAAGCTCGACACCGAAGCCAACCCCGGCATCGCCCGCGACTACCAGATCCTCTCGCTGCCCACGATGATCTTGTTCCAGGGTGGCAAGCCGGTGAAGCAGATCGTCGGTGCCAAGGGCAAGGCGGCACTGCTGCGCGAGCTCGACGGCCTCATCTAACACAGAGCATCCGATAAAAGCGTCTCCTACCGGCCGACGCGCCGTAGGATGCCTGAACCCGGGATTCCCGCAAAGTGGCCCGGGTCTGCGACAATCGACGCACGCTCCGGCCGAAGGAAAGGGCTCTCACGCATGCACCGACTTCGTCACGGCGATTCAGGACCAGCCGTCGCAGAGGTTCGGAGCACCCTCGCAAGCCTCGGCTTCCTGCATCTCCCTCACGTCGAATCCACCGACGGCCCGGAGTATTGGAAAGACACCGAGGCGGTGTTCGATCGGCCCCTCGATTCGGCGATCCGCGCGTTCCAGCAGCAGCGCGGTCTCCTCGTCGACGGGGTGGTCGGTCCGGCCACCTATCGCGCGCTGAAGGAAGCCTCCTACCGGCTGGGTGCTCGCACGTTGATCTACCAATTGTCGGCACCGCTCTACGGTGACGACGTGGCCACCCTGCAGCGCAAGCTGCAGGACCTCGGCTTCTACGTGTACCGGGTGGACGGGCACTTCGGCCCGCACACCCACGACGGTCTCAGCGCGTTCCAGCGCGAGATCGGTCTGTCCGCCGACGGTATCTGCGGACCCGACACCTTGCGCTCGCTGGATCTGCTCGGCGCGCGCGTCACCGGTGGCAACCCGCACCGCATCGCCGAGGAAGAAGTGGTGCACCGGGCAGGCCCGCAGCTCACCGGCAAGCGGATCGTCATCGATCCCGGATTCGGCGGCACCGACAAGGGTTTCGCGGTGCCCACCGAATTCGGCGACGTCTACGAGTCGGAGATCCTGTGGGATCTGGCTTCCCGCCTCGAGGGCCGGATGGCCGCGACGGGCATGGAAACGTTCCTGTCCCGGCCGTGGGGCGCCAACCCCACCGATGTCGAACGCGCCGATACCTCCAACGCCTTCGATGCCGATCTGATGATCTCGCTGCGCTGCGCGACGAGTGACAACCCGTCGGCGAAGGGAGTGGCCGGCTTCTACTTCGGCAATTCCCACGGTTCGGTGTCGATGATCGGTCAGGTTCTCGCCGGCTTCATCCAGCGCGAAGTGGTGGCCCGAACCGCGGTGCAGGACTGCCGGACTCATCAGCGCACCTGGGACCTGCTGCGCCTGACCAAGATGCCGACCGTCCAGGTCGACCTCGGCTACCTCACCAACAGCTACGACGCCTCGGTGCTCACCAACCCGCGCATGCGCGACGTGATCGCCGAAGCAATTCTCATCTCGGTGAAACGGCTCTACCTACTCGGCCAGGACGACCAGCCCACCGGCACCTACACCTTCGCCGAACTCCTCGCCGAAGAGTTGGCGGCTGCGGACGCGGGCCACGTTCCCGCCCCGCGCGTGTAGTTCCTCCACAGACCAACGGCCCCGCGATAACCCAAGGTATTGGGTTATCGCGGGGCCGTTTCACTGATCTCGTGACTACATGGGTAACTCGCCGGGAACGGGTAACCCCTCCCCACTTCACCGCCAGCCGCGTCCAAACCAACAACGCACCTTAGTCCGGCCTGAAGTCACGAAGAGGCGGACGAGCCAGAAGTCACGGGGAGGCGGAGCTGCGCAGCCGCCAGCAGTTGGTCGAGTGCGCGCTCGACGTCTTCCTTCCAGCCGTGATCGGAGTTGAGCTCCAGCCGCAGGCGGGGGAAGCGGTGGTGCGGGGCCACCACTTCGAAACCGACCTCGGCGAGGAAATCCGCGTCGATCATGCAGGTTTCGGGCGTGCACCTCGTCGCCGACGACGGGTCGCGCAGTGGCGCCGCGATCCGTTCCATCAGCCGCATCGACGATCCGAAGCCCCGATCGGCCACCGAACTGGACGGTGGGCCGTTGCGAATGCCGAACGCCTCCAGCGCCCGCACGCCACGACGCACCAGATCGGCCACCACGGCCTGAACAAGGCGATGGGCTACATCGGCCTCGTCGTAGGGGAATTCGGCCTGCAGCGTGGTCAGCAGGACCGCATCCGGGCTCACGGGGGAGGTGGGGAACAGTGCGGACCGCGGCACCGCACCCGGGGGCGAGTACAGCGCGCAGCCCGCGAGATTGTTGTCCACGTGGGCCACCTGCCCGCACGAGCCCCATTCGAGCATCACCGTCGAGAGCCAGGCTTCCTTCTCGAAGACCGGATCGCTGAACGCATGCGAGTCGGCGGCGACGGCCGGGTCGAGCTCCCAGAACACACACCGCCGGGTGTGCGCCGGGAGCTGACCGAGCCCGTCGAGAGTCAAAGCCGTGACGCTGGTCGACACCGCTCTGTTCAGCCTCCAGCTGTCGGATTCATCCACGCTCACGCCACATCACTATCCACAGTACGTGCCGCCTCTTTCAGTCACAGTGACGTTTCGGGGCCGACGTGGTCCATTAGCGCCACGATGCGCTCGAGATCTTCGACGGAACCGAACTCGACAACGATCTTGCCCTTGTTCTTACCGAGGCTGACCGTGACCCTGGTGTCGTAAGACCCCGAGAGTCGCTCGGCAACATCCTGCAGTCCCGGCATGTGGATCGGTTTGCGTTTCGGCGCCGGGGGAGCGGTCGGCGAGGGCTCCCGATTCGCGAGTTGCACCGCTTCCTCGGTAGACCGAACCGACAGCCCCTCGGCGACGATCCGCGCCGCCAATACTTCCTGTGCGTCCGCGCCGGCATCCAAGCCGAGCAGCGCCCTGGCGTGCCCGGCCGAGAGCACCCCGGCGGCCACCCGACGCTGCACCGGAATCGGCAGCTTCAGCAAGCGAATCATATTCGTCACCACCGGCCGGGATCGACCGATTCGCGAAGCCAATTCCTCGTGGGTGACATCGAATTCCTCGAGCAGCTGCTGATAGGCCGCCGCCTCCTCGAGGGGGTTCAGCTGCACGCGGTGGATGTTCTCCAGCAGTGCGTCGCGCAGCATCGAGCCGTCGTCGGTGTCGCGGATGATCGCCGGGATGGTGGCGAGTCCGGCCTCCTGGCACGCGCGCCAGCGGCGCTCGCCCATGACCAACTGGAACTTGTCGACCCCCGGCTCGATGCGGCGCACGACGATCGGCTGCATGAGACCGAACTCGCGAATCGAGTGCACAAGCTCGGCCAGTGCGTCTTCCTCGAAGACCTGGCGCGGCTGCTTCGGGTTCGGCTCGATCAGGTCCGACGGAACCTCGCGGTACACCGCGCCGCCGGGGGAGACCAGATCGGATTCGGGCTCGGATTCGAGCTCGGGTTCCGGCTCTGCATCGGGAACCCGATGCAGGAATGCCTCGGCCGGCTGCGGGCCGATCGGATTGATCCCGATCACGCTTGCCGCCGCACTACTCAAGCCCGGCGCCACGGCCGGACCCGTCGGGATCAATGCGGCCAACCCGCGACCGAGACCGCCCTTTTTCGCCTGACTCATCGGCTACCGATCCCTTCCTCGTTCCAACTCACGCTTAAGACGCGTCTTGCTTCAGCTGCGCACGAGCGGCGAGCTCGCGTCCCGCGTCCATGTAACTCATCGCACCGCGGGAGCCTGGATCGTAATCGAGCACGGTCATCCCGTAGCCCGGCGCCTCCGACACCTTCACGCTGCGCGGGATCATCGACTTGAGGACGACATCGCCGAAGTGGTTGCGCACTTCCTCGGCAACCTGGTCGGCCAGCTTGGTGCGGCCGTCGTACATCGTCAGCAGGACGGTCGACACGTGGAGTTCCGGGTTGAGGTGCGCCTGCACCAGCCCGATATTGCGCAGCAGCTGACCCACGCCTTCCAGCGCGTAGTACTCGCACTGGATCGGGATCAACACCTCCTTGGCCGCCACGAGCGCGTTGACCGTGAGCAGGCCGAGCGAGGGCGGGCAGTCGATCAGCACGTAATCGATGTCGAAACCGGCCATGGCCGCCTCGCGGATCGCGGTCTTCAACCGGCCTTCCCTGGCGACCATCGAGACCAGTTCGATCTCCGCGCCGGCCAGGTCGATCGTGGCGGGGACGCACAGCAGGCGCTCGCTGTGCGGGCTCACCTGGATCGCGTCCTTGACCGCCACCTCGCCGATCAACAGCTCGTAGCTGGACGGCACACCCGAGTTGTGTGCGACGCCCAGCGCCGTACTCGCGTTCCCCTGCGGATCAAGATCGACCACAAGGACCGTCATTCCCTGGTGCGCTAGCGCCGCAGCGAGATTGACCGTCGTAGTCGTCTTGCCGACGCCGCCCTTCTGGTTGGCGATAGTGATGACCCGTTGCTCGCGAGGTTTCGGCACAGTGACCTTTCCTGGATGCAGAATCTGGCTGGCGCGTTGCGCTTCCGCCGCGATCGGGGTCTCGGCCGGGGAGATATGCCCGAAAGGAGTATTCCCGAACGTCTCCGCGTCGAAGCTGCTGGAATCCAGCATCCCCGGGACCCGCGACGCGGTTTCCCGTGAAACATTCGCCGGACCGCTCGACATAGATTGCTCCTAACCCGAGAAACTTCAGATCACGTATCCCCGACGAGCGTCGGCGCCGTGTCGTCACAAACAAACTGTGTCGGTGGAGAACTCGAAGGCTCGAGGAGGGTGGCTCACTCCCGCCCGACCCTGATAGCTTGCCAGCCCTAAGACAGTTAGGAAAGCTGAATCGCGGCACGCCGAGAAGGACACGCTGTTCCGCCTCTCCGAGACCACGTTCCACGTGAAACCATCCACGTCTTCCTCGCCGCCGAGGTGCAGCTACGGTCCAGGCGAATATGGATCAACGCACGAGCCGCTGCGATCCGGCTGGTGAAATCCGCTCGGCGATTGCGGAGTTGGATCTACAAGCAGAGAGGGGAGGGGTTTCGCGTTCCACGTGAAACACTTCTGCTTCGCGAACGCGGCACCCCTCCGCAACTATCGAAAATCGAACCGTTTCAAGCCTATGCAACGACCCTCGGCATGATTCGTCACGTTACGAAATGTGCGAACCTACCCAGCAGACGAAGTTTCAGGCCGATCAGGATTCGCGACGCTTTCGCGCTTTCTTCTCCACGCCGGCGGCCTTGCGTTCACTACGACGAGTGGGACGCTCGGCGCGGGGGAGCAGTTCGGCACTGATGACAAGGGTGGGGATTTCGACGATGCCCGCACCGCACCCGACAACACGGAGATCGGTGGCACCGTCTCGGATCAGCTCGGCGCCGTCGCGTTCGAGTTCTTCTGCGGCGCTGGTTCCTTTGAGAGCGAGCATGCGGCCGTGGTCACGAAGCAGGGGGAGCGACCAGTGCGCGAGTTTGGCGAGGGGAGCGACCGCGCGCGAAGTAACGACATCCGCACCGCCCGCTTCCTTGATCACGCCGGACTGCTCCGCACGACCGCGAACCACAGTGACATCCAGTCCGGCTTCTTCGATGAACTCGCTCAGGAAGATCGTCCGGCGCAGCAGCGGTTCCACGAGAGTGATACGAAGGTCGGGCCGGGCGATGGCGAGCGGGATTCCGGGAAGCCCGGCGCCGCTACCGATATCGACTACCGAAGCGCCCTCATCGATCAGCTCGCCGATGACGGCACAGTTGAGGATGTGGCGCTCCCACAGCCGGGGAACCTCGCGCGGGCCGATGAGACCGCGTTCCACGCCGGCCGTCGCCAGCGCCGCGCAGTAGCGGCGGGCGATATCCAAGCGGTCGCCGAACACCCGGGCAGCGGCGGCGGGCGGTTCCAGCTCGTCGGACGGCGTGCCCAGTTCTCGTTCCACGTGAAACATCCTTCTCCGTTGAGGGCAATGAAAAAGCCCCCGGTCCGAGACCGGAGGCCTAATCACATCATTCGTGGTTACGGCGGAGGTAAGCCTACTCGGGCACTACCACCACGTGACGATTCGGCTCGACGCCTTCGCTCTCGCTTGCTACGCCATCGATATCGGCCACGGCGTCGTGCACGATCTTGCGCTCGAACGGAGTCATCGCGGACAGCGCCTCGGGCGCTCCCGACTCGAGCACCCGCTTCGCGGCGGCGACGCCGATCTCGCTCAGATCGGTCCGGCGCTGTGCACGCCAACCGGCCACATCGAGCATCAGCCGGCTACGCACGCCGGTCGCCTGCTGCACGGCGAGCCGGGTCAGCTCCTGCAGTGCGTCGAGCACTTCACCGTTGCGCCCGACGAGCTTGGTCAGATCGCGGCCGCCGTCGATGCTCACGATGGCACGGTCGCCCTCGACATCGAGGTCGATATCGCCGTCGAAGTCGAGCACGTCGAGTAGCTGCTCGAGGTAGTCGCCGGCGATCTCGCCCTCTTCGATCAACGCTTCTTCGGCGTCGTTCACGACGTCAGCAGCAGTTGTCGCCACAGTGGCGTCCCCTCCGTCGGTCTCGGTCTCAACAGTCATTGGATTCCCTCTATCCGATCGCGTCTCAGCGCTTACGCTTCTGGTTCGCACGGCCACGGTTACCCGGCCGCTGCTGCCCGCCGGGCCTGCGCTTGCCGCCGCCCTGCTTGGCCGACTGTTTGGGGGTGGTGCCGTTGGTCGTCGCGGTGCCGTTCGCCGACGGCTCGCCATCGGCCGGGGCGTCCTGCTTCTTGCGGACGTCGACCGGCTTGGCGCCGGGCTTGGGCGCGTTCTGCGACCGCAGCTCCAGCTTCTTCTGCTTGCGCTCTTCGTCTTCCTTTTCCATCCGGCCGAACACCAGGTGCTGCTGTCCGTAGGTCCAGATGTTGTTGGCCACCCAGTAGAGCAGGATGCCGATCATCAGGAAGGGGCCACCGACCATCACGCCGAGCGGGAAGACCCACAGCGACAGCTTGTTCATGATGGCGGCCTGCGGGTTGGCGGCGGCTTCGGGCGTCTGCCGCTGTACCGAGGCGCGAGCGTTGAAGTGGGTCGCGAGACCGGCGATGATCATCAGCGGCACCGCGACCATCGCGATGTTCAGCTTGGTCGGCGTACCACCCCAGTCGGCGAACGCCTGCATCTCGCTCACGGGCGCGGTGATGAAGGACGCGATCGGCGCGCCGAAGATGCGCGCGCTCAGGAACGACTGGACGTCGGTCGCGCTGAAGATGTAGTTCGGGGTGTGCGCGTTGTCGTAGGCGGACATGCCCAGCTGACCCCAGCCGTGGCCGGTGCGGTTGAACGAGCGCAGCACATGGAACAGACCGAGGAAGACAGGCACCTGCACCAGGACCGGCAGACAGCCCATGAGCGGGTTGAAGCCGTGTTCCTTCTGTAGCTTCTGCATCTCCCGCGCCATGGTCTCGCGGTCGTTCTTGTACTTCTTCTGCAGCTCCTTGATCTGGGGCTGCAGTTCCTGCATCTGCTTGGTGGTGCGCACCTGCTTCACGAACGGCTTGTACAGCACCAGCCGGAGAGTGAAGACCAGGAACACCACGGCGAGGCTCCACGTGAGCCCGCTGTCAGCGCCGAACACAAAGCCGAAGGCCTTGTGCCAGAACCACAGAATTGCGGATACCGGCCAATAGATGATGTCGAGCACGGCTCTAGGTACTCCCGTCGTTCGTATCGCCGATCAGCGCGGGCGATGACTGTGTGCAGTGTCTATTGCGCATGCTCGGGCGGCCTCCGTGGTCACGCTCCGCTTCCGCCTCCGGCCGCTGACCGCTCATGCGAGCTTTCGACCCGCGCTCAGGCACGGGATCCCACCCTCCAGGGTGCCAGGGCGCGCATTTAGCGAGCCGCACGACCGTGAGCGCCGATCCGACGACCAACCCGCGGGTACGCAAGGCAGTCACCGCGTACTCACTGCAGGTGGGGGTGAACCGGCAGATCGGCATCCGGGTGGGGGAGACATAGGTCCGGTAGAGCTCGATCAGCGAGATCAAGGCTTTCGCGGGGAGGCGGGTGAGGGTCCTCATCGCCGTTCACCGGCCGAGGTGCGACCGAGCGCGAGCTCCGGTTCCCCACGCAAGCCGAGCTTGCGCAGACCGGTGCGCAGCTGGCGCAGCAACTCGGCGGAATCGGCGGTAGCGGCACCGGGCAGTGCCCGGATCACGACGTCGGTGCCGACCGGTAGTTCGTCGACCACCTGGGCGCACATATGACGCAGGCGGCGGGCCACCCGGTGGCGAACCACCGCGTTACCCACCGCCTTGCTGACAATCAGCCCGAACCGAGGACCGCCTACGCGGACCAGGGAATCGCCGTCGGCGACATCGTCGTACCCGAGCGTAAGCGCGTGTACGACGAGATCTCGCCTCCCGATTCGCTGACCGCGGCGCACCGTGCGGGAGAATTCGGCACGGTGGTGCAACCGATACGGCTCAGGCAACACCCGAGCGTCCGACTACGCGCGATCAGGCAGTCAGTTCGGTACGGCCCTTACGGCGACGCGCCCCAACGATGGCGCGACCCGCACGGGTACGCATCCGGAGACGGAAGCCGTGGACGCGAGCCCGACGACGGTTGTTCGGCTGGAACGTCCGCTTGCCCTTGGCCACGGTCAACACTCCTGTAGTAGGTGGGCACCATTCGGCGCCCGAAGTCTGTACAAATGATTTGTCTGCGCTGCGGACCGCGGTCTACGCACAGATTGCCTTGGCGATCGATGTGCAGCAGACAGCCGCCAACCGCGCCAAGGGGTGACTGTACGAGGGTACTTACCCCGAAGGAACGGGTCAAACTCGGCCCCCACGTACCTGTCACCGGCACAAGGTCAAGGCTACCGGACACCCGAAAGGACCAAGGGATCGGCCCGACCAGGCACGACACGCCCGGGCCGCAGTGACGCATGCGGCCACTTTTCGTGAGTTCTTCCACACCCCTGGCGTTGCGCGGCTCGGCCAGCTAGCCTCTGTAGCCGGGGGATTGCTGAAGAACCGCAGGTCCAGCCCCATTCACTGCCACACGCTGGCAGAATTCCTTTATCCCCAGGTTTGTCCACATCTGTGGATAATTATGTGGACAGACGGCCGCAGTGGCATATTCGTAGGGCCGTCGGTGCCCGCGCCGTAGTCCGCCAATCACCGGGCCACAGCGTTCGAACCGGCTTCGGTTGTCCGCAGGATCACTGGATTACACCTGTTCAAGGGTGCTTTCCGGCGTGCGCGAAGGCCGTGGGCCCCAACAAACCGGTCCGGGGAGGACGCTGT